>NZ_QQBJ01000001.1 GCF_003347205.1 Mycolicibacterium moriokaense
CGACTCATCGACGGTCATTGCAGGTGTAACCCATGACCCGACTCAGGTGTCACCTATGTCGTGGTTTCACACACCCCCTCGCCCACAATTGTTGAGGTGCCGGTCGCGGTGCCCGTCGAGACGGCGGGTCGTGTCCGAGCCGGCTAGCTGATCGCGCCGCCGTTGAGCACCCCGTTCAGAACGAGGTCGGTCAGTTCCTTGGTGGCCCGATCGGTGTCCGTCACGTGTCGCACGCAGACGGCGTACCAGGCCGCGCCGGCGATCATGTCCATCAGGGTGTCGGCGCTGATGCCATCCCTGGCGACGCCGGCGGCGGCCGCGTCGTCGACGGCGGCCGCCAACTGGCTGCGGGCCGCCGCCTCCAGCCGGTCGCTGATCACCCGGCGCATCCGCCGATCGGAGCGCAGGTCGACCATCAATCCCGGGATCGCCTCGCGCACAGCCGGATCGCCGTACATCCGAACCGCCCCCGCGCACAGCCGGGCGATCTCGGCGGCGAAGTCCTGCGCGGGTGCCTCGGGGCCGAGATCTGGAAAGACGGCCTCGTGCACCAGTTGTGCCTTTGAATTCCATCGCCGGTAAACCGCGGGCCGGCTGACGCCCGCGGTGGCCGCGATCAAGTCGATCGTCGTCGCGGAATATCCGCGTTCGACGAGCAGCGTCCGGGCGGCCGCCCGCACCGCGTCGTCGATCGCCGGGTCGCGGCGAGAGCCCTGGCGTCGGTGCCGCGTCGTGCCCATCAGCCATTCCCCCAGTCCGGATTTGTCGTTACAGTGTGTCACGGCAACCGCGAAATCGCATTCGCAGGAGGAGGCAGCCATGACCGCCGGATTGGATAAGCAGGTCGCCGCGACCGGAGAAGACGGACGCCACCTATACACCTGCCCGCTGTGTGAGGCCATGTGCGGCTTGGAGATTCAGGTGGCCGACGGCAAGGTCGCAAGTATCCGCGGCAACCGCGACGACACCTGGAGCCGCGGGCACATCTGCCCCAAGGGCGCGACGCTGGGCGCCCTGCACGAGGACCCGGACCGGATCCGGCGCCCGATGATCAAGGTCGACGGGCAGTGGCAGGAGGTCAGCTGGGGTGCGGCGTTCCGGCGTTGCACCGAACTGCTGGCGCCCATCATCGAGCAGCACGGCATCGGCGCGGTCACGTGCTACACCGGAAACCCACTCGCGCACTCCTTCTCGCTGGGCCGCTACACAGGCGTGCTTCTGGGCATGTCGGGCATCCCGCTGTCCTATTCGCCGGGCACCGTCGACCAGTGGCCGAAAAACCTGTCCTCACACCTGATGTACGGCGGCTGGTGGAGTTTCCCGGTGCCCGACATCGAACGCACCGACCTGCTCGTGGTGATGGGCGCCAATCCGGCCGCCTCGCAAGGCTCGCTGCTGGCTGCGCCCGACGTGATGGGCATCATCGAGGGAATCCGCGAGCGCGGCAGGGTGATTGTGATCGACCCGGTGCGGACGGCGACGGCCGCGCGCGCCGACGAGTGGCTGCCGATCACCCCAGGCACCGACGCGGCGCTGCTGCTGGCCATCGCCCACACGCTGTTCGCGGAGAACCTCGTCCGCCTCGGTGATCTCGCGCCCCACGTCGACGGGATCGACCGGATGCGCGACGTCGCCGCGCAGTGGCCGCCGGAGCGCGTCGCGGCCGTCACCAAGATCGACGCCGAGCGCATCCGGGAGTTGGCCCGCGAACTGGCCGGCACCCCTCGTGCGGTCGTCTACGGCCGGATCGGCACGTGCAACCAGGAATTCGGCAGTCTGGCCAGTTGGCTGGTCGACGTCGTCAACATCCTGGCAGGCAACTTCGACGCCGAGGGTGGCTCGATGTTCCCCCGGGCGGCCGCCTGGTCGGTCACCGTGCAGCCGATACCCGGCCTCGAGGACGGTGCCGCGGATTTCGGCCGATTCCGCACCCGCGTGCGCGGCGCCAAAGAGGTGCTCGGCCAGGTGCCGGTGTCGTGTCTGGCCGAGGAGATCGCCACACCCGGCGACGGCCAGATCAGGGCGCTGATCACGGTCGCGGGCAACCCGGTGCTGTCCACACCCGCCGGGCACAAGCTCGACGAGGTGCTGCCGACGTTGGACGCGATGATCGCCGTCGACCTGTGGCTCAACGAAACCACCCGGCACGCCGACGTGATCCTGCCCGCCCCTTCGCCGTTGGAGCAGCCTCACCACGACGACCTCATTCTCAACTTCGCGATCAACAGCATCGCCAACTACTCGGCGCCCGTCTTCACCCGACCCGACCCGGACGCACCCCAGGAGTGGGAGATCCTGATCCGGTTGACCGGGCTGTGCACAGGAACCCCCGCTGAGGACGTCGACGTGGCGGCGATCGACGACGGGTTCTTCGACTACATGGCCTTCACGAAGGGACTCGACGGAGCCGAGATCCGCCGGCGCTACCAGCACGGCGGGCCGGAGCGAATCCTCGACTTCACGCTGCGTACCGGGCCGTTCGGGGACGGATACGGCGAGAACCCCGATGGGGTGACGCTGGAGAAGCTGAAGGCCCAGCCCAACGGCATCAATTTCGGTCCGATGGTGCCGCAGGTGCCCGACGTGCTCGGCACCGCGGACGGCAAGATCCGGCTGGCCCCGCAGTACCTGCTCGACGACCTGCCCCGGCTCGCCGCACGGCTCGAGCGGGCGCCGGACGACCTGGTGCTGGTCAGCAGGCGCCATCTGCGGTCGAACAACTCGTGGCTGCACAATGTGGGACCGCTGATGAAGGGCAAGGATCGCTGCACCCTGCTGATGCACGACGACGACGCGAAACGCCGCGGGGTGCACACCGGAGACCACGTGACGGTGACGTCGGCGGGCGGCGACATCGAAGTGCCCGTCGAGGTGACCGACGCGATCATGCGCGGCGTGGTGTCCATGCCGCACGGCTGGGGCCACGGCAAGGACGGCACCCGGCTGGCGATCGCCAACGGCTCGCCCGGCGCCAACACCAACGTGCTGTCGCCGCCGACGTTCATCGACGAGCCGTCGGGCAACGGAGCGCTCAACGGCATCCCGGTGACGGTCACCGCGGTGCGGACCTGAAAGTATTCGAGCGTGGGCACAAACCAGCGGGCGAAGATCGTCATGTCCGACGAGGAGATCGCCGAATTCATCGAGCGCAGCCGCACGGCCACCATGGCCACGGTGCTGCCGGACGGGCGGCCGCATCTGGTCGCGATGTGGTACGCCGTCGTCGACGGCGAGATCTGGTTCGAGACCAAGGCCAAATCGCAGAAGGCGGTGAACCTGCGCCGCGACCCGACCATCACCGTGATGATCGAGGACGGCCAGAGCTACGACACCCTGCGCGGGGTGTCCATCGACGGCACCGCCGAGATCGTCGACGACCCGGAAACCAATCTGCGCGTTGGGAAAAGCGTGTGGGAACGCTACACGGGGCCCTACTCCGACGAGATGAAACCGTTCGTCGAGCAGATGATGCACAACCGGATCTGCGTGCGGGTGGTGCCGGGCCGGCTGCGCAGCTGGGATCACCGCAAGCTCGGCATGGACCCGATGCCGATCGGTGGCAGCACCGCGCAATACCTATAGGTTGTGCGCATGGACGCCAACAACAAGCCCAAGCAGCTCAACGCCCCGTTCGTGAAGACGGCGATGCGCTACGCGGGCCGCGCGCACGCCTGGGTCTATCGCCGCAGCGGCGGCAAGATCGGCGCGAACTGGCGCGTCGGCGCGGGCGCGAAGAAGCCGGTGCCGACATTGCTTCTCGAGCACCGGGGCCGCAAGTCCGGCAAGCTGTTCGCCTCGCCGCTGGTGTACATCACCGAGGGCGACAACGTCATCATCGTGGCGTCGATGGGCGGCCGCGACGAGAACCCGCAGTGGTATCACAACCTGATCGCCGATCCCGACGTGCACATCGAGATCGGCCGCGACCGGCGTGCTGTGCGCGCGGTGCTGGCCGGCCCGGACGAGAAGGCGCGCCTGTGGCCGAAGCTGGTCGAGGCCTACGCCGACTTCGATAGCTACAAGGCGTGGACCGACCGCGACATCCCGGTCTTCGTCCTCGAGCCGCGTTAGCCGCGGCTGGGCGGTTTGAAGCCCGCGTTCGCCAGCCCCGTCGCCACCCCGGAGCCGATCGGGCCGGTCCGGTCGAACAGCGTCGCCGTTCCGGTTGCGACGCCGGCGTGGCTGTAGTGCGTCAGGCCCGCCAGCCCGACGTACTCGCCGACCGGCAACCGGCTCAACGTCAGCGTGTAGTCGGCGTTGATGTAGTTCAAACCGCTTGCGCTGGAATGGGTTAGCGAGCTCGTCACATCACCGGCCATCGCGGCGCGGACGAACGGCGACACGGCTTCCCCGGCGACCAGCGGCTTCACGTCGCGCACCCACGCGTATTTCTGGCCGCCGTGTTGCCACTCGGACAGATCGTTGCTGGGGCCCGTCGACGTGGAGTTCGCGCTGTACGTCCACAACTCCATCGTGAAGTCACCGGACACGTCGGCGGGCCGCTCGGGTGGCGGCGGCATCTCAATCGGCATGGTCCACGCCGCATCGGGCGGTTGCTCGCCGCGCCGCAGGAACAAGGCGCCGGCGCGTGCGACGACGGTGTCCTCCTGCCGCATTGTCGCGTCCACCAACCGAATCCGCCTGCCCTCGCGTTCGACGGTGGCGGTCACGCGCACCGGGTGGGCCAGGGCGACGGGCCGCAGCAGGTCGACGGTCAATCGCGCGGGCTGCAGGTCGGCGTCGCCGCCGGCCAGTTCGATCGCCCGCGCCAGCAGGCCGCCGATGTAGGTGCCGCTGATCGTCGAACCCCACGGCCCGCGCGCGAGCGGGCTGGGCACCAGCATGTCTCCGTCTGCGGCGAAGAATGCCTGGTCATGACTTGTCATCGGCAAAGACGATAGCGCGGCTAACCGCCTGACTCAGTCATCGACGTCGGCGTACTCGGGATGCTTCTCGACGTAGGAGACGACCGACTCGCACTTGGGGACGATCCGCAGCCCGGCGTCGCGGGTGTGCTGCAGCGCCTCGCCGATCAGGATCGTCGCCAAGCCGCGACCTTCGAAACCCTTGTCCACCTCGGTGTGGGTGAAGATGCGCCGCTGTCCGCGGTCGAGGAACTCGGCCCTGCCGACCTTCTGGCCGTCGACGGAGATCGTGTACCGGTCGGATTCGGCGCTCACCGAGGTGGGGGCGCCGGTCTTGTCCGGGGTGGTCATGGTTGTCCCTTCGGGTTGGGTCGGGGCTGCAAGGTCGCATTGGGCAGCGGGGGTGCGGGCAGTCGCTCGACTGCGCCACGGTAACCGTCGACGGCGCCGAAGCGGGCATCGCGGTCCTCCCACATCTTCCGGTAGCCGGCGATGTCGTCGTGGCTGCGCCCGACGAAGTTCCACCACATCACCAGCTGCTCATCGAACGGCACCCCGCCGAGCAGTACCGCACGCGTCGGTCCGTCGCCCGGGTTGTGCAGCGACAACACCCCGCAACCGGCGGCCTGGTATGCCAGGTCGGCCACCTCGAGAGCCGCACCTGCCGCTTCGAGGCGGCCCCGGTCGAGCAGCACGCCGTGCTCGAAGGCCGGGTTCACGTCGAGGTCGACGCGCGCGCCGGGATCGAGATCGATCTGCGCGCCGAGCAGCAGGGTGAACGTGTGCACGGGGGAACGGCTACCCCCCAGCTCGCCGAGGAACACCCGCAGCGCGGCACCAGGCACCGCGACGGGCTCCGGCGCGTAGTGCGCGAAGTCCCGGCCGGTGTCGCGGTCGGCGTCGGGCAGTGCCACCCACAGCTGAACGCCGTGCAGGATCGTCGTCGCGGCGGTGGAGACCTCGGAGTGACAGATGCCCGCGCCGGCCGTCATCAGGTTGAGCTCGCCTGGGCGCACCAACGCATGGACGCCGGCGCTGTCGCGGTGTTCGACCTCGCCCTCGAACAGCCAGCTGACGGTCTGCAGCCCGGTGTGCGGATGCGGGGGTACGTCCATGCCGACCCCGCTGCGAACGTCATGGGGGCCGTAGTGATCGGCGAAGCACCACGCCCCGATCAGCGAGCGCTCGCGCTGCGGCAACGTGCGCCGGACCCGAATGGCCCGCGGGCCGCCGAGCGGGACTTCCCGAGCGGGTAGCACGCCGGTGAATGCCGATGCCGCGCAAGCAACTTCGGTCGGCGCGGCATCGGTGTTGCTCACCCGGCCACAGTATCGCTACCCCGTCATCGCGGCGCGGATCACCTCCAGGTCGTGGTCGTCGATGCGAAAGACCCCGAAGCGGAACTTGTAGCCCCAGCGGCTCTTGTCCTCGATGAAGTCGAGCTGCTCGATCAGCGGTCTGATCGGCGTCTCCGTGCAGGACAGGAAGTCGACGTTGCGCCGCCACGGGCGGAAGTCATCGGAGACCTCCACCTGGTAGGGCTCGTCGTCGGCGACCTGGCCGATGGCGGTGAACGCCTGCAGCGGGGAGCCCTTCGGGTAGTCGGTCTTGGGCGAATAGAAAACTATCCAGTCGCCCCGGGCCATCTTGGCCAGCATGTGCGGCTTGCCGTGATTGGCCTGCGTGAAACGGCCGCGGACGCCACGCTCGACGTGGCCGCGGCTGACGGTGTTCATCCAGTTCGTCATGAAACGGACGCTATGTCCGCGGTCCGACATCTGGGCGCCGTCGCCGAACCGGCTGTGGACAACCCGTCAGAACGGGCTGCTGTTGCGCTGCCACCTGGCCTCTTCGGGCCGCGGTCCGTACTTGGCGATGTAGGCGTCGTGGATGTGGGCGTTGCGCTTGCGGTTGATCTCGTCGACGAGGGCGGGGTCCAGGCCGTGCTGCGCAAGCCGGTGCCGACGCCACACCTTGTTCAGCGCCAGCGCCATCAACAACGACCAGATGTAGATCGGCGCTGTCATCTCCAGATGCACGTACAGGGACGCGGGCAGCAGCCAGAACGGGGCCAGCACCAGAAGCGGCGGGATCGCATAGCGGATCATGTGCCTGCGGATGGCCCCGTGATCAGCCAGGTCGTGTGCCACCCACTCGCGGTACTCGTCGGGAAGGCGGCGGCCGAACACGTAGCCGAGGTATCGGGCCGGTGAGGGACGGTTCACGTGCGTTCTCCTTGAAGAGCGCCTGCGGCCAGCGCGGCGCTGTTGATCCGGGTCAGGACCGAGTGCAGATGCTCGAGTTCCTCGAGCCCGACGCCCAGCCGGTCGATCACGGCGGGCGGAATCTCGAGCGCCTTGCGACGCAGCCGCAGGCCCGCCGCCGTGAGGGCCACGTCGGTGGTCCGTTCGTCGGAGGCCGACCGGGTTCGGGTGACCAGGCCGAGCGCCTCGAGACGTTTCAGCATGGGCGACAGCGTCGCCGAATCGAGTTGCAAGGCAGCGGCGATCGCCTTGACCGACAAGGGCTTTCCGGCGTCGTCGCCGCGGTGGTGGTCCCACAGCGCGAGCATCACCAGGTACTGCGGATGCGTCAGACCCAGCGGCTCGAGCAGCGGCCGGTACACCGCCAGCACGGCGCGGTTGGTGACCGCCAGTGCGAAGCACACCTGGCGCTCGAGGGCGAGGGGGTCGGCCTGGACATCTGTGGCGGTCACAACTCAGATCGTACCCTAATAGATAGGGCACTAACTACGGGTGAGACGGCACTCACGTCGGGTCGCCACGATCTACGGGTAGATATATGCGCATATCACTATGTATGGTCGGCATCAGAACACGCAGACCCTTGAACAACGGCGAGAGGAGACGACGATGCCGCCGACCACCTCACCGCAGCGCATCCCGACGTCGACGGCGCGCGACCGCCTGGCGGTCGCATTCGTGGACATGGCGGGGTTCACCGCGCTCACCGAGGCACACGGTGACCGGGTGGCCGCCGAACTGGCCGAAGGTTTCATCGATCTGGTGCGGCGCGAACTCGGCGTCGAGGACCGACTGGTGAAGGGCATCGGCGACGCGGTGATGTTCACCTCAGAGTCACCGGCCGGAGCACTCCGAACGCTGCGCAGGGTCTTCGGCGCGGTGCACGGCACGCGCGGGTACCCGCGGCTACGCGCGGGCGTCGACTTCGGCCCTGTCGTCACGACCCGCGCCGACATCTACGGGCGCACCGTCAACGTCGCCGCTCGCCTGGCGGCCGATGCCGGCGCCGGTCAGATATTGGTCAGCCAGGCGGTGGCGCTGGCCGGGAAGCTCGCCGGCGCACGGGCGGTTCCGCTGGGCGCCAGGACCTTCCGCAACATCACCGAGGCCGTCCCGGTATACGCCGTCGCGTTCGACCGGACCTGTTACTGCGGCAGGACCGATCCGGTGTGCCGCATGCTGCTGACCGCCGATCGCGTCGCGACCACACGCCTCTACGACGGCGACAGCTACCCGTTCTGCTCGATCGACTGCGACAACCGGTTCGCGAACAGTCCCGAGGTGTTCGCGTGACTGTCGACGTCTTGGTGATCGGCGCCGGTGCGGCCGGCCTGGGAGTGGCTCGCCAAGCCGACGCCTGCGGCGCGACGACGCGGGTGCTCGAATGCGGTGAACGCGCGGGCGCGAGCTGGTGGCACCGCTACGACGGACTCCGGCTCAACACCGTGCGCTGGCTGTCCGACCTTCCGCCCCAACGGATGGCCGCCGAGCACGGCCGATGGCCGGGCAGGAAGGCCTGGGCGCGCTACCTGGTCGACTACGCCGAGCAGTTACCCGACGTCCGCTACGGGGTACGGGCGGACCGCGTCGAGCGCGCGGGGACGCGCTGGCGGGTGCGCACCAGCGCCGGCGACATGATGGCAGGCAATGTGGTGGTCGCCAGTGGGCACGACCGCGTACCCACAACTCCGGCCTGGCCCGGTCGGCAGGGTTACCGCGGCCGGGTGATGCACTCGGCGGACTTCACAAGCGCTCAAAGCCTTGCTGGAGCCAGGGTTCTCGTGGTGGGAACGGGAAATTCGGGGGTCGAGATCGCCACGCTGGCGGCGCACAGCGATGCCGACGAAGTCGCGATCAGCGTGCGCACCCCGCCACTGCTGTTGCGGCGCGAAATCGCGGGCGTACCCATCACGGTGCTGGCCGAACTGGGGCGGCTGGTGCCCGATCGCCTGCTGGACTGGTACGGCCGTCGGCTGCACCGATGGTTGTGGCCGGACGCCGACCGGTACGGGATGGGCGAGCCGGGCAGGCGGCTGTCGGAGATGCGCGCCACGTACTACTCCCCGCCGCTGGACAGCGGCTTCACCGACGCCGTGCGCACCGGCAGGATCGAGATCGTCGGCGCCCTGAGCGGATTCGACGGCGACGACGTGGTCCTCGGCGACGGCGACCGACGGGAGGTCGACGTGGTGATCGCGGCCACCGGATTCCATCCCGGACTCGAGGACCTGGTCGGCCACCTCGGCGTGCTCGACGCCGACGGCGAGCCCAAAGCCGTTGCGGGTGAGCAGGATCAGCGTTCGCCAGGGCTGTTCTTCGCGGGATTTCGGTACGGCCTGTTCGCGCTGCTGCCCTACCTGGAGGGTGATGCAGAGGCGATCGCGAATGCGATCTGCCGAAGCAGGAAGCCCGCCGCCGCGACACTGCGCCGCGCGCTCAAGATCGGTGTGTTGCGGCCCTGACCCGCACCGCCCGGCGCGTTGTTAGCATCCCGACTCATGGGTGGATCATCCGACGAGCCGATGCGCGACGACCACGCCGAACTGCTGCGCCGTCGCGCACTCACCGAGGATGCCGCCCGCCGCGACGCGGTCGAACGCAGGCACGCCTCGGGCGGCAGGACCGCCCGCGAGAACATCGACGACCTCGTCGACCCCGGCACCTTCGTCGAGTACGGCCGCTTCGCCATCGCCGCGCAGCGGTTCCGCAGAGAACTCGACGACCTGATCACGCGGACACCGGCCGACGGCCTGGTGGCGGGCACCGCGCGCGTCAACCGCGACATGTTCGGTGACCAGCACAGTGCGTGCGCGGTGCTGTCCTACGACTACACCGTGCTGGCCGGCACCCAGGGCTATCTCGGACACCGCAAGAAGGATCGGCTGTTCGACCTGATCGAGCGGATGCGACTGCCCACCGTCTTCTTCGCCGAGGGCGGCGGCGGCAGGCCGGGCGACACCGACTTTCCGACGGTGTCGTCGCTGGAGACGCGCGCGTTCAAGCTGTGGGCGCAGTTGTCGGGTGTGGTGCCGCGCATCGCGGTCGTGAAGGGCCGCTGCTTCGCGGGCAACGCCGTCATCGCGGGCGCCTCCGACCTGATCGTCGCCACCGCCGACGCGTCGATCGGGATGGGCGGCCCGGCGATGATCGCGGGCGGGGGCCTCGGCGACGTCCACCCCGACGAGGTCGGACCCATCTCGGTGCAAGAACCCAACGGCGTCGTCGACGTCGTCGTCGCTGACGAGGCGGAAGCGGTGACCGTCACCAAACGGCTGCTCGGCTACTTCCAGGGGGCGAGCACAACAGGCGACGGCGGTGACCAAACACCCTTGCGCACAATCATTCCCGAGCGTGAACGGCGCGCCTACGACGTCGGCCCCGTGATCACGACGCTGGCTGACGACGGGTCGGTGACGTTCCTGCGGCCCCGCTTCGCGCGCGAGATGGTGACGGCCCTGGCGCGCATCGAGGGGCGGCCCGTCGGCGTCATCGCCAACGACACGCGCTACATGGCGGGGGCGATCACGGCCGCCGCCGCAGACAAGGCCGCCCGCTTCCTGCAACTGTGCGACTGCTTCGGGATCCCGGTGCTGTCACTCATCGACTGCCCGGGCTACATGGTCGGGCCTGCCGCGGAGGCGGAGGCGTTGGTGCGCAGGGCATCCCGGATGTTGGTGGCGGGCGCGGCGATGCGCGTGCCCTTGGTCGCGGTCGTGCTGCGGCGCGGCTACGGCCTCGGCGCGCAGGCGATGACGGGCGGCAGCCTGCATGAGCCGGTGCTAACTGTCGCGTGGCCGGGCGCGCACCTCGGGCCCATGGGTCTGGAGGGCGCGGTGCGACTCGGGCTGCGCAAGGAACTCGAGGCCATCGCCGACGACGGCGAGCGCGAGCAACGGGTGCGCGAGGCGACTGCGGCGGCGCAGGACAACGCCAAGGCGCTCAACGCCGCCGCGCTGTTCGAGATCGACGATGTCATCGACCCCGCCGACACCCGGCGGATCGTCGCCGAGACGCTGACGGCAGCCACCGCGCATGTCGCGCCGGCGCCGCCGCGGGGCTTCGTCGACACCTGGTGACTCCGCACCGCGAGCGTGCACGTTTGTACAGGTTTGCGCGGCGTGTCGTGTGCAAACACGGTCGCTCACCTACTGCGTGTGGGCCCACACGGTGCAAGGAAAGTCAGTTGATCGCGAGCGCCGCCGCGATCGCGCGCCGCATGTCGTCGTCGTTGACCACCAGGTCGGTGTCGGCGGCCTGGGCCAACAGCTGCGGAGGCGTGCTGCTCAACCGGCGGGCCCGCTCGTGCTTGCAGTGCACGATCACCTTGCGCGCGAACCGCCCGTTGCCCGCGGTGTCCAGCGCGGTGCCCTGCTCGATGGGAGTGTCGCGCAGCCGGGCGGCCTCCTCATGCAACAGCGGCCACGCGGTGTCGGCGATGGCGATCTTCTCCTTGCCCGCGATCAGCTGACCGATCTGCACGATCTCGGCGGGCGTGTAGCTGGTGAACGACAACGTCAGGTGAAAGCGCGACGCCAGGCCGGGATTGGCCTGCATGAAGCGGCGCATCTCTTTCGGATAGCCGGCGACGATCACCACCAGCCGGTCGCGGAAGTCCTCCATGTACTTCAGCAGCGTGTTGATCGCGTCCTTGCCGAACGAGTGTCCCTCGTGCTCGGGCGCCAGCCGGTAGGCCTCGTCGATGAAAAGCACTCCGCCGAGGGCGGATTCGCACACTTCCTTCATCCGGGCCGCGGTTTGCGAGATATACCCGACGACCAGGTCCTCCTCGGTGACCTCGACGACGGTCGGGTGCTCGATCTTGCCGAGCCCGAACAGGAACTCCGCCGCGATGCGGGCGAACGACGTCTTCGCCGTGCCGGGCGGGCCCTCGAGCACCATGTGGTTCTCGTTCGTCATCGACGTCTCCTCGCCCCGTTCGGCGAGAATCTGATCGATCTGGATCTCGGTGCGCCACACCGTGATCTGCTCCTTCGGCCCGGTCAGCCCGATCAGCTCGTCGAGTTTGCGCTGCGCACCGGCGAGCACCACGTCCTTCTGCTCCTCGAGCGCCTCGGCGGCGCGCTGCGCCTTGGAGGTCTCGGTGCCGGGATCCCACGGGTCGGTGCGGGTCGCGATGGTCTCCGCGTCGGTGACGATCAACCGGTAGCCCGGGTTGGCCAGCGCCTGCGACGCGGCCTCGAGCAGCACGCCGTTGTTGGTGGCCTGCTCGAACGACGCCCGCGCGGCATCCTCCTGACCGAGTTCGCGCAGGCACCAGCCGCGGGTCAGGGCGGCGTCGGAGGCGATGAACTGGTTCTTGGTCGCGACGGTGTGGGCGCGGTCCAGCGCCGACTGGAACTGTCCGATGCTGGCGGCCGCCGCGGCGGCCAGCGTGTCGACGGCCGCGGTCAGATCCTCGACCACATGCGTGGCGTGCGCCGGGGGCGACTTCGCGGTGATCCGCAGCACATCGGGCCACCGCTGCGTCAGGTGGTAGGCCGACGCGCCGATGAACTGCGCCCACTGCGCCGCCATCGCGTCGCCGGTGATGACGGGATCTTCGAGCACGTCCGCCGCGTCGGCGAACCGGCGGTCGGCGACCAGGCCTGCGGCGTAGGCCAGCGCGATCGTCGAGCGCGACCACACCGGCATCGTCACGTAGAGGGGAGCGTCGATGCGGGCGTGCAGGTCGCCGTCGACCAACCCGATGCGCCTGGTCTCCCGATAGAGCGAACGCGAGTTGCGATGTGCGGCCGCCAGCACGTCGATGGCGTGATCCCCGCACGCGACCCGGCCCAGCCAGGCGTCTGACATCGTCGGCTGCGTCGCGGTGATCGCCACGAAACCGGCGAGGGCGCCTCGCGAATCGCCGGCCTTGAACCGTTCGATCGCGCTGTCGAACGAGCGGCGCATATCGGTCGGGGCCGACGTCATGATCTCCTCCTCGCGGATGCGGTGGGCATCGAAACCCGGTGTCTTCTAGGCGGTCTGGCCCGCAGCGCCCAGGAAGGGCTGCTCGGCCTTGAACGTGGCGATCTGGACGTCGGTGGTGAACGCCGAGGTGGCGATGCGCACCGTCGACGCCGAGATCTGGGTGAAGGACAGGTCCGGCGTCGGCGCGTTGCGGTCGGCTTCCCCGATGGTGATCACCGTCGAGGCCAGGCCCGCGGGCGGCGGCCCGCCCGCGCGGTCGCTGACGATGATGGACGGCACGAACTCCGGCGGATGCCTGCGGTCGACCACCGCGATCAACGGCTGCTCGAGTTGACGCCAGCGCGCCGGCTTGTCGGTGTAGATCGCGATGCGCTCGCCGACGGCCGCCGCCCGCACCAACAGCTGGCAGGCGTACGGCATCGCGGTGTGCAGCGCGATGCGGGTGGCCTGATCCGGATCGGTCAGCGACAGCAGCAGCAGGTCGCCGCGCTGGGTGGTGCCGACCAGCACGCCCGAGGAGCCCACGGGCAACTCCAGCGGCAACGTGTCCAGCGGCCGCGCCGCTACGGCATCGAACCTGCGCGGCAGCGGCGCCGACCGGATGGCCGCCGGGCCTTGATGGCCGGGCAGCGGGTTGAGGTAGAGGGTGGGCGGCCGGGTCGGTGCCTGCGGGTCGTTCACCCGCACCAGCGCCGACACCCAGGTACCCGCCGCGGCGGGCCCACGCTTCCTGGTCAGCGAAATCGTCTGCACCACAGCGTCGGAACGCAGCGCCCACATCTGATTGAGGGTGTTGGTGGTGATGTCCTCCGGCGAGAAGTAGTACGAGGTCAGGTAGCCGGGGTGAGCCTGGATCGACTTCCACGACTCGGTGGGCGCGACGCGACTCGCGACGCGCGGCGCCGCGGGATCAGCGCCGGGTTCGGCCGTCGCCGGCACCACGGCCAGCCCGGCACCCAACTCCGCCAGCGCGGCGTCGAGATCCTTGGCGGTCAACGATTTTGCCCGCACACCGCGCTGCAGCAGCGCGTTGACGATCCGCTCGGTCGCCGCTGCCGCCGCCGCGCCGACCGTCGACCGGTAGGACAGCCCTCGCACCGATCGCTCGATGTCCAGGCGCACCACCAGGTAAGTCCGGCGCTGCCCCGCGGCCGGGCGGTCGGCGAGCAGCGTGGAATACAGCGGCGGGTATCCGGTGCCGCGGCGCACCCGCAGCCCGCTGGAGACCACGTCGATGCCGGACAGTCGGATGCCGCCGGGCTGATCCAGCAGACCGGTCAGCGCGTCGAGCGGCAACCGGTTGGGCGTCAGCGCGGTGGCCGAACCGGTCAGCAGGGTCGGCGAGTAAGCCTGCCCGGTCACCTCGATCATGGTGATCGCCTCGCCGTCGAAGCGGTCGGGGACGCGGACGCCGCACAGCGAGGCGCCGTGCGGGATGTCGGCCGCCGGGGCGGGGGAGGAGGTGTGGCCGCGCCGTCGCCGCCAGCGGACGCGGTCGACGATCCAGCGAACGGCGTTGCGGCGGTAAACGGTAACCATCAACAGCCCGATCGCCACCACGGCCACCGCTACGGTCGGCCACCACGACCACCGCTCCGGGCGGAAGATCACGACCGCCGCGAGCACCGCGACCTCGACCCCGACCACGGCCGGGATCGAGGCGTTCACGCCGATCGTGCGCGCCTTCACGAGCGCCTCCGTCGGACCGCCGCGACGCCGGCCACCGCGACCGCGAGCACACCCACCACCGCTGCGCCGATCAGCGCGGTGTGCCGGGGCCGCAGATCCGGCGGGGGCGGCGGGGCGGGCACATGGAGCAGGTCGGTGAGATGCTCGGGCGGGAGCCGGTCACCGGGCGGCACGTCGAAGGTCAGCGCCGCGACCGGGTCGACCACCCCATAGCCGACCTTGTTGTCCACCCCGCGGGGCGGGTTGTGCGCGGTCTCAGTGATCCGCCGGATGATCTGGTGGGACGACAGCTGCGGATACTTGGCCCGCACCAGCGCAGCGACGCCGGACGTGTACGCCGTCGCGAAACTGGTGCCGGACAACGGGATCGCCTTGCCCGGGTCGCGGCCCGGCAGCGCGTTGATCGGGGCGCCGTTGACGCTCGACAGGCCCATCACCTCCAGGCCGGGTGCCGCGACGCCGACCCAGGGGCCCGCGATGCTCTGCGGCAGCGGCTGGCCGTCGGGCGACACCGCGCCGACCGTCAGCACGTAATCGGAGTACCAGGCGGGCGTGACGATGGTGGACACGTCCTGCCAGTCGCGCGGGTCGTCTGGACGCAGCGGGTTGAACATCGGGTTCTGCCCGCACGCCGATCCTTCGCCCTCGTTGCCCGCCGCGGCGACGATGACGATGTCCTTGTCGACGGCGGCGTAGTGGATGGCGGCGCCGAGCGCGGCCTGGTCGATGGGCTGTGCGGCGTTGATGCAGGCGGTCACCGAGATGTTCATCACCCGCACCCCGAGGTTCGCGAGGTGCACGACCGCGCGGGCCAGCGTCGCGATATCGCCTGCCTTGCGGCGAATCTCCTCGTTGTCGCCGGGCTGCGGGCGCGCGGGACCGAACGCCGAGGAGGACTGGCGCACCGAGATCAGCGCGGCGTCGGGAGCGACGCCGACGACGCCGTCGGGACTGCCTGGCGGCGGCCCCGGTACTGGGGGTTGCTCACCTCCACCTGGTCCGGCCGCGGGCGCGACCGGTTCGTCCGGCGGCGGCGCATCCCCCGGCGGGGGCGGTGGCGGCGGCGCGGTGACCGTCACGGTGCTCGGCTTCGGCGGCGGTGGCGGCGGTGTGGTCGGGAACGGCGAGGCCTCGACGTTCGGCGGTGCGGGCGGGGGGCCGGCGTTCGGCGGCATCGGCGGCGGCTTGGCGGCCGGATCCGACGGTTGCGCGGCGATGATCGAGGCCACGACGGTGCCGTGCGAGTCGCAGTCGAACAGGCCGCCGTTCGCATCGCCCATCACGTAGTCGCCGCCGGCGAACAACTCGGGAAAACGCGGGTTGGGGGTGACGCCGGTGTCGATCAGCCCCACGGTCACGCCCGCGCCGGTGGAGTACTTCCACGCCTGGGTGATGTCCAGCATGACGTTGCCCGGCGCGGGTTGGCTGACGTCGGGCGTCGCCACGGTCAGCGGGTCGGCGCAGGTGTTCTGCTGCTTCATCTCCTGATCGGGGCCAGGCGTGTCGTCCGGCGGCAACGCGGCGGGGTCGATCCCGGGCGGCTGGATGGCGGTCGCCGCCGCGGGCAGCAGCACGTTGGCGCCGAGCAGCAGGACAGCGGCCGCTGCCGCAGAGGAGGTCCGCGCCCCGCGCGTCAGCCGCCGCATCAGTGGTAGCGGACGTACTGCAGGATGCCGAGCGCCCACGCCGCGAACGGAACGACCAGGGCCAGCAAAAGGTATTCGGTGTATTCGACGATCTTGCGCACCGGCGGGGAGAAGATCCGCGGCGGCACGACGGTCGCGGCCACCAGTCCCAGCGCCGCGATGCCGACGGCCGCGCCGGCCGCGATGAGCGTCATGGCCGTGTCGTCGGCGGGGGCGGCCAGCCCGTACTTGGCGGCGGCGCCGATCAGGGCGGCGACGGCGATGCCGACCAGGATGATGGCGTGCCGTCGATCGCGAAATGCCCGGGCGCGCAGGATCAGAACGGCTGCGACCGCGCCGAGCACGACCAGCTGGGCCCACTCGCGCTCACCGTGGGGTGTCACGGTGATCCAGGCCGCGGGCACCGCGACCGCCGCGACCCCGAGTAAGACGCCGGTCAGCACGGTGTTGGACTTGCGGGCCGCCGCGGCCACCTGTTCGCCGGTGAGCGTGACGTCCGAGGGCGGACCGTCTTCGACGGGGGACACGGTGTCCTCGGGTTGACCGGGCGCGCGGGCGAAGATGTCCCGGCCGGTGATGGAGCCGAACGTCTGCCGGGGAACATCTGCCATCCGCAGCGCGATCGTGGGTGCCGCGGAGACCGCGACCAGCACCGCGACCAGGACGGCGACGCCGATCCGCGGTCCGGGCACCTCCCAGTACATCCGCACCAGCGCGATCGCGGCGGCGCCGAAGCCCGCCGTGACGATCGCCGCGGCGGCGGTCCAGTAGCGCCCGGTGAACCGCACCAGTAGCCACACCCCGGCCAGAGCAGTGGCCGCGGCGAGAAACGCGTGCGGCGCGCCGGGTGACCCGCCGGGCGGAATGGTCGCGGCGGCCAGTGCCGCGGTGGCCAGCGCAGCCCACGCCGAGCCGTCGGTCACGACGCGGCCCGCGCCGACTCGGACGCCGACCGCGACAGTGACCAGCAGCGCGATCGTCGCCGCCGCGAAGAGGATCGGCACCAGCAGGGCGCTCTCGTGCGCCCAGCGCAACCGCCACAGCAGCATCGCCGCCACGCCGAGCGCGCCGCCGATGATCACCGCGGCGACCGCGAGCGCCGTCTTCGCCGTCACCCGCACGAAGTGATCGGAGGCGTACTGCGCCAACGCCGTCGAGACGTTCTCCACCACCGGGCCGTAGTGTTCGGCGCTGCCCGCGGGCACCAGCGCCAGGACGTCGCCGTCGACGATGTTGTGTCCGCTCAACGAGACGTCCGAGGGCAGCGCCGACATCCCCGCCGCGCGGGCGAATTCATAAGGTGCGGGTGGCAATTCGGCGGCGCCGCGGCCGCGCAGCACCTTGTTGATCGCGATGACGGCCGGGTCGACCAGCGTGTTGAGCGGGACGGCCGACGGCAGCACCAGGTCGACCTGGTGCGATTCGCCCGCCAGGATCGAAACCCGGCACGACGGCGGCACCTCGACCGGGGTCGCAGTGTGCTTGGCCGGGCTGGGGACCGGTTCGCGGACGGTTGTCACCGGCGGTCCCGCGGCCCGTCGGTGGTGGACGCGAAGTGCTCGGCGATCGCCGAGGTGATCTCGATGAAGCGGCGTCGGGCCAGCGGCGCCATCTCCGAACTCACATCGATGACCCCGCCGGGACGCAGGTGCGAGTCGAACGGCACCTCGACGACCACCTGCCCGCGGCTGGCGAACTGCTGCACCAGGATCGAGCGGGTGCGTTTGTCGGCGTGGCCGTCGGAGTCGTTGAGGACCACCACGGTGCGATGCAGCAGACCGGTGTATCCGCGGTTGGCCAGCCACTCCATCGTCTGGCC
This sequence comes from Mycolicibacterium moriokaense, assembly GCF_003347205.1. Taxonomy (GTDB): domain Bacteria; phylum Actinomycetota; class Actinomycetes; order Mycobacteriales; family Mycobacteriaceae; genus Mycobacterium; species Mycobacterium moriokaense_B. The sequence continues at coordinate 18,218 of NZ_QQBJ01000001.1, forward strand.
CGCGGCCGAGGCGCCGTCCACCCACGGCGAGGACACCACGATCAGCGCGTCGAGGTCACGCAGCACCTCCTGCGCGATCGCGGAGTCCATCGTCGAGCCGCAGTCCACGATCGAGATCGTGAAATGCCGGTCCAGCCGCGCCGTCGCCTCGCGGTAGATGGCCGGGTCGAGGACCCGGCGCCGGGCGGTGCTGGCCTCGCCCGCGAGCACGAACAGCCCCGCGTTGTTGTTGCCCACCCGGCTGCGGACGTCGGCGAAGGTGTCCAGGTGCTCGTCGGCGGCCAACTCCCAGTACGAGCCGGCGGCGTTCGGGTCGATCCGGCTGCCGAGCTTGCCGAACGCGGTGTCGGCGTCGATGGCCACCACCCGGTCGTCCTGGCGCAGTTCGGCGAAGATCGAACCGACGCTGGCCGCGACCGTCGTCTTGCCGACGCCGCCCTTGCCGAACACGCCGATCTTGTAGTGGCCGCGCAGCAGTGACCGGATCTTGATCTCCAGCTCGGCCAGCCGCTGCTCGTCGGGCGACGGCCCGAGGTTGATCAGGCCGAAGCTGCCGCGGAAGATGAAGCGCCGCCAGCCTTTCCGGGGCGGCATCTTCTTGCTCGGTACCAGTTCGCTGGTGCGGATGCTGTCGACGTAGGAGTAGCCGGCCGCCGGCGGTGCGGCCGCGGGGGCGACCGCCCAGTTCGGCGAGGCCGACCGTTCCGCGGACCAGTCCTGGCCCGCGGGCCGCCCCGACCGTTCGCGGTCGCGGGGCGGCTCCTGCGGCCAGCCCGGCGGGCGAGACGACGCCATACCGCCCCTCGCGTCCGCGCTGGGCGGCATCACCCGGGTGGATTCGGCGGCCGTCTCGTCGCGCGGCCTGCCCTCGGCCTGACCGGCCGGCCCGCCCTCGCCGCCGCGGGGCGGCGCGCCGGGTTCGGGCGGGCGCATGGGCGGCGGCCCGTGCCGGAAACCGCCCGGCGGGATCCGCTGCGGGCCAGTGTGGGTGCGGCTGGCATCCGCGGTCCAGCGCGGTCGAGGAGCGTCGGGACCGGGAGGGCGAGCGGGCTCCTCCGGTGACCTGCGGCCGACGTCGTCCGGCCCGGGCGGACGCGCGCCGTCGTCCACCCCGTTGCGGGCGCCTGTCTCCTCGGGCGCCGGGGGCCGGGGCGGCTGGGGTGACCGGCCGGCGGGCTCGTCGCCGCCGTCCGACGGTGGTGAAAGGTGTTCCCGCAGAAAGTCGTCGCGATCGGTCACGGCGCCAGTCCTGACTTCGTGTCCATGGTCTCCTCCGGTGAATATCGTGGTCTGCGGGCGATCGTCGAGATCATTGCGGTTTGTTCGCCTGGGTCAGCGGGGCTGCCCCGGCGGGTGCTGCCAGCGTGTCGTGCTGCGTCATCGCGTCGGTGCGGCTGAGCGCAGGTCCGGGGGCGAACACCCGGATCAACGGCCACGGTGCCTGCCGCGCCATGGGCGGTGAGATGCCCAGCGCCCGCAGCGTGTCGTCCTCCAGCGAGATTCCGTACCTGACGCCCTGGTCGCTGATCCACCACATGGACTCGCGGCTGGTGGCGTTCGGCGCGGCACCGGTGGTCATCACCAGGTTGGTCGCCCCCGGGGACATATATACCTGGTCGGCCTCCACGCTTTCAGGCGAGCGGTCATTCTTGACCAGCTGCAGCAACCGGTCGTCCGATCCGATCGGGATGGGTAGCCCCTTGCCCGACAGCACGACGGACTCCGACGACCGGTCGGTGGACCCCTTCGACCAGCTCAGGCAGGTGACCGGCTCGGCGGTGGTGTCGACCAACTCCAGCCGGGTGGTCGGGTAGTAGTCCACCGGGAGCGTCTCGACCACCGGAACCCGCGTCAGGCGGTCGGGCGCGACGACCACCGGAAGCTCGTCGCCGAACGAGTTGGCGGAACGCAACAGCGACGCCACGAACGGCGAGATGGGCTGGACCCCGTTGCGAAGCAGCACATAGAACTTGTTGTTGTCGGTCTCGAGGTCGCGCACGGACAGCACCGAGCCGACGACCGCGTCGGGCGCCACGTTGAACTGCGACGGCGCGCCCGCACCCGGGATGGCCGGCGTGTTCAGCGGCTCGGTGGCCGGCAGCGCGTCGAACAGCGCCGTGGAGATCCGGACCGGCTGTGGAGCGTCGGAGTCGACCCCCAGCGCCAGCGCGACCGCCTTGTTGGACAGGTCGATCTCGGAGCGCTGTCCGTTCCAGATGACGTAGGTCTTGTCGTCGTGCTCAGCGAGCACCGCCTTCGGCGGCTTCAGCGGCTGGGCTCGCGATCCGACGGCCAGCGGCCCGCCGATGGCCGTGACGACGGGAGCAGCGCTCGGCTTGTCCGGCGCGCTGTCACACACCGTCCACTCCGAGTTGTCGGCAGTGCGCAGGGGCATGGCCGCGGGCGCGCCCGCGATGCCGACCGACGGACCCTGCGGGTACTTGGCCAGTTCGTTGGCTTTGACGAAGGTGGGGTTGTTGGCCTGTCCGGCGATGAGCCGGGCGCTGACCAGGTTCACCGCCGGGTGCAGGCGGCCGTCGACCAGGACGAAGATCGCTCCGGTGTCGCGGTCGGCCAGAATCGCGGACTGCCCGACCTGTCCGGCGGGCTTGAACCACGACAGAACGAACATCAACGCAACGGCGAGGATCGCGAAGATGAAGCCGAGAATCAGCGATGCGCGCTGACGCTGCACCGGATCGAACTCCATTCGCACACCGTGGTGCGACAGCGCCGCGGCATTTCGCCGGTTCCAGAAAAAGTGCGCCGACACCTGGAGTCCGCTGGCCAAATTCAAAGCCATGACTCAATACCTTACTTGCGGGTCGGGTCGGGTTGTGGCCCAGATTCTGCGAGCGTGGACGCGGTTCATCGGGGCATTTGTCCGAGTTTGCTGACAGGGTCGCCGGGCGGCCCGCTAAGCGGGCGCCTTCGCGGCGTTGAGCAATTTGCCGAGATCCTGCCGCAGCGCGTCCGCCGACGTGGGCCACACGCTGGTCCAGCGAGTGCCGTCGGGGCCGGTCGTATAGCTGATCGTGATGCGGCCGAGCTCGGAGTCGATCACCGAGATGACGTCGGGATGCACACGCGCCTTGATGCCGTGGTCGATCACGGTGACGACCGCCATCGCCGATTCGTCCAGCCGTGCGGCGGCCGACATCACCGCGACCTGGTCAGGTGACAACCCGAGCCGGGTCAGCGCGGAAGCCACGACGGGCTGGTCCTTGCCGAGGGTGTCGGTGAGTGCCTGCTCCAAGGACGCGCTGGGCAGGTTGAACCCCGAGATCGCGGCGGGCCGGCCCGCGGAGAACGCGTGCAGCACGGTGTCGCTGATCAGCTCGACCTGCGCGTCGACGCGCGACGCCTCGCCCAGCGGCGCGAGCACCACCTGGTCGTCGCTGCGGGCGATCATGGCCAGCCAGCGTTCCCGCTGGCAGATCGACATCGTGCGTTCCTCGACGAGCGCGGGGGAGTCGTCGGCCGACACCGGTGAGTCGAGCGCTTTCGGCCGCCGGATCACGACCATCACCTCCCGCTGCGGCCGCCCGACCACCGCCATCCAGTCGCGCACCGCTTCGTCGACCTGGCCGCGGTCGTCGATGACACCGGCCGCGGTCAGCGATGCGTATTCGGCGGTCCGGGTCAGCGGGATCTCGCCGATGTCGGTCGTGACGGATCCGCCGCCGTCGATGGACGGCACGAACGGCCGCAGCCGCAACGCGGTCGGCATCTTCTCGATGCCGAGCAGCGCCTGCAGCACCCAGATTCCCGACGGCGTCGTCGTCAAGTCAGCCATGATGATCAGATCTCCTCAGCCACAACATGATTCAGGGGAGGCCAACGACTGGTCGGCCTCCCCTGAATCACCGGTTCGGTGCGTCACCCAAGGTGCAGCGACTTGGCGGCCGCCAAGTCCGTGTGAACCATCGACTCGAGCACGTGGTTGATCACGGTGCACTGGTGATTGAGCGTCTGCTCGCAGCCGTCGATGCCGCTGTTGACCATCATCTGAGACTCTTCGAAGGAGATGCCGCCCGCACCCTGGAGTTCCTCGCGGACGCTGGTGAGCGCGTTGAGCGCCTGGTGGCGAATGTCTTCCAGTTGTCCCCTGGTGATCGCGACGGAGTGGACCAGATCGGGGATGGCAGCCGGGTTGTATTCGAACATGTGTCAGTTCCTCTCAGCTCAGGCTTGGTTGGTGATGGAGTTGATCGCGGCGCGCGACTGCTCTTCTTGCTGCTCGAAGGTGTCGGCGGCCATCCTCAGCGCGTTGATCAGCTCACCCCACGTGGTGGTCAGCCGGATGGTGGAATCGTTGATCTCCTGCGAGGCGTTCACGTTCGCCATCGCCGCCATGCCCTGCCAGATGCCCGGCGCGTTGGCGTCCTGCGTGTGTCCCATGTAGTTGTGCATGGCGCCTTCGGCTTCGTTCCTGAGGTTCTCGAGTTGCATCGCCACCGCACGTACTTTGTCGGCGCCAACGAGGATCTTGTCAGTCACTTTTCGTCCTATTCATTGCTGGTCGGCTTGGGTCTGCCAAGCGTATTCCGCCCATGGCAGTGGTCATTTCACTAATTTTTCGCCCTAGCCCTCCCTCCCGGTGCGGGGGCCGACCGTCAGCTGCATGGTCCTGCCCTCGGCCGAGCCGTCCTTGGCGCGATCGTCGCGACCGGCCATGTGGGCGGCCGCCGGTGCGCCGTAGAGGCCGCCGGTGCCGCCGCCCGCCGCGGGCGTGGTCGTGGTCGCGGCCTCGGGCACCCCGCCTGCGCCGGGTGCCCACCCCGTCGGCAGCTTGGGCGGCCCAGGCGCGTTGAAGCTGCCGGTGGGACGGGTGAAGCTGGACATAACGCCCGCGCCGCCGCCACCGAATCCGCCTACGCCACCGCCCCCGCCGCCGCGGGCAGCGGCGTCGGTGGTCGCGGCCAGCGTGGTCTGGTCGAGCCCGGCCGCGGCTTTGTCCAGCCCGCCCAGCCCGCCGCCGCTCATCCCGTTGGACAGCGGACCGAGCATGCCCATCGCCATCTGCGGGAACTGGCCCATCATCTGCGGGAACTGTCCGAGCATCTGGGGGATCTGCCCGAACATCTGCGGCAGCTGCCCGAGCTGGCCCATCATCTGCGGCGCCATCGACGCCATGGATTGCGCTGGCGCGCTTGCGGATTCGGCGGCGCCGCCGACCGTGCCGGAAGCCTGGTTGACGGTGTTGACGCTCTGCGACATCGCGGCGTTGGCCCCGCCGTCGGCGGCCGCCTCCCCGATGGACGCCGCCTGCGCGGCGAAGCCCGCGGGGTTGGCAGTCATGGGTGCCGGCGGCGGCGGGATCCCGAGCTGGGCGACGATCGTCGACACGATGCCCTCGTAGCCGCCCATGTTCGAGGCGTTGTTGGGCCAGAAAAGGTCGAAGTACTCCATGTCCAGCGAGATGATTACCGGGGTGTTCTGGCCGATGATGTTCGTCGCGACGAAACCGGCCTGCGAGACCCGGTTGGTCTCACACACCGGCACCTGGACCATCGCGGCCTTCGCGGTGAGGTAGGCCTGCAGGATGGCCGCCGCCGAGGCTGCCGACTGCTCCACCCAGGCCGCCAGTGTCTCGAGCGCGGCGATGTAGGGGATGGCGGTGGCCATCATCGCGGTGCCGCCCGCGCCGATGAACCCGTCCGCCGCCGCCGCGCCCGTCGTCGCCGTCATCTGAGCGGCCTCGGCCATCAGGGCGGCAGCGAGTACATCGTGGGCGATCGCGGCGGCCTCGATACTCGCGCCTTGATCGCCGAGCATCAGTTGGCCTGCGTTGACCTCAGGGGGCAACGCGCTCCACTGGCCAGCCATCGGCGGCTAGAGGGCGGACGTGACTTGGTTGATGCCCTCGACCGCTTCGTAGGTGGCACCGCTGGTGCCGATCGCGCCAGCGAACAATCCGCGCATCGCGATGTACTCGGCGAGGATGCCCGTCGTGGCGGCTCCGCGGGCGCACAGCGCCGCCGCGGCCCGCACCGAGACGTCATCGGCACCCGGCGGCACCACCGCACAGGTCGGCGCCGCCGCTGCCGTCGCGCCCGCCATGGTGGCCGTGCCGCCGGTCTCGGAACTCGCGGCCGCGGCCAGCACGGCCGGATCGATGTTGATCAACATGCTTACTCCCGACTGACGTAGCTGCTGTCTGCAGTCTAAGGCTGTTCCGGACTGCGCTGGTGCACCAATTTCCGAATCGCCCCTACTGTACCCCTAGGTTTGCGGACTCGCCGGGGACGGCGGAGTCGGGGGAGTACTCCACCCGATCAGCGCGCCTGTTGTACCAGACCTTGTGTAGTAAATGGCTTTGCCAGGACGCTGGGGCTCGGCGAAGATGTCGCCGACGATCTTGCCGGCGTCCCGACGGCCGTCCAGGATCAGCACCGGTGCGAGGGACGCGCGGAGTTTGCCGAGCACGGAGCTTCCGATCGCCACCTGGTTCCAGTTTGCGCTGGCAGTGGCGGCAAAGACGTGCAGGCCCGTGTCCCTGGCGCCCTCGATCTGCGGGCCCAGCATCATCAGCGGGTTGTCCATCGTCGACCACACCCCGGCGTCGTCGATCACGACGAAGATCTCGGGCCCCGACCAGAACTTCTTCGTCATCATCTCCTCCTGCGTGGTGCCGGGAGGAGGCTGTCGGCCGTCGAGTTCAGCAACCAAATCTTTGATCGCTTCGCGGATGGCGGTCTGGGTGTAGGCGTAGTCGCGCAGGTGGGGGCCCTGCACCACGCCGAGCAGGGTGCGACGCGGGTCGAGGACGAGAATCTGGGCTTCTTCGGGCCGGTAGAGGGAGGTGATCGACCGGCACATCACCCGCAGGAAGTTGCTTCGCCCCGAGCGCGGCGCACCGACCGCGATCGCGTGTGGATGGTCGGAGATGTCCAGATAGGCGGGCCCCAGATCGGCTTCGGACAGGCCGAAGGGCACCAGGTTCCTCCTGGTGACCGGCTGCGCCAGCCGCTGCACCTCTTCGAAAGGCACCGCCTCGGGCAGCCGGCTCACGGTGGCCGCCTTCTGGATGCCCGACACCTGCGCGATCAGTGCGCCGATGTCGCGGGTCGCGACCCGGCCGCCCGGAGCCGCCCGGCCGGCGACATCAGACCCCGGAGCCGCCCGGCCGGCGACATCAGACCCCGGAGCCGCCCGGCCGGCGACATCAGACCCCGGAGCTGCCCGGCCGGCGACATCAGACCCCGGAGCCGCGTCGCCGTCGGATCCCGCGGCCGCGTCGCCGTCGGAGCCCGACCACTCGCTCAGTTCCGGCACCCCGATCAGCAGATGCATGCCCGCCTTGGTGACCCCGCGACCGGGCACCCCCCGGGGCACCTTCTTGGCGATCTGGCGGTGCATCTCGGTGTCGCCGGGGTCGGTCAGCCGCAACTCGATGCGCTCGGTCGCCAGCGGCTTGAGCGCCTGCTTGAAGCCCTGCAGATAGCTGGTGTGCGAGATGACCACGTGCACGCCGTAGCTCAAACTGCGGGCAAGCGAAACGATGTGGTCGACGTACTGCGGGTACTCGCTGGCGAAGGTGGCCCAGCCGTCGATCATCAGCACGACGTCGCCGCCGGCCACCGGCACGGGCTCGGGCTTGGGGCTGAACTTGCGGCGACGGACCTCCTCCATGTCCAGCCCCGTCTTCGCGAACACCGCCTCGCGCTCGGCGACGATGCCCTGCACCGACGCGATGATGCGGCCGACGCCCTCGCGATCCACCGCCGGGGCCAGGCCTGCGACGTGCGGCAGACTGCCGACGGCGGCCAGGCTGGGTCCGCCGGCCGCCACGCAGTAGAACTGCACCCGCTCGGGCCGGTACATCAGCGCCGCCGTCGTCATCATCGTCGCCAACGTGTTCGTCACGCCGGACTGCGGGCCGCCGATCACCAGCGCGTTGGCGCCCAGCATGTCGACGAAGTGCACGTCCTGGCGGTGTTGCCGGGGCCGGTCCTCGATGCCGACGGGAAACGCCAGGCCCGGCGTCTTGCCGTAGTCGACGTCCCACGGCTTGCCGCGCACCAGCCTGACGAGTTCGTCTGCGGTGGAGGGCTTTTCCAGCGGAGGCAGCCACAGCCGACGGGGCGGCCGGGCCCCGGTGGCCCGCAGCGAGTCGACGATCGTGTCGACGACGGTCGGCGGCAGCTCACCGGGCGCCAGCGGGGCCGGTGCCTGCTCCGGCACCGGCGCGGGCTCGTGGCCGTTGGTCTCCGGCGGGGCGAGCAGCCCGTCGTCGTCGGGCACCTCGGTCGCGGTGAACGACCTTGGCGTGAACCAGGTTCCGGCGGCGGCCACCGGCGCGGGACCACCGTCCTCCGCCGGCGGGACGAAGGGCGGCGAGGAGAAGAACGCGCGGAACTCGCGTGGCGGACGCTGCCCCTCGCGCAGATAACCGGTGCCCTCCTTGCCCTTCTCGGGCAGGTGCGCCGCGATCGACGAACCGATGGCCTCGCGGGAGTCCTCCTCGGTGCCGGTGCGCAGCGCCATGAAAAAGCCGATCAGGCTACGGATCTTCATCAACCGGTGCGCGTCGACGGTCTGACCGGCCAGCTGTAGGAAGACGTGCATGGAACGGCCCTGACGCACGATGCGCCAACAGAGATCGACGAACTCGGTGCCGAGGTCGCTGCGGAACAACTCCTGGTACTCGTCGATGATCACGACCAGACCGGGTACCGGCTCCAGCGACGGGTCGACCATCCGCTTCTCGTTGTAGACGTTGAGGTCTTTGCAGTTGGTCGCCGCGCACAGGGCGCCGCGCCGGTCGAGCTCACCCTCGAGCGCCTCGAGCATGCGCTCGACGAGATGCATTTCGTCGCCGAGGTTGCTGACGCTGGCCACCACATGCGGAAAGCGTTCCAGCACAATGCCTGCGGATTTCATCTTCCAGTCCAGGAAGGCGACGTTGACCGTCTCGGGGGAATGTGTCAGCGCCAGCGAGGTGACCTCGGTGATGATCGTCTCGGACTTGCCGGAACCCGAGAAGCCGATCAGCACGGAGTGCATGCCCATCCCGTACTGCGAGGTCTCCTTGAGGTCCAGATCGACGACCTCACCCGTTGGGTCGAGACCGATCGGGAAGCGCATCCAGAGCCGGTTCTGGGTACGACGGGCCGACCACAGCCGGTCCACGTCGAGCATGCGGGCATCGCGAATTCCCAACACTTCCAACAAGTCCCGGGCCGGGCCGTCGGCGGTGACGGCGGTCGCGGAGCCGACCGGGCGCCACGGCGCAAGGCTGCGCGCGAACCGCTCGGCCTCGTCGATGGTCATCGAGTCGGCGACCGCGTAGAAGGCGTCGTCGAGTTCCTCTGGCAGCGTCACCGGTAGCCGACTCCCACCCGCTTGCGCAGCACGCCGCCGGACAGTCGGTAGGTGGTGTCGGGGTCGAAGCCGACGCCGCGGTGCGACGTCGCAGGCCCGGCGGCCACGTCATTGAGCTCAGGAGCCAAGCGCAGGAAGCACACCCGGCCCACGCCGCGCTTGCCGGTGGCGCCCGCCCAGTCCTCGGCCGCGCCGCAGTTGTCGTCGACGATCACCCACAGCGGCGGCGCCGACGGGTCCGGGCCGCCGTGCAGGCCGCTGGCGGGCGGCATCCACTCCTTGCGGTCCAGCAGATCGTCGCCGGCGAAGGCCTCGAGGGCGGCCGGCGAGGTGAACACCATCCGGCGCTCGCCGCATCCGTCGCGCGCTTCGGGATGCTGGCAGTGCGGAAGCCACTTCACCCAGTCCCAGCGGGCCGGCGCCGACGTGACGATCATGACCTGCAGATCCGCCGGGCTGTGGAACGCTGCGAGCTGACAGATCATCGACCTGGCGACGCCGCGCACCGCATCCATCTCGCCGACCAGCGATATGCCGGGGCTGCGTTCCAGCCACAACACCCGGGCCATGCCCCGCACGTGTCGCTGCTCGAGCAGGAACTTGCGCAGCGCGTGCCCTGTCGCGGGCTCGATCTTGGAGGCCGCCGCGATCTGGGGCTTGTCGATGGTCATCGCCAACTCGACCCGCCCGGTGCCCAGCCGCACCACGCCGAACTCGGGGTCGCCCGGCTTGCGCTCCCACATCCGCGGGGAGCCCGCCACGCTGATCAGATCCGAAGGCGCCCAATGGCTGTGCTCGCGGTGCGCCCACTGTTTGCGCCCCGCCTCGGCCACTTCCTCGCGCACCTCGTCGAGGCGGGCGAAGTACTCGCGGCGGTACTGCTCGAGCTGGCTCCACGGCATCTTCTGGGCCGCGCCGCGGCCGCGGAACAGCATCCCGCCCATGCTCATCAGCATGATCAGCGGGAAGATAGCAAACCCGTTGGCAAGCGACCGCTGACCGGAGACGTACATCGCGATGATGAACCCGAGAACGCCGACGATCAGGCCGATCGGCAACACGATGCCCCAGATGCTCCTGGGCGGCGGGACCGGCGCGGCGATCGGCGGCTCGACGGCGATCTTGCCCCCACCGGCCTCGGGAGGTGGCACGCGCGGTGGCGGCACGAACGGGCGGGTGGTCACTTCCCAACCCTAACCGAGATCGGCGCGCGGGCAGGTCGGCAACTTCTCCAGGATGCTCAACGGCTGGCCTTCCAGGACTCCTGAGCAACCACATTGGCCCTGGCAAGCAAATCGTTGAGCTTCTCCTCCAGGCCGAGGTGGGTCAGCCTGCCCGGCACCGACTCGTGGATGGACAGGCTGAGCAGACGGCCGTCCGGGCCGAGCTGGATGCGGAGGTCGCCGTCGGCGTCGGTGGCATCGGTGCGCAGCGCGGCCAGCCGGTCCAGGATGGCCGTCAACTCGTCATAGGTCGACGCCAGTTCGGCTTGGCTGTACTTGACCTTGGCCGCGTCGTCCAGCTCGTCGAAACCGGCCATCAGGTCCGCTCGTCGTTCACCGACGCCAACGTGATCCGACGCAGCACCGGACCACGGGGCGGCTCGTCGTCGTCGGAATCGGCCCGCGACCGGGCCGCCTCAGCCGCTGTGGCGGTCCGGTCGGGCACCCTGCCGGTCACCGCCTCGGTGTGCGCTTCCGGCGGTGTGACGACCTTCCGGTCGGCGGGCACCTTGTCGGCTCCTTCGCCGCCGCCCTGTCCGCGCGGCATCATGGCGCCCATCGGCATGCCCATTCCCATCCCGCCCATCGCGCTGCCTCCAGCGGCGGCGGGGGTCGTCGGTGGCGGTGCCGCCCCGGCGGGCATGGCCGGGGCAGTGTGCGAGGTCGACGGGGTGACGGGCGGTCCAAGCGCCCCTGCCGGATGGGTGTCGCCGGCACCGCCGCCCACGCCGCCACCGCCCGCCTTCGACAGCGTGTCCTCGTCGGGACCTCCCGCCGACTTCGCGAGTTCTGCGTCCGTCGGCTGCTTCGACGCCAGCCCGGACAGGCCCTGCGTGGCGGCCTGGGCCAGACCCTGACCGCTCTGCATCAGCGCCTGCGGGACCTGGCCCGCCATGCCGGCCATCCCGCCGGCCAGCCCGCCGATGGCGCCCAGCGCCTGCGGCAACATCTGCGCCAGTTGACCGGCGCTCTCGCCCGCCTGCCCGGCTTGGCTCGCCTCGGTGGCGCCCGCCTTGGCCAGCTGGGCCTGATTCGGAACGGCCGCTGCCTGGCCCACCGCACCCGCGGCACCGGCGGCACCCGCTGCGGCGACCGCGCCGCCACCTGCGCCGGGAGCCTGCGGGCTACCCGCGCCCCCGGCTCCCGTGCTGGTCTCCGTCACCACCGCGTATCGCGCCGCCTCGGCCGAAGCCTTCGATTCGAGAAGCCCGATGCGGTAGCTCGCCCGGGACATGCCGACACCGTCGCCTGCCGCGCTCGCCCTGGTGTAGTCGTCATCGGCGGCTTGGAACTCGTCCGGTTTGGGCGTGGCGGCCGAGGTCTGGCTGTAGTCGTCGGCGTGTTTGCGCGCCTGGTCGGCCAGCTCGAACCAGCGGTCGGCGATGGTGTTGAGCGCGGTGACGTACTCGTTCAGCCGGCCCGTGAGCGCGGGCGTGCCGACGGGGCTGTCCCACAGCTCCGGCACCGATGCGGCCACCTCCCGCACGGTGTTGGCCGCGGCATCGATGGCGACAGCGTTGTCGGTCGCGGTGCTGATGAATGCGGTCCCGTTGTCCGGCGCCCCTTGATGAACGAGCGCGGCGAAACCCCTGCCTGTGAGCGGTGTGCCCGGTGACAGGGGTGTGCGCAGATCGGGGGGGATCAGCGGCGCTGGCTCGAGGGTGGACAGCGTGGTGTCGTCAAGGGCTTGCGCTGCAGGCAGCAGGATGTTCAACTGCGCCGCGTTGATCTCCTCCTGACCGCCGAACTTCTGCGCGATCATGACAAGGTGCCCCGCGGCCTTGTACAGGCTTGCAGCCTGCGCGCACGCCGCTCCCCACAGCTGCAAGGAGGCCGTATCCAGGCGTGCCGCGGCGGAACCGGATGTCGGGTCGGCCGCCAGCGGCGCCGTTTCGGCTAGCAGGCCCTGCGCCGAGGTCGCCAGGCCGAGCAACTTCTGCGCGGCGGCGATGAGTCCGGGGATGTCGACCTTCATCAGCGGCCTACAGCTCTGCCAGCTTCCGCTCGGCGGCGGCGAGGTCCTGTTCGGTAGGCATGTCGTCCACCGGAATGGACCTCCCCTCCAGCTCGGCGCGGATCACCAGCTGCCCCTTGAGATACGCGACATCGTTGCACGCCATGATGCCCTGCGCGATCTCGATCGCGGGCCGCTTCATGGCGGCGGGCTCGATCTGCACGCCGAGGGTGTGGCCGGCGAGCGCGACCCGGACGAAGATCGTGTTGTCGGGCGTCGCGGCCGTGAAGGACTGCTCATTCAAGGCGCAGCTCCGACGCGTTGATCTCCTCTTGATCCCGGAACCGCACGGCAATCGAGCGCAGGTTCTCCGCGGCGGCGCGGTGGGCCGCCTCATGGTCGGCGAACGCGGTGTCGCGACGCTGGACGACCTCGCCTGCCGCGCTCTTGAACTGGTGCATGATCGGGCCGTGCGTGGCCACCGCCGCGAGGATGTCCGATCCCGCCTTGCGCGCCGCGGCGATCTCGTCGGCCACGCTGTCATGTCGCGAGGCGATCTGGTTGAGCAGCGACGGGGTGATGCGGATGGTGGTCATCAGTGCTCCTACAGCAGGCGGGCAGGCCGGGTCTGGGCGGGACCGTCGTCGGGCGGCGGGCTGTCGCCGGGCGCCTGGGGCGCGGCCCGGCGGTCGCGGGTGTCGCCCCCCTCGTCTTCCGGAGCGGTCTCCGTGTCTTTGCCGGCGTCGTCCTCGCCGGAATAGTCCTTGCCGGCGTCGTCAAGCTCGTCCGATTCCTCCGATGTCGGTGCGCTGTCGGCGGGGTCCTCGGCCGGTTCGGGGTGGCCGCCGCGGTCGAGCAGACCCGACGCCAAGCCTGCCAGGGGCGTTGCGGCGCCGGCCAAGCCCCCTGCGCCCTGGGCGGGAGCGGCCGCGGCGCCCTGAGCGGCCTGGGGCAGCGTGCCGAGCGCCGATCCGACCGCGGGCATCAGGCCCGCACCCTGCTCGGTCATCGCGGCACCGGCCGGCGCAGTGGGTGGTGGGGGGCCTTCTGCGGGTTCGGGTGAGGACAGCAGGTAGCCCCGCCCGAGTGCCCGGGTGAGCCTGGCGTGGTCCTCGTCGGTGAGCGCACCGGTGTCGACGATGTCCTGGATCTCGGCGATCTTGCTGCGCAGGAACAGCAGGAACTGCCGCTCCCCGGCCGGGGTGCCGAGCCCGGCGACCGGATTGTTGATGGCTTCGATCAGCTGTCGCTGGATGTCCTGCAGTGCCCCGCGGCCCGCCACCGTCACGGCATGCGCGGACAGGATGGCGTCGGTGAGTTGGATTTCCGCGGAATGCATTTCGGAGTAGGCGCCGCTGAGCTCCGACTGCAGGGTGCGGACCGCGTCGACGGCCTCGCCCGACTGGGTGGCCTGCACCGATGGATGCGTCACAGCAGTCCGCCGCTGAGGTCGTCCTGCACGTCGGGCCGCGGTGCGAAGTCCATCGGCAACGCCGGGCTACCGGCGCCGTCGAACAGCTCCTGGGCGTGTGACAGCGCCGTCAGCACGCCGCTGACCTGCCCGAGCAGCCATCCGTCCACGTAGGCCCCTTCCCTTGGAAGTCAGCCTAACCCGCAGTACGGAGACCTTTCTGCGGCAATTCGGCGGCGCCGCCGGCCCGCAGCAAACGCTGGGCCCGCGGCGCCGCGCCGAGGTCAGGCGTCGAGATCCTGCTCGACGAGGTCGGCGATCTTGGCCAGCGCGCCCTCGTCATCGGAGTGCACGGTCACCTGGGCGCCGTTGTCCGCGCCCAGGGTCATGATCATCAGCGCGGATCCGGCGTCGACAGGTTCGCCGCCGTCCATCGAAAGGGTCACCGGCACGCCGGCTTCGACGACGGCCTCGGCGATGATCGCGGCGGGCCGGGCGTGCAGGCCGATGGCCGATCCGACGGTGACGGTCTTGGTTGCCATGAGTTCTCCTCGGTGTCGTGTGGGGGTTGTCGTTGGGGTTGATTGTGCGGATCAGGCGGTGGCCAGCGCGGGCGTTTCGTCGACCTTGACGGCCGGCTTCGCGAACTGCTTGGCGGTGATGACGGCCAGTGCACCCGCCGCCGTGCCGATGAGGATGGCGATGATGAACCAGAGCAGGTGGCCGATCGCGAAGAACACGAAGATCCCGCCGTGTGGCGCACGCGAGGTGACGCCGGCCGCCATGCAGATCGCGCCGGTGATGGCGCCGCCGAACATCATCGACGGGATGACCCGGAACGGGTCTGCCGCGGCGAACGGGATAGCCCCCTCGGAGATGAAGCAGGCGCCCAGAAGCACTGCGGCCCTGCCATTTTCCCGCTCCGGCTCGCTGAACAGCTGGGGCCGGACGAAGGTGGCCAGGGCCATCGCCAGCGGCGGCACCATGCCTGCGGCCATCACCGCGGCCATGATCTCGAACGACGCCGTGGTGGCCGCTGTCAGCCCGGCGGTGGCGAATGCGTAGGCCGCCTTGTTGACCGGCCCGCCAAGGTCGAAGCACATCATCAGGCCGAGGATGACGCCGAGCAGCACAGCCGAGGTGCCCGACATTCCGGACAGCCAGTTGGTCAGGCCGGTCGTCAGCGCGGCCAACGGGCGGCCGAGAAGCATGAACATCAGGATGCCGACGACGAGCGAGGCGAACAGCGGAATGATGACCACCGGCATCAGGCCGCGGAACCATTGGGGCACCGGCCGTTTGCTGATCCACAGCGCGGCGAAACCGGCGATCAGACCGCCGACGATGCCGCCGATGAAGCCCGCGCCGACGAAGCCGGCGACGGCGCCTGCGGTGAACCCCGGCGCGATCCCGGGCCGGTCGGCGATGGCGAACGCGATGTAGCCGGCCAGTGCGGGGACCAGGAAGTTGAATGCCAGGCCACCGAGGCTGAACAGCACGGCGCCGAGGTATTGGGTGAAGCCGCCTGGCGGCAGATTCCACAGCGAGTTGCTCAGCGCGTACATGTGCGCGAACGAGTCGGTTCCGCCGTCGGGCTTGTTGGCGATCTCGTAGCCGCCGAACAGGAAGCCCAGTGCGATGAGCAGACCGCCCGCCGCGACGAACGGGATCATGTAGCTCACACCGGTCAGCAGGATCTGCCGGGTCCTGGTGCCCCAGCCGACACCGCCGGCGGGCCCGACAGCTGCGGGGACATCGGCCCCGGAGCCCTCGACCCGCGCGGCGTTCGGATTGTCCGCCGCGGCAAGCGCTTCGGCGACCATCTTGGCGGGCTCGTTGATCGCCCGCTTGACGCCGGAGGCGATGACGGGCTTGCCCGCGAAGCGGCCCTTGTCCTTGACCCCGACGTCGGTGGCGAAGATGACCGCGTCGGCTCCGGCGATCGTCGACGCGTCCAGCGGGGTGCTGCCCGACGAGCCCTGCGTCTCGACGTGCAGCGTCACGCCGGCTTCCTTCGCGGCGGCGACCAGGGAGTCGGCGGCCATGTAGGTATGGGCGATGCCGGTCGGGCACGCGGTGATCGCCACCAGCGTCTTGGGCTTGTCGGCGGCAGGCGCCTCGGCCGCGGCGGGCGGCTTCGACATGTCCGCCGGCACCGCCGGCTTCGGCTTTTCGCCGGGGTTGAGCACCTCGTCGACCAGGGCGACCACGTCGTCGGCGCTGGACGCGTCGCGCAGCGAGGCGACGAACTCCTTGCGCACCAACGCACGGGCCAGGCTCGACAGCAGCTTCATATGCTCGGAGCCCGCGCCTTCGGGCGCCGCGATCAGGAACGCCAGATCTGCGGGGCCGTCGGGGGCGCCGAAGTCGACCGGCGGCTGCAGCCGGGCGAACCCGATCGAGGCCGTCTCGACGTGTGGCGAGCGGCAGTGCGGGATCGCGATGCCGCCGGGCAGCCCGGTCGCCGACTGCTCTTCGCGCGCCAGCGCGGCGGCGACCAGCCCCTCGGCGTCGGTGGTCCGTCCGGCGGCGGCGAGCTGGCCGACCAGCCGGCCGATCACGGCCTGCTTGTCGGTGCCCGCGTCGACGTCGAGGAGTACGAGCTCGGTGTCGATGATGGGTCGGGAGGCGGTGCTTGTCATGGCGATACCTTCGGTTGGTTGTTACGAACTGGCAGGGTTGGTCACGGGTGAGATCGAGGTGACCCGAACGGCATTCAGGTCGATCTCGGCGGGGGTGGGCAGTGCCGAACCGGGCAGTGCCGCTGCGGCGCTTCCGTACGCGACAGCCATCTGGAGCCGTTGCGGCGGTTCGGCGCCGCTGACATCGGCGCGGACGTAGCCGGCGAGGCTGGCGTCGCCCGCTCCGACGGTGCTGCGGGGCACGATCGGTGGTGGGCTGGCCAGCCAGCCGCCGGTGGAGTTCACCAGCACCGCGCCCGCGGCGCCGAGGGTGGCAAGCACGGCGCCGACGCCGCGGTCCACCAGCCGCTGCGCCGCCGACACCACCGGCTCCGGGTCGCCCTGGGCCACCGCGGCTTCGAGTGCCTGCGGAGCCAGGCCGATCACGCCCGCGAGTTCCTCGGCGTTGGGTTTGATGAGATCTGGTGCGGCGCGATCGAATCCGTTGACCAGTGCGGCCAGCGGCAGATCGGAGGTGTCGATCGCGACCTTGCACCGGTACGGGGCGAGCATCGCGACGACGTCGGCATACCAGGTGTCCGGCATGCCCGGCGGCAACGAGCCCGACATCACCACCCAGTCGGCGTGCTCGGCGTGGCCGACCACCGACCGGGTCAACGCGTCGACGGCGTTGGCGTCCAACTCGGCACCGGGCTCGTTGATCTTCGTTGTGGTGCCGTCCATTTCGGTGACCGCGATGTTCGTTCGCACCGGCGCCGTGATCGGCACGCAGCGAAACGGCACCCCGATGCCCTGCAGAGCGCTGACCATCGGATCGGTGCCCGCCGCGGGCAGCAGCGCCACCGCTTCGACGCCGGCGAGGGACAGCGCACGTGCCACGTTGACGCCTTTGCCGCCGGGTTCGGTGGTCACGGAGGTGACCCTGTGCACAGCACCGCGGGTGAGCGGCGTCGCCAGCGTGACCGTGCGGTCCAGGCTCGGGTTCGGCGTGACGGTGACGATCATGCGATGACCACCTCGATGTCGTGCTCGGTGAGCTGGTCGCGGTAGGCACCGCTGAGTTCGGAGTCGGTGATCAGCGCGTCGACGCTGGACAGCGACGCGAAGCTGACGAAGTCCTCGCGTCCCACCTTCGTGGAATCGGCTACCACCACAACATAATTGGCGCTGGCGATCATCGCCCGCTTGACCGCCGCCTCTTCGCTGTCCGGCGTGGACAGGCCGTGCCTGACGCTGATGCCGTTGGTGCCGATGAAGGCGATGTCGACGCGCAGTGTGTCGAGCACCCGCAGCACCTGTTCCCCGACCGCGGCCTGGGTGAGGCCGCGCACGCGGCCGCCGAGCAGCTGCAGCGAGACCGACGGCATCCCGGCGAGTCGGGCGGCGATGGGCACCGAGTTGGTGACGACGTTCAGTTCGCGGTCGGACGGCAGCGTGGCCGCGATGCGGCTGGTCGTGGTGCCCGCGTCGAGCAGCACGCTGGCGCCGCTGAGCGGAAAGAACTCCGCGGCCGCGGCGGCGATCGCATCCTTGTGGGCGGCGCGGGTGTTCTCCCGCTCGCCCACCCCCGGCTCGACGAGCCGCAGCGTCCGGACCGGTACGGCACCGCCGTGCACCCGCCGCACCAGGCCGGCCCGATCCAGGACCGCGAGGTCGCGTCGCACCGTCTCGGTGGTGACGTCGTAGGTCTCGGCCAGCTCGGCCACGGACGCGCGGCCCTGGCTGATCACCAGCGAGGCGATCGCTTGCTGACGCTCTTCGGCATACATGGCACTCCGTCGTTGACAGGTTGGTGTGGTTATAGACCCGGATTGATGTTGATATGTGTTGTTTTACTCTTGAATGTGTTGACTTGTCAACGGTTGGTTTGTAATCTGCTTCACATGACCGCTTCATCCCCGCTCACGTCACAGCCCACCGACCGCGGGCCCGCGCCCGGCACGGTCCTGCACGGAGTCCCGGTCGTCGCCGGCGTCGCGCACGGGCCGGTCATCCGGCCGGGGCGGCTACCGCTGCTCGACGATGTGGACTCCGCGCCCGAGGTGGACGAGCACGACCGCCTCGCGGAGGCCGCCCGGTTCACCTCGGCCGCCAACGCCGTCGCCACCCGACTGCGCGACCGTGCGACCCACGCGACCGGGGCGGCCTCGGAGGTGTTGGCCGCGACGGCCACGCTCGCGCAGGACCGGGCCTGGCTGGGCGCCGCCGAGAAACTGATCAACGCAGGTGCGCCCCCGGCTCGCGCCGTGGTGGCCGCCGTCGACCAGTTCGTCGACCTGTTCACCCAGCTCGGTGGCTTGATGGCCGAGCGCGTCACTGATCTTCGCGACATCCGCGACCGCGTCATCGCCGAGTTGGCCGGGTTGCCCGAGCCCGGCGTGCCGCTGCCGGATGTCCCGTCGGTTCTGCTGGCCGACGACCTTGCTCCGGCCGACACCGCTGGGCTGGATCCGACCCTCGTCATCGCGCTGGCCACCACGCTGGGCGGCCCGACAAGCCACACCGCGATCATCGCCCGCCAACTCGGCCTGCCCTGCGTGGTGGCCGTCGAGGGGCTGGACGCGGTCGGCGCGGGCGCCATCGTCCTCGTCGACGGCACCCGCGGATCGGTCACGGTCGGGCCGGATCCGGCCGTCGCCGCCGATGCGGTGGCGGCCGCCAGGCGGGAGGCCGAGCTCGCGGCGGGCTGGAGCGGTCCCGGCGCCACCGCCGACGGCCATCCGGTCGCCATCCTCGCCAACGTCCAGGACGGCGCCGCCGCCCGCAGTGCCCGCGAGACCCCCGCCGAGGGGGTCGGGTTGTTCCGCACCGAGCTGTGCTTCCTCAACCGCGACACCGAACCGTCCGTCGACGAGCAGGCCGAGATCTACGGCGAGGTGCTGACGGCCTTCGCCGGGCACAAGGTGGTGATCAGGACACTGGACGCCGGATCGGACAAGCCGCTGAAGTTCGCCGGGCACCCCGAGGAGGCCAACCCGGCACTCGGTGTCCGTGGCATCCGCATCGCCGAGGGAAACCCCGGGCTGCTCGCACACCAGCTCGACGCGATCGCCGCCGCGGCCGAGAGCACCGGAAACGCTCCGTGGGTGATGGCCCCGATGATCGCCACCGCCGACGAGGCGCAACGCTTTGCCGCCCACGTCCGTTCGCGTGGCCTGACGCCGGGCGTGATGATCGAGGTGCCCGCCGCGGCGCTGCTGGCCGACAAGATCCTCGAGCATGTCGATTTTCTGTCGATCGGCACCAACGACCTTGCGCAGTACACAATGGCGGCCGACCGCATGTCGGCCGAACTCGCGACGCTGACCGATCCCTGGCAGCCCGCGGTGCTCGCACTGGTCGCGACGGCGGTGCGTGCGGGCGCGGCGGTGGACAAGCCGGTCGGCGTGTGCGGAGAGGCGGCGGCGGACCCACTGCTGGCGTGCGTGCTGGCGGGGATGGGCGTGACCTCGCTGTCGGCCGCAGCAGCGGCGGTCAACGGCGTCGGCGCGAAGCTCTCGCAGGTGACGCTGCAGCAATGCCACGAGGCGGCCGACGCCGTGCTCGCGACCGGAAGCGCCGGACAGGCGCGGGCGGCCGCGATGGCGGTCCTCGACTAGCGCGGGAATTAATCGGACCGCGGTCCGGTTATTGCGGGCATGCCTGCTATCACCGCTGACACATTGACATTGCCGCGGCTCTCAGCGCCCGCGGCCGCCGACACCGAGCGGCCCGTCCGTTCGATCACCACCGGCCCGCACGCCTACGAGGGCGAGGGCTTCCCCGTGGTGCGCGCCTTCGCCGGCGTGAGCGCCGCCGACCTCGACCCGTTCGTGCACATGGATCAGATGGGCGAGGTGGAATACCAGCCCGGCGAACCCAGGGGTACCGACTGGCACCCGCACCGCGGCTTCGAAACCGTCACCTACATGATCGACGGCCGCTTCGCCCACCAGGACAGCCACGGCGGTGGCGGCCTGATCACCGACGGCGCCACGCAGTGGATGACCGCGGGCTCGGGCATCCTGCACATCGAGACGCCACCGGCAGAACTCGTCGAGAGCGGCGGCGTCTTCCACGGCATCCAGCTCTGGGTGAACCTGCCGGGCAAGGACAAGTTCGCGGCGCCGAAGTATCAGGCCATCGAGGGCAACCACGTCAAGCTGCTGTCGTCGGACGACGGCGGGGCGCTGGTCCGCGTCATCGCCGGCGACGTCGACGGGCAAGCCGGTCCGGGTTCGACGTACACCCCGATCACGCTGGCGCACAGCACCATTGAGCCCGGAGCCCGGCTGAGCCTGCCGTGGAACCGCGACTTCAACGCGCTGGTGTACGTGCTGTCCGGCCGCGGCTCCGTCGGTCCGGTGGGACACCCGATCCACGAGGGCCAGCTCGCGGTGTTCGGGCCCGGCGACCGGATCACGGTGGCTGCCGAGCCGACGCAGGAGTCGCGGCGGCCCGCGATGGAGGTGCTGGTCCTCGGCGGCAAGCCGATCCGCGAGCCCGTGTTCGCCTACGGCCCGTTCGTGATGAACTCCAAGGCCGAACTGGTGGCCGCCCTCGAGGACTACAACGCGGGCAAGTTCGGCACCATCCCGCCGAATGCCTTGATGCCGCACCGGGTTCGGTGACGGGGCCCGCTATCGGTGGGCGAGATGGACGTCCACCGGATGCGGGTACACCAACTCCAGTTCGCCGATCGCCGCCGCCGCCGTCACCAACGGCATTGCGGCGGCGATCGCCATGTCGTCTCCGCTCGATTCGGCGCGCAGGGCGATGACGAACTGCTCGCCGATCGGCGTCCAGTCCCGGCCGGTGCCCAACGTGCCGGCCAGCCGGTCCCGGATGGCGTTGGTGTGCGACTCCACCACCTCCCGGACCTGCGGATAGGTGCCCAGCGGCGGCGGGGTGGGGATGTCCATGATCAGGTCCGCGGCCGCGCGCACCCGGATCGCCCTGTTGAAGGCGCGAACGATCGGCCCGCGGAAGTCGGTGTCGCCGCCACCCTCGGAAAGATATTGGCGCACAGCGTCATCGGCCACCCTGGTGGACGCGATCGCGTCCTGGCTCAGGATGGCCAACTTGTCGGAGATCTCCTCGGTGGCACCGCGAGTGATCCGGTGTACCGCCGTCTCGAGGTATGTCGCAAACACGCTGCGGGCCGACTCGACCGCGGTCTCCGCGGAGGCGGTCGCACCGCGCGGCCACAGCAGCAGCGACACCACCATCCCGACCAGCGCGCCGACCACGACGTCCTCGACCCGGATCAGGCCCACGCTCCATCCGGTCGGCACGATCAGGTTGAAGAAGATCAGCACCATCATCGTGAACGCCGCCTGGCCCGCGGCGAACGACGCGATCTCGGGCACGAACGCCGAGCCGAACACCACCACCGGCAGCAGGATCCACAACACCACCGGGTCGACGCCGACGACGCTGATCAGCGCGGCGCCCAGCACGAAGCCGATGGCCGTGCCGACGACGGCGCGCAGGGTCTTGGTGCCGGTGGTCAGCGCGCTGCTGCGCAACACCGACAACGCGCCGAGCACCACCCAGAAGCCGTGTTCCACCGGGAAGATGTGGGTCACCGCGACGGCGAGCGCCAGACCGAGGCCGGTGCGCAGGGCGTTGCGCACCGCGACCGACTTGCCAACGAGGAATCCCGACGTCGTCGACGCGATCGACGTCGTCGCCGGGATCAGCCGGTCGGTCGCGGTGGTGGTGGGCAGGCGTAGCCCGAGCGCCCTTGCCCAGACCGGCCGCGCGTCGGCGGCGGCGGCCGCCGCGATCACCCGCCCGGTCGCCCCAATGGTGGCCGCGATCGTCCTGCGGTTCAGCAGTGCGCGGCCGATCGTCACCGCGGCGGCGTCGTCGGGCGCGGCGAGGATCCGCTCGACGTCTGTCCGATAGCGGCCCCGGGCGACCGACCGCAGATGGATGAGCGCGGCCTCCAGATTCGCCCGCGCCGTGGTGCGCTCGGCGACCCGCGTCGCTCGCAGCACCGCGGCCGAACAGCGGAGCACTCGGATGCCGGGGTCGGCCATGTCCCTCAGCGCGGGCCCGGCCTCGTCGCCGACCCGGTCGGCAAGCCATTCGAGGTCCTCGACCACCCGCACCAGCGCCCGGCTGCCCGCCGACAACCCGACGGGCCGAAAGTCTGCGCCCAGAAAGTTCTCCCGCAGCGCCAGCATCGCGGCCACCACGTCGTCGCGGCTGGCCTTGCCCTCCAGCCGGTCGGCGAGCGTGGCCACCGCGGTGGCCGCATGCCTGCGCAGTTCTCCGTAGTGGCGGGGCGGCAGCACGAACAGCGCGGCCGGAACGCAGATCGCCAGCGCAATCGCCCAGCCGAACAGCCTCTCGTCGATCGGGCCGGGCGGCGTGCACGCGGGCAGCACGAAGGTCAGCAGCGTGGGCCGCTGCCCGGCGGCGATCGTTTCGCTGAGCACTCCGGAGAACGTCACCGCGACGCCCAGCAGGAACATCAGCGTGACGGCCAGCCAGGCGTGCGGCGAGACCAGGGTGCCCAGCGTGATCAGCACCGCGCCGTTGATGCCCAGCCCCGCGTAGGCCACGGCGCGGGTCTGCCGATTGCCGGGGAAGTTCGCGAGCACCAGCAGCGCGAACGACCCGAAGAGCGTGAACAGCGGCGTCTGGGTGTTGGCCGCGACGGCGAAGCTCACCGCCGCCGCCAGCGGCACGATCACCGCCCCGCGCACCGCCCGGCGCAACGCATCGAATTCAGGGTCGCGCGTGCGGATGCGGCCGGCAGCCCGGCGCAGCACGCCGGCCGGCGGGTCAGTCATCCGTGGGAACGGAGGCGAAGCGCCCGCTGTCGAGTGCGTCGGTGAGCTGCTTGGCGATCCACGCCAACGCCGCTTTGTCGCGCGGCAGCGTGGCCTGCTCGTGTCCGACCAACAGGTAAACGGCCCAGCGCGCGAACATCTGGGCCTGGTGATGGCTGCCCAGGATCTCCAGCGCCGATGAGTACATGATGTCGAAGCGCAGCTGATCGACCTGCAGTTGAAGGTCGTAGACCTCGGGGTCGATGGAGCTCCACACCCGGATGGCGGCCTCGGCGCCGTGCGGCAATTCAAGGCCGATCTGAATCAGGCTGTCGATCCGGCGGCGCGGGTCCGGCTCGCTCTTGGCGAACTCGATGACCAGGACCGTGCGCTCCTTCATCCAGTTCTCGACGAGCTCGCGGGTGTAGGCGGGCCAGCCCGGAAAGTAGTGGTAGAACGATCCGGTCGTGACGCCCAGGCGATTGCACACCTCGGCGAGCTTCAGCCCGCCGTAGCCGAGGTCGGAGAGCACGTCGAGGCCCGTCTCGAAGTAAGCCTCGCGCGAAACGACGCCCGCCATGGCACCGAACCCTAGCGGTTACGGCGGATTACGGAGTCGGGTCGGGAATCTGCTTTACAGATCGGCAGCAACACACAGAAAACGGACCATTTTCCGTACAGTTTGCTGAAGAAGTTCTCAATAGGGGGGTTTCGTAAAGCCCCCCGATGTCGTATGGCAAGATATTGACTATGCCGCATACGGCAAGCAGGGGGCCAGGCCGTCCACCAGCAGCGAAGGCAGCTGAAACTCGTGAGCGCATATTGCGTGCCGCTCGTGAAGTGTTCAGCGAACTCGGCTATGACGCTGCCACTTTTCAGGCGATCGCCATCCGCGCCGATCTGACGCGGCCGGCGATCAACCACTATTTCGCGAGCAAACGATTGCTGTACCGAGAAGTGGTCGAGCAGACGAATGCAATCGTGGTCAGCGCAGGCATGGCAAAGGCGCAGGGGCAGGCCAGCCTGCTCGGCCGGCTGTCGGCGTTCTTCTCCGCGGCGATGCAGGCCGACAGCGAGGACCGTTCCGTGGCAGCGTTTCTGGTGACCTCCGTGCTGGAGGGCCAGCGGCACCCTGAGTTGCGCAGCGACGACCACGATTCGATGAAGAACTCGCGGGCGTTCGTGTCCTGGGCGGTCAACGACGCCATCGAGAAGGGCGAGCTGACCACCGACACCGACGTGCCGCAATTGGTCGAAATGCTCGTCGCGGTGATGTGGGGGATGGGCTTCTACGCCGGCTACGTCGGCTCGCACAACCAGCTCGAGGCCATCGTCGACAAGCTGGAACTGTTGTTGGCCAACAAGCTCTGGAAGCTCGCGGAGTAAGTCGTTTCTGACAGATTTGTGACAAGGTGACGTTTGCCACAAATGCATGTAGCTTAGCTAAGTTATTCAGTAGCATGGCTTACGAAATGACTGATCTGCATGAAATCACCTCAGCCCGCACCGATGGTGACAGCTGGGAGATAACGGAAAGTGTCGGCGCGACCGCCTTGGGCGTCGCGGCTGCCCGTGCCGTCGAGTCCGTCCGCGACGACGCGCTGATTCGCGACGATTTCGCCTATCTGCTGGTCGCCGCCGCGGGCCCGCAATGGGCGCAGATGGCCAGCAGCGATCCCGAGTGGCTCCGCGACGACGACGAGTTCCGCGCGCTGCACGACATGTCCCGCGACTACCAGGCCGTGCGCACCCACTACTTCGATGAGTACTTCCGCGCCGCGATGCGGGCGGGCATCCGCCAGGTGGTGATCCTGGCCGCCGGGCTGGATTCGCGCGCCTACCGGCTGGACTGGCACGCGGGTACCACGGTCTTCGAGATCGACCAGCCGAAGGTGCTGGAGTACAAGACCTCGACGCTGGACGCGCACGGCGCACAGGCCAAGGCGCACCGGATCCCGGTCGCCGTCGACCTGCGCGACGACTGGCCCGCGGCGCTGACCGCCGCCGGCTTCGATCCCGCACAGCCCACCGCGTGGCTGGCCGAGGGGCTGCTGCCCTACCTGCCGCCCGATGCCCAGGACCGGCTGTTCGCGCTCGTCACCGCGCACAGCGCTGCAGGCAGCCGCATCGCCGTCGAGGCGTTCAGCATGGATCTGTCGGAGCAGGCCGACACCGACCGCGTCGCTCGCCGCGAGCGCAGTGCCCGGATGCGGGAGCGCTCGGGGATCGACATCGACGTCGACACTCTCACCTACGCCGACGGCGGTCGCGCCGACGCCGCCGGATGGCTGGCCGACCACGGCTGGCAGGTCGACGCGGTGCCCAGCGAGGTCGAGATGACCCGGCTGGGTCGGCCGGCGCCCGACTACGAAGCCGAACAGATCGCGTCCAGCGTGCTGCTGAGCGCGCATCTCGCCGAGGAGACCCGATGAGCTCGCTGCGCACCCACGACGACACCTGGGACATCGCCACCAGCGTCGGCACCACCGCCGTCATGGTGGCCTCCGCGCGAGCGGCCGAGACCGAGAGTGACGACGCGCTGATCCGCGACCCCTACGCCGCGGTGCTGGTCGCGGGAGCAGGCACCGGACCGTGGACGACCATGCTCGACGAGAAGGTCGTCGAGAAGGCCGCCGCCATCGACCCGGAGGTCGCCGCGATCTTCCGGCACATGCGCAATTACCAGGCCGTTCGCACGCACTTCTTCGACGAGTACTTCACCGTGGCCGCGGCGGCGGGCATCCGCCAGATCGTCATCCTGGCCTCCGGCCTGGACTCACGCGCATACCGCCTCGACTGGCCGGCCGACACCACGGTCTTCGAGATCGACCAGCCGAAGGTGCTGGACTACAAGGCCACCACCCTGGCCGACAACGACATCAAGCCGGCGGCGACGCTGCACCAGGTGCCGGTCGATCTGCGCCAGGACTGGCCGGCGGCGCTGCGCGACAACGGTTTCGACGCCTCCCAACCCACCGCGTGGCTGGCGGAGGGACTGCTGATGTATCTGCCCGGCGACGCGCAGGACCGGCTCTTCGAGCTGATCACCGAACTCAGCGCCCCCGGCAGCCGGGTCTCCGCCGAGACGGTGGGCGTCCGCTCCGACGAGCGGCGCGCGCAGATGCAGGCGCGGTTCGAGCGGATCGCCGACGAACTCGGCATCGAGCGCGAGTTCGACGTGCAGGAACTGATGTACAACGACCCGGACCGCGCCGACGTCGTCGACTGGCTGAACGCGCACGGTTGGCGTGCCGACGGGGTGAAGTCGCAGGACGAAATGCGACGGCTGGGACGGTTCACCGAACTCTCCGAAGCCGACGACGACGCGTTCGCCACGTTCGTCACCGCCGAGCGGCAGTAGCCTCGCACCGTGAGCGTGCGTGTCTGCACACGACACGCCGCGGGTTGGCGTCCAACTGTGCACGCTCGCGCGGATGGGCTCTAGATTCGAGGCCCTTCTGAGTGGCCCAACCGGTTGGTTAGGATCGGGCGCAGGCGAGGTGTACACATCTCTGCGCCTCGGGTCAGGAAGGACGTCCATCATGACCACCGATTCGATTCCACAGGCTGCACCCGCGGTACCCGCGCCGGTCGCGCCCGATATCCCGCAGACCGTCGCCCGGTTGCGCGCCACCTTCGCCAGCGGCCGCACCCGCAGCGTCGAATGGCGTAAGCAACAGCTCAAGGCGCTCGGCGCAATGGTGAGCGAGAACGAGGAAGCGATCGCGGCCGCGCTGGAGCAGGACCTGGGCCGCAAGCCGTTCGAGGCGTGGCTGGCCGACATCGCCCCCACCGTCGGGGAGGCCAAGGACGCCGAGCGCAACGTCCGCAAGTGGATGCGGCGCAAGCACCGCCTGCTCGAGATGTCCCAACTGCCCGGCCGCGGCTGGATCGAGTACGAGCCGTACGGCACGGTGCTGATCATCGGCGCGTGGAACTTCCCGTTCGTCTTGACGCTGGGACCGGCCGTCGCCGCCATCGCCGCGGGAAACACCGTGCTGCTCAAGCCCTCCGAGGTGGCCCCCGCGTCGTCTGCGGTGATGGCCGAACTGGTGCCGAAGTATCTCGACAACGACGCGATCGCAGTGATCGAGGGCGACGGCGCGGTCAGCCAGGAGCTGATCGCCCAGGGCTTCGACCGGCTGCTGTTCACCGGCGGCACCGAGATCGGCCGCAAGGTATACGAGGGTGCGGCCAGCCATCTCACCCCGGTGACGCTGGAGCTTGGCGGCAAGAGCCCGGTGATCGTCGCCGAGGACGCCGACATCGACGTCGCCGCCAAGCGGATCGCCTGGACCAAGCTGATCAACTCGGGTCAGATCTGCATCGCGCCCGACTACGTCATCGCCGACGCCAAGATCCGCGACCAGCTCGTCGGCAAGATCGCCCAGGCCATATCGAAGTACGAGGCCGAACACCCCAACGGCATGCCGATCGTCAACCGGCGCCACTTCGACCGCCTGACGGCGTCGCTCGCCGCGACGAAGGGTGACATAGCCGTCGGCGGCAGAACAGACGCGGACGACATGCACATCCACCCGACGGTCGTGGTCGATCCCGATCCCGCCGAGCCGTTGATGACAGATGAGATCTTCGGGCCCATCCTGCCCGTCGTGACCGTTCAAAACCTCGACGAGGCAATCAAGTTCGTCAACTCGAGGCCCAAGCCGCTGGCGGCCTACCTGTTCACCAAGGCCAAGAGCATCCGTGAGCGCGTGATCAAGGAGGTCTCGGCCGGCGGCATGGTGGTCAACCATCTACTGTTCCAGTTCGCGAGCAACAAGCTGCCTTTCGGCGGTGTCGGACCGTCGGGCATGGGCGCCTATCACGGCAAGTTCGGCTTCGAGGAGTTCAGCCACAAGAAGTCGGTGATGACCAAGCCCACCCGACCCGACGCAATGAGCTTCATGTATCCCCCGTATACAGAGACGGCGAAGAAGCTGGCGCGCAAGCTGATCTGACCCCGCGCCCGCGCCGACAGACCCGACAAGAGAGGAACACCAGTGCCAGGAGTGCAGGATCGCGTCATCGTCGTCACCGGAGCCGGCGGCGGACTGGGGCGTGAGTACGCGCTGACGCTCGCCAAGGAGGGCGCCAGCGTCGTCGTCAACGACCTCGGTGGCGCGCGCGACGGGACGGGCGCAGGCCACAACATGGCCGACGAGGTGGTCAAGGAGATCAAGGACGCGGGCGGCCGGGCCGTGGCGAACTACGACTCCGTGGCCGAACCGGAGGCCGCCGCGAACATCATCCAGACCGCGATCGACGAGTTCGGCAAGGTCGACGGCGTGGTCAGCAACGCGGGCATCCTGCGCGACGGCACCTTCCACAAGATGGAGTTCGGTGCCTGGGACTCCGTGCTCAAGGTGCACCTCTACGGCGGCTACAACGTGATTCGTGCCGCCTGGCCGCACTTCCGCGAGCAGAGCTACGGCCGCGTCGTCGTCGCCACATCCACCAGCGGACTGTTCGGTAACTTCGGGCAGGCCAACTACGGCGCCGCGAAGCTGGGCCTGGTGGGCCTGATCAACACGCTGGCCCAGGAGGGCGCGAAGTACAACATCAAGACCAATGCCGTCGCACCTATCGCGGCCACTCGGATGACGCAGGACATCCTGCCGCCGGAGGTCTTCGAGAAGCTGACCCCGGAGTACGTCGCACCGGTGGTGGCGTACCTGATGAGTGAGGAGAACTCCGAAACCGCAGCGGTATTCATCGTCGGCGGCGGCAAGGTGCAGCGGGCGGCGCTGTTCCAGAACGACGGCGTCACGTTCTCCGACGGGGTGCCTTCGGTCGACGACATCGCGGCCAAGTGGGGCGAGATCACCGACCTGTCAGCCGCTCAGCGGGCGACGTTCAGCCTAGGCTGACCGCCCGAAGTATGAAAGCGCTTGTCGCGCGGCAACTTTCCGGTCCTGCCGGACTCGACTACACCGAGGTCGATGATCTCGACGGCGGTGACGACGTGGTCGTCGTCGACGTGGGCGCCGCGGGCGTCAGCTTCCCCGACCTGCTGCTGCTGCGCGGTGAGTATCAGCTGCGGCTGGAGCCCCCGTTCATTCCGGGCATGGAGGTCGCGGGGACGGTCCGGTCGGCGCCGTACGAGTCCGAATACAAGCCGGGCCAACGGGTTACCGCGATGTCGATGCTCGGCGGCTGGGCAGAGCAGGTGGCCGTCACCCCGGCGAACCTGACGCGCACCCCGGACAACCTCGACGACGCCGAGGCTGTCGCGCTGCTGGGCAACTACCAGACGATGTACTTCGCGCTCGCCAAGCGGGGTGCGCTGCGCGCGGGCGAGACGGTGCTGGTGCTCGGATCGGCCGGCGGTGTCGGAACAGCGGCGATCCAGATCGCAAAGGCGTTGGGCGCCAACGTGATCGCGATGGTGCACCGACCGCAGGCGATGACCTTCGTCGAGTCGCTCGGCGCCGATGTGGTGCTGCCGCTGACCGAAGGCTGGCTGCAGGCCGTCAAGGACCACACCGATGGCTGCGGCGTCGACCTGGTGGTCGACCCGATCGGCGGCGAGGCCTTCGACGACGCCGTGCGCGCGCTGGCCACCGAGGGTCGGCTGCTGGTCATCGGCTTTGCGGCGGGCGGCATTCCGACGGTCAAGGTGAACCGGCTGCTGCTGCGCAATGTCAGCGTGGTGGGTGTCGGCTACGGCGAATACGTCAACCGCAAACCCGGCTCGCAGGCGCTGTTCGAGTTCGGGGTCGGCGAACTGGTCAAGGCGGGTCTGCGGCCGCCGCCGCCGATCCGGTATCCGTTGTCGGAAGGGGCCGCCGCGTTGCAGAGCCTGGCCGACGGTGGGGTGCTGGGCAAGGTGGTGCTGACCCCGTGAAAGCGCTGGCGTTCGACGTGTTCGGCACCGTCGTCGACTGGCGCTCCAGCATCACCCGCGAACTAGAGGAATTCGGGCGCGCACACGGTCTCGACGGGGATTGGCCGGCCATGGCCGACGCGTGGCGGTCCGGCTACGCGCCCGCGATGAACCGGGTGCGCACCGGTGAGTTGCCGTGGACGCGCATCGACGATCTGCACCGGATGATCCTCGAGGATCTGCTCGGCGCCGCGGGCTACACGTCGATCTGTGTGCAGGAGGTCGACGAGCTCAACCGGGCCTGGCACCGGCTGGATCCGTGGCCGGACAGCGTCGCCGGCTTGACCCGGCTGAAGTCGCGTTTCGTCATCAGCACGCTGTCGAACGGCAACGTCTCGCTGTTGACCAACATGGCCAAACACGCTGGCCTGCCATGGGATTGCGTGCTTTCCGCCGAACTCTTTCACCACTACAAGCCCGATCCGCAGGCGTACCTCGGCTGCGCGGACCTGCTCGGTGTGCGGCCGGACGAGCTGATGCTGGTGGCCGCCCATCCGAGTGACCTGCGTGCCGCCCGTGACGTCGGCCTGCACACGGCTTATGTGAATCGACCGCTGGAGTACGGCCCCCACCAGCGACCGCACCGCTTCGACGACGGCGAATTCGACTTCGCGGCAACGGATTTTCTCGATCTCGCCGAGCAACTGGGCGCCTGAGCGCGCGGCGTAGCGTGGAGGGATGACCGATCAGATGACCACCGAGCTACCGTCCGCGCTGAGCAGGGCCATCGACCTGCTCGCCGCGCCACCAGCCGATCCTGACGTCAGCCGGGGCTACCTTGACCTGCTCGAAGGCATCCCCGACGCCGACGCCACACCGAAGAACACCGGCACCATCCAGGCGGTGTGGGCCTCCGGCTTGGGCTCGATGCTCTACGACAACGCGCAGGCGTTCGCGCGCAAGCTGGTCAGCGCCTGGCAGCTGCCGCTCGAGTGGCTGGACATTCCCTCGGGCGGCGTCGCCCTCGACGTCGGCAGCGGCCCGGGCAACGTCACCTCGGCGCTGGCCCGCGCCGCCGGACCGGACGGCGTCGCGCTCGGCGTCGACATCTCCGAGCCGATGCTGGCACGGGCCGTCAGCGCCGAAGCCGGCCCCAACGTCGGCTTCCTGCGCGCCGACGCGCAGCAGCTTCCGTTCCGCGACGCGGCCTTTGACGCGGTGACGTCGCTGGCGGTGCTGCAGCTGATACCGAACCCGACGACGACGCTGGGCGAGATCGCGCGGGTGCTCAAACCCGGCGGCCGGGTGGCCATCATGGTGCCCACCGCGGGCCGCGGCGGCGAGTTCCTCAAGTGGCTGCCCAACGGCGGCGTGCACTTCTTCAAAGAGGACGAGATCGGCGACGCGTTCGAAGAACTCGGCCTCGTCGGTGTGCGCACGAAGACGCTCGGCAACATCCAATGGGTGCGCGCGCGCAAGCCCTGACAAACTAGAGCCGTGAGCACCGGCGGAGTCGTCCTCGTCGCGCTGGCGATCGCCGTCGGGCTGATCGGCATCGTGGTGCCGCTGCTGCCCGGCATCCTGCTGGTGTACGCGGCGATCCTGGTGTGGGCCGTCATCGAGCACTCCGTCGCATCGTGGGTGACGCTCGGCGTCGTCACCGCGCTGATCGGGGCCACCACGCTGATCAAGTACATGTGGCCGATGAAGCGGATGCGGGCCGCCGACGTCGGCACGCTCACCCTGCTGGCCGGCGCGGTGCTCGGCATCATCGGGTTCTTCGTGATCCCGGTCGTCGGCCTGGTAATCGGCTTCGTCCTCGGCGTCTACCTGGCCGAACTCGCCAACCGCCGCGACCAGCGGATCGCGTGGGCGTCGACCAAGCACGCGATCAAGGGGGTGGCGCTGTCGGTTGGCGTCGAGCTGACGGGCGCGTTGTTGGCGACGGTCGCGTGGGCGCTCGGGGTGTACGTAACCGCATAAAAGGCCCGCGCGATCTGGCTAGGTTCTACCTATGGCCAAGCTCCGCTTCGGGTACTTCATCGCGCCCTTCCACCGTGCAGGCACCAACCCCACCCTCGCGCTGCAGCGCGACCTCGAGTTCGTCGAGCACCTCGACAGAATCGGGTTCGACGAAGTCTGGATCGGCGAGCACCACTCCGCAGGCAGCGAGATCATCAGCTCGCCGGAGGTGTTCATCGCTGCCGCCGCGGAGCGCGCGAAGCGGATCCGCTTCGGCACCGGTGTCATCTCCTTGCCGTACCACAACCCGCTGTGGGCGGCCGACCGGCTGATGCTGCTGGACCACCTCACCCACGGCCGGATCATCGGCGGCGTCGGGCCCGGTTCGCTGCCCACCGACTCGTCGATGATCGGTCTGACGCCGACCGACACCCGCGAGCTGCTGGAGACCAACCTCGACATCCTGGTTCGGCTGCTCGCCGGTGAGACCGTCACCGCGAAGACCGCCACGCACGAACTGCACGACGCCAAGCTGCAACTGGCGGCCTACTCCGAGGACGGCATCCCGTTGTCGGTCGCGGCTGTCGCGTCGCCGACCGGCGCCCGGCTGGCGGGCAAGCACGGCATCGGCCTGCTGTCGATCGGCGCCACCCTGGTCGTCGAGGGGTTCGACGCGCTGGCGCATCACTGGGGCATCGCGCAGGAGCGCGCCGCGCACTTCGGCACCACCGTCGATCGCAGAAATTGGTCGCTGGTCTGTCCGATGCACATCGCCGAGACCGAGAAGCAGGCGCGCGAGGACGTCCGCTTCGGCATCGAGCCGTGGTTCCGGTACTTCCAGAAGGTGGCGGCGTTCCCGCAGATGACCATGCCCGGCGACCAGATCGACGAGATGATCAGCATCATCAACGACGCGGGCGCGGGCGTGATCGGCACGCCGGAGACGGCCAGGGCCCAGGTGCAGCGGTTGTGGGACCAGTCCGGCGGGTTCGGCTGCATGCTGCAGATGGGCCATGAATGGGCCAACCCCGCGGCGAGCAGGCGTTCCGCGGAACTCTTTGCCGCCGAGGTGATTCCGCACTTCCAGGGCCAGGCCAAGCCGACGCTCGACGCCGCCGAGCGCGCCAGCGGCGTCCGCGACAACCTGGCGCAGACGGCGATGAGCGCCATCGACCACATGACCAAGAAGTACGAGGCTGAGAAGGCCGGCGGCTGACGATCAAGCGGCGCCAGCCGCGTTGAGGAGGCCGCTGCGAAGAGACCGGCGGCTGACGATCAAGCGGCGCCAGCCGCGTTGAGGAGGCCGCCGTACCTAGCCCATACGCTCGACGGGACGTGACGGGCCGGACACTAGCCCAGAAGTGCGGCGCGCAGTTTCCTCACCTGCTCGCCCGTCACCCCGGCGGCCTCGAGGTAGCCGTCCAGGGAGCCGAAGTCCTCGACGATCGCGCTGCGGGCCGAGTCCAGGTACGCCTCCTGCACGCCGAGCACCGCTTCGGTCAACCGCGCCTCGGCCACCTCGGCGACCTCGGGAGTGTCCGACATCCGGTTGCGGATGGTCTCCACGATGTGGGCGCGCAGGTCCGGCACGGCGGCGTTGCTGGCCAGATAGTCGGCCATGATCGCGTCGCGCCCGACACCCGCCGCCTCCAGCACCACGGCGATCGTGAAGCCGGTCCGGTCCTTGCCCGCGAAGCAGTGCGCCAGCACCCGGTCGTCGTCGCCGAGCAGCGAGACCACCTTGTGCACCGCACGCTGCGCCAGCGGGGACCGCGCGATCCGGCCGTACTCCTCGCTCATGTACCGGCCCGCGGCGTCACTGACCGACTCGTCGTCCGGCTTCTCGGTCAGCATCTTCTGAAACGCATGCTCATGCGGTGCGTCGCCGTCGGAGGCAAGCGTTTCCACGAACGGCAGATGATGGATCGTCACCCCGTCGGGCACCAGTCCCTTCCCGTGACGGTCCAACTCCGGCGCCGAGCGCAGGTCTGCCACGTCGGTGACGCCGACCTCGATCAGCGTTTCGCGGCCCGCATCGTCGAGTCGGCTCAGCTCACCCGACCGGAACAGCCGTCCCGGCGCGATGCCCGTGTTCTCGGCGACATCGCGAAAGTTCCATGCTCCCGACAGCTGCGGCACTAGTTCGTCACCGCCGTGCCGGATTGGCGGCCCGCCGCCGTGCCGGATTGGCGGCCCGTGACCGCCGATGCAAAGGCCGACTTCTCTCTGCCCAGTTCCGCGCGCGCGATCGTGCGCATGTGCACCTCGTCCGGGCCGTCGAACAGCCGCATCGCCCGGTGCCAGGCATACAGCCGGGACAGCGGCACGTCATCGCAGACGCCCATCGCGCCGTGCACCTGGATGGCGCGGTCGATGACGTCGCACGCCACCTGCGGGGCGACCGCCTTGATCTGCGCAACCTGCACCTGGGCTTCCTTGCTCTTGTTGCCGTGCTGGTCGATGGTCCAGGCGGCCTTGTGGCACAGCAGTCGCGCTTGGTCGATCTCGTTGCGCGACTTGGCGATCGACTCGCGCACCACGCCTTGCTCGCTGAGCGGCTTGCCGAACGCAACACGCGTTTGCACCCGATCCACCATCAGCGCCAGCGCGCGTTCGGCGGCCCCGAGGGCCCGCATGCAGTGGTGGATGCGGCCGGGACCGAGGCGCGCCTGGGCGATCGCGAAGCCGCTGCCCTCCTCGGCGAGCAGGTTCGCCGCAGGAACCCGGGCGCCGTCGAATGTGATCTCGCAGTGCCCGTGCTGGTCCTGCCAGCCGAACACCGGCAGCGACCGTTCGATGGACACCCCTGGGGTGTCGACCGGCACCAGGATCATCGACTGCTGCTGATGGCTGGCCGCCTCCGGGTTGGTCCGGCCCATCACGATGAGGATCTTGCAGCGTGGGTCGGCCGCGCCGGTGATCCACCACTTGCGGCCGTTGATGATGTAGTCCCCAGACCCTGAGCCGTCGCGCAGGATCGTCGTCTCGATGTTGCGGGCGTCGCTGGAGGCGACGGCGGGTTCGGTCATCGCGAACGCGCTCCGGATCTCACCGGCCAGCAGCGGTTCGAGCCACTGCTTGCGCTGCTGCTCGTTGGCGAACAGGTGCAGCGTCTCCATGTTGCCGGTGTCGGGGGCCGCGCAGTTGGTCACCTCGGGGGCGATCTCCATGCTCCACCCGGTCAACTCCGCGAGCTGGGCGTACTCCAGGTTGGTCAGCCCCGATTCGTCGGGCAGGAACAGGTTCCACAGCCCCCGCTCCTTGGCCACCTTCTTGAGGTCCTCGATGACCGGCGGAACCGTGTGGTCGTCGGGGCCCGCCGCGCGCCGGTACTCCTCGTAGGACGACTCGGCGGGGAAGACGAATTCGGTCATGAAAGCCGCCAGGCGTTTGTGGAAGTCCTGCGCCTTGGCCGACATCGCGAAGTCCATGTAGCCACACTAAACGGTGCCAAAATTGGCTGATGACCGAGAGCCGCCCCCCGTTTCCGCCGTTCACCCTCGACACCGCGCGACAGAAGGTGCAGGCCGCCGAGGACGCCTGGAACACCCGCGACCCGGAGCGCGTCAGCCTCGCCTACACCGTCGACTCACACTGGCGAAACCGCGACCAGCACGTCGTCGGGCGGGCACAGATCGTCGAGTTCCTGACGCAGAAGTGGCAGCGCGAACTCGACTACGTGCTGCGCAAGAGCCTGTGGGACTTCCACGACAACCGCATCGCCGTGCGTTTCCAGTACGAATGTCGCAACGCGGAAGGGCAGTGGTTCCGCAGCTACGGAAACGAGCTATGGGAGTTCAGCGCCGACGGCCTGATGGCACGACGGGAAGCCAGCATCAACGACGTCGAGATCGACGAGTCGCAGCGCCGCTACTTCGGCCCGCGACCGGAGTCCGAGCGCGGTGTGGAGATCCCGCTGTGGTGACCCGCCAACCAGTGAGGCCCTCCCCGGGTACGCCGCCCGGGGAGGGCCTCTGTGGAGGGTGGACTATTCAGTTGGGACTTCAGTTCTGGGCCAAGTAGGCGTGGCCGTGTCCGTGGTGAAAGCGCCAGCCCGGGATCGCGCTGGGGGCGGGCTTCGCGTGGGTGTCCGGGGTGGCCACGATCGCGGTGTGGCTGCCCTGCTGGGTGGTGGTCACGGCGGCGTTCGCCATGCCGGCGAGGCCGAGTGCGGCGCCGCACAGGATGCCGGCCGAGGCGACCGGGAGGGCGATGCGGGCGATGATGTTGTTCATTTTCAGTTCCTTTGTCTCCGTTGAGTTTTAGTGCTCTGCGCCGGTCCGTTCCGGCGATGACTCAAGAATGCCGCGGCGCGACGGCGCTGTATGTCCGCCGACCGGCCGCAGATACGGAGGAACCCGTTGTCCCCCAATCGGGGGAACGCACGCCTGTGCTGTGCCAAGCTGATGCCGTGACCAGCGAAAAGGTGCGGGTGGTGGTTGGCGACGACCACCCGATGTTCCGCGAAGGTGTGGTGCGCGCGCTGGTGTCCAGCGGCGAGATCGAGGTGGTGGCCGAGGCCGAGGACGGACTGGAAGCCCTCGAACTGATCAAGACCCACCAGCCGCAGGTGGCGCTGCTCGACTACCGGATGCCCGGCATGGACGGCGCGGAGGTGGCGGCCGCGGTCACCCGTGACGAGCTGGCCACACGGGTGCTGCTGGTTTCCGCGCACGACGAATCGGCGATCGTTTACAAGGCGCTGCAGGAGGGCGCGGCGGGGTTTTTGCCGAAGGAGTCGACACGGGCCGAGTTGGTCAGCGCGGTGTTGAAATGCGCGAAGGGCAAGGACGTCATCGCCCCTGAGCTCGCGGCGGGCCTGGCGTCGGAGATCCGGCGGCGCAACGAGCCCGACGTGCCCGCGCTGAGTCCGCGCGAGCGCGAGGTGCTCAACATGATCGCCTCTGGCAGCAGCATTCCCGCGATGGCCAAGGAGCTCTACCTCGCGCCCTCGACGGTGAAGACCCATGTGCAACGGCTCTACGAGAAGCTCGGCGTCAGCGACCGTGCCGCAGCCGTCGCCGAAGCCATGCGCCGCAAGCTGTTGGACTGAAGGCGCACGCGTGGCCGATCCGAACCGTTGGCTGATCGACTACTTCGCGGCCGAACCGGTCCGCGTGTCGGCGTTGCTGCGCTTGCCGCTGATCGGCCTCATCGCCGTGTTGGTGTGGATATGGGAGGTCGACCACTGGCTGCCCCAGCTGTACGCGGTGATTCTGGGCGTGTATGCGGTGGCGGCGGTGCTGTGGCTGGTGGCTGTGCTGCGCGGCCCGGTGCCCCGATGGGCGGACTGGGCGTCGACGATCGTCGACCTGCTGGTGATCGTCGCGCTGTGCCTGGTGTCGGGCGGTGCGACATCGGCGCTGCTGCCGGTGTTCTTCCTGTTGCCGATCTCGGTGGCGTTCGGGGATCGCCCCGCGCTGACGGCGATCTTCGGCGTCGTGACGGCGGTCGGCTATCTGACCGCATGGATCTTCTACTCCAAGCGCGACGACAGGATCGGCCTGCCGAACATCGTGTACACACATTTCGGTTTCCTGCTGTGGCTGGCCGTCGCGACGACGGCGCTGTGCTTCGTGCTGGCTCGACGATCCGTGCGCGTCAAGGCATTACAGGAAATGCGCCGCCGGCTGGTGTCCGAGGCGATGCAGGCCGACGAGCGGCGCAACCGTGAGGTGGCCGAACATCTGCACGACGGGCCGCTGCAGACGCTGCTCGCCGCGCGGCTGGAACTCGATGAGGCACGGGAACGAAATCCGGACCCGGCGCTGGACATGGTGTATCAGGCGCTGCAGGAAACTGCGACGGGCCTGCGCTCCACCGTCACCGAGCTTCATCCGCAGGTGCTGGCCCAGCTTGGGCTGACGTCGGCACTGCGGGAGATGTTGAAGCAGTTCGAGTCTCGCAGCCAGGTGGTCGTCGACGCCGACCTGGAGGAGGTCGGCAAGCCGGAGTCGCAGCAGCTGCTGCATCGAGCGGCGCGCGAGCTGCTGACCAACGTCGGAAAGCACGCGGGCGCGAAGACGGTCCGGGTGACGCTCAAACGCGAAGGCGATCGGGTGAAACTGACGATCGTCGACGACGGCCGGGGTTTCGATCCGGCGGTGGTCGGTCAGGCGGTTGCCGACGGGCACATCGGTTTGGGGTCGCTGCTGGCGCGCTTCGACGCGATGGGCGGCTCGATGACCATCGACTCACACGCGGGTGGCGGCACCACGGTGGTCGCCACCTCGCCGCCGGAGCCCGTCCCGATCCCCGCCGAGAAGACGTGAAGTCGCACGTTTCGAGCTGAAATCGTGCGACTTCGCGTCTGCTCGCGGCGCCTACCGGGTCCTCGCACTACTTGGTGACCAGCCCGCGGGCGATGACGAGGCGCTGAATCTGGTTGGTGCCCTCGAAGATCTGCGTGATCTTGGCTTCCCGCATGTAGCGCTCGACGCGGAAGTCGCGGGTGTAGCC
The DNA here is from genome assembly GCF_003347205.1 of Mycolicibacterium moriokaense. Lineage (GTDB taxonomy): Bacteria > Actinomycetota > Actinomycetes > Mycobacteriales > Mycobacteriaceae > Mycobacterium > Mycobacterium moriokaense_B. Next base: position 56,783 of record NZ_QQBJ01000001.1, read on the forward strand.
GACGCCGCCGAGCACCTGGACCGCGTCGGTGGTCACCTTCATCGCGGCGTCGGTGGCCGTCAGCTTGGCCACGCTGGCCTGCGTCGAGTAGGGCCTGCCCAGATCGCGTCGCCGTGCGGCGTCGAGGTACGTCGCGCGGGCGCTCGCCACCGCTGCCGCCATATCGGCGAGCAGAAAGCCCAGGCCCTGGTGGTCGATGATCTTGCGGCCGAACGTCGTTCGCTCATTGGCATACGCGCAGGCCTCATCGAGCGCGGCCTGTGCGATGCCGACCGCGACGGCCGCGATGCCAAGCCGGCCGGAATCCAGTGCGCTGAAGGCGATCTGGAGCCCCTGGCCCTCCTCGCCAATGCGACGGTCGACGTCCACGTGAGCGTTGTCGTAGAACGCGGACGTGGTGGGCACCGCGTGCAGACCCATCTTCTCCTCGGGCTTGCCGAAGCTGAGGCCGTCGAGGTCGCCGGGAATGAGGAAGCACGAGATGCTCCCTTCGCCGGTCCGCGCGAACAGGGTGTAGAAGTCGGCCCGGCCGCCGTGGGTGATCCACGATTTCGACCCGTTGATCACGTAGCCGTCGTCGCTCGGTGTGGCCGCGCAGCGCAGCGCCGCGGCGTCCGAACCGGCCTGCGGTTCGGACAGGCTGTACGCGCCGATCTGCTCACCCGAGAGTATGCCGGGCAGCCAGCGTTTCCTCTGCTCGTCGGTGCCGAACGCCAGCAGCGGATGCGACGACAGGCTGTGCACGCTGACAGCGACCGCGACGGCCGCCCACCGCGCCGCGATCTCCTCGAGCACCTGCAGATAGACCTCGTACGGTTGGCCGCCGCCGCCCCACTCCTCGGGTTGCGGCAGGCTCAGCAGGCCCGCGGCGCCCAGTTGGGCGAACACCCCGTCGGGATAGGTCTCCGCCTTCTCGTGCGCGTCGACGATCGGGTCCAGCACCTTGTCGGCGATGTCGCGGGTCAGCGCGATCAGATCAACGGCGTCGTCGGAGGGCAGTAGGCGATCGACGGGCATGCCGGTGCCTCAGACGTGTTCGCTGACCGACAGCGCGGAGTTGATGGCGTCGACGCGGTCTTTTGCGTCGCCGAAGAGCATCTGGGTGTTCTCGCGGAAGAACAGTGGGTTCTGCACGCCGGCGTAGCCCGATGCCATGGAGCGTTTGAAGACGATGACGTGGTTGGCGTTCCAGACGGTCAGCACCGGCATGCCTGCGATGGGGCTGCTCGGGTCTTCGGAGGCGGCGGGGTTGACGGTGTCGTTGGCGCCGATGACCAGCACGACGTCGGTGTCGCCGAAGTCGTCGTTGATCTCGTCCATCTCGAGCACGATGTCGTAGGGGACTTTGGCTTCGGCGAGCAGCACGTTCATGTGGCCGGGCAGGCGTCCGGCGACGGGGTGGATGCCGAATCGGACGTCGATGCCGCGGTCGCGCAGTTTGCGGGTCAGGTCGGCGACGCCGTATTGGGCCTGTGCGACGGCCATGCCGTAGCCGGGGGTGATGATCACGGAGTGGGCGGACGCGAGCAGGTCGGCGGCGCTTTCGGCGTCGATCTCGCGGTGTTCGCCGTAGTCCTTGTCCCCGGCCGGGCCGGCTTCGATGCCGAAGCCGCCGGCGATGACGGAGATGAACGACCGGTTCATCGCCTTGCACATGATGTAGGACAGGTAGGCACCGGAAGAGCCGACCAGGGCGCCGGTGATGATCAGCAGGTCGTTGCCGAGCAGGAAGCCTGAGGCTGCGGCGGCCCAGCCGGAGTAGCTGTTGAGCATCGAGACCACCACCGGCATGTCGCCGCCGCCGATGGAGGCGACCAGGTGCCAGCCCAGCAGCAGTGCCAGCACGGTGACAACGGCCAGCAGCCACAGTTGCGGCTCGATGACGAACCAGACGGTGAGCGCGAAGAAGACGACGAGCGCGCCGACGTTGAGGAAGTTCTTGCCGGGCAGCATCATCGGTGCGGACTTGATGCGAGCCGACAGTTTGAGGTTGGCCACGATGGAGCCGGTGAAGGTGACCGCGCCGATGAACACGCCGATGACGACCTCGGCGGAGTGGATGCCCAGCATGCCCTGCTGATGCAGCAGGGTGGCCTCGGATCCGGCGAGGTCGCGTTCGACGTGCAGGTAGCCGTTCCAGCCGACCAGCACGGCGGCCAGGCCGACGAAGCTGTGCAGCAGCGCGATCAGTTCGGGCATGCCGGTCATCTCGACGACCTTGGCGCGCCACAGCCCGATCGCGGCGCCGATGAGCATGGCGCCGACCAGCAGCGCGACGCCTAGCGCTTCCAGGTCGCGGGCGAAGGCCAGCGCGATGGTGGCGATCAGCGCGACGGTCATGCCCGCGATGCCGAAGGTGTTGCCCGCGCGGGAGGTTTCATGTCGCGACAGCCCGGCCAGCGCGAGGATGAACAGGATGGCCGCGACCACGTAGGCCGCGGTGGCGGTGGTTTCCAGTGTGAACACGTCAGCTCCTCGAGAACATCGCCAGCATGCGGCGGGTGACGGCGAAACCGCCGAAGACGTTGATGCTGGCCAGCAGTGTCGCCACCGTCGCCAGTGCGGTGATCACCAGATGGCCCGAGGACAAGCCTGGCCCGATCTGCAGTAGCGCGCCGACGACGATGATCCCCGAGATCGCGTTGGTCACCGACATCAGCGGCGTGTGCAGCGCGTGGTGCACGTTGCCGATCACGTAGTAGCCGATCACGATCGCCAGGGCGAACACAGTCAGGTGCACCTGCAGCGCCGACGGGGACAGCGCGATCAGCGCGAAGAGCACCGCCGCGGCGCTGAACGTCAGCCCGAGCCGGCGCGCGGTGGTCATCGGCTGTTTGGCCGGATGCGCCTGGACCGGGGCCGCGGCGGCCGCGGCGGGTGCGGCCGAGACCTGAACCGGTGGCGGCGGCCAGGTGATCTCGCCGTCGCGCACCACCGTCACCGAGCGCTGCACCACGTCGTCGAAGTCCAGGTTGAGCTTGCCGTCCTTCTCCGGGGTCAGCAGCTTGAGCAGGTTGACCAGGTTGGTGCCGTAGAGCTGCGAGGCCGTGGCGGGCAGCCGACCGGCGAGGTCGGTGTAGCCGATGATCGTCACCCCGTGGTCGGTGACGACGGCCTGGTCTTTGACAGTGCCCTCGACGTTGCCGCCGTTGGAGGCGGCCATGTCGACGATCACGCTGCCGGGCTTCATCGAGGCCACCATGTCGGCGGTGATGATGCGCGGCGCCGGCTTACCCGGGATCAGCGCGGTGGTGATGATGATGTCGACGTCTGTGCACTGCTCGGCATACAGCGCCGCCTCGCGGGCCTTGTAGTCGTCGTCCATCTCCTTGGCGTAGCCCGTCGTTGACACCTCCGCCGGCCCGGAGTCGACCGAAAGATATTCGCCGCCAAGCGATTTGACCTGATCGGCCACCTCGGGGCGCGGGTCGGTGGCACGTACCACAGCGCCGAGGCTGCCCGCCGCGCCGATCGCCGCAAGACCGGCCACCCCCGCGCCGACCACCAGCACCTTGGCCGGGGGGACCTTGCCCGCCGCGGTGACTTGCCCGGTGAAGAACCGGCCGAACTTGTTGGCCGCCTCGACCACGGCGCGGTAGCCGGCGATGTTGGCCATCGACGACAACACATCCAGCGACTGCGCCCGCGAAATCCGGGGCACCGCGTCCATCGCCAACACGGTGATCGGCCGGGTGGCCAACTTCTCCAGAAGCTCCGGCTTCAGCGCAGGCGAGATCAGGCTGATCAGCGTGGCGCCGTCACGCACAGCGGCGATCTCGGCGTCGTCGGGCGGGTTCACCTTCAACACCACGTCGGCGGCCCACACCTGCTCGGCCGACCCGACACTGGCACCGGCCTCGGTGAACGCCGCATCCGAGAAGCTCGAGGCCGCACCCGCACCGGACTCGACCACCACCTCATAGCCCAGCTTGATCAACTGGCCCACCGTCTGCGGCGTCGCAGCCACACGCGTTTCCCCAGGCAGGGACTCTCTCGGGATCCCGATAATCATCGACTTCGATCCGATCTGATGTTCTGTCACGGTCCGTTAGGGCCACGAGAAGGCACCCCGACACAGCTCGTCGTGGGACGAGTGGAATACGTCAGTGTAAGAGTCGGCCCAAATCGTCGCCGCGCCCTGTGGGGCACGGGGGTCAGCTGGGCGTGGTTTTGGCGGGCGCCTCGGGGGGAATCCGCAATTTTGCGGCCGCGTCAGGCACGGCCCCGAGTTTCACGACGAAAGGAACCGTCATGCAAAGCTCCGCCGTTGTCTGGATCGTGGTCGCCGTCGTGGCGGTCCTCGTCATCGCCGCCCTGATCTTCGCGCTACGCAGCAGGCGCAACCAGCGCAGGCATGTCGAGGCCGAGCGCATCCGCGGCGACATCACCACTCATATGGAGAAGGTGCAGAAGCGTGAGGCGCTGGCCGACGAGACCGCGGCCAGGGCCCGCGCGGCGGAGGCCGAGGCCGAGGCAAAGGCGGCGGAGGCCGCGCGGCTCAAGGAGCAGGCCGAGGGCCATCGCGACGTGGTCGCCTCGTCGCGGGATGACATCGAGGAACGCCGCAGGCACGCCGACCGGCTGGACCCCAAGACCCGGACCCAGGACGCGGACGAGGCAGCTCAGCAGGAGCAGGCCGCCCAGCAGGAGCAGGCAGCCCAGCAGGAGCGGGCAGCCGAGCAACAGAGCCAGCACAGGTAACCAGGCCCAGTGCCGCGCTCTGGGTCGGCGTATTCCCAGAGCGTGGCACTGCTGTGCGCAGGCCCGGTCAAAATGCAGTAGTCGACTACTCGTGCCGCGCACAGGCGGACGGGAAACGATCGGCTCATGCAAACGACGCCGAACGAAGTTCTGCGGGCACAGGCGCCGACGCTGAAGAAGGCAACGGTCAAGGCGCTGCCCGCGGACCAATTACTGGAAGTGCTGCGTCAGCAGCGGATCCGCTTCGACGGATTTTTCACCGGCCCCACCTGGTAGCAGGACCGGTCCGTGGCAACGGGCTTACACCGGGGGATATGCGGGCGGTGGGTAGACACCGCGCAGGATCCACGCGAACCAGTTGGCGCCGTACTCGACCTCGTCGCTGGCGTCGTAGTCAGGGTTCGGATCCATGTGCGCACCCTCCCGTGTAGCGGATATCCCTGGATCGAAGTCTAGACCCGCTACCAACCGGGCGACACCCCGCGCACCGCTCAGTGGGATACGGCCAACCAGTTGATTGAGACCGCCGTCGGCTGCTTATAGTGAATCGCCATGTCTTCCGATGCGCCGGTTGCGCGACGAGCAACAGAATCAGCTCCCAACGGGATGTCCCGTCGGGAGGAGCTGCTGGCCGTCGCCACCAAACTCTTCGCCGCGCGGGGCTACCACGGCACCCGGATGGACGACGTCGCCGACGCCGTCGGGCTGAACAAGGCCACCGTCTACCACTACTACGCCAGTAAGTCGCTGATCCTCTACGACATCTACAAGGGCGCCGCCGACTTCACCGTGGCCGCGCTGCACGACGACCCGTCGGCGTCGGCCAGGGAGACCATCTACCACTTCACCCGCAGGCTGCTGGTCGGCATTTCCGGTGACCTCGAGCGCGCGGCGGTGTACTTCCAGGAGGGCCCGTACATCACCGAGTGGTTCACCGCGGAGCAGGTCGACTACATCCGGGAGAAGGAGACCCAGGTCTACGAGCATGTTCGCGACGTCATCGACCGCGGCATCGCCAGCGGCGAGTTCTACGACTGCGACTCCCACGTGCTGGCGCTGGGCTACATCGGGATGACACTCGGCTCGTACCGCTGGCTGCGACCGCAGGGCAGGCGCACCGCGCAGGAGATCGCCGCGGAGTTCAGCACCGCCCTGTTGCGGGGCCTCATCCGTGACGAGACCGTGCGGGCGGAATCGCCGCTGGGCGTCGACGTGGCCACGGAGGCGCCGTAATGCCGTTGGTGAGCAAGACCGTTGAGATCGACGCGTCGGCGGAGGCGATCATGGCGATCGTCGCGGACTTCGAGGCCTACCCGGAGTGGAACGAGGAGATCAAGGGCTGCTGGGTGCTGGCCCGCTACGACGACGGTCGGCCCAGCCAGCTTCGGCTCGACGTGGTGGTGCAGGGCCAGTCGGGCACCTTCATCACGGCGGTGTACTACCCGAGCCCGAACGAGATCTTCACGGTGCTGCAGCAGGGCGATCACTTCGACAAGCAGGAGCAGAAGTTCGCCGTGGTGGCGATGGGGCCGACGTCGCTGCTGACCGTCGACCTCGACGTGGAGACCAAGCTGGCGATCCCGAAGACGATGGTGAAGAAGGCGATCGCGGACACGCTCGACTACCTGGCGGGCAACCTCAAGGCCCGTGCCGAGCAGCTCGCCGCAGGCTAGTCGCCGTCTTGGTCGTCGTCCGGGCCGAAGAGCGCGTCCCAAAACGATCCGCGCGAATTGGCGCCGAGTTCGGCAGCTCTGTCGCACAACTCCAGCACCCGTTTGGTGTGGGCAGGCGCAGCGGAGGGCGGGCTGACGGCGGCTGCCGGGCAGGGCAGCGGGGGCCGATGGCCCGCGGCCCGCTCAGTTCCAGATGCCCGTTTCCTCGAGGCGCTCGGTCAATCGCCGGGCGCCGTCGGAGAACTGCCAGTCCGTCAGGCGCACCACCTCGGCGACGTCGCGACGGCGCAGCGCCGCGATCAACCGGCGGTGATGGTCGACGGCTTCCACCCCCCACTGAGGGTCGGCAGCGTAGATCAGCGGCGGCATGTAGCGGGCCACATGCAGCAGAAACCACGCCAACTTGATGCGGCCCGTCGTGTGATTGAGCGAGCGGTGGAACCGGAACTCCGCTTCGGCGATGGTCTCTGCGTCCCCATGCTCGACGGCCGCCGCGAATTCGTCGTTGAGCCGGTCCAGTTCGGCGATGTCGTCGTCGGTGATCCGTTCGGTGGCCGTCGCGGCGAGTTCCTTGGCGATGGTGGCCTGCAGCCAGAAGACATCCTCGACGTCACGGCGGCTCAGCGGGGCCACGATGTGGCCGCGATGTGGCTCCAGCACCACCATTCCCTCGCCGCGCAACGTGCGCAGCGCCTCGCGCACCGGAGTGATGCTGACCCCCAACTGCGCCGCCGTCTCGTCGAGCCGAATGAACGTGCCCGGCAACAGCATTCCCGACATGATGGCCGCCCGCAGATGGCCGGCGACCTCGTCCGACATCTGCTCGCGGCGCACGCGGCGCCGCGAGCGATGAACGGGCCTCGCCGGTGCGTTCACTCGGCCTCCATTCGAGGGGTTGTCCCCTGACCGCCGAGGCCATAGTGTGACCGCAGCAACTCAATGTTTGATCAAATATCAACGCCGCGCAACCGGGAGTCCCAGCCGTTGACCGCTCAGCAGTCGCCGACCGATCAGCCGTACCTTGCGCGACGACAGAACTGGAGCAACCAGCTGTCCCGGCACGCGCTGATGCAACCCGACGCAACCGCGCTGCGCTACATGGGCGGCGGCACCACTTGGGCCGAGCTTGACCGCCGTGTGACCGCACTCGCGGGTGCCCTGCACAGGCGCGGCGTCGGGTTCGGTGACCGGGTGCTGATCCTGATGCTGAACAGGACCGAGTTCATCGAGTCGTTCCTCGCCGCCAATCGACTCGGCGCGATCGCGGTTCCGGTCAACTTCCGGATGACCCCGCCCGAGATCGCCTTTCTGGTCGCCGACTGCGACGCCGAGGTGATGATCGCCGAGTCGGTGCTGGCCGGGGTCGCCACCGCGGTCAAAGACCTCGAGCCGACGCTGACGACGGTGATCGTCGCAGGCGGCGCCACCGACGACGGGGTGCTCGGCTACGACGACCTGCTGGTCGAAGCCGGCGAGCCCGCCCCGCTGGTCGACATCCCCAACGACTCCCCGGCGCTGATCATGTACACGTCCGGCACCACCGGGCGGCCCAAGGGCGCGGTGCTCACCCACACCAACCTCGCCGGGCAGGCGATGACGTTCCTGTTCACCAACGGCGCCGACATCAACAACGACGTCGGCTTCATCGGCGTCCCGCTGTTCCACATCGCCGGCATCGGCAACATGATCATGGGCCTGCTGCTGGGCCTGCCGACGGTCGTCTATCCGCTCGGTGACTTCGACCCCGGCGTGCTGCTCGACGTGCTGGAGGCCGAGAAGGTCACCGGCATCTTCCTGGTGCCCGCGCAGTGGCAGGCGGTTTGCGCCGAGCAGAAGGCCAACCCGCGTGCGACGCGCCTGCGCGTGCTGTCGTGGGGTGCCGCACCCGCATCGGACACCCTGCTGCGAAGCATGTCCGAGAATTTCCCCGGAACCCAGATCCTGGCTGCGTTCGGCCAGACCGAGATGTCGCCGGTGACCTGCATGTTGTTGGGCGACGACGCAATTCGCAAGCTCGGTTCGGTCGGCAAGGTCATTCCGACGGTCAGCGCCCGGGTCGTCGACGACGACATGAACGACGTGCCCGACGGGCAGGTAGGCGAGATCGTCTATCGGGCGCCGACCCTGATGGAAGGCTATTGGAACAACCCGGAGGCCACGGCAGAGGCGTTTGCCGGTGGCTGGTTCCACTCCGGTGACCTGGTGCGCCGCGACGAAGAGGGCTACATCTGGGTCGTCGACCGCAAAAAGGACATGATCATCTCGGGCGGCGAGAACATCTACTGCGCGGAGGTCGAGAACGTCCTCGCGGGCCACCCGGCGATCGTCGAGGTCGCGGTGATCGGCCGAAGCCACGAGAAGTGGGGCGAAGTCCCGGTGGCCATTGTGAGTTTGCGCGCGGAGGCCGATTCGCCCCTCGAATTGCCCGATCTGGACGAATTCCTCACCGAACGGCTTGCGCGGTACAAGCATCCGAAGCATCTGGAGGTCGTCGACGCCCTGCCCCGCAATCCCGCTGGCAAAGTGCTGAAAACGGAACTGAGAAGCCGATTCGGCGCGCAGAAATCGGTTGACGCCAACGAAACATCTTCTGTCCCAACGGTTTCTGTCGGCCGGGCAGAAAGTTAACTGAGGGAGGTGGGTTTGCTAACGGTTATAGGCTCAATCCGACCGATGCAGTGCACCCCCAGGGGGCCATCGGGTACAGTCCTGTGGTCCGTCTTACTACCCGCGGGTAGGGAGACGGCGGTCACACACACGGTTTCGGGGCAAGGAGGGGGCGTGCGACAGGGGCTGCCGTACCGCCACGTCAGCCGTGGCATGGGCGTGGGAGCACGCAGGTGACGGCCACGCAACCGGGAATCGGCGACTACGTCGCCAAGCAGACCAGGCCTGCGCTGGAAGCCGTCGGCGGCTTCGTACGTATGTGCGTACTGACCGGCAAGGCGCTGTTCCGGCCGCCGTTCCAGTGGCGCGAGTTCATCCTGCAGAGCTGGTTCCTGATGCGGGTGGCCTTCCTGCCCACGCTGGCGGTTTCCATACCTCTTACGGTCCTTCTCATCTTCACCCTCAACATCCTGCTGGCGGAGTTCGGCGCGGCCGATGTCTCCGGTGCGGGCGCGGCCATCGGCGCCGTGACGCAGCTGGGCCCCCTGGTCACCGTGCTGGTGGTGGCAGGCGCGGGCTCGACCGCGATCTGCGCGGACCTGGGCGCCCGGACGATCCGTGAGGAGATCGACGCCCTCGAGGTGCTCGGCATCGACCCGATCCACCGGCTGGTCGTCCCGCGCGTCGTCGCCTCTACTTTCGTCGCCATCCTCCTCAACGGCGCCGTCATCACCGTCGGTCTGGTCGGCGGCTTCATATTCGGTGTGTATCTGCAGAACGTGTCGGCGGGCGCGTACGTGTCCACGCTGACACTGATCACCGGCCTGCCCGAGGTCGTCATCTCGATCGTCAAGGCGGGCACCTTCGGCCTGATCGCCGGCCTGGTCGGCTGCTACCGCGGCCTGACTGTCGCCGGCGGCGCCAAGGGTGTCGGCACCGCGGTGAACGAGACGCTGGTGCTCTGCGTGGTCGCCCTCTTCGCGGTCAATGTCGTGCTCACCACCATCGGCGTCCGGTTCGGGACGGGGCATTGACGTGACCACTACGAACGTCCTCAAGTCCCGCTTCCCGCGCGGGTACGCCCGCACCGAGCGGTGGGCGGGCGCGCCCGCCCGGTTCCTCGACAGCGTCGGCCACGTCGCCTGGTTCGTGGTGACCGCGATCGGCTCGATCGGCCATGCGCTGCGCTACTACCGCAAGGAGACCCTGCGGCTGATCGCGGAGATCGGCATGGGCACCGGCGCGATGGCCGTCATCGGCGGCACCGTCGCCATCGTCGGCTTCGTCACCCTGTCGGGTTCCTCGCTGGTGGCGATCCAGGGCTTCGCATCCCTGGGCAACATCGGGGTCGAGGCGTTCACCGGCTTCTTCGCCGCCCTGATCAACGTCCGCATCGCCGCGCCGGTGGTGTCCGGACAGGCGCTGGCGGCAACCGTCGGCGCGGGTGCCACCGCCGAACTCGGCGCGATGCGCATCAGTGAGGAGATCGACGCACTCGAGGTGATGGGCATCAAGTCCATCTCGTATCTGGTCTCCACCCGCATCATGGCGGGCTTCATCGTGATCATCCCGCTCTACGCGATGGCGATCATCATGTCGTTCCTGTCGGCCCAGGTGACGACGACCTTCTTCTACGGTCAGTCGATCGGCACCTACGAGCACTACTTCCGGACCTTCCTGCGTCCGGATGACGTGTTCTGGTCCTTCGTCCAGGCGATCATCATCTCGGTGATCGTCATGCTCAACCACTGCTACTACGGCTACTTCGCCAGCGGCGGACCGGTCGGCGTCGGCGAGGCCGTCGGCCGATCGATGCGCGCCTCGCTGGTGGCGATCGTGTGTGTTGTCCTGTTCGCTTCGTTGGCGCTCTACGGCGTCGACCCGAACTTCAACCTCACGGTGTAGCGCATGACGGCCCCCCTGAACTCGTCCCGCACACCGCCCTACAAGCTGGCCGGCACCGTGCTGACCTTGATCACCGTCGCCGCGGTGGTGCTGGTCTACTTCCAGTTCCGCGGCGACTTCCTGCAGCGCGAACAGCTGACGATGATGTCCGACCGCGCGGGCCTTTCGATGGATCCCGGCGCGAAGGTGACCTACAACGGCGTCGAGATCGGCCGGGTCACGGCGGTCGACGAGGTCACCGTCGGTGACCAACCGCAGGCCAAGATCACCCTCGCGGTCGATCCCAAGTACCTGGATCTGATTCCGAAGAACGTGGACGCGAAGATCAACGCCACCACGGTGTTCGGCAACAAGTACATCTCATTCACGTCGCCGAAGAACCCGTCGCCGCAACGCATCTCGGCGTCCGACACCATCGATGCCACCCACGTGACCACCGAGTTCAACACCCTGTTCGAGACGGTGACCTCGGTGTCGGAGAAGGTCGACCCGATCAAGCTGAACCAGACGCTGTCCGCGACGGCGCAGGCGCTTCAGGGTCTCGGCGACCGGTTCGGCCAGTCGATCATCAACGGCAACCAGATCCTCGGCGACCTGAACCCGAAGATGCCGCAGATCCGCCGCGACAACCAGTTGCTGGCCGACCTCGGCGACGTCTATGCCAACGCCGCCCCCGACCTGTTCGACGGCCTCGACAACGCGGTCACCACCGCGCGCACGCTGAACGAGCAGCAGGGCAACATCGATCAGGCGCTGATGGCCTCGATCGGCTTCGGCAACACCGGCGGCGAGATCTTCGAGAAGGGCGGCCCGTACCTGATCCGGGGCGCCGAGGACCTGATCCCGACCTCTCAGTTGCTGGACGAGTACAGCCCAGCGCTGTTCTGTACGATCCGCAACTACCACGACGTGGAGCCGAAGATCGCGGCCTCGCTGGGCGGCAACGGGTACTCGCTGAACACCCACTCCGAGATCCTTTTCCCGGCCAACGCCTACGTCTATCCCGACAACCTGCCGCGGGTGAACGCCCACGGCGGGCCGGAGGGTAGGCCCGGCTGCTGGCAGCCGGTGACCAAGGATCTCTGGCCGAACCCGTATCTGGTGATGGACACCGGCGCATCGATCGCGCCTTACAACCACATCGAGTTGGCCTCGCCGTTCGGCTGCGCAGGCCTGCCCCCGTGCCTCATCCCGCCGGCAGTGCCGCTCATCGCTCCGGGTATCGAATACGTCTGGGGCCGCCAGCTCGGGGAGAACACGATCAACCCATGAAACTCACCGGCACCGTCGTCAAGCTCGGCATCTTCTCATTGGTGCTGCTGCTGTTCACCGCAATCATCATCGTGGTGTTCGGTCAGATGCGGTTCGACCGCACGACCGGCTACTCGGCTGTCTTCAGCAACGCCAGCGGTCTGCGCGCCGGGCAGTTCGTCCGGGCCTCGGGCGTGGAGGTCGGCAAGGTCTCCAGTGTCGAGCTGATGGACGGCGGCCGCCGCGCCAAGGTGGACTTCGACGTCGAACGCGACCTGCAGCTGTACCAGGGCACGACGGCCTCGATCCGCTACCTGAACCTGATCGGCGACCGCTACCTGGAGCTCAAGCGCGGCGACGACAACCAGCGGCTGCCCGCGGGCAGCACCATCCCGTTGGAGCGCACCCAGCCCGCGCTCGACCTGGACGCGCTGATCGGCGGCTTCCGTCCGCTGTTCCGTGCCCTGGATCCCGACAAGGTGAACAACATCGCCCAGTCGATCATCACGGTCTTCCAGGGCCAGGGCGGCACCATCAACGACATCCTGGATCAGACGGCGTCGCTGACCGCGGCGCTGGCCGACCGCGACCAGGCCATCGGCGAAGTGATCCGCAACCTGAACAACGTGCTGGACACCACCGTCAAGCACCAGCAGCAGTTCGATCAGACGGTCGTCGACTTCGAGAAGCTGATCACCGGGCTCAAGGACCGCAAGGATCCGATCGCCAGTTCCGTCGCCGACATCAGCGACGCCGCGGGCACGGTCGGAGACCTGCTCGCCGACAACCGCCCGCTGCTGAAGAGCACCGTCGGCGACCTGGAGGTCATCCAGCAGCCGATCGTCGACCAAAAGGACCAGTTGAACGACATCCTGACCCGGCTGCCGACCGCGCTGAAGATCATCGGCCGCGCCGGCGGCGTCTACGGCGACTTCTTCAACTTCTACGCCTGTGACGTCACGCTGAAGCTGCCCGGCCTGCAGCCCGGCGGACCGGTGCGCTCGGTGAAGGTGTGGTCGCAGCCCTCGGGTAGGTGCACGCCGCAATGAGAGTCCTGGAAGGTAGCAACCGCGTCCGCAACGGGTTGATGGGCATCCTGATCCTGTTGCTCGTCATCGGCGTCGGGCAGAGCTTCGCCAGCGTCCCGGTGTTGTTCGCGCAGCCGACCTACTACGCCTACTTCTCCGACACCGGCGGACTGAACGGTGGCGACAAGGTCCGCATCGCGGGCGTCGACGTCGGCCTCGTGAAGTCCTTCGAGATCGAGGGCGACAAGGTCAGGATCGGCTACCAGCTCAACGGCACCCAGATCGGCACCGACAGCCGGGCGGCCATCCGCACCGACACCATCCTCGGCCGCAAGACGCTCGAGATCGAGCCGCGCGGCACAACGGCGCTGCGCGCCAACGATGCGCTGCCGCTGGGCCAGACCACCACGCCCTACCAGATCTACGACGCGTTCTTCGACGTGACGAAGGCGGCCTCGGGCTGGGACACCGAGACGGTGAAGCGGTCGCTGAACGTGCTCTCGGAGACCATCGACCAGACCTATCCGCACCTGAGCGCCGCGCTGGACGGTGTCGCGCGGTTCTCCGACACCATCGGCAAGCGCGACGAAGAGGTCCGCCAGCTGCTGGCCAACGCCAACAAGATCGCCGGTGTGCTCGGCAACCGGTCGGAGCAGATCAACGCGCTGCTGACCAACGCGCAGACGCTGCTGGCCGCGGTCAACGAGCGCAGCTACGCGGTGAGCATGCTGCTGGAGCGGGTCAGCCAGTTCTCGGCGCAGGTGTCGGGCTTCGTCAAGGACAATCCGAACCTCAACCATGTGCTCACGCAGCTCAGCGACATCAGCGACATCCTCAAGGACCGCAAGTTCGACCTCGTCGACACCCTGTCCACGCTGAGCAAGTTCACCGCGTCGCTGGCCGAGGCCATCGCGTCCGGTCCGTTCTTCAAGGTGATGCTCGTCAACCTGCTGCCGCCGTGGCTGCTGCAGCCGTTCGTCGACTCCGCGTTCAAGCAGCGCGGCATCGACCCCGAGGAGTTCTGGCGCAACGCGGGCCTGCCCGCCTGGCGGTTCCCGGACCCGAACGGCGCCCGCTTCCCGAACGGCGCACCCGCACCAGGACCGGAGGTGGCCGAAGGCACGCCGGAGAATCCCGGGCCCGCGGTGGTCGCCGGTCATCCGTGCTCGTACACGCCGACCGCCGAAGGGCTGCCGCGGCCGGGCGACCCGCTGCCGTGCTCGCACCTGCCGACCGGCCCGTTCGGCCCCAACCCGTACTCGAATCCGCCGGGGCAGGACTACAACACGCTGCCCGACGTGGCGACGTCGCCGCCGAACCCCGACGGCCCCGGCTTCACGCCGGGTGTGCCGGCCGCCGCCATCCCTGGCCAGATGCCGCCCGACATGGGTGGGGCGCCCGCGCCGTTGCCGCCCGCCCCGCCCGGCGCCCGCACGGTGCCGGTGGGTCCGCTGCCTCCGCAGGGACCGGACTTCACCCCGGGCATCGCTCCGCTGCCGCCCGCGCTGAACGGGCCGCCGCCACCGCCGGGGCCGGGTCCGCAGCTTCCGCCTGCTGACACGCCGCCGCTGCCGGGCAACCCGCCGTACCTTCCACCTGGTTCGCAGAACGGGTAGGGGGAGAGACATGTCAACGATCTTCAATGTGCGAAACCTGAAGCTGCCGAACGTATCCCGGACAGCTGTCATCGTCGGGGCGCTGGTCTTGGTGCTGGCCCTGATCGGCGGCATCGTCGGCTGGCAGCTCTACAAGAAGCTGACCACCAACAGCGTCGTCGCCTACTTCCCGCAGACGCTGGCGCTGTATCCCGGCGACAAGGTCCAGATCATGGGCGTCAAGGTCGGCTCGATCGACGCGATCGAGCCCGCCGGCGACAAGATGAAGGTCACCTTCCACTACGAGAACAAGTACAAGGTGCCCGCCGACGCCACGGCGTCGATCCTGAACCCGAGCCTGGTCGCGTCGCGCACCATCCAGCTGTCGCCGCCCTACACCGGCGGGCCCGAGATGGAGAACAACGCGACCATCCCGCTGGACCGCACCCAGGTGCCCGTCGAGTACGACGAGCTTCGCGACTCGATCAACCGGATCCTCACCGATCTCGGCCCCACCAAGGAGCAGCCCAAGGGCCCGTTCGGCGACATCATCGAGTCGTTCTCCGACGGCCTGGCCGGCAAGGGCGACCAGATCAACAAGACGCTGAGCGGCCTGTCCGAGGCGGTCACCACCCTCAATGAGGGCCGCGGCGACTTCTTCGCGGTGGTCAAGAGCCTGGCGCTGTTCGTCAACGCGCTGTACAAGAGCGATCAGCAGTTCGTGGCGTTGAACAACGACCTGGCCCAGTTCACGAACTCGTTCACCAACACCGACAACGAACTGGCCAACGCGCTGCGGGACCTGAACGACCTGCTGACCACCACCCGCCAGTTCATCGGCGAGAACGGCAAAGTGCTGGCCCACGACGTCAACAACCTCGCCGAGGTGACCAACGCGATCCTGCAGCCGGAGCCGCTCAACGGCCTCGAGACCGGTCTGCACGTGTTCCCCAACCTCGGCGCGAACCTGATGAACATCACCTCGCCGAACGCGGGTGGCATCGTCAGCCTGCCGGTCATCTCGAACTTCGCGAACCCGATCCAGTTCATCTGCAGCTCGATCCAGGCGGGTAGCAGGCTCGGCTATCAGGAGTCGGCGGAGCTGTGCGCGCAGTACCTGGCGCCGATCCTGGACGCCATCAAGTTCAACTACCCGCCGATCGGCATCAACGAGTTCGTCGGCGCCATGACGCTGCCGAAGGAGATCTCCTACTCCGAGCCCCGGCTGCAGCCCGCGCCGGGATACAAGGACACCACGGTGCCCGGCATCTGGTCACGGGACACGTTGTTCTCGCACGGCAACCACGAACCGGGCTGGGTCGCCGCACCGGGCATGCAGGGCATCGAGGTGCAGCCGCACACCGAGCGCAACCTGACGCCTGAGTGCCTGGCCGAACTCCTGGGCGGACCCGACTGTGTGATCCCCGGTGCGCCACCGGCGTTCGGCGTCAACGACGGCAGGCTGCCAGGGCCGCCGAACGCCTACGACGAGACGAACCCGCTGCCGCCGCCGTGGTACCCGCAACCTGGGCCGCCTCCGGGCCCGGCACCGGGGGTCATCCCGGGTGACCCGCCGAGTCCGCTCGCTGCCATCGCGCCGGCGCCTGCCGCCGCGCCTGCGGCCGCACCGGCCGGACCACCGCTG
Organism: Mycolicibacterium moriokaense; assembly: GCF_003347205.1. Taxonomy (GTDB): domain Bacteria; phylum Actinomycetota; class Actinomycetes; order Mycobacteriales; family Mycobacteriaceae; genus Mycobacterium; species Mycobacterium moriokaense_B. The sequence goes on from NZ_QQBJ01000001.1 coordinate 73,188, forward strand.
CCCGCCGAAGCAGGAGGGGGCTAATGCGCACCCGTAAGTGGAGCCGCATCGCCCGCCGCGCGGGTGGACTGCTGGCGGTCGCGTTGGTGATGACCTCCTGCAGCAGCTGGCGTGGCATCTCGAACGTGCCACTGCCCGGCGGCCCGGGCACCGGCTCGGACCACATGACGGTCTACGTGCAGATGCCGGATACGTTGGCGCTCAACGTCAACAGCCGGGTGCGCGTCGCCGACGTCTATGTCGGGCGGGTGCGATCGATCGAGCTGAAGAACTGGGTCGCCACGCTGACGCTGGATCTCGAGCCCAACGTCAAGCTGCCGGAGAACGCGTTGGCCAAGATCGGCCAGACCAGCCTGCTGGGTAGCCAGCACGTGCAGTTGGACCCGCCGCCGGACCCATCGGCGCAGATGCTCAAGAGCGGCGACACCATTCCGTTGAAGAACTCGTCGGCGTTCCCGACCACCGAGCGGGTGCTGGCCAGCATCGCCACCATCGTGCGGGGCGGCGGCATCTCGAACCTCGAGGTGATCCAGACCGAGGTGAACAACCTGCTGACGGGTCGGGCCGACCAGATCCGCGAGTTCCTGAACCGGCTGGACACCTTCACCGACGAGCTCAACAGGCAGCGAGACGACATCACCAGGGCGATCGACTCGACCAACCGGTTGCTGTCCATCGTCGGTCAGCGGACGAACACACTGGATCGGGTGCTGACCGAATTTCCGCCGCTGATCAAGCATTTCGCCGACACGCGTGACTTGTTCGCCGACGCGGTCGTGTCGCTGGGACGCATCAGCAGCGCCGCCGACGACGCGCTGGGCCCGACGAGCGCCAACCTGCACACCAACCTGCAGAATCTGCAGCGCCCGCTGAAGCAACTCAGCAAGGCCTCGCCGTATCTGCTGGGCGCGCTCAAGCTGTTGCTCACCGCACCGTTCTCCATCGAGAACGTGCCGAAGGTGGTGCGCGGCGACTACATCAACGTGTCGCTCAACGTCGACCTGACGCTCAGCGCGCTGGACAACGGCATCCTGACCGGCACCGGTGTGTCGGGCATGCTGAGGGCGCTGGAGCAGGCATGGGGCCGCGACCCGGCCACGATGATCCCGGATGTGCGGTTCACGCCGAACCCGCACGACGCACCGGGCGGACCGCTGGTGGAAAGGGGTGAGTGAGCAGTGTTGACACGGTTCATCAAGTTCCAGCTGATCCTGTTCACCATCCTGACGATCCTGGCGCTGGTCGTGTTGGGCTGGTACTACCTGCGGGTGCCCAGCCTGGTCGGGATCGGGCAGTACAAGCTCTACGCCGACCTGCCCCGCTCCGGCGGCCTGTACGACACCGCCAACGTCACCTATCGCGGCACCCAGATCGGCAAGGTGACCGCCGTGGAGCCGACCGAGAACGGCGCCAGGGCGACGATGAGCATCGACAACCGCTACAAGATCCCGGCGGACGCGACGGCCAACGTGCACTCCGTCTCGGCGATCGGCGAGCAGTACCTCGACCTGGTGTCGACGGGCAACCCGGGCCAGTACCTGAGCAACGGGCAGACGATCGCCACCGGCACGGTGCCCAGCGAGGTGGGGCCAGCGCTGGATGCGGCGAACCGGGGCCTGGCGGTGCTGCCGAAGGAGAAGATCGATTCTCTGCTCACCGAAACGTCAAAGGCCGTAGGCGGATTGGGCCCGAATCTGCAACGTCTGGTGGACGGCACGACGAACCTCGCGCAGGGGTTCCAGGAGAACCTGCCGCAGATCAACGACATCATCACGAACTCGACGCCGATCCTGCAGAGCCAGGCCGACTCGGGGGACAACATCGCGCAGTGGTCGCGCAACCTGAACATCCTTGCGGCGCAGTCCGCGCAGCAGGATCAGGCGCTGCGCAGCGGTCTGCAGCAGGCGGCGCCGACGTTGGATCAGGTGGCGGCGACCTTCAGTGACGTCCGCGAGTCGCTTCCGCAGACGTTGGCGAACCTGGAAGTCGTCATCGACATGCTCAAGCGCTACCACAAGGGTGTCGAGCAGGCGCTGGTGATCCTGCCCCAAGGCGCGACGGTCGCACAGGCGGGCACGATCTTCGAGAACGAGGGCCTGCTGCACTTCGGCCTGTCGATCAACCAGCCGCCGCCGTGTCTGACCGGCTTCCTGCCCGCCTCCGAGTGGCGCTCGCCGGCCGACACCTCGATGGCGCCGCTACCCTCGGGCACCTATTGCAAGATCCCCAAGGACGTGCAGAACGTGGTGCGTGGTGCGCGCAACTATCCGTGCGCCGACGTGCCCGGCAAGCGCGCGGCGACCCCGAAGGAATGCCGCAGCAACGAGCCGTACATCCCGCTGGGCACCAACCCCTGGTACGGCGATCCGAACCAGATCGTGAACTGCCCGGCCCCCGCGGCGCGCTGCGACCAGCCGGTCAAGCCCGGCTACGTGATCCCGGCGCCCACGGTGAACAACGGGACGAACCCGTTGCCCGCAGACCAGTTGCCGCCGGGCGGGTCACCGCAACCTGTCAGCGACCCGTTGACCCCGCCGAATGCGGGCAGCGTTCAGTGCAGTGGACAACAGCCCAACCCCTGCACGTACACTCCGGCACCAGGCAGTGCGGTCTACAGCCCGACAAGCGGTGAGGTCGTTGGGCCCGACGGCGTGAAGTACTCCGTCAGCAATTCGAAGAACCCAGGAGACGACGGATGGAAGGAGATGCTGGCACCCGCCAGCTGAACCCCACCGATGCTGAGGACACGCCAGACCATTCGGTAGCGGTATCCGAACAAGAGCAGCAAGACCAGGACCAGCCCGATCCCGTCGTTGAGGTAGCCGATGAGGCAGCCCGAGACGCGGAGCAGCCCGACGCCCCGGACGCCGATCGTCGGCCGCCGCGGCTGGGCCGGGGCTGGATGGCCGCGATCTGTGCGGGGTTGGTCGCGCTGACCATCGCCGCGGTCGTCGGCGGGGTGCTGCTCGTCAGGGAGAACCGGGGCATCGAACAGGCCGCGAGCGAAGACGCGGCCGCGTTGCAGGCCGCCAAGGACTGCGTAACGGCATTGCAGGCCCCGGACACGGCCGCGATGTCGGCGGCCCAGATGAAGATCATGGAGTGCTCCACGGGCGCGTTCGGGGCGCAGGCGTCGACGTTCGGCGGCATCCTCGTCGAGGCCTATCAGGCCGCGAACGTCAAGGTCGAGGTGTCCGACATGCGGGCGGCGGTCGAGCGCCACGACCCGAACGGCTCCATCGACGTCCTGGTGGCGGTGCGGATCAAAGTCACCAACTCCGATGTCAAAGACCAGGAGTCGGGCTATCGCCTCCGGGTGACGATGACCAAGGACCAGGGCCAGTACCGGATCGACAAGATGGAACAGGTCACGTCGTGACGACTGTCCTCGACGCGAGCCCCAACGCCCCGGCGGACGACGGTTCGCCGACGCAGCAGTTGGCGTCGTGGCCGTCCCGCGCCGGCGCCCTGTGCCTGGACCTGCTGGTCGGTCTCGGCGTGCTCGGCGTCCTGGTTCCGCTCGTGCTGACCGCGCCGCGGGGCGGCTGGCTCTGGTGGGTCTACATGGCCGTCGCCGCCGTGACGGTGCTGCTGATGCTGGCCAATCGTTGGGCGTTGCCCGCGCTCACCGGCTGGAGCCTGGGCCGCGCGCTGTTCGGCATCAGGGTCGTCCGGCGCGGCGACGGCGCCGCGGCGGGCTTCGCGCGGCTGTTGCTGCGCGACCTCGCCCACCTGCTGGACACCGCGGCGCTACTGCTCGGCTGGCTGTGGCCGCTGTGGGATTCGCGCAACCGCACCTTCGCAGATCTGTTGCTGCGCACCGAGGTTCGCCATGTCGACCGGCCCGAGCGTGATATCCGCCGACTGGCGGCGAAGATTCTGGTGCTGGCCGTGGTGGTGTGCGCGGCGCTGGTGGCGTTGAACTACGTCGTGGTCTATCGGCAGGAGCGTGCCGTCGATCAGACTCGGCGCGAGATCGCCGAGCAGGGGCCACGGATCGTCGAACAGATGTTGACGTACAACGTGGACACCCTGGAGGACGACTTCTCCAAGGCCCGCTCGCTTGCCACCGACAGCTACCGCTCGCAGTTGCAGGCTCAGCAGGAGGCGGTGAAGAAGGCCGGAGCCACCACCAACGAGTACTGGGCAGTGAGCAGTGCGGTGTTGTCCGCCGAGCCGGAGAAGGCGGCGATGCTGCTGGCCATGCAGGGCCAGCGCGGCGCCACCCCGGAGGACCTGCGGTTCATCACCGCCACGGTGCGGGTGGAGTTCGACAAGTCGCGTGACGGGCAGTGGCGGGTGTCGAATCTCAGTGTCCTGAAGAAGCCGATGACTGGGCAGGCGTCGCAATGAGCCCACGCCGCAAGATCGATGCCGACGAGCCGGAGCTCTACTCGGCTCCCCCGCCGAAACCGCCACGCCGGTGGGGCCTTCCGCTGGTGGCGACCGTGGCCGGTGCGCTGATCGCCGCCGCGATCACCGCTAGCGCGCTGATGCTGGTGTCGCATGAAACCGACCGTCGGATCCAGGTGAGGGACGCCGACGTGCTCGGCTATGTCCGGTCGTTCATGACGACATACACGACGCTGGACCCGTTCCAGGCCAACTACTACGGCGACCGGATCCAGTCGCAGGCCACCGGGGACTTCGCGAAGACGTTCAAGGACCGCCTCAACGAGATCCTGGTGCAGGTGGCCCGCGCGGAACCGACGCAGGGCGACGTCGTCGAGGCCGGAGTGCAGCGCTGGAACGACGACGGCAGCGCCGATGTCCTTGTCGCGACCAAGATCTCGAGCAAAGGCCCGCAGGGGAACACCATCGAGAGCGGAAACCGTTGGGTGGTAACGGCAAAGAAGGAAGGGCAGCTGTGGAAGATCAGCCAACTGATTCAGGTGATCTGACCACGGATGCGGCCTCGGAGTCGGCCACGCCTCGTGGTCGACACCGCATGCCCAGCGGCAAGAGGCGCCGCGCACCGAAGGCCGAGCCGGAAGCGCAGGATTCACCGGACACGCCGAAAGATGCCTCCGCGGCGGAAGAGTCTGCCGCGGAGGAGCCGACCGAGCCGCCTGTCATGGACGAGCCCGCCGCGGCAGAGTCGGCAACGGAGGAGTCGGCCGCGGAGGAACCGGCGGCTGAAGCGCCCCCCACGGAGGAGCCCGTCGCCGCGGAGCCTGTCGCGGAGCCGGCTGAGCGGGGCCGACGCTGGAACCTGTTGCGGCGCCGCAAGAACCAGCCCGACGCCGTGGTATCCGACGCCGTGGTGCCCGATGCTGCGGTGCCCGACGCTGTGGTGCCCGACGCCCGTGCCGAAACCGACGACTCGGCACCGGCGGACGAAGACACCGCGGATGACACCGCGGACGAGCCGGCCGCCACGGCGGCAGAGACCGACGACGAGGCGAGCCCCGGGAACTCCGCGGACGACGCCGTGGATGAGGCCGACGAGCCTGCGGAAGCGGAACTCGTTCTGGTTCCGCACCGCCCGGCGGGCAAGCGCCTGAAGATCGCCGCCGCGGCGGCCGCCGCGCTGTTCGTGGCCGGCGGCGCCTTCCTGGGCGCGACGGCGCAGCCGGTGATCGCCAACCGTGCGCTGGTCGAGACCAAGCTGGACATCGCCCGCACCGCGGCGAACGCGATCACCACGCTGTGGTCGTACACGCCGGAGAACATGGACACGCTCGCCGACCGCTCGGCGCACTTCCTCACCGGTGACTTCGCCTTCCAATATCGCAAGTTCATCGACTCGATCGCGGCGACCAACAAGCAGGCGCAGGTCACCAACACCACCTCGGTGCTCGGGACGGCGGTCGAATCCGTCAGTCAATCGGAGGCCTCGGCGATTGTGTACACGAACTCCGTTGCCACCAGCCCGGTGTCGAAGAACATCCCGTCGCTGCGGTATCTGTCCTACCGGTTGGAGATGCAGCGCGATCACTCCGACTGGCGGATCACCCGGATGACGACCATCACGACGCTGGATCTGACCCCGCAGCTGTAGGGCGGACTGGTGGGTGGCGCGCCCGCCGGGGACTAAGGTCACCGCTATGCCATCAGTTCTCGTCACCGGCGCGGCCCGCGGTATCGGACGGGCGATCGTCGAGCACCTGGCCTCCATCGGCTGGGACGTCATCGCGGGCGTCCGCAGCGAGGAAGACGCGACAGCGATCACCAAGGTTGACCCGCAGAGGGTGTCCGCCGTCATTCTCGACATCACCAACCCCGAGCACATCGCAAAGCTGCCCGACGCGTTGCCGCACAGGCTGGACGCGGTGATCAACAACGCGGGCGTCGCCGTGGGCGGCCCCATCGAGACCGTGACCGTCGATGACTGGCGAAATGTTTTGGAGACCAACGTGATCGGCCAGTTCGCCGTTACCCGTGCGACGCTGCCGAAGCTGAGGGAATCGGGCGGCCGGGTGCTGTTCATCTCGAGCGTCAACGGTCGGATCGCCACGCCGATGCTGGGGCCGTACTCCGCGTCGAAGTTCGCGCTGGAGGCGGCGTGCGACGCGTTGCGCATCGAGCTGAGGGCCTGGGGGATCCCCGTCGTCCTGATCGAGCCCGCGCAGACCGACACCGACATGTGGCGCACGGCCGACGACATGGTGCGCCAACTCGAAGCCGGCATGTCCGCCGAGGACCGCGACCTCTACGCCAAGCACATCGCCGGCATGAAGAAGTTCGTGCCTGCGGCGCGTCGGATGGCGTCGCCGACGACCAAGGTCGTCGCTGTCGTGGAGGAGGCACTCACCGCGCGGCGGCCGAAGGCCCGCTATGTGGTGGCGCTGCTGCCGAAGATCCAGGCAGCCGTGGTGCCGCGGCTACCGACAGCATTGCGCGACCGGGCGATGACGATGCTGGTCGGGCTGCCGCGCCGTCCCCGTGGCTGACTTCGTCAAGACCAACGCCGGCGCACCGCAGGGATTCTTCGCACTCGAAGCGGCGGGATTGCACTGGCTCGACGCGGCAGGCGGCGTGCCGTGCGCACGGGTCATTGCGCACGACGAGCGCTCGTTGACGTTGGAACGGCTGCAGACGGTGCCGCCAACACCCGACGCGGCAAGGGAATTCGGCTCACGGCTGGCGGTGACGCACGACGCGGGGGCACCAATGTTCGGTGCGCCGCCTGACGGATGGCACGGCGACGGCTTTTTCGGCCCGCTGTCGCAACCGCTACCCATGTCGCTGCGCGGACACGACTCGTGGGGTGAGTTCTATGCGACCGAGCGGTTACGGCCGATGGCCGACGCCGCGGCACCACGGCTCAGCGCCAACGCGCGACGGTCCGTCGACGCGGTGATCGAGAGATGCTCGACGGGTGACTTCGATGACGGCGATCCGCCGGCGAGGATCCACGGCGACCTGTGGAGCGGCAACGTGATGTGGACGCGCGACGGCGGGGTGCTGATCGATCCTGCTGCACACGGGGGACACCGCGAGACGGATCTGGCGATGTTGGCGTTGTTCGGGTGTCCGCACCGCAACGAGGTGGCGGCGGGCTATGAGGCGGTGCGACCGCTGCGGCGTGGCTGGCGCGCGCGCACCGGACTGCATCAGCTGTATCCGTTGTTGGCGCATGTGGTGCTGTTCGGTGGTGGCTACGCGAACCAGACCGAGACGGCCGCACAGAGCGCTCTGGCGGTACTCAGCTAACAGGCGGCCACCTTTGCTGAGCGGCATCTAAGTAGCTGTGAGGGGTACCTGCGGGTGGTGTCCCGCAGCTGGGACACCTACTTCGCGGCAGGTAAGTTAATGCGAAATACGAAGTGGCCTGTGATCTTGTACCGCCTGCAACCTTGTCGCGCGAGGCTCCTCGCAGCAACTTACCTTGGCGTAGAAGTGGCAGTTGCTGCCAGATCGTCACAGCCCGCACATATGTGGCTACTAGCTGCGGTTACTTATTGACGACCTCGTAATTAAACCGTTTGCCTTGTCCAGCTCACGAACGCAAATAAAATTTCCTAGCAATTTTGTGACACCTATCACAGAGGTGTTAGGGTGCCCAAGGAGAATTCAATACGGACACGGAGAGGGCCGGTCTCGTGGCATCGAAGCATCGGGGATCGAAGCAACGGAAGCGCAGCGCGCAAGTTAGCTCGATGGGCAAGCACCGGGCACAGCGCCCGTCGAGTGGGGGTACGCCCGCGGGCAAGGTCGTGGTCGGAGCCATCGCCACAGGCGCCTGTGCGTCAGCCTTTTGGGGATTTTCCTCCGGAACAGCCAATGCCGCGTGCGCAGCAATCGGCGGCGTGGGAAAGATCGGCGACGGCAGCTGCTCGGCGATCGGCCAAGGCGCATGGGCTATTGCGCTCTTCCCGGGCAGCACGGCCAATGCGGAGGGTGACGGAAACGCCGCCCTGGCAATCGGACTGAACAACACGGCAACTTCGCTTGTCGGCACCAACAACTTCTCCGGTGCCCTCGGCATCGGCAACGCTGCGAGTTCGTTGATCGCAGGCGACGGCAACAAGAACACCGCGATCGGCCTCAACAACACCGCGTCGTCGACCGGCCTGGTCGGCACCGGCGCCGCCGGTGATCCTCTCGTCATCGACTCGACCGGCAACAACAACACCAACACCGCATTCGGCATCGGAAATGCCGCGACCTCGTTGCTCGGCAACGGCAACACCAACACCGCCGCCGGCTTCTTCAATCAGGCCGCCAGCATCGGCACGCCCGGCATCACTGTGAACGCACTGCCGATCAGCGGGCTCGGAACGATAACCGGCACCGTCGACCCGACCGGGGACAACAACACAAACACCGCGCTGGGCTTCGGAAACATCGCGCTCACCGCCCTCGGCAACGACAACAACAACTTCGCGGCCGGCCTACTCAACCAGGCGGCCACCGTCGGCACTCCCGGCGTTGATGTGTCTGCGGCGCTGGATCCACTGGACCTGGGACCCCTCGGGGATGTGCTCGGAATACCCGGGCTCAACCTCGCGGACGTAACGGCCGATGTCCAGGCCGACGCCACGGGCAACGGCAACAACAATTTCGCCATCGGTGCGGCCAACACGGCGCTGACCCTGTTCGGCAACGGCAACAACAACATTGCGGGCGGCATTCTCAACCAAGCCGCGACCGTCGGAACCCCCGGAGTCTCGGTCCTGGCCGACGCCGCCGCACTGGGGCGAAACGTAGCGTCGGCGGTACTGAACGTGGATGCGACCGGGAACAACAACAACAATATCGGCCTCGGTCTGGGAAACACGGCAGCCACCGTGCTGGGCAACGACAACAACAACGTCGCGGCGGGCATTCTCAATCAGGCCGTGACCGTTGGCACTCCGGGGATCGATCTGCTGCTGAACGTACTTGGTGTGGATGTGGCAACAGTGCAGGCCGCAGCAACCGGTAACGGTAACAACAACTTCGGGTGGGGTCTGGGCAACACCGCAGCGACGGTCTTGGGCAACGACAACCAGAACAACGCGGTGGGGGCTTTCAATCAGGCGGCGACGGTCGGCCTCCCCGAAATCACCGCGAACGTGCTCGACGTGGTCGACGCCACCGTCACGGGCACTGGTAACGGAAACAAGAACACCGGTTTCGGCGTGGGGAACACCGCGACGACCGTGTTGGGCAATGACAACAAGAATCTTGCTGCGGGCCTGAACAACGTGGCGGCAACCGTCGGCACACCCGGGGTCACACTCGGCGGCAATACTGTCCTGTCACCCACCGGCAACGGCAACAAGAACATCGCGGTCGGCAAGGACAACATTGCCAGCACAGTGCTTGGCAGCTTGAACAAGAACATCGCGGCGGGCAAGAACAACCTTGCATCCACGGTCGCCGGCGTGGCCAACAAGGTCACGGCGCTGGGCCGCAACAACACTGCAACGGCGACCGGCGTGAGCGGTCAAACCGTCAGCGCCAAGGGAAACGGCCAGACGTCGACGGCCCCCTGACGGCGAGGCATAGAGCCCACGAGCGGGCCCTAGATGAGGGCTAGGGCCCGCTCGACCATTCCGGTCAACAGCGGAGCAAGCACCGTGGCGTACTCAGTCGTGATGTGGTTGTCGTCCCGGAAGACCAAAGTGTTGCCCACGATCACGGGGCAGCGCTCGGCCGTACAGAACAACTCCGACAACTTCGCGTACTGACCGCCGCCGGTCGCGGTGGCCGCCGCCTCCGCCTCGATGCCCGCGTCGTTGAGGCCGTCGGAGCGGGTGGGCGCACACGCCAACGCGTCGTCCATGTGCCCGGACACGCACGTCGGCACCGTCGAGTGCGGGTCCGGTGCCTGGCTCAGCACGAGCACCTGAGCGCCGGTGCTCCGCAGTCGCTGCACCAGTCGCGTCAACCCGTCCAACCAGGCCTGGTCGTAGCTGGTGAACCCGAAGTCGGCACCGTAGCGGCGGGACATGTCCACCAGGACCAGCTTCGGCCGCTCCCTGTCCAGGCGTGCCATCGCGTCGTGTCGCCACCGCTCGCACTCGGTGAACCGGCGGCCCAGATACGGGCTGTTGATCGGCAGGTCCATCATCGGACAGAGCACCTTGCTCATTGTCTCCAGTCGCCAATGTTTCTGTTGGGCAACCGGTTCCAGGGCCGCCTGCCACATCGCTGCGTGCGAGTCACCGACCAGCGCCACCGTCGTCGCGGCGGCGGTGTCACCCGACGCGCATTCGGGAACGGCCACCTCCCGCCATGACTGCACGCACCCGTTCACGAACACGTCGGGCTTGGTGATCGCGGTGAGGGCCGGGGTGAGATTCACGGGAACCGGCGCGGGCGTCGCCGATTTCGCGACCGCCGCCACCACCTGGTCGTGCACGGAGGTCGGCTGTGGCGCAGTGCCTTTCGGGGCCGCGTCAGGCGCCGCGTCAGGCGTTGTCGCAGGCACCCCGACCGCCGCGGGCGCCACGGGTGCGGCCGCCGTGCCGCGGCCGGCGGGCACGGGCGTGAACGTCAGGAGCATCAGGCACGTCGTCACCCCGACCGCCGTCAGCGCGCCTCCGACCGCCAGTGTGCGTCGCGAAGATGACTTCAGCGAAATGGCGAACCGCGCGGGGTTCTCGATCAGATGCAGGGTGAGGATCGCCAGGCCGAACGACATCAGCACCATCGCCAACCGACCCGCCAGACCGAGCGACTGCCCGAACAACACAGGCGCGAGCAGCAACACCGGCCAGTGCCACAGATACCACGAGTAGGACAGCCGACCGATCGAACGCATCGCAGGCTTCGACAGGAAGTGCCCCACCCCCAGATTCGGTGTCGCACAACCCGCTCCGATCACCAGCGCCGTCCCGAGCACCGGCAGCAGGGCCGTCGTGCCCGGGTACGGTGTCGCCTCGCCGATCTGCGTGCACGTGATGACGATCAGCGCCAGTCCACCCCAGCCGACCACGGCGGTCGACGGGCCGGGCAGGTGCCGCCAGGCGCCGGCCGTCAGCGCGACCAGTCCACCGACGGCCAACTCCCACGCCCGCGTCGGCAGCGAGAAGAACGCCCACGACGGCCAGTTCTCGGTGCACGCCAACGACACCAGGAACGACAGCGCCGAGAGAACCCCGAGCACAAGCACGTGCGGCGCCGACGACGTCGTGACCGCCCGGCCGCTGCGCCGGGCCAACCGCGCGAGAAGCCATGTCGTACCGATGATCAGCGCCGGCCACACCAGATAGAACTGCTCTTCGACGCCCAGCGACCAGTAGTGCTGCAGCGGCGACGGCGGCGCGTCGGCAGCCAGGTAGTCGGTGCCCTGGATCGCGAACCGGTAGTTGCCGACGTACAGCGCACTGGCGATACCGTCGCCGATGACGTTGCGCGCCTGCAGCGGCGGTAGCAGCACCGCCGACGCGGCACACGTCGCCACCAGGACCGTGGCCGCGGCCGGCAGCAGACGTCGCGCCCGCGCAGCGTAGAACCGCGCCAACCGCACCGATCCGGTGCTCGACGCCTCACGCCACAGGATGCCCGTGATCAGGAAGCCGGAGACGACGAAGAAGACGTCGACCCCGATGAAGCCGCCGCCGACGCCGGGCACGCCGGCGTGGAACAGGACGACGGCGATGACGGCGACGGCCCGCAGGCCCTCGATGTCGCTGCGAAAGTGCCTCCGCGGCACGGCCGCAGCCCCGCTCGCGGCGGTAGCGCGTCGGGCGGCGGGGCGGGGTGCAGTCGAAACTCTGTTCACTCGAGCACCGATCGTCTCACGGGACCCAGGGGCAACCGGGGATCAACGCGCTACTGCGCCAGCCAGGCCAACTCTCGCGGTAGCTTCTCCCGCCACGCAGCCACGTCATGGCCGCCGACGAAGGACACCCCTGATGGCGGTCTGCGCAGCGAGGCGACGAACTGCTTGGTGGCGTCGAAGAACCGGTCCTCGGCGCCGCAGTCGATGCGAAGCGGGATCTCTGAGAGCGCGGGCGTCCCGTATACCGAATACGCGAACCAGTCGGCAGGCCCGTCGAAGGCCCGCTCCTGCAGCGCCAACCCGTAGTCGGTGAACAGCGCCGGCGCGACAGCGCAGATCGCGGCCGTGCGCCGCGGCCCCAACGCCCCGCCGAGCAACAACGCGCCGTACCCGCCCATCGACCAGCCGATGAAGCTCACCCGCGACGTGTCGAGTCCCTTGCTCGCCAGCAGCGGCAGGAACTCCTGCAGCACCATCGCGCCCGAGTCCTCACCGTTGACGCGTCGGTGCCACCAGCCGTTGCCGCCGTCGACCGCGGCCACCGCGAATGGCGGGTAGCCCGCCTTCGCCAACTCGGCCAGACCCGCTTCCACACCCATGCCCATCACGCCGTCGGCGTCCATGTCACGTCCGTGCAGGGCGATGACGGTCCGCAACGGCCGCGGATGCGGGCCCGGCGGCAGCGCGATCGCCCACTTGGTGTCGACGCCTCCGCGCGCCGCCGAAACGAACGAGCCCGACACCCGCGTCGGCAGCCCGGTGGCCGACGACGGGGACGGCTGGTCGGCGGGCGGTGCCCCCGACGCGGTGGCCAAGCCCAAACGCCAGATCGGCTCGAGCGCGAGTGCACCGGTGAGTCCTGCGCCCAGCCGCAGCATCGTGCGGCGCGTCAAGTCCGGCATCGTCGTGTCAGGCGAACGCGAGCCAGCTGGGAAGTGCGCGTTCACGAGAGTCGCACAGGACTTGGCGGGTATCGCAGCTGCCCTTGGGAACGCCTGCGCCACTCCACATCCCGCCGGTGTCACGCCGCAGCACGATTGCCGAGGAACCGCCGCCGTCGAGCAACACCGCGGTGTCCGAGCCCAGTCCACGGAACAGATCCTGAATCTGGTCGGGCGTGTAGCTGCCGCCCTGGAAGACATACAGTTGGTCGGCGTTGCGGTTGTAGGCGATCGCCGTTCGTGCCGCGCTCGGCCCGCCGTCGTTGAGTTGTCCGGTGTCGCCAGGGGCCAGAAGGCCGATGCCGGCGACGGCGACGAAGCGCGCGTTGCGGTCGAGCAGCTTCTGGATTTCCGGCGAAGCGGAGTCATAGTCGTTGGGGCCCTTGGGCATGACGACGTAGGGTTGCGCGCCGACCGGGAGGATCATCGTCGCGAGCGACGACCAGTGCTCGTTGCCGCCCGACAACCCCTGCTTACCCGCGTAAGCGAGGGTTCCGGTGACGGCGGCGTTGGCGCGGCCCTGGCCGCGGGTGTTGTCGACGTAAGCGCCAAGCGGCGAACTGCATTTGGTGTCGCGCCACGAGCCGCCCTTCTGGCCGCGCACGTCGAAGAAGTTGGCGTTGATCGCGATCGTCGGCTGACCAAGCGCCTGCCACGCCTCCAACGGCGAGTAGATCTCCGACGCCTGCCACAGCCCCTCGCCGGTGCGCGCCCCTGGATCGCGTTCGCAGCGGCCCTGATAGCCCTGGTGGCTGTCGACCAGCAGTCGCGGCTGCAGCCGACCGGAGGCGTTCTTGATCGTCATCAAGTGCCCGCCGTTGCTCATCTCGTACCATCCGCCGCCCGCGTTGAGCATCGGCGCCGGATGGCCGTCGCCGAAGTTGTAGACCAGATACGAGCCCCGGGTGTTGGCGATCGCGCCCGCCAGCAGGGAGCGGCCGTCGGCGCGTGCCACCGGCGCGGCCGTCGCCGCCAACCCCGCGCACAGCATCAGCGCAGCGGAGTAAGCCAACAGCCTGTTGCTCCACACGTGCGCCGCTACCCCTTCGTAAAGCCCCTGGAAAAATGACCACTCTAATCACACCAACATCACAGTCAACTTCAGTAACAAGGGCGTCACGATTGCATATCGCCCGCTGAAGGCGTGGAGTCGATCACAGACGATTGGGTAATCCCACAGGGGTCGGATCTATCGAAGGAGCAGACATGATCGGAACGATTCTCAGCGCGCTGGTCGTCGGTTTGATCGTCGGTGCGCTCGCGCGGCTCATCATGCCCGGCAAGCAGAACATCGGCATCATCATGACGATCCTGCTGGGTGCGCTTGGTTCGTTCATCGGAACATGGCTCACCTACCAGTTCGGTTACAGCAATTCCAATGGCGGATGGCAGATCATCCCGTTCCTCGTCGGCATCATCGTCGCGATCGTGCTGATCGCGATCTACCTCGGCATCACCGGCAAGCGCGGGAGCAAGGTCGGTTAGCCCGGCGGAGCCAACCGGTAGACGGCGCCCGCGTCGTCGTCGCTGACGTAGACCGCACCATCGGGGCCGACGACCGCGGCCACCGGGCGCCCCCAACGGGATCCGTCGGCGGCCTGGAAGCCGCCGACGAGGGTCTGCTGGTCGCCGAGAGTGCCGTTGCGCCAACCGAAGAACGACACCTCGGGCGCGCGTGGCGGCCGGCGGTTCCATGACCCGTGGATGCCGACCAATGCCCCGTCCGTGTACGGCGCAGGCAGCACGCCGGTGGTGAACGCCAGACCAAGCGGTGCGGAGTGCGCGCCCATGCTCTGCTCGACGGGCGGCAGGCCGGTGCAGTCCATCTGTGATCCGTTCTCGTTGGTCGACATGTCCCGGATGAACGACATGTCCGCCGGTCCGCCGTCGGGATTGCAGTAGGGCCAACCCAATTCACGTCCGGGCGTGACCCTGGCCAGGCTTTCCGGCGGGTGCTCGTTGACATAGTCCGTCTCGACGTCGCCGTCCGGGTTCGGGGCGTTGTCGCGGTTGTTCACCGCGGTCCACACCGAACCGTCCGGTGCGACGGCCAGGCCGGTGCCGTTGCGCACGCCGGTCGCGAACGTCTCGGCGGCTCCGCCGCCCGGTGGAATGCGCATGATGGTCGCGCGTTGCGGGTCGGCCTGCCGGTCGTGCGCCGAGATGTTGCCCGTCGAGCCGATGGAGAAGTACACCGCGCCGTCCGGTCCGACGGTCACGCTCTTCAACGCGTGCGCGTACGCGCCCCTCAGTTCCGGGCTGCGCGCATCGGGCAGGTCGTCCGCGATCGTCTGCGGGTTGACCGCGGCTCCGTCGAGGTAGTCGTATCTGTCGATCTGGTCGCTCTCGGCGACATAGAGAGCAGATCCCGCGAACGCCATCCCGTGCGGCTGGTCGAGGCCGTCGAGTAAGACCGACTGTTGTGGCGCCGCGCCGGGTTTCGGCGTCAGCTTGACGATCTGACCGGTAGAGGGCAACGACACCAGCAGCGCGCCGTCCGGCGTCCACGCCTCGAGGCGCGCGTTGGGGATCCGCGCCCACACCGCGATGGTCCAGCCCTCAGGGATCAGCGCCTCGCGGGGCTCGTCCAGCGGTGACTGCGCAAGTTCGGCGGGCACCGCGAGGGTCGTCGGGACCAGATGCGCCGACGCGGGAGCGGGTGCGGCGGGCGTCGACGCCGACGACTCGGGCGGTTGCCGCGGAGACGACTCGGTCGAGCACCCCGACAGCAGGGTGGCGCCGATGACTCCGACGACGAGGGCGCTACGCGGCGGCCAGATCCGCATGCATCTCCCACACCAGGATCTCCGAGGCTTCGGAGGCAGTGATCCGCACACCGTCGGCGTCGGTGAATCGGGCGGCGTCGCCCTCGCGCAGCGGCCCGGCGCCCTCGAGCGTCACCGCACCGCGCGGCACGAACAGGTGCAGGAACGGTGCGTCGGGCAGAGTCACCGCATCGCCGGCCTGAAGCCGCGCACCGTGCAGCGCCGCGTTCTTGTTGTGGATGGCCACGGCGGCGTCGTCGTGCCTGCCCGACGCGATGGTGAACAATCCGCCGGCAAGCTGGTCGGCGCCGATCTCGGCCTGCTGGTAGCCGGGGTCGATACCGGCCTCGTCGGGCACCACCCACATCTGCACGAAATGCACAGCCTCGCTGGGCGATCCGTTCCTCTCGGAGTGCAGCACGCCTGTTCCGGCCGACATCCGCTGCGCCAGGCCGGGATAGATGACGCCCGCGTTGCCCATCGAGTCGCGGTGCTCCAGCGATCCCGCCAGCACCCACGTGACGATCTCCATGTCGCGGTGCGGGTGGGTGTCAAACCCGGCAGCCGGTGTGACCCGGTCGTCGTTGTTGACCAGCAGCAGCCCGTGGTGGGTGTTCGACGGGTCGTAATAGCCGGCGAACGAGAACGAGTGCTTCGAGTCCAGCCAGTCCGTCGTGCTGGTGCCTCGATCGGATGCGCGACGGATGTCGACGGATGCCGTCATGCACCCCAGGGTACGGACGCCTTGCTGACCACGACTACCTCCGCGCCCAGGCGTGAAGAGCACCCTGGGACATGCCGAAACCCGACTTTTGCAGAGGAAGTGCGAGTAGACGTCTACAAAAGTCCGATCTCGCGGCTACAGATGCTCCAGATGAGTAGGCAGGCCGAACTTCGCGAACAGGCCGTCCGCGTGGAACGCCACCACGTGTGCGATGCCGCCGGGGCGCACCTCGAGGACATGCAGTTGGAACTCCTCGTGCCGACCCGTCTCGCGGTTGAGCATGTACAGCGCGGCCGCGGGCTGGTCGTTCGCGGTGGTCGCGATGAAGCGCATGTCGCCCGGGCCCTCGGCGGGGCAGTGGGTCTTCGACAGCGTGACGATGTCGGCAGGGCCGTGGTACCAACTGTCGAACGGTGGCATCTCGAACACCGCGTCCTCGGTGAACAGCGCGACCAACCGGTCCATGTCGTAGTTCTCGAACGCCGCGATGTACTTCGCGAGCTGGTCTTTGGCCTCGGGTGTTTCGGGCGCCGCGGCGCCGTCGTCCTGCCCCGGCGCAGCGGCGTCGAGTTGCGCGCGGGCGCGCTGCAGCAGGCTGTTCACCGCAGCGGTCGACGCGCCGATCGCTTCGCCCACCTCGGCGGCCTTCCACTGCAGCACCTCGCGAAGGACGAGCACCGCGCGCTGGCGGGCCGACAGGTGCTGAAGGGCCGCCACGAACGCCAGCCGCACCGACTCGCGCGACTCGACGATCACCGACGGGTCGGACGGGTCCTCCTTCGGCGAGTCGGGGAGCGGCTCCAGCCAGGTGATCTCTCGGTGCTCGGCGATGTCGCCGGTCGGATCCGACGCCGACTGCCCCAGCCCGGACGGCAGCGGCCGCCGCTGCCTGCCCTCCAGCGCGGTGAGGCTGGTGTTCGTCGCGATCCGGTACAACCAGGTGCGCACCGACGACTTGCCCTCGAACCCCTTGTAGGACTTCCAGGCGCGCAGGTAGGTGTCCTGCACCAGGTCCTCGGCGTCGTGCAGGGAGCCGGTCATCCGGTAGCAGTGCGCGAGCAACTCCCGCCGATAACGCTGGGCATCTTCGAGGAATGCATCGGCGGCGGCACTGTCGTTGGCCGGGTGGTCAGCGGGTTCCAGGCTTTCAGCGAGCACGCTCACGGGGTCGAGCTTACGCACGGGGCCGACAACTGCTACGGACCGATTTTCCCGGGTTGGTTACTCTGCGCAGGTGGCCAGTAGCCGACACGAACGATCTTTCGAGGGCGTTGGCGGTGTCCGCATCGTCTACGACGTATGGGAGCCCGACGACCAGGACTGCCGCGGCGTGGTGGTGCTGTGTCACGGCTACGCCGAGCACGCCCGCCGTTACGACCACGTCGCCCAGCGGCTCGGCGACTCCGGCCTGGCGGTTTACGCCCTTGACCTGCGCGGCCACGGCCGCTCCGGCGGTAAGCGCGTCTATCTGCGGGACATCTCCGAGTACACCGGCGACTTCCACACCCTGGCCGGGATCGCCGCCGCCGAGTATCCCGAGCTCAAGCGGGTGGTGCTCGGCCACAGCATGGGCGGCGGGGTGGTGTTCGCCTACGGAGTCGAGCACCCCGACGACTACGCGGCGATGGTCCTCTCGGGCCCCGCGGTCGACGCCCAGGACGGGGTGTCGCCGGTGATGGTCTTCGTCGCGAAGGCGCTCGGGCGCCTGCTGCCGGGCCTGCCGGTGGAGAACCTGCCCGCCGACGCGGTGTCGCGCGACCCCGAGGTGGTCGCCGCCTACGAGAACGATCCGTTGGTGCACCACGGCAAGCTGCCCGCGGGCATCGCGAAGGCATTGATCGGCGTCGGCGAGACGATGCCGGGGCGGGCCCCCGCGCTCACGGCGCCGCTGCTGATCGTGCACGGCGAGCAGGACAAGCTGATCCCCGTCAAGGGCAGCAGGCACCTGATGGAGTGCGTCGGCTCCCAGGATGCGCACCTGAAGGTCTACCCGCAGCTCTACCACGAGGTGTTCAACGAGCCCGAGCGCGCCGTCGTGCTCGACGACGTCGCATCGTGGATCGAGACGAAGATTTGAAAGCGATTGCCGCCCTGGCACTTTCGCTGCTGCTGATCTTGTCGGCCGGCTGCTCGTCCGGCGCGAAGCAGCAGCAGTGGGTCGAGGACGAGGTCAGCTTCGAGGCGGACGGCCTCACCATCCACGGCACCTACCGTCATCAGAAGGACGCCCCGCCGGGGCCGGCCGCGCTGTTGATCTCGGAAAGCGGCAACACCGACCGCAACGGCGACAACATCGTCGTCGGCAAGATCGGCAACATGCGCCAGCTCGCCGAACAGCTGTCGGATCGCGGGGAAGCCAGCCTGCGCTACGACAAGATCGGTACCGGCAAGACCGGCCTGGGCCCCTATGCGCAGCGGCCGAACGACGTCGTCAGCGCCGTGTACACCTCGGGGGCCAAGGCCGCCGCCCGATTCCTGGCCGACCAGCCGGGCACCGACAAGGGCCGCCTGTCGGTGTACGCCGTCGGCGAGGGCACGGTGCACGCCATGTCGCTGGCGTCGGACAAGAGCCCGGGCGCACCGAAGATCCACTCGCTGGGCCTGCTGCAGCCGCTGTCCGGCCGCTACCTCGACATCATCACCAACCGGGTGCGCTCCGACGCCAGCCCCGAGACGTTGAACACCTGGCTGGCGGCCGTCGACGAGGTGCGCACCAAGGGCACCGTGCCCGCGAACCTGCCGGAGGGGCTGGGCGCGATCCTCAACCCGGGCAACGCCAAGGCCATCGTCGAGGCAGACAAGATCGACCCCGTCGAGTTGGCGTCCGAGATCCCCGCCGCCACCCCGGTTCTGCTGACCTGTTCGGACAGTGACCGCCAAGCCCTGTGTAACACCATGGACCCGCTGATCGACGCGCTCAAGCACACCGAGTTGACGGTGGTGCGCCTGGCGGGCGTCAACCACGTGCTGCGCGACGACCCGACCGACAGCATCGCCAACCTCGGCAAGGAGGGCCCGCTTTCTCCACAGCTGGTGAGCGCGCTCGACAGTTTTGTCACCAAGTAGCCCTAGTCTGTTGGTCGATGACTGACGACAAGATGCTGGCCCGCATCGCCGCCCTGTTGCGGCAGGCCGAGGGCACCGACAACGCGCACGAGGCAGAGGCGTTCATGGCGGCCGCGCAGCGGTTGGCCACCGCGACGTCGATCGATCTCGCCGTGGCCCGTTCGCATTCCGATCAGCGCACCAAGGCGCAGGCGCCGGTGCAGCGCACCATCACCATCGGCGACCCGGGGAAGCGCGGGCTGCGCACGTACGTGCAACTGTTCACCGTCATCGCGCATGCCAACGACGTGAAGTGCGACATCGCGTCGAACTCCACGTTCGTCTACGCCTACGGGTTCGCCGAGGACATCGACGCCAGCCACGCGCTCTACGCCAGCTTGGTGACGCAGATGGTGAAGGCATCCGAGGGCTACATCGCATCCGGGGACCACAAACCCACCCCGACCATCACTGCCCGCATCAACTTCCAGTTGGCGTTCGGCGCCCGCATCGGTCAGCGACTGGCCGAGGCGCGCGAGCAGGCCCGCCGTGAGGCCACCAAGAGCAAACGAAGCAACCCGGGTACCGCGATTGCGTTGCGGGACAAGGACGTCGAGTTGAAGAGCTTCTACCGCGAGACGTCGCAGGCGCGTGGTACCTGGCGGGCCACCAGCGCGACGGCGGGGTACTCGTCGTCCGCCCGACGCGCCGGTGACCGCGCGGGTCGGCGGGCCCGGCTCGGCAACAGTGCGGAGATCAACGGCGCGCGCACCGCGCTGAACCGGTGAGCACGCGCGACAGCCAACGCTCGAAGGTCTACGCCGCCGAGGAATTCGTCAGAACCCTGTTCGACCGCGCGGGTGAGCACGGCAACCGCACGATCGAGTTCTTCGGCACCAATCTCACCCTGCCGCCCGAGGCTCGGTTCGCCTCAGTCGAATCCGTGCAGCGCTATGTCGACGACGTGCTGGCCCTCGGGTCCGTACGCCGGCGCTGGCGCGACGCGGCACCGCTGACCGTGCGGCCCCGGCGCGGCATCACCGCCGCGCACTACGAACGTGACGACGACGGTGCCGCCATCGCGGTGCCTGAGCGACGGACCACCTGGGCGCTCCGCGAACTCGTGGTGTTCTTTGGACACTTCACAGCTGTTTACAGCACCATACCGGTCCAAAGGCCGGAATCCCACGATGGCGGTTGCAGGAACCGTGCATTCGGTTGTCCCTGACATCGGCGTGATCCGGCAGCAACGACCACAGCGTGGGCGGAAGCCTGGATCAGCCGTTAACCGGGGACGTTCGCCCTTACTCGGGTCGCTGCCGCGCCGACCCCTGCGCAAGGTTGCAGCTGGGCCAAGAACCAGCCATCGTTGCGAAGATGGTGGATGATTTGCAGATGGCAGCCGAGGGACGGAGTTCTCGCGAGGACTTGGCAGCCTGGCTCACCGATCGCGATCTTCTTGACCACTCGGTTCATGATCCGTGGATTGCTCACGTGCGCAACGATTATCCTGGAACCGTGCAACAGGAGTGCGCCTCATCTCCTGAGTTGAGCGACCTCCCGAGAAGCGCGGCTGCTAGTAGTTCAGTCGTTCGTTCAAAGAATGTTCGACAGAGCGAACGAGGAGACACGCATGAGTGAGGGCAAGAGCTTCCGACGGATGAACGACCGGATCGATGAACTCATCACTGATCCCCTAATCGCGGATGACGTGCGACGCTACGAGGCTGAACGGCAACAGGATGACCGCCTAGCCGCGATCAAGGGTAGTAGTGGAACTCTGTCCGAGGCGTTCCCTTCCGGGTACCGAGAGGAACTCCGTGAAGATTGGTCAGCAGTCCTGGCAGAGGCGGCACACATGATTGCTCAGCGATCAGCTGAGTTGAATCGCCGACTGAATGAAGAGTGACCGGTGCCAGCCTCACGATAAGTGAGTCAACGGCTTTCGATACCGGCGCCGCCGCCCGCACTCAACGTCTCCCCCGTCCACCCGTTCTGGGCCAACTGCATATCCTGCACTACTTCTCCGGCAACTCGGTCTGAGCAGGACCCGGGCTTGGCGCACCGATTCGATCAGGACTCCGGCTGCTCGAATTGCTCCCCGCGATGAATGCGGCCAGATCAGTCGCGCCCCGATGTTCATCGAAGCGCGCAGCTGCGCGGTGTAACGCGGCTTGTCGACGTCCCAGTCGTATTGCTGCTCGGCGGGGTTCTGGGCGGCGGCGAACACAAGGTCAGCGAGAGGCCTTGCGCGACCGTTTCCGTCCACGAACGGATGAATGCGAACCGCCTCGGCATGCACGACGATCCCCAGTTGCCGCGCCGTCCAGTCGGTGGTGTGCTTCCAGCGCCAGGCAATCGTCGAGCGAGTTGCGCAGCTCCACCGCGATCTGCTCGGGCGCGACGCCGATGTTGCCTTCGAGTTGCCGCGGTCGGCCGGCCCGCTCCCAGATCGGCCTGAACCACCGCGTGTGCAGATCGCACGAAGCGATCACTTAGGAGATCGCCGAGCGGCAACGACCCGTTGCATGAACTCGTCGACCACCTGGTCTTGCATCCCTGTTCGAGGTCGTAAACGTCCGCACGCGTAATGGTTTTGTCCAGGATCTCGACGACCTCAGAAAGCAGAGCGTCGAGTTCGTCGTGCGGTAGCGGTGTTTCACCGTATACCGGCGTCAGCCCCATCAGCGCCCGGGTGGCTGCTGCTTCGCGAGGTAAGCCTTAGTGCGGCCGATTATCGGTGGGCGGTCGACACGACACTGCCCTTCAACTTGGCCGACGCCTGCGTGGCCCGCATCCCGGCCTCCTTCACAGCGGCCCTGGACACCACCACCTTCTTGGGTGTGTTGGGCTCCATCGCGGCACCTCCCTGCGGGCTCGACCTGAAGGCCGGTCCTACCGGCCCACACCCGCAATGACCACGCCATTCACCCGGATCTGAAGTCGTCGACGGTTAACGAGCGCGGTATCAGCCACAAGGTGTTGGGATCGCCCTCGACGAGGGGCTGGGGTGACCGTCTGCGTCCAAGACCATCCAAGAACGAGGAAAATGCAGCAGAGCGCGCAGCTCGAGGACGCCTGAGTCCGGTCGAATGCGAACCTTGAGGTCGCGGCGACGAAAGCGAAGTCGAATGTCGGACTGACGCGCGAGACTGAACGCGTGAATAAGCCCGCCCGCTTAGCAGCGGTATCGTCCGGCTCGCCGGACGCAAAGAATGAATGTCACAGATGACCGTTAGTCGGGTCGACAGAGATCGCGTTGGCAAGGATCATCGCGATGAAGTTGCGCGGGCGGCGCGCGCAGCTTCGCCGAATGCGCGTAGACGCGGGGGTGGCCGAAGTTCGGGCCCGGGCAAACCGCTGAGCGAGCAACCCGGTAACTCGTTTCGGTATCTCTATCAGCGCCTGAGCGAGAAAGAGTTTCAGCAGCTTTGTAGCGCACTGATTCGCATCGCTTACCCCGATGCTCGTTGTTTTCCCGTCGGTATGAGCGACGGAGGCCGTGACATCAGCGGCTCGGAGGGAGAACTTGCGGTCATCTTTCAGGTCAAATGGACCAGCAAGGCGCTGCAGAACCCGGTGACCTGGCTCAGAAGCGCCGTCGAGGCCGAACGGGCGAACATCGAGCGTCTCATTCGCGAAGAGGGTGCGACCGAGTACCGGCTTATGACCTGTGTGGCAGGCACCAGTACTCCTAAGACGGGCACCATTGATCGCCTGGACGAGGAACTGAACAAGCTCTCAGAGCAGTACGGCGTCCGGATGCGTTGCATGTGGCAGTCCGACTTGGATTCGATGGTCGACAGCGCGCCCGACGCAACCAAGTGGTCTTACGCCCAAATGCTCGTTGGGCAAGATCTCATTCGCTACCTGGTCGACGGGTCTCAAGCCGAAGGGCGCGCCGCCGACATGCGCCGAACGTTGCTAGCTGTGATGTCCGCTCAGTGGGGCGAGGATGCGAAAGTCAAGTTCAGTCAGGTGGACATGGACCACCTCAACATCGTGGACCTATTCGTAGACGTCGAAGAAACGCTGGAGGAGCCGGCCGGTAACGCGCTGGACGCCTACGTAGGCCGGCAGCAGGCTCGCGGCGAAGGCGCCGTGCAGTACCTGCTGCGCACTACGATGCCGTTGACGCTCATTCGTGGCGAGCCCGGTCAGGGAAAGTCGACGCTCGGCCAATACCTCTGCCAGGTTCACCGAGCTGCTCTCCTGCCAGCCAGCGACATCACGATGGGCAAGGCGCCCGATCACCGGCCTGCCGATCCAAAGCTGGCACTTCGCGCGGACTTGAAAGAGTACGCGACATGGCTGTTCGGGCAGGACCCCTGGGGCCACGATGAACGGAAGGCAAAGCGGCCGAAGGCTGCCGAACGCAGCGTCGAGCATTTTCTCGCCTTGCTTTGCGCCTATCACAGCGGCGGACGATCCGTCACTGTCGAACAGATCAACGACCTCACCCAACGCTATCCACTTCTGGTTGTCCTTGACGGGCTGGATGAGGTCGCGGACTCCGCCTTGAGATCTGAAGTCGTGCAACAGATTGATACATTCGCGCGCAGACTGGGCGGCACTTCGCAACGCCGTTTTCAAGTCGTGGTGACGACGCGACCGAACAACGGCGGATTGAAGGAACCTTCCGCGGAGATGTTCGAGACGGTAAGGCTGGTGCGCCTATCACCCTCGCTTCAGCACGAATACATGCGCAAATGGACCTCCGTGCATCACATACGAGGCCGCAAGCAGCGGCAGTTGATGAAGGTCTTCCGAGACCGTAGCGCTCAAGACCACGTAGCCGAACTCGCTAAGAATCCAATGCAATTGACGATTTTGCTTTTTCTCGTGAACCGTCGCGGCGAAGGTGTACCCGATGCGCGTACCGCGATGTATCGGCAGTTCATGGAAACCCTGTTGGATAGAGAAGTCGAGAAGGACCAACTGGTCAAGGACAACGTGCCTCTGGTCTACGAATTAACCGCATACCTCGGCTGGCTGATGCAGTCCGGCGTCGAGTCACGCACGGTGCCGGATCGCCTGGAAACCAAACGAATTAAACGCCATCTGCGCAACTACCTCGACGAGGTAGAGGGCCCGATGAACTTGGTAGATCAACTGTTCAGCGCCATATCGGACCGATTTTGGGCGTTGTCGAGCAAGGTGGACGGGACGTTCGAATTCTCTGTCCACTCGGTCCGTGAGTACTTCGCTGCATTGTTCCTCTCGGATTACGTCGGTCTCTTCGGGGAAGCCGTGGTGCTGCGAAGTGATGTTCTCCGCGCACTGGTGGATCGCTCATACTGGGCGAACACTGCGAGGTTCTACGCGGGCTTCGCGAACCCGAATGAGCTCATGACGCTTGTTGCCGGGTTGGATGAATCAATCGAATCGGGCCGGCATCCGCTACAGGCTCGCGCATCGGTCCTTGCTCTGTTGGCCGACGGTGTGTTCGCGCCTGTAGCTAGGTCGCAGCGCGCGACCGCGCACCTACTGTCGGATCCACTGTCGATACGGCTCCTCGCTGCGACAGGTCTGAAATCCCCGCTGCCCGACCTTCCCGCCGAGCGGGGCGGCAGCGACCTCGCCGCAGCCCTGATGACGGCTAGCGCGGCT
This sequence comes from Mycolicibacterium moriokaense, assembly GCF_003347205.1. Classification (GTDB taxonomy): domain Bacteria; phylum Actinomycetota; class Actinomycetes; order Mycobacteriales; family Mycobacteriaceae; genus Mycobacterium; species Mycobacterium moriokaense_B. The sequence continues at coordinate 98,430 of NZ_QQBJ01000001.1, forward strand.
AATCCGGACGAGGCGCTCTCGCGGGACAGAGTCCGAATCCTTCCCCGGCTGGGAGTCAACCGCGAGGCATTCGAAGCATGGTGGATCCCTCGCTTGACCGCAGCTATCGGATCTCCGCATGAGGCGGCCTGGATTCAGCTCGGTGTTGATTTTCCTGGTGCGACACTGGACGATTCGGCTGCCACGGCTATCGCGCTCGATGACGCTGCCAATCGGCGCGCAGCCATCGCGCTCAAGGCCCGACCGCCAGCCGGATCGGCAGCGCATGAAGTCCTCATTCGAAGTGTTCTTGACAATGAGGTAAGCGACATCGCAGTGGCTGGCACGGACATGGCTGGCGACCTGCTCAAAGTTCTACGGCCACAACACTATCTACGACTGTCGACTCCCACCGCCGACCCGATATACCTCGTGCCGGTCGGGCACCTGGTCGATAACGAAGCCGAAAGGAAGGCGCGATCCAGCATATTCAAACGCCTGAAGACGGTCGATAGACGCTACGAACGGATCATGCGGGCAAGCGCCGTCCGACGCGGCGAGTCCAAATCGACCGCACCTTGGCAGCACACCGCACGTGAACTCGCCGCAATACACGGCCAATGCCTCATCGGCGCCGAGATCGCGCTCATCGGTGCCATCCAGCTAGACATCGTGACCGGCGGATCAATCACACCCGGAGCCAGCGCATTTGGTAGTTCGTCTGACTACGGCATGCTCGTCCAGCAGACCCGTGCCAACAAGTCTTCGGGATCATGGTGGAAGGACCAGATCGAATTTTGTGACGACGACTTGTCCCGCACGACTTGGGCGTTAGCTTTCGTCGCGATAGCGGACATGGAAGTGGTCGCGGAGCACATCGCCGCATTCGATGAAGTAGTAGAGCAGATCGAGGAGGATGCGTTTTTCAGTGCTGCTCAGACTTCCAGCCGCCTCGCTGCCAGTGCCATCGGCCGACGCCTCCGGTCAGAAATTTGGGAGGCGACGCGATCTGCAACTGATAGAGCTCGACTCCTAATAGCGCACCACGCCGCCACGCTCGAGTCCTTCGATCCGCTCGCGGGCTTGAGCGCCAGCCAGTTAAGTCAAATGGCAGGCTACGGACACGCGTCGTGGCCAGCGGTCCGGGCAATCAGCGTGCGCCTGCTCACTGGCGAGCCAGTGGCTCCTCTCCTTGAGGCGCTGGAGGCATGCGGACCTGATGCGCACATCGTCATACCTGATGGCAAAGCTGAGAGCTCGCCGTTGCTCACCGATTCCATTCTCGAACAACCGCAGAAGTTCCCGCTCGGTTGGGTCGTCGCTGCCGAACGGTGGAGATCCTCACGGCACGTCGAGCCGCCGCTGTCCACGCTTGCAATCGCGAATGGATGGGTTCCCGACCTCTGACGACTGTCAGAAGGAAGCGCGCGTGCACGATTGGACCCCGCGGAGGCCCAGCGTTCGTCGATGAACCGCGGGCCGGGAACGACCGCCGGCGAGTGGTCGCACCCCCAAGTTCGTACCACTAGTAGTACATTCTCGGAATGGTCTCGATGATCAGCGTGGGCGATGCGTGGAAGCGGCTGCCTGCTCTAATAGAGCAGGTCAACGCCGCTCATGAGCCCGTCCACATTACTTCGGAGGTCGGTGATGCGGTGTTGATGTCCGCACAGGACTACGACTCATGGCAGGAAACGGTGTACCTCCTGCGGGCGCCGGAGAATGCGCGCCTACTCATGCAGGCCGTGCACCGAGACAAGGTCCGTCGCGTCGCGCCGGGCGAGCTTCGTTCAGACGATCAACGAGGCTGAGAAGGCCGGACGCAACGACTCGCAGGGTCGGCGCCAGTCTCTTGTCGGCGGGCGCCGCTATCATCGAACTCTGGTGCCGCCGATAGGGCTGGCGATTGATGAGCAACACAACAGCACTACAAGTCCATATCGACGTCTTCTACGGTGATCGACCCGCGCACGAATCTGAGCGGCGGGCGATCAGCGCAGTTCGTACCGAACTGCAGCGGCGCGGAGTATCTGCGGTGCTGCTGGTCAATTTCTTCGTGCAGCGCGGCGCCCGCCAACTCGATTTGGTGATCATCACCGCGACGCGCTGCGTCGTCGTGGAACTCAAGACACTCGACCCCAGTCTGCCGCTGATCGCGACGGCGAACGGGCCATGGCAGCAGAGCCTGCCCAACGGAACACGCCGCCCGATCGGGCACCGCAACTTCTACCATCAGGCGAAGGAACAGACATTGGGTCTGTCCGATGAGATGGCGAAGCTCGCCAGAGCTCACCGCGTGCCTGGGCCACAGAAGAAGGACTTTTACCGCCAGATCGACACCGTGGTCGCAATTGCTCCCCGCGTACCGCCGAATTCGCAGTTACAGTCCTTCGACTACGTCGAGGCGCTCGGCCTAGATGGCTTAGTGGACTACCTCACCGGGCCAGGGCGCGGTCTTTCCCAGTGGGCTGCGGCCGACTGGGATGAACTCATCCGAGAGTTGGGCCTGTACCCCGAGGCTGACGACGACGATGAGGTACGGCGCCTCCGCGCGGATCGGGCCGCCATTGAGGACTACCAGCGGCGGTTTTGCGACGCGAGGTCGGCGCGACTTTTTCCGCTCATCCCCGCCGCGGGTCTGCTCGACGAGCAGGCAATCACCGTCGATGCGGACACGCTTGCCTCGGCGCTCACCGAGCCCGTCAGCAGGGTGCTGCTCGTCGGAGCGTCCGGCGACGGCAAGACCCACGCCGCCCAGCACGCCGCGCTAAGGCTCACCCAGCAGGGGCGCCTCGTGGTGTGGGTTTCGGCCGATGACTACACGAAGAACGACTTCGGCGTGCTGATCAAACGCGCCGTGAGCCCCTACAGCACCGAATCGGCGTGGACCCTGCTGCGCAAGGCTGCCGACTCCGGAGTGGGCATCACCGTGGTCATCGACGCCCTGCAGGCCAGTGCGCACCGGGACGAACTTCTCACCCAGCTCAATGCCCTGCTGCTGCAGATGCCGGCGTCGGTGTTGGTGACAACCTCCTCCGATCGCGACATTGTTGAGCTGTTCGCCCCGACGGCGCGCATCGATCTGACCTCGCCCCAGGGTGAAGAACGGACCCAGCTGGCCGACACCTATGGAACCGCCGCGGGAGTCGCGGGGTTTGCCGAATACCGCACCCGATACGACATCAGCGTCGCCGCACAGGTCATTGGTGAACTGCATGCTGGCGCGTCGCGCGCGGACGTCCTCGACGCCTACATCAGCCGGCTGACGCCCAGCGAGGCGGTACGCGCCGGGCTCCGCTGCGTGGCCACCGCGATGGACGCCAAGGTGGCCACGGTCCTACCGGTCACCGAAGTGGTGGCGATGCTGCGGCGCTGCCCGCCGCTGACAAACATCCCCACCGCGGTGGACGAGGTGCTGGATTCCCGGCTGATTTCTGTGCACCAAGGGCGGTTGCGCTTCGGCCACGAACGGCAGGGACGATTCTTGGCCGCCGAACAACTCGTGGTGTCATCGCAGGACGGAGGCGCCCTGGGCCAGGCACTGGCACAGCCGACACATGAAGATCTGCGCCAATACGCCTTGCACATGGAACGCGACCCCGCGCGCCGCTACGACGCCATCCGTGAGCTCGCCGATCACCAGCTGTTGGCGGCCGCCGCGCGCGGCACTTTCGGCGCGGACACCGCCGCCGCGGCGCTCGCCGAGATGACTGAACTGCTCGTCACTGCCCGGATGACGACACCAGAAGCAGTGTTCGAGGGTCCCACCGACGGCGGATTCTGGGCTGCCGGCTGGCACAGCCCGCGCCCATGGTCACCCACCGAACAGGCACTGCTCCGGGCCATCGGACTAGGAGTGTTGGACGGATTGCTCCTCGACGAAGTAGGCGAGCTGCTCGACGTGACCGACATGGTGCTGCGCCCGGCGATGATTGCCCTACGCGAGCAGGGCCACCGCACAAGCATCAGCACCGTGTTCGCCTCCGTCTACGCGGTGCAAGACCCGAAAGAGACCGACGCCCTGGCCGCGGCCTACATTTGCGGCGCCATCGACACCGGCCGTCTCTGGGGTGATCGCCCAGACTCCGAATCAGGATTCGCGACGCGCATGTGGCGAGCGAACCCGTCCTGGGGGCGCCTGCACGTGGCCGCACTACTGAGCAGGCCACTCCGCCACTCCGAGGACGCCGCCAACGTCCTCGACCTCATCCGCATCGGATGGCAAGCCGGCGGCTACCACCTGCGCCTGGAGGTGTTGGAGGCCGCACGCTTCGCGCACCATGTGTTGACCCCCGGGGACCGCGAAGCGATCGCCGACGTCCTGGACACCTTCGACGCCAACCACAACATCGCCTTATCCAGCCTGCTCGTGGAAGTACTAGGGCGATATGGGCGCATTGAACCAGTAACTACTGCCGATGACATCGAAGCCGAAATCAACGAGATCATCGCTGACCCCGACGACCCTGAACGACAGCGGATGGCGGTGTCGATCGTGTCACGGCAATACGAGGACGAGCTTGTCTTCGGCCCCTACGGCGAGGTGGTGTACGGGCTACCTGATGATCAGCGGCTGACCCTCTACGCCATGTCCGTGCTCGCGCCGGGCGACTTCGACGGCTTCGGCTATCCCGATGCGGTAAAGGGACTGGCCGAGGGCATCACCTGCACCGACGATCTCATTGGCCGCGCGGTCGCTGAGGCCGCCCGGCGGATGCGACTGAACACCTTCAACCGACAGGACTGCGTCGCCGGTCATCTCCACGGTCTGCGCGGATGGGCGAAAATCAGCGACCGGCTCCCCGAAGCGCCACCGGCGGAGGAGGACGAAGCCGTCGCCCTGCTCTTCGTCGGGGTTTGGCGGTTGGTCGACGAACTGCTGTTCCCGTTACTACGCGAGGACCAATTACCAACGGCGTTAGCACAATTCATCTGGGAGCGCCTGCAGATGACGTGCCCGGGACCCGCCACTGCAGTGCTCAGCGACATGCGCTTCGCACTCGTACCCGGCTACAACAGCGACACTGAATTCGCCCCTCATGATCTGCTGCTGGCCGCCTACCCCGAACAGATCCGCATCCTCATGCAATGGGCGCTCACACACCGCGACGAACTCAAGGAGTGGCCCGATCCCCACATCGAACGCTATGTCGTGAACACTCTCGGCCGCGTGGGGATAGCAGCCACCGCAGAGATGCTGCGCCACTATGTCGACCACCCCGACCTCGGGCAGCCGGCGATTGCAGCGATTAAGGCAATCGAGAGCCGCTGCCACGTCGACCCGTAGGTGGCGTTGATTCATCACTTCTGTTCACGCACGCCTACCGATCCACCATTAGGTCACTGGCGGGCACTCCGAGCGCGTCCGCGATATCGAACAGCCGCTCGTACAGCAACCCGCGTTGGCCACTCTCCACGGCGCTCAGAATGGGGCGGGTGACACCGGACTCATGGGCCAGCTGCTCCTGCGTCATACCCCGCTCGACGCGGAGCTCGCGTATTCGCTTGCCGACGGACTGTCGTCGACGCTCCCATGCAGCCACGCGCTCCGGACTGTTCTGGCTTGGTCGGGTGGGCACGCACATACGTAACTGTGAGTGCACCACAAAGTCTGTACTACTAGTATTACATTGCCATGATGCACGCCGACACGCCACCACTTCGACGCGAATGGGTGACCAAACGTGGCCTCGAGATGCTTGACGAACTCGTCGGTGCCTTGCAGGAGTGTCAACTCGCGCTGCGCTCCATGCGTGTAGATGTCGGCCTCACCCTTGATGAGCTGGAGCGGGACCTGCAGACGGCGCGGGAATCCGCACGTTTGGCCTTCGGCGCCGCAAGTCTGTTGGCCCAGGATGCGGATTTGGCTGCGAGTTGGTCCGACTATCCATCCAGACCGAAAGCAATACATGCTCGTCATCGCGTTGCCGTCGAGTACGGCGCCCCACGGAAGATCCCCGCAACGCCGGGGGCTGACCAGTATGAGGAGGTTTTTCGTGAAACGTATGAATTCATGCTCCAGCAAGCCCGCGAGGCTCAACCGGCACCAGCGCGTGCCAACCGACGATGCGGGCATACGACGCTCGACGGAAAGTTCTGCCGCCGACGATTAGCACGGATTCGTCCCAACGAGTTCGCCAGTCACTGCCCGGATCATCTCGAGGACAGCGAACGCGAACTCTATGAGCGCGAGAGGCTGCAGGCTGCGAGCGCGATTGCTCAGGCGCAGCGAGAAGAATCTCGCAGGATTGCCGATGAGTGGATCTCAGCCCGGCACGGGCTCCGATCGTGGGTCGAACGGGTGGTCCGTTCGAGTGGATGGGTGGATTAGCCCCGTTTTAGGCTCGGTCCACAGACTGAAGTGATCGACGCGTCTCGGTGTAGGTTCCCAAGCCCGCGAGGTCGTCGGCTCAAATATTCATGGATATCAGTCGTTATCCACGATAATGCTGTATGACTCCGAATAGGGCTTTTAACCAGGGGGGCGCGTCATGACGCTAGGGGAAGCGGTCGTGAGGCGATAGCTGAAACGGGCGATGGTCGGTGGGGTCGATTGCGCAACCTTCATACCATTAGCGCTTGACGCCGCGTTGGCCGCGGGCAGCACGACCGAAGGACGCCGCTGAGCCGACGCAGTCTCGGGCCATCAGTTCTGAGCGCGCCCTAGAAAATCCCGGCTGGACAGTGGCTGCCTGGCCTCGTAACCTAATCGTGACCTACGTATCTAGTACGTACTTGCATACTTCGCCGAAGGTTTTCGCTGTTGTGAATTCATCTGTGCTGGCGGTCCTGCCGCGCGCGTTGGGTAGACGGCTCGTCTGCATTTTGGTGGCTTTCGGCGTTGTTGCTGCGCTTTTGGCAACCGATGTCCGCGCCGATCCGGCGGCTGATGCCCTTGCCGAACTGACTGAATTGTCGCGTCTGGCGGAGCAGACCACCGAGCAGATTCACACGGCGCAGATCGACCTTGATGAGAAGCTCACAGCGCAGCAGGTTGCGGAGAAGGGGGCGGATTCGGATCGCATGGCCGCGGATGCAGCGGCGGCCGATCTGGTGAGGTATCAGGCTGCAGTCGACAGGTTGGCCGCGGCTGCCTACATGGGTGGGCGCACGGATACCTTGGCGGCGGCGTTGACGGCGACGTCCCCTCAGGATTTGATCGATCAGTTGGCAGTCCAGAAGACGGTTGCGTCGGAGCTGACTGTGCAGATGGCTGCGTTCCGGTCGGCCAGTGCGCGGGCCGCGGCAACTGCAGAGCGGTCTGCGAAGTCGGCAGCCCAAGCACGGAGTGCGGCCGATGAGGCCGCGGCAGTGCGGACCGACCTGGAGGCCAAACAGCGTCGGATGGCGGAGCAGATTGCTGCTGTGCAAGCCCGCTACGACTCTTTGACGCCTGATCAGCGAGCGATTCTGGCTGACCCTGGCCCCGCGCCGCCTCCTTTGCCGTCGACTCCGCCGGTGAGCGATCCGAGCATCGTTGCTATGCCGGGCCCGGCGGGCGGGGCCTCCTCGGGGAACGGTGTTGCGGTGGTCCAAGCGGCGCTGACACGGGTGGGGTCGCCTTATTCGTGGGGAGCCACCGGTCCGGATGCGTTCGACTGCTCTGGGCTGATTAAGTGGGCGTTTCTGCAGAACGGCAAGTCATTGCCTCGGTCGAGTCAGGCGCTTGCGCAGGGCGGGCAGCCGGTGGCGCTTTCAGACGTTCAGCCCGGCGACATCGTGACCTTCTATGCTGACGTGTCTCACGCGGGGATTTACATCGGCGACGGGTTGATGGTGCATGCGTCGACGTACGGAACGCCGGTGAAAGTCGCGCCGATCTCGTCGGCACCAATTCACAACGTGCGGCGCTACTAAGTCTCTGCCTCTGCCGTCGTCACCGTGCAGGGGACACCGCGGTTGCAATGCCAGCCATAGCCTCTTCGTTTACGCGGTAGTAGGCCCACTTGCCGCGCTGGTCTCGACTGACCAGCCCGCTGTCGACGAGCAGTTTCATGTGGTGGGAGACGGTGGGCTGGCTTAGGCCGAGGGGTTCGGTCAGGTCGCAGATGCAAGCCTCGCCGCCCTCGGAGGCCGCGATCAGGGACACCAGTTTGACCCGTGCGGGGTCGGCCAGGGCCTTGAAGACCGCGGCGAGGCGTTCGGCGGCGGCGGTGTCGAGCACGCCGCCGGTCAGCGGCGAGCAGCAGGCGGCCACGTCGCTGGTGGTCAACGAGGTGGTGGCGGTGGTCATGGCATCCATCATGACATACACATTGACAATCATCGATGGGTCGAGCACCATCGGACGCATCGAAGAACGTCGATGGAAGGAGTGGGGATGTCGGAGCTACCCGTCGTGGTGATCGGCGCGGGACCGTTGGGCTTGGCCGCGGCTGCGCAGCTGCTGGAGCGCGGTCTGACGCCGCTGGTGCTGGAGGCCGGCACGGGACCGGGGTCAGCAGTCGAGCAGTGGGAGCACGTCCGCACCTTCTCGCCGTGGCCCGAACTCATCGACCCGGCCGCCGCGCGGCTGTTGGGCCCGACTGGCTGGACGGCGAAGGAGTCGGGTTTCCCGACCGGCCGTGAGTGGATCGACGACTACCTGGCGCCGTTGGCCGGTGTCCTGGGTGAGCGGGTGCGGTTCGGGGCGCGGGTGGATGCGGTGTCGCGGTTGGGTCGGGACCGGCTGGTCACCCGCGGCCGTGCCGAGGCGCCGTTCGTCGTGCACGTCGAGGACGGCGGGGGTGAGCAGCAGCGGGTGCTGGCGAGGGCGGTCATCGACGCCTCGGGCACCTGGGGGCAGCCGAATCCCGCTGGCGCGGACGGCGTTGCGGCGATCGGGGAACGCGCCGCCGCCGCTGCGGGTGTGGTGAGCTACGTTCCGCCCACGGCGGCGCAGGCCTCGGGGTGGGCGGGTAGGCACGTCGTGGTGGTCGGCAGTGGCCACTCGGCGATGACGGCGGTGATCCAGCTCGGTGAGGTGGTGCGCCGCGATCCGTCGACGACGGTGACCTGGCTGCTGCGCCGCGGCGTGGTCGGCGACACCTTCGGCGGCGGCGCCGCCGACGAACTGCCCCAACGCGGCGCGCTGGGCGTGCGGTCCCAGGAGGCGGTCACCGAGGGTCGGGTGTCGCTGCTGACCGGGTTCCGCACCGAACGCATCGACCCGGCCGATGATGGTCGGGTGGTGATCACCGCCGAGGACGGACGCGCGTTGGCGCCGGCCGATCACGTGGTGGTGCTGACCGGGTTCCGGCCCGACCTGTCGTTCCTGTCGGAGATGCGCATCGAGTTGGACCTGATCCTGCAGGCCCCGGTCCGGCTGGCCGGCTCGATCGATCCGAACATGCACTCCTGCGGCAGCGTGCTGCCCCACGGCGCGGCCGAACTGGCCCACCCGGAACCCGATCTGTACATCGTCGGAATGAAGTCCTACGGCCGGGCACCCACCTTCCTGGCGATGACCGGCTACGAGCAGGTCCGCAGCATCGCTGCGGAACTGGCCGGTGACCACGAAGCCGCCGCGCGGGTCGAGCTGACCCTGCCCGACACCGGGGTGTGCAACGGGGCCGGCCTGTTCGACAACCCCGAAGGCGAGAACGCCGGCGGGGGCTGCTGCGGACCCGCACCGTCGACACCGCAACCGCTGTCGTTGTCGCTCAACCCCATCGGGGGATGACCACGACGGAATCCTCGGCGACACCCGGCGCGGCCCACCGGCTGCGCTGGGTGCTGCTGACGCTGTGCGTCACCGAGATCACCAGCTGGGGCGTGCTGTACTACGCCTTCACGGTGCTGTCCCCGCAGATCAGCGCCGACACCGGCTGGTCGGCCCCAGCGGTCACCGCGGCGTTCTCCGCCGGACTGGTGACCGCAGCGCTGGTGGGCATCCCGGTCGGGCGTTGGCTGGACCGCATCGGCCCGCGCTGGATCATGACCGGCGGGTCGATCCTGGGCGTCGCCGCAGTGGTGGCGGTGGTGGCCGCCCCGAACTACGGCTGCTTCGTCGCGGCGTGGATTGTCGCCGGTGTCGCGATGAGCGCGGTCTTCTACGCTCCCGCGTTCGCCGCATTGACCCGGTTCTTCGGCACCGACGCGGTGCGGGCGTTGACCGTGTTGACCCTGGTCGCAGGGTTCGCCAGCACGGTGTTCGCACCGCTGACCGCGGCGCTGTCGGCGCAGATGAGTTGGCGCCACACCTATCTCGTGCTGGCGGCCGTGCTGGCGGTGATCACCATCCCGGCACACGTCGTCGGCCTGCGGCGCCCCTGGCCGCCGATCACGACGGAACACCACGTGGAGGCACCGACGCGCACCGCGCGCAGTGGGCCGTTCCTGGCGTTGATCGCGGCGTTCGCTCTGGCCGGGCTGGCGTCCTACGCCGTGATCGCCAACCTGGTGCCGTTGTTGAGTCAGCGCGGCATCAGCACCGGCGCCGCCGCCGTCGCGCTCGGCCTGGGCGGCGCCGGTCAGGTCCTGGGCCGCCTGGGCTATCAGCGCCTGGTGCGCCGCGCCGGTGTCGTACCCCGGACGGTGCTCATCATGGCCGGCGTCGCCGCCACCACCGCCCTGCTGGGGGTGTTCACCGCCTACGCCGCCCTGGTGGCCGTGGCCATCGGAGCCGGAGTGATGCGCGGCATCATGACCCTGCTGCAGGCCACCGCCGTCACCGAACGCTGGGGAGCCACCCACTACGGCCAACTCAGCGGAATCCTCAACGCCCCGGTGATGATCGCCACCGCGGTCGGCCCCTTCGTCGGGGCGGCCCTGGCCAGCCTTCTCGGGGGTTACGCGGCGATGTTCCTCGCGCTCGGCGCGGTCGCCGCCGCCGGCGCGCTGCTGGCCACGGCCACCCGGCCTCGTACGCCGGCGTCGACGTCCCCGCTGCGGTCCTGAGGCTCGGCGCGCCGACGGGGGCGCTGCGCCAGATGTCGGCGGTGACGCCCACACTGGATGTGTTCGAGCCCGCACGGCGGGCATCGCAGTGGCGGGCTCGGCGGACTCCACACCGAAACCACCGTCCGGGGGCCCGATGAAGTTCAAACGTCGCAACTGCGAGGATCTAGCCGATCTGGTCTGCGGCAACCTGGGCACGGATCAACCCGGCCCCGACGACGAACCGCGCTATTTCCCGTACCGGTCGAGCTACTACATCGACGAGTTCTTCATCGAACTGGGCACCGACTGGCGCCACGACGGCAGCACCCGCCACCGATGGGTCGCAGACGTTCTCGACGCCATCCTCGATGGACCCCACCCCAACCCCACAACCCCACCCGAGTTGTTCTGCCGGCTCATCGACCAGCTGATGGACCCGCGCGAAGCCCTCAACGAGGGCGCCGACCGCCCGAGCGCGCTCGCTCAACTCAACCACGTGCTCAGCAGAGAGGGTTTCGAAGCGTTCTACGGTGAGGACCGCCACTGCTACCTGCGTCACATCGGCAGCGGCGCGGTCACCGCACTGCACGCCAATCCCCACCGCCCGCTGACCCCGGCCGAAGTCGAACGCCGCACCCTTCTCAACACCTACCTCAACCGCTGCAGCGAAGACGAGTTGATCGAGGACGTCCTACTACCCCTGTTCCGCCAGTTGGGGTTTCACCGCATCACCGCCGCCGGCCACAAGGACAAGGCGCTCGAATACGGCAAGGACATCTGGATGCGGTACACGCTGCCCACCCAGCATCGGCTCTACTTCGGCATCCAAGTCAAGAAGGGCAAACTCGACGCGTCCGGGGTCACCAAGGCAGGCAACGCCAACATCGCCGAAATCCACAACCAGGCACTGATGATGCTCAACCACGTCATCTTCGACCCCGAGCACAACAAACGGGTTCTGGTCGACCACGCGTTCATCGTGGCCGGCGGCGAGATCACGAAAGCCGCCCGCAACTGGCTGGCCGAGAACCTCGACGCCTCCAAGCGCAGCCAGATCATGTTCATCGACCGCAACGACATCCTCAACCTCTACGTCGTCACCAACCTGCCGCTACCTTCCGCCGCACTGCCCCCGACAAGCGATCCCTGGGCCGTCGACCCCAACGAAGCGCCCTTCTGAACTGAGCACGCCCAGTCCATCACCTCGTGTTCCAAGGCGCGAAACGCGGGGCGTCACAATGTGATCGGGTCAGCTGAGGCGTTCTCCCGGAGTCGGCGGGCCCAGGCCTGGGTGGCCATCTGGGTGGCGTCCCACGGCGATCCCAGTGGCGGGGTGTAGGACAGGTCGAGTTCGGAGAGGCCCTCGACGGTCATCTCGTGGAACAGGGCGGTGGCGTAGGTGTCGACCCGTTTGGACACTTCGGCGCCGCGACGTCCAACCAGTTGCGCGCCGAGCAGGCGGCCACTGTGATGGTCGCCGGTGATGCGGATGTGGATCGGGGTGGCGCCCGGATAGTAGGCCTTGTGGTCATCGGGGGCCGCAGCGGTGGTGACCGGGGCCCAGCCGCGGTCGGCGGCGAGTACTTCGTGGTCGCGCAGTCCGGTGCGGGCGGCCACCAGGTCGAAGACCTTGACGACCTGGGTGCCCAGGCTGCCGGCGAACCGCGCTGAACCGCCCAGGGCGTTCTCCCCGGCCACCCGGCCCTGCTTGTGGGCGGTGGTGCCCAGCGGCAGCCACGTGAGGCCCAGCAGGCGGTGATGGGTCTGCACGCAGTCCCCGGCGGCGAACACGTCGGCCAGGTTGGTGCGCATCGCCTCGTCCACGGCGATCGCGCCGAGTTCGGCGCCGGCGTCGGCGGCCAGTTCCGCATCGGGGCGCACACCGACCAGCACAAGTACGAAATCAACCGTGCGGGTGAGTGTTTCGCCGTCACGGGAGGCGGTCACCGCCAGGGCGCCGGTGTCGGTGCGGGCGATGCGAGTCACCGCGGTGCGGGTGAGAACGTCCACCCCGTGGCGGTCAGCTCGTCGTGGACGAGGGCGCCGAGTTCGGGATCGACGGTGGGCAGCACCTCGGGCAGCGCTTCGATCTGGGTGACCTGGATACCGCGCAGGTGAGGGCTTCGGCCATCTCCAGACCGATGTAGCCGGCGCCGATGATGACCGCCGTTTTCGGGTCGCGCTGGGTCAGGGAGTCCATGAGGGCGAAGGTGTCGCCCAGGTTGGCCGCGGCTGCCTACATGGGTGGGACCATCGAGTGCAGCAGGTGCACGCCGTCGTGCGGGCCGAGGGCGTCGGGTCCGGTCAGCCCGTCGATCGGGGGGCGGGCGCTGACCGCGCCGGTCCCGAACACCAGGGCGTCGTAGGGCAACTCGGCCGGTGCCCCGCCGACGCCTACCCGAACTTCTCCATCTGCGGTATCCCGTACTACGTCTCCCGGGAGGTCACCCACTGGACCAACCTGGCCCGCCGCACCGCCGATGACCTGGCCGCCACCGGCATGCGCGTGCTCACCGACACCCGCGCCACACGTATCAACGTCGCCGAGCACACCCTCGACGTCCTCGACGTCCTCGACGTCCTCGACGCCACCGACGACCACGGTGACGTCGGTGCCGGGGTCGAGTTCGCGGATACGCAGGGCGGCGCTGATTCCGGCGTCGCTGCCGCCGATGGCGACGATGTGGCGTGCGGGCATGACGAAGTCTCCTCGGTGAACTCGAGAGGCGTGAGGGGTTGCGGCTGCTGCGCTGCAGCTGCTGTGAAACCGAGTCGGTGTGGGTGTCAGGTCGTGGGGTTGGTCAGCGTCGTGTGCAGCTGCTGGACGCGGGCGGTGATGTCGTCGCGGACCAGCCGCATCCGCTCCAGGCCGTCGATGCCGCGCTCGGAGGGTTCGTCGGTGTCCCAGTTCTGCACCCGTGTGCCCGGTAGCGGATTTAGGGTGGCTTCGCGGCCGAGGGTGATCACCAGGTCCACATCGCGGGCCAGCTGGTAGTCGATCGGCTTGGGTTGCTCGGCGGTGATGTCGACGCCCACTTCGAGCAGGGCTTGGGCCGACAGGTCGTTGACCGCGGTGCCGGGTTTGGTGCCGGCCGAGTAGACGGTCACCGTGTCACCGGCGACCTGGCGCATCAGTCCGGCGGCCATCTGGGATTTGCCGCCGTTCTTCACGCACACGAACAGCACTGACGGCGTTGATGTTTCGGACATCGACAGGGGTCCCTTGGTGTTTAGTGGACGGTGACGTGGAGGTCGGTGAGCAGGCGGCGGACGCGGTGTTCGATGTCGTCGCGGATCGGGCGGACGGCGTCGACGTCCTGGCCGGCCGGGTCGGGCAGTTCCCAGTTCTCGTAGCGCTTGCCGGGGAAGATCGGGCAGGCGTCCCCGCAGCCCATGGTGATCACCACGTCGGCGGCGGCCACGATCTCGTCGGTCCAGGGTTTGGGGAACTCGCCGGTGATGTCGATGCCGACTTCGGCCATCGCGGCGACCGCGGAGGGGTTGATGGCATCGCCCGGTTCGGACCCGCCCGACCATGCGATGGCGTCCTGGCCGGCCAGGTGGGTGAAGTAGCCCAGCGCCATCTGGGAGCGGCCGGCGTTGTGGGTGCACAGGAACAGCACGGTGGGCTTGCCGTCGCTGATCTTGCCCTCCACCCGGGCCAGGGCGTGCAGGCGTTGCCGGGCGAACCGCTCGGCCAGCAGCGGCAGGAAGTTTGGGACGGTGGCGCGGCCGGCGAACTGGTCGTAGGACGAGTGCAGGAACCGTTCGATCGTCTCCACCCCGAAGGTGCCGGTGAAGTCGCGCTCCAACCGGGTCGCCGCGGTGGTGAGTGCGTGCTGCTGGTCGATGGACAGGTCGCGGTGCGGCCGCAGGGCGGCGGGGCTGTCGGTCATGGTGTCAGGGCTCCTTCGTCGGTGAGGGAGTGGTGGCTGCGGGCGTGGTGGTGTCGTCGGTGAAGCGGCGGCGCAGTGCCAGCGACACGTAGACCAGGGCGACGAGGACCGGGACCTCGATCAGGGGCCCGACGACTCCGGCCAGGGCTTGGCCGGAGGTGGCGCCGTAGGTGGCGATGGCCACCGCGATGGCCAGTTCGAAATTGTTGCCCGCGGCGGTGAACGCCAGGGTGGTGGTGCGCTGGTATCCCAGGCCGATCGCGGCGCCGAGCAGATAGCCCCCGCCCCACATGATCGCGAAATACGCGAGCAGGGGAAGCGCGATGCGTCCCACGTCCCACGGGCGGCTGGTGATCTGTTCGCCCTGCAGCGCGAAGAGGATGACGATGGTGAACAGCAGCCCGTAGAGCGCCCACGGCCCGATCCGGGGCAGGAACGTCGACTCGTACCAGTGCCGGCCCTTGGCCTTCTCGCCGAGGCGGCGTGACAGGTAGCCCGCCAGCAGCGGGATGCCCAGGAAGATCAGCACCGATTTGGCGATCTGCCACGGCGAGGTGTCGATGGTGGTCTGCTCCAGGCCCAGCCAGCCGGGCAGCACCGACAGGTAGAACCAGCCCAGGACCGCGAACATGATCACCTGGAAGATCGAGTTCAACGCGACCAGCACGGCGGCGGCTTCGCGGTCACCGCAGGCCAGGTCGTTCCAGATAATCACCATCGCAATGCATCTGGCGAGACCGACGATGATCAGCCCGGTGCGGTACTCGGGCAGATCCGGCAGCATCAGCCACGCCAGCGCGAACATCAGGGCCGGTCCGAACACCCAGTTCAGCAGCAGTGAGGACAGCAGCAGTCTGCGGTCGCCGGTCACGGTGTCGAGGCGGTCGTAGCGCACCTTGGCCAACACCGGATACATCATGATCAATAGGCCCAGGGCGATCGGCAGCGAAATCCCGTCGACCTGAACGCTTTCCAGCGCGGTGTTCAACCCCGGAACCCACCGCCCCAGCAGCAACCCGGCCACCATCGCCAGCCCGATCCACACCGGCAGGAACCGATCCAACGTGGACAACTTGCCCACCACCGGCGTCGAGGGATTCGAGGCCACCGTGTCGGTCATGCGCCCACCCCCGCCGGCACTGCGGGGGTCAGGTCCAGCAGGGCCGCGATCTCGCTCAGGGCTTCCGGGACCACGGCGTAATACACCCACGACGCCCGACGCTCCGAGGTCAGCAATCCGGCGTCGCGGAGCACCTTGAGGTGATGCGACACCGTCGGTTGCGACACGTCGATCCCACCCGAGATGTCGCACACGCAGGCCTCGCCACCGGAGTGGCTGGCGATCGCGCTGAATAGCCGCAACCGCACCGGGTCGGCCAGCGCCTTCAACTTCCGGGCCATCTCGACTGCCGCCGGCTCATTCAACGGTTCGCGCAGTAGTGGCGGCGTCACACAACACGTGTCAACGGCGACATCCTCCGGATTAGACATACATCGATATTGACGAATTTCGAATCAGTGGTCAAGCGAACAACTGGTGAACTGCCAAATCTCGCTTTTCAGGGGGCTTCCTTGCAATCCGCCGACTGTGCTGCCGCTGACCTCGGTCCGGCGCAACAAGCGGTGAAACCAACAAATCCATCCGCCCGAGGCGTTGGCCCGTCCTCTATCGACTCACGCCTGCTGGCGAGGCTGGTTTTCTACACCCATGTCATGGGTTTGGCTGAGCGGCTCGTTCAGTGCTCAGGATGGCTACGCCATGCGGCAACGCGAACGAAACCTTCGACCGGTTAATCGTGATGCGCACTGTTGGGGTTCATCCCCTCGAAGCCGGTTCCTTATTCGACAGCGGTGAGGACGTTGACGGTCGCGCCGTTGTCGGTGGAGCTGTAGATGGCGGTATCAGTGGCGATGTAGACCTGACCGTTGCCGGCGGCGAGCAGGGCCTGGGGTTTGTTGTTGAGCGAGTGGCCCGGCTGCCAGGTCTGCCCGTCGTCGGCGCTGGTGTACAGCCGTCCTTCGAGGTCGGCGCCGAGCAGGGGACCGCGGTCGGGCCAGCTGATGAACAGCAGTGCCGGCGCACCGGTGACTGCGCTGAACGTCCTCGCCCCGTCGGTGCTTCGGAGCAGCCCTTGGCGTGCTGTTGCGAGGATCTCATCCGGGGCATCCGGTGATATTGCGAGGTCGACGGCGGGGACTTCTGCGCGCTGCTGCCAGGACCGCTGATCAAAACTAACCATCACGGTGCCGGATTGACTGTCGTGACCGTAGACCCGTCCGTGGCGGTATTTGAGTGCGTGGAAGTCGGCGCTACCGTGCAATGACAGAGGTTCCCAGGACTGGCCGGCGTCGCTGCTTTTGATCAGGCCGAGGTGGGGCGGTTGTTGGCGATCGGCGGGGTCGGGGTGGCCGCTGGCCAGGAATTCGTCGGGGCCGGCGACGGTGAAGCCCATGAAGTCCTGCGAGAGCTCACCGACTCGTTGTGGCGCCTGATCTTGCTCAACGGTGTAGAGGCCGTAATGAGTTGCGACGTAGAGCTTGTCGTCAGATGGGTTGATGCCGAAGCCGTGGATGTGCACCATGCCCGGCACGACGGCGGGTGGCGGGCTTTCGGGGGCGTTCGACGAACAGGCCGCGGCCAGAGCCCCGGTCAGGGCGATGGCGAAAAGGTTGCGGATCAGCACACGGACACCTTCCGGTCACGAGATCTACGTAGTTCAATAGTAGGTGGGCGGTGCGTGAGGTGGCTGCGCCTCGGGTGGCGCGACCGCGAGTGATGGACCGGGGGAGTCGTCTTCATCAAATCTTCATCGGATCACGAACCGACCCATACTCGGCATGCTGAGGCTGGGGTGCGGCGGCGCAAGGGCTTGCCGTGTGGACGCATGGTGTCACGAAGATGTTCGAGGAAGGATGTGCGATGCAGCACAAGCGTTTTGGATTCGGGCTTGCGGCGCTTGCGGCGTCGGCCCTGTATATCAGCGGCTGTTCGAATGCAACGAACGAGTCTCAGTCATCGTCGTCGAGCACCACCTCGGCAGCAGCGTCGGCGTCGGCTTCGCCCAGTGCTGCGAGCAGTGACGCTGCCCATAACGATGCTGATGTGACGTTCGCTCAGGGCATGATCCCTCATCATCAGCAGGCGATCGAGATGAGCGACATGCTGCTCGGCAAGCAGGGAGTTGATCCTGAAGTAGTGTCACTCGCCAACGAGATCAAGAACGCTCAGGGTCCTGAGATCGAACAGATGCAGGGCTGGCTGCAGGACTGGGGAGTGTCCTCGTCGACAACGGCCCCCAGCACCGCCGCAATGCCCGGCCATGACATGCCTGGCCATCAAATGCCCAGCGGAGACATGGGTGATATGCCGGGTATGAGCGGCGGCGGTATGGGCATGATGTCGGAAGCCGATATGGCTGCACTGCAGAACGCGCAGGGCGCTGAGGCTAGCCGACTCTTTTTGACGCAGATGATCGAGCATCACAAGGGCGCGATCATGATGGCGCAGCAGGAAGTTGACAACGGCCAGTTCCCGGCGGCAGTCGAGATGGCGCGCAACATCGTGTCTTCTCAGCAAGCAGAGATCGACACGATGCAGGGAATGTTGGACAAGTAGCGCGGAGAGGGCACTAGTCAGGGACGCGTTGAGCAGCCGTCGCAGGGTGGTGTTCGCTGCGTATCGGGGTGATGGGCAGGGCGATGGTGAATGTTGCGCCGGCGCCGGGTCCAGCACTGGCTACCGAGATCGATCCGCCGTGCGCTTCGATGAGCGCTTTGGCGATGGCGAGCCCGATACCGGCGCCGCCATGCTCGCGGTCGCGGGCGGTGTCTGCCCGGTAGAACCGTTCGAACACTCGGGTGACGTGCTCAGCGGCTATCCCTTCTCCGGTGTCAGCGACAGCGATTTTTACCTGGTCGCCGTCACGAAGACAGTGAAGGTGTACCGACCCGCCGGGCGGTGTGTGCCGTAGCGCATTCTCCAGCAGGTTTCCCAACACTTGAGACAGTCGTTGTTCGTCGGCCCAAAGCGGCGGTAGCGGTTGCGGGAGGTGTACGTGCAGTCCGACCCCCTTGGCGTCATACCGTTCTTGTGCTGCTGCGACGCACTGGCGGGTTAGGCGGTCCACGTCGAGGGAGGCGTATGACATAGACACCGCACTTTCCTCGGCCTTCGCCAGCGCGGCGACGTCATCGGAGAATCGCACCAGCCGACGGGTCTGGTCGCGCAGCATGGCTGCTGTCTGGGGTGTCAAGGAGCGCACGCCGTCTTCGAGTGCCTCGATGTAGGCCTCGAGTACTGCCACGGGTGTGCGGATCTCGTGCGCGAGGTCTCCGAACAGTTGCTGGCGTGTCGAATCGACGGCTTGAAGCCGGGAGGCCATTTGGTTGAATGCGGTTGCGAGGGCGTCGAAGTCATCGCCGAGGCGCGGCGGTGACACGCGGATGTCGTAGTTCCCTTCAGCGACATCGGTGGCCGCGGCGGCGACTTCGGTGATGGACCGTTGGAGGCGTCGACTGACGTAGAAGCTGACCGCGAGGGCGGCCAGTGCTGACACCGCTAAAGCGCCTCCGATGGAGATCACCGTTGCGTAGCCGTAGGCCTCTTCGGCGTGGACTTCTTCCAGGGAGTCCATCGGGACACCGGCACGGTGGAGGTGTTCGCGGAACAGCGGTGGGCCGACCACGGCAGCGACCACCGCGGTCGTCGCCGCTCCGGCCGCCAGCACGATGGCTTGGGCCGCCAGGAGTCGCAGGCCGATACCGGGACGGCCCGGCCGTCGACGCCGGCGAGGGGTCGACGTAGGTGGGGGAGTCACTGTCCGGTTCCCATCCGGTATCCGACACCTCGAACCGTGGCGATGTAGCGGGGGCGTGCGGCGTCGTCGCCGAGTTTGCGTCGTAAGTGTCCGATGTGGACGTCGACGAGGTGTTCGTTGCCGACCCAGGGTTCGTCGCGGATTATTTCGAGAAGTTGTCGGCGGCTCAGCACGATTCCTGGCCGCGCGGACAGGGCTTCGAGAATGTCGAATTCGGTGCGGGTCAACAGGATTAGTTCGTCGTCGATATGTACCTCACGGGCGGCGACGTCGATGCTCAGTGCGCCGAAGCGGCGCGGCGGGGCTGTCTCTCGTTCGGCGGGTGCGGCGGCTGTTTGCAGGATGCGGGGTCGCCGCAGCATGGCGCGGATGCGCGCGACCAGCTCGCGGGGACTGAAGGGTTTGGTGATGTAGTCGTCGGCGCCGACGGTGAGGCCGAGCACGGTATCCAGTTCGGTGTCACGGGCGGTGAGCATGACGACGTAGGCGTCGGAGAAGGTCCGCAATTGCCGGCAGACCTCGAGTCCGTCGATGCCGGGTAGGCCGAGGTCAAGGATGACGACATCGGGATCCAGGTCGCGTGCGACGGCGATTGCGTCGACACCGTTGCCGGCGACGACGGCTTCGAACTGCTCGCGTTCGAGATAGCTGGCCACCACTTCGGCCAGGGGGAGTTCGTCGTCGACGACCAGCGCGCGGTATCCCTTCGCGCTCTCAGACGCGCCCAGGTGGTGGTGCTGCATGTCCCATATGGTGCCTGCTGGTGCGTCCGTAACCAGGTATGGCTGACCGGGCGGCTCGATCTTCAGCAGATCTTCACACGACTCATACCGTTTTCCTCCTGCGGTGGGGTGAGGCTCACTGCGGAGGAGGGCCTGACATGCGTTGGCTGATGGACGTGTGCCCGAACAGTCTCGGGTGGCAAGCGTGGCTGATCCTGTGTGCCGTGGTCGTGGCGCTGTGGGCGGCTGCGATCGCCGGCGCGACGGCGCTATTTAACGCCTCTCGCTGGCCGCGTCGTTCGGGGCGGCCTGACGTGCCCGAGGAGGCCGATTCGCAGCGGCCGCACCGCGGCGCACTGACCGGTCCACCTGCGCGGCATCGCGGCGACGTCAATATTCGATCAAGCGGGTGACGTAGGGCGTCATGCCGGAGGTGCGCACGGGCGAGATCTTGACGACCGACCCGGTGTAGGGGGCTTCGATCATCATGCCGTCGCCCAGATACATCGCTTCGTGCTGGCTGGCGTTGGGGCCGTAAAAGATGAGGTCACCGCGTCGCATCTGTGACGAGGGGATCTTGCGGCCTGCGTTGTATTGCGACCCGGAGTAGTGGTCGAGTTTGATGCCGACGCCGGCGAAGGCATACAGCATCAGGCCCGAACAGTCGAAACCCACGGTGTTGGCGCCCTGGTCGATGCCTCGTGACGGGCCGTTGGCGTTGCCGCCGCCCCAGGAGTAAGGCACGCCCAGTTGTGACATGGCGCGGCGAATCACGAACTCTGAGGCCTGGCGGCCGTAGAGGCGGGGGATGCGTCCGTTGGTGATGCCGGGATCTGCGGCGGCGGTGACTGGAGACAGAATGCCGAGTTTGGTGAGGAACTTGCGGCCCATGTCGGCCGTCAGCTGCGCCGAGGTCGCCATGATCTTGAGGACGGCATTGATGATGGCCACCGGGTCGCCGGCCACGTTAGCGCTGGGCACCATCGGCAGCGTGGTGTCCCACAGGCCCCCCTTGGTGGCGCCCCCCGGCGACGTGGTGCCGCGGTCCCAGGGAGCGCCGGATACCGGAACAGTGCCGGGTTGCGCCGCACTGGGCGCGGCGGCTGTCGCCGCCACCGGTCGGGCAGCTTCCAGTCGAGCTTGAGCGGAGTCGCGTTCGGTAGCGAGCCGTTCGACCTCGCGTCGCTGTGCGGTAAACGTCTGCTGGGCGTCCCGGAGTGCGGCTACCGCGTCGTCTTGCCGGCGTTGGGCGTCTGCGGCGGCGCTCTCGGCGCGCGCCCGCGCTGCCGTCGCAGCAGAAAGCTTGTTGGCCTGATCGGTCTGCCGACGCAAGAGGTCGTCGTGGACCCGCTGGAAGCTGATGGTGAGGGTCTGCTGGGTCGAGGCCCCGGCCAGGATCTCCTCGGGACTTTGCGCCAGCGGCAACGCACCCGACGGCCCGTTCATATAGGTCGACGCGGCGAAGCGGTCAAAACGCTGTTGTGCGGCCTCGATCGCGTGTTGACTGGCGGTAAGGGCTTGGTCGCTGGCAACAACGTCGCGTCGGGCCTGCGCGAGGGTGTCGCGAGCGGCCGCGATTTCGACCAGGGCACGGTTGACGCCCTCTTGCTTGATCTGGATGTCGCTACCGACGTCGGCCATCCGCTGGTTCGCTTCGGCGACCGCCGCAACCAATGAGGGAACGTCGTCGCGGTCGGGGCTGCCGTCATGCCCGGCAACAGCGGTACCCGGGGCGCTGAGCACCAGTGCCGGCATTAATGCGAAGAGACTCAGAAAAGAAGTGAGGCGCCGCATCGAATCTCCTCAGCTGGGGTGAGCGTTGTCGAGCCGCGCATCGAAGCCGAACGGCACCCGCGGCGCTCCTACTACCGAGCTAAGTACGTAGCACGATAGTACGTAGACGGAACGTACATCACTTTGGTATCAGGAGGAACGTCTGTCACAGTCTCAGGTCGGTTACGACTGTGCGTCACGGGCGCCAGTTTCACGCGCCGCGGCCGGTAGTGCAGATGCTGGCCCTATGCGGTCGAGGTGAGGCGTATCGAGGCTTTTCCCAGCTCGGCGGCTACATTGGGGGCTGAAGAGCTCGGGGCGCGAGGAGGCCAGCTCGTCGCGGAGAGCGGGAGAGGCGCAAATGGAACAGCGAGGATTCGGCGACCTCGAAGCGGTGGTCATGGATTGCGTGTGGGATTACGCCGAGCCTGTCACGGTGCGTGAGGTTTTCGACGAGATCTCTCAACGGCGGCAGATCGCTTACACCACCGTGATGTCGACGATGGACAACCTGTACCGCAAGCGCTGGTTGCAACGTCAGCGCGATGGGAAAGCGTACGTGTATCAGGCGTCCATGAGCCGCGAGGAGCGTTCCGCGCGTTTGATGAAGGCCGCGTTCGACGCCGGCGGGGATACAGATGCGGTGCTGGCGTTCTTTGTTGAGCAGATGAACGCCGAGCAGTCCGCTCAATTGAAGGCGGCTCTGCGCAAGGGGCGTCGGTGATGACCGCCGCGCTGTGGCTGCTCCTCTACGGCAGCGCGCTGGCCTGGTGGGCGCCACCGGTCCTGAGGCGGATGACCCGTCACGGCATCAGCCCCCATATGGGAGTGGCCGCCTGGCTGGCCACCGTCGCCGCGACGCTGACGGCGTGGCTCGTCGCGCTGATCATGGTCATCGGCGCAACGACGGACAGTATTCGTACGGGCGCGGTCGTGACGCTGTGCCTGGAGCTGTTTGGCTTCTCCGAGCACACCCCCATGGCCGGACGAATCGGTTCCGTTGTTCTCATCGCGGTAGGAACCCTGACATCAGGGTTCGTCGTAATGCGGATCGGTCGCTGCTTGTCGCGGCTGCGGGCGCGAAGTCACGAGCACGCGCGTGCCGCGCGGATCGTCGGCCGACCCACCGACCATCCCAATGTGGTGGTCGTGGAGGCCGACCGGCCTGCTGCCTACTGCGTGGTCGGACGCCCGAACGCCATCATCGTCACCTCCGCGGCGATGAAGTCGTTGAACCGATCACAGCTCAAAGCGGTTCTGGCGCATGAAAACGCGCACATCTCCGGGCGCCACCACCACATCCTCATGGCGCTCCGCGCTTTGGGGGGCACACTGCCGCGGCTTCCGCTTTTCGCGACGGCCCCTCATCGTGTGGGTGAACTGCTGGAGATGTGCGCTGACGACACCGCCGTGCGCCGCGTCGGCACGCATCCGCTGTTGGCTGGATTATCTGCTCTGGCCGGAGAACACCCGCCTGCACGGGAAGGCCTCGCCGCGGCGGGAACAGCGGTCATCGCGCGAGCGCAGCGCCTGCTCACCCCCACACGCCGGCACGTGCGATGGCGCCACCGCATCTGCCTGGCAGCCGCGATCACCGCCATGCTCGCCACACCCGCCCTCATCCAGGTGCTCTGCCACCACTAGCGCCTCAACGCCCGCCGCACGTTCCGCAGGTGGAGCCAATGCGCGTAGGCCGCCAGCAAAGGAAACACCGCTTGGCGCGCGGGCCGATAGAGAGCAAATTATCTACGTAGTAAAACCGTAGATGATCTGCGGTACAAGCAGCGCAACGATCTGTTGTATCTCCTTCGCGGAACCTCCAAAAGGGCGTTTTCGCAAGGGCATCGGGCGAAGTCGATCGTGCGACGGAACGGCCGGATGGCTCGGCGCAACGGCGGTCGCTGTCTGATCACAACCCGGCATCGGCTAGGGGGCCGAGCCTGAAATCGCCGATCCGCTGCTACAGTCGGCAACATCGTGAAGTACTTCGACGCGAACTCTGGGCAACGCCGCCGCGCCATCGTCGCGGCGTTGATCGCGTTCTGGACCGTCATCGTCGGAGCCGAGTGGGCACTGCCCGGCGTGAATGCGGCACCTACGCACGGACCGCACACCCTGGCCGCCAGTGCGGTCGGCGCGCCGATGTCTGTCGAGCTCGACCACCCCCACCTCTCCCAACCCGACGCCGAGTGCACGCCCGACACCCTGGCCGAAGCGATCCTGCCGCGGGGAACGGTCTCCCTGATCGCGCTCGCGTTGGGCCTCGTCGTGGCTGTACTTCCGCTGCTGTGGTGCCAGGCGGCGAAGGCGCCTATCCGCGGTCCACCACGGAACGCCCGCTCCCTGCGCACCGGCCGCGACGTGCTCGCCCACCTGTGTATCGCGCGCCGCTGATCGGCTAGCGTCAGGCCCCGTCGTCTTCGACGGTGGCCGGTGACCGCTACCTGCCGTCAGTCGCCGTGCTTCGTCGCGGCCTCACAGAAGCGACATTCATCGATGAATCCTGCCCTGCCAATCCGCCATGCACGCACTTCCCACACCCGATCGGCACAGCCACAACGCGGCCGCAACGAGCGGCCGGCCACCATGGTCGGCCAGACCCCTGTCTTGAGAATCGGCGCACCGTTCACGTCAGAAGAGCGGGGCTTTTGGGCCAAACTCGAAGGCTTCAACCCGGGAGGAATGAAAGACCGACCCGCGCTACACATAGTCCGCTCCCGCGGGGCACTTACCCCCGGCGCCCGCATCGTTGAATCCACCAGCGGGACGCTGGGATTGGGTCTCGCACTAGCCGGAACGGTCTACGGGCACCCCGTCACCTTGGTCACCGACCCCGGGATGGAGCCGATCATTCAGAATATGCTCGCCGCATTCGGCGCCGACATCGAATTGGTCACTGAACCGCACCCACAGGGAGGCTGGCAGCAGGCTCGCCGTGACCGCGTGCAGAAGATCTTGGCCACCGACCCGCGCGCGTGGCATCCCGATCAATACAGCAACCCCGATAACGTCGAGGCCTACCGCGGGCTCGCGTTGGAACTGAACGAACAACTCGGCGCCGTTGATGTCCTGGTGTGCTCGGTGGGCACCGGAGGCCACTCGGCCGGCGTCGCACGCGTCCTCCGAGAATTTAACCCGCAGCTGCGGCTGATCGGCGTCGACACGGTGGGCTCGACGATCTTCGGCCAGCCCGCGGCTTCTCGGCTCATGCGAGGCCTGGGATCGAGCATCTATCCCGGCAACGTCGACTACCAAGCGTTCAACGAAGTGCATTGGGTTGCCCCCGCGGAGTCGGTGTGGGCATGCCGCACCCTGGCGGCCACCCACTACGCCAGTGGCGGCTGGAGCGTCGGTGCGGTCGCCCTAGTTGCAGGCTGGGTCGCACGCAATAGCCCTGCCGGAGCCACTGTCGCAGCGATCTTCCCGGACGGCCCGCAACGCTACTTCGACACCATCTACAACGACGACTACTGCCGCGCCCACGGCCTGCTCGACGCAGCGCCCCCGAGGCATCCCGCCACCATTGAGGACCCGATGACCCAGACAGCTACGGCGTGGACGCGATGCACCACCGTTGTCGACCCCACCGAGGTGCAGTCACGATGACCCTGCTGTCAGCCTTCCGCAGCTTTGGTTGGCCCAGCCGGATGCTGATGATCAACCAATTCGGCATCAACCTGGGCTTTTACATGCTCATGCCTTACCTGGCCGGCTACCTCGCCGGCCCGTTGGGGCTGGCCGCGTGGGCCATCGGCCTGGTGCTGGGTGTACGTAACTTCTCCCAGCAAGGCATGTTTCTCATCGGCGGCACTCTGGCAGACCGGCTGGGCTACAAACCGCTCATCGTCTGCGGATGTGTCCTCCGGACAGCAGGATTCGGCCTGCTCGTCTTCGCTGAATCGCTGCCGGCGGTTCTGATCGCCTCGGCCGCAACCGGCTTCGCCGGCGCCCTGTTCAATCCTGCGGTGCGCGCCTATCTGGCGGCCGACGCGGGCCCACGGCGCGTGGAAGCCTTCGCGGTGTTCAACGTGTTCTATCAGGCGGGCATTCTGGCCGGACCCCTTGTCGGGCTGGCCTTGATGTTCGTCGATTTCCGAATGACAGCTGCCGCCGCAGCGGTCGTGTTCGCAGCGCTGACCGTGGCCCAACTCTTAGCATTGCCCCACCGCGCCGCGGGGACACCTGATGAGAAGACATCGGTGCTGCAGGACTGGCGAACAGTAGCGGCCAACCGCTCCTTTCTGCTCTTCGCGGCGGCCATGATCGGGTCGTATGTTTTGTCATTCCAGGTCTATCTGGCATTGCCGCTTCAGGCGCGAGACCTGTTTCCGCGCAACGATTCCGTTGTCACCGCCATGATCTTCGTGGTCTCGGGTCTGGTTGCTGTCCTCGGCCAGATGCGGATCACACGATGGTTCGCCCACCGCTGGGGCGCCGGCCGCTCCCTGGTGATCGGCATGCTGATCCTCGCGGCGTCGTTTTTGCCGCTGATCGTGCTGCCCGATGACACCAGGGCAGGCAGAGTCGCCGCCGCGACCGCGCTACTCGTCGCCACGGCGGTGCTGGCGGTCGGGTCGGCGGCCGTCTTCCCGTTCGAGATGGACACCGTCGTCTCATTGGCCAACAACCGTCTCATCGGAACGCACTACGGCTTCTACAACACCATCGTCGGAGTCGGCATTCTTGTTGGCAATCTGGCCACCGGCTCGCTGATGCAGGCCGCCCGAGATCTCGGGCAACCCTGGCTGCTGTGGGTTCTGCTGTCGGCAATCGGGCTGGCCTCCGCAGCGGCCTTGTTCCGGCTGGACCGACGGGGCCGACTTCAACCCGAACAGCTGACATCCTCTGGCGCGCAAACCCCCCGCTGAACACCCGAAGACGCGAACATGCCCGACACCCCATATCGCCATCTACGTAGTAGCTACGTAGATGGCGATATGCTGGTTCCAGCATCCGCGCGGACACCTTCAGGCCGTGAATGGCCCACGCTGGCAAGGAGACTGCCACGACCATCGAGCCGCACCCCGCTTCGGGCAGCGTTGCCTCTCCGGCGATAGCTGCTGGGCGCATTCGCGTTCTGCTGGTTGAACCTCGGCGTATCTACGCCGACATGTTGGCCGGCACCCTGCGCGCCGAAGAGTTCGCCGTCGACGTCGCACGCTCAGATGCTGCAGCGCTCACCGCGGTGCGCGACGATGACCCCGACGTGGTGGTGGTGTGCCTGGGATCATCCGCGCACGGCGCCGTCGTCCTTGACCGTGTTCGCCAGGCCGCCCATTGCGGCGTCGTCGCGCTCGCCGACACAGAGATGGCGCCACTGATATCGCGCGTCGGAGTGGTTCCCATCGGCTCCCGCGACATACTCAACACGCGAATACGGCAGACACTCAGGCATTCTCACCAACGCAGCGAGGACGGCGGCGCCCAGCGACGCCACGTCGACGATCTGGTGATCGACGTGGGGGTCCGGCGGGTCTATCAGCGCGGCAACGTCATATCGCTGACTCGAACGGAGTTCGCGATCCTTCGGGTTTTGTCCGATGATCCAGGGGAGCCCGTGACGTGCCGACGACTTCAGGAAGTCCTTTGGGGGGCGACGCAGCCCGGCGGGCGGTCGGCACTGGGCGTGCACATCGGCAATCTACGTCGCAAGCTCGGTGACGCCCCGTCTTGTCCGCGCTATGTCCGGACGGTCCGCGGTATCGGCTACTGTCTGGCCGGCTGAACCGTTACCCGGTGCGGACAAGGCTTTTGGTGGGAGGAAGCTGTTGGCGGAAGCGTTCGGGGTCAGGTCTCGATAATCCGTATGACGTAGGGTGTCATCCCGGCGGTACGCACCGGTGAAATCTTGATGGGAACGCCGGTTTGTTGCGCCTCGATCATTTTTCCGCCGCCGAGGTAGATCGCTTCGTGTTGGCTTCCGCCGGGCCCCCAGAACAGGAGGTCACCGCGTTTAGCTTGCGCGGGAGGTACCTTGCGGCCAGCGTTGTACTGGTCGCCGGACCATCGCGGCAACAGTACTCCGACGCCGGCGAAGGCGAATCGTGTCAGTCCTGAGCAGTCGAAACCGACGGTGCCTGCGCCTTGGTCGACACCGCGACTAGGGCCGGTGAGGCTGCCCCCTCCCCAGGAGTAGGGAACGCCGATCTGCGTTCCTGCCCTGCGGATAACGTATTCGATCGCCTGGGCACCGTAGAGACGGTTACCGCGGACGCTCGTTTGGGGGCTTGCCGCGGGACTGACGAGTCCGAGACTGCCCAGGAAGCTACGCCCCAAATCCATCGCAGTCTGGGTGGCAACGGCCGTCGCCTGCAAGGACGCGTTGGCGATGGCAACCGGATCGCCGGGCGCTCCCGCACTCGGGATCTTGGGCAGGAGTGGATCCCACGGACCGCCTGTCGGCTCGGCGGAGGCTGCTGGCGTGCACGCCAAAAGTACCGTCGCGACGACGGCAACGATCACCCCAGTCAGGCGAAAGCCGGACGCAGATACGCGGCCTTCCTCCGGGCGGGCGCATCGGGCCATCGGTTCCATATGGCGTTCTTTCTTTCGGCTGTCGGAGCGCCGGTGATTGGTTTCGCCAAAAAAGGCGAAACAGAGCGTTCCGTACTGTGCAGCAACGATGTACGTAGCGAATACGTAGATCAGCCTAACTCACATATGCCTCATTAGTAACACCAGCAACAGAATTACAATGCTGGAATTTCGGCGGCTGAAATTGCTAATGGTTTTTGCGAATGGGTGCTTGAAAGTGTCGATCGTCGATGCCGGGACTACGAAATAATCGGTGGTCCGGACACGTGAAAACGCCTTTATTTGAGGACGGCAAACCAAAGGTGTCGTAGCGGAAAGGGCTGCGCTACCTGTGCTGCGTGGGCCCCACGGCGCGCGATGCTCGGGTGACGCTCGGCAGTTCGCAACCCGGTTCGGTAAATGCGAAACGTCCTGTCGACACGCGTAACTGGTGCCACGAGGTGACTGGGAGGCGGCGGTTGTGAGTCTCCGCTTCTGATCTGAGTTTCAGAGGTTGGCGTTGCCGGCTTTCCACTGATCCCAAGGGATGTTCCAGTCACCTAAACCGTCTGTCCCCGACAGCGTGGGGCCGGTGGTGTTGATGACCTCAACGATGTCGCCGCGTCGGGTGTTGTCGTAGAACCAACGCGCGTTGGCCGGATTGACGTTGAGGCATCCGTGGCTGACATTGGCGATGCCTTGGCTGCCCACCGACCACGGTGCAGAGTGCACGTAGATCCCGCTGTAGGACATCTGGGTCGCCCACTCCACCTCGGTGCGGTATCCGTCAGGAGAGTTGACCGGGACTCCGTAGGTGGACGAATCCATCACCAGAAACGAGTAACGATCTCCAATGATGTAGGCGCCGTTATCGGTCGGGGTCTTGGCTTTACCCATGGAGATGGGCATGGTCTTGACGATCTGACCATTGCGCCGCACAGTCATCGTTTTGGTGGCATCATCGGCGGTGGCGATGACCTCGTCACCGATGGTGAACCGGGTAGTGACGTCATCCTGACCGAACAGCCCGTCACCGAAATTGACGCCGTAGGCGTTGACCGCCACCTCTACTTTTGTTCCCGGTTTCCAGTATTCGGCTGGGCGCCAACGTACTTCGCGATTATTGAGCCAGTAGAAGGCTCCCTCGACCGGGGGGTTGGTGGTCACGTTGATCGCTTGCTGCGCCGCAATCCGGTCGGTGATGTTTTCATCGAAGCGGATCGCGATGGGTTGGCCCACGCCAACCGTCTCGCCGTCGTTGGGCAGGACGTAGGGCATCGTTAAGTTGTCGGGCGAGTGGGTTTCGAAGGTCGCTGTCGTAGTGGTCGCGCCGCCCAGTCCAAGGGCTTGGGCATGAAGGGTGTACTGCTTGTTGTAGCCCAGCGGCTCGGCAGACGACCAGGACACGCCATCGGGGCTGAGCTGTCCGTCGACGAGTTCGCCGGCTTCGTTGGTCAACGAGACTTGGCCGAGAACGCCGTCACCGGCGGACACGGTAACAGGGGAGTCCACCGCGACACCGATCGCTCCGTCGGTCACCGACGCCTGCAATTTGGGCACTAGCAGGTCGGCGAACGGGGTGCCTTTATCAGTGATGACCTCGGGCTGGGGCGCGGCGGCCGGCGACGAGCTGCACGCGGCCGCGATCAGCAGCACCGCCATCGCCAGGACGGCCGTCCGCAGCCACTGCGCCGTCCTGCGAAACGGTGTGAGGCAAGTCGCCTGCGGCATCAGTGTGGTCTCCGTATCCGAATGTTGACATCGCTGATGAGCGGGCACTGCGTGCGCCGCGACGGCCGTTCGCGGGCGGCGGTGCACCGTTCACGGATATGGTTCAAGTGTGCTGATGCGTCATTTGGCTTTCTTAGTCCTTCGATGAAGATTCAGTAAAGACGCAGACTTGCGCTCTGGTCTGCCC
This sequence comes from Mycolicibacterium moriokaense, assembly GCF_003347205.1. Taxonomy (GTDB): domain Bacteria; phylum Actinomycetota; class Actinomycetes; order Mycobacteriales; family Mycobacteriaceae; genus Mycobacterium; species Mycobacterium moriokaense_B. The sequence goes on from NZ_QQBJ01000001.1 coordinate 128,908, forward strand.
GACATGGCATCCGGCTAGCTCTGGCAGGCGCCGAACGGGCTGCCGATCGTTTGTTCGTCGATCGTCGGACCGTGGCGCGAAATGGGCCACGTAGAAGGCTATGGGTCTAGTACGCGTTTTGGGCTGATCGGGAACGCTTGAGGCAATCACGGTTCCGGGAGCGCTAGACGCTGGTCCCTCTCAGCCCTGCTCCAGTGTTGGTCTCGTCGCGGTGTGGTCCTTCGTCGCGGTGGTGGACTTGGGGCTGCACCCTCCGGCGGGGGTGAAGGGGTGTATCAGCTGCCGCCCGTACGCGGTGGGGTAGTCGGGGTGTGCGGCCATGCCGAGCTGGGTGGAGTCGAATCGGCGGGTGGGGTTATAGGAGTAGGTGCGCATCAGGTGGTCCCAGACCAGGGTGAACAGCCCGAAGTTGACGTCGCCGATGCCGGCCCACTTGAGGTGATGGAAGCGATGGCCTTCGTTGAGAGCCAAGACGTGCTTGGCGGGGCCCACGCGGTAGTCGGCGTTGGAGTGCTGCAGCAGCAGCTGGATCGCCACCGCGAGGGCGAGTAGGGAGGCGACGTTGACGGGCAGACCGATCAGGATGAGCGGTGCCACACCAGCGGCCATCTCAACGGTTCGGTTTGGTGCAGCGGGTGTTTCATCAGGCCGTTGAGGCCGTAGAAGCGGGTGATGCTGTGGTGCACGGCGTGGAAACGCCACAACACGCCGATCTTGTGGCTGGCCACATGGACCACGGTGATGCCGAGGTCGGCGATCATGATCGCGGCGAGGACCTGCAGCGGCAATGCCCAGGTGCGCGGCCACAGCTGCGGGGCCGGGACGACCGCCGCCAGTAGTGGAATGGCAGCCACGCTGGCCAGGATCAGCGTCTCGTTGACTGCGACGTGGATGCGGTCGCGCCTGCTGTCTGCCTGATCATGATTCCATTCGGGGTCATACGGAATGACACGTTCGACCAGCAACGCGGTGGCGATCGCGACGGCCATCACGGCCAGCAGCCAGTATTTCGGGGCGCCGGCGGCGGTTAACGCCACACCGGCGCCGTTGAGGCCGAGCAGCATGACCGGCACGTAGCCGTATCGGGCCACCGCCTGTGCCGCGGTGACCGCCGTCAATGGTGGGGACTTCGTGCTCACCACCTGATCGTCGCGGCTACTGGCGTGGCAGAGCTTGAATGATCCGGCTACACGGCGGTGTCGAGGTCCCAGGACACGTGCCGGCTCAACGCCTAGGGCGCCAGCCCGAACATCTCCCGCGTGGTACGGGTCAAATGGGCGCTGTCGGAAAACCCCGCATTATGTGCGGCGCCGGTCAGGTCATCGCCGGCGTGCGCGCAAATGATGGCGAGCCGCAGCCGTAGCCACAGCACGTAGCGGCGCAGCGGAATGCCGACCTGTTCGGTGAACAGATGGGTCAATCGGCTCGCAGACACACCGACCTGGGCCGCGAGTTCGGTACCTCTGACTGGGCCTGCGGCCACAAGGTCGGGGAGCACCCGCAACGCCTCGTCGACGGCGCGATGGCGCGTCATTGTTTCATCAGCTGCCATGGCGGGTGCGAGGTGTTCGATCAGCTCGTCGACCACGACGGCCAACGGACGTCGGCGGGTGAACGTCAACACCGGAGCAACAGTCCAGCCGGACCGAAGCGCGCGCAAGTGCGCCGAGCGCCCTGGGGCAGACTCCGGTTCCAAGAACACCACGGTGCCCTCCGGCGCGCCGACTTCGACCCGGTGTGGCGCATCGGCGGGCACGACCACCTTGGTGCCGCGATGCTGGTTGCCGTGCTCGTCACGCATCGTGAAAGGTGTTGTTGCGGTGACAATCTGGACGGCATGGTGGGCGTGTAGGTCGGTGTTGCCAATCGATCCGGTGAACGCCAACACCCCAGGTCGCAGCAGTGCCGTCCCGCCCCAGTGCGGTTCACCGGTGATACCACCGCCATCCCGCATCATCGCCACGAATCGATGCTACGGCCTTCCATTAATCAACTTACCGCGGCGCCAGCAACGGGGAACATCGAATCAGGCGTGGCCAGCCATCCGCCGCCACGGGTAATGCAGGATATGCGCCATTGGCCAGTCACCCACCGCCGCGCCTAGCTCGGGCGCCCTTGTACCGTATACCCCTCAGGGGTACCTTCGTTGTATCACCCGGGGCGGGTAGCCCGACGACTGGAAGGCGTATCGCTGGTGACCGTACAAGAAAGATTTCGGCAGCTCGTCCAAAGCCAGACCGCACGGTCGATCGCCAAATGCATCGCTTTGTGCGCGGTGGGTCGTGTCACTAGTGGGCGCCGCTCAGGCAAGGCCAGCGAGGGAAAGTCCTGCTGCGGCTGACAGCACCGCGACAGGCTGCCCCCGAGCGGCTTGCCGCCGGAGCGTCAGGCCCCTCACTGCTGCCGCCGTCCTTCGTGCCTAGTCTTTATGGAGCCGAGGGTCCCGGTTTGATGTTCTACGAAGGAAGTTCTCGATCGCCGGGCCGAAAGCGTGTGCCATGTCCTCAGCGTCGACGAATTGGCGGGACATCGAAACTTCGGCGAGGACCCCACGTGGAAGGACATCGGCGAGGCTGTGTGCCAAGCACTCGGGGTGACGGATGTCGTCGCCGGCGATGACGAGCGTCGCAGTGTCGATGCGCCGGAGGTCCTCGACCGTTGCAAAGGCGCGGTCATGACCGATTGACGCCGCGGCCGCCGCACTGTGGGCGTCAGCGCGCGGAATAGCCTCAGCGACCAGGTTGGCGATCAGCGGCTGAAGATCAGGAATGAACAATTCCCAGGCGGCCTGCAGACCGCGGGAACGGGCACGCTCGGCGAAACGATCCATCAGATCGGTGTCTGCGGCTTTGTCCGCATCGTCCTCTATCGCTTCAGCACTGATGACCACCGCCGACCGGGCGATACGGGGGTGCTGGAGGCACGTCCGCAAAACGATGGTGCCGCCCAGTCCGGCGCCGACAAGGTGGGCGCAGGTGTCATCGAGCGCGTTAATGATCGCAATGACGTCGCTGACGTACTGATCCCATCGGTGCAACGTCGGGTCGGGACAACGCGATGCTCCGTACCCTCGAATGTCAGGCAACGCAACGCGATACCGGCTAGCGAGCCGGTCAGCAAGCGGTCGCATGCTGTAGTGATCCGGACCCCCACCATGAAGCATGATGATCAGTTCGCCGCGCCCGACGACCTCCCCCATGAGGGGCCAGCCATCATCTCCGACGTGTAACGCGCGCACCACCAACTGATCCCTCCCGTCGTTCCGGGATAGCGCTACGCGCGTCGACACCACACCAACGACCCCGGAAAGTAACCCTTGAAGCATACCCCCAAGGGGTATATGCTCTCTTACGTATACCCGGTAGGGGTATCTACACCCGTCGAGGATAGGAGATCGGTGATGAGCACGAGCACGTACGCCGTCACAGGAATGACTTGCGGACATTGCGAGCTCTCGGTGCGCGAAGAGGTCAGCGAGGTCGCCGGAGTTGAAGACGTCGAAGTTAGCGCCAAAACCGGCACGCTGATCGTGACGTCGAGCCGTCCCGTCGACGACGCGCAGATCCTCAACGCCGTCGACGAGGCCGGCTACTCGGCGGTGCGTGTCGCATGAACGCCGCGGGACGATTGACAGCGTTTGGCGCCGGACTGGCAGGGGCGTTCACGGCTGCATACGTCACCGCCGCAGCGGTCGTCCCTGATACCGCGGCGACATCTTCCCAGAACCCAAACTTCCGATGCTGCAGCGGATCACAGCGCGCCGCCCACCGAGCAGGCGTCGCCAGTCGTTCCCTTCGCCGACCCGCCGGGGTTGTCGTTGGCCGAAGACGGATACGTCCTGAGCCCGGTGCGGGGCCCCCAGCGCACCCAACGATCGGGGAACGATGAGCTTCACCATCGTCGACCCGGGCGGCACGCCGCTGCTGGACTACGCGACCGTGCACGACAAGCAACTGCACCTCATCGTGGTCCGTTCCGACGGCCAGCACTTCGCCCATGTACACCCAAGGCTGGACGCGGCTACCGGCACGTGGTCAACGCCGTGGACGTGGAATGCCGCCGGCACCTACCGCGTGTTCGCCGACTTCCAACCCGCAGGGGCGGGCAGCGCCAAACTCACGCTCACCCGAACCGTGCAGGTGGCCGGCGCGTTCGTCCCGGCGGTGGCGAGTGCCACACGCACCGTGGATGAAATCGCCGGATACACCGTGAAACTGGACGGTGCCCTCACCGCGGGCGTCTCCCACCAACTCACCGCGACAGTCACGCGCGACGGCCGGCCGGTGATGACCTTGCAGCCCTACCTGGGGGCTTACGGCCATCTCGTCGCCTTGCGTGAGGGAGACCTGGCGTATCTACATGTGCACCCTGAGGGGGCCGAGCCGGTACCGGGCGGCACCGGTGGGCCTGCGGTGTCGTTCGCGGCGACCGCACCCACCGCCGGGCGCTACCTGCTCTACCTCGACTTCAAAGTCCAGGACACCGTGCACACCGCCAGCTTCGTCGTCGACGCCGCACCCGGTGGCACCAACGAGCCCGCGCCAGAGCCGTCGCGTGACGCCGGCCATGCCGGCGGGCACTGAGCTATCCCGTCCGAATCAGAAACTGAAAGGCAGTGGCTTCATGACGACATCGACACCGGTGTCTGGCCCGAGTGTGGAACTCCGCATCGGGGGAATGACCTGCGCCTCCTGCGCCAACCGCATCGAGCGCAAGCTCAACAAGCTCGACGGCGTGGCCGCGACAGTCAATTACGCGACGGAAAAGGCCACCGTCACGGTGCCTGACGGATACGATCCGGCGCTGCTGATCGCCGAGGTGGAGAAGACGGGCTACACCGCCGCGCTCCCGACACCGCGCACGCCGATGCCCTCCGACGCATCCGGTGACACCCCGCACGCCGTGGACACCGCCGACCCCGAACTGGCGTCGCTGCGGCACCGCCTGAGGGCCTCGGCCGTCCTGACGGTGCCGGTCGTCGCGATGGCGATGATCCCGGCGCTGCAGTTCACGTACTGGCAGTGGGCGTCGCTCACGCTGGCTGCCCCCGTCGTCGTGTGGGCAGCATGGCCATTCCATCGGGCCGCCTGGGCCAACCTGCGACACGGCACCGCGACCATGGATACGCTCATTTCACTGGGCACCGTGTCGGCGTTCCTGTGGTCGCTGTATGCGCTGTTTCTGGGCAGTGCCGGCACGCCGGGTATGAAGCATCCCTTCGCGTTCACCCTGGCGCCGTCGCATGGCGCCGCCAACATCTACCTCGAAGTCGCCGCCGGCGTAACCACGTTCATCCTGGCCGGACGCTACTTCGAGAAGCGGTCCAAACGGCAGGCCGGAGCGGCACTACGAGCCCTGCTCGACCTAGGCGCCAAAGACGTATCCGTCCTGCGCGGCGGGACGGAAACCAAGATCGCCATCGAAGAACTCGTGGTTGGCGACGAGTTCGTCGTGCGCCCGGGGGAGAAGATCGCCACCGACGGCGTGGTGGTGTCCGGTTCCTCGGCTGTCGACGCCTCGATGCTGACCGGCGAAGCGGTACCCGTGGAAGTCGCTGCCGGCGACACCGTGGTCGGTGCCACCGTCAACGCCGGCGGTCGGCTGGTGGTGCAGGCCACTCGCGTCGGCTCGGACACCCAGCTCGCGCAGATGGCCCAGCTGGTCGAACGCGCCCAGACCGGCAAGGCCGAAGTGCAACGCCTGGCCGATCGCATCTCCGGCGTCTTCGTACCGATCGTCATCGCTATCGCCGTGATCACCCTCGGCGCCTGGCTGGGCGCGGGATTCTCAGTCGCCGCCGCGTTCACCGCAGCGGTCGCGGTCCTCGTCATCGCCTGCCCCTGCGCCCTCGGGCTGGCCACGCCCACCGCCCTGCTGGTGGGCACCGGTCGCGGCGCACAAATCGGCGTGCTGATCAAAGGTCCCGAGGTGCTCGAATCCACCCGCAAGGTTGACACCGTGGTGCTGGATAAGACCGGAACCGTCACCACCGGCAAAATGACGCTGGTCGATGTCATCACAGCGCCGGAAACCGAACGCGCGGAGCTGCTTCGACTGGCCGGCGCCCTGGAGAACGCCTCCGAGCACCCCATCGCCCAAGCCGTCGCCGCCGCGGCGGCCGAGGAACTCCAGGCCCTGCCCGTTCCGGAGGACTTCGCGAATGTCGAAGGTAAAGGCGTCCACGGCATCGTGGATGGACACGCCGTCATCGTTGGGCGCGAATCACTGCTGTCCGACTGGGCGCAACACCTCAGCCCGGATCTGTCCCACGCCAAGGCCCGCGCGCAAGCCCAGGGAAAGACCGTGGTAGCGGTCGGGTGGGACGGGCAGGCGCGCGGTGTACTCGTCATCGCTGACACCGTGAAATCGACGAGCGCACAGGCAATCTCGCAGATGCGTGACATTGGGCTGACCCCCGTGTTGCTCACCGGCGACAACCAAGCCGTCGCTCGACAGATCGCCGCCGAAGTCGGCATCGACGACGTCATCGCCGAAGTCATGCCCGAAGGCAAGGTTGACGTCATCGCAGGCCTCCAAGCCGAAGGCAAGACGGTCGCCATGGTCGGCGACGGAGTCAACGACGCGCCCGCCCTCGCCCAAGCCGACCTCGGTCTGGCGATGGGCACCGGCACCGACGTCGCCATCGAGGCCTCCGACATCACCCTGGTGCGCGGTGATCTGCGCAGCGCCGTTGACGCGATCAGGTTGTCCCGCGAAACACTGTCGACGATCAAAACCAACCTGTTCTGGGCGTTCGCCTACAACGTCGCAGCGATCCCCGTCGCAGCACTGGGCATGCTCAATCCGATGCTGGCCGGAGCCGCAATGGCATTCTCCAGCGTCTTCGTGGTGGGCAACAGCCTGCGCCTGCGCCGCTTCAAAACCACTTCCGCCGACACCACCAGTTAAATCACCGCCACCTGTGAGGAGAACCAATGTCCGAGAATCAGAACCGCACGTCAGCCTGCTGCTGCAGCGGCGCAGCCGACAAAATCGATACCTCACCCATCGACCCTACGGCGAGGAACCTGCTTGACCTCGGATCGCAGAACGAGACCACCTGCCCCGTGATGCCCGGCACGCCGGTGAACAAGACGGTCGCCGAAGCGGCGGGACTATTCCGTGACTATCGCGGTCGGCGTTACTGGTTCTGCTGCAAGGGATGCGGACCACGCTTTGACCGCGACCCCGACAAGTATGCCGCCGTCGCATGACCGCGACCCTCGTCGCGCACTCCTCGCCGGGCACCCGAAGTTAGTCACCACCACGCACAAGGAAAGCGTCATGACCCACGCCGACAACACCAGGCACTGCCCCTCAACAGGCACCACCCACCACGGCTACATCACCGATAAAGACAAATACCTCAAGCGATTGAAGCGCATCGAAGGCCAAGCCCGCGGCATCAGCAGAATGATCGAAGAGGAGCGGTACTGCATCGACATCCTGACCCAAACAGACGCGCTCACCAAAGCCCTCCAAGGTGTCGCGCTGGCACTGCTTGACGACCATCTTCGCCACTGCGTCCGTGACGCCGCCGCCACCGGCGGACCGGCCGCTGACGCCAAACTCACAGAAGCCTCTGAAGCCATCGCCCGCTTGGTGCGTTCCTAACACCCACATCATCAATGCGCGTCGACTGAAACGCGAAGCCTCACAAGGAAAGAACATGACAAACCGCGATGATCATGGCGTAGCAACATCCCACCCTGGCGGGCACGCCCACCACCAATTCCCCAGCGCACACCCTGACACCCACCCACACGGCGAACACCACGGCCATGACAATCACACCGGCCACACGGGCCATAGCGGCCACGGCGGTGACCACGTGGCCCAATTCCGCAAGCTCTTCTGGATCAACCTGATCATCGCCATACCGGTCGTCGCGTTCTCGACCATGTTCGCGATGCTGCTCGGTTACGACGTCCCTGACTTCCCCGGCGCACGCTGGATCGCGCCCCTGCTCGGGACAGTGATGTACGTCGTCGGTGGCCGCCCGTTCCTCACCGGTGCGCTGAACGAGATCCGTTCCCGTAAACCAGGAATGATGCTCCTGATCGGACTGGCGATCACCGTCGCTTTTTTCGCGTCCTGGGGCGCGAGCTTGGGCCTGCTCCACCACGAGCTGGAATTCTGGTGGGAACTCGCCCTTCTCATCGTCATCATGCTGCTCGGCCACTGGGTAGAAATGCGCTCGCTGGCCCAGACCACCTCAGCGCTGGACTCACTGGCCGCACTACTTCCCGACGAAGCCGAGAAGATCGACGGCGACCGCACCGTCACCGTCTCGCCGACCGACCTGCACGTCGGCGATGTCGTTGTAGTCCGACCCGGCGGCAGCATCCCTGCCGACGGCAAGATCGTCGACGGACGCGCCGACATGGACGAGTCCATGGTGACCGGCGAATCCCGGCCCGTTACCCGCGGCGTCGGGGATCCCGTCACAGCCGGCACCGTCGCCACCGATTCCGGGCTTCGGGTCGAGATCACCGCCACCGGCGACGACACCGCCCTAGCAGGCATCCAACGCCTAGTCACCGAAGCACAGAATTCGTCCTCGCGTGCCCAGCGCCTTGCTGACAAGGCCGCCGGCTGGCTGTTCTGGTTCGCCCTGATCACCGCCGCGATCACCGCGGCGGCATGGACAATCGTCGGCAACCCCGATGCCTCGGTGGTAAGAGCGATCACCGTGCTGGTCATCGCCTGCCCTCATGCGCTGGGCCTGGCGATACCACTGGTCGTGTCCATCGCCACCGAACGCGCCGCCAGAGGCGGCGTCTTGATCAAAGACCGGCTGGCCCTGGAAGGTATGCGCACTGTCGACGCCGTGCTGTTCGACAAGACCGGCACCCTGACGAAAGGCGAACCCACCGTCACCGCCGTCGAGGCGACCGGAGACGACGACGGCGACACCGTGCTCGCGCTCGCCGCCGCCGCCGAGACCGACAGTGAACACCCCCTGGCGCGGGCCATCGTGAAAGCCGCCGAGGATAGGGGATTAACCGTGCCGCGCGCCAGCGGCTTCTCGTCCTCTCCTGCCGTCGGTGTGACTGCGACGGTCGACGGGCACGAAATCCGAGTGGGCGGCCCCCGACTTCTCGAAGAAGTCGGCGCCCAGGAGGTCCCCGCGGCCACCGCGTGGCGCGGCGAAGGCGCCATCATTCTGCACGTCATCCGCGACGGAGAGGTGCTCGGCGGCCTGCGCTTGGCCGACGAGATCCGCCCCGAATCCCGCGAAGCCGTCGATGCGCTTCACAAGCTTGGCGTGCAAGTCGTCATGATCACCGGCGACGCCGAAGCCGTCGCCAATAGTGTCGGCCACCAGCTGGGCATCGACCGGGTGTTCGCGGGGGTGCGCCCCGAAGACAAGGCGTCGAAAGTTGCTGCCCTGCAACACGAGGGCAAAAGGGTTGCCATGGTCGGCGATGGAGTCAACGATGCCCCCGCCTTGGCGCAGGCCGATGTCGGCATCGCCATCGGTGCCGGCACTGACGTCGCCATCGCTTCCGCCGGTGTCATCCTGGCCAGTTCCGACCCCCGCTCGGTGCTGTCGGTCATCGAGCTGTCCCGCGCCAGCTACCGCAAGATGAAACAGAATCTCTGGTGGGGCGCCGGGTACAACCTCATCTCTGTGCCCCTGGCTGCTGGTGTGCTGGCACCCATCGGCATCGTGCTGCCCATGTCGGTCGGCGCCATCCTCATGTCACTGTCAACGATCGTCGTCGCGCTCAACGCGCAACTTCTGCGCCGCCTCGATTTGACGCCCGAGGCGAGCACCCGCGCCGTTCTCAACCGTTAGGGGACGGCCCACCATGTGGAGCAGCCGGCGACCATGTGAAGTTCGAATCGCCGCTCCCAACCATGTGGAGCTTCGCACGAAGATGAGGGAATGCAGTCGCCGGTCGAATTCTCGATTATCCGTCGACCGCCGGTACCTTCGGATGCGCCGTAGACGGCGTGTAGCTGAGCGACGAGCCACCCAATCGGAGCCGGGGAAGCGGAGGAAGGAGACCAGTGACCGACCTCGCCACTGTCGAAAATTCGATTCGACGACGGTCGTTCGGCACCCTGTCGACGCTCGATAGCAGCGGCAACCCCCACGCGACGGCCGTCACGTACGCAGCGGCCGGTGAAGGCACAAACCTGACGTTGTACATCACGACCCGTACTACGAACGTCAAGGTTGGCAACATTCGACGACGACCACAGGTAGCCTTCGTCATTCCCGTGCCGCACCGCTTTCTCCCCATGATGCCGCCGGCAGCTGTGCAGTTTGCGGGGTCGGCCGAAATACTGAACCACGAAAACGCCGACGCGCGAGGGGCATTCCATGCGGACTGGTTCCTCCGTCGCATTCTCGCCGCCGAGGAGCGCATCGTCGCTCAGCGTGCTGAGCTGTGCTTCATCGCGGTCCGGCCGAGGCGATGGTTATCCACCTACGGCATCGGAATGTCGGCCCTCGACATCGTGCGTCATCCGGGCGACGCCATCGGGCGGGCAGACCTGACGGGCGGAAACTAGCCGTCAGGCCGTGGATTGGCCATACAGACGTAGGTCAATGCACATGGTCGTGGTCTTGGTGGTCGTCTAGCGGCGTCGCCGCTGGAAGCGGCTCGCTGATGGGCACGGGCGTAGCCTGCTCAGGCGCGCCGCCAGAGCCAGCGCCTGGTGCAGGAGCTTCGACTGGGAGCACGGCAGGCGGGGAAGACGTCGGCTCCGGATCGTGATTGTGATGGTCGTCGACGTGTTCTGCACTGGTTGCGTGATCTTCGGAGGCGGGCTCCCCAGCGGGCGCTGCAGGGGATGGTTCAGGATGGCTGTGATGGTCGTCAGTCTGCTCTGCACCAGGTCCGTGGTGATGAGCCCCTGCTTCAGCGCCGGCTGGGGCGTGGTGGCCGTGCCGTAGACCAGAGGCAGCGCCCACTGTGGACGCCAACGTGACGATCCCAATCGCGCCCAGGAGCACCATGGCACTGCCGAAGGCGGGCACCGGTTCTCCTTGAAGGCCGCGGTGCCAGACCCAGCCAGCGCCCATGACGACATAGATCTGAAGCAGCAACGCGCATAGGTCCGCGGCCTGTATCAGTTCGGCTTGACCGGCGTGGGGCCCGAGCGGCGCTCCCGCGGTTCTCGACACGGACCAAAGCGCAATAACGGCAAGGTTGACCAAGATGCCAAGAGCTAGCACCGGGGTGGTGGTACGGGTGAGTACTAGCCGCGCCCACGACAGTTGGAACAGCGCGATGGCAGCGAAAAACAGGCCCGCTGGCATCCATTCCTGCCAGTGGGCGGGAACGACGGCGAAGTGGATGACAGAAGCACCTAGTGAGGCGAGCGCGGCAAGCCGAGCCGCTAACCGGCTGTCGGTTTTCTTCGCTGTCCTAGGCGCCACCGAACCAGGATGACAGCGCCGCCCCCGACACTGGCTGCATGAGGCCACATCTCAATACGACCGAGATTCATTCGTCACTAACTACTGCCGTCCTACGTAGATGAGTGGATGCGACCCTTAGTCTGCGCGTCTCAACCACCGCCGTTTGGCGATAACCCACACCGGCTCCTCTTGAAGCCTCGCCGATGCGGCTCGACCCGCGGCAGCGGGAGGTGATTGCTCGACGGACAGGACGCCGGCAGTTACTGTCAGCCCAACGTAGACCAGAGCATTGAGCGGAGGTAAGCGACGTGGCGATGCGCGGCGAGCGAATTTTGGCAGCCGCAGCGGCCGCTGCGGTGGGCGGTCGGCGATTCCGGAACCGGATCACCGAGGAAGCCACCCGCTACTGGTCGGCGCCCACAGGATCGGCCTGGGAAGCGAACTCGCACTGGCGCAACGGAATCGGCGATCAAGCCTGGCTGGAGGTTGGTGACCACCACTGGAAGATCTATGAAACCTTCGCCCGAGCCCTCAAATCGCCCAGCCCGAACACGGTGATGGAGTGGGGCGCCGGCGGCGGGGCGAACGCCGTGGCTTTCGCCCCCCATACGCAGCGCTTCATCGCCGCCGACATCTCCCAAGAAAACCTCGACGAATGCGTCCGACAAGTCCGCGCAACGTGCACGACACCCGTCGAGACACGGCGCATCGACTTGGCCTGCCCCGTACAAGCCACCGTCGGATTGGCGGGCAGCTGCGACGTCTTCCTGTGTCTATACGTGATCGAACTAACGACGGGCGCGGACGCCGTACGGGCCATCCTTGATATCGCCCGCACCGTGTTGGCCCCCGGAGGCATGGCGCTGGTCCAAATCAAGTACCACACCAGCGATCGTCGGACCCGCGGCTTCGCCGGAATGGCCTACGACCGAAACCTGGCATCGACCACCACCTTTACTCTTGAAGAGTTTTGGAAGCTGGCCGCCGATTGCGGCCTCGCCCCACGGCTAATCACGTTGGTGCCGGAAAACCGTCTCGACAGCCGCTACGCTTACTACGCCCTAACCACCCAAGCCGCCTCTACATAGCACCGGCGGCCGCGACTCGCGATTAGCACACACAACATTTCGGCCAAACCGAGCGCGTCCACAGTCGGCGTTGTCATAACGTTGTCACAAGTAGGTGCGGACGCAGCTGGCGGGCAAGCTAGGAATACCGAAGACGAGTCCTGCGTGTCGCACCCGGTCCAGAAGCATTGCGCAACGGGCGGAATGGGCCGACATCGGTCACATGTTCGGGGGCCATTCGATGTGAACGCATTCTGTGAACGAAGCTGTGCGCAACAAAGCTGACCGCTCCGAAGCGGCGCGACGTGCGAGACGCGAATGAGCCTCCGACCTGCACGTCAGCGACTTGGGTGAAAGGCGAGACCGCAACCGGACGGCTGCATAGCCCCAGAGGGCGCCGCAGAAACAGGTCGAGGGCATCTGTGTATCGGTCGATGGAACGAAACCGCTTACGGCGCCCAACCTGAGAGCAACATACCGGTAATCCTGCATATTCGAGTTCCGCGCATTCGCGTTCGTTGCTTCGATCTGATCATGATCGCAGGTCTTGTGGGCCGCATTCGCACGACTCCATTGGCCGCGCTCACTCGATGTCTTATCAACGTCCCCTACCGCTGCACCACCTCGGACCGGTGCGGGTTTTTGGGGCGCATCGGAGCCGCCGACGACACCCACCAAGGCACTCGCCTGTTGTCGCCCTTTTAGCCCTTCGGGGGGTACGGGTCCTTTTTTTCCGACCGTGTCGGTGTTGCGAATCCGGTTGTTGTCCTTGCGGTGGTCTCGAACCTCGCCACCGCCGCTGCGTTCGGCAAACCCCCGCGCCGCGTCGTGCGCCTCAGCCTGAGTCTCGTAGCGTCCGGCAGCTCTGTCGGCCTCCGCGCGTTTGGCGCCCCAGTCATCTGAATCTCCGTCGTATTGCACGTCGTAGTCAGCCACTATGCCGCCTCCTCTGTGTGTTGGATCGGCTGTTGTCGAATTCAGTTCCACAGGAGGCGGTCTCGGTCAGGAGGCTTGCTGCTGTTCGTGTTCGATCTCGTCGATCAAGCTGCGCAAGGTGCGCGTGCGAAGTTTGTGGACGTCGTCGCTGAGGTAGTGCTGATTGACGCGGTCGCGCAGTGAGATCGCCTCGGTGAGACGGTCGATTTCCATTGCCCCGCGCCACTGCTGCGGCCGCCGCAGCGTCTCGGCCATCTCGCTGGACCGGGAGTGCAGATAGTGAGCCCAACGGTTGTCAAGCGGTCCTGTCACGCTGTTGCGGCACGATCCGATACGACACCCGACGCGGGTGCGGATATCGGTGTGGTTCAACAGTTGTTGGGCAGCCTTGGCCGATACGGTGGATCCGAGCCGGGACAGGTAGATGCCGCCGACCGCGCCGCCGCCTTGCTCCTTGTCCGGGTCAGGCTCCTTGCGCAGGCGGGCCATGGTTTGGGCGTGGTTGACCCTTTCGAGCATCCCCAACCCGACTGAGTAGGCGTCGGCGTGACCCATGGCCACGGCAGCACGACCGATGTTGCCCGACAGCCCCAGCGTGACCGACAGGTCGTGTTCCCGGAACTGGTCGAGCACCCCGAATACAGTGCGGATCTTGCGGATACCTTCGTCGTCGCCACCGAGGGGGGAGAAGCGGATCTCAAGGTCGCTGATCCCCGCGCCGGCGTACTCAGCGGCAAGATCGGCGGCAAAAGTAGTTCCCAGACGACTCGCGGCGGCAGTCGAGACGGTGATCACGGCCCGGGTGGGCTTGTCCTTGCCGACGGCCAGGCGGGTGCGCTCGGCGAGATCGACGTTCAGTCGTGCAGTGCGTTCGTCGGTGACGTAGAAGTGCGGGGCCGTGACGTGGGTGACGAGCGCCGGGTGCTTCTCCACCGTCAGGTCTACCAGCGCGGCGCGTGCCGACTGATCCTCGGCAAGAGCATTGATGCCGTAGGGACGGCCGGTCCACAGCGGCAGCTTGTCGAGGCCGAAGCCCTCGTCGGTAAGCCGCTCAGCGGCGGGCTCCCAGTACACCCGCAGGCCCGCCTCCACGGCGGCTGCCGCCGCAGCGGCCTGGTGACGTGCAGCTTTAGTGTCCAGTGTGATGGCGTCGGTGCCAGCGTGCTCACGCGACAGGAAATCTTCGACCTGCTTGTGGTGGTTGGGTCCGAGCCGAAACTGAATGCCCATCGTGTGAAAACGTCCTCTCGACCTCGGGCGTTGTTTCATGACAGAATACATGACACACACGCAGACAAAAGGAAGACAGGCAGACGATATGGGAGCTAACGCGCTCGCCTCGACCGTGTCGAGTGCGATCGAGCGCTTGGGATTGACCTACGAAGAGGTCGGCGACATCGTCGACGCGTCGGCGCGCTCGGTGGCGCGCTGGACCTCAGGACAGGTCGTTCCACAACGACTCAACAAACAACGACTCATCGAACTGGCCTACGTCGCCGACGCGCTGGCCGAAGTGCTTCCCCGAGACCAGGCCAACGTCTGGATGTTTTCCCCGAATCGATTACTGGCCCACGCCAAGCCCGCCGACCTGGTGCGTGACGGCGAGTACCAGCGCGTCTTGGCCCTCATCGACGCCATGGCCGAAGGGATCTTCGTGTGAGCGATGCGCTCGACGAGGACCTGGTGCAGCGCATCGACGCGCGCGGCACCAGCCGGTGGTCGGGCACGTGCGCTCGCTACACCGGCGCCCACCGTGACCCCTTGTCGGGGGAAGGGGCGCGCAGATTCGGCGGAAGGTGGAACCCTGCCGGACTCTTCTCGGCGATCTATCTGGGAGAAGATGCTCGAAGCTTCCTACGAACAACGGACCCGCCCCGGTCAGCTCCACGTCAGCCACAGCGAGGATCTGACACCTACCCGCTACGGAGAACTGCGGCACCCTTAACTAGGGGCGGCGGCCTGCTCCCCGCCCCAGGGGAGCGTCTTGCAGCTCGTTCTTGTTGGACGCTCGCTCGGCTGGGGAATGTTTGTTGTCCTGACCGTGCGAGGATGCCAAATTCACCGGATGCAATAAGCAAACTAAAATCATGGATAATGACGAATATCCATGAGCTTTTCGAAACCCCATTAAAGCGCACTATTTTCAATGAAATCTGAGCCACAAGCACTCGGTCGCGTCGTCGATGATCTGAACCCCAAAATCCGCAAGATTCGCTCTGTCATCGGGCCGGCGCCTAGCGGCGCGAAACGCCATGGGAGCAACCGTTTAGTTGTCAGATCCGCCGCAATGAGCAAGTGCCCTGCTTCTGCGCGTCCGCTGGCAATGGAGTTCGCGAGACACGGCGCCACCGGTGCTTGATTCGGCCATGCCTATCGTCGGATTGCCGGAATCTAACCGATTCGATCAAATACGTATGCGGTTGAGGATTCCGTTGTTGTCAGCCCGGGCGAAGGGCGATTCACGATGGTCATTAGCTGACAGCTATTGATTCGCGCAATTTCCCTCAGGGCGTGGAAGACGATAAACGCAAATCCAACGGGATGACATGAACTGATCAGTGTTCGGTAGCCATTCCACCCGCTACCCGCGGACCCCAGATGAGTAGTATCCAGCGCGGAGAAGGAGTGCCGCGGATTCCCCCAGCATGACGCTGACCAGGAAGAGCATAGCTTCGCGGAACTCGACTCCATGCCATCGGTTCCCGCTCGGCGTGGCGGTAAGGCCCTGGCTTACCGACAGGTGGTGTGCCAACTCATGCAATACAGTGCTCTCACGGCCAAAGGCTCTGTTATGTAGAGGAATTGCCATAGTCGCCGTTGACGGCTCGTAGTGCGCCTTGCCTTGCCCGCGGCGTTCTCGCACGCGAACAGGGCCAGCGTTCGGGAACGCCTCTCGGACGGGTTCCAGGGCCAGCACCGCGTCGACGTACCTCTGCACGGACGCTATATCTGCGAACCGCTTCTGCAGGGGAACGTTGATGTGTGAACCGTGAAAGTCGACCACTCCACCCCTGTCGAGCACAGCGGACCATTGATCTTCGGCACCGTAGACCGCGGATGCGCTCACTTCCGACGCCTAGCGCCGATAGGAGAGACGTTGGGGCCTGGCCTCGGGCCGGGAGTCTTCGAGTGCGACGTCGGCGATGATGGCGGCTAGTCGTGCGCTGGCGGTGTCATAGAGCATCTGTAGGGCGGCAACCGTTCGTGCGAGGTCACGGGCTGCGCCCTCCCAATGAGTAGCTCGCGTCTGTAGGTCTTGGTTCCTTCTCTTGAGCTCCGCGACTTGCTCTTCGAGCGCTACCTCGGTCGGGGTGCGACGGTCTAGAGCTTCCTGCTCGCGCTCTGCGACGCAGTCGAGGAAGAGGTCCTTGAGATCGATATGCCGATGAGTGAGAGCCGACCGAGTTACGTCGGCTTCTCTGCGTAGCGTCTCAATCACGAAGCGGTCTTCGAGCGTTACGACGCGGGGCTTCGAGGTGATGAGGAGACGCCGCATAGCGGCGACGATCTTCTTTCGCTCCGCGTCGTTCTCGCGAGAAACCTGGGGGATCGTGTCGCGGTGAAGTGTCATCTCGGGGTGCTCCGTCGCGTCTTCCTGCGGGATGCCACGGGGAGCCCCGAATCGACGATCTGTTCTTCATAGGCGGCGATCAGGTGGTCAGCCCGAATCACCTCTTCGGTAGTAGCACCTTGCTTTGACGCTTCAAGATCATGCTGGCGCTGTTGCAGCCCTCGGACTGAGTCCACGGTGAGTGCCTTGTTTGCACACGCGATCTTGCAGCCGGCGATGTCGGGTTCCTCGCCCTCCTTGGTGCAGGCCGACCAGGGTAAGTGAAAGATGCAGTATGCATGTGCGCCGCCGGCCAACGGTACTTCGTAGACCGATTGTCCGACCGACTTCGTAATGCGCTTCCACTCGTTGCTGAGTACCGGTGTCATCAGGTTGGCGGGATCGACCAACTCCAGCTCAGACGCAGCCAGGTCGGCTACGCCGACGGCGCGATCTGCGGCGGGTCCACCGATGACTCCTTCGTGCGACTCGACCACCAAGTGCGCAAGTGCCTGTCCGGTGCGATCTGACGTCCGGCGTCCGAGCTTCGATTGTGTGGCGAGTCCGCCGTAACCCTCTGTGACCCGGGTGTCATAAGGGTCGCGAAGTCGGTGTCCTGCTTGATGAGCGCCGGCGAGGACGCCGCCGATCTCTTGTTGAGTCAGGACCTCGGAGGTGCGGCGGAGCGCTCGAAGGGTCATGAAGTCTTGGGCGTCCTCGGGAAAGATGTACTGATTGGGAAGCGCCAGTTCTGTAGCGAGGCGTTGCATTCGAGCGACAAACTTGCGGAAGTTGTTTGTGGCCCAGTCTGTCTTAGGCGATGCAGCCAAACCGTCCGGCGTCAGTATCCGTGCAGGCACGAAGAGTCGGCCGTGCCGTCCGTTGAGCCGTTCAAGGACGCTGACAGCGGTCGCCCCTAATTCCGTGATCGCCCACGTGCGTGCGACCCCGTCTGCGCGCTGGGTGCCGTCCACGCCGTTCTGACCCTTGAAGGTTCTTCCGTGCAGGAGATATCGCACCTGACCGTCTGGGGCTTCGATCCGCTCCGTTACGGGTTTGGTCGTCCCATCATCGTCTTGTGCTTCTAACTGCAAATTGAGCAACTCGTCTGATCTCATTGCTGAGTTCAGCCCAAGCAGAAACATGCATGCGCTTTGTAGATCGATCTGGTGGGCGGTTAGGCGATAGAAGTCCAACCCCTCGGGCTGCCAATATTTGCCGTGGACCTTCCCGTTTATCGGGGTGGGGATGGGACACGAGGACGGCTCACTGACCGCTATCTCCGGGTGTCGGATCAGCAGCATGCGCAGCCCGCTGCGTTCGAAGCGGATGGGCCAGCCGAGAAGGAAGCACATGTAGCTCACAGCGATCCCTCCGCTACCTGCGTCGGTGCAGGGCAGGGATTGATGATGCTTTGTCCACGCTACGACGAGATCCATGGCCTGGCGTCTACTAGTAGGCGTGCTCTGAATAGTGGACGGCATGTATGCGTTAACAGCATCACCTGCCGACAGGATGTCGTCAGCGAACTGCTCGACGAACGCAACACTCCACAGAAGCATTGGTGTGAGGACTGCTTCGGGCATAGGCGGAGTGGCGTTGTCGGAGGGTTCGGTCCGGCTGATGAATACCTTGTCGTCGACCCATGACGGTGCTCGAAGCCGCTGTCGTGCAGGGAGGCTCGCCGTGATGTCGTGGAGGAGTCGGATGCTTCCGTAGTGTGCGAGTGCATACCTTGAATCGACTCGGTCCATGAGGCTGTTGACGTACGAATCCATGGTTTCACTGACGATCCCGCCTAGCGAGCGAACTTCTGGCGTCTCGCTCGTCACGAAGCGCAGAAAGGATCCGATCTGATATAGGAATTGCGTGATGGCGCCCGCCGAGATCCATTTCTTGGCATTCGTGCCTCCGCGACGAACTACGCCATCTGGCTTTCCTTCGTTAATCAGAAGCCACACAGCCTTTTTGACGGACTGCTTGAACTCAACAGGGATTGACTCGAAGTTGCAGACCAGACCCTCGCGCCGCCGCGTCGGCGCCATTGCGGCAAGATTCCACGTGTCCTCGCAGAAGGTGGGAATCGGTGCACTTTCGCGGATGATGCGATTGGCATTCGCGATAACTGGAGTGTCATCGGTCCAGGCGGCGGGGGAGCGAGCAGCGAGAGGTTGCGTCGTCACGACTGCCCGCCGTTCACCATGACGGTTGTCCAGACGAGCGACCGCAACTCAGGACTGACTTTCGCGCGTGCTTCGGCGACAGTCTCCGGGTCTACGTCGCCAAGAATCGCCCTGAGCTGCTGCCACGGGCTGAGAAACTCCCTGCGCCAACGATCTCGGTCATCGTCGTCTCGCCGCTTAGAATCCAGCAGGTCAAGCAGCGCGACGAGTGGAGGAAGATTATTGGTGACGACGTAGGCGTTCTTGCAGCCCAAGCAGGAGAGCCACGATTTTGAGCAGTAGGTGCCTGTCTCCGGGTTGTGAAGGATGTCCCGACATCGCGTGCCCTTTGCACTGGGGGAGGTGTCGAGTCCCTGTGCCGTAGCTTCATCTTCGGTCAGGAGTCTTACCGCGAGGCCCCGTACCGAATCAAGGGCCTTTTGCTGCGCAGCACGGTGAAGATCCTCCAACTCTTGAATTCTTTTGGGATCTCTAAGGATATAAGCATCAATCCAGGTGAGGTATCGATTATCAACAGGGTGCTGCACCACGCGCGTCAGGTAACTTCTGTGAAGTCGCTTGAGGTCGAGATGTAGCCCATCCGGCATCCAGTCGAGCGATCTCGGGACGTGAGAAACACTATTCACCAGGGTTCCGCTTCGTCTCACGAAGAGAATGAGGCTTTCGCTGGAGGACTCCTTTGAGGACTGGTGTGCAGTCGGGTAATTGTCCAGCAGCGCTTCCGGATTGATTTGAGCGGAACGCCGTGCGGGGGCGGTGCAATCCATGACTAGTTGCAAGAGTTTGCCGAGGGGGGAAGCGACACCCACATTCTCGGCCATCAGCGACTTGCCGCCGCCTCGGCGGCGTTTGTTCCGTTCGGACGTGAAGATCGTGACATTCTTTGAGCCAGCTGATGCAGCGGTGCTGGGTGTCCTTCGGCGCGCCGTTGTGGAGGAGTTTTCTCCCGTCGCGGCAATGATCGCGCCGTAGGCCGCTAGTCCCTCGTTCGTCGTGAGGAAGAGTAGGGACCGAGCCTCCTCCATCAACACGTTTGCGTATTGGTCGATGAGACCGAGGGCGCGCCCGTCGTCCCTGCGCAGACGTTTGTGAGGGGCGCGAAGTAGGGCCTGCAGTGCCTCCCAGCGTGCGAGCTGTTCTGCGGGAACAGATTCCTTCTGTCGTTGTGCTAGTGCCCAATTCGGCTCGATCCGGCGCCACGCAACGCGTAGTGCACGAGCGGCGTTGGAGCGGATCTGTTGAAGCTCGGCTGCGGTGTAGTGATCAGGAAGCACGGTCTCTTGCGACTCGCAGTACCGTTGGGAGAGAGTCTTTTTAACTTCATTAGACAGACCGACGTGCTGCACGAGCAGAGTGCGAACCGAGACGAGTCTCAAGTTTCGGGTTTTCGAGGTGGTGCTTGAGTACGTGTCACGGATCCATGCGACGAAGTCGTGCCAGTCGTTTGCCGTGAGGGAGTCAAGGCTGTTGATCCCTCGATCAGAAGCCCACTTGAGGAACACACGACTGCGCGAGGACCCGCCGCGCGCACTTTCGATGGACCGCCACGAGCCCGCAGGCCCAGTGGCGCTGGCAACGCAGGCGACCCATTGTTTGCGGATCTCTTCGGAGCCCGCCTCGTCTACGAATTTGAGTGTCATATGCTTGGTGCCGCCCTCGTCCCAGACCGTCAGGCTCAAGCCGTCGTCGCTCACGCGGTTCTTCCGCTGCTCATCAGGCAACGATGCGAAGCGCCCCTTAGTCATGAAGGCATGTCTCATAACTCAAGCCCGGCAGGACGCTCTCATGCCTATCGTGAAGGGCTTGATAAACCGACCTGAACGTGGCTTCGTGAAAAATGTTGATCCCGCGCAAATCCTTCACTGCGAGCAGGTACGCATCCATCGTCGTTTGCAGGTCACGGTGGCCGAGTTGCCACTGGACAGCCGTGTACGCGTCTTCGTATCTACTTGGGCTGTAAGCGGCCGGCGGCGATCCAGTCTCCTCGTCAATGACCTTGTGCCATGCAATGAGCCAGTTCAACGCGAACGAGTATCGCAATGTTTTCGCCGTCGGGTAGGGCACACTACCGACGAAACCTGCTGTCTTGCAGGAGTTATCCCATCTCTTAGTGGCTCGCTGGACCACCTTCGTCATATTGCGTTGATCGGCGGGCAGTCCGCTCTCGGTGAGCCAGAGCATGGCTGGCTCCCACCCGTCCGCGGTCTCTGCTAACAGCCATCGCCGAACTGGCTCGAACAATTGGTCATGGTTTACCCAGTTTCTGCGGCCGTCGATCTGGATCTCCAGCTGCCCGCGCTTGACTCGGTGGTTGGTGATCCTGTGCCACCTGACGTCGCTGTAGCTTCCGTGTCGTCTGCCCAACGCTACGGCTCTTCGCCGGTCCTGCTGGACATATCGTTGCAGTAGTCCGTGGACCAGCCACGGCATGACAATCGTGCGTGAGCGACCCGACTTCGTAATGGAACTGGGCAGGCGAATCTCAGCGAATGCGCTGGCGCTCTTCTCGGATAGTTCCAAGGTTAGCAGGAGGCTCGTCTCGCCTTCGCGTGTGCCACAGAAGTAAAGCGTCTCAACGAATGTCGCGTTACGCTGCGTGTTGCGGCCTCGGAAAGACGAGTCTTCACCCGCGCCGATGAGCTTGTTGTCACGACCGGTTGTTACCGCGTAGCCCCTGAAGGCCACATTGGACCAGAGGCGAAAAGTCTCGGGCTCTATCCAGTCGACGCGGCGGATGCGAGCGTTCTTACTCCTCCATCCACCTACCTTGGCTCGGGTTGTGGTGGAGTCCTTGAACTTCAGGCTCGGTCCGAACTCTTCAATCGGGTTCTCGGCCGTGTATTGCTTCCTTACCGCCCACTGAAAGAAGAGCGAGAGCGCCGCAACTTCCTTGTTCCAGGTCGCCCCACTGATGGACCTCTCATTGCGGACGGGATCGGTGCGCCATTCCTTCCACTCGCCGAGGTCGTTTGCATCCATTTCGTGTAGTGCCTTCGGGAGGGGACGACTAGCGAGCCATCGAATGATCGGGGGGTAGACGGTCGCGTAGGTGGTGCGAGTGCCCTGCTTGAGTCGTGGCCAACGGGAGGTCCGTAGGAACTCGGTGAAGACGCGTTCTGGCCGGTAACTCTCCGGGTCGGCTGCCAAGCGCGCAAGGTCGATGATGACCGGGGTGCCTGGCTTTATGCCTGCTTGTGCTTCCAGATCTTCGAGCGAGTCGAACCACGCCAGTTCGGGGAGAAAGTGCGCAGGAGCAGACGAATTGCCACCCGAAAGCACGGTCAGCCACGTGTCGACCACAAACGCCCCCGTTCGTCGGAGATAAACTGTTCGAACATAACACCCCGTATGTCCACAGAAACGTTCCTGCACGAACTCGCCCACCACCTCTGCGACGCAGAAACGCCACACGGGCCGGAGTTCGTCGCGACGTTCTGCGAACTCGCCGAGGCGGTGATGGGCCCGGAGGTGGCCCACGTGCTGCGGGTCGTCTACGCGAAGGAGGGGGTGCGCTAGCGGGAGCATCCGCGCCTGGACAGTCAGTCAGTGCGCCCAGTCGGCCGCTTTGGCGGCCGCGCGCAGCGCGGTCACGATCCGCTTCTCGTTGGCGATGAAGCGTTCGGTCGGCGCGGGCACCGAGATGGCAATGATGTGCCCGTCGGCGGTGCGACCGGCGACACCGGCGGCGGAGATTCCGACGGTGTGCTCATCGTGATCGAACATGACACCGCTGCGCGAGAGGTGTCCATCGGCGATCAGTTCCAGCGCCGCCTTCCCGTTGGCTGTCGATTCGAGTGGGAATCGAACGCCCACAGCCGAAACCGCACGCAGCCGGTGCGCCGACTCGACCTGATCGATGAACAACATCTGCTGGCCCTGCAGCACCGACAGGTCGACCGTTTCGCCCGTTGCTTCGGCCAGGCTCTCCAGCGTCGGACGAAAGGCCGCCGCCAACCGGGCGCTGTCGGCGCCCCCGAGCCCGAGGAGGCGATCGCCAAGCGAGAGTCGGCCCCGGGCGTCGACGCCGGCGAAGCCGACTTCGACCAATCCGACCACCAACCTACGCACAGTCGATTTGGCAAGCCCCAGCCGAGCAACGAGATCGACCAGCCGTAATTGCCCGGGCGCCGACGCGATTTCGTCCAGCGCGGCGGCCGCACGTCGGAGCACCTGAATGCCGTCTCCGCGTCCGGGGTCAGATCCTGGATTCCCTTCCGGATTTGGCACGCACTCACTATATTGATCCGAGCTGCGGATCACAATGATTCACAATGCGAATCTAGGAGTTCCCGTGACGGCACTTCCGGACGGTCGGCACTTCTTCAAGGGCGACGAGGGTTACGAGACCGCTCGGCGTGCGACGGTCTGGAACGCCCGCACCCCGGCCCGGTTCCCCGATGTGATCGTGGCGGCTCGCGATACCGCCGACGTGGTGGCCGCGATCCGCTACGCAAACGTCAACGGTCTGTCGGTCGGAGTGCGCTCCGGTGGCCACAGCTGGGCCGGTAGCCATGTGCGTGACGGTGGCCTGCTGCTCGACGTGAGCCGCATCGACGAATGCACTGTCGACCCCGAACAGATGTTGGCTGTCGTCGGCCCCGGCAAGGGCGGCAGCGTTCTGGCGGCGGAACTGGACTCGGCGGGCTTGTTCTTTCCGACGGGCCACTGCAAGGGCGTGTGCATCGGCGGTTACCTGCTTCAGGGCGGATACGGTTGGAACAGTCGCGCCCTCGGTCCGGCCTGTGAAAGCGTGATGGGCGTCGACGTTGTCACCGCCGAAGGTGAGCAGATCCACTGTGATGCGGAGCACCACGCGGACTTATATTGGGCAGCAAGAGGTTCCGGTCCCGGATTCTTTGCGGTGGTTACCGCATTTCACCTGCGTGTCTACCGCCGCCCGGCCGTCTGCGGAAGCAGCCTGTACGTCTACCCGATCGAGTCGGCCGACGACGTGTTCACCTGGGCGCGTGCGATCAGCGCGGACATCGACCGCAGGGTCGAGTTGCAGATCGTCACATCGCGCAGCGTGCCCGGCCTAGGCTTGGACACGCCCGGGATCGTGTTGGCGTCGCCCGTGTTCGCCGAGTCCGACGACGACGCGACGGCCGCGCTCGCGCTTCTAGACACCTGCCCCGTCCGCAGCAGCGCAATCGTCGCGGTCCCCTATGCGCCAGCCGATCTTGCCAGTTGGTTCGAGGCTGTGATGAGCAATTACCCGACCGGATATCGCTACGCCGCGGACAACATGTGGACGTCGGCGTCGGCGACCGACCTGCTGCCCGGTGTGCGCCGCATCATCGAGACCATGCCTCCGCACCCGTCGCACTTCCTCTGGCTGAACTGGGGGCCGTCACCACAGCGCGCGGACATGGCCTACAGCCTCGAGGACGAGATCTATCTCGCCTTGTACACCGCTTGGCACGACGCCGCCGACGACGAAAAGTACAGCGATTGGGCACGTTCCAACATGGCGGCGATGGCCCACCTGGCCAGCGGCGTCCAGTTGGCCGACGAGAACCTCGGCCAGCGCCCCGCCAAGTTCGCGGCCGACGACAACATGATGCGGCTGGACAAGGTGCGAGCGAAGTATGACCCTGGTGGGCGGTTCCACAGCTGGATGGGGAGGGTTTGAGCCGTGGCCAAGGACCGCTACCTCGGCTATCGCGGACACGATTACAACGCCCCCTTCGCCGAGTTCTACCGGACTGAAATGGCAGCGTTACCAAAGCATGTCGTCTTAGCGCTCGAACACGGACCGCAGGCGGGTCCGACGCTGCCCGAGTTCGACGACATTGCAGCCCTTCTCAACGAGGGACCGCAGCACACCGAGAACGGTTACGGCATAGTGCGCGACGGGGGAATCCAGGTCTCGGTGCGCACCGACATGCCCGACGTCGAACCGGCGATGTGGGCATGGTGGTTCGGGTGGCACGGCAATGATTCCCGCCGCTACAAGCTGTGGCATCCGAGAGCGCATGTGTCGGCGCGCTGGAGCGACGGCGGCGGAGCCGGGAGTTACCTCGGCCGGACATCGCTTGTGCAGGAGTATCTCGGTTCGGCCTTTGTGCGCGCCGCGATCCGGTTCGTCGAGCCATCAGCGCTAGGCCTGCAGGACATCGGCGACGACGAAGTGGCAGTCTGTGCCAGGGTCGGATCGAGCGACGTGCCGGTCGACATCGGTTGGCTGGTTCATCACGTTCGGCCGACGCCGGGCGGTGCGCAGATGCGCTCGCGATTCTGGATGGGGGGCAGGCACGTCGGCGTGCGCGCCAACCTCGCGAACCGAGCGACCGACGCCGTCGTCCGCCCAGTCGCCGCGCGTCAGTTGCCGGACCCACGCGACCTGCTCGTGCACTGCGCGCAGGAGATGAACCACCTCGCCGGGTTCCTGCCCGCGCTGTTCGATCGCTTCGCCGACGCCTGACCGGGCGGAATTCGTTGGCGACCTTCGATGCGCTCGCAGGGCAGAGAGTCCAGCCAGCCAACCCAGCGGTAACGTCGGCCGCGTGACACCAGGCTTTTCTACTACTCGCGCGGGCGGAGCGGACCCGCGATCCCTCGACGAGCTGTTCAATCGCGTGCTGCACACCGAGGACGACGTGCTGCGGGCAGCCAGGGAATCCGCCGCGGCGGCGGACATGCCCGCGATCGAGGTGTCGGCGCAACACGGCAGGCTGCTGTCGCTGCTGGCGCGGATGTCCAACGCCAAGCGCGTGCTGGAGATCGGCACGCTGGCCGGCTACAGCACCATCAACCTCGCCCGCGGTGTCGGGCCCGACGGCCACGTCGTCACCCTGGAATTCGACCCGCGGCACGCCGAGGTGGCCCGCGCGAACTTCGAGCGGGCAGGTGTCGCCGACCGCGTCGAGGTGATCGTCGGCACCGCACTCGACACGCTGCCGCGACTGGCCGAGCGCGGCGAGGTCTTCGACATGTTCTTCATCGACGCCGACAAGGAGAACAACGTCGGCTACGTCGAGTGGGCGATCAAGCTCGGGCATCCGGGATCGGTGATCGTGGTCGACAACATCGCGCGGATGGGCCGTGTGCTCGACCCCGCCGCCGACGATCACCAGGCCCGGGCCGTTCGCGACATGTTCGACATGATCGGCGAGCACCCGCACCTGGATGCCGCCGCGATCCAGACCGTCGGGACCAAGGACTGGGACGGCTTCGCGGTTGCGCTGGTGCGGTAGCGGCGACTGTATGGCTCCGCTCGGTCAGCGAATTCGCAGGTGTCTGCCGGATAATCCGATCTGAAATGGGTCGCCGCGGAAACGCAACTTGGGAAACCGACGAGTTCCCGCGCATCGATCTGCCCGCGCATGCGGCCAATCCGCCGCGACCGCGACGCGCGCGCGTGCGGCACCGCGGCCTGCTGGCAGGCGCGCGGGCGGTGGGAGCGTTGGCCGCGGTGGGTGTCATCGCGGCCACCGGAGTCGGTTGGGCCGGCTACCACCGGATCGCCGGTGGCATCACCACCTCGCAGGCTCTCGAGGGCGCGCCCGCGTCGACGGGCGGCGACCAGAACATCTTGATCATGGGCCTGGATAGCAGGCTCGACCAGCGCGGGCAGCCGTTGGCGCCGGACATCTACGACGCGCTGCACGCCGGCGACGAGACGGTCGGCGGTTACAACGCCAATGTCCTGATCGTGCTGCACATCCCCGCCGGCGACGGGCCGATCACGGCGATCTCCGTACCTCGCGACGACTACGTCAACCTCGCCGGGTGCGACGTAGGCAGCTGCAAGGGCAAGATCAAGCAGGCCTACGGGCTGGCCTACCAGCGCACCATCGACGCCGCCGCGTCGAGCGACGCCGTGGACCCCGCGGCGCAGGAACAGGCAGGCCGCGAGGCCGGCCGCAAAGCCGAGATCGAGACGGTGCGCAACCTTCTCGGCATCCCGATCGACCACTTCATCGAAGTCACCATGGTGGCCTTCTTCCAGATCGCCCAGGTGGTGCAGCCGATCACGGTGTGCCTGAACGCAGATACCGCCGACCCGTTCTCGGGGGCGGACTTCCATCAAGGCATGCAGCAGATCGACGCCAGTCAGGCGATCGCCTTCGTCCGTCAGCGCCGCGACGTCAACGACGAACTGTTCACCGACATGGACAGGACGCGCCGCCAGCAGGCGTTCATCGCCTCGCTGCTGTCGGCGCTGCGCAGCGGCGGAACACTGTCCAGCCCGTCAGGACTGCAGCATCTGCTGGAGGTTGCCCGCCAGAGCGTGGCTGTCGACTCCAGGCTCGACCTGCCCGACTTCGTCAAGCGCGCATCGGGATTCACCAATCGGGACCTGACCCTCTACACGCTGCCGATCACCCAGTTCGGCAGGGATCCGGCAGGCGAGGACGTCAACATCATCGACGTCGCGACCATCCGCGCGATCGCTCGCAACCTGGTGACGTCGGACGACGCAGCCGCGCCTGCGACCAGCACTCCGGCGGTTCCCGCGGTGCTCGACGTCGTCAACGCCACGACGCACAGCGGGCTGGCGACGGCCGTGCTCGACGACTACGGGACCAAGGGCTTCACACCGGGTGAGGCCACGACCGCGGCGCAGTTGGCCCAGGCCAGCAGCATCGAGTTCGGCCCGGGTGCCCTCGAGGCCGCGCAGACGCTGGCCGATGAGTTCGGCTTCTCCGCACAGTCGTCGGACGCGGTCGGCCCGAATACGGTGCGGCTCACCGTCGGCGACGACTTCCCCGCCGACCAGTACCTCACGGGGTCGACCACGGACACCGGCACGGGTCTTGCCGCCACGCCGACATCGAGTTCACCGGTGTCGACGGTCGCGGCCACGGCGACCGGCACGGCCGCTCCCGTGCCGACCGAGATGTCGCGGATGACCGCCTCCCGCATCCCCTGCGTCAAGTGATCCGGGTGCCTGCGTCGCGACCGCTGGCCGCCGCATGCGTGTTCCTGGTCGCGATCTCGGCGCTGAGCGGTTGCGCCGGATCACCCCCTGACCGGCGGGCGCAGTCCGACCATCTCGTCGAGCAGGTGCGTGCGCTGCCCGGCGTCCGGTCGGCAAGTGCCGATGTCGCCAACTCTGTCGCCCAGGGCGACACGCACGTCTGGCTGTCGGTCGCGGTGGCCGACGACGTCACAGCCGACCAGGTCGCCGCCATCACCACGCGGTACCTCGACGACCTGCGGGCCACCGGCTATCCCGGGTATCAAACCGAGCTCACCATCCGCGCCAACACCAGCCTGTTCGCCGTCGACAGTGGTCAAGACCCGCTCTCCAACGCCGACCAGATCGTCGGCCAGGCGCGCGACTGGATCGCGCTGCGGCACCAGTTCCCCGGCGCCGCAGTCGATCTGCGCGCCGCGCTCGCCCATTCGTCTGACACGACCCGGTTTCGGAACAGCGGCCATCCCGCGATCGCAACGATCTCCCTTGCCGACCCCGCCGGCTACCGCGACGTCGGCGCGGCAGTGACCTCGCTGCGCACGGGGTTCCCGCAGTTGTCCGACGGCACCTGGACCATCAGCGCGGGCAGCGCCCATCCCGCGGTGATCACCGCGTCGAAGCGAATGCCGAGCGGCCAGGAACTCGACGTCTGGAACGCGCTCAACGCAGACCAGGCGATTCCGCACATCGACGCGATGACGATCAACGCTCCGCTCATGGGTCCGGTGTGGATTTCGGAGAAGACGCTCTCCCGCGATCCCGCGGTGGCCCTGCGCCTGGCGTCGGACCATCTGCCGATTATCGCGACACTGCCCGCCCCGGTGCTCTACACCGCCACCGACAAACTCCAGGGGCACCACAGCTACGACGGGCGCATCACCGGTCCCGTCGCCGTGACGACGGGTGGGTGCACACCGCGCAACTACCGCTTCGATCGCGCCGAGCAGAAGCTCATCGACGCCTACGAGCGGTGTCCGCTACCGCCGGCATGACCACTTTACGATCGTCAAGTCGCTTACTGTACGATCGTCAAGTATGGACGCCGTTGCGGTGCACGCGCCGAGCGCCGCCGACACCCGGCGGCGGCTCATCGGCGTCGCCGTCGACCTGTTCACGCGGCACAGCTTCGCAGGCACCTCGCTGCAGATGATCGCCGACGAGATGGGCTTCACCAAGGCCGCCATCTACTACCACTTCCGCACTCGTGAGGAACTTCTCGCCGCGGTCGTGGAACCGATCTTCGAGCAGCTCAGCGGAGTGATCAACGCTGCAGAAGCCCTGCGCGGCGCCCACGCCCGTGCCGAGGCCATGCTGTGCGGCTACGCCGAACTGGCCGTGGCCAACCGGGCCCTCGTGTCAGTGCTCGCCTGCGACCCCAGCGTGATCACGCTGCTGCGCGCGCAGCCGCACTGGGCCGAGTTGATCGACCGGCAGTTGGCGCTGCTCGCCGGCGACGAGCAGGAACCCGCGGGATTGATCAAGGCCACCGTCGCACTGGCCGGGATCTCCAGTGCCGTCGGACCGGCATGGGTGACCCGCACGCGAGGAGCAGCAGCCGCCCCCGTCGACGACGACGATCTGCTGGCCCACCTCATCCACACCGGACGCCGCACCCTCGGGCTGCGCAGGAAAGGAAACCCCTTATGAAGACAGCCGTCGTCACCGGCGGAGCCTCGGGCATCGGCCGCGCCATCGCGCAACGGCTCGCCGCCGACGGCCACCACGTCGCCACCATCGATCTGCAGAGTTCGGACGCCGACTTCGCCTTCACCGCGGACGTCACGAACCGCCAACAGGTCGACGCGGCCCTCGACAATGTCCGCAGCCGGCTCGGGCCGGTGTCCATTCTGGTGAATGCCGCTGGGCTGGACGGCTTCTCGAAGTTCGCCGACATCTCCTTCGACGCCTGGAAGAAGGTGATCGACGTCAACCTCAACGGCGTCTTCCACTGCTGCCAGGCCGCCCTGCCCGACATGGTGGAGGCGGGCTGGGGCCGCGTCGTGAACATCAGTTCGTCGAGCACGCATTCCGGTGTGCCGGGGATGGCGCACTATGTCGCGGCCAAGTCGGCGGTCAACGGGCTGACCAAGTCGCTGGCGCTGGAGTACGGGCCCAGCGGTGTCACCGTCAACGCCGTGCCGCCGGGCTTCATCGACACCCCGATGCTGCGTGCCGCCGAGCAGCGCGGGCACACGAACTTCGAGAAGGCGCTCGCGATGACGCCCGTCGGCCGCGCGGGCAGGCCGGAGGACATCGCCGCGGCCTGCGCGTTCCTGGTCTCCGAGGAAGCGGGCTACATCACCGGACAGATTCTCGGCGTCAACGGTGGACGGAATACCTAGAATCGTCTGGTTGTTGGGGTGCAATTGAAGTAGATGCGCGAAAGCGCGCGTCCCGGACGAGAAGTGCGCCGTACCCGGCCCGTCAAGACGACGCACATTGGAGGTCCGATGTCCGCGCTCGTCGCCAAACCACTTGATGTGCAATGGATTCACGGCTCGCCGTCGTCGAAGCACAACACCGATCCCGATCTGCAGGTCTACTGGTACGACGAGGACACCGTCATCCTGCGGCAGAACAAGGCGATCGACTACGAGGCCCCGTTTCTGTTCTTGTTGTTCGGCCAGCGGCGCGCCGTGCTGCTCGACACCGGCGCGACCGCGTCACCTGAGTTCTTTCCGCTGCGACGGGTGATCGACGAACTCATCGCGTCATGGCTGGACCGAAACCGCCGCAGCGATTACCGACTCCTGGTTCTGCACACACACGGGCACGACGACCACGTCGCCGGTGACGGGCAGTTCGCCGACCGGGCCGACACCACCCTGGTCGCGGCCGACAAGGACACCGCGTGGCCGTTCTTCGGCTTCACCGGCGACGCCGACGCGATCAAGCCTGTCGACCTGGGTGGCCGTGTGCTGCAGGCGTTTCCGACGCCCGGACACCACCCCGCCGCGGTGACGTTCTACGACCCCTGGACCGGAATCCTCTTCACCGGAGACACCGTCTACCGCGGTCGGCTCTACATCGTGGACTGGGCGGCCTTCTCGCGCAGCATCGACCGGCTGATCGAGTTCAGTGAAAACCATCCGGTCACGCACGTCATCGGCTGCCACATCGAGATGACTCGGCAGCCGGGCGTCGACTACCCGGTCCGCACCACCTACCAGCCGCAGGAGCCGCCGCTGGAGATGACGGTCGCGCATCTTCACGCGGTCCGCGCCGCACTCGACGAGGTGGGAGCAGAGCCCGCGCTGCGGGTTTTCGACGACTTCATCCTCTGGCCGGAAGACGACGAGTAGTAGGCGGTGCGCGGGTATACCTTCCGGATGCTCTCAGTCAGCAGACACATCGACGCGCCGGCGGACGCGGTCTGGAAGGTTCTGGTCGACACCGACGCCTGGCCAAAGTGGGGCCCGAGCGTCACGGGCGGCGAGGTCGACGGCGGCGCGCTGGCCCTCGGCGCGACGGGCCGCGTGCACACGCCGTTCGGCGTCGCGCTGCCGTTCACCATCACCGAGTTCGAGCCCGGACGCAGTTGGGCGTGGTCGGTTGCCGGGGTGCCGGCCACCGCGCATGCCGTAGAACCCGACGGCACCGGGTGCCGCGCCAGCATGTCGGCGCCGTGGTGGGCGCCGGCCTACCTTCCGGTGTTGGCCGTCGCCCTGGCGCGGATCGACCGGATGGTCTGCTAGCCGCAGACCGCCCCGATGGCCGCCGAGCCGACCAGCTTCGTGTACTTGGCCAGCACGCCGGTGGTGTAGACGGGGGGCAGCGGCTCGAATCCCTCTTTGCGCGACTCGAACTCGGCCGGATCCACCAGCACGTCCAGCGTGTTCTTGGCGACGTCGAGCCGGATCCTGTCGCCGTCGCGCAGAAAGGCGATCGGTCCGCCGTCGACGGCCTCGGGCGCGATGTGGCCGACGCACAGCCCGGTGGTGCCGCCGGAGAACCGCCCGTCGGTCATCAGCAGCACGTCCTTGCCGAGCCCGGCGCCCTTGATCGCCCCGGTGATCGCCAGCATCTCGCGCATGCCCGGCCCGCCCTTGGGGCCTTCGTAGCGGATGACGACGACGTCGCCGCTGGTGATGGTGCCGTCCTCGAGAGCGTCGAGCGCGGCCCGCTCCCGCTCGAAAACCCTTGCGGTGCCTTCGAACACGTCGGAGTCGAAGCCCGCCGACTTCACCACCGCGCCCTCCGGCGCCAACGATCCGTGCAGGATCGTGATGCCACCGGTGGGGTGGATCGGGTTGTCAAGCGCGCGCAGCACCTTGCCGTCGGGGTCCGGCGGAGCGATGTGGGCCAGGTTCTTGGCCATCGTCTCCCCGGTGACGGTGAGGCAATCGCCGTGCAGCAGACCGGCATCCAGCAGCGCCTTCATCACCACCGGCACACCGCCGATGTGGTCGACGTCGAACATCACGTGCTTGCCGAACGGCTTCACGTCGGCCAGGTGCGGCACCTTCTGCCCGATGCGGGTGAAGTCCTCCAGCGACAGCTTGACGTCGGCCTCGTGCGCGATCGCCAGCAGATGCAGCACCGCGTTGGTCGACCCGCCGAACGCCATCACCACCGCGATCGCGTTCTCGAACGCCTCCTTGGTGAGGATGTCGCGGGCGGTGATGCCGCGGCGCAGCAATTCGACGACGGCCTGCCCGCTGCGGCGGGCGAACCCGTCGCGGCGCCGGTCGGTGGCGGGCGGGGCGGCACTGCCGGGCAGCGACATGCCGAGGGCTTCGGCGGCCGAGGCCATGGTGTTGGCGGTGTACATGCCGCCGCACGCACCTTCACCGGGGCAGATCGCCCGCTCGATGGCGTCGACGTCTTCGCGCGGCATCAGCCCGCGGGCGCAGGCGCCGACCGCCTCGAACGCGTCGATGATCGTCACGTCCATCTCGGTGCCGTCCGACAGCTTGGCCCTGCCCGGCAGGATCGATCCGGCGTAGAGGAACACGCTGGCGAGGTCGAGGCGGGCGGCGGCCATCAGCATCCCGGGCAGCGACTTGTCGCAGCCGGCCAGCAGCACCGACCCGTCGAGGCGCTCGGCCTGCATCACGGTCTCGACGCTGTCGGCGATCACCTCGCGGGACACCAGCGAGAAATGCATGCCTTCGTGGCCCATCGAGATGCCGTCGGAGACGGAGATGGTGCCGAACTCCATCGGGTAGCCGCCCGCGGCGAACACGCCGTCCTTGACCGCCTTGGCCAACCGGTCGAGGCTCAGGTTGCACGGGGTGATCTCGTTCCACGACGACCCGACGCCAATCTGCGGCTTGGCGAAGTCGTCGTCCTCCATGCCTACCGCGCGCAACATGCCGCGGGCGGCGGCCTTCTCCAGGCCGTCGGTGACGTCGCGGCTGCGGGGCTTGATGTCTATTGCGTTGGGGTCTGAGGGCATGGGTGCCAGTATGCTCGCCGCGTTTCCACCGGCAAAACGGATATGCATACCCCGGTGGGGTACCGGTAAGCTGGAGCGATGACCGCCTCACACGGCTACACGTCCAACAAGGACAACTATGCGAAACGGCTGCGCCGCATCGAGGGCCAGGTTCGCGGCATCGCGAAGATGATCGACGACGACAAGTACTGCATCGACGTCCTCACCCAGATCAGCGCGGTGAACAGTGCGTTGCAGTCGGTTGCGCTGAGCCTGCTCGACGAGCACCTGGGCCACTGCGTCAGCCAAGCCGTGTCCGAGGGCGGCGACGACGCAGAAGCCAAACTGGCCGAGGCGTCGGCGGCCATCGCCCGTCTCGTGCGGTCCTGACGGCCGGCTCGGCAGAGAAAGCGCGGCGCCCGACGCCAAGCCCGCCCGACGCCTGGCCCACCCGGCGCCTAGCCCCCCAGTGCTTCGTCGATGCGCTGCACCTTGGCCGTCAACTGTCCTGTGTGGCCGGGCCGGATGTCGGCCTTGAGCACCAGGCTCACCCGCGGCGCCGCCGCCGCAACGGCTTCGACTGCCCGCTTGACGACGGCCATCACCTCGTCCCACTCGCCCTCGATGTTGGTGAACATCGCATTGGTCTCGTTGGGCAGCCCCGAGGCGCGCACGACGCGAACCGCCTCGGCGACAGCCGCGCTGACCCCACCGGTGTCGTCACCGCCGGACGGGCTGACGCTGAATGCGACAAGCACGGCTACTGCTTGGTGTAGCCGGTCGGGCGCACCACGATGATGACCCGGTCGGCCTTGTCCGGCGGCGGCTCGGTCAGCGGTCCGCTGTAGCGGTCGTTCAGCTGCAGATAGAACGCTCCCGTCGGGTCGGGGACGATCTCCTCGACGACACCGCGCACCTCGAGATAGCGGTACGGCGATTCCGGATCGAGCACCGACATCGCGATGTTCGGATTGGCCGCGAAGTTGCGGTACTTCTGCCGCTTCGTGGTGTGGGTGAAGCGCAGCAGTTCCCCGTCCCAGTCGAACCACATCGGGTTCACCTGCGGGTTGCCGTCGGGTCTGACGGTGGCGAGATGCCCGTAGTTGGGCTGCTCCAGCAGCGATTCATAACCCTCAGGAATGGCGACCATCGCGAGCCTTTCTCGTTTGGGGCGCTTGCGCCGATACCGTGATGTACCCAGGTTATGGCCGTAGACAACCGCACCGTGCCGACCCCGGCATGGACACCTCGCATCGCCGTGCAGCTGGCGGTGCTGTCGTCGGCCGCCTTCATCTATGTCACCGCGGAGATGGTCCCGGTGGCGGCGCTGCCCGACATCGCCGCCGACCTGCGGGTGAGCGAGGCGCTGGTCGGCACCCTGCTCGCCAGTTACGCGCTCGTCGCCGCGGTGACGACCGTGCCGCTGGTGCGGCTCACCGCGCTCTGGCCGCGGCGCCGCCTGCTGGTGCTCACTCTCGCGTGTTTGACAGTGTCGCAACTGATTTCAGCGCTCGCCCCCGACTTCGCCGTGCTGGCGGGCGGCCGGGTGCTGTGTGCGCTGACACACGGATTGATGTGGTCGGTCATCGCCCCGATCGGCGCCCGGTTGGTGCCCGCGACACACACCGCGCGGGCGACCGCCGCGGTCTACGTCGGCACGACGCTGGCGTTGGTCGTCGGCAATCCGCTGACGGCGGCGATGAGCGAACTGTGGGGATGGCGGCAGGCCGTCGTGGCGGTGACGGTGGTGGCGGCAGCGGTGACTCTCGCCGCGGGGGCGACGCTGCCGCCGATGGCGGTGTCGGCCGCATCGAACGCGTCGAACGCCTCGACCACCGGCGTACGTGCCGTCCGGCCCCGCGAACGCCACCTGCGCAACCGGCGACTCATGACGCTGAGCATCCTGACGCTCATCGGGGTCACCGGCCACTTCATCTCCTACACCTTCATCGTGGTGATCATCCGCGACGTGGTCGGCGTGCACGGCCCGCACCTGGCCTGGCTGCTCGCCGGCTTCGGGGTCGCGGGCCTGCTGGCGATGGCGGTGATGGCCCGGCCGTCGGACCGGCATCCCAAGGCTTCGGTGATCGGCTGCCTGGGCGTGACGGCGGCGGCGTTGGCGCTGCTCACCGGCCTGGCGCTGCTCACCGGCCAGGTGGGCGCCCCTGCACATCCCGTCGCGATCACGGTCGGCGCGGCGGCGGTCATCCTGTGGGGCGCCTCGTCGACGGCGCTGTCGCCGATGCTTCAGGCAGCGGCGATGCGGACCGCTCCCGACGACCCCGACGGCGCCTCCGGTGTCTACGTCACAGGCTTCCAGGTCGGCATCATGGCCGGTTCGCTGGCCGGCGGGCTGCTCTACGAACAGGGCGGGCTGGCGGTGATGATCGGGTCGTCCACCGCGTTGCTGGCCGCCGCTCTTGCCGGGGCGCTGGTGTCTCGGGGCCTCTTCGGCGTTCTTTCAGGTAACCAGCAGGAAGTAACGTTCGACACGCTGCGACGATGAACACAGCAGCTCAGCACATGTCTCTGGACAGCTGTCCAGCTGGTCGAAGCCCTTTTTGGCGTTAGCCGGTGTTCGTGCTGTGGGAGACTGTTCGAAGCTTTGACTGGAGGTGTTCGCATGCCGCAGCGAAAGATGCGGAAGCTCGTCACCGCGGCGATCGCGGTTGGTCTCATCGGGGGATTCGGGTTCGGCAGCCCACTGGCCTACGCCGACCCGGAACCGGTTCCGGATCCGATCGGTCCGCTGCCCGGCCCGGTGCCCGCTGCCGAGGCGCCCGCGCCCGAGGCGCCGATCGACGCGGCCGCCGCGGAGGCCCCCGCGCCGCCGCCCCCGGCCGACCCGTTCGCGCCTGCGCCCGCCGATCCGCTGGCCGTGCCGCCGCCACCGCCGCCGAACCCGTTCGCCCCCACGCCGCAGCCGATGGAGATTCCCGAAGGCACGCCGGCCGGCCAGAACCCGACGCCGTACGTCGGCGACCCGGTGTTCCTGCCGCCGTCGTTCAACCCGGTCAATGGCGCGATGGTGGGCGTGGCCAAGCCGATCATCATCAACTTCGCCCGGCCGATCGCCGACCGCCCGATGGCCGAGCAGGCCATCCACATCTCGTCGAACCCGCCCGTGCCGGGCAAGTTCTACTGGATGAACGACAGCCAGGTGCGCTGGCGCCCGCTGAACTTCTGGCCCGCCAACACGGTCGTCAACATCGACGCCAGCGGCACCAAGTCCAGCTTCCACACCGGGGAGTCGCTGGTCGCCACGATCGACGACAAGACGCACCAGATGACGGTGACGCGAAACGGCAAGGTCGAGAAGACGTTCCCGGTGTCGATGGGCAAGCCCGACGGCAAGCACGAGACCAAGAACGGCACCTACTACGTGCTGGAGAAGTTCCCCAGCATCGTGATGGACTCGGCGACCTACGGGGTGCCCAACACCTCGCCGGAGGGCTACAAGCTGACGGTTCAGAACGCGGTCCGCATCGACAACAGCGGCGCGTTCGTGCACAGCGCCCCGTGGTCGGTGGGCGATCAGGGCAAGCGCAATGTCAGCCACGGCTGCATCAACCTCAGCCCCGCCAACGCGCAGTGGTTCTACGACAACTTCGGCAGCGGCGACCCGATCGTCGTCAAGAACTCCGTCGGCACCTACAACCAGCCCGACGGCGCCCAGGACTGGCAGATCTGACGATCTAGCCATACCGTTGCGGCCTTGACCTGACCGCGCCCAGGATGGGCTATGGCTTATCGGCCGGCCCATCAGCCGCGTGTCGTGGCCGTGATCGCGCTCGTGATCGTGGCCGCCGCCGCGCTGCACGGATACCTGCCCGGCGTCGAGAGCCCGCCGCGCGACCGTCCCACCGGTGGATTCGGCAGCCTGGTCGCCGTCATCGCGATGCTCGTGGTGTCGATGGCGATCATCGTGATCGCCATCGTCACGCAATCGCGGCGCCGGCCCGTGGGCTACGGCGCCGACGAACCGCGCCGCGAGATGGCGAGCGCCCGGCGACCGCTCACGTGGCGGATGATCCTCATCGCGGTGGCCGTGGTGATCGCCTGGCTGCTGCTGGTGGCCCTGCTGTCGCGGATCAACGCGCAACTGGGCATCGATCAGCCGCCACCCGATGCAGGCACGCCGCCGTCGGGCGCGCCGCAGCCCCCGCCGCGCCAGCCGGACAGCCCAGAGCCGTCCTCCAACGTCTTCTCGTTGCTCGCCGGGTCGACTGTGCTGCTCATGATGGTGGTGTTCGCCGCGGCGGTCATCGCCGGCCGTCGACGGCGGCACCCGCCGTCCGTCGCGACGCCGCCAGACGATGGACACCGTTCCGCGACAATGTCTTCCGGGTCTGATCCGCTGGCCAGGGCGGCCGAACTCGGGCTCGCCGAAGCGGGCGATCGCAGCCGCGAACCGCGCGAGGCGATCATCGCCTGCTATGCGGCGATGGAACGCGAACTCGAGAACTCGCCGGATGCCACCCCCCGCGAGTCCGACACCCCGTCCGAGGTGTTGGCCAGGGCCGTCGAGCACCGCGCGTTGCGCGCCGACAGCGCAACCGAACTCGTCGAACTGTTCGAGGAGGCGCGGTTCAGCCCCCACGTGATGACCGAGCAACACCGCGAGATCGCGGTGCGGGTGCTGCGCCTGGTTCTCGACGAACTGCGGAGCGTGGCATGACCCTGAAAAAGCTGGTGGCCGCGGGCCTGTGCCTGGTGATCGGGGTACAGGTGCTGGCGATGCTGATGCCCGACCGGAGCCTGGTGCTGGCGATCGTCGGGGCCGCCGTCGCGTTGACCCTGCTCGCGCTGCGCTGGTATCTGGTCCGCGGCACGGGCGACCTGCCGGCAGGCGCCGCGGTCAACGACGCCGAGGAATCGTTGCGGCGCTGGCTGTCTCGCACCGAGACGCTGATCTCGTGGTCGGAGTCCACCCGATCGGACTGGGACCGCCACCTGCGTCCGATGCTCGCGCGGCAGTTCGGCATCGCCACCGGCCAGAAGCAGAACAAGAATCCGGCGGGGTTCAACGCGACCGGCCGCATGCTGTTCGGCGACGAGTTGTGGGCGTGGGTCGATCCCGAGAATGTCGCGCGCACCAACCAGCACGTGCCGGGGCCCGGCCGGGATGCGCTCGACGAGATCCTGCGGAGGTTGGAACTCCTATGACTTCTTCTCTGCCCGCGGCCACCACCACGGCCAACTGCGAGGCGGTGCTCGACGAGATCCAGCGTGTGGTGGTGGGTAAGCGCTGGGCGTTGACGCTGATCCTGACGTCGGTGCTGGCACGCGGACACATCCTGATCGAGGACCTGCCCGGGCTGGGCAAGACGCTGATCGCTCGATCCTTCGCCGCCGCACTGGGTTTGGAGTTCACCCGCGTGCAGTTCACCCCGGACCTGCTGCCCGCCGACCTGCTCGGCTCGACGGTGTACGACATGCAGTCGGGCCGCTTCGAGTTCCGCCCCGGCCCGATCTTCACCAACCTGCTGCTCGCCGACGAGATCAACCGGACCCCACCGAAGACCCAGGCCGCGCTCCTCGAGGCGATGGCCGAGGGCCAGGTGAGCATCGACGGGGTGACCCACAAGCTGCCGGAGCCGTTCATCGTGCTCGCCACCGACAACCCGATCGAGTACGAGGGCACCTACCCGCTGCCCGAGGCACAGCTGGACCGCTTCGCGATCAGGCTCGAACTGCGGTACCTGTCCGAGCAGGAGGAGGCGTCGATGCTGCGCCGCCGGCTGGAGCGCGGATCGGCGACGCCGACGGTGAACCAGGTGGTGGACGCCCACGATCTGGTGGCGATGCGCGAGTCCGTCGAGCAGGTGACCGTGCACGACGACGTGCTCGCCTATGTGGTGTCGCTGGCCAACGCGACTCGCCAACACCCGCAGGTCGCCGTCGGCGCCAGCCCGCGGGCCGAACTCGACCTGGTCCAGCATGCGCGGGCGCGCGCCCTGCTGATGGGACGCGACTACGTGATCCCCGAGGACGTGAAGTCACTCGCGATCCCCACCATGGCGCACCGGATCAGCCTCAAACCGGAGATGTGGGTGCGTCGGGTGCACGGCTCCGACGTGGTGGAGGAACTGCTGCGACGGCTGCCGGTGCCGCGAGCCACGTCGTGATCGAGACCCGTCGCACCGAAGCCGGACTGCGTTGGCACGCCTCGCCGTTGACGCGTGCCGTCGCCACCTGCGCGGGCGTCGTGCTGACCGCCGCGTTGATCGGCTCGCGGTGGCAGCTCATCGCGTTCGTGGCGCCGCTTTTGGGGGTGCTGTGTTCGATCACCTGGCAGCGGGCCGTGCCGAAGGTGTACGTGCACGCCCAGCCCGGCCTGCAGCGGTGCTTCGAAGAAGAGCAGACACAGCTCAGGGTGTGGGCGACGGCGGACCCACCCGACGTCGCCGTGACGTGCAGGCTCGCCGCTGTGCCGGGCATGCGGCTGGACGTGGCCGGCGAGCCCGCGGGCGCGCAGACGGCGACCGTGAGCGCCGACCGGTGGGGCCGCTACCCGGTCCGCGTCGCCGTCGACGTGGTGGCCCCCGGTGGCCTGCTGTCGGGCACCGCGACCGTCGACGCGGGCGATGTGTTCGTGTTCCCTGTCGCCCCACCGCAATCGACCGCGTTGCCGAAGACGGAGTTGCTCGACCGGCTGGGCACGCACCTGACCCGCCACATCGGACCCGGAGTCGAATACGCCGACATCCGGCCGTACGTCCCCGGCGACCACTTGCGCACGGTCAACTGGCCGGTCAGCGCCCGCCGGGGCAGCCTGCACGTCACGCAGCGGCTCACCGATCGCGCCGCCGACGTGGTGGTGCTGATCGACATGTACGCCCAACCACCGGGCCCGGCGACAGAAGCGACCGAACGCGCGCTGCGCGGAGCGGTCCAGGTGGTGCAGAGCGCCCTGCAGAGCGGCGACCGGGCGGGCGTCGTCACACTCGGCGGCGGTCGGCCCCGCTGGCTGGGCGCCGACATCGGGCGCAGGCAGTTCTACCGCGTGCTCGACACGCTACTCGGCGCGGGTGACGAATTCGAGACCACCACAGGAACTCTGGCGCCGCGCGCGGGATTGCCTCCCGGCGCGATCGTCGTCGCGTTCTCGACGATGCTGGACACCGAGTTCGCGCTGTCGCTGATCGACCTGCGCAAGCGGGGACACACCGTCATCGCGGTCGACGTTCTCGAGGGCGCGCCGTTCGAACCGGGCAAGGACCCGCTGTTCACCCGGATGTGGGCGATGCAGCGGTCGTTCATGTACCGCGACATGGGCACCATCGGGGTGGACATCGTGCCATGGCAACCGGAGAACACGCTGGACCAGTCGATGCGGCTGGTGCCCGAGCGGCGCAGGCCCGTGCGGGGGCGGCGATGACGGGCATGCTTCGCAGGGCACACCTACTGTCGACCGCGTTCGGGTTGGTGATGGTGGCCGCGGCGGGCTTCCAGACCGACGGCGCCGCGCTCGTCGTGGCGATGGCGGCAGCGGCAGGCGTGTTGGCGGGCATCGCGATTCGGGTCGCGGCGACCGCGGCCGTGCTGGCGGCCGCCACCGCGATCGTCATTTCCGACGCGCCGCCCCTGCTGGCCGCCGTAGCGGGCCTGTGCGCGGCGTGCTACCTGGTGTTGCGCTACACCGAGAGCGGATCGGTCGGGGTGATCGGTGCGGCCGCGCCCGCGCTGCTGACCGCGCTCGGCTTCACCTTCGTCGGTGTGCTGGCCGCATCGTTTCCGTTCGAGGTGCCGTGGCTGCCCTTGCTCGCGCCGCTGGCCGTGCTCGGGATCTACGTGTTGGTGACCCGGCCGTTCTACACGGTGGGCGAGGCCAAGCCGGGCGTCAGTTCCAGATCCTGACCCGGCGCTCCGGCTCCAGGTACAGCGCATCGTCGGTGTCGACCTCGAACGCCTCGTAGAACGCGTCCATGTTGCGGATCACGCCGTTGCAGCGGAACTCCGGCGGCGAGTGCGGGTCGACCGCCAGGCGCCGAATCGCCTCCGCGTCGCGCGATTTGGTGCGCCACACCTGGGCCCAGCCGAAGAACACCCGCTGCACGCCGGTCAGCCCGTCGATCACGGGCGCGGGCGCGCCGTTGCGCGAGAGCTGATAGGCCAGCAGGGCGATCGACAGGCCGCCTAGATCGCCGATGTTCTCGCCGACGGTGAACGCGCCATTCACGTGATGGCCATCCCCCAGGGCGCGCGGCACATACTCCTCGTACTGCTCGATCAACGCCTTTGTGCGAGTGCCGAATTCGGTCCGATCGTCGTCGGTCCACCAGTCCACCAGGTTGCCGTCGCCGTCGTACTTGGCGCCCTGGTCGTCGAAGCCGTGCCCGATCTCATGCCCGATCACCGCCCCGATGCCGCCGTAGTTCGCGGCGTCGTCGGCGTCCGCGTCGAAGAACGGCGGCTGCAGAATCGCTGCGGGGAAGACGATTTCATTCATGCCCGGGTTGTAGTAGGCGTTCACCGTCTGCGGCGTCATGAACCATTCGTCGCGATCGACGGGGCCGCCGAGCTTGGCCAGCTCGCGCTCGGAGCTCACGGCGTAACCGCGACGGTAGTTTCCGTACAGGTCGTCGCGCTCGATGACCAGCGTTGAGTAGTCCCGCCACTTGGCCGGGTAGCCGATCTTCGGGGTGAACTTGTCCAGCTTCGCCAGCGCCCGCTCGCGGGTGCCCGGCGTCATCCACTCCAACTGGTTGATGCTGACCCGGTAAGCCTCGCGCAGATTGGCGACCAATTCGTCCATGCGCGCCTTGGCATCCGGCGGGAAGTGCCGCTCGACGTACAGCTTGCCCAGCGCATCGCCCATCAGGTTCTCCACCACGGAGACGCCGCGCTTCCAGCGCTCCCTGATCGACTCGGTGCCGCTCAGCGTGCGGCCGTAGAAGTCGAAGTCCTCGGCCACGAGGTCGTCGGTCAGCAGGAACGCGCGGGCATGGATCAGCCGCCAGCGCGCCCACCGCCTCCAGTCCTCGATGTCCTCGCCCGCCCACAGCGCGGCGAACGCCGTGAGGTAGTCGGGTTGGCGCACAACGAGTTCGGCAACCTGGTCCGCGGTGGCACCCATCGCGGAGATCCAGCCGGTCCAGTCGAAGCCGGGTGCCTCCTCGGGCAGGTCGGTGAACTTGCGAAGGTTGTAGGTGGCCTCGGCGTCGCGCCGCTTGACGACATCCCAGTGCGCGGCCGCCAGCTTGGTCTCCAGCGCCACGATGCGCTCTGCGGTGGCCTGCCATTCCCCGGGCTGCGGATCGTCGCCGAACACCAGCGCGAACATCGCCGCGATGTGGCGCGGATAGGCGGCCAGGATCTCGGCGTGCTGCTCGTCGCGGTAGTAGGACTCGTCGGGCAGCCCCAGCCCCGACTGGCTCAGATGCAACAGGTAGCGGGTCGAGTCCTTGGAGTCGGTGTCGATGTAGGCGCCGGTCCCGCCGCCGACGCCGGTGTGTTGCAACTCGCCGATGACCGCGGCCAGTGCGTCGGCGTCGTCGGCGTCGTCGATCTTCGCCAGCTCCGCGAGCAGCGGCGCAACGCCGGTCCGCTCGACCGTCGCCTCGTCCATGAAGCTCGCGTACAGGTCGCCGATGCGCTGCTGATCGGTCCCGGGCTCCGCGCCTGCAATCGCGGCCTCATCGATGAGTTCGCGGA
This sequence comes from Mycolicibacterium moriokaense, assembly GCF_003347205.1. Classification (GTDB taxonomy): domain Bacteria; phylum Actinomycetota; class Actinomycetes; order Mycobacteriales; family Mycobacteriaceae; genus Mycobacterium; species Mycobacterium moriokaense_B. Next base: position 171,978 of record NZ_QQBJ01000001.1, read on the forward strand.
TCTGCTCCTCGGAGCGGTCGTAGAGCGACCGGAACGCGCCGTCGGTCGCGCGGTCGGCGGGAATCGCGTACTCGGTCAACCAGCGCCCGTTCACGTGGCCGAACAGGTCGTCCTGCGGGCGGGCTTGCTGGTCGACATGGCTCAGGTCGATGCCGGAGCGGATGGCTTCGATTGTCACCACACCAGGGTGCCAGACGTCGTTCGGTACCCTCACGGCCATGCCCGACGACGAGCGCAGCGACGACGAGCGCAGCGCGGCCATCGACGCGGCCGACGACGACCTCGACGAGGACGGCTCCGTGTTCTCGGGCCTCGGCATCGCATCCGCGGCTCTCGGCCTGCTCTCGGTGGTTGCCATCGTGCTGGCGTTGATGATCTGGTCGGGACACCGCGCCGACGCCGACGAGCGTCACTACCAGAGTGAGGTGCTCAAGGCCGCGGCCGACTGGGCCACCGTCCTGGTCAACATGAACGTCAGTGACATCGACGCCAGCTTGCAGACCTTGCACGACGGCACCGTCGGCGACCTCAACAACGAGTTCGAGTCGGCGATCGAGCCGTACAAGAAGGTGGTCCAGACCCTGCAGTCGCGGACCAAGGGCCAGATCGACTCGGTGGCCATCGAATCCATCTACCACCGCCTGGACACCCTGCCCAACGGCAAGCCGGCGCCCGCGCCGACGCCGCAACCCGGGCTCGCCGACATGGTGAAGCGAACCGACACCGTGCTGGTGGTGGCGACGTCGATCAGCGAGAACGTCGGCGGCAAGCCGCAGACGCTGCGCTGGAACCTGCGCCTGGACGTCTCCGACGTCGACGGCAAGTTGCTGATCTCGCGCCTGGAGCAGATCCAATGAGAAATCGGCTGCGGGTACTGGCCTTCGACATCGCCGCGCCGCTGGCGGCGATCGCTGCGCTGATCTATGTCGGCATCGCGATGGCGTGGCCGTTGTGGTGGGTGGCGGTGGCGTCGGTGCTGTGCCTGCTGATCGTCGAGGCCGTGATCGTCAACGCGGTGTTCGCGCGGCGTGACGGGGTGACCGTCGGCACCGACGACGACGGCCCGGGGCTGCGGTTGCTGGTCGTCGGAATCGCCACCGCGGCGCTGGTGGCGGCAGTGGCCGTCGGCTACACGCAGTGGACGATGCCGGACCGCAACCTGCACGCCGACAGCGCGGAGGTGGTGGGCATCGCCAGCAGCGTGGCCGAGGCGAGCGCGACGTTCACGCCGTCCAGCCCGACGGCGGCGATCGACCGCGCCACCGAGCTGATGACGCAGGACCGGGCGCAACAGTACAAGAGCGAGTTCGCCGCTGCGGCACAGGAATTGACCAAGAAGAACGTGTCGGCGTCGGCCAGCACGATCTCTGCGGGCGTGGAGGCCATCGGCCCCAACGACGCGAGCGTCGCGGTCATCATGCGTGGCACGCAGAACGCGCCGGGCCGGCCGCCAGACGTTGCGGTGCTCGCGCTGCGGGTGCTGTTGTCCAAGGACGGCGGTCGCTGGCTGGTCGACGACGTGACGCCGATCAACTCGCGCTGAGCCGAGGGATGTGGGTCAGCGGCCGCCGGAGCGCTGCGCCTTGATTTTCGCGAAGCGGTCCGAAAGCCGGCTCATCCGGACCATCAGCGAGGCCGGCGGGCTGGTCTTGCCCTCGAGATAGCTCGCGAGTTCCTCGCCGGGCACCCCGATGCGGGACGCGAATTCCTGCGGCTTGAGGCCGGAGCGGCTGAGCAGCAGCCGGATCTGGCGGGCGACCTCGGCGCGCTCGTTAGCCTCCAAGCCCTCCCTGGTGCGGGTCAGCACCTCGGACAGGGCCTTCGAAACGCCGTAGGGCCGTGACGATTCCAGTACTTCCTCGACCTGGCGCGCGGTGCGGCCGAAGGGGTCGCGCTTGATGGCGACGACGATGCGCTGCCACACCGTCAGGTCGTCGGTCTCCAGCGCCTCACGGATCGCGGCCGTCGGCCAGAACTCCACGGGTTGGTCGTCGTTGGCGGGGCGGCGCGCCCGTCGGGGAGCGCCGGCCGGAATCCGTGCGGTGGCAGCATCGCGGCCCGCGGCGCGGGTTTCGCTTGTCACCGTCACCTCGCCTCCTCCAGCATCGCGACCGCCACCGAAAGGCACCGCTCCCTGACCTTGGCCCAGTCCGCCTCCGCGTCCGGGCCCGACATCGGGATGTCGAACTCATCCGACGGATGCGGATCGGCCAGTCGGCGCACCAGTTGCGTGGCCACCCATTGCTTCCTGGATGGCTCCCCACAGTAGTACCGATCCATCGCGGCCAAAACCACAGCAGCGGTCTGAGTCTCCATCGACTCGACCAAATCGGCAAACTCAGCGAAATCTTTCGTGCTGTTCCGGCACATGAGCAGGTAGCTCTTCAGCCGTAACGTCTCCGCGCCGGTCGGAATCGACAGCCGGTCACCGGTGGGCAATTGGACGTTGGTGGTCTCCATCGGGCTGTTGCGCTCGACGAGCGCGCGCTCCGCCTCGGCCTCGGTCTCCAGGGCATCCAGGGCCACCGACAACCGGCCACGCCACATGGTGACCGGGTGCACGGGCTTCGGGCCGCGCTTCAACTTCACGGTCTTGCCGTTGGCGCCGCCGCCGGAGCCGGGCAGGTGGTCGGTGGTGTGCCCGTTGAGGGCGTTGACGCAGTCCGACCCGTTCGACGGGAGACACCCGCTGAACGCCAACGGGTCGGCGACGGTGATCGTCTGCGGCGCCATGCTCTTCAGCTTGGCGGCCGACTTGACCACGTTGCGGATGTCGATGCCCGACGCCGCCAGCGTCGAGATGTCGTCCGGGATGATGACCAGATCGCCGATGTCGACCTTGGGCAGCGGCTTCTCGAAGTCCACCGACGGCAGGATGCGGTCCAGCCAGCGCGGCAGCCACCAGTTCCACTGGTCGAACATGGCCATCAGCGCGGGCACCAGGATCAGCCGCACGACGGTGGCGTCCACGGCGATGGCCACCGCGCACGCGACGCCGAGTTGGGCCACCAGCGGCATACCCGCGAACGCGAAGCCGATGAACACCGCGATCATGATCAGGGCCGCGCTGGTGATGGTCCGCGCGCTGGTGGACACGCCGTAGGCGACGGCGTCGCGGGTGTTGTTTGTCTGCAGGAACCGTTCCCGGATGCGGGTCAGCAGGAAGATCTCGTAGTCCATGGACAGCCCGAACGTCATCGCCAGCACCAACGGCGGGATCGTGCTGTCCAGCGACGAGATGGGCCGGAAGCCCAGGTCGGCGAACCAGCCCCACTGGAAGACGACGACCAGGCTGCCGTAGGCCGCTGCGACCGACAGCACGGTCATGACCACGCCCTTGAACGCCAGGAACACCGACCGGATGGAGACCAGCAGCATCACGAACGCGATCAGCGCGACGAATCCGAACACCAGCGGCTGGGTCTTGCCCACCCGGTCGTCGAAGTCCTTGATCAGCGCGGTGGGGCCGCCGACGTCGACCTTCGCGTCGCCGCCGACCACCGGCGGCAGTTCGGCGCGCATCCAGTCGACGGCCTGGCGCGAGGCCAGGTCCTCCGGGTCGACGGACAGCACCGCCGACACCAGCGCGCTGCGGTAGTCGTTGCCGAACACCGCGGGCTGCACGGTGACCACGTTGGGCGCCTGCGACATCCGTTGCTGCACGGCCTGCAGCAGCGGCTCCTTGGCCGGTGCGGACGCGGCGTTGCCGTCCGGGAAGGTCACCAGCACCCGGACCGGGCCGAGCGCGCCGGGGCCGAGGGCCTCGGCAGCGGCGTTGACGCCGCCGCGGATCTCGTGGGTCGGGTCGAACTGCCGCTGCATGCTGTTGCCGAGCACCATCGAGAACGCCGGTGCGGCCAGCACCAGCAGCAGCACCGTCGCCCCCAGCGCCGACAGCCACGGCCTGCGCATCACCCAGCCGGTCCAGCGGGTCCAGAACCGCGACTGGGTGGTCTCGGGCCGCCGCGACCAGTGCAGCAGCCACGAGCGCTTCGCCGCGGCCCGCCCGAACGTCGCCAGCACGGCGGGCGTCAGCGTGGTCGAGGTGAGCACGGCGACCGCCACCGCCAGGATCGCGCCGGTGGCCATCGACTGCAGCACGGGGGTGTTGATCAGGTAGATACCGGTGACCGAGGCGATCACGGTCAGCCCGGACAACACGACAGCCAGGCCCGAGGTGGCCATCGCGGCGTCGGCGGCCTGCTCGGGATCACGCCCGGCGCGCAGTTCCTCTCGGAACCGCATGAGAATGAACAGTGAATAGTCGATGGCCACGGCGATGCCGAACATCGACACCGTCGACGTCACGAACACCGACATGGTCGTGTACATCGACAGCAGATAGACCAGCCCCATGGTCACCGCGACCGTGCAGATGCCCAGCACCAGCGGCATGGCGGCGGCGGCCAGCGAGCCGAACACCGCGAGCAGCACGATGAGAACGATCGGCAGGTTCCACTGCTCGGCCTGCGCGATGTCGTGCTTGGTGGCGGCCGTCGCGGCGGCGCCGAGGGCGCCCTGGCCGATGACGTAGAGCTTGACCTTGCCGTCGGAGAACTCGCCGGGCTGGTCCTCGTGGATCCCGACCTTCTGGCGCAGCTGCTTGGCGACGTCGACGGCACCGGTGTTGTTGAAGTCCAGCTGCAGGGTCACCACATACGGCCGGTCCGGCTGGGGCGGCGGCTGCTGCGGGTTGGGCACCACCTTGACGCTGGGCACCTCGCCCGCCAGCCGCTCCAGATGGGCGACGGCGGCGTCCATGTCGGCGAACGAGGCGTCCGCGCGCGGCGCCGCGACGAGGGCAAGCGGCGACGCGCCCTGGTCGGGGAACTGCTCCTCGAGCTGCTCCTGCACATAGAGTGACTGGGATCCGGCAACCTCGAACCCGCCTCCGGTGAGATGTGAGGACTGGTTCAGGCCGAGGTACACCGCAGGTACGAGGAGGAGCAGCCACACCACGAACACCGCCCAGCGGAATCTGCGCAGGCTACTGCTCAAGCGCATCATGAACTGCTGGATGGCTGTCCCGCTTTCTCCCCGCCTCCCGTTACGTAGCGTGAGGATATATCAGTGCGCGCTGGTCGGACGCGCCCTAACGATCGCCTTAGGCTGCTCTAACCGGCCGCTGTGAATCGCGTGGCCCTTGCTGAGGGCTCTTCATCGCCTGACGTCTACCTGCGGGTTCGGTTGCTGGATTGGCCTGCGCAGGGCCGCGATGGCATCATGGCGTCTTGGCCGCCACCGGGACGGCGCTTCTGTCGCCGCCCGTCGCCGAATTTGCGAGGCACCAGTTGTCCGCAAATCGTAAGGAGTTTGTTCGATGACCCCGACGCACGTGACTGCCCGCCCGATTGTTCGACGGAGCTTGTTCGCCGCATTCGCTGTCTGCGCCGCCGGCGGCGCCACCATCGCCGCCCTGACCGGACCTGCCGCGTCGTCCATGCCGCAGGCCACCGCCTCGACCGACCCGTGCGCGGCCAGCTCCGTCGCGAAGACGGTCGGCTCGGTCGCCACCTCGACCGGCGCCTACCTGGACTCGCATCCTCAGACCAATCAGGCCCTGACGACCATCTCGCAGCAGCAGGGCGGACCTGCGTCACTCGTCGCGCTGAAGTCCTACTTCGACGCCAACCCGCAGGCGGCAAAGGACATGCAGGCACTGCAGCGGCCGCTGACCGATCTCTCCGGCCAGTGCAATCTGCCTGTGACACTGCCGCAGGTGCTCGCTCTGGTGCAGGGCGGGGGACTGCCCGGGGGTTTGCCAGGATCGTTGCCCGGCGCCCAGAGCGTCGGCGCCCCCGGCACCGCGTCGTCCGCGGGATCGTCACCCATCTCAGCCGTCGTGCAGGGCACCGGCCCATTGCCCGGTCCGGCGACCGTCAGGACGCGGTAGCTGGGCCGTTGGGCGTGGCCGCCGTGCCGCGACCCTGAGCTGCGGTTTTTGATTTTTTAACAACCCGTTTCTGCGCAAGGCAGGAAAGTCAGCAGCGATTCTGATTAGCTTTCGGTGTCTGTAACCGCAATGGTTACTGCCACAACTCATTCGATGAAGGAGCCTGTAGATGTTGCTCTCTGCCCGTACTGCGCGGCGTGCGGTAGCTGGCGCGGTCGGAACCGGTGCGCTCGCCGGTGCGATGCTTTTCGGCGCTCTTCCGTCGGCGATGGCCGAGGAGCCGCCGAACTGCACCGCCGCCGACCTTGCCTTCACGGCCGCAGGCGTGTCCAAGGCGACCTCGGATTACCTGTTCAGTCACCCGGACGTCAACTACTTCTTCACCAGCCTCGAGGGCAAGACCCGCGACGAGATTCGCACCGAGGTGGACAAGTACATGAACGCGAACCCGATCACCAAGGGTGAGCTGACGGCTGTCCGGCAGCCGCTGGTGGATATCAAGAATCGCTGCGGCGACACCAACGGCGACGGCATCGCAGACACCCCATAAACCGCGTGCGGGTCGGGGAAGAGCCGCCCGCGCAGGAGGGCACCGGACGCATGGTGCTCATGGTGGACGACGATCCGGACGTCAGGACGTCCGTTGCCCGCGGGCTGCGGCATTCAGGGTTTGACGTGCGGGTCGCCGCAACCGGTAAAGAAGCATTGCGGCTCCTGGCAGGCGAGAAACACGACGCCCTTGTTCTGGACGTTCAAATGCCCGAACTCGACGGCGTGGCGGTGGTGACTGCGCTGCGCGCGCTGGGCAATGACATCCCCATCTGCGTGCTGTCCGCCCGCGACACCGTCAACGACCGGATCGCGGGCTTGGAGGCGGGCGCCGACGACTACCTGACCAAGCCGTTCGATCTGGGTGAACTGGTCGCACGACTGCACGCGTTGCTGCGCCGGACCAGCCACACCGATCAGTCGTCCGACACCATGACGGTCGGTCCGCTGACCATCGACACCGCTCGCCGACTGGTGTTCGTCGACGGCGAGCGAGTCGACCTGACCAAGCGGGAGTTCGACCTGCTTGCAGTGCTGGCCGAGAACGCGGGCGTCGTGCTCAGCCGGCAGCGACTGCTCGAATTGGTGTGGGGCTACGACTTCGATGTGGACACCAACGTCGCGGATGTGTTCATCAGCTACCTGCGCCGAAAGCTGGAGCGCGACGGCCTGCCGCGGGTGATTCAGACGGTGCGCGGGATCGGCTATGTGTTGCGAGACGAAGCGTAGTGGAGTCGAGCGTGATACCCCGAGACGAAGCGTAGCGGAGTCGAGTGCCTCGCTTGCGTTTCGTCCGTTCCCCCTCTCTCCGAACCAGGGTCGCGCTGGCCGCTGCCGCCGCGGCTGCGGCGGTCGTCGCGGTGTTCACCATCCTGACATCGGTGGTGCTCGCCAATAACGATGCCGCCCAACTGGATCGGCGCCTCGACTCCATTGTCGAGGCCAGCATGTACCCCGAGCAGCTGTCCGACCCTCGGCAGGGTGTGCTGACCACGGGCCGGATGAAGTCGACGGGACAGGTGGTTTTCCAGCGCGGCCTGCAGCTGCCCGCCCTGCCGCCCGGCACGGCCGACGTCGTCGTGAACGGCGTCGACTACCGGGTGCGCACGGTGCCCGTGGAACAGCAAGGGGGCGTGCTGATTTCGATCGGGATACGCGCCGACAGCATCCTGCTGAGCCGGGCCCGGATCCCGTTCTACGTCGCGGTGGGCGTGGTGACGGTGCTGATCGCCGCGGGCGTCGGCTGGCTGTTGTCGGGGCCCGCGATCCGCCCGCTGCGCAGGCTCACCGAGCACACCCGCCAGCTCGGCGAGGGCACCGAGGAGATGCCAGAAGTGCACGGCGTGCGCGAGGCCGAAGAGCTGTCCGAGGCGATGACCGGCATGCTCAGCAGGCTCGCCGCCGCGCAGCAGGCCACCCAGAACTCGCTGCAGGCCGCGCAGGACTTCGCGGCGAACGCCGCACACGAACTGCGCACCCCGCTGACCGCGATGCGCGCGGACCTGGACACGCTGCGCATCCACAATCTGCCCGAGGAGGAGCGCGACGAGGTGGTCAGTGACCTGTCGCGGGCTCAGCGCCGGGTGGAGGCGATCATCACCGCGCTCGGGCAGTTGGCCTCCGGCGAGTTGGCGCAGGCGGAGGACCGCGAGATCATCGATGTGACCGACCTTCTCGACCGGGTGGCGCGGGAGAACATGCGTCCCGGGGGCCCGGTGGAGGTCGTTTTGGACGCCGACGAGAACCTCGGCACCATCTGGGGCTGGCCGAGCGGGCTGCGGCTGGCCGTCGAGAACCTGGTGCGCAATGCGGTGACACACGGGCCCGCGACGCGGATCCTGCTGTCCGGACGGCGGCAGGCGCACTCGATCACGATCACCGTCGACGACAACGGCGGCGGTCTGCCCGCAGCTGAGCGAGAGAACGTGCTCGGCCGGTTTGCCCGCGGAAGCACCGCCGCGCCAGGCGGATCCGGGCTCGGGCTGGCGTTGGTGGCGCAGCAGGCGGCGCTGCACGACGGCAGCATCGTGCTCTCCGACAGCCCGCTGGGCGGCCTACGTGCCACCCTGACGGTGTCGGCTTCCGCTGAGCCACAAAGTGATTCGGATTCTCAGGACTGAGCCGAGCGACGCATCAGCGCGGCTGCCACCAGCCGCCACCCGAGCAGCAGCACGGCCGTCGCCACCGACGCCACCACGATGAAGCTGATGGCGACGCCCGCGGAGGTGGCCTTGCGCAGCAGCATCCCGATCACGACCGTGCACACCCACACCACCAGCCCGGTCGGGACAACGGCCGTCGGTCTGAGCCACGCCCGGGTCAGCAGCCAGCCCACCGCGGTGCCGACCAGGAACGGCCATGCGGTCTCGGCCAATCCGGTGACGGTCAACCCCTCGGCGTGACTGCGACGGCCGACGGCGCAGAACACCAGCACCGCAACGACATCGGCGAGCGCGCCGAGCGCGCTACTGCGTTTCATAGGTCATCACGTCCAGCACCAGGGGGCTCACGTCGGATTCGTCGCGGGCGGTGAACCCCGGCTGCAGCGCCGCGGGCTTGCCCTGCAACACCGGGTCGAGCGCATCCTGGGAGGCCAACCGCCCATCGAGGCGGAATTTCGAGAACACAAATGGCAGACCGTCGGACCGCAATGGATCCGGAGTGCTCATCACGTGGAAGTGAAGGTGCGGCGCATCGGAATTGCCCGTGTTGCCCAGCGCGGCGATCACCTGGCCGGTGGTCAGCTTGTCACCGACCTTGACCTTGAGGCTGCCGGTCTTCAGGTGGGCGTAGAACGCGTAGTTGCCGTCGCCGATGTCCTGCACGATGTGGTTGCCGCCGTACTCCTCGAGGGACAAGCCGGTAGGGCTGCGTCCGGCGACCTGCTCGGGAAGCCCGTCGACGATTCCGACGACGGGTCCGTCGGCCACCGCGTGGATGTCGGCTCCGAAGTACGGATAGCTCTGCGGCCTGCTCCTGTCGCCGGTGAAAATCGTCCCGTCCGGTTGGAGCTGCACGTAGTCGATCGCGAAACGTTCAGCTCCCCACAGCCCGCCACTGAGCGCGTTCAACGCCGTTCGATGCGCGGTCATGTCGCAGCAACTGTCCCCGTCGAGCCAGTTCGGCCCGTCCAATGGCGGTGCGATCACCGCGGGCTTGCGGGTCTGTACCGTCACCGGCGCCACCCGCTCGTCCATCTTGGCGGGAATCAGCGGCGGCGACGGCTTGGGAATGGCGACCTCGATCGAGTGGACGAGGTCGGTGGGCACGGTGACGGAACTGTCCAGTGCGACGTCGAGCCAGACGAGGGCGGCTTGCCCCGGACCCAATTCGCTTGTCGGCGCCTGTGTCCCGATGATATGGGTCCAGTACGCCACCTGGTCGCCGGTCAGGCTGAGCAGTGTCTGGTCGCCGGCGAGAACGTCGATCTGATCGAGGCTGACCTGCTGGGTCATCACATTCGTCAGCTGAAGTTCGTAGGCGAGGTGGGTCTTACCGTCGGTGGCCGGCACCGGTATCGGTGCAGAGACCACGCTGGCCAGCACGGGTGTGACGGCCACCGGAACGTCGGGCGCCGAACTCGTGGCCGGCGACCGCGAGCTCTCGTCGAAGCGATCCATCGCGGGCGAGCAGCCGGCGACCGTCAGCGCGAGTGCGCCCAGAACGGCTGCGGCGGTGCGTATTCGGGCCAACGTGAAGCTCCTAGGAGTCGGGTCCCGGCGTATCGAGAGCGGCGTCGGGGTCGACGTCCTTTTCGGTGCGGAACATGAAGAAGAACACCACCCAACCGATCGCGGCGATGAAGATCCAGCTGATCAGGCGGTAGATCAACATCGCTGATATCGCGGCTGCCAGCGTCATGCCGCTGGAGACCAGGCCGGGCACCAGCACCGCCTCGACGACCAGCAGCCCGCCGGGCATCAGCGGTATCGATCCGACGGCGCGCGCCGCCGCGTACGCCACCGTCAAAGCGGCCAGCGACGGTTTGCCGCCCGCGGCGTAGGCGGCGAACGCCAGGCACGCCACGTCGGCGATCCAGTTGAACAGCGACCAACTGAACGCGACGGTGAGGTCGCGGCGGCCGAGCTTGACCGACTCCAGTTGCTCGAGGTGTTCCCGCCACTTGTCGACGCCGGCGTCGGGGGGCTTGCCGCGCAGCGAGTTGTACCAGGACAGCACCTTGACCGCGATGCCGTCGATCAGGTCCGGCCGCGACGCCACCGCCTGCGCAAGCAGCAGCAGCGCGACGAAGCCGCCGAGCGTGAAGATAAGGGAGAACGGGCTTTTCGAAGCGCCGAGCATGAACGCACCGCCAAGGCCCAGCAGCGCCAGGCCGACGATCTGCAGCACCCCCGACATCACCAGCTGCCAGGAAGCCACCACCGGAGAGGCTCCCCAGAGCCGCTGCTGGCGGTAGATGAACGTGGCCGACAGCACCGGTCCGCCGGGCATGGTGGTCGACAGCGCATTGCCGGCGTAGAAGGCGGCTTCCGAGCGCCACTGCTTGACCTCGACGCCGGCCGACTTCAGCAGCGTGCGCTGGATCTGGGCGAAGCTGTGCATGGACGCCATCGCCGCGACCACCGCCGCCAGCACCCACAGCCACTTGGCCGCGTACAGGCTGTGGAAGGCCTTCGCCAACTGGTCCCACACCAGCGTGACCTCGACGGTCAACACCACGACGGCGACGCAGATGATCACCCAGCGCAACCACCAGTACTTGCCGCGGGTGTTGCCCTCTTGGCTGCGGGCGTTGTTCGCCGGCGCGTCGTGGGACACGCCGTACAGGGTAGCGGTTAGGGCCTCCGACCGGCCGTTACGCTACCGGCATGGCCGCGGTCGGATCCGTTCACGACGATGCGGTCCCGCCCCTGATCCACAAGACCGCGGCGTGGGCGTGGCGGCTGCTCGTCATCATCGCGCTGGCAGTGGCCTTGCTGTGGGTGGTGCAACGCCTCGAGGTCATCGTCGTGCCGGTGGCCCTGGCGCTGATGCTTTCGGCGCTGATGATCCCCGCGGTGGACTTCCTGGATCGGCGTGGCGCCCCCCGCGGGGGCGCGGTGGCGCTGGTCCTGCTGACCGGGATCGCGCTCGTCGGCGGCATCCTGACGTTCGTCGTCAGCCAGTTCGTCACCGGCCTGCCCGGTCTGGTCGAACAGGTCACCCATTCCATCGAGTCCACCCGCACCTGGCTCATCGAGGGGCCCGCGCACCTGAGCAGGGACCAGATCAACAATGCGGGCAACTCAGCCATCGAAGCACTGCGCAACAACCAGGCGAAACTGACCAGCGGTGCGCTGTCCACCGCGGCCACCGTCACCGAGATCGTCACCGGCGCCTTGCTCACGCTGTTCACCGTGATCTTCTTCCTGCACGGCGGCCGCAACATCTGGCAGTACGTGACGAAGGTCTTCCCCGTGAGCGCCCGGGAACGGGTGCGCGACGCGGGCCGGGCCGGTTTCGCTTCGCTGATCGGCTACGTGCGCGCGACGTTTCTGGTCGCGCTGGTGGACGCCGTGGGCATCGGCACCGGCCTGGCCATCATGGGTGTCCCGCTGGCCCTGCCGTTGGCGTCGCTGGTGTTCCTCGGCGCGTTCATCCCGTTGGTCGGTGCGGTGGTCGCCGGATTCCTCGCGGTGGTGGTCGCACTGATCGCCAAGGGCTTCATCTACGCGCTGATCACCCTCGCCCTGATCATCGCCGTGCAGCAGTTGGAGGGCCACGTTCTGCAGCCTCTGGTGATGGGGCGGGCGGTGTCGGTGCATCCGCTGGCCGTGGTGCTGGCCATCGCCGCGGGCGGTGTGCTGGCCGGGATCGTCGGTGCGCTGCTGGCGGTGCCGACGGTCGCCTTCGTCAACAGCGCCATGCGGGTCCTGCTGGCCAGCGAACCCGACGCCGAACTCGAGGCCCAGGAGGCCGAGCAGGGCGGCGTGATGGAGGCCGAGGCCGACGAGATTGCCGCGGGGGCCGAGGGCGAGGGGCCCTAGCGGCCGCGACCTTCCCGGCGCAGCAGGTCGGCTGCGCTGAGACCGCCGCCGCGGCGTCTGCCCGGCTCATCGGTGTGCTGCGCGTTGAGCTTCTCGGTCGCTTCTGGATCGGCCGGCTTCTGCACCGGAATAGCCGTCGTCGGCTCCGCGCTGCGCCGGGCCGACGGACCGTCCTGCGGCTTCTGCGCCGGGATCGCGGTGGTGGGCTCTGCGCCCTGCGGTGGCCGCTGCCTGGGCGCGGGCCGCGATGGGGCGGCGGGGCCGTTCCCGCGGAGTTCGCCGAGCCACGACTCGATCTCCCGGTCTTCCCGAACGGGTGGCGGCGCCGCGTGCTTGGTGCGCGGGGGCACCGGGTTGGTTCCAGCGTTGGGTCCCGGGCCGTTTCCGGCGTTGCGCGGCTTGCGGTTGTTGGCCGCGGGCATGCGGGTGGTCTGCGGCTCACCCTGCGGGGTGGCTCGCGGCGTGCGCATCCGGGTGGTCCCCGTGACCGACGGTCCGTCGGTGCGGGCGGGCGCGGACGGGATTCGCGTGGTGGCCGCACCGGGCCGGGACGAGCCCTCGGCGGCCGGGTGCGTCGGGTCGTGCGGTGGCTGCGGCCTTGCGGACATGGCGGGCGGCAGCGGTGCGCCGGCGGCGACCAGCGCCTCCTCCTGCTCGCGGACGGCGGGCCGCTTGCGCTCGTCGGGCAACTCCGTCTCGCCGAGGCCGAGGCGCTCCTGCAGGCGGCGCATCCACTTCGGCGCCCACCAGCAGTCGTCACCGAGCAACCGCATGATCGCGGGCACCAGGAACATACGAATAACGGTGGCGTCCAACAACAAAGCGATCAGCAGACCGAACGCCAGGTACTTCATCATCACCAGGTCGGAGAACACGAACGCGCCCGCGACGACTGCCAGGATCAGGGCCGCGCCGGTGATCAACCGGCCGGTCGTTGCGGTGCCGATTCGGATGGCCTCAGCGGTCGACAGGCCGCGTTCGCGCGCCTCGACCATCCGCGACACCAGGAACACCTCGTAGTCGGTCGACAGACCCCAGATCACGGCGATGATCAGGCCGATCATCGGCGCCATCAGCGGCTGCGGAGTGTAGTTGAGCAGCCCGGAACCGTGTCCGTCGACGAACATCCACGTCAACACGCCCATGGTCGACCCGAGCGTCAGGGCGCTCATCACCGCCGCCTTGATCGGCAGCACCACCGATCCGAACGCCAGGAACATCAGGACCGTCGTGGTGAGGATCAGGATCGTCACCATCAGCGGAAGCTTGTCAAACAGGCTGTGAATGCTGTCCTGCTCCAGTGCGGGCGTGCCGCCGACGGACACCGTGAGCCCGTGCGGCGTCGGAATGGACCGCAGTTCCTCGATCTTCTTCGCCGCGTCGTTGCGGTTCTCCAAGCCGTTCTGGATGACCCGGACGGACGGATCCTTCGAGGCGCCGTCGAGGTAGGGCCGTTCCTGCCACATCTTCGACGGGTCGTTGTCGGGATCGATGAAGCCGGACACCGACATCGCCTTGTTGCGCACCTCGGCGATCTGCGCGTCGGTGACGGGTTCGCCATTGTCGCTCTCGATCACCAGCGTCAGCGGTTCGGTTCGGAAGCCGGGGAAGATCTTGTCGAACTCCTCCTGCGCCTGGCGCACGGAGTTGTCGGGCGGCAGATATTTCTCGCTGATGCCGCCGAGGGACAGTTGGCCCAGCGGAATGATCAGCGCGATCATCACGACGATGATCGGCGCCGCGAAGGCGATGGGCCGCTTCATCACCCGGTTGACCAGCTTGCCCCAGAAGCCCTTCTCGACCTCTTCGCGGGTCTTCGTCTTCTGTGTCTTCTCGGCCACCCACTCCAGGTAGACGCGGCTGGGTTTCCAGTTGCGCAGGAACGGCACCCGAAGCAGGGTGCGCACCCCCAGCGCGTCGACGTTGGGGCCGAGGATGGCCAGCGCGCCTGCGAGCACGGTGATCGACAGGATCGCCGAGAGCATCACCGAGGCGATGATCGCGTAGGTGATGGACTTCAGGAAGCCCTGCGGGAACAACAGCAGCGGCAACGACGACGCCACGATGATCACGGCGGAGAACACCACCGTGCGCCCAGAGGTCATCACGGTCCGGCGGACGGCGGCCTCGGTGTCGTAGCCCTCGGCTATCTCCTCGCGGAAGCGGCTCACGATGAACAGGCCGTAGTCGATGGCGATGCCGAGGCCGATGAGCGTGACCACCGGTTGGGCGAAGAAGTGCACGGGGGCGAACTCGGCCACCAGGCGCATGATGCCCAGTGCACCCGCGATGGACAGGCCGCCGATGATCATCGGCAGGCTGGCCGCGATGACGCCGCCGAACACGAAGAACACCACCACCATCACCAACGGGATGGCCGCTACCTCGGCGCGCTTCTGGTCGTCGCCGATGGTTCCGGTCAGCTCGCTGGCCAGCGGTTGCAGGCCGGCCTGCTTGACGTCCACGCCGGGGATGTTCAGCGCCTCTTTGACGGTCTTGCCGTCCTTGCCGACATTCTTGTTGTAGTTGCTCAGAATCGCGTCGTCGTTGTCGCCCTTGAGTTGGATCGACATGAACGCGTGCTTCTTGTCGCCGTCGGCCATGTTCTTGAGCACTTCTGGGCTCTTGAAGTAGCCGATCGAGCGCAGGAACTGGTCGGGGTGGTCCTTCTCGACCTGAGCCAGATTGTCCAGGATCTTCTTCTGGAACGCCGGATCGTCGACAGTCTTGCCCTCAGGGGCGGTGTAGATGCCGATGACGTGGCCGGACGTGTCACGGCCGTAGGTCTCGTCGGCGAGCACGGAGGCGTGCACGGATTGGCTGCCGTCGTCGTAGAAGCCACTCTGGGTGACGTGTTGGCCCAGGCTGATGCCGTAGACACCGCCGCCGAGGCACAGCGCCACCATCACACCGATAACGATGTATCGGTAGCGGTAGACCGTGCGGCCCCACCAGGCGAACACCTAAGCTCCTAACACTTTCAAGTCTGTTTCGCGTCTCGCGCAGTTCAATTGTTCACACGCGCGAGGCCAGTAGCGAGGACAGCGGCCGGAAAGGCTGCAGCCAGGCCCCTTGCTCGGGCAGCGAATCCAATCCGATTCGCGGTAGTGGTTCCCGAAAGACACCGGGGATGTCTTCCAGGTCGACGAACTCCAAAGTATCCGAGGCTAGCGCCCAGCTCGCATGTTCGCGAAATCCAAGCACTTGAACTGGGGTACCCGCACGGGCGATGTCCTCGAGCGGCTGACGGAACGCCTGTCCGTCGGCCGAGGCCACCAGCAGCCCGGCCAGCCCCTCGGAGCGGCGAAGCGCGATGTGGTCCAGCATGTCGGCGTCGACGTCGCTGTCTTCGTCGATCTTGGGCTTCGCGAACACCGCGAAGCCCACATTGCGCAGCGCTTCGACCCATGGCCGGACGACGTCGGCGCTGCCGGGGGCGATGTTGGTGAAGACGGTGGCCTCCGGCTCCAGCGACATGGCGTCGCGCTGCGCGGAGAGATCCGCCGTGCGGGAGAGCAGCCAGCGGCCGAGGGCGTCGAAGCGGGGCCGGTGCGCGGCCGTCGGACGGCCACCGAGGATGGAGCCGAGGCCCATGTCCAGGTTGGGCGCGTCCCAGACCAGCAGCACGCGGGCCGTTCCGGACGCCGCTGACGCGTCGACGGTGCCCCCAGCGTCCTGGGCGCCGTTCCCTGCGTCCTGGGTGTCCTGGGCGCCCTGGGCGACTTTCTCGGCTTCTTCGGCGATGCTCATGGGCCGACCTCACGGCTCTTGGCGGGAATGCTCATCGCACCCTTTCCCAGACCAACTCCGCGACCGCGCTGCCCGCGTCGTGCGCCTTTCCCTCGTACTTGGTGACCGGCCGGGTCACGCTGATGGGCAGACCGGCCTCGTCGGCGCGTTTCAGCAGGGGCTCGGCGTCGCCGCATTCGGCGATCTGCTCGGCGTAGCCCGGGTGGTCGGTGGCGGCGTGCAGGACGCCGCCGGGGCGCAGTCGGTCGGCGATCAGAGCGACTGTCTGCGGCTGCAGCAGGCGGCGCTTGTGGTGGCGCGCCTTGGGCCACGGGTCGGGGAAGAACACCCGCACCCCGGTCAACGACCCGGGGCCGAACATGTGCGCGAGCACGTCGACGCCGTCGCCACGGACCAGGCGGATGTTGGTGACGCCGCGCCGGTCGATCCCGCTGAGCAGTTGGGCCAGCCCGCGCCGGTACACCTCGACGGCAACGACGTCGATGTCGGGTTCGGCCTCGGCCATCGCCAGCGTCGAGGTGCCGCTGCCGCAGCCGATCTCCAGCACGACCGGCGCCGACCTGCCGAACCATGCCGCGGTGTCGAGAAGTTCGGCGGGTCCTTCCGCCGTGCGGGCCGTCGCACCGATCTGGGGCCACAGCCGGTCCCAGGTCTGTTGCTGGCTGGTGGAGACCGACGACCGCCGGGAGCGGTACGCGGTGACCCGGGGATGGAGATGCGGAGCGGACGGCGGCGTGCTGCTACCCGAGCGCTGCGCATGCATTCGACCATGGTCCCGCATGAACACCTATGTACCCGCATTGTGGTGCAGATTGATACCCAACAGTTGCCAACCCCCTCATCTGCCCAAACCCACCCGCTCGTGCGCTGAAACCCGCGCCCCCGTGCGCCCAAACTCACATTCGGGGCGGCAAAGTGCGAGTGATCGCCGCCATTGTGTCGATCTCGGCGTTGGCTCGGTGTGTGGCTTTATGCGCGGCGGCCCGTCGATGCGGGGTGCCGTCGCAAAACATCCGCTCGCGGTGGGGTCGGTGAGATGACACCATTTCCCGGGGGAACAATGACGAGTCAGACGGCGATCGGGAAAGGCCACCTGATTTTCACCAATGAGCTGGCGCGATTCGCCGAACGTGCAGGTGACGCGCGAATGTCCGCGCTTGTAACCGAGATTCGACGGCCACTGCGGGTTGAGGTGCGCGGGCGCGACGGCGTGGGCCGCGCGACGGTGGCCGCTGCCCTGGCCGGCGCCGGAGTCTCGGTCGCTGACGACGAATGCGCTGACGTGCGCGTCGTCGACGTGAATGTCGTCGTGGTGGCCGAGGCGCTCAAACCCGAGGACAAGGCGATGATCGGGGTCGGCCCGACGGTCGTCGTGCTCACCAAGGCGGACCTCGCCGGGTTCGGGGCGGGCGGACCGATCGCCGTTGCGGACGCGCGGGCCGCAGCCATCCAGGCGCTGACCGGGGTGCCCACCGTCGCGATGGTGGGCCTGCTGGCCGTCGCAGCTCTCGATGACGGGCTGATCGCCGCGTTGCGCGCCCTGACGGCCGAACCCGCCGACCTCACCTCTACCGACGCCTTCCTGTCGTGCGAACACAGCGTGCCCCGCGACGTCCGGGTGCGACTGCTGGAAATGCTCGACCTGTTCGGCATCGCCCATGGCGTGCTCGCGCTGCGGCAAGGCACCGAGCCCGCGGCGCTGCCCGACGTGCTGCGTCAGCTCAGCCAGATCGACCGCGTCACCGCGCGGATCGCCGCCGCAGGCGCGGAGGTGCGATACCGACGGGTGAACTCGGCGCTCGCGGCGCTGCGCACGATGGCTGCGGGCGGCGTGCCGGCTCTCGCGGGCTTTCTGGCGGGCGACGACGCCGTCCTCGCCGTGATGTCGAGCGCGGTCGACGTCGTCGAGGCGGCTGGGCTGACCGTCGACGCGGCCGACGACCCGGCGGCGCATCTGCGGCGAGCGGTGCACTGGCAGCGCTACAGCCGCGGACCCGTCAACCGCCTGCACCGCCAGTGTGCGGCCGATATCAGCCGCGGCTCGCTGAGGCTGCTCCGGCGTGCGGAGGCCCGATGACCGACGTCGAGCAGGCAGGCGACCCGATCGCGGTCGTCGACGCGCTGGTGGCCGCGGTGGATCCCGGGCTGAGCTCACCGGGTGTGGACAGCCGCGACGTGGTGCTCGTGACGGGGCCGTGGCTGGCCGGCGCCACCGGCGTCATCGCGGCACTTCGGGAACGCCTGCCCGAGCATCAATTCGTCGAAGCCGAGGACATCGGCTCCGCCGACGCGCCGGCTGCGATCGTCTTCGTTGTCTCAGCGGTCACCCCGATCGCCGAATCTGATTGTGCGCTCATCGATTTCGCTGCTCAACACACCGACTTGGTGATCGGCGCGGTGTCCAAGATCGACGTGCACCGCAACTGGCGTGAGGTGCTGGACGCCGACCGGTCACGGCTGGCCGCCCACTCGGAGCGCTATCGCGAGGTGCCGTGGGTGGGGGTCGCCGCGACGCCCGATCTCGGCGAACCGCTCGTCGACGACCTCGTCGAACTGCTGCGTACACGTTTCGACGATGAGGATGTGAGACGACGAAACCGGTTGCGGGCCTGGGAGTCTCGGTTGCTCTCCGTCATGGGCCGATATGACAAGGACGGATCCGGTGAGGATCGCGCGGCTCGGGTGGCCTCGTTGCGGGAGCGACGCGAGACGGTGCTGCGGGAGCGCAGGGTGTCGAAGTCCGAACGCACCATCGCCCTGCGCAGCCAGATCCAGCAGGCGCGAGTGCAACTCGGGTACTTCGCCCGCAACCGGTGTGCATCGGTGAGAACCGAACTGCAGGAGGACGCCTCGTCGATGGCCAGGCGCCGGGTGGCGGAATTTGAGGACTACGTGCGGGGGCGCGTCGACGACGTGGTCGACGAGGTCGAGAAGGGCACCGCGCAGCACCTCGCCGACATGGCGAGCGAACTCGGTCTCACGCTGCCCGAACCGCCGCCGCCGACCCCGTCGCCGGTCATCGCGGCGCCGCCGTTGAAGTCACGCAAGCTCGAGTCGCGGCTGATGATGGTGCTGGGCGCCGGGTTCGGCCTCGGGGTGGCGCTGGGTGTCAGCAGGCTGTTCACCGGGCTGGCGCCCGGCCTGACGGTCGCGGGGTTGGTGGCCGGTGGTGTCATCGGGCTGCTGCTGACCGTCTGGGTGGTGGGCATGCGTGGCCTGCTGAGCGATCGTGCGATGCTGGACCGCTGGGTCGGCGTGGTGGTCGGCCTGCTGCAGGCCAACGTCGAGGAGCGGGTCGCCACCCGGGTGCTCGCGGCCGAGGCCGAACTCACCGCCGACGTCGCGCGGCGGGAGGAGGCCGACGTGGAGGTGGCCGGGGCTCAGGTCGCCGAGATCGACGCCGAACTTCGCGAGCACGCCGTCGCGACCGCGCGGGCCGCGGCGCTGCGCGATCGGCGCCTGCCCCCGCTGCAGAAGGCCCTACAGACGGTGCGGTCGGAGTTGGATGGCGGTCGAGCGCAGTGATCAGGGCTTTCTGAATCGTTCTTGTGAGTGATCGGACATTGATCCGATTAACCACGGGTATGTCACGAGCGTTAACCTTATTAAGAGGGCGATAAGCACCAGTGACGCGATTGCCTGCGTCCTGGCGGACAAAAACCTATGCAGGAGATTTTGATGACGTCAGCGACCATTCCCGGTCTGGACACCGCACCCACCAAACACGAAGGGCTGCTCGCCTGGGTCCGCGAGGTCGCGGAGCTCACGCAGCCTGACCGGGTGGTGTTCGCCGACGGCTCCGACGAGGAGAACGCCCGCCTGTGCGACCAGCTGGTGGCCGCGGGCACCTTCCGAAAGCTCGATGAGAAGAAGAAGCCGAACTCCTACCTCGCTCTGTCCGACCCGTCCGACGTAGCACGCGTGGAGTCCCGCACCTTCATCTGTACCGAGAAGGAACTCGACGCCGGCCCCACCAACAACTGGATGGACCCGGCCGAGATGCGCGAGACCATGACCGACCTGTACCGCGGCAGCATGCGCGGCCGCACCATGTACGTGGTGCCGTTCTGCATGGGGCCGCTCGGCGCCGACGATCCCAAGCTCGGCGTCGAGATCACCGATTCCGAGTACGTCGTGGTGTCGATGCGGACCATGACCCGGATGGGCCAGGCCGCGCTGGACAAGATGGGCGACGACGGCTTCTTCGTCAAGGCGCTGCATTCGATCGGCGCGCCGCTGGAGCCCGGCCAGAAAGATGTGCCGTGGCCCTGCAATGACACCAAGTACATCAGCCACTTCCCCGAGACCCGCGAGATCTGGAGCTACGGCTCGGGCTACGGCGGCAACGCGCTGCTGGGTAAGAAGTGTTACTCGCTGCGCATCGCGTCGGCGATGGCCCACGACGAGGGCTGGCTCGCCGAGCACATGCTGATCCTCAAGCTGATCTCGCCGGAGAACAAGGCGTACTTCGTCGCCGCGGCCTTCCCGTCGGCGTGCGGCAAGACCAACCTCGCGATGCTGCAGCCCACGATTCCGGGGTGGCGCGCGGAGACCATCGGCGACGACATCGCCTGGATGCGCTTCGGCAAGGACGGCCAGCTCTACGCGGTGAATCCGGAGTTCGGCTTCTTCGGCGTCGCGCCGGGCACGAACTGGAAGTCCAACCCGAACGCGATGAAGACGATCGAAGCGGGCAACACCGTCTTCACCAACGTCGCACTGACCGACGACAACGACGTCTGGTGGGAGGGCCTGGAGGGCGAACCCGACCACCTGATCGACTGGAAGGGCAACGACTGGGTTCTGCGTGAGACGGAAAGCAAGGCCGCCCACCCGAACTCGCGCTACTGCACCCCGATGTCGCAGTGCCCCACCCTGGCGCCGGAGTGGGACGACCCGCAGGGCGTGCCGATCTCGGCGATCCTGTTCGGCGCCCGCCGCAAGACGACGGTGCCGCTGGTGACCCAGGCCCGCGACTGGCAGCACGGCGTCTTCATCGGCGCCACCATGGGCAGCGAGCAGACCGCCGCCGCCGAGGGCAAGGTCGGCACCGTGCGCCGCGACCCGATGGCGATGCTGCCGTTCCTCGGCTACAACGTCGGCGACTACTTCGCGCACTGGATCGACATCGGCAAGAAGTCCGACGAGTCCAAGATGCCGAAGATCTTCTTCGTCAACTGGTTCCGCCGTGGCGACGACGGCCGCTTCCTGTGGCCGGGCTTCGGCGAGAACAGCCGCGTGATGAAGTGGATCATCGACCGCATCGAGCACAAGGCCGGCGGACGCACCACCCCAATCGGCACCGTGCCCACGGCCGAGGATCTGGATCTCGAGGGCCTCGACGTGGATGCCACCGACGTGGACGCCGCGCTGGCCGTCAATGCAGAAGAGTGGCGCAAGGAACTCCCCGATATCGAAGAGTGGTTCGAGTTCGTCGGCGAGAAGCTGCCCACCGGCATCAAGGACGAGTTCGACGCGCTCAAGCACCGGTTGGCCGAAGCCGACTAACGCGACAAGACGCAAAGGTCCCCGAGATCCTAGAGATTCGGGGACCTTTGCGTCTGGTCGGCTAGCTCTGCCCGCGCGAGGTCGATCTGCTCCAACGCGTAGGTCACCATTTCTGCAGCGGTCATGTGTTCGCCTGTGCGAGCGAGCGATTCGTAGGTGATGTCTCCGAGCGCGTCGCGTAGGTGGGCGACCGATGCATCGAGCTCAGGCAGCGCCGAACGGTTGAAAGCCGTGTCGGAAAAACCATTGATGGCGGCCGCGGCCTCGAAGTGGCCGGTGCGCTCGAACAGAAGGACCAGCGCGCTGAGGGCATTCTTCACCAGGAAGAAGTTGCCCGAGTCGAAATAGAAGCGGATTGAAACGACCGCTGAGTCGAGCGCCTCGGCTATATCGCCCTGTGCGGACGTGATCGCGACAAGCGTTGTGGCGATGCTGCATTCAGTATTCCTATTCCCGCCATTCCGCGCGACTTCGAGGCCCCTACGCAGCGCCTCGTATGCTGCAAGTGGCTCGATGTCGCGCCGTGCCATGCCGTACGCGAAGAGCGCATAAGCACCGAACGTCGGGTTGTCGGTTGTATCGGCCATCGCAGGCAGCTCTTCAGAAACCGCAATCGCTTCGTCATCCAGACCGGCCATCTTGAGGGCAAGCGTGAAGGTGGATCGGGTATGCATGTGTGCCGGGGTATGGTGGGCCATCACGATGCGGCACCAGTCAACCCATCGATCAACTTGACCGATTGTTGCGTAAGGGCTGCCGATCGATGCCTCCCCCTCTGGGCGAATCGGGTCGAATCGTCCGCTCAGAAGCGCCGCTTGGCCTGCGGCAGCGTAACCGACAGCATCATCGATTCGGCCCGCCGTGAAACAGAGAGTCGCGACGCTGTACAGCTGGGCCAGCCGCCGATGCTGAACGGCGTGCGCGGGTTCAATCAGTTCCTCCGCCCAGCGGATGGGTTCGTGCTGGACGCCCCAAAAGCCGACCAGGGCCCCACACAGCGCGACCGCAGTAGCGGTGTCCAGGTCGCCATGATCGATAGCCCACCTGAATGCCGTCCGCATATTGGCCAATTCGGTCTTCAACCACGCGTAAGACTCGAGCTGGTGCGGACCATCCCACAGCGCAACGATGTCTCCGCCGCGAACCGCGAAGTAACGAGCATGGACGTCACGCACGGCCGCGGCACTCCCCGACGCGACCAACTGCTCCTCGGCGAACTGCCGGATCGTCTCCAACATCGAATATCTGGTGCGACCCGATGATCCGTCCGTGGCCAAAAGCGATTTTCGGACGAGGGCATCGAGTAGATCGAGGGCGGCGAACTCGTCGTCGGAATCAGTCAGCGCCATTACGCCAGAGATGTCGAATCCGCCCGCGAACACCGAACACGTTGCCAACAGCTGCTTTTCACTGTCGTCGAGAAGATCGTATGACCATTGCACCGCATGGCGCAGCGTCTGGTGGCGCTCCAACCCGCGGCGCGATCCGACGAGTAATCGGAACCGATCGTCGATTCGGTCGCGGACTTCCGTGACCGTCATGGAGGTCAATCGCGAGGCGGCGAGCTCGATCGCGAGCGGAATACCATCCAGGCGACGGCAGATGTCGACCAAAGCGGGATCGTCGAGGGCCGGCGAAGTCCCGTGTATGACAGCGCCAGCGCGTTCGACAAACAACTGCACGGCGGCGCTTTCCGGCCCGGCACGGGTGTCCAGCGAGGGAACCGGCCACAACACCTCCTCTGCGACGCGTAGCCCTTCCCGACTGGTGGCAAGGACGGTCACGCTGTCTGAGCCGCTCAGAATTGCCTCGACCATCTGCGCGGTGGCGTCGAGAAGATGTTCGCAGTTGTCGAAGACCAGCAGCCTTCGGCGCTCCTGCAATGCTGACACCACGCTGTCGGCCACGTCCATGCCCGCCTGCTGCGTGATGCCGAGCACCGCGGCAACGGCATCGGGCACCGCGACAGGATCGGTGACCGAAGCCAACTCGACGAGGAACGCGCCGTCAGGGAACTCGTGCGCGACCCGTCGTGCGACCTCCAGCGCGAGCCTGGTCTTGCCGACTCCTCCGGGCCCGGTGAGCGTCACGAGACGGTGCGCCTTCAGCGCCGTCTGCAGTTCCGCGATTTCATCAGTGCGCCCGTGAAGGCTTGTAGCAGGCGATCGTAAGTTGCCTTGAGTGGAATTGACCGTCCTGAGCGCAGGGAAGTCGCTACGCAGGCCGGCCGCGAGCACTTGGAACAGATTGACGGGCTTGGAGATATCGCGCAGCCGCCTGGCCCCGAGGTCGGCGAGCTCGACATCCGAGACAAGCCCTGCCGTCGTGCCGTCAAGCAAGATTTGCCCACCGTGGCCCGCGGCCATCACGCGCGCGGCCCGGTTGAGCACTGCACCGAAATAATCGTCGCCGCGCAGTTCCGCCTCACCGGTCGCGATCCCCATCCGGACTGGTAACTCGAGAGCCCGCTGCGCCGTCACTGCTGCGTCGACTACGGCGTTCGGCGAAGCGAATGCTGCGCAGATCCCGTCGCCGGTGTGTTTGAAAAGATAGCCGCCGTGCGCCTCCACGTTGTCGCGCATCAACTTGTCGTGGGCTTCGAGCGCCGACCGCATCCCGTCGGCGTCGGTCTCCCACCGACGAGTCGACCCTTCGATGTCGGTGAACAGAAAGCTGACGATGCCCGACGGCGCGACCACGAGGCAGATCGTAAGTCCGTAGCGGCATTCACCTGCGATTTCCACCTTCTTGACACCTGTCAAGTTTGGGCATCGTAAAGTGCTGATCATGCAGATTCGCGAGCACGCGCAGGCTCACCCCGACAAGCCCGCCGTCATCATGCATCCGTCGGGCACGACGGTGACGTTCGGCGAGTTGGAAACCCGCGCCAACCGGCTCGCGCACCTCTTTCGCAAGCACGGACTGCGCGAGGGTGATGCCGTCGCGATCCTGATGGAGAACAACGAGCACTACCACACCGTGATGTGGGCGGCGCGGCGTTGCGGCCTCTACTACGTCCCGATCAACACCCACCTGACCGCCGCCGAGGCGGCTTACATCATCGACAACAGCAGCGCCAAGGCCATCATCGGGTCGGCTGCGTTGCGCAAGACGCTCGAGGGCCTCGCTGCCGAGTTACCGAGCGGGCTGCCTGAGCTCCTCATCATCGCCGACGGGGCCGAAACGTCGGCGACAGACGCCTCCAGCGATATCGATGGCTGGCTGCGCTACCCCGAATGCGTTGCTGATCAACCGGATACACCCATCGACGACGAGATCGAAGGCGACCTGCTGCAGTACTCCTCCGGCACCACCGGTCGGCCCAAGGGCATCAAACGCGAACTGACGCACAAGCCGCCCGCCGAAGTGCCCGGCATGATGTCGGCGTTGGTGAGCTTCTGGCTCGACCCAGAAGCCATCTACCTCAGCCCGGCACCGCTCTACCACACCGCGCCGTCGGTGTGGTCGATGACGATCCAGTCCGGTGGCATCACGACCGTCGTGCTGGACAAGTTCGACGCCGAAGGGTGCCTCGACGCGATCCAGCGGCACCGCGTCACCCACGGCCAGTTTGTGCCGGTGATGTTCACTCGGATGTTGAAACTGCCGCAGTCCGTTCGTGATTCGTACGACTTGTCCAGCCTGAAGCGCGTGATGCACGCGGCCGCGCCATGCCCCGTCGAGATCAAGAAGCAGATGATCGACTGGTGGGGCCCGATCGTCGACGAGTATTACGCCTCGTCCGAGGCCATCGGCTCGACGCTGATCACCGCCGACGAATGGCTGGCCCACCCCGGATCGGTCGGCAGGTCGATGATGACGCCGCTGCACATCCTCGACGAGGACGGCAACGAACTGCCCGCCGGCCAGGCGGGGGAGATCTACTTCGAGGGCGGCTTCGACTTCGAGTACCTAAACGACCCGGAGAAGACGGCGAAGTCACGCGACAAACACGGCTGGAAGACCGTCGGCGACATCGGCTATCTCGACGAGGACGGCTACCTCTACCTGACCGACCGCCGGCACCACATGATCATCTCCGGCGGCGTGAACATCTACCCGCAGGAAGCGGAGAACATGTTGGTCACCCATCCCAAGGTGATGGACGCGGCCGTCTTCGGCGTTCCCGATGACGACATGGGGCAGAGCGTCAAGGGTGTGGTGCAGACGGTCGACGCCGCCGACGCCACCGACGAGTTCGCCGACGAGCTGTTGGTTTGGCTGCGAGACCGGCTGTCGCACTACAAATGTCCGCGCTCGATCTCCTTCGAGGCGCAGCTGCCGCGCACCGACACCGGAAAGCTGTACAAGCAGGAGCTGATCGCGAAGTATTCGTGAACTTGTTGGGAGGTGGGCAGTGGCGATCGAAGCCGAGCTGGCTGACCTGCCCTGGGAGCAGCTGGATCTCGACGACGCCGACGCGGTTGATCACCGGGGTGGAATCGGCCCAGCGCACCCTGTCCACGCTGAGCTATCAGGCGGCTGCGTGGCGACCCGGGGCTGGGGCGGGTTAGGCGATCAACGCGCCGCACTACACGCCGATAACGCCGGCTTCGCAAGGCGAAGTCGGGGATACGCGTCACGTCACGGGAAACACTGTCAGGGCGTGTCGGTGTAGCGCGCAGCGCCCGTAAAGAGCAGATAGAGCCCCAGTGCCACGACCAGAATGATGACGATGAGCACAGCCCAGTCACGGAACCGCATGGCGTGACCGTAGCAGTAAATCCAGTGTCTTCGGCCTGGCCACTGGACGCCGCCACTTATGCACAACCCGTACAGTCTTGCCATCGACGGCTGCTGCACCATGCCCGGCTGCGACCAATCCGCCTTCCACCGCGAAGCCGGCCACCCGACCCACCGACACCCTGTGGCAAGCCCGCCGCCGCTATGACGAACAAACCCTCGGCCACACCGTCTGGGACCCACCCAACTCCGTCGACCCCACCCGCCAACCACAAACCAACCACCACCACCGCCGACCCAACCCACCCAGACCAGAACCCGACGTGGCTTGAGTTACCGGCATCGCATAAGAATGAACCGTGACGATGCGCGGTCATGAGCCCGGCGGTCCCTACTTCGACGATCTCGAGGTCGGTCAGGTCTTCGACTGGGCACCCTCGATGACGCTGACGGCAGGCGCCGCGGCCGTACACCAATCCATCATCGGCGACCGTTTGCGGCTGGCGCTGGATACTGATCTGGCGACGGCGGTCACGAAGTCGACTGCAGCGCTTGCGCATCCGGCACTGGTCTGCGACGTCGCCATCGGCCAGAGCACCCTCGTCACCCAGCGGGTGAAAGCCAACCTGTTCTATCGCGGGCTCGCCTTCCACCGCTTTCCTGTCATCGGCGACACCCTGTTCACCCGTACCGAGGTCGTCGCGCTGAAGCAGAACTCGATCAAGGCGGGCCGGGCGCCGACCGGTCTCGCGGCGATGCGCATGACGACGATCGACCACGTCGGCAGGCTGGTCCTCGACTTCCACCGCTGCGCCATGCTGCCGCTGCGCGACGGCGCCGCCGACACCGGGCACGCCGACGACATGTCGGCTATCGGCTCAGACTCGGCACCCGCACCCGACCCGACAGCAGACTGGGACGCCGACGCATTTCGCGCCAAGGTGCTGGGCACGCATTTCGACTCCGGTATCGCGGGCGCCGTGCTGCACAGCACCGCCGACGTCGTCAGCAGTGCGCCCGAACTGGCCCGCCTGACGCTGAACATCGCAGCGACGCACCACGACTCACGTGCAAGCGGCCAGCGGCTGGTGTACGGCGGGCACACCATCGGGCTCGCCTTCGCGCAGGCCTCGCGATTGCTGCCCAACCTCGCGACGGTGCTGGGCTGGGAGTCCTGCGACCACGTCGGGCCCGTGCACGAAGGCGACACCCTCTACAGCGAACTGCACGTCGACGGGGCCGTTCCACTGCCCGACAATCGCGGCGGAGTGCTGAGGCTGCGATCGCTGGTGTACGCGGTCGGTGCGAAGGGGGATGCCGCCGAGGACCGCCAGGTGCTCGACTGGCGCTTCACCGCGCTGCAGTTCTGATCCGCGAACAGACGCGAACTCGCACAATTCAGGCGCGATCTATGCGAGTTCGCGTCTGCTCGGCAGACAGGGCAGTCCCTCCACCCAGGCCTTCACCCATTGACTCAACCCATTGACGGGTCTCACCCTGCAGAAGTACAGTCTGATTTGCAGAAAGTATTTCCACTCTACGGAAGACGGCACGCTCCAGAAGAAAGCTCCAGTAGAAACAGGCTCTAAAGAAAGAGGAGAAAGTAGTGCGCATCCGACACCTCGGCATAGTCGTCCAGGATCTCGAGCGGACGGCCGAGTTCTACGAGAACGTGCTCGGCTTCAAGCGCCTCGGAGAGGCCCGCACCCCCGGCCACTACCCGGGCAAGGCGATGGATCTCAGCGACGGCGAGGTCAACTACTCGCTGCTGCAGCCGAATCCGGAGATCGAACGGTCCGAGTGGACGTACGGCGCGATGGGCCCCAACCACATCGGCGTGACGATCGAGGACACCGGCGCGGTGGTGACCGCGCTGAAGGAGCGCGGCATCGAGGTCTACGGCGCCGAGCAGGCCGACCCGCCCAGGTTCTTCAAGTTCCGCGATCCCGACGGTGTCGAGGTCGACGTGGCCACCCCGGATCGGGGCTGGAAGTTCTGACAGCCACGGCGGCGCCGTGGTCACGCTGAAGGAACGCTCCCTCCCGCCGCTTTGGCTCGTAGGCACCGTCACCAGCATCTTCCTGTTGCAGGTGGCGGTGACCCTGGCGCGGCCGGTGTCGACCTACAGGCTGCTGGCACTCGGCGCCGACGGCACCACGCTCGGCCTGACGGCGGCCTGCTTCGCGGTGCCGCCCATGCTGCTGGCGGTGAGCTTCGGTCGATGGTCGGAGCGCCACCATCCGGCGATATTGATCGCGCTCGGCTTCGTCGTCGCCGCCGTCGGGGCCTTTGCGCTGGTGGTCGTCGAGGCCATCCCGGCGTTCGCGCTCGCCACCACAGCGTTGGGCATCGGTCACATGTCGGGCACCATCGGTGGCCAGAGCATCATGGCCCAGGCAGATAGCTCGCTGACGCGGATCGGCCGATTCGGCACTCTGACAACGATTTCGGCGCTCGGCCAGATCGTCGGGCCGGTTCTCGGCGGCGTCATCATCGGCCACAGCGACACCCCGAGCCTGGCGTCGACATCGTCGGCGCTGCAGGTCGCCGCCTGGGTGTTCGTCGGGGGACTGCCGGCCGCGGTGATCGCGATGCGCTCAACAATGCAGACGTCGACGATTCGAACCGGCAAGCCGCAGCGGGTCTGGGGGCTGTTGCGGCTCAAGGGAATGCCCGCTGCGCTGATGACCAGCTTCTCGGCGAAGGGCGGCAACGACCTGCTGCTGGTCTACGTGCCGTTGCTCGGCGCCTCGGTGGGGCTGACGTCTTCGCAGGTCGGCATCCTTCTCGGCATCAGCTCCAGCGGCGCCCTGTTGGCGCGGGCGGCGACCCCGTGGTTCGTCCGTCGAATACCGAGCGTCAACCTGACCGTCGTCGCCACCGCCATTGCGGCGCTGTGCCTTCTCATCGTCGGCCTCAGCCACAACATCACGCCGATGATGCTGGCGATGTCGGTGCTGGGCTTCGCCATCGGGCTGACGCAGACCACCACCATGGACTGGGTCGTCGACCTGGTCGACGACACCAGCCGCGGCTCCGCGCTCGGCATGCGGGTGGCGACCAACCGCGTCGGGCAGACGTTCATCCTCGCGGCCGCGGGAGTCGTGTCGCAGTGGTTCGGCGTCGAAGCTGCATTCGGCCTACTCGCGCTCGTCATGCTGGTGACCGCGGCCGCGGGTGCGCTCAGTGCGCGCGGTGGAACTCAGTCGACGGGCACCTGAGCGATCACCGGTGACTCCGGTGCCCGCGAGATCGTCTGGATCATCAGATCCCCGATGTGTGTAATCCGTGACGAGGTCAGCCGACTGGTCGGTGCAGCCACCGCAATCGCGGCGGGTCGGCCCGCGAAGTCACGGAACGCAACCGCCACCGAACCGACATCGTCCTCCGTCTCGCCGGCGTTCACCGCGTATCCCCGTGCCCTGGCCCGCGACACCTCTTTCAACAGCTTCGCCTGTGTGGTGATCGACTTGTCGGTGCGCGCATCGAACGGTTCGGCCGAGGTCGGGTACAGCGCGGCCACCTGCTGCTCGGTCAGTTGGCCGAGCAGAGCCTTGCCCAGCGAGGTGCAGTGTGCGGGCACCAGCGTCCCGGTTCTGGCCACGACGCGCAGCGCCCTCTCCGATTCCACCGCGTCGACATAGCGGACCTGATCGCCCTCGAGGACGCCGAGGTGCACCGTCTCACCGGTCTCGGCCGCGAGTTCCTCCATCATCGGGCGGGCCTGCTCGCGCACGTTCAGAGATCCGACGACGGCCAGGCCCACCTCGACCAGCGCGGGCCCGGCGATGTAGGCACGGGTCACCGGCTCCTGTTGCACGAAGCCGTGATGGGCGAGCATCGCCAGAAGTCGATGCGCGGTCGAGTGGGCGACGCCGAGATATTTGCACGCGTCCGTCAGCCGCACTCTGGGTTGCTCGCGGAACAACAGAAGCAATAAAAGCGCGTTGTTGACCGACGCGATCGGATAGGCGGGACCGGTTTCGCTCTCCGGTCGTGACTTCTGCATAGAAGAAGCCTACCGTCATCTGCGCAGGTGTTCGCGAACTCGGCACACCACAATATCGCGTCCAAGTGACGCTTGACACATGGGCGCCAGGCCCTTAACTTTTCCTACAGACAGAAAAGTTTTCCATCATGAAGAACTAGATCCCGCGAAGAGGTTCTGCATGGATCAGGACGTCCAACCGAAGGCGAAGGCCAAGTCCGGCGAAGTCGAGTCGCCCGTCGACAGTGCTAACGGCACCGCCGGCGATGCGAACAGTTCCCCCAAGGACGCGAACGGTTCCGCCGGCGAGACCGGATCCGAGGCCCAGCCGTCGGACCAGTCAAGCGCCGAAGAGCCCGCCGAGGACGTCGTCGACCCCGCCACCCAGGCCCACGACCAGCGGGTCACCCGGGTGGTGCACATCGTCTTGGGGCTGGTGATCGCGGCGGTCGGCGCGTGGCTGCTCTACCGCAGCCGGACCGAGCTCGCGTTCCACGGCCCGCAGGGCGCGCCGGGCCCTGGCTACCTTCCGGTCCTGTTGACGACGTGCCTGATCGTCCTCGGGCTGGCGCTGAGCGCTGTCTGGGTGTTCGGCCCGTTGGCCCGCCATGGCGAGGCGCCCACCCTCTCGTTGGTGCCGAGGCACATGGGCCGCGCCCTCGTCGTCTGGCTGGCGCTGGTGGTCTGCGCGTTCCTGATCGAACCGCTCGGCTTTCTGATCGCCGGGGAAGTCCTTGTGCTGCTTGTGATCCTGGTGATCGAACGGATCAAGTCGATCCCGCTGATCCTCTCGCTGCTGCTGCTGCCCCCGGCCATGTACTTCCTGTTCGACACCCTGCTCGAGGTGCAACTACCCGGAGGAACCCTGTGGTACTGATTCGCGTGCGAAAGCTGTCTGCTGAGTTCGGTGGGGTGGGCCGGTGAACGCGATCGACGGACTGCTCCAGGGCCTACAGGCGGCGATCACGCCGACCAACCTGCTGTGGCTGGTCGTCGGCTGCCTGCTCGGCACGCTCGTGGGCATCCTGCCCGGCCTCGGACCGCCCGCGACCATCGCGATC
Source organism: Mycolicibacterium moriokaense (assembly GCF_003347205.1). Taxonomy (GTDB): domain Bacteria; phylum Actinomycetota; class Actinomycetes; order Mycobacteriales; family Mycobacteriaceae; genus Mycobacterium; species Mycobacterium moriokaense_B. Next base: position 203,397 of record NZ_QQBJ01000001.1, read on the forward strand.
CTGTTGCCGCTGGCGACCGGGTTCAACCCGGCGACCGGCCTGATCATGATGGCCGGCATCTACTACGGCGCCAAATACGGCGGATCCACGACGTCGATCCTGATGAACATCCCCGGCGAATCGGCGTCGGTCGTGACGTGCATCGACGGCTACGAGATGGCCAAACAGGGTCGCGCGGGCAAGGCGCTGGGCATCGCGGCCATCGCCTCGTTCGTGGCGGGCACCATCGGTGTCGTCGGCCTGACGTTCCTCGCCCCACTGGCAGCCGACGTTGCGGTCAACTTCGGTCCGCCCGAGTACTCGGCGTTGATGGTGTTCGCCCTGTTGCTGGTGATCATGCTGGCAGGCGACTCCCTGCTCAAGGGCTTCATCTCGATGTTCATCGGGCTGTTCTTGGCCACCATCGGCACCGACCTCTTCTCCGGCGCTCAGCGATTCACCGGCGGCGAGATCGAACTCGCGGGCGGCATCGAGTTCATCGCACTGTCGGTCGGCATCTTCGCCATCGGCGAGGTGCTGGTGAACATCGAGGAGAAGGCCGACAAGAAGCTGTTCACGGTGCCTAACAAGCTGCGCGACCTTCTCCCGTCCAAGAAGGACATCACGAAGTCGACGCCGGCGATGGTGCAGGGCGGCGTCGTCGGGTTCCTGATCGGCATCCTCCCGGGCGCCGGTTCCACCGTCGCCTCGTTCGTGTCCTACATCATCGCCAAGAAGACGTCGAAGACGCCCGAAGAGTTCGGCAACGGCGCCATCGAAGGCGTCGCCGCACCGGAGGCCGCGAACAACTCGGAGACCGGCGGCGCGATGGTGCCGCTGCTGACCATGGGCATCCCCGGATCCGGCACGGGCGCAGTGCTTCTCGGTGCTCTGGTGCTGTACGGGCTGAACCCCGGCCCGCTGCTGTTCCACGAGCACGCCGACGTGGTGTGGCCGATCATCGCCAGCATGTATCTGGGCAACATCGCCCTGCTGGTGATGAACCTGCCCATGGTCCCGTTGTTCGCGAAGCTGTTGAACACGCCGTACAAGGTGCTCTACCCGGCGATCCTGCTGATCTCCGTGGTCGGCGTGTACAGCGTGAACTTCTCGATCTTCGACGTCGGCCTGCTGGTGGTGTTCGGGCTGCTGGGCTACGTCATGCGCAAACTCGACATTCCGCCCGCACCATTGGTTCTCGCGTTCGTCCTCGGGCCGATCGCGGAGAACGCCATTCGCCAGTCGCTGCTGCTGTCCGACAACAGCCCGATGATCTACCTGCAGCGACCCATCTCGGCTGCCCTCATCGGTGTCGCGGCACTGCTGTTGCTGCTACTGACCTTCGGGCGCCGTACCCGCAAGGTGCGCGAGCAGATGGTCGACGTCGACGCGTGACCCCAGATCGTTTGTCTACCAACACCCACCAGGAAGGAATCGGATGATGATCCGAATCAGGCAACTGCTCACCGTCGTGCTGGCTGCCTTCGCACTCGTCGCGCTCGCGGCCTGTGGGAACGGCCCAGGGGGTGGTGGCGGCAAGTCAGGACCCGTCGAAGTGGTCACGCACAACGCCGTCGGCGGCGGCAGTGACGTGTTCACCCGCCAGATGATCAAGGTGATGTACGAGAACAAGATCATCGACACCAACTGGCCGGTGCGCAACATCCCCGCGGGCGACTCGATCGGCGCGATGTCCTACATGGTGGACCGAAAAGGCAACGCGGGCTTGATCGCTCAGGTGACGCCGACCTGGCTGGCCACCCCGATGACGGTGGAGAACGCGAAGGTCAGCCTGGCGGATCTGACGCCGATCGCACTGGTGGCCACCGAGCCGCAGGTGGTCGTGACGAACGTCAACTCGCCGTACAACTCGTTCGCCGACTTCGTGGACGCCGCCAAGAAGGCGCCCGACACGCTGGTCCAGGCCGGCGGCTCCAGCACCGCCAACGACGCGCTGACGAGGCTGGTGCTGCAGGATCAGCTGCAGGCGCGCTGGAAGTTCCTGTCGTTCGAGGACACCGGTTCGCGCATCACCGCCCTGCTGCGCAACGACGCAAACATCATGCTGGGCAGCGCCTCTGACGTCTCCGAGCAGGTGAAGGCCGGTCAGCTGAAGGTGATCGCCGTCGTCGGCGACAAGAAGCTGGACATCTTCCCCGATGTCAGCACGACCCAGGACCAGGGCATCGACTCCTCCAACGTGCCAGTGCAGTTCCGCGCCGTGATGGGCGCGCCCGACATGCCCGAGGACGCGGTGAAGGGCTATGAAGACGATCTGACCAAGATGGTCGACACCGACGACTGGAAGACCCTGACCAAGAACGACGGCCTGGTCACGGAGAACCTGCAGGGCGACGAGTTCACGTCGTACCTGAAGGAACAAACCGACATCGTCGGCGGCCTGCTCCAGGATCTGGGCCTGAGGAAGGATCAGTGAGAGAAGACGGCCCAACGTCGCTTCTCGCCAGGTTCGCAGCCGAGCATCAGTGCGAGCAGATACCTGAACAGGTCCTGCACGCCGCTCGGCGCGCCCTGGTCGACCACATCGGGGTGTCGGTGAGCGGCTCCGTCCAGGACGCCACCCGCCGCGCAAGGGATGCGATCGCAGCCGGTGAAAGTGGCGGCGCGGCAACGGTGATCGGCACGGGCATGCGGGCGTCACCGCCGTCCGCGGCGTTCCTCAACGCGTTCGCCTCACACGTCCTGGATCTGGACGACGTGTACAACCCGCCGGGGACCACCGTGCACGGCAGTTGTTCGGTGTGGCCGTCGATCCTGGCGGTCGCCGACACCAGGCCCGTCGGCGGTCGTGATGCGCTCGCCAGTTTCGCGGTCGGCTTCGAAGTCGAGACCCGGGTCGCGCATGCCGCGGGCCAGACGCACTACGACGTGGGCTGGCACGTCACCGGTACCTCCGGGCATATCGGCGCTGCGGCGGCGGCCGCGCGCACGATGGGGTTGGGCCACAAAGAGGTTGAGCACGCCATCGCCGCCGGTGCGACCCAGGCGGCGGGGCTGCGCATCATGGCGGGCAGCGATCTGAAGAGCATGCATCCCGGCAAGGCCGCGATGGACGGCGTGCTCGCGGCGACGTTCGCCGCCCATCAACTGACCGCAGGCGGCAACGCGCTGGAGGGCGACTTCGGCTACCTCGCGGTGATGAGCGACGAGCCGGCTCCCGAGAAGATCAGCGCCGATCTCGGCGGCAGCTGGAACCTCGCCAACAACGGCTACAAGCTCTACCCGAGCGGGTCATTGACTCACCCCATGATCGACGGAGTCATCGCCCTGGTCACCGAAAACGACGTGGCGCCAGGCGATGTGACCGTGATCGACATCCGCGTTTCGCCACCCGCGGCCCGCTTCACGGATCTGCCGCGACCGACCACGTCGACGCAGGCGAAGTTCAGCCTGCGGCACTGCGCGGCCGCTGCGGCCGTCTTCCGGCGACTCGGCCCCGACGAACTCGAACCTCAGATCCTCGCCCGGCCAGGCGTCGTCGCGCTGCGCGACCGGGTCAAGGTGGTCAGCGACCCCGCGGTCGGCAAGCAGGACGCCGACGTCGAGATCACGCTCTCCTCGGGCCAGTCGTTGGCCATCCAGGTGCGCGGCAACCGCGGCACGCCGTCGGCCCCGCTCGATGACGACGAACTCGACGCGAAGTTCCGCGAGTTGGTCACGCCGGTGCTCGGCGAGCAGCGCACCGAACGACTGCTTGCCACGTGCTGGCGGTTCCACGAACTCGACGACGCCTCGGAACTGCTGGCGCAGACCGTGCCCTCCGGAGCCGCTTGGTCAGCGACGTGACGCATGGCTGATTCCGCGAAAGAGATCGCCCTGGTCACCGGGGCGGGCAGCGGGCTGGGCGCGATCATCGCCGAACGCCTTGCCGCCGAGGGCCTTACGGTGGCCGTCAACACCAGGGCGCATTCCGAGCAGGCGGATGCGGTGGCCGCGGCGATCCGCGCCGGCGGTGGCTGCGCGTTCTCGGTGACAGCCAACGTCACCGACCCGTCGGCGGTGCGCCACATGTTCGACACGGTCGCGGCCCACGGCCGGCTGCGCGTGCTCGTCAACAACGCCTCCTACCGTCCGCGTCAGCGCGTCGAGACGATCACCGAGGACGACTGGTACCAGGTGCGCGCGGTGACACTCGACGGGGCGTTCCGGTGCATCCGCAACGCGCTGCCCGCGCTGGTTCCCGGCGGGCGCATCGTCAACATCCTGGGCCGCAACGCACTCGAAGGAGACCCGGAACGGGTGCACCTCTCGGCCGCCAAGCACGGCCTGCTGGGCCTGACCCTCGGCATGGCGGCGGCGCTGCGCGCCGACGGTGTCGCCGTGAACGCGGTGTCACCCGGCATGGAGCCGAATGTCTCCGACGGGCCCGAGTTGGACCGCTGCCGCATGGAGATCGCCTCCCAGGTGGCGCGCCTGGCGTTCGCGAACGCCGCCGACACGACGGGCACCCTGGTGCGGGTCGACTGCGACGGCGCAGAGGTGGTCAGCGCGTCTGCGGCGTGGTGAGTTCGAGCATCGCATCGACGCTTCCGCCGGACTTCAGCGAAAAGGCCGCATCGGCAAGCCTGTCCGCCGCTGCGCGCCCGATCACATCGTCGGCCAGGCCGTGGAATTTGTCTGCGAGTTCGTCGTCGCTCAGCCGGTTTCCCGGGGTGCCGCGGGCATGATCGACCCACGTCTGCACGGTGTCGCCGTCGGCGGTGCGGGCCGTCGCACCGGCCTGCGTGTGGGGCACGTCCGGGTCCGGCACCACCTCGATCTTCGCCATCATCGCGCGGACGTCGTCGCGGTGCACGGCGGTGTCGGAGAACTCCGACTCGCCCGCGCGGCCGTCCAGCAGCGCGATGGAGCAGGCGAACGTCACCGAGAACTTGCCCTCCAAACCCGTTCGCGGATCGGTCTTTCCGGTCAGCTCGCGCACGAGCGGGTGCACGTGGAGCTTGATCTTGTCGATCCGGTCGGCGCTGAGCCCCTTTTCGACGGCGAGGTCGCGCACCGCGTCGATGGCCGGGTGGATCACCACGCCGCACGCATACGGCTTCACCCCGTTGTCGAAGATCTGCCAGGTCTCACCGAGGCCGTCCACCAGGTCGGCGGGCGTGCTCACCGACGACATCACCTCGAACAGGCCGCGGCGGCCCTGCAGCGGATCCGGCGCCCCGGTGAAGCCGCCCGCGGCGAGCAGTCCGGCCCACACCCCTGCCTGCGCGGCGTGGCCGGCGTGGAACGGCTTGGTCATCGTGCCGAACTGCTCGCGGTGGCCGGAGGCCTGCGTCGCCGCGATGCTCAGGCAGTGCGTCGCCGTCGCGCCCTGAAGCCCCAGCAGCCTGATCGCGACGGTGGCCGACGCCAGCGTGCCCGTGGTTCCGGTCATGTGCCAGCCCGCGTCGTAGTGCTCGGGGTAGAGCGCATTGCTGACCCGCGCGGAGAGCTCGTACCCGAGCGAATGCGCGGCCAGCAGTTCGGAACCCGACGCGCCGCGCCACTCGGCCAGCGCGGTGCCCGCGGCGTAGAGCGGTGTGGTGGGATGCAGAATGGTCGGCACATGCGTGTCATCGAAATCCAAGGCGTGGCAGGAGATTCCGTTCACCAGCGCCGCGTCGGTGACCCGCAGTCGCTGATCCGTGCCGAGCACTCTGGCCTGGGGTTCGCCGCCGAGCAGCACACACTGAGCCGTCGCGACGGCTGCTGCCGGTTCCGAGGCGCCCGCGATCGCCAGGCCGAGGTGGTCGAGCAGGCAACGGGTGCTCTCGTGCAGCACGTCGGCGGGAATCGCATCGGGTGGTGTCCGGATAACGAAATCCAGCAGAGTGCGCGTCTCGGCGGAGGTCCGGTCGTCGTAGTCTGCGAGAACACTCGTCATGTAATCTGTATAACAGAAAATATTTCCGTATTACAGACTCAATCGGATGGAGCGGCGGGTGGCCGATGAGCAGGCGGTGAGCCGCGCACTGGCCGGCTTCGCGGCGGGCGTGCGGATCGACGCCCTTCCGGCCGACGTCGTTCACCAGGCCGTGCGTTGCCTGGTCGACTGGCTCGGCTGCACCGTCGCAGGATCGGCCACCGGCGAGGGAGAACGTACGCGGGCCGGCATCGGTGTCCTGGACCCCGGCGACGGATCGCGCACCGCGCCCATCATCGGCACCCGGCAGCGCGCAGGTGTCGGGTATGCGGCGCTGGCCAACGGGATCGCCGCGCACGTGCTCGATTTCGACGACACCTTCAACCCTGACCGAACCACGATCCACGGAAGCGCTCCGCTGTGGCCCGCCATCGTCGCCGCCGCCGAACTGGTCCCGGTGTCCGGCGCGACGGCCGTCGAGGCGTTCGTCGCCGGGTTCGAGGTGCAGACCCGCGTCGCCGTCGCCGCCGGACCCGGACACTACGACGTCGGCTGGCACGTCACCGGCACCGTCGGGCACATCGGCGCCGCCGCCGCCACCGCACGGCTGCTGAACCTTCAGCCCGACCAGTTGCTCGCGGCGATCGGAACCGGTGCCACGCAGTCGGCGGGCATGAAGGTGGTGTACGGCTCGATGGGCAAGTCCTTGCACCCCGGCAAGGCCGCCATGGACGGACTGCTCGCGGGCTTGCTGGCGCGCGACGGCTTCACCTCCAGTCCGGAGTCCATCGAGGGCCATCGCGGCTTTCTGCACCTGTTCTCGCCCGACCCGGTGCCGTCACGGGCCGTCGAGGGCCTCGGGCAGACGTGGTATCTGCCCCGCGACGGCTTCAAGCCGTACGCCTGCGGTTCGCTCACCCACCCGCCGGCGCAGGCGCTGCTCGAATTGCGCGCGGAGCACGGCCTCGATGCCGACGACGTCGCATCGGTGGACGCGTACGTGCACGACTACGTCAAGACGACGACCGGGCTCGCCGAGCCGCGGACCGGGCTGCAGGGCAAGTTCAGCATCTACCACGTGCTGGCGGTCGCCCTTGCCGACGGCGCGGCGCTGCCCGACCAGTTCACCGACGAGCGGGTGGCCGACCCTGCGCTGGCCGCGCTGCGCGAGCGCGTGCACGTCCACACCGACCCCGAACAGAACAAAGACTCGGCACGAATCAGGTTGACACTGAAGGACGGTCGCACGCTCGACCGTCACATCGCGCACAACCTCGGCACCCCGGACAACCCGATGAGCGACAAGCAACTCCAGGACAAGTTCGTCGGTCTCGCCTCTCCCGTGCTCGGCGGCGACCGCGCGGCACAGATCGCGGCGACGTGCTGGCGGTTGACCGAGCTTGCCGACGTGCGCGAGGTGGCGAACCTGACCTGCCCGGCGTGACCTGAGCGGTTAAGTCAACCGCGTTTCGAACGCGACGCGGTCGCCGCGGTACAGCGCGCGGACCACCTCGATCGGCCGCCCGTCGGTGTCCAGCGAGCGGCGGTTGAGCAGCAGCATCGGCATCGCGGTCGTCGACTCCAGCAGCGCGGCCTCGCGCGGCGACGGCAGCGCAGTCTCGATGCGTTCCACCGCCGAGCCGAACTGCACTCCGCCCGACCGGATCGCCGCGTACAACGACGTGGTCGGGTCGAACGTCTCGGTCAGATGGCCGAAGCGGTGCCGCGGCAGGTAGCTGCTCTCCAGCCCGATCCGCTGCCCGTCGGCAAGCAGCACACGCTCCAGGTGCATCACCCCGTCGCCTGGCGAAACCGCCAGCGCCTCAGCCATTTCCGCGGTCGCAACGACGTCCTCCCAGGTGACGAGCACACGCCCGGGGACGCGCCCCCGTTCCCTGGCACCCTCGGTGTAGGAGCGAAGCGACAGCGGCTGGACCAGCTTGGGGCGCGAGACGACGGTGCCGCGTCCGCGTCTCTCGATTCGGCCCTCGACCAGCAACTCGTGCAGCGCCTGCCGAACGGTTTCCCGCGACACCCCGAAACGCACCGCCAACTCGCGCTCGGGCGGAACGGCGTCACCCTCGTCGAGGTCGGCCAGGATGTCGTCCATCGCGGTGCGGACCAGATACGGCTTCGGCAGCCTGTCCGGTGATGTCATTCCGAATATCTCTGCTGCAGGACGTGTTCCGCGACCGTCATCACGTCATCAATCGATGCCGCGGACGCACGTGGATCCTTCGCCGCGTCGTCGTAGCCACGCAACCGCAGGGCATCGGCCCACCACGGGTGCTCGACGAAGACGGGGTCGACGCCCGCTCCGCCCTGGTGGTGCAACGAGTCGACGGACACGTCGGACAGCGTGCTCGCGTAGTCCGGGTCGGTGGCCACCAGGTATCGCTTGGCCGCGACATGTGCCCCCGCCAGCCAGCCGACCCGGTCGCCGAAGCGGGGTGTCAGCCACTCCCGCGCGACGCTGTCATGGCGGCAGGCGGCGACGTCGCCGAACAGGGGGCTGTGCCCGATGTCGTGCAAAGCCGCCGCCAGCACCAGTTCGTCGTCGGCGGCGTCGTCGATCGCCCGGGCGGCCGCCTGCAGGGCGTGGTCGAGTTCGTCGACTGAATCCTCGTCCCAGACGCCGCGCAGCGAGCGCAGCACGACGCCGACCTCGTGCACCTCAGCCAGGGGACGAGCCAGGGGATCAGCCATGGTTTCAGCGTACCCGAAATTGGTCTATACCAATTGTTAACCTGCTGTTCGGCTGGGCAATACTCGCTGGTCGGACCGATGTTGCGGGCGGTAGGAAAGGTCAGGCGGCATGCGTGTGACGATCGTCGGGGGCGGCATCCTCGGCACCGCGCACGCGCTGGAGGCCGTGGCCCGTGGTCATCAGGTGGTCCAGCTCGAGCGGGAACCCGAAGCCCGCGGCGCCACCGTCCGAAATTTCGGCCTGGTCTGGGTGTCCGGCAGGGCCCGCGGCGAGTTGGCCGCGGCGCTGCGCTCGCGCGAGCTGTGGGAGAAGCTCGGCGCCGACATCCCCGGCATCGGGTTCCGGCCCACCGGCTCGATCACACTGGTGCGGACGCCGGGTGAGCTCGCGGTCGCCGAGGAGGTCGCCGCGCGGGCCGACGCCGAATGCCGCGGCTTCAGCCTGCTGGAGCCCGCGGATGTGCGCGCACTGAACCCCGCGCTGCGCGGCCGGTATCTGGCCGGCCTGCATTGCGCACACGACGCCGCCGTGGAGTCCCGGCAGGCGTTGCCCGCCATGCGCGAGTACATGGCCGCCAGCGGCCGCTACACCTTCGTGCCGCGCACCGAGGCCAGATCCGTGTCGGGCACCGCCGTGCTCGACGACCGCGGGACGACCCACGGCGGCGACCTGGTTCTCGTCTGCGCGGGCGCCGCGCATGGAGGGCTGGTCCGCGAGATTGCCGGCGACCTGCCGCTGCGCCGGGTGCGGCTGCAAATGATGCAGACGGAGGCTCTTGATGAGTCGCTCACCACCGCGATCGCCGACGGAGACAGCTTCCGCTACTACCCCGGATTCGCCGGATCGGCACTGAACTCCCTGAAGCACAACGAATCCCAAGAGCTGGTGGCATCCGAGCATCGCATGCAGCTGTTGTGCGTACAGCGGCTGCACGGCGGCCTGACCATCGGCGACACGCACGAGTACGACGAGCCGTTCGCGTTCGACCTCACCGAGGCGCCGTACGCCTACCTCGTCGATCTTGTCGAGGAGTTACTCGGTCGGGCCCTGCCGCCGGTGCGCCAGCGCTGGGCGGGCGTGTACAGCCAGTGCGTCGATCCGGACCAGCTGGTGTGCCGGACGTCGCCCGATGACGGGGTGTGGGTGGTCACCGGCCCTGGCGGGCGTGGCATGACCCTGGGGCCGGCGATCGCCGAGCAGACCGCCGACCTGATCGGCCTATGAGGAGAACACGAGGAGCCATGCAGGACAACGCTATACAGCTGGCCGTCATCGACATGGCGGGCACCACGGTTGCCGACGACGGGCTCGTCGTCACCGCGTTCGACGCCGCGGCCACCGCGGCGGGCGTCCCGGAGTCGGGACCGGAGCGTGACCGGGCACGGCAGTACGTGCGCGACACCATGGGCCAATCCAAGATCACCGTCTTCCGCGCCCTTTTCGGCACGGAAGAGCTCGCGCAGCAGGCGAACGCGGCGTTCGAGGCCGCATACGAGCGGCTGATCGACGAAGGGCGCGCCGAGCCCATCGACGGTGCCGCAGAAGCGATCACCCGGCTGCGGGATGCGGGGGTGAAGGTCGCGCTGACGACGGGCTTCAGCGGCACGACGCAGGAAAAGCTGCTCGCCGCGCTCGGCTGGCAGTCCATCGCCGACCTGGTGCTGGCGCCGGGCGACGGGGTGCGCGGACGGCCTAGCCCCGACCTGATCCTCACCGCTTTGATGAGGCTCGACGTCGACGGTGTGCGTAATGTCGCGGCGCTCGGCGACACCAGCAGCGATGTGGACAGCGCGCTGCGGGCCGGAGCGGCGGTCGCCGCGGGAACCCTCACCGGCGCTCACGACGAGGCGCAGCTTCGCGCCGCGGGGGCCACCCATGTCGTCGGCTCGGTATCCGAATTCGCCGATCTGATCCTGCAGAACCGCTAACCAGTACCGAAAACCAATACCGATACCGAAGAGAAGGAAACATGAAGCGACATTCGATGTTACGTGCCGCCGCGATCGCCACGATCGCGGCCACCACCGCGCTGACCGCAGCGTGCGGTGGCACCGGGTCATCCGGTTCGGCGTCCGGCGAGACCGTGACTGTCTACAGCGCCGACGGCCTGGCCAACTGGTACAAGCCGCAGTTCGACAAGTTCACCAAGGACACCGGCATCGCGGTCAACCTCGTCGAGGCGGGCTCCGGCGAAGTGGTGTCGAGGGTGGAGAAGGAGCAGTCCAACCCGCAGGCCGACCTGCTGGTGACGCTGCCGCCGTTCATCCAGAAGGCCGACAAGTCAGGGCTTTTGGTGGCCAGCGGCGCGGACACCAAGGGGATTCCCGCCGACCAGGTCGGGCCGGGCGGAAACTACGTGCCGATAGTCAACAACGCACTGAGCTTCATCGCCAACCCCGCAGCCAACCCGCAGCCGAAGACCTGGGACGATCTGCTGTCGCCCGAATACAAGGGCAAGATCCAGTACTCCACCCCGGGACAGGCCGGTGACGGCACCGCGGTGCTGATCCTGCTGCAGCACCTGATGGGCAAGCCGGCGGCGCTGGACTACTTGGGCAAGCTGCAGGCCAACAATGTCGGTCCGTCCTCGTCGACGGGCAAGCTGCAGCCGAAGGTCAGCAATGGCGAACTGCTGGTGGCCAACGGCGACGTGCAGATGAACCTCGATTCGATCAAGAGCGATGGTTCGAAGTTCACGATTTTCTTCCCCGCCGCAGCGGACGGCAAGCGCACCACCATCTCGGTGCCCTACGTCGCGGGCATCACCAAAGGCGCACCGCACGAGGAGTCGGCGAAGAAGCTGCTGGACTTCCTGCTCTCCGACGACGTGCAGAAGACGGTCGAGCCGGACGCGCTGGGAATCCCGGTACGCGACCAGATCCGCACCGCCTCTTCGGAATCGCCCCAGCCGAACACGCCGGCCGCGGTGTTGGACGGCGTCGACGTGTGGGTTCCGGACTGGAACACCGTGCTCTCCGAGCTCGACGCCGACCTGGCCGCCTACCAGAAGGCGACCGGTAGCTGAGATGGCGGAGTCGGGGGTCGGCCAGAAGCGGACCACCGCAGGCAGGGTCGAAGCAGGCCAGCTCGAACAGCTTTCACCCGACACCGCGGCACCGGCGATCATCTTCGACAGGGTGGGGGTGTCGTACGGCCGGGGAACGAAGTCGACGAAGGCGCTGATCGACTTCAACCTGCGGGTCGCGGCGGGCGAAACCGTCGCGCTGCTCGGACCCAGCGGGTCGGGCAAATCGACGGCCCTCAACGCGCTGGCCGGCTTCGTCCGCCCGACCACCGGCAGGGTCCGGCTCGGCGGCCGCGACGTCACCGATCTCCCGCCCGCGAAGCGGGGGATCGGGGTGGTGTTGCAGTCCTACGCGCTGTTTCCCCACATGCGGGTCGCTGAGAACGTCGCGTTCGGGCTGAAGTCGCACCGCGTACCGAGGGCTGAAATCGGCCCGCGGGTCGCCGAGGCACTCGACATGGTCGGCATGGGGTCGTACGGAAAGCGTTTGCCCCGTGAACTTTCCGGCGGTCAGCAGCAGCGGGTGGCCATCGCGCGGGCTCTGGCGATCCAGCCGAAGGTGCTGCTGCTCGACGAGCCGCTGGCGGCGCTGGACGCGCAGCTGCGCCAGTCCACGCTCGCCGAGCTGCAGCGGCTCAAGGAGTCCCTGCCCGACACCGCGATGCTGTATGTCACCCACGATCAGTCCGAAGCGCTCGCGCTGGCCGACCGGATCGTGGTGATGAACAACGCCAGGCTGATGGACGTCGACACCGCCGAGAACCTGTGGAAGCGCCCGCCGACCAGTTTCACGGCTGCCTTCCTCGGCGGCGCCAACCTCATCCCGTGCACGGTGGGCCGCGTCATCGGCACATCGGCGTTGGTGACGATCGCGCACAAGACCATCAGCGCCGAGGCGCCGCAGCCCGCCGTCGGCAACATCGACTGGGCGCCGGATTCCAAGGCGCTGTTGTGCATTCGCCCACACGCGATGCGGATCGTGTCCCTCGGCGACCGCGATGCGCTGCGGGCCACCGTCAAGGCGGCGGTCTGGCGTGGCGCCACCACGCGATTGCTGCTGTCGGTCGGCGGCCTGCCCGACCAGCTGATCGACATCGACGTGCCGGGCAACGCGCAGATCGACATCGGCACCGAGGTGGGGGTTCGGCTGCCTGAGCCTGCAGGGGTGCTCGTCCAGGCGACCGCATGACGACACTGCTGGAACAGTCGGCGCCGGAGGCCGATGCGCCACAGACGCCAGCGCCCACACGCTCGCTGGCCTCGCTGTGGGCGATTCCGCCGCTGGCGGTCGTGCTGGTCGCCGCGCTCTATCCGCTGGTCCGCGTCTGCCTTGAGTCCACCAAAGTCGGTGACGGGCGACGCGGCTGGGGCACCTGGACGGAGGTGCTGGCATCGGAGGTGTTCCGCGATGCGCTGTGGCGAACGGTCGCCATCGCGGCCACCTCCACGGCGGGCTGTCTGGTGCTGGGCACGTTCCTGGCCATCGTGCTGGCCTTCGTTCCGTTTCCCGGATCAAGGGTGGTCGGCAGGCTCATCGACACGGTGCTGGCGCTGCCGTCGTTTCTCATCACGCTGGCGTTCACGTTCCTGTACGGCACGGCGGGGGCGGTGAACGCGGCGATCACGGCCGTCACCGGCGCGACGTCACCGGCGTTGAACTTCCTGTACACGCCCGCCGGGGTGATCGCAGCCGAGATCACCTTCTTCACCCCGTTTGTGGTGCGCCCGCTGCTGGCGTCGTTCGCGGTGCTGCCGCGTGCGCAACTCGACGTCGCGGCCAGCCTGGGCGCGTCGCCGCTGCGGGTGCTGCGCTCAATCGTGATGCCGGAGGCGTGGCCCGCGCTGATGGCGGGCGGCAGCCTGGTACTGCTGTTGACGCTCAACGAATTCGGCATCGTGTTGTTCACCGGCGCCAAGGGCGTCATCACGTTGCCGGTGTTGATCTACACCCGTGGCATCGTGACATTCGATCTACCCGGTGCTGCGGTTATCGCCACCGTGCAGATCGCGCTGTCGCTCGCCCTGTACACGGTGTACCGCGTCGTCTTCGTGCGGTTGATGGGCGGCCGAGGGGAGGGAGAGGCCGATGTTGTTGTGGAGCAGGCGAAGTAGGGCCGCGGTGCTGGCCGCGTTCGTCGTCGTGGTGCTCGTCGTGTTCGTCGCGCCGCTGGCGACGGTCGTGGTCGCCGCCCTCGCGGGCTCTTGGACCAAGGCGCTGCCGTCCGATCTGGGGTTCGGTCACTTCGAGGACGCGCTGTCGGGTGAGAACCTCGCCAGCCTGTCGGTGAGCCTGCAGACCGCGTTCATCGCGGGCGCCCTGGCCCTGGTGCTCGGCACCTGGGCGGCGCTGGCGGCCAGGTCGACGCCGGCGTGGCTGACCAGGCTGACCGACGCGGTGTTTCACCTGCCGATCGCGGTGCCCTCGGTCGCGATCGGCCTCGGCCTGTTGATCGCGTTCAACTCCCGCCCGCTGCTGCTGGGCGGTACCCGCTGGATCGTCATCTTGGCGCACACCGTGCTGGTGTTGGCGTTCGCGTTCAGCGCTGTGTCCGCGGCGCTGGACCGGCTCGACCCGGCCTATCGACAGGCGGCGGAATCGCTTGGTGCGGGCCCGGTTCGGGTTCTGCTGCGGGTGACGCTGCCGCTGCTGTTGCCCGCGCTCGGCGCTGCCGCGGGGCTGGCGGTGGCGTTGTCGATGGGGGAACTCGGCGCGACGGTGATGGTGTATCCGGCGACGTGGAAGACGTTGCCGGTGACGATCTTCGCGCTGACCGACCGCGGTCAGGCGTTCCAGGCGGCCGCGTGCACGACGATCCTGCTGCTGGTGACGCTGCTCGCGCTGGTCCTGCTCGGCCGCATCCGGGGCCGCGCCGCCCTGCGTTAGCTATTTGAGCAGCGGGTCGCGCGGCAGGCCGAGGATGCGCTCGGCGATTGTGTTGCGGGTGATCTCCGAGGTGCCGCCCGCGATCGTCATCGCCCGGCTGCCCATGTAGCTGCGGATCAGCTTCTGGTTCGCGCCCAGGACAGCCGCCGCGCCCGCCAGCGCGATCGCCAATTCCGTAAGGTGCTGGCCGGATTCGGCAACCAGCAGCTTGGTCACGTTGCCTTCGGGACCGGGCTCGGCGCCCGCGATCGCCCGGCTGGCGCGGCGCAGGTTCAGCAGCCGCAGCGTGTGCAGTTCGGCGATCACCTCGCCCGCCCGCCGGACGTGCTGGGCGGCGACGTCGGAGGGCGCGTTGTCGAGCAGCTTGATCAGGTCGTCGGCGTCGAACCCGGTCTGGCCTCCGGACCCGCCGCCGATCGAGATGCGCTCGTTGCCCAGCGTGGCCCTCGCCACCAGCCAGCCCTTGTTGACGTCGCCGACGACGTCCTCGTCGGGAACGAAGACATCGTCGAAGAACACCTCGTTGAAGTGAGCGTCGCCGGTCAGGCCGCGCAGCGGATTGACCGTCACGCCATGGGCTTTCATGTCGATCGCCATCATCGTCACGCCAGCGTGCTTGGGCGCGTCAGGATCGGTGCGCACCGTCGCCAGCCCCCACTGGCAATGCTGCGCGAGGCTGGTCCACACCTTCTGCCCGGTGACCTTCCAGCCGCCGTCGACCTTCTTGGCCGCGGTGCGCACCGCGGCCGCGTCGGAGCCCGCGCCGGGTTCGGAGAACAGCTGGCACCACATCACCTCGCCGCGCAGAACGGGTTCCACCCACCGGTCCCGCTGGTCGTCGGTGCCCGCCTGGGCGATGGTCAATGCCACCCAGCCCGTGATGCCCATGTCGGCGCGCTCGACGTCGGCGAACTCCTCCTCGATGACCAACTGTTCGAGCACGTCGGCGGCGCGGCCCCAGGGCTTCGGCCAGTGCGGCACCAGGTATCCGGAGTCGACCAGAAAGTCGCGCTGCTTGTCCTGCGGCAACGAGCGCACCTGCGCGACCGCCTCGGCGGCCTGCCTGCGGTAGCCGTCGGCTTCGTCGGGCAACGTGAACGAGGCGCCGTGCGCCTGCCCGCTGCGTCGGCCCTCCACCACATCCAGCAAGGGATCGGCGCCGTCGCCGATCAGCGCGGCCAACACCCGTGCGCGCCGCAGATAGAGGTGCGCGTCGTGCTCCCACGTGAAGCCGATGCCGCCGTGAAGCTGAATATTGTTCTGCGAGTTGAAGACCTGCGCCCGGATGGCGTGCGACGCCGCGACTGCGGCGGGGAACCACGCGCTGTCCAGGTCCTCCGCCCTGGCCGCGTCCCACACGGCGGCGGTGGTCTGCTCGGCATCCACCAGCATATTGGCGGCGTGGTGCTTGACGGCCTGGAAAGTGCCGATGGTGCGCCCGAACTGCTCCCGCACCTTGGCGTATTCCACGGCCATCTCCAGGCTGGCCCACGCGACGCCGACCGCCTCCGCCGAGGCCAGGATGCGGAACACCGTGCGGGCCCGCCGCGCGGCGCCCCGCAACACCCTGTCCTCGGTGACGGTGACATTGCGCAACGCCACCGTGCCGATGCTGCGCGAAGTGTCGAGGGCCTCCAGTGGGGTGACCGTGACGCCGTCGGCCGCGGCGTCGACGACCACCACGTCGTCGCCCGCGACCAGCACCACCACGTCGGCGTCGGGTGCGCCGAGCACAGCGGCGCTTTCGCCGGTGACATCCAAGTCGGAGCCGACCACCACGGTGCCCGACAACCCGATCCCGGCGACGACCGTTCCGTCACACAGGCCCGGAAGAAGTTGAGCGCGAAGCGAATCGGCGCCACACCGGTCGATCACGACGGCGGCCGCCGCCGTCGGCAGGAACGGCCCCGGAGCCAACTCCCTGCCCTGCGCCTCGAGCACCACCGCCAACTCGGCCAGACCGAATCCCGACCCGCCGTGCTCCTCGGCGATCGCAAGCCCCAACCAGCCCAGTTCCGCCGCCGCCTTCCACACGTCATCGGGATGGGAGGACCCGCCCTCGAGGGTCGCGCGCGCACTCGCCCTGGTCGACAGCCGCGCCAGTTGGCCGTTGGCGGCGTCGGCGAGGTCGGAGTGGTCGTCGGTGATGGCTAGCGCTGACTTGCTCACGTTGGAAGTCCTTTGCCGTTGACGGGTGTCAGAAGACGCTCTTTTGGCATTCTGGCAGGCCAGCTTGTGTGACTGGGGTCACATCCGCGGCGGGAACGTGCGATTAGTGAACAACTCCCGGATGTTGTCGTTTCGCCAGGGCGTAGCGGGGTACGCTCGCGCAATGTCGGAACAACCGGACACCCGGTATCCCACGTCCTCTAACCTCTGGAAGCGCGCCCGTTGGTTTCTGCGCGCCGGACCCTCTGATTACCTGCTGGCGATGAGCGTCGCATCGGCGTCGCTGCCGATCATCGGGAAACGCCTTGAGCCCCTTGGTGCTGCGACCGCGATGGGCATCTGGGGCTACCGGCACGTGCCCGAGTTCATGTCCACCACGGCACGCTCGTGGCTCGCAGCGGATCAGACACAGCTGCGCAAGCAGGACCGCGAGTCCACCAACGCCGTCGTCGACGCCGCCCTGCGCGGCGTGATCCCCGCCGCCGACCTGGCGATCGATTGGCCCGCGCCCGAGCGGTCGGCGCCGGTGCTGAAGATGCGCCACCACCGCCGCAGCCTGCACCGGGCGTCGGTACGCTACGGCGACCACCCGTCACAGTTGCTGGACGTGTGGCGGCCCAAGGAACTGCCCGTCGAACCGGCCCCGGTGATGATCTTCGTTCCCGGCGGCGCGTGGATCCACGGCGGCAGGCAGCTGCAGGGCTACGCGCTGATGTCGCATCTGGCTCAGCAGGGCTGGGTGTGCCTGTCGGTGAACTACCGGGTGTCGCCGCACCACCGCTGGCCGCAGCACATCACCGACGTGAAGACCGCGATCGCGTGGGCGCGCGCCAATGTGGACAAGTTCGGCGGCGACCGCAATTTCGTTGCGATATCGGGCTGTTCGGCGGGCGGGCACCTGTCCGCGCTGGCCGGCCTGACTCCCAACGACCCCGAGTTGCAGGCCGATCTGCCGGAGGGTTCGGACACGTCGGTCGACGCGGTCGTTCCGATCTACGGCCGCTATGACTGGGAGGACCGTTCCACGCCCGAGCGCGACCGGTTCGTCAACTTCCTGGAGCGTGTCGTCGTCAAACGCAAGATCGACCGCCACCCGGAGATCTTCCGGAAGGCCTCGCCGATAGCGCAGATCCATCCCGACGCTCCGCCCTTCCTGGTCGTCCACGGCAGCGGCGACTCGGTCATCCCGGTGGCACAGGCGCGAAGCTTCGTCGAGCGGCTTCGCGCGGTGTCGCGCTCGGTGGTCAGCTACGTCGAGCTGCCGGGGGCAGGACATGGCTTCGACATGACCGACGGCGCCCGCACGGGTTCGGTCGCCACCGCAATTGGGCTGTTTCTCAACCAGATTCACCGAAACCGGTCGCAGGTGTTGGCCAAAGAGGTTATATAGCCTCCTGACGGGGAGGTGCGCGGTTGAAGAGGCTCAGCGGCTGGGACGCGGTACTGCTGTATTCCGAGACGCCCACCGTGCACATGCACACCCTGAAGCTGGCGGTGATCGAGCTCGACGACCTCGGTGGCCGGACGTTCGGCATCGGCGAGTTCCGCAAGGTGATCCATTCGCGGCTCTACAAACTCGACCCGTTTCGTTACGAGCTCGTCGACATCCCGTTCAAGTTCCACCATCCGATGTGGCGGGAGAACTGCGAAGTCGACCTCGACTACCACGTCCGCCCATATCGGGTCGACAGCCCCGGCGGCCGTCGCCAACTCGACGACGCCGTGGGCCGCATTGCGAGCACGCCGCTGGACCGCAGCAAGCCGCTGTGGGAGATGTACTTCATCGAGGGCCTCGCCAACGGCCGGATCGCCGTGCTCGGCAAGATCCACCATTCGCTGGCCGACGGGGTGGCCTCGGCCAACCTGCTGGCACGCGGCATGGATCTGCTGGACGGCCCACAGACCGATCGCGATTCGTATGAAACGGATCCGGCGCCGCGTCGGGCGGAGCTGCTGAGGACCGCGTTCGGCGATCACCTGCGCCAGATCGGCCGCTTCCCCGGGGTGGTGCGCTACACCGCGCAGGGCATCGGGCGGGTGCGTAAGAGCAACAAGAAGCTGTCACCGGAGCTGACGCGGCCGTTCACCCCGCCGCCGTCGTTCATGAATCACCGCGTCGACGCGCAGCGCCGGTTCGCCACCGCCACGCTGGCGCTCGCAGACGTCAAGGAGACGGCCAAACGCCTCGACGTGACGATCAACGACATGGTGCTGGCCATCTCGGCCGGCGCCCTGCGCCAGCTGTCGCTCAAGTACGACGGCCATGCCGACCATCCGCTGTTGGCCTCTGTCCCAGTGAGTTTCGACTTCTCCAGGGATCGAGTCTCGGGTAACCGCTTCACCGGCGTGATGATGGTGGTGCCGATCGAACTCTCCGATCCGCTGCAGCGGGTGCGGGCGGTGCACGACGCGGCGGTCGAGGCAAAAGAGACCCATCATCTGATGGGCCCGGAACTGGTCAGCAGGTGGTCGTCCTACTTCCCGCCCGCTCCCGCCGAGAAGCTGTTTCACTGGCTCGCCGACAAGGACGGCCAGAACAAGGTGTTGAACCTGCCGATCTCGAATGTGCCCGGCCCACGCGAGCCGGGCCGCGTCGGCGGCGCGCTGGTGACCGAGATCTATTCGGTCGGGCCGTTGACCACCGGCAGCGGTCTGAACATCACCGTGTGGAGCTACGTCGACCAGCTCAACATCTCGGTGCTGTCCGACGGCGCGACGCTGCAGGACCCGCACGAGCTGACCGCCGCGATGATCGAGGCGTTCGTCGAAATCCGAAGGGCTGCCGGGCTTTCCGAGGAGTTGACGGTGGTCGAGAGCGCGATGGCTCCGTAAGATCTAGTTCTCGTCGCGGGTGGCGTGCACCCAGGACAGGAACTTCCCGACCGCGTGCGCGGTGTAATAGCCGCGCGGCGAGCCGAAGAAGTCGAACGCGTGTTGTGCGTGCGGGATCTCGGAGTAGACGACGGTGTCCTTGGAGACGTCTCGCAGCGCTGCCACGAAGTCGCGCGCCTCGGGCACCGGGATCAGCGAGTCGTCGACGCCGTGCAGGATGTAGAACGGCGGGGCGTCGGGCCGCACCCGGGTGATCGGCGAGGCGTCGCGGTAGACCTGCAGGTGCTTGGTCAGCCGCTTCTTGACGACGATCCGCTGCAACATGATCAACACGAACTCCCAGCGGCCCGGGCCCCTGGTGCTGAACCAGTCGTAGCGGCCGTAGATCGGAACCGCCGCTGCCACAGAGGTATCGGCATCCTCGAACCCAGGCTGGTATTGCGGATCGTCGGGTGTCAGGGCAGCCAGCGCACACAGGTGCCCGCCCGCCGAACCGCCGGTGATCGCGACGAAGTCGGGGTCACCGCCGTACTCGGCGATGTGCTCCTTGATCCAGGCGAGGGCGTGCTTGACGTCGACGATGTGGTCGGGCCAGGTGTGCCGCGGGCTCACCCGGTAGTCGATGGACACGCACACCCAACCACGCTCGGCCATGTGGCTCATCAGCGGGTACGCCTGAGGGCGGCGCATGCCGATTGACCATGCCCCGCCGGGCACCTGCAGCAGCACAGGGGCCTTGCCGTCGCGCGGCAGATCGCGTCGCCGCCAGATGTCGGCGAAGTTCACCCTGGGGTGCGGACCGTACTGAACGACGTCCGCCTTCTCCACATACCGGCGTCGAATCAGATCGTTCGGCGGAACGCCGATCAGATGCCGTCGCCGCAACGGCTGAGAACGGGCGGCGACGGCCTCGTAGTTCTCGCCGAGCGCCTCTTCGAGTGGCTTCTCGAAATACGGCTCGGACTTCACGTTGCGGTTCATGATGAGGCCCAGCAGCCCCCAGGTGATCACCTTGAGTAGCAACGCGATTCGGCCGCGCCCGGTTGCGTAGTCGCCCCGCAGCCAACGCCAGAGCGCGCCGAACATTGAGCCGGCGAGATACAGCGGCGCCATCTCGGTGGTCGGCCAGCCCAGGAAGAACGCCGGGATGGTCGGGTAGCCGTCGCGGCCGAAGGGCCGGATCCCGTTGGCCGCGTTCGCGAGCTCCAGCCCGGCTCGCAGCAGCGGTCTGCGCCTACGCATCGGCGCCACCGTCCACCAACGAGTGCAGGTCTTTGCGCACGATCTTGCCGGTGATGCTGCGCGGAAGCTCGTCGAGCACCGTGATCTGACGTGGCACTTTGTAGTTCGCCAGGCTCTCGCGCACATGCTGTTTCAGCGTTTCGATCGTGGCGGCCGCGCCGTCGTTGAGCACGACGAACGCCGCGAGCCGTTGACCGTACTGCTCGTCGTCCACGCCGATGACAGCAGCCTCGGCCACATCGGCGTGCGACGAGAGCGTCTTCTCCACCTCGATGGGGTAGACGTTCTCGCCGCCGGAGACGATCATCTCGTCGTCGCGACCGACGACGAACAGCCTGCCGTTCGCGTCGACGTAGCCCATGTCGCCCGAGGCCATGAAGCCGTCGTGGAAGTCCTTCGTCTTGCCCGAGGTGTAGCCGTCGAACAGCGTGCCGCTGCGGCAGTAGATCTGGCCGACCTCCCCGGCCGGAACCTCACGGAACTCCTTGTCCAGCACCCGGATTTCGGTTCCGGGCGCCGGCTTGCCCGCTGTGTCGGGGGCCGCCCTGAGGTCTTGCGGCGTGGCCGACGCGATCAATCCGGCCTCCGTGGCGTTGTAGTTGTTGTAGATGACGTCGCCGAACTGATCCATGAAGGCCGTCACGACGTCGGGACGCATCCGCGACCCCGATGCGGCGGCGAACCTCAGGGATCGCCCGCTGTAGCGGTTACGTACCCCGTCGGGCAGTTCCATAATCCGGTCGAACATCACCGGCACCACCGCGAGGCCGGTAGCCCGGTGCCGGTCGATCAACTCAAGGGTCGCCTCGGGATCGAACTTGCGTCGGGTGACGATCGTGCAGGCCATCGTCGCGGCGAAGATCAACTGGGAGAACCCCCACGCGTGGAACATCGGCGCGGCGACGACAACCGCCTCTTCCGTGTGCCACGGGGTGCGGTCCAGGATCGCCTTCAGAGCGCTCGGGTCGCCGCCGGTCATCCGGGCGCCCTTGGGAGTTCCCGTGGTACCGGACGTCAGCAGGATCGTCCGCGGGCTCTGCGAGGTCCGCTTCGGCGTCTGACCGGCGTGCGCGGCGATCATCTTCTCGACGGTCGGGGAGTCCCCGTGCGCGGACGGGTCGTCGGTCCAGGCGACGATGCGGGTGGTGTCCGGCTTGTCGGCGAGTGCCCGGTCGACGATCGCGGTGAACTCCTCGTCGTAGACGACGGCGTCGGCGCCCTCCCGAGCGACCACCTCGGCCAGCGCGGGCCCGGCGAAGGAGGTGTTCAGCAGCAGCAGGTCGGTGCCGATGCGGTTGGCCGCGACCACCGCCTCGATGAAGCCGCGGTGGTTGCGGCACATCAGCCCGATCACCCGCGGCTGTCCGCCGGGCAGGGCCTGCAGGGCCGCGGCGAAGGCGTCGCAGCGCTGATCGATCTCACGCCAGGTGAGCGTGCCGAGCTCGTCGACAAGGCCGGGCCGGTCCGGACACCGCTGTGCGGCGGAGGCGAAACCCGATACAGCCGAGATGTTTTCGCGTCGCATCGCCGCCGCGATTCGCAGATACTTGTCGGGCCGCAGCGGGGCGATGATGCCTGCCTTGCGCATCGTGGCGACCAGGCCCAGGGTGTCGTTCACGCGGTCGAGGAATGCCATGGGCTCAGCCGAGGATCGGCAGTCGGCGTTCGGCGGCCAGTTCGTCGAGGGCCCGTTGCATGACGTGGCGGACGTGCGCGTCGACTTCGTCGATATCGGGGCTCTCGCCGAACTCGGCGACGATGTCGATCGGCGGCAGCACTTCCATGGTGATCTTGGCCGGCAGCGGAATGTTCGGCGGGATGGCCATGCTCAGCCCGAACGGGAAGCCGAACGAGATCGGAATGATCTTGGTGCGGGCCAGTCGGGCGATCGGGCCGAGACGCTTGGCCAGCCAGGTGCCCCGGGTCAGGTACAGCTGGGTCTGTTGGCCGCCGACGCCGACGGTCGGCACGATCGGCACGCCCGCGTTCAAGGCCGCCTTGACGTAGCCGGTGCGCCCGCCGAAGTCGATCTTGTTCTCCGACAGCGTCGGCCGGTACACGTCGTAGTCGCCGCCCGGGAAGACGACGACGAGGCCGCCGGAGCGAAGCGCCTCATCGGCGTTCGCGTGGCTGGCGCTGATGTAGCCGATCTTCTTGAAGAAGTCCCCCGTCGGCCCGACCGAGAGCATGTCGTGGCTCAACGTGTACAGCGGCCGGTCGTAGCCGTGCTTCTCGTAGAAGTCGGCAGCCAGGATGGGGACGTCCATCGGCAGCATGCCGCCGGAGTGGTTGGACACCAGCAGGGCGCCGCCCGGCGGCATGTTCTCCAGCCCGCGAACCTCCGAGCGGAAGTAACGCTTGAGGAACGGGCGACTCAGGCCCATGACCCGTTCGGTCAGCCCCGGATCCCACTTGGTGATCTCCGACGGCTCGATATCGGTCGCGGACATGGATCCCCTCCGTGAATTAGAACGTGTTCTAGTTTTACATAATACCCACGCGGTGTAGCGCGCCAAACCTCGGTGGATAGCATCACCGACGTGAGCGAAGAAGCCAACAGCGAAGAAGTAGTCCTGGTCGAACAGCGCGACCGGGTCCTCATCATCACGATCAACAGGCCGCAGGCCCGCAACGCCGTCAACGCCGAGGTCAGCCGGGGCCTCGCCGATGCCATGGACCGCCTCGACAATGAGGACGGCCTGTCGGTCGGCATCCTGACCGGCGCAGGCGGCTCGTTCTCCGCGGGCATGGACCTCAAGGCGTTCGCGCGCGGGGAGAACGTCGTCGTCGAGGGCCGGGGCATGGGCTTCACCGAGCGGCCACCGGCCAAGCCGCTGATTGCGGCGGTCGAGGGGTACTGCCTGGCGGGCGGCTGCGAGTTGGCCCTGGCTACCGACCTGATCGTGGCGTCGAAGGAGTCCGCGTTCGGCATCCCGGAGGTCAAGCGCGGGCTGGTCGCAGGCGGCGGCGGGCTGCTGCGGTTGCCGCAGCGCATCCCGTATGCGGTCGCGATGGAGTTGGCGCTGACCGGCGAGAACCTCTCCGCCGAACGCGCGCACGAACTCGGACTGGTGAACCTGCTGGCCGAACCGGGCTCGGCGCTGGATGCGGCCATCGGCCTCGCCGAACGGATCAGCGCCAACGGCCCGCTCGCGGTCGCCGCGACCAAGCGCATCATCGTCGAGGCGCGCGGCTGGAGCCCCGACGAGATGTGGGCCGAGCAGACCAAGATCCTGGCGCCCGTCTTCATGTCCAACGACGCCAGGGAGGGCGCGGTGGCCTTCGCCGAGAAGCGGCAGCCGAAGTGGACGGGCACCTGATCTCCGCTGTCCGGTCGTGACCGACGCGTCCATCGCCGAGTACCTCGAGCGCGTCCGCTACAGCGGCGCGACCGAGCCGACCCTGGATGTACTCACCGCGCTGACCGCCGCGCACAACCGCTGGATTCCGTTCGAGAACCTCAACCCGCTGATGGGCGTACCGGTGGTGGATCTGCGACCCGAGGCCCTGTTCGACAAGCTGGTCCGCCGCCGTCGGGGCGGCTACTGCTTCGAGCAGAACGGCGTCATGGCACATGTGTTGTCGCAGTTGGGCTTCGGCGTCGACGTGCTCGGTGGGCGAGTGGTCTGGATGAACACCGGCGGCGAACTGCCCGCCCAGACGCATCAAACGCTCGCGGTGACGGTGCCGGGAGAGGACGGCCGCTATCTCGTCGACGTGGGGTTCGGCGGCCAGACCCTGCCGTCGCCGATCCGCTTCGAGATCGACACGGTGCAGCAGACGCGCCACGAGCCGTACCGGATCCGCGAGCGCACCGACCTCCCCGAAGACGGCTACGGGAAAGACAGCTATGTGCTGGAAGCCGAGGTCCGCGACGCCTGGGAACCGCTCTACCTGTTCAGCACCCGCCCGTTTCCGATGATCGACCGCCAGGTCGGAAGTTGGTATGTGTCGACGTATCCGGAGTCGCACTTCGTCACCGGCCTCACCGCGGCGCTGGTCACCGACGACGCGCGGTGGAATCTGCGCGGCCGAAACCTCGCGATCCACAGCGGGGGCGAGAGCGAGCGCATCCGCTTCGACACGGCGGCGCAGGTGATCGAGGCGCTGACCGGCCGATTCGGCATCGACCTCACCGGCCTCGGCGACGTCGAAGCCCGCATCGAAGAAGTGCTGGACAGCTGAGCGCCGCTGCTGTGTGAGCGCGGCGTCGCCACACCCTGTCTAATTCGGTGATGAGCAGCCAACAACGCAGCGCCGTCGTCACCGGCGCGTCGAGCGGTATCGGGCGGGCGATCACCCGGGCACTTCGCGAAGAGGGGTTCGCGGTCACGATGGTCGGACGCGACCCCGCCAAGCTGGCCGCCGCCGCGGAGGCTGACGAGGGAGACGCCGGCGAGGGACTGGCGCCCGCGACCGTCATGGCCGGATCGGTGGCCGACGAGGGATTCCTCGACGAGATCGTGGAGTTCCACTCCGGGACACACGGAGCGCTGGACCTGTTGGTCAACAGTGCCGGGATCGCCGGGAACCGAGCGGTGGGCGATATCACCGCCGACTTCCTCGACGCCCAACTCGCCGTCAATACCCGCGCCGTGGTCTTGTTGACCGCGAAATGCCTACCCCTGCTCAAAAGTGCGGTAGCGCTTCGGAATTCGGCTCAAGTGGTCAACATCGCATCGAACGCGGGCAAGCGTGGCGAGGCGACTCTGTCGTCGTATTCGGCGACCAAGGCGGCCGTGATCGGGTTCACCGAGGCGTTGCACGACGAACTCGCCACGTCGGGGATCAAGGCGACCGCGGTGTGCCCGGGCCTGGTGGACACGCCGATGGCGGACGCGTACCGCGGCGCCATAGCTGCCTCGACGATGATCAGCCCGGCCGACGTGGCCGAGGTCGTCCGGATGACGACGCGGTTGTCCACGGTGTGCATCGTCCCGGAGATCGTGCTGCTGCGCCCGACCGAGTGGCTGCAGCCCGAGGAGGTCAGATCGTTGGGCTAGCTTTGGTCGCGCGGGTGTCCACACGGAGGACCCGGGACTCGGGAGGACAAGGGGTCAGATGGCGACCATTTACTACACCGCGTCCAGCATCGACGGTTTCATCGTCGATGACCGCGACAGCCTGGACTGGTTGATATCGCGCAACATCGACGCCGAGGGGCCGTTCGGCTATCGCGCGTTCGCCAACTCGGTGGGCGCGTTGGTGATGGGGGCGACCACCTACGAGTGGCTCGTCGCCAACGACCCGGACGACTGGCAGTACGACCAGCCCACCTGGGTGCTGACCCACCGCCCCGAGATCCTGCGAGCGAAGGATCCCGTGCGTGCCTTCCACGGTGACGTCGTCGAGTTGCACTCGGAACTGCTGCAGGCGGCACGCTACCGCGACGTCTGGGTGGTCGGCGGTGGCAATGCGGCTGCACAGTTCGCGGGCGCGGGGCTGATCGACGAGATGATCGTCAGCTACGCGCCGTGCACGTTGGGCACCGGCGGGCGGCTGATGCCGATGCACACCGAATGGAAGCTCATCGAGTCCGGCGTGAACGGTGACTTCGTCTGCGCCCGGTGGCGAAAGGCCTAGTGGTCAAGGCCTATTGGAAGAGGCCTGGCGATCGCCTGTGGGCAGGCCGTAGCGTCGCACGAATTCCCGTGACTTGATCAGGAATTCCATCTGGGCGCCCACCTGACGCAACGGCTCGGCGTTGCGGATCGAGCGGCACAGGACCACGGCGCCCTCCAACGACGCGATGCAGGTGACCGCAAGCGACTCCGCCTCGGCGGGCTCGAAATCGTCGGCGACGAAGGCGCGCGTCAACGCGTCGCGCCAGCGGCCGAAGATGTCGCTGGCGATGGTCGCCAACTGCGCTTCGTCGCTGGCGCATCCGATGGCCGCGGCGACGACGGGGCAGCCCGCGCCGAAGTCGCTCTCGGTGAGCGTCCGTTCCCAGAAGTCGGTGAACCCGCGGACGAGTGTCAGCGCGCCACGCTCGGAGGCGGCGTCGATGCTCTCGGCGATGGTGTCGCCGGCCCAGCGCAGCGCTTCGGCCAGGATCTGATTGCGGCCCTCGGGGAAGTGGTAATACACGGATCCGCGGGGGGCGCCGCTGCGGGCCAGCACTTCGTCGATGGTGACGCCGGCGGCGCCGCGCTCACGCATCACCTCGGCGGCGCTGATCAGCATGTTGCTGCGCGTCGAACCCCGCTTGGCCCGCGTTTTGGTTGTCGGCACTGTCGAGGGTGTCCTCACGCCGCGTGCTGGTTGCGAAGCTGCGCCGGGCGCCACCCGACGGTTCGGGTGGCCAGCCGGTAGAGCCGTTGACGGCGGTCAGGTACACGGTGGGTGAACTGATGGCCGGCGAAGTTGAGTTCGATGACCCACATCGTGTGCCTCCCTCAAGGTGAGCGGCGCCATTGCCGCCCGATAATTATGATACAAAGCATAGAACCAATCGGATTCTCATGCAATTCCCAGGCGGGCGACATCGCCGTTTTTCGCGGTAAACAGCAGATGAACACATGTCAAGTCGCAGGTCGGCAGGTCGGTCGGCACACATTCAGATTATGGGGTCTTGCATAATTTCGTCGGACGCGTTTCACTCGGCTGATGACAGCACCGCAGCTGACCCTCGACACCGTCACCCTGGAACGCGACGGCCACGTGCTGGCCATCGGCCTCAACCGGCCGGACAAGCGCAATGCCTTCAACCTGGCGATGCTCGCCGACCTGTCACGTGCCTACGGTCTGCTGGAGTCCGACGACTCCCTGCGAGCGGGTCTCCTGTTCGCACACGGCGACCACTTCACCGCCGGTCTCGACCTGGTCGACGTCGGCCCGAACATCGTCAGTGGAGAACTGCCGTTCCCCGACGACGGCCGCGACCCGTGGCGATTGGACGGGCCCTGGACCAAGCCCGTCGTCGCCGCCGCACACGGCTGGTGCATGACGCTCGGGATCGAACTGCTGCTGGCCGCCGACATCCGGGTCGCGGCCGAGGGCACCCGCTTCTCGCAGCTGGAGGTCCGTCGCGGGATCTATCCGTTTGGCGGTGCGACCATCCGCCTTCCGCAGCAGGCCGGCTGGGGCGACGCCATGCGCTGGCTGCTGACCGGGGACGAGTTCGACTCCGAAGAGGCCAGGCGCATCGGGCTGCTGCAGGAGGTCACCGCCGATGCCGCGCAGGCGCAGGCCACCGCTCGCGAGATCGCGCACACCATCGCCGACCGTGCGGCCCCGCTGGGAGTGCAAGCGGTGCTGGCGTCGGCACACACGGCCCGCACCGAGGGCGACCGCGCCTTGACAGAACGGCTGCGACCGGAGATGACCCGATTGTTCGGCACCGCGGACGCCGCCGAAGGCCTGCAGTCGTTCATCGAGCGGCGCGAAGCCCGGTTCAGCGGCCGGTAGAACGCGTTACGCTCGGCCCAGCCGCCGCGGAAGGGCTAGCCATGGGCCATTACAAGAGCAATGTGCGCGATCTCGAGTTCAACCTGTTCGAGGTGCTCGAACTCGAGAAGGCGCTGGCCACCGGTGAGTTCGGCGACCTGGACGGCGAATCCGTGCGCCAGATGCTGGAGGAGGCCTCGAAGCTGGCCGAGGGGCCGCTGGCCGAGGCGTTCGCCGACGCCGACCGGCACCCGCCGACGTTCGACCCCGAGACCCACGTGGTGACGATCCCGGAGTCGTTCAAGAAGTCCTTTCGCGCCTGGCAGAAGGGCGAGTGGTTCCGCGTCGGCCTCGACGAGGACATCGGCGGCGTGCCGGCGCCTGCGATGGTCGCTTGGGCCGTCAACGAATTCCCGCTCGGGGCCCAGCCGGCGGCGTTCATGTACCTGGCCGGGCCGGTGCTCGCCAACATCCTCTACCACATCGGCAACGACGCTGAGCGGCAGCTGGCATCGCTTGCGATAGAACGGAATTGGGCGGCCACGATGGTGCTGACCGAGCCCGACGCGGGTTCAGACGTCGGCGCGGGGCGCACCAAGGCGGTGCAGGAGGCCGACGGCACCTGGCATCTCGACGGGGTCAAGCGGTTCATCACAAACGGCGACACCGACGACTTGTTCGAGAACGAACTGCACATGGTGCTCGCCCGGCCCGAGGGCGCGGGGCCCGGCACCAAGGGCCTGAGCCTGTTCGTCGTGCCCAAGTTCCTGCCCGATCCGGAGACCGGCGAACCCGGCGAGCGCAACGGCGTCTTCGTCACCGGCCTGGAACACAAGATGGGGCTGAAGGCTTCGGCGACCTGCGAGCTGACGTTCGGCCAGCACGGTGTGCCCGCCGTCGGATGGCTGGTCGGTGACTCGCACAACGGCATCGCCCAGATGTTCAAGATCATCGAGTACGCGCGAATGATGGTCGGCACCAAGGCGATTGCGACGCTGTCGACGGGCTACCTGAACGCGCTGGAGTATGCGAAGACGCGGATCCAGGGTGCCGACATGACCCAGATGACCGACAAGACCGCGCCGCGGGTCACGATCATCCACCACCCGGATGTGCGTCGCGCCCTGATGGTGCAGAAGTCCTACACCGAAGGGCTGCGGGCGCTGTACCTGTTCACCGCCGCACACCAGGACGCGGCGGTGGCCGAGATCGTCTCGGGGGCCGACGCCGAACTCGCCGAGCGGGTCAATGACTTGTTGCTGCCCATCGTCAAAGGGGTCGGCTCCGAGCGCGCCTACCAGTGCCTGACCGAGTCGCTGCAGACATTCGGCGGGTCGGGGTTCCTGCAGGACTATCCGATCGAGCAGTACATCCGCGACGCCAAGATCGACAGCCTCTACGAGGGCACCACCGCGATTCAGGCCCAGGACTTCTTCTTCCGCAAGATCGCGCGCGATCAGGGCAAGGCGCTGTCACACGTCGTCGCCCAGATCCAGAAATTCCTGGACAGCGAGACCGCCAGGCCCGAACTGGCCGAGGGCCGCACCCAGCTGGCCACCGCGCTCTCGGATGCCGAGGCGATGACGGCCACGCTGACGGGATACCTGCTCAGCGCCCAGGAGAACGCGCGTGAGCTGTATCGGCTGGGCCTGGAGTCGGTGGCGTTCCTGCTGGCGGTCGGGGATCTGCTGATCGGCTGGCTGCTGATGGAGCACGCGGAGATCGCGCTGAACGCGCTCGACGGCGATGTGTCGGAACGGGATCGCGAGTTCTACGGTGGAAAAGTAGCCGCCGCAAACTTTTTCACGAAGAATGTGTTGCCGCGGCTGACGGCCGAACGCAAGATCGTCGAGGCCGTGGACCTGACGATCATGGATCTACGAGAGGAAGCATTCTGATGAAGGTGATCACCTCGATCGACGACGCTGTCGCGGCGGTGGGCGAAGAGCTCGGTGTCAGCGACTGGCAGGAGATCGACCAGAAGCGCATCAACGACTTCGCTGATGCGACAGGTGATCACCAGTGGATTCACATCGATGCCGACCGCGCCAAGAGCGAGAGCCCCTACGGCACAACGATTGCGCACGGTTTCCTGACGCTGTCGATGATTCCGGCGCTGACCAAGCAGAACTACCGCGTCGAGAACGCGAAGATGGCGATCAATTACGGGTTGAACAAGGTCCGCTTCATCGCCGCCGTGCCGTCAGGAGGCCGGATCCGTGCGCGCTCCGAACTCGTCGACGCGACCAAGGTCGACGACAACACCGTCAACATGACGGTGAAGAACACGATCGAGCTCGACGGCTCCGCCAAACCTGCCGCGATCGCCGAGACGATCGTGCGGGTGCTGTTCTAACGACGACTCAATATCCCGGATACCCCCCGTAACCCGGATAGCCCGGTGGACACGGATACCCCGGGTAGCACGGAGGCGGTGGCGGCGGGGGAGGCGGCGGTGGTGGCGGTATGAAGTACCACCACGGCGGTATCCAGTCGACGTCGATCCAATCGGCCCCGCCGCCCCAATTCGGTCCCCAATGGCCGTGTCCGGGCCCCGGTATCCACGGGATGCCAGGTCCGTGCGGCTTGGCGCCGGCGATTCCTGCGCCCAATCCCAGAGCGGCGAACCCGACCATCCCAGATGTCGCCGCCACGGCAATGATTTTCTTGAGATTCATATTGCACCCCTGGTGCGAGCGCGTACCTCTCTGATGCTCCTCCTCGCCACGCCCGCATCACAAGAGCACTTCGTCACCCCGCCGCGAGTCGAGGGATCATCCTGGCCTGGACGTCGACGACGAGATCCCGGAGACAGGGCTCTGTGACGAGCCCGATCCAGCCGCGGACGCCGGCGGAGCCGTACCGCCGACCCGCAACCGGAAGTGGCGGTGCCTACTCCGGCTTGTAGCCGAACGGCAGCAGCACGCTCTTGGCCTGGGTGTACTGCTCGATACCCTCCGGGCCGTTCTCGCGGCCGATACCCGAGTTCTTGTAGCCGCCGAACGGCGCACCGGGGTCGAACGCGTACATGTTCACCGCGTAGGTGCCGGTGCGGATCTTCCGCGCGATCTTCATCGCCTTGTCGTTGTCGGTCGTGAACACCGATCCCGCGAGGCCGTAGACGGAGTCGTTGGCGATGCGGACGGCGTCGTCCTCGGTGTCGTAGGGGATCACCGCCAGCACGGGTCCGAAGATCTCCTCCTGGGCGATGGTCATCGAGTTGTCGACATCGGCGAACAGCGTTGGCTGGACGAACCAGCCGCTGTCCAGGCCCTCGGGGCGACCGCCGCCGGTGACCAGACGCGCGCCCTCCTCGACGCCCTTGCGGATGTAGCCCTCGACGCGTTCGCGCTGCTTCTCGCTGATCAGCGATCCGACCATCGCGCCTGCGTTGTCGGGCAAGCCGACCGGCATCCCGGCCACCGCGGCGCCGAGTTTCTCGACGACCTCGTCGTAGCGCGACCGAGGCGCGAGGATCCGGGTCTGCGCCACGCACGCCTGGCCGGTGTTCATCAGACCGGAGAACACCAGCATGGGCAGCGTGGAATCCAGGTCGGCGTCCTCGAGGATGATGGCCGCGGACTTGCCGCCCAGCTCCAGGCTGCACGGCTTGAGCTTCTCGGCGGCGATCTTGGCGATCTCCTTTCCGACCGCAGACGACCCGGTGAAGGTGAACTTGTCGATCTCCGGGTTGGCGGTCAGCGCGCGACCGGTCTCCGGACCGCCCGGCACCACGGATAGCACGCCTTCGGGCAGGCCCGCCTCGGCGAAGATGTCGGCCATCGCGAACAGCGACAGCGGCGTCTCGGCGGCGGGCTTCACCACCAGCGTGCAGCCGGCGATCAGTGCCGGACCCAGCTTGTTGGCCGCGAGGAAGAACGGCACGTTCCATGCGGTGATGGCGGCGACGACGCCGATCGGCTCGCGCAGCACCATGGTCTCGCCGTACACGCCGGAGCGGAAGTCGCGCCAGGCGAACTTGTCGGCGGCGTCCTTGTAGTAGTTGAACGCTGCCATCGCCGCGCCGTACTGCATCATGTCGACGATCGTCGGCGGCTGTCCGGTCTCGGCGGCCAGCAGGAACTTCAATTCGTCGGCGCGCTCCTCCATGAGGGCGACGGCCCGCGCCAAGACCTCGCCGCGCTCGTGCGGCGTCATGTCCGGCCACGGTCCCTCGTCGAACGCCTTGCGTGCTGCGGCGCATGCGGCGTCGACGTCGGCGGCGGACGCAAGCGGAACCTTGCCGACCAAATCGCCGGTGGCGGGCGAATGCACCTCGATGACATCGGAGGTCGCCGGCTCCGTCCACTTGCCGCCGATGAACAGCTTGTCCCACTCGGTCCTGAACGCCGTGCTCTGTGTCATCTATCTGCTCCTCGCGTGCGCGGTGTCATGAGCGTCACATTACCCATCGCGGGGCAAAACGAGAACCTGTTGCAGTTCTCGCAGTCAGCGGGGGCGCAGAACCAGCACCACATTGCTCACCGTGAATTCCCGCAGCAACGGCGCCTTGGTCATCCACCACGCCCATCGCGGGTGGTAGCGGGGGAAAGCGGCGATCAGGGCGCCCGTCGCCTCGGCCCACTCGATGCCGTCCCGCACCGACACTGCGAACAACGACGAGCCGTAGTCATTCTTCGGCCGGTGGCCGTGCCGCCGGGCATACCGATCGGCGGCGCGCCTGCCGCCGAGGTAGTGGGTCAACCCCATTTCGTGGCCGCCGAATGGGCCCAGCCACACCGTGTACGACAGCACGACCAGGCCACCGGGCCGGGTGACCCGCAGCATCTCCCCGGCCAGCCGCCACGGCTGCGGCACGTGCTCGGCGACGTTGGACGACAGGCAGATGTCAACGCTGTCATCGGCGAACGGCAGTGC
This sequence comes from Mycolicibacterium moriokaense, assembly GCF_003347205.1. Lineage (GTDB taxonomy): Bacteria > Actinomycetota > Actinomycetes > Mycobacteriales > Mycobacteriaceae > Mycobacterium > Mycobacterium moriokaense_B. The sequence goes on from NZ_QQBJ01000001.1 coordinate 236,362, forward strand.
CGTCCCGGAGGCGCGGACATAGGTGGCTGTGCCGCCGGTCGCAGGTCCGGCGTGCATCTCGGCAGGGTCGGGTTCCACACCGATGTAGCCGATTCCGGCTTCCTGGAACGCCGTGGCGAAGTAGCCGGGCCCGCCGCCGACGTCGAGCAGGAGGCGGCCCGCCGCGGGCTCGTCGTTGGTGGCCAGCCACAGGTCGGCGATCATCGCGGCGGTGTCGTCGGCGAGGGCGCCGTAGAAGCGCGCCGGGTGGGTCTGCTCGAAGCGGAACCGGGACAGCAGACGCACCGACCGAGCCAGCGTCGCCCGCCGGGCGAAGACGTCGGTCGGCGACATCCGACGAACGCTTGCGTGAGGAGACGACATCGACGACATCATTGCCGACCCTATGCAGCGGTTACGCTGGCGAGGATGTCTGGCCGCCCCTTACGCTCCGTGCTCCTGCTGTGTTGGCGCGATACCGGCCATCCGCAGGGCGGCGGCAGCGAGGCGTACCTGCAGCGCATCGGAGGGCAACTGGCGGCGTCCGGAGTCGACGTGGCGCTGCGGACGGCGCGCTACCCGGGATCGGCGCGACGGGAGGTCGTCGACGGGGTGCGGATCAACCGCGCGGGCGGCCCCTACTCGATCTATATCTGGGCGGGGCTGGCGATGGTGCTGGCCCGGATCGGCCTCGGGCCGCTCCGCAAGGTGCGTCCGGACGTGGTGATCGACACCCAGAACGGCCTGCCGTTCCTGGCCCGCCTCGCCTACGGTCGGCGCGTCGTCGTCCTCGTGCACCACTGCCACCGCGAACTGTGGCCCGTCGCCGGCCGGTTCAAGGGCCGGTTCGGCTGGTTCGTCGAATCCCGGTTGTCGCCGTGGCTGCACCGGCGCAACCAATACATCACGGTGTCGCTGCCCTCGGCGCGTGACCTGACCGATCTGGGCATCGACGTCGGCCGGATCGCGTTGGTACGCAACGGGCTCGACGAAGCACCGGCGGAGTCGCTGGAACTGCCCCGCTCCGCGACGCCGCGCATCGCGCTGCTGAGCCGACTGGTGCCGCACAAGCAGATCGAGGACGCGCTGCACGCCGTCGCCGAACTGCGGCCGCGGCTACCGGACCTGCACCTCGACATCGTCGGTGGCGGCTGGTGGCGCGATCGCCTCGTCGAACACGCGCGACGGCTCGGGGTATCCGACGCGGTGACGTTCCACGGTCATGTCGATGACGCGGCCAAACACGAAGTGCTGCAGCGATGCTGGGTGCATGTGCTGCCGTCACGCAAGGAGGGCTGGGGCCTGGCCGTCACCGAGGCCGCCCAGCACGGCGTCCCGACGATCGGCTACCGGGCATCCGGTGGTCTCACCGACTCGATCGTCGACGGCGTCACGGGCCTGCTCGTCGATGACGCCGGAGAACTGGTCGACGGCCTCGAGCGGCTGCTGACCGATGCGGTGCTCCGTGAGCAACTCGGCAGCAAGGCGGCGGTCCGCAGCGGCGAGTTCTCCTGGCAGCAGAGCGCCGAGGCGATGCGCCAGGTGCTGGAGTCCGTGCTCGCAGGAAAGCGCGTCAGCGGTGTTGTCTGAGCCGGTCTTTTCGGGGCAATCGCCCTAGACGACGTCGAAGGCGACGGGAAGTGTTGCGGGACCGGTGATCGCGACCATCGGCTTCCACCGCGAGATGCCGTCATGCCGCAGATTGCGCATCCGACTCGACATCACCGTCAGTGCGGCGGCGATCTCGCGACGGGCCAGGTTGGCCCCCAGGCAGTAGTGCGCACCGGCGCCGAACGTCTGCATCGGCGGCGCGTCCTCACGCGTGATGTCGAAGCGCTCCGGGTCGACGTACACATCGGGGTCGTGGTTGGCCGCGGCCGTATTGCACATCACGAACGTGCCCGCCGGGATCATCACGCCCTCGATCACGACGTCTTCGGTCGTCATCCGCATCGCGCCGAAGACCACCGGGCAGAACCGCATCACTTCCTCGACGGCTTTCATCGCCAGCTCCGGACGCTCCGCGAGCAGATCCCACTGCTCGGGGTAGTCACAGAACACGTCGACAGCCGCGGCGACCTGGTTGCGGGTGGTGTCGGTGCCCGCCATCAGGATGCCCGCCGCGAGCATTCGCAGTTCGCCGATCGTCAGGCGGTCGCCGTCGTCCTCGGCGCGGATCAGTTCGGAGATCAGGTCGTCGGTGAGCGACTCCCGTCGGGCGGCGACCATCCCATCGATGTAATCGTCGAGCTCACCCCACGCCTTCAGGATGACGGACTGGTGCTCGGTGACGTTCCAGCTGAACAGCTTGAAGAAATCGTCGGCCCAATCGGAGAACCGTCGCCAGTCCTCACGTGGCGCGCCCAGTAGCGCCGAAATGATCGGTACGGGGTAGGGCCTGGCGATGTCGGCCACGATCTCGCAGCGGCCCGCTGTCCCCAGCGCGTCGATCAGATCGTTGATCACGCCGACGATGACGTCGTCGAGCCGGGTGACCGACCGCGGCGTGAACGCCTTGGACACCAGCCTGCGCAACCGGTTGTGGTCGTCGCCGTTCATCGCCAGCAGGCTGGTCGACGCGCGCTGCCACAGCGGGCCGTCGGTGATGCCCTGCGTCTCCAGGCCGAGCCCCCGCGGCACCTGGAACCGGCTGTCACGCAGGGTCGCGCGCACCAGGTCGTGGCGCAGGATCTCGGGGCCGTGCGCGCCCATCGCGATCGGCCCGCGCTCGAGGGCCTTGCGCAGGTTCCGATGGGCTTCGTCGGGGGTGGAGGCGTCCTCGTACTCGACGGTCGGCAGGTCGGCTTCGAACACAGTCGGAGTACTCATGTTGATCATGATTTGACCGGCCCGTGAGCGTGGGTAGCGTAGTCGACTACCCCAACGTGACCGTGGTCACCCGCTGGCGCTCAGCTCCTGGTCAGCGGCCCTGCGAGCCCGCGCGGAAAGACATCCCACAGCCACCTCGCGGCAAGACCGATCTCGGCGAACCGCAGTGCGACGCCGTCCTCGGCGCGATAGCAGGCGTCGTGCTCGGAGTACCCCTTGATCCTGGTGAGCTTGGCCCCGTCGATCCGGAGGATCTGTCCGGTCAGCCACGACGACTCGAGCGACTGCAACCAGGCCACCACGGCCGAACTGCGGTCAGGTTCCAGAGCCGGATCGTCGGCGCGGTCGGCGAACAGTTTGTCGGTCATCCGCGACATCGCCAGCGGTGAGATGGCATTCGAGGTGACGCCATAGCGGTGCGCCTCCATGGCGACCACCGTGGTGAAGTTTGCGATCGCCGCCTTGGCGGCGCCATACGCCCCCTGGCCGACGTTGCCCCACAGCCCCGATCCGGACACGGTGTTGACGACTCGCGCGGCGACCGGCCGGCCGGCCCTCGAGCGGTCGCGCCAGTAGTTGCATGCGTGGTGGGTGACTGCGAAGGTGCCTTTGAGATGCACGTCCACTACCGCGTCCCAGTCGGCTTCGGTGGTGTTGACCACGGTCGCGTCGCGCAGAATTCCGGCGTTGTTGACGACCCCGGTCAGCGTGCCGAACGCGCTGACGGCGGTGTCGACCATGTCCCTGGCCTCGTCCCAGATCGCCACGGACCCGGTGTGCGCGACGGCCTTTCCGCCGGCCTGCTCGATCTCGGCGACGACGGCGGCCGCCGGTCCCGCGCCGTCGCCGCCGCTCTGGCCGTCCCGGTGCACCCCCGGGTCGTTGACGACCACCGCGGCGCCGAGTTCGGCCAGCTTCAGGCAGTGGCTCCGGCCGATTCCGCGGCCGCCCCCGGTAACCAGCACGACGCGGTCACTCAACGGTGTTGTCATGACAGGCCCTGCTCCCGGGGCAGACCGAGCACCCGTTCGCCCAGGATGTTGCGCTGGATTTCGCTGGTCCCGCCGAGGATCGTCTGCGCGCGGCCGACAAGCATGCCGTGCACGATGTCGGCGGCCGCCGTACTCGCGCCAGGGACTGTGCACGCGTCGGTGCCGAGCACGTCGGTGGCGAGATCGCCGAGATCGCGATCCGTCTCCGAGGTCATCAGTTTCAGGAATGAGAAGGTCGGTGATGCCAGGTCGCCCGCATCGACCGCGCGCTGCCAGGCAAAGCGCAACAACCACATACGCGCCCACAGCCGGGTCATGCTCCGCGCCAGGACCGGATCGAGCCGGTCGCGTCGGCGGGCCTCCTGAATCATCCGCGCATGGCGGCCGAACATCCCCACCGCCTGGCTGCCCAGTGTGAGTCGCTCACGGCCGAGGGTCGTCATGGCGATGTGCCACCCCTGCCCGATGGCGCCGATGAGAGCGTCGACCCCGAGTTCGACGTCATCGAGGAAGACTTCGTTGAACTTGCTCTCGTCGTCGATCTGACGGATCGGCCGCACCGTCACCCCGGCAGCGTCCATCGGCACAATGAACATGCTCAATCCGGAGTGGCGCTCGGGACCGGTGCGGGCCAACAGGATTCCGTACTGTGCGGACTTCGCCGCGGAACTCCACACCTTCTGGCCGCTGATCCGCCACCCGGATGCGGTGGCTGTCGCGCTGGTGCGCGCCGCCGCCAGATCCGATCCTGCGCCGGGCTCCGAGAAGAGCTGTGTCCAAATATCGTCGCCGAGCCGGATGCGCTCCAGGTGACGAGACCGCTGCGGTTCGGAGCCGTAACGGATCAGTATCGGCCCCACCAGGTCGATCGCGGTGATGCCGAGTTGTCGCGGAACGTCCGCGCGAGCGCATTCCTCGGCGAACACCGCCTGCGCCGAGACCGACGCGCCTGCACCGCCGTACTCGACTGGCCAGTCCAGGCATGCGTAGCCGTGCTCGGCGAGATATCTGTGCCAGACCCGACCGGGCCCGACGTCGGCGTCGGTGGGTGTGGCTCCGTAGTTGCGCAAACCCGGCGGCCGCGGCGCCATGGAGAGGAATTCGCGCACCTGTGTGCGCAGCGTCTCGACGTCGTCGTGCAGTGTCGGCATCCCGTGTCTCCTTGACTCACCGGCGCTCGGGGTCGCCGACTCCGGCTGCGACGCCGAGCCGGTCCCAATGGGCGGCGGGGCTGCCGAACAGCACTTCGTCGGTCCTGGCTCGTTTGAGATACAGATGGGCGCAGTCCTCCCAGGTGAACCCGATGCCGCCATGGATCTGGAGATTCGCGTGGCCGGCGGCGCGCAGCGATTCCGAGCAGACGGCCTTGGCCATGCTGGCCCGCCAGTGCAATTCGGCTGCCGCGCCCGTGGGGTGATCGTCTGCCGCGAGCAGGGCGGCCTGTGACGCGGACCGTGACCATTCGAGGTCGATCAGCATGTCGGCGCAGCGATGCTTCACCGCCTGAAAGCTTCCGATGGCTCGGCCGAACTGGTGTCGGGCGCCCGCATAGTCGACGGCCAGTTCCAGCAGACGCTCATTCGCCCCGACCTGCTCGGCGGACAGCACCGAGATTGCGATGTCGATACGCCGCGCGATCACGTCGGCGAGTCGCGGGTCGCTCGTCAACGTCACCGCCGAGGCAGCATTGAATGCGATGGTCGCCATCGGCCGGGTGCCATCGAGAACCGGTTCCACGACCCGCTCGACGCCCGCGCTGTCGGCGTCGAGCCAATACACACCAAGCCTGCCGTCATGTTCGGCGATCACAACCAGATCGTCGGCGCCGCTGCCGTTCAAGACATGGCGTGCCACCCCGGTCAGCACGATGTCGTCGTCGCCAGTGGCCTCGACGGTCTGTGAGCCGGGCTGCCAGAAGCCGCCGTCGAGTGCGGCCACCAGTGCCGCTGTCCGTTGACCGTCCAGAAGCGAGGCGAGCGGAAGGGTCTGCGCGGCATGAGGACAGACATCGAGACAGTCATGCAGAAGGCCGACCGCAAGGACGGCGGAAGCGAGAAACGGCACCGGCGCGAGCGTGCGGCCGAGTTCATGTGCGACGACACCCAGCGCCGACGCGCCGTAGCCGGCTCCCCCGAGCTGTTCCGGCACTTCGATGCCCGCGACCCCGAGTTGTTCGCAGAGCACGTGCCACAGTTCTGCGTCGACGCCACGTGCGCGGGAGTCAGTGCGGTCGTGCGCCACTTCGCGGACCCGGCTTTCATTCGCCATGCGCTCGCAGAGCCCGCGGACAGCACGCGTCAGGTCTGCCGCCTCGTCTGGGTGAAGCGTCTTCGAGCGTGCGGACTCGGCTACGCGGGTGTCAGTTCCCGCCTCTGCTGTCACGCAAAGAGATAAACATATATCTTTTTTGGGAGCAACCACGCGCATCACACGCTTCACTGGCGAGGCCAAGACGCCTGTGCCGCAGAGCGGTACAGCGACGGTGCTTGACTCAAAATAGTTATATGGTTATATCTAACCGTCGCCAAGCGGCGACCGGTGAATGGAAACGTCACGTTGGAGGTGCCATGATGCGATCGCCATATCGGCCGGATCGCACACTCGATGGGCGCGTGGTGGTGGTGACCGGTGCCAGTCGGGGGATCGGTCGACAGATCGCAGTTCGGGCGGGTGCCGACGGCGCGGCCGTGGCACTGCTCGCCAAGACGGACTCGCCGAACCCCAAGATCGCGGGAACCCTGGCCGAAACCGCCAGCGCCGTGCGCGATGTCGGCGGACGCCCACTGGCATTGACCTGTGATGTTCGCGACCCGGACGCGGTGCAGCGGGCGGTGCACGAGGTCGTCGCGGCGTTCGGAGCCATCGACGCGGTGGTGAACAACGCGGGGGCGCTTGACCTGCGCACCACATCGGCGTTACCGCCGAAGAACTTTCGCCGGCTGCTCGCGGTCAATGTCGAGGGCGCCTATGCACTGGTGCACCACGCATTGCCGTGGCTGACCGAATCCGCACACGCCCACATCGTCAACATCTCGCCGCCGTTGAACCTCGCGCCCCGATGGTTGTCCGCTCATGTGGCCCACACCGTGGGCAAGTATGCGGAGAGTCTGCTCACGCTCGGTTGGGCGGCGGAGTTCCAGGCTGTGCCCATTGCGGTGAATTCGTTGTGGCCTGCGACGACCGTGGCGAGCACCGGGCTGATGGCTGCGATGGGCCAAGAGACGGTCAATGCGCAGGCGCGAAGCACGCAGATCATGGCCGATGCGGTGCACGCCCTGTTGGTGCAGTCGCCGAGCGTCTGCACGGGTGCGTTCTTGACCGACGTCGAGATATTGAGGTCGGCGGGCGTCGAGGATTTCGACGCGTATCGCCTGGCCGCGCGCGAAGAAGACCTGGTTCCCAACTTCTACCTCGCGGCGGCCCCCGGCTCGGGCCTCTGAGCCGACCGCGGGCGGCGACCGTCGGGAACAGCGTCGAATATCGCCGCCGAACGCCGGTATGGCAAATATTGGGGATGCCCGCAGCAACACCCCCCGACTCGGGTTGACCGGCGTCGACTCGGCCCTCGTGCCCGGCACGGCCACGCAATACTGCCCTTTCCATCGCCGAACGGCTGATGCTCACACCACAATCTGGCATCACTAGCAGTCATATGACGCATCTCATATCGCTGAAGGAATAGCCAGCGATTGTCGCAGTCCAAAGCCGGATAAGCAGGCGGTGCGCATCTAATAGAGACCCTTGAGATATTACTAGCAGTAATATAATGTGACAGATCTGGCGCTCGGTTGGCCCGCGCACAGGAGACGGAGGCCCCATGTCTACACAACTTCAGGATTGTCCACCCGCGGCGGGTATCGACCGGGCGGACCTCATTCTCACCGCCTTCGATGGCACGGGTCAGCTAACTCTGGCGCAGATCGCTCGGCGCACCGGAGTGCCGCGCTCGTCGGTCCATCGGATGCTGGAGCGCCTGGTCCAACTCGGCTGGCTGATCCGAAGCGGCCATGAGTACCGTCTCGGCCTTCGACTGTTCGAATTGGGCACCCTCGCCGTGCAGCAGGATCGACTTCACTGCGCCGCGCTGCCACACATGCGGGAGCTTCGCCGGATCACCGGCCACACCGTGCATTTGGCGATCCTCGACGGCAGCGACGTCGTTTACCTCAACAAGCTCGAGGGCGCGTTCGGCGCGGAGATCGACACGAGGCCGGGGGCGCGCCGCCCGGCCGCGGTGACCAGCGTGGGCAAGGTGCTGACGGCGAATGCGCCCGCATACGCCGGCGAACCCGTCTCGATGGTCGGACCTCGCGGGCTGTCGGATGACATGCGCACGCGGCGTGAGTTCGCCGCCATCCGACTTCACGGCGTGGCCTTCGACCGCGAGGAGACGTTGCCACGGATCGGCTGTGTCGGTGCACCCATCGGAGCCAAAGGCGACGTGGTGGCCGCGGTGTCGATCTGCGGCCCCATCGACCGTCTCGTGATGGACAGGAAGACCGTCGACCTGGTCAGGGTGACCGGCGCGCAGATATACCGAAAGCTCGACCGCCGTCGATTGGCGATCTGACTGACTGTGATGCAAAGGCTTTCGTGCGAGCTCTGCCGCAATCCGGTGCTGGTCGAGCGCTATACCGAACAACAGATGAGCGTCCAGTGGCTGGCTGACTCCGAGACGGTGTGTCAGGAGTTCATCCGGCGCAAGAGCCGCGGTGAGTCCGGCGCGTTGATCCCGACGTGCTCGGCGCTGCGGTCGACGATCGCAGTCAAGATCCGGGCCGGCGCCATCGGCATCACCGAGCGGAGGCAGAGCCCATGAGCGACGTCGACTGCACGGTGACGATCCGGTTGGACGGTCAGGAGTCCACGACCCGATGGCCTGCGGGCACCCTTCTGCTGGACGCGTTGACGGACGCGGGCATCGACGTGCCCTACTCCTGCCGCGAGGGGTCGTGTTGCACCTGCGTCTGTAAGGTCTTGCGCGGCCGAGTCGCGATGCGCGACTGCCCGGCGCTGCTGCCGTCGGACACCGAGGCCGGTTATGTCCTGGCCTGTCAGGCGCTCCCGGAGTCCGACGAGGTGTACATCACCTACGATGACTGACACCCGTGCGACCCCGCGGTTTCCCCCGGGCCTGATCAAGTCGGCGTTCGGCCACTTCAGCACCGGCGTCGCTGTCATCACCGGCCAATCTGGCGGTACGCCTTATGGATTCACCTGTCAATCGGTGGTGGCGCTGTCGATGGATCCCACGTATATCGCGTTCTCGCCGGCGAGGTCGTCCACCACGTGGCCGCGGATCCGGCCCAGCGCGGCGGTGTGCATCAACATATTGGCGGCCGACCAGGAAGTCTTGGGGCGCACGTTCGCCTCGTCCGCCGTCGACCGGTTCGGCTGCTGCGACTGGCAGTCCGGCGGCAACGGCGCACCCGCACTCGCCGATGTGCTCGCGCGCATCGAGGCGGACGTGGTCGCGGAAATCGACGCCGGTGATCACACTTTCGTGATCGCGGAGCCGACGGCGTTCTGCCTGAACTCCGACCGTCGGCCGCTGCTCTACTACCGCGGCGCCTTCGGATGCCCGCACGACTGCGCGACGGCGGAATCAACCTGACTGTGAAGGAGTCGTGATGCTGGTACCCACCAGGACACCCGACATCGACTACCGCGCTGCTGGATTCTGGGAGAATCGCACGCTGTCGTCATTCCTCGACGAGGCTGCCGCATCGCATCCCGACGAGACGGCGATCACCACCGAGGCCGAACCGATCACCTATCGCCAACTACGCGACGCCGCCGCGGGCATGGCGGGAGCCCTGTCGGCGCACGGTGTGCGACGCCACGACGTCGTGACCGTGTTCATGCCCAACTGGCCCGAGGCATCCATCGCGATCCACGCCGCGAGTTGGGCGGGCGCTGTGGTGAATCCTGTTGTCAGTACCTATCGCCGCGCCGAACTGTCCTACATCATGCGTCAGTCGGGCACCCGCGCCGTCTTCATCCCGCATGTGTTCCGCGGATTCGACTACGTCGCAATGCTGTCCGACATCGTCGCCGCCATGACCGACCCGCCACTGGTCTTCGTGGCTCGGCCGCGCGGGACTCTGCCGGAGGGCTTCGTCAGCTTCGATGGGCTGGTCGCGGCACGGCGACAGACAGCCCGCAGCGGTGAACCGACCGACATCTGTCTGCTGCTCTTCACGTCGGGCACCACGTCGGAGCCGAAAGGCGTTCTGCACAGCCACCAAACGATCATCTGGGAGATGCGATCGATCATTCGGGAGTTCGGGCTGTGCCGGCAGGACCGCATCTTCATGCCGTCGCCCATCGGGCACCTGACCGGAATCGTCTACGGCGTCTACCTGCCCTCCGTGCTGGCCCAGAGCGTTTCACTGCTGGACGCCTGGGACCCGGAATCGGCGAGCCGAATCATCGAACAGCACGGGTGCCGCGTCTGTCTGGGGGCGACGCCCTTTCTACGCGGGCTGACCTCGCTCTACCGGCAACGGGGCATCACCTCGAGCCTGCGTCTGTTTCTCTGTGGCGGCGCGGACGTCCCGCCTACGTTGGTCACCGACGCGTGCCGGGCGCTCGACGCGATAGTCACCAGGACCTACGGATCGAGTGAACTGCCGACATTCAGTGTGTCCGGCCCGGCGGCCCCCATCGAGATGCGCTCTTGCACGGACGGTGAGCCGATAGCGCCCAACCAGGGCCGACTGCTCGGCCCGCGGGATGGCGTGGGCGAGTTGGCGGTGCGAGGGCCTGAGATGTTTCTCGGCTATCTCGATGCATCGCTCAACGACGCCGCCTTCACCCCCGACGGCTTCTTCCGAACGGGAGACCTCGTGGAGTTCGACGAATCCGGGGCGCTCACGGTTCGCGGACGGATCAAGGACATCATCATCCGGGGCGGTGAGAACATCAGCGCGCTCGAGGTCGAGAACCATCTGCGTGCCCACGATGCAGTCGAGGACGCGGTGGTTGTCGGTTATCCGGATGAAGACATGGGGGCCAGGGTCGCGGCGTTTCTGGTGTTGCGGGCCGAATGCGGCGCGGCGTTGTCGGTCGATGACGTCGGCGCCCACTTGAAGTCGCTCGGCCTGGCAGCCCATAAGCGACCCGAACGGGTGGAAGTGGTGTCCGAGCTGCCGCGCACTGCCAGCGGCAAGGTGCTCAAGCAGCAGCTGCAACAACAGCTTTCGGAAACCCGTACGGTCAGCTGATCGGCGCCACCCGCCGTCACCGCAGACGGCTGGTATTGGGCGGGGAGTCCATGTCGCCGTTGGGACGATCGGAGAACACCGGAGCCTCGAACCAGTCGGGACGGCTGTCCGGTCGGGCGAATCGCTCGGCGGCCAGATCGATGTCCTTGAGCAGTTCGAGAGCAAGCGTTCGCTCTGCAGCGTAGTAACGCTCCGACCAGCGCAACGCTATCCAGACGTAGGCGAAGTAGGGGTCGTTGGCCGCGAAACGCGCATAATGCGCGGCTTGACGCGACTGCATGTCGGCGCGGTCGATGTGTTCCAGCAGTTGAGCTTTCAAGGTCTCGGGCTCGCCGACGTGACCGAGGATGACGCGCATCAGCATGGGGTGCTTCAGCACCGGCCGCTCCACCGGCGCGTGCCGCGACCAGTTCGTCAGCGCCCGTTCGCCGGCATCGGTGATGTGGTACAGGCGGCGGTTGCGGGCGTTCGTCTCGTCGGGTTGCGCGTCGCGGGATGCGACCAGACCAAGGTCTTCGAGCCGTTTGAGTTCCGAATAGACCTGACTGAAAGAAGGGCTCAGATAGAAGAAACCGGGTCCGAAGTCGCACCATTTCTTCACCTGATATCCGGACAGCTCCTTGCTGTAGGACACGATTCCGAGCACGGTCCAGCCATTGGCGCTCAACGAGGGATAATCGTTCACCCCGGATCCAGCATCACTCATTAGACTGGCATGTTACATGAGCCGCGAAGTGTCCGATCATGCGCATCCGATCAACGGAAGACCACGCCACATTGCTTGCCACCGTAGCCTCCTGTCTTTGAGAAATAACCGTGTCATCGCACATGTGCTGAATTGCGCAATTATGCCGACGGGCGCGTGAAGAATTCGATGACCAGCCGCTCGAATTCCTCCTTCCGCTCTATCTGTGCCCAGTGACCGCATCCGGAGAACACGTGCAGCTCGGCGTTCGGTAGCTGTCGGAACGGGAACAGCCCGCCTTCGAACGGCAGCATCCGGTCATCGCGCCCCCAGACGATCAGGGTGGGGGTGTGCAACCGATTGGCCCGCGCCCACAACGGCGGCAGCCGGTTCAGCGCAGGGTCGTCGAAGGTGGCGAATATCGATGCGGTGGAGGCGATCACGCCTGGCTGCATCGCGTTGGCCATCCTGTCGTCGATCAGCGCGTCGGTCGCCAGAGTCGGGTCGCTCACCATGGTGTCCACCCACGCCCGCATCCGTTCGCGGTTGGGGTCGGCGAGAAATTCGAAGAGGCGGCGGGCGCCTTCGCTGACTGCGGGCGAGAAGGTGTTCACCGCGAGCCCGCCCGGGCCCATCAGCACCAGCCGCCGTACTCGTTCGGGATTGGCCAGGGCGAATTCTGCGGCCACATTTCCGCCCATCGAATTCCCGACGATATCGATTTCCGGTATACCCAATTCGTCGACAAACGCGAGGACGGCGTCCGCCGCAATGCGTGAATATGCATCCGACCAGACGACGCCCGGACTTCTTCCGAACCCCGGCATATCGAGGCTCAATGTTCGAAATGAATTCGCGAATACCGGAATATTCTCTGAGAAATTCGACCAAGCGCTCACGCCGGGGCCCGACCCGTGTAACAGAAGTACTGGCGGCCCATTGCCGGCTTCGTGATAATGCAGCCGGTATTTGGCCGCCATTTCGCGACTGGTCTCCTCGAAACTCAGCGGCGTCGAAATCTTCACAGGGCCACTCCACGGCGTCGTCGGGTTGGCTCGAGGTTACCGACGGACGTCGGCCCGCAAAGCATTCTCCCGCTCAACGGATTCGATGTCCCGCCCAGCGGGAGAGTCGTTGTGCCTCAGTGCGGGCAGTCGCACCCTCGACAAGGGGTGCGGCTCGGGCATTGCAATGTCGCTCTCACCCGCGAAAGGACGGATCCTCAAGTGACACAGCCGATTCCTGATGTCCTGGCACCGGCTGCGCTGGGGCCGTTGCGGCTGCGCAACCGGATCATCAAGGCTGCGACGTTCGAGGGGATGACACCGGGTGCGCTGGTCAGCGACGCGCTGATCGACTACCACCGCGCGGTCAGTGTCGGCGGCGTCGGGATGACGACGGTCGCCTACCTCGCCGTGGCGCCCGAGGGGCGCACGGAGGACGGCCAGATCTGGATGCGCCAGGAGGCGATGGACGGCCTGCGCCGGTTGACCGACGCGGTCCACGAGGCCGGCGCGGCGGTCTCCGCGCAGATCGGCCATGCCGGCGCCGTCGGCAACCAGGCGCTCACCGGGTACCGCGCGCTGGCCCCGTCCGCGTTCGTCAACCCGCTGAGTCTGCGGCCGGTGCAGGCCGCGTCCAAAGCGGACATCGAAAGAATCCGGCTGGCGCACGGAGCCGCCGCGCGAATGGCGGTCGACGTCGGGTTCGATGCTGTGGAACTGCATTTCGGCCACAACTACTTCACCAGTGCCTTCCTGAGTCCCGTGCTGAACCGACGTCGAGACGAATACGGCGGCGCGCTGGCCAATCGCGCCCGGATGGCCCGTGAGATCGCCGCTACCGTGCGCGAGTCGGTCGGCGCCGACTGCGCGGTGCTGGCGAAATTCAACATGGACGACGGCGTGCCCGGCGGCCTGCGTACCGACGATGCGCTGCAGGCGGCCAAATGGCTCGAGGAAGACGGCATGCTCGACGCGCTGGAGCTCACGGTGGGCAGCTCCTTGCTCAACCCGATGTACCTGTTCCGTGGTGAAGCCCCGGTGCGCGAGTGGGGTCAGGCGATGTCGTCGGTCGTCCGGTGGGGGTTGAAGGTGTTCGGCAAGGCCTTTCTGAAGAGCTATCCCTACCGCGACCTGTTTCTGCTCGAGCAGGCACGACGATTCCGGGCCGAGCTGACGATGCCGCTCATCCTGTTGGGCGGCGTCACCGACCTGTCGTCGATGAAGACGGCAATGGCAGAGGGTTTCGAGTTCGTCGCGATGGCGCGCGCGCTTCTTCGCGAACCACATCTGGTCAACCAGATATCCGCCGAGCCCGAGGCGCAATCGCTGTGTATCCACTGCAACAAATGCATGGCGACCATCTACTCGGGCACGCGGTGCGTCGTCATCACGCCTCCGCTGCCCGTCGGCTGACAAGAGAACGAAGGAGCACGCGTGACGACGGCGCAGGGGCCCGTTGCGTTGACCGTGGACCCTCGTGGCATCGCGACGGTCACGTTGAACCGTCCGGAAGCCGCCAACGCGATGGACGCGACGATGCTTCGCGCCCTGCATGCTGCGCTGTTGCACTGCCACGGCTCGTCGGAGATCCGGGTGGTGGTGCTCACCGCCGCGGGGGACAACTTCTGCTCGGGCGGGGATGTGAAGGACTTTCTGGCCCATGCCGACGATCTGCCCAGCCACATCAAGGAGGTCTCGACGTGGCTGCAGTCCGTCACCGGGCTGATGATCGGCCTGGATGTGCCGGTGATCGCGGCGGTCCACGGGTATGCCGCCGGTGGTGGGGGTTTGGGGCTGATCGGGAGTTGCGACTTCGTGATCGCAGGGCGGACGGCGAAGTTCATGTCGGGCGCGGTACGGGTCGGCATGATTCCCGACGGTGGACTGACCGCCATCCTGACCCAGCTCGTCGGCCTGCGCCGGGCAATGGAGATCACCCTCACGAATCCGACCCTGGATGCCGACGAGGCGTTGCGAATCGGCCTGCTGACTCGTGTCGTCGCCGACGACAGCGTGCTCACGCAGGCGTACGCCCTGGCCGAAAGCCTCTGCGACGCCGCGCCGGACGCGCTCGCGGAGTGCAAGCACTTGTTGTGGGCAGGCGTCGGATCAACCGTGGCACAGGCGCTCGTCGAAGAATCGCGGGCCGTGGTCAGGCTCTCCGGCACCGAGGAATGCCAGCGGCGACTGACCGCGATCGCGCAGCGCAGCGGTGCGGGATCACGGCGCGGCTGAATTCCGAAACATCTGATACGGCTGCAGATCTCGCGGATCCCGCGGACGCCCTCCCGCCAGGCGGAATCGCTGTGGAAATCCCCGATCGCAAGAGCGCACGATCATGACCAGGAACCAACGGGCGGCGGTGCTGTTCGACGAACGGAGGCGCGCATGAGCATTGAGACCAGCATTGAAACCAGCATGGAGACCAGTGCAGAGGACAGCGATGTCCGCACGATCGACGGCGGAGCCGCGCCGGCCCGCTACGCGCGCGGGTGGCATTGCATCGGCCTGGCGAAGTCGTTCCACGACGGACAGCCTCACCAGATCCAGGCGTTCGGAACGGCGTTGGTGGTCTTCGAGTCATCCGACGGGCGGCTCAACGTCCTCGACGGGTACTGCCGCCACATGGGCGGCAACCTCGCCAAGGGCACCGTCAAGGAAGACTCGATCGCCTGCCCGTTCCACGACTGGCGGTGGGGCGGTAACGGCGCCTGCACGGGCGTTCCGTACTCCCGGCGGGTACCGCGGTTGGCGCGCACCCGCTCCTGGTCCACGCTGGAGCGCAACGGCCTGCTCTTCGTGTGGCACGACCCTCAACTCCGACCCCCGCCCGAAGACGTGACGATCCCGGCGCTCGACGGCTACGGCACGGCCGAGTGGACCGACTGGAGCTGGAACTCCCTGCTGGTCGAGGGGAGTAACTGCCGCGAAGTGATCGACAACGTCGTCGATATGGCGCACTTCTTCTATGTGCACCTCGTCAAACCGACGTTCTTCAAGAACGTCTTCGACAAACACATTGCCTCCCAGTACATGTCGGCAACCGGACGACCGGACATCGAGCTCGACTCCAACTACGGTCAGGCAGACCTGCAGATGGAGTCGTGGGCCACGTACTACGGTCCGTCCTTCATGGTCAACGGCCAGACTCTGGGCTCCGGCGGGATGTCCGCCGAAGGCCTGCTGGTCAACTGCCATTACCCGGTGACGCCGAACTCCTTCATGCTGCAGTGGGGCGCCATCGCGAAAAGGCCGCCGGGCATATCCGACAGCGAAGCCGAGGAGTTGGCCGCGACGTTCGCGGAGAGCCTCGGTGGCGCCTTCATGCAGGACGTCGAGATCTGGCGGGCGAAGACCCGCATCGACAATCCGTTGCTCTGCGAAGAGGACGGGCCGGTGTACCAGCTTCGCCGGTGGTACGAGCAGTTCTACGTAGACGTCGAAGACGTCACCGCCGACATGGTGAATCGGTTCGAGTTCGAGGTGGACACGCAGACTGCGCAGGCGAATTGGGATGACGAGATCGCACATGCACTGGCCGACCGCGTCGGCCGGACCGAAGATTCCACTACCGCAGGCCAGTAAGGAGAACCATCGCCATGACCACGCCTGTACTCGAGAAGCTGCTGTGCACAGCCGAACAGATCAGGGCCGACGCGCTCGAGGAAGAGCGGCTGGGAAAGTTGACATCCGCGACTGCAACGGCCATCCGCGATTCGGGGATGATCAAGATGTTGCAGCCTGCGCCTTACGGCGGCCAGGAGGCCGCGCCGCGCGAGTTCGCCGAGACCATCCTTGGCCTGGCTGCACTCGATCCCGCGGCGGGCTGGGTGAGCGGCGTCGTCGGTGTTCATCCGTGGCAGCTGGGCTTTGCCGATCCCAAGGTGCGAGAGGAGATTTGGGGCGACGACGACGACACCTGGGTCGCGTCACCATACGCCCCGCAGGGAGTCGCGGTGCCCGAGGGCGATGGCTACCGGCTGAACGGACGCTGGCAGTTCTCGTCGGGTACGGACTTCTGCCGATGGGTCATTCTCGGTGCGATGCTCGGCGATTCCGCCGGCCAGGTACAACAGCCGCCGACGATGCTTCACGTCATACTTCCGCGTAGCGACTACACGATCATCGACGACTCATGGGACGTCGTCGGCCTGCGGGGCACGGGGTCCAAGGACGTGTCGGTGCGCGACGCGTTCGTTCCGGGCTACCGCGTGATGAACGGCGACCACGTGCTCGACGGCCGGGCCCAGGCCGACGCCGGTTGCGACCGGACTCTGTACCGGCTGCCGTGGTCTCATGTGTTCCCGCTCGGGATCAGCTCGGCCGTCGTCGGCGCGGCGGAGGGCGCCCTGGCCGCCCACGTCGCCTACCAGCGATCCCGCACCGACGCCATGGGAGCGGCCGTGCGAGACGATGCCCTGCTGCTGTACGCGATCGGCGAGGCCGCCGCCGAGATCTCCTCTGCGCGCCATGAACTCCTCGGAAACGCGGACCGCATGTGGGACCTCGTCGACTCCGGTCGCACCCCCACCTTCGAGCAACGTGCCGAGGGCAGGCGGACACAGGTCCGCGCGGTGTGGCGCGCCGTCGCCGCGGTGGACGCGATCTTCGCCAGATCCGGTGGCAACGCGATCCGCAATACCGGCGTGGTGCAGCGGTATTGGCGCGATGTCCATGCCGGCCTCAACCACGTGATTCATGTGCCGGGCAATGTGTATCAGGCCTCGGCGATGACGATGCTCGGCATGGAACCTCCCCCCAAGATGAAGTTCATGATCTGAGTCCTGTGATGACCCCGACAGACAAACACCCGAGACGGACACACACCTGATAGGAGGCCGATGTCTCGCGACAGCCTGAAACTCAGCTCGCTGGGCTATGTGCGATTTCAGACAGCGGAGATCGACCGCTGGCGGACCTTTGCCTTCAACGTGCTCGGCTTTGCCGAGGGTGACGGCGCAGATCCGGCGAATCTGTACATGCGCATGGACGAACACCGGGCCCGGCTCGTCGCCGTTGCCGGCGACGACGACAGGGTGCTCGCCGTGGGATGGCAGGTGGCCGATCACACGGCTTTGATGAATGTGGTTGCCGCGGTGGAGAAGAGCGGCGTGGAGGTCACCACCCACACCACCGCCGAGGCCGACGAGCGCAACGTCGAGGAATTCGTGTCCTTCGCTGATCCCGCCGGCACCGAGCTCGAGGTGTTCCACGGTCCGCTGCTGGATCACACGCCGGTGGTGACACCGTTCGGCGCCACGTTCGTCACCGGCCGCCAAGGCCTCGGTCACGTGGTGCTTCCGGTGTCAGACCTCGACGGCGGCTTCGACTTCTACACAGAAGTTCTCGGCTTCCTCCCGCGCGGGGCGTTCCGATTGCCGCTGCCGCTCGGCGTACCTCCCCAGCGGGTCCGGTTCCTCGGTGTGAACGAGCGCCACCACAGTCTGGCGTTGTGCCCCACACCGGCATTCGGCGCTCCTGGGCTGGTCCACATCATGGTCGAGGTCGACTCGCTTGACGCGGTGGGCCAGGCCCTGGACCGGGTGACCGCGCACGGCTTTTCGGTGTCGTCGACTCTGGGCAGGCACACGAACGACAAGATGGTCTCGTTCTATGTCCGCGCTCCAGGCGGCTGGGACATCGAATTCGGAACCGACGGTTGGCAAGTGGACTCGCAGTACTACTGCGCGGAGGAGATATCCGCGGACAGCTACTGGGGCCACGACTGGTCGGGAAGCGAGCCTCTGGCGACACTGCGCACGCCGGACGGCACAGGGCAACAGTAGGGGTGGCGATGACGGCAAGCCAGGAAGTCACCGAGATCTCGGGCTACGGACAATTCGCTCCGTGGCTGTTGGTCGATCGGATCGGTTCGGTGCATGTGGTCCGGATCAATCGCCCCGATCACTTCAACGCGGTCAACGAAGATCTTCACCAGGCGTTCGCGCACATCTGGGACGAGCTCGCGAGCGACCCGGAGGTGACGTGTGTGGTCACCACCGGTGTCGGAAAGGCCTTTTCGGCGGGCGGCGACATGGACATGTTCACGCGCATGATCGCCGACCCCGCGCTTCGGCGATCGCAATTCGCCGAAGCCCGTCGCCTGTTCCTCGCCGTGATCGATTTTCCGAAGCCGTTGGTGTCGGCGGTCAACGGCCCGGCGGTCGGACTCGGCTGCTCGATAGCCTTGCTCAGCGATCTCCTCGTGATGGGCGAATCGAGCTACCTCGCCGATCCGCATGTTCCCGTCGGCCTCACCGCAGGTGATGGAGGCGCGGCGATGTTGCCACTGCTCGTTGGCATGATGAAGGCCAAAGAGTATGTGCTGCTCGGTGAACGGATAACGGCGTCGGTCGCCGACAAGCTGAACCTGGTGACCAGAGTCGTGCCCGACGACGCCGTCCTCGACGAGGCGCTGCGACTCGGCGAGCGTCTTTCGAAACTGCCTGCGCAAGCGGTGCAATCGTCGAAGAAGGCGATGAATCTGCATTTGAACCGCGCGGCGCTGGGCGTGCTCGAGTACGCGCTGACCGAGGAATACACGTCGTTCGACACCGTCGAATTCCAGCGCAACGTGGCAGCGTTTCGCGCCAAAGCGGCCAAGTCCTGAGGCGTCCAGTCGCGCCATCCCGCTGACCGGTCAACGGCTAGGCAGCGAAGTCGGCGAGATCTAGCGTCGAACGTGACCGGCGCCACAGCCGCAGCGCCGAGCCGAGATACAGCCAAAACGGCTAGCAGACAAGGAGTTCGATGAGGAGTCGAGTCGACGCTGTGAAGCCGCTGCGTGGCATCGGCGACTTCTACGCAACCGCGCTGGACACTCTGATGCTCGTGCCCCGGCGCCCATTCGCGTGGCGGGAATTCCTCTATCAGAGTTGGTTCATCGCGCGGGTGTCGATCGTCCCCGCGCTCCTGCTGGCCGTTCCGTTCACGGTGTTGGCGGCCTTCACGCTGAACATTCTGCTGTTCGACTTCGGTGCCGCCGACTTCGCAGGCACCGGCGCGGGAATATCACTGGCACAGCTCGGGCCGATCGTCACCGTGCTCGTGGTGGCGGGCGCCGCCGCGACCGCGATCTGCGCCGATCTGGGCGCGCGCACGATTCGCGAGGAACTCGACGCCCTTCGGGTGCTCGGCATCAATCCGCTTCAGTCACTGGTTGTTCCGCGTGTGCTCGCCGGCGGTGTCGTCGCGATCCTGCTGTCGGCGATCGTCTCGCTTGCCACACTCGTCGGCTCGTTCTTCTTCTCGGTGTACGTCCAGCACGTCACGCCGGGTGCCTTCGTCGCAGGCCTCACGCTGCTCACCGGTCTCACGGATGTGCTCGTATCGCTGATCAAGGCGGGCCTGTTCGGCCTGGCCGCCAGCATGATCGGTTGCTACAAGGGCATCTCGGTGGGTGGCGGTCCCGCGGGGGTCGGAAACGCGGTGAACGAGACGGTGGTCTATTCGTTCGTTGCGCTCTACGTCATCAACCTTGTCGTCACCGCCGTGCAGTTCGGCGGTCCGCGATGATCAGCAATGCGCCGAACACCGGCCTTGCCCGGGTGGGCAGGTACTTCGAACGCTGGTCGGCCGGCTGGGTGCGCATCGGGCGACAGACGCAGTTCTACGGGCACACGCTCCGATCGGTCGGTACGGCCTTCCTCAAGTATCGAGCCGAGATCGTCCGGTTGATCGCTCAGATGAGTTTGGGTACCGGAGCATTGGCGCTGATCGGCGGAACGATCGTGGTCGTCGGCTTCCTGACCCTTTCCGCGGGCGCGCTGATCGCCGTGCAGGGATACAACCAGTTGGCCGGGATCGGTGTCGAGGCGCTGACCGGATTCATCTCCGCCTACGTCAACGTCCGCATCATCGCCCCGGTGACCGCCGGCATCGCGTTGGCCGCCACCATCGGCGCGGGCGCAACGGCACAGATAGGTGCGATGCGCATCTCGGAGGAGATCGACGCGCTCGAGGTGATGGGCATCAGGTCGGTCGCATATCTGGCCTCGACGCGCGTGTTCACCGGCGTCATCGTCGTCATTCCGCTTTACTGCATCGCGGTTCTCATGTCGTTCCTCGCGGCCCGGTTGGGGACCACCTTCGTCTACGGTCAGTCAACGGGTGTGTACGACCACTACTTCAACACCTTCCTCATCCCGACCGACCTGTTGTGGTCGTTCGTGCAGGCGATCGCGATGGCGGTCGTCATCATGCTCGTACACACCTATTACGGCTACACGGCGTCGGGAGGGCCTGCGGGCGTCGGCGAGGCGGTGGGCCGCGCGGTTCGCGCCTCGCTGGTCTCCGCGGTGACGGTGAGCCTGTTGGTCTCGCTGGCCGTCTACGGTCAGTCCGGCAGTTTCCACCTGGCCTCGTGATCATGGAACCACGACCAGGCCAGCGCAGCCTCCACCCCGGCTGGTGGACGTTGATCCTGGTCACCGTGATCGCCGGGCTGGTGATGCTCACCGGGGCGCTGTACACCGGCAGCTTCCAGCGATACGTGCCCGTCACGTTGGCTTCCGACCGCGCAGGCCTGGTGATGGAGTCCGGCGCCAAGGTCATGATGAGCGGTGTCCAAGTGGGCCGAGTCGGCGCGATTTCGAGCACCCAGAATCCGGTGACGCTGCGGCTGGAGATAACACCGAGCGAGGTCGCCAACATCCCCGCCAACGTCTCCGCGCAGATCCGCGCGACCACCGCGTTCGGCGCGAAGTACGTCGATCTCATCTACCCGGATCATCCGCTCTCCCAGCGGTTGTCGGCGGGCGCGGTGCTGAAGTCGCAGAATGTCACCACGGAGGTCAACACGGTCTTCGAGAACCTGGTGAACCTGCTGCACCAGATCGACCCGGCCAAGCTCAACGCCGTGCTCTCGGCCCTCGCGGACGGATTCCGCGGCGAGGGCGATCGGATCGGTCAGTCCATCACCGATGCCAACCAGGTGCTCGAGGCCCTCAACCCGCGCAGCGAGCTGATCGGCGAAAACTGGCGCAAGTTCCGCCGCTTCAACGACGCCTATTCGGCGTCAGCTCAGGACATCCTGGCGGTCCTCGATGCGGCCAGCACGACGAGTGAAACGGTCAGCAGGCAGCGCACATCATTGGACACGCTGCTGCTCAACACAATCGGATTCGCCGACGCCGGCTCGAATCTCCTTGGCACCAACCAGCAGAATCTCATCGACGGCATCAACACCGCTGCGCCGACGACAGCGCTGCTGCGCACCTACGACCCCACCTACACGTGCACGCTGCAGGGCGCCCAGTGGTGGCTGGACAACGGTGCGCGCGACGCCATCGGCGGCAACGGGCGCACCTATGTCGCCGATGCCGCGATTCTGCTCGGCGACGATCCCTACGTCTATCCCGACAATCTGCCGATCGTCGCCGCCAAGGGCGGGCCGGACGGCAAGCCGAGTTGCGGATCGCTGCCGGACGCGACCAAGGCATTTCCCATCCGGCAGCTCGTCACCAACACCGGATGGGGCACCGGTGTCGACATCCGACCCAACCCCGGCATCGGTCATCCCTGCTACGCGAACTACCTTCCGGTCACCCGGGCGGTGCCGGAACCGCCGAGCATCCGCCAATGCCTGCCCGGTCCCGCACCGGGACCTGTGCCCTATCCCGGAGCACCGCCGTACGGAGCGCCGCTGTACGGGCCCGGCGGCCAACCGTTGTGGCCCGGCATACCGGCCCCACCGGCCCCACCACCGGTCCCCGTCGAGGGCACGCCCGTCGCCCCGGGCACCATGGCGCCCTCACCGCCGGCGGTCCTCGGTGCGCCGCCACCACCCGCCCCCGTTCCGTGACCACGGCAATCGGTACGCAGCAATCGGAGAAGGAACACAGACGTGAGAACTGGACTTCGTGGCGTCGTGCTACGCCTGACGGTCTTCGTCGTCGTTTGCACGGCAGGAATTTTCGCGCTCCTTGCCATCTTTGCGCAGCTGCGCTTTCAACAGGATCGCGTCTACCGGGCCATGTTCAGCAACGTCAGCGGACTGGCCAAGGGAAACTTCGTCCGAATCGCAGGAGTGGAAGTCGGCAAGGTCAAGGACATCGTTCTGGCCCCGGACACCACGGTCAGTGTCGAGTTCTCCGCCGACCCCTCGGTGGTGCTGACCGAGGGGAGCCGGGCGGTGATCCGATACGACAACCTCATCGGCGGTCGCTATCTGGCGCTCGAGGATGGACCGGGTTCGGCGCGGGTTCTGCAGCCCGGAGCCACCATCCCCCTCGCCCAAACTGCGCCTGCGCTTGATCTCGATGCGCTCACCGGCGGCTTTCGGCCGCTCTTCAGAGCCCTTGATCCGGACCAGGTCAACGCCCTTACCCGACAGCTGATCTCGGCGTTTCAAGGCCAGGGTGACACCATCAGTTCGTTCCTGGCGCAGACGGCCGCTGTCACCAGCACGCTCGCGGACCGCGACGAATTGATCGGTCAGGTGGTCAACAACCTCAACGTCGTGCTGGCCTCCCTCGGCGAACAAAGTGGCCAGCTCGACAAGTCGGTGACGTCGCTGGCCGAACTGGTCAAAGAGCTGTCGGACCGGCGCACCGACATCAGCGCGGGGCTGGCCTACACGAACAACGCCGCCGGAAGTATCGCGGAGCTGCTCGCCGAGGCCCGCCCGCCATCCAAAGATTTTGTGGCACAGACGGACCGCGCCGCAGCCGCCGTGATGGCCGATCACGACTATTTCGACAAGATCCTCAACGAGTTGCCCGACAAGTATCGACTGCTGGGCCGCCAGGGCCTCTATGGCGACTACTTCAGCTTCTACCTGTGCGATGCCGTGCTGAAGCTGAACGGGAAGGGCGGACAGCCGGTCTATGTCAAGGTCGCCGGGCAGGACACGGGAAGGTGCGCACCCAAATGAGGCCTTTCGTCGAACGCAACCCCGTCACCGTCGGGGCGGTCGGGGTGGCTCTGACCGGTGCGACGGTGTTGGCCGTCCTCAACTTCGGCCACCTGCCGTTCCTCAACTCGGGGACGAAGTACTCGGCGTATTTCGCGGAGGCGGCAGGCCTCACCTCCGGCGCCGCGGTGCAGGTGTCCGGATACCAGGTCGGCAGCGTCACCGATGTCGCCCTCGACGGTGCTCGGGTGGTGGTGACATTCAAGATCGACCAGGACGTGCACCTGGGCAAGCAGACCGAGGCGGCGATCAGGACCAAGAGCCTGCTCGGCGCCAAGATACTCGACGTCTCACCCCGCGGCGACGGTAGCCTGTCCGGCCCGATCCCGCTGGAGCGCACCACATCTCCGTATCAGCTCGGCGACACGCTCGGTGACCTTGCCACGACGATCGACCAGATAGACACCGGCCAGCTCTCCGAATCGCTGACCACGCTGGCGCAGACGTTCTCCTCGACGCCGCCCGAACTCCAGGTCGCGGTGACGAGCCTGTCGCGGTTCTCTCAGTCCCTGGACACCAGGGACAAACAGTTGCGCAACCTGCTGGAGAACGCGCACAAGGCCACCAAGGTGCTCGCCGATCGAAGCGGGCAGGTGGTCGGGCTGATCTCCGACTCGAACGCACTGCTCGCCCAGCTTCGAACGGAGAGCAGCGCGCTGGACACGATCGCGGGCAACATCACCGCGCTGTCCAAGCAACTATCGGGCTTCGTCGAAGACAACCGCGCACAGCTCAAACCGGCGCTGGAAAAGCTCAACGGGGTGCTCACGACGGTCGCCAACCGCAAGGAACGCGTGCAGGATTCGATCCACCGCCTCAATGCCTTCGCGATGTCGCTGGGAGAGTCGGTGTCGTCGGGCCCCTTCTTCAACGCCTACGTCGCCAACCTGCTGCCGGGCCAGTTCCTGCAGCCGTTCATCGATGCCGCGTTCTCGGACCTGGGCCTCGACCCCAACGTGAAACTGCCCTCGGAGTTGGTCGATCCGCAGGTGGGTCAACCGGGTACGCCCGCGCTGCCGGTGCCCTATCCGCGCACGGGTCAGGGCGGTGAACCGCGGTTGACCCTGCCCGATGCGATCACCGGCAACCCCGGCGACGCGCGTTACCCGTATCGCGAACCGCCGCCTGCGCCGCCGCCGGGCGGCCCGCCGCCGGGCCCGCCGGCAGTGGTCGAGATGCCCGGGGCCGAACCGCCTGCCCCCACCCCGTCTCCGGTGTATGAGCCCGCTCCCGGCGAGGTGCCCAGTTCAACGGAGCCAAGTTCGACGGAGGCCGCGCCGTGACGATCAAGCGCGCCAGCAGAATTGGGTTGACGGTGCTGCTCGTGGCGATATTGGCCGCGGGGGTGGGTGCGGTCCTGGGAGCGGGGTCGGCGGTGGGTCGCACGACGATGACCGCCTACTTCGCGAACAGCAACGGGATCTATCCCGGTGACGAGGTCCGCATTCTCGGTGTTCCCGTCGGACAGATCGCGTCGATCGAACCGCAGCCGCAGCGAGCCAAGATCACCTTCTGGGTCGATGACAAGTACCAGGTCCCGGCCGACGTGAGCGCCGTCATTCTCTCGCCGTCACTGGTCACGGCGCGGGCCATCCAACTGACTCCGGCCTACACCCAGGGTCCCGTACTGGCGAACAACGCCGTGATCCCGCAGAGCCGGACTGCGGTGCCGGTCGAATGGGACCAATTGCGAACGCAGTTGGACAAGCTGAGCCAGACGCTGCAACCGACCGAGCCCGGCGGCGTGTCCACTCTCGGTGCGTTCGTCACCACCGTGGCCGACAACCTGCGCGGCCAGGGCGACAACATCCACGACACCGTCGTGCATCTGTCGCAGGCCCTGTCGATCCTGGGGGATCACTCCGACGACGTCTTCGGAACGGTGAAAAGCCTTGCGGTGCTGGTGTCGGCGCTGCACGACAGCGCATCGCTGACGGCGGACCTCAACCGCAACCTGGCCGCCGTCACCGCGCTGCTGGCCGACGACCCTGACGAGGTGGGGCGGGCGGTAGCGGCGCTGCAGGCGGCGGCCACCGACGTCAGCGGATTCGTCGCGGAGAACCGCGACGCGCTCGGCGTCACGTCCGACAAGCTCGCCGAAGTGGCCGCGGCGCTGGGGGCCAGCATCGACGACATCAAGCAGGCACTGCATCTGTTGCCCAGCACGATTGCCAACTACGTGAACATCTATCAACCGGCGCAGGGCGCGGTGACCGGCATCTTGGCGGGAACGAACTTCAGCAACCCGATCAACTTCATCTGCGGTGCCATCCAGGCCGCCTCGCGCAAGGGCGCCGAGCAGTCGGCGAAGCTCTGCGCGCAGTACCTGGCGCCGATCGTCAAGAATCGTCAGTACAACTTCCTTCTTCCCTTGGGCTTCAGCGCCTTGGTCGGTGCTCAGGCGCGACCGAATGAGGTGACCTACAGCGAGGACTGGCTGCGCCCCGACTACATCCCGCCCGACCCGGCCGCCGCTGCGGCGCCCCCCGATACGGCCGGGGTCGCGCCGACCAACACCCCGCATGGCGCGCCCCCGGCTCCCACCCCCGATGCGGCGCCGCCCGCTGACGTACCGGATCCGGTCGCCACCGACCCGTCGGCCGGGCTGGCCGGGATCATGGCACCGGACGGCGGGACGCCATGAGGACCGTGATGGTGCGCAGCTTTCTGGCTGCCGTGTGCGTGCTGATCGTCGGCGCGGGTGTCAGCGGATGTGGCTGGAAAGGCTTGAATTCGCTGCCGCTTCCCGGCACCAGGGGCGGCGGTCCCGGCTCTTACATCGTCACCGCCCAGATGCCCGACGTCAGCAACATCCAACCGAATTCCCGTGTCCGGGTCGGCGACATCAATGTCGGTACGGTGACCAAGATCGAGCGGCAGGATTGGCATGCCCTGCTGACCATGCGGATCGACGGCGACATCCACCTGCCTGCAAACGTCACCGCGAAGATCGGACAGACCAGCCTGTTCGGCTCGCTCCACATCGAACTGGCACCGCCCACCGGTGTCCCCGCGCAGGGGCGGCTTCACGACGGATCGCAGATTCCGCTGTCACACGCCGGCGCCTACCCGAGTACCGAGCAGACGTTGGCCGCGGTGTCATTGCTGCTCAATGGTGGCGGTGTGGGGCACCTGCAAGAGATCGTCAGCACCCTGAGCACCGCGCTGCGCGGCCGCGAACAGGACTTGCGAAGCCTCATCGGGCAATTGGACACGTTTTTGACCAACGTCAACGCCCAGACGGCCGACATCATCGACGCCACCGACAGCCTCAACCGGTTGGCGGGGCAGTTCGCCGCGGGCAAACCGGTTCTCGACCGTGCGGTGGCGACGATCCCGGACGCTCTGTCGGTGCTCAGGGACGAGCGCACCAAACTCGCCGATGCGATGACCAAAGTCGGCCAGTTCAGCGCGTTGGCGTCGAACTCGGTCAACCAGACGAGGGACAACCTGGTCGGAGAACTCAAGGACATCGCCCCCGTGGTGAAGTCACTGGCCGATGCGGGCCCGGCCCTGACGCGGTCGCTCGGCGTGATCTCGACGTACCCGTTCCCGTTCGACACACTGGACAACTGGTTCCGCGGTGATTACGGAAACCTCACGGCGATCATCGATCTCACGCTGAGCCGGCTGGACGCCGCGTTGTTCACCGGCACCCGGTTCGAAGGTGCGCTCACCGAGTTGGAGATGCAGTGGGGACGCACCATCGGCCAGATGCCCAGCCCCTACACGTCGGCGAACCCGTTGGTGGCGCCCTATCACCTCGATCGGGGTCCGTGACATGCGGGTGAGCAGACGCATCGGCATCCAGCTGGTCGCCTTCTCGGTGATTTCGGTGATCGCGCTCGCGGTCATGGCGTTCGGCTACGTGCGGGTGCCGCAGATGTTGGGCTTCGGCCACTACACCGTCACCATGGAACTACCTACGGCCGGCGGGTTGTACCCCTCGGGCAACGTGACCTATCGGGGCACCCAGGTGGGAAAGGTGACATCGGTTGCGCTGGAGGCCGACGGCCGCGTGCGGGCACGGCTTTCACTCGATTCGAGCATCCCCATCCCGTCGAACACCCGCGCGGAGGTGCACAGCCAGTCGGCCGTCGGCGAACAATACGTCGCGCTGCTGCCCAACGACGACACCTCACCGCCGTTGAAGAACGGCGACGTGCTGCCCCTGAGCCAGACGTCGGTGCCGCCGCCGGTGGACACCCTGTTGGACGCGGCCAATCGGGGGCTGCAGGCGATCCCGCATGACGACCTCAGGACAGCCGTCGACGAGTCCTATGCCGCGGTGGGCGGTCTGGGCCAGGACCTGTCGCGCATCGTCAGGGGCTCGACGACCTTGGCCATCGATGCGCGGGCCAATCTGGACTCGTTGACCACGTTGGTCGACGAGTCGGGTCCGCTGCTGGACGCCCAGGTGGACACCGCCGATGACATCCACGCCTGGGCTGCGAACTTGAGAACGATCACCGGCCAGTTGCGCGACCAGAACGACTCGGTGGCAGGAGTTTTCGAGCATGGCGGCTCGGCGGCCGACGAGGCGCGTCAGCTGATCGA
This sequence comes from Mycolicibacterium moriokaense, assembly GCF_003347205.1. GTDB lineage: Bacteria > Actinomycetota > Actinomycetes > Mycobacteriales > Mycobacteriaceae > Mycobacterium > Mycobacterium moriokaense_B. The sequence goes on from NZ_QQBJ01000001.1 coordinate 264,546, forward strand.
CCGCGTGCAGCCGACACTGCCGGTGATCCTGGCGAACCTGGTGAGTATCGGCCAGGTCGCGGTCACTTACCACAACGGCATCGAGCAGTTGCTGGTGTTGGTGCCTCAGGGCGTCTCGATGGCGCAGGGCGGCGTCGTGGCGAACCACAACAGCAAGCAGGACTACAAGGGCAGCTACCTCGACTTCAACCTCAACATCAACCTGCCGCCGCCGTGCACCACGGGCTTCCTGCCCGCGTCGCAACGGCGAACACCCGCTCAGGTCGACGCTCCGGATCGGCCCGATGGCGACTTGTATTGCCGGATACCGCAAGATGCACCCCAGCAGAATGTCCGCGGTGCCCGCAACATTCCCTGCGAGACGCGTCCGGGCAAGCGGGCGCCGACCGTGAAAATGTGCGAGAGCGACCAGCAGTACGTGCCCCTCAACGACGGTATGAACTGGAAGGGCGATCCGAACGCGACGCTGTCCGGCCAGGGCATCCCGCAACTGCCTCCGGACGAGACACCGCAAGCGCCGGCACCCCCCGCGTCGCCCCCGTCGGTGCCTGCCTTGGCGGTCGCCCCGTACGACCCGGCGACGGGCACCTACGTCGGACCGGACGGTCAGGTGTACACGCAGAGCGAACTGGCTCAAGACGGCCAGAAGGAGAAGTCATGGCAGCAGATGCTGGTCCCGCAAAACTAGCCGGCCGCAGGCTCTTTCCGAGGTCGTCCGCCAAAAGTGTCGGTGTGTTCTGCGTCGCGGTCGCCGTGGCCCTGGCCGCCGTCGGAGTCTGGCAGGGCCTGCAGGCCAACCGAGCGCACCGTGCCGATCTGCAGCGGAAGGAGTTTCTGCGGGCCGGCAGGCAGGTGGCGGTCGATCTCACGACCATCGACTACAACCGCGTCGATGCCGACGTCGCGCGGATCCTCGACGTCACCACCGGCGACTTCCACGACGACTTCGCCAAGCGAGCCAAGCCTTTCGTCGACGTCGTGAAGTCGTCGCAGTCGACGTCGGTCGGGCAGGTGGTCGAATCGGGTCTGGAGTCGGTGCAGGGTGCTCAGGCCATGATGCTGGTTGCGGTGCAGGTGACCACGTCATCGCGCACCGAAGGAGACCAACCCAAGCACGGTTGGCGGCTTCGCATCGGTCTGGTCGACGACGGCGAAACGGTCAAGGCATCCGACGTCCAGTTCGTCTCGTGATCCCCTCGGCAGAAAGGTCGCCCGTGTCCGCGCCAACCGCCATCGCCGCGCAATCCCCGTCCGACGACGCCGCGCAGGATACGGCTGCGGCGGAGAAGGTGTCACGGTTGCGGCGGCGGCGCCGGCCGCGAACTCGCTCGATCCTCTACCGCAGAACCGTGATCTATTGCTTGGCACCGCTTCTGGTGATGGCGCTGGCCGGCGTGGTCGCGGCGTCGAAGTGGTTCGCCGCCGCCGAGGCACTGGACGACCGAGCCGGGCCGAGTTCGGTCAAGGCGGCGACGGACGCCACTGTCGCCATGCTGTCGTACACGCCGGATACCGCAGAGGCCAAGCTCACCGCCGTGAAGGGTCGGCTGACAGGCTCGTTCCGGGATTCCTATTCGTCGCTCGTGCACGACGTGGTGATACCTGGCGCCAAGCAGAAGCAGATCGCGTCCGTTGCCACCGTGCCGGCAGCGGCGTCGATCTCGGCGACCGAAAACCACGCCGTGGTACTGCTTTTCGTCAATCAGGCGGTAACGATGGGGGCGGGCGCGCCGCAGAGCACGATCTCGAGTATCAGGGTCGGCTTGGACCGGGTGAACGGTCAGTGGCTGATCTCCGACTTCGACCCGGTGTGATGTCGTGCCGCGTCACCGCGACGCCTCCCGCGGCAGGCCGAGAACGTGATCGGCGATGATCCCGCGCTGAATCTCGGCGGTGCCGCCCATGATCGTCGCCGCCCGGGAGTACCACCATGCGGCGCGGGCGGTGTCGACCGCTGCATCGGCACCGCCCTCGCCGCCGATCAACTCGCCGTGCCGGACGTCCAGGATCAGATCGTGAACCTCGCGCTCGGCCGTGCTGAACAGAAGTTTGTCGATACTGCTCTGCGGCCCGATCGGCCTGCGGTGGGCGAGATCGCGGACCGTCTGAGCGGCTCGCGCCTGCGCGGCGGTGACCTCGATGTAGGTGCGGGCGAATCGCTCGCGGCCGGCGGCCGAGGTGTCCGGTGAGGACATCGCGGCGCGCAACGAGGACATGTCGGCGAGCAACGACGTGAGCAATGCATAGCCATACATGCCGCGCTCGAACTGCATCAGGTACATCGCCACCGTCCACCCGTCGTCGACGTGGCCGACCAGTCGGGTGTCGGGAACCCGCACTTCGTCGAAGAACACCTCGGCGAGTTCCCGTCGACCACTGGCCAGGGCGATGGGGCGGACCGTGACACCGGGGGCGTCGGCGTCGATCAGCATCATCGTCAGCCCGCGGTGGCGGCTCGCCGTCGTCCCCGTGCGCACCAGCGCGAGCAGGCGGGTCGCGGTGGCCCCCTGGCTGGTCCAGATCTTCTGACCGGTCACCACGAAGTCGCCGTCGCCGGAGTGCACCGCGCGGGTGCGCAAGGCCGCCAGGTCGCTACCGGCATCCGGCTCGGAAAAGCACTGGCCCCACCACTCTTCGCCGCGCAGGTAGCAAGGCAGGTAGCGGGCGGCCAACCGGGGCGCGAATCTCAGCAGGGCGGGGCCGAGGGTCTCGAGTGTCCAGTGCTGGGCGGGTACGGCCGAACCGGCCCGACCGAGTTCCTCGTAGTACACCGCGCGGTGGATCTCGGTGCCGCCGCGCCCACCCGCGGACTCGGGCCAGCCGAGCCGATTCCAGCCGTCGCGGTGCAACTGCGCCATGATCGCCGCATCGTGTGCCATCGCGGCTTCGGTAGTGTTCAACGCCGCTGCGCGCCAGTGCTGCCCGGCTTCGACGCGCTCCAGATACTGGCGGAAGTCGCGGCGGTAGGCCGCGATGTCGTCGGCGTAGCCGGTTTGGTCGGCGTCACCGGCGACTACTGAGGTCGGCATCGGCATAGCACGACGAAATCATGGCCGGACAGGGAGCCAAAATGCCTTACCGCTGAGCGGGCACTTCCTTGTCGGTGGTCCGCCCCCGAACAAAACTGGGCCCCAGACGCTGTGTGACAAGGAGGACGCCGAGGGTGCACTGGGACGAGGAATGCGATGTGTTGGTGGTCGGTTCGGGCGCCGGAGGTCTCGTCGGCGCCTACACCGCGGGTCGTCAGGGACTGTCCGGGATCCTTCTCGAAGCGACGGACAAGTACGGCGGCACCACCGCCTATTCGGGCGGCGGCATGTGGTTTCCGGTCAATCCGGTACTGACCCGCTCGGGCGTCGACGACACGATCGAGGATGCGCTCGAGTACTACACCACCGTGGTCGGAGACTCGACACCGCGCGAACTGCAGGAGGCGTTCGTGCGCACCGGAGCGCCGTTGGTCGAATATCTCGAGGCCGACGAACGGCTCCGGTTCGAGCCGTACCCGTGGCCCGACTATTTCGGGAAGGCGCCCAAGGCCAGCCTCGCCGGACAGCGGCACATCGCACCGGAACCGCTGGCGGTCGCCGATGCACCGGAACTTCGCGACGTCGTGCGCGGGCCACTGGACACCGACCGCCTCGGCACCGCGCCGCCGGACGACTTCTACGTAGGCGGGCGCGCACTGGTCGCGCGACTTGTCACCGCGATCCGGCAATACCCGAACGTGGAAACGCGACTCGGCACGTCTCTCACCGAACTGATTCTGCAGAACGGCGCAGTGGTGGGCGCGATGGCCAAGGGCGACGCGCACGGCGGCCGCCCGTACTCGATCCGGGCCAGGGCCGGTGTTCTGCTCGCGGCCGGCGGCTTCGAGAACAGCCAGGAATTACGAGCCAAGTACGGCGTTCCCGGTTCTGCCCGCGATGCGATGGGCCCGGGCTCCAACCTTGGCGAGGCACTGCAGGCGGGAATCGCGGTCGGCGCCGACACCGCCCTGATGGACCAGGGGTGGTGGGCGCCCGGCATGACGCACCCCGACGGCCGATCGGCGTTCGCGCTGTGGTTCACCGGGGGAATCTTCGTCGACCAGAACGGCAACCGGTTCGTCAACGAGTCGCAACCCTACGACCGGCTCGGCCGCACCGTGATCGCCGGCATCGAAAGCGGTTCGCTCACCCTGCCGTACTGGATGATCTACGACGACAGGGAAGGCGCCAAGCCGCCCGTCACGCTGACCAACGTCTCGATGGTCGAATCGGAGAAGTACGAGGCGAAAGGGTTGTGGCACACCGCGGACACGCTGGACGAACTGGCCACCCTGATCGGTGTGCCCCCTGCCAATCTGGTGGCCACGGTGGCCAAGTTCAACGCGTTCGCCGCGACCGGTGTGGACGAGGACTTCGGCCGCGGCGAGGAAGCCTACGATCGCGCTGTCGCCGAGGGTGGGTCGCCGATGTTCGCGCTCGACAAGCCGCCCTACCACGCGGCGGCCTTCGGTCTGTCGGACCTCGGCACCAAGGGCGGCCTGCGCACCGACGCGAACGCCCGCGTCCTCGACACATCCGGCGAGGTCATCGGCGGACTGTACGCTGCGGGCAACACGATGGCCGCGCCGAGCGGCAACGTCTATCCCGGCGGCGGCCACCCGATCGGCACCTCCATGATCTTCAGCTACCTGGCGGTGCGCGACATGCTGGCCAAAGCCGGCTGAATCGCCTGGGCGCCAACGGACATGGCTGGTCAAGAACGCGATTACGACGTAGTGGTCGTCGGCTTCGGCATGGCGGGAGCCTGCGCGGCCATCGCGGCCGCCGAAAGCGGCGCGTCGGTGTTGGTCATCGATCGGGCACTCGGCGGCGGCGCATCCGCATTGTCCGGGGGCGTGGTCTACGCCGGCGGCGGCACGCCGTATCAACGCGAAGCGGGTTTCGACGACACACCCGAGAACATGTTCGACTACCTCCGTCAGGAAATCGAGGGCGTCGTCGACGACGAGACGCTGCGTCGATTCTGCGACGATAGCGCCGCGCAGATCGGGTGGCTGGAGAGGCACGGGGCCAGATTCGCCGGATCGCTGTGCGATTACAAGACGTCCTACCCGACCGACAGGCACTATCTGTACTTCTCGGGCAACGAGAACGCCTATCCGTTCAATCTCGGCGCCCGCCCCGCACCTCGAGGGCACCGGCAGGTGGCCAAGGGGATGAGCTCGGGCCGAGTGTTGTGGGAGGCGCTGCGCGACGCCGCCCTCGCCGCCGGCGTCACATTTCTGCCACTGACACGCGCGGAGAGTCTGGTCCTCGCCGAGGACGGCGAGATAGCCGGAATCAGTTGTCGCACCATGCCTGACGACGGCTCATCGCGGTGGCGGCGCTGCCGCAGGGCCACCGCTCGCGGGACGAAGCTGATCAACTGGGTGCCGCCGGTCGGAAAGTACTTCGGTCGGCGAGCGCGCCGGATCTGGGATCACGCGGCCACGGCCCGCACCGTCAATGCATCGGCGGTGGTGCTGACAGCGGGCGGATTCATCTTCGACCGCGACATGGTGCGCAGGCACGCACCTGCGCACCTCCTGGTGTCGCCGCTGGGTACCGAAGGCGATGACGGGTCCGGCATCCGACTCGGCTGCAGCGCAGGCGGTGTCACCGCCCACCTGGACCGCGTCACGGCGTGGCGCTTCATCTCGCCGCCATCAGCGATGATCGACGGCATCTCCGTCGGTGCTTGCGGCACGCGCATCGCCAACGAGGACCTGTACGGCGCCACGCACGCCGGCCGGATGATCGAGGGCTTCGACGGCAAGGGCTTCCTGATCCTCGACACCGCGATGTGGAAGCGCGCCCGATCTCAATACCTCTCGCAGACCCAACTTTTCCAGCGCGCCATGATGGCACCGGCCTTCACGGTCGCGCATCGCAAGGCTCGTACGCTGACCGAACTGGCCACAAAGCTCGGCGTGTCGGCGGCCGGTCTGGAGGCCAGCGTGGATGCCTACAACACCGCGATCAGGAGCGGCGACGAAGACCCGTGCCACAAGGCCGGAGTAGTACGCGCACCCATCGAACGGCCGCCGTTCTACGGGGTCGACATCTCCCTGAAGTCGTCGCCGTTCGACTTCGTGCCCGGTCTGACCCTGGGTGGTCTGGTCGTCGACCCGCACTCCGGTCAAGTGCGCAGAGCCGACGGGACCTGTGTCACAGGCCTTTACGCAGCGGGGCGCACGGCCGTCGGCGTGTGTTCCAACTCCTACGTCAGCGGCCTGTCGCTCGCGGACTGCGTCTTCTCCGGGCGGCGTGCGGGCGAGCACGCGGCGCTGCAGCGGACCGGCACCGCTCCGCGCCCGGGATGAGCGCTGACGAACGGTCGGTCGACGACTCGTGGAACATGGTCGAGGAGTCCATATTTCACGTTCTCGGATCGGCCGCCGAGGAGGACAGCGGCGGGCACGTGCGGCTCGGCTCCCGGCTGGCCGAGCTGGGCTGGACCGACATCGAATCCGAATATCGGTTCGAGGCGGCCGAACTGCTGTTCCGTGCCCGGGCGCGCACCCTCATTCACAGCGACTGCCTGGACCGCCTCATGATCGCCGAACTGTCGCCCGTTCTCGGCGGCGCCGCCGACGCGGTGGTGTTGCCCGGCATCGCGACGGCAGGTCGGCCGCCTGTCGGCACCGAGGTCAGCGGCATCGTGGTCGGGCCGCCGCGCGGACGGCTGGTATTCGCGACCGCGCGGCCGGACGGCACGGTGCATATCGGCGTGGTGGACGCGGCGAGCCTGAACTGCCAACCGATGAACACATTCGACGCGACCTGCCAATGGACGGACGTCAGCGGCGTTGCGCCAGGGCCGCTCACGGACGCGTCTCCGCACTGGACCAACGCTGTGGCGGTCGCGCGCTGCGCGCTCGGCACGGAACTCGTCGAACTCGGCACCGCCGCAATCGACCTCGCCGTCGACCATGTGAGCAGACGCACCCAATTCGGCAGCCCGATCGGCACCTTTCAGTCGCCAAGGCACACGCTGGCGCAGGCGCACGCGTGCCTCGAGGGGGCCCGCGCACTGGTCGATGCGGCCCGGCGCGACGGCGGCGAGCTTTCCGCGCTGATCGGCAAAGCCGCCGCGGGCAGGGCGCACCGATCGGCCGCCGATGCGGCGATGCAGGTGTGCGGCGCCATCGGCTTGACGATCGAGCACGACCTACACCGATACGTCGCACGCGGAATGCAACTCGACGCGTTGCTCGGGTCGTACCGTCAACTCGAGGCCGTGCTGGCCGACCGCCTGCTGCAGCCCGCCGCATCGGACGCACCGCTACCGCGGGTCATCGCCTGCGGCTGAACGGCGCGCTCACGTGCGATCCGGCCGTCCGACGACCACCTGTAATATCGATAGACATATCACTGATTGGCTGTGCCGATAGCAGCTCCGGTGACAGCTTCGAGAACAGCTTCGAGAACAGAAGGGACACGGATGGAGGTCACGCCCCTTCGCACGCCCAAGATGTCGGGCCGGGTCGCCGATGTGCTGCGAAAGATGTTCATTCGCGGGGAGATAGCCGAAGGCGCCATGCTGCCGCCCGAATCGGAACTGCTGCAACAGTTCGGGGTGTCACGTCCGACGCTGCGGGAAGCGCTTCGGGTGCTCGAGTCGCAGTCGCTGATCGAAATGCGGCGAGGTGTCCGCGGCGGCGCGCGGGTGACTCGCCCCACCCGCCAGACACTGGCCGACTACGCGGGCCTGATCATGCAGTACGAGGGCGTCACCCTCAAGGATGTCTACGACGCCCGCGCGGTGCTGGAGACACCGATGGTGGCCGCGCTGGCGAAAGAGCGCGACCCGAAGGCGATCGCCGAGCTCGAGGAGGTCGTCGCCCGCGAACGCGCCGGGAAAACCGGCGACGAGGGCTTCAGCGCGCAAACCGACTTCCACGCCGCCATCGCGCGGTTGTCGGGGAACCGCACACTGCAGATCATCAGCGAGATGCTGCACCACATCGTCGAGAAGGCGAACCGGTCCATGCAGCCGACCGAGGGTGCCCGCGCAGACCGGGCGCTGCGCCGAAGCGTCAAGACCCACGCGATGGTGCTCGACTTGATCAAGGCGGGCGACGCCGACGGCGCCGCGGCCCTGTGGAACCGCCACCTCGTGAAGGCCGAGGAATATCTTCTCACCGGCTCCACGCTGAGCACGGTGCTCGATCTCCTCGACTGACACCGAAGCTCTAGTCACCCCGCGGCGCTGGACAACACCGTGACCGCCGACACCGCCGTTGGTCCGCCGATGTTGTGCGCCAACGCTACTCGAGACCGGTCGACCTGGTTCTCGGCGTCGCCGCGAAGCTGATTGAACAGCTCGTAGCACTGAGCCACGCCGGTCGCGCCCGGCGGATGGCCTTTGGCCTTCAGGCCGCCGCTCGGGTTGATCGGGATGGCGCCGCCGACGTAGTGCTCTCCGCGCTCGACGAGCTTGTGGCCCATGAACCGGTCGGCGAAGCCCAGGTCCTCGTAGCTGATCAACTCCACCCCGGTGAAGCAGTCGTGTACCTCGGCGACGTCGACGTCGCGAGGCGTCAGACCTGCCATCCCGAACGCCGCCTTGGCGGCCTTGACCGTGGCCGGAAACGTCGTCATATCCGACTTGTGCTGATGCATGACGCGATCCATGCCGATCCCGACACCGCGCACCCACACCGGCCTGTCGGTGAAACGGTCGGCGACCTCGGCCGCGGCCAGGATCACGCACGCGGCGCCGTCGCTCTGCGGGGTGCAGTCGTACAGGCCGAACGGGTCGACCACGGTGGGGGCGTCGAGTACCTGGTCGACGGTGATCTCGTAGCGCAGTTGCGCTTTGGGATTGGTCACCGCATGGTGGTGGTTCTTCACCGCGATCATCGCCATGTGCTCGCGAGTGGCGGGCGACTCGTGCAGATAGCGCTTCACGTGAAGCGCGAAGTTGGCCGGCGCAACGAGACCCAGCGGAAAGTCCCACGCGCCGTCACGCGTCATTGCCGACCACTCCCAGAACGTCGCATTCGACGCCGTCTCCCTGACCTTGTCCGCACCGGCGACGAGGACGACGTCGTAGCAGCCCGAGGCGACTGCCAGCGTCGCGTTCCTGATCGCGTCATTGCCGGTGGCACAGGCATTCTCGACGCGCGTGACGGGGATGTCGATCAGATCCAAGGTGTCGGCGAGGATCCCCGACGGGAAGCCGTCGGTGGTGGACAGTTCGCCGATCCAGGCGGCCTGCAGCTCCGACCTGTCGATCCCCTTGTCCACTCGCGCGACGCATTCCGCGTAGGCCATCGGGATGAGGTCTTTGATACCCAGCGCGAAGTGCTCGGAGAACTCGGTCATGCCGGCTCCGACGATTGCGACCTGTCTCACGAAGCGAGTTCTCCTCTGTCCAAGGGAATTTCGGCTGTCGCCGGCAAGAACGAGTGGCCGTAGTCCGGTATCCCGCCGCGCATGGCGATCCTGCGGAACACGACTGACCCCCGCTGACCGATCTCCACCTCGCCGGCCGCAACCCCGGTCACTTTGAGCAGGGCCCGAACCGGGCTGCCGTCGAGCTGTATCACCGCCAACGAATACGGGGCGCTCAGGTCGGGGACCGGAAGACAGACCGTGGTTTCGGTATACACCGTGCCGGTGCGGGGCAGCGGGACGGTCCGGGACCCGGCCGCGAGCTTGCCCTCGGTGGTCACACGGATTCGCGGCGGGAATTGAGGTTGCTGGTCGAGCCCGGCGGTATCGGAAACGGCAGCTTCCCAACGCAGTTTCGGCTCGAAGGCGCGCGCGTAGGCGGCCAGCGAGATCGGGATCCCGCCGCCCTCGCTGAGCGCACCCTGCGGCACGGGGCGCCCCGCAGGCTCGTCACGCCGGATCCGGCACGGCCCGGCGGTCAGCGCGGCCGCGGTGCCGGATGCCTGCTCGACGGCGACCGCCAACCCCTGCGCCTTCTGTTCGATGGCCGCGATGAGGGCACGCACCATACTGGCCGCCGAGCCGGTCGCGAATGCCACGCCGACGCTTTGACGCCCGCCGAGTTGCTTGGCCCCGAGACCGGCGGCAGCGACAACGGGTTCGGACGCGCCCAGATCCAGCCGCGCCAGGGTGGCCGCGGTTCCCAGTTCGCGGTGCAGTCGCGGGTCGGCGTACACGTGACGGCTGCCATCCGGGTGCCGCGCGACGATCGGCAGGCTGCGGGTCTGGCGTGCCACCGGCGCCAGCCCAGAGCCGTCGGCGCCGATCACCACTGCACCCGCCGCTGCGCCTGCGGGCGAGTCGTCGACGGCGATCACCACCGTGCCCGGTGTGGCGGCCAGAATCTCGTCGAGCGCCGCCGGCGCCCCGCCGAGCACCTCACGCACGGGAACGTCGGCGTCCAGGGACAAGCCGGCCAGCAGCGCAGCGCCGCTTCCGCCTTCCAGCAGCGGCAGGTCACGGGAGACGAGCACCACACGGCGAGCCAGGGCGGGCGCCTCGGCGGCGCGACCGGCGGCGACTGCCATGGTCACCGCGTCCTCGTCCGGTCCGGCGACCCGCGTTCGGGCGTCGCGGCCGGTCCATGGCGGCAGGTACGTCCCGGCCGTGCAGATGGCGCTCACTGTGATCGACCCCGCTTGTCCGAATCCGTTTTCATGTGTTTCGCAATAGGGTATATAGTTTACTAATTATTGACAAGTAAGATGTCGACGTCCGCCGGCGTCGAGACGAAAGGGTGACGGTGGGAACGGCTTTCGGCCTGCTATGCGCCACGAGCGAGGAGCTCGACGCGCTGCGAAGTGAGATCCGGGCGTTTCTCGTCCAAGACCGGGCGCAGTACGGCTGGCAGAGCCGGGTGGACTCCTGGCTGAGTTCGTGGGACGAGGGATTCAGTGCGCGCCTCGGTGGTGCCGGTTTCCTGGGCCTGACGGTGCCGGTGGAATACGGCGGCCGCGGCCTGGGCCACCTGCACCGGTACGTGGTGACCGAGGAGTTGCTGATGCACGGCGCTCCGGTCGCGGCTCACTGGTTCGCCGACCGCCAATTCGCGCCTGCCCTTCTCGCGTACGGGACACAGGCACAACGAGAGTCGCTGCTCCCCGAGATCTCGGCGGGCCGCTGCTACGTCGCGATCGGGATGAGCGAGGACGGCGCGGGCTCCGACCTCGCCGGCGTGCGCACCCGCGCCACCCGCGCCGACGGCGGCTGGCTGCTCGGCGGACGCAAACTGTGGACCAGCGGGGCGCACCGCGCGGCCTGGATCGTCGTCCTCGCGCGCACCGGCGCGGTGGATCCCGAGAACCGCCGCGCCGGCCTGAGCCAGTTTCTGGTGCCCGCCGACGCCCGCGGTGTGTCGATCAGCCCGATCCGCCAGATGTCGGGCGAGCATCACTTCAACGAAGTCGAGTTCAGCGACGTGTTCGTCCCGGACGCAGATGTCCTCGGTGAGATCGGCAGCGGCTGGACTCAGGTCACCGCCGAGCTATCGTTCGAGCGCAGCGGCCCCGAGCGAATTCTGACGACGGCGCCGTTGGTCGACGGTGTGGTGGGCGAGCTGTCGACGCGGCATGTCGACTCGCACACCCAGATTCAGGTCGGTCACCTGCTGGCTCAGCTGATCTCGCTTCGACAACTGTCGGTGTCCGTGGCGCACACCCTCTGCGCCGGCGACCCTGCCGCCAACCACGCGGCGTTGGTCAAGGATCTGGGCACCGGCTACGAGCAGCACTCGGTGGAGGCCTGCGCGGAACTACTCGAGCTCGCCGCCCCGCCGTCGCAGTCGGGCGTGGCCGAGATGCTGGCCGAGGCGAGACTGCACGCGCCGATGTTCACCCTGCGCGGCGGAACCAACGAAGTCCTGCGCGGGCTCGTCGCGCGGGGCATGGGGCTGCGGTGATCGACGAGAAATGATCAATCCGATGGCCTTCAATCCCCTTGCCGGCGGCGTACTTTCGCCGCCGGACAGCGGCGGTGACGAGTGGGCCGAGCTGCGGCGACTGATCGACGACATGGTCGCGCGCGCGGCGAAGAGCGGTGCGGTCAACGACGGGGTCGAACAGCGCTTCGACGCCGCGCTGTGGGGGCATCTGAACGACAGCGGGCTGACGCGGCTGACCAGTACGCGCCAATCCGGAGCGGGCCCGTCGGAGCTGGCGGTCATGCTGCGCGGCCTGGCGCGCCACTGTGCGGCCGTCCCGGTCGCTGAGACGGACCTGCTCGGGGCGTGGTTGGCGGACCGCGCGGCCGTCGACTGCCGGCAGGATGCGCCGCTGAGCGTCGCGATCGGCGACGCGATGCCGGACCCCCGCACCGGCGACCGCGTCACCGTCACGGCCACCGGTGTGCCGTGGGCGCGGGACGCGACGGTGCTGGTCGCGGTGCCGATCGCCGATCGTCTGTTGGTGGCCGTCGCGGAGGAACCTCTCACCACGGATGGGCACAACCTCGCAGGCGAACCACGTTGCGACGTCACTGTCGACGTTCCATCGTCGGCGTTCACCGAAGTCGGTCGTGAGGTGGCCGACGAACTGACCCGCCGCGGCGCATGGGCCCGCTGTGTGCAGACCATCGGCGCGCTCGATGCCTCAGCGGAACTGGCCGTCGCCCACGCCCGCACGCGCACGCAGTTCGGTCGGGCACTGAGCGGCTTTCAAGCGGTGCAGCAGTCACTGGCCATCATGGCCGGCGCGATCGAAAGGGCCCGCGCCGCCGCAACACTCGCCGTCGCAGCCGCCACGCACCACGGCTTCGCCGCCGCGCAGACCGACTACGCGGTCACCGTCGCGAAGGTCACGCTGGGCCAGGTGGTGCCCGTGGTCAACGCGATCGCCCACCAGCTGCACGGCGCGGTGGGTGTCACCCTCGAGCACAGGCTGTGGCATTCCACCATGCGGGCCCGTTGCTGGACAGACGAATTCGGCAGCACGACGCACTACGCCCGGCGGCTGGGGGAGATCGCCATCCGCGCCCACCGCGACGGTGAGTTCTGGGATTTCATGATCGGAGCGCGCCAGGGCGCGGAGTGTTGACCGCTCAGGCGGGCTGGCCGTACACAGCGACGACGACAGAGCGGTCAAGGCTGTTCTCTGACCAGACGCCGATCGCGACGTTGGCGCAGTCGCTCATCACCGCGTAGTCGTGTGGATCGTAGAACCACTGGTTGAGTATCTCGACACCGTTGATGGCCAGGGCGGGATTGATCGCGACGGTTTGTGCCACCTTGCCGTGAAATCCCGCGGCCTGGGCCCGATCCTGCGGCGTCGACCCGTCCGATCCCAGATCGCCGGTCAGGTCGCGATTGGCCATGACATCGCGAGCGTGCCATTCGGCGGCCAGTTGCAGCTGTGGATTGATGCGGACATCGCCGGTGCAGCCCGCGTTGTGCTGGATCGTGTACACGTTGGCCACCACGCCGTCGTTGAGGCGCTTGTTGTCGGCGTGGGCCATCGGCGCCGCGAGCAGCGCCGCGGTTGTGCAGCCGCACACGACGCAGAGAGTCCGGTCAACGCGATGCCTCATCATCCGACTACTCCTGTGATTCGTAATCCCCGGGCTGGTAACCGGCCGCGGAGTTTCTGACCTGCCAGATCATGGCCGGACACAGCTCGTTCACGGCCTGGGTGATCAGGTAGGACGCCTGGTACTCATCGGAAGTGCCGAAGTCACGGGTGATTTCGCCGATCAGCTGGGAATAGCCGACGCCGCTGCGGGCCTTCGCGCAGATCGACTCGCCGTAGTCCAGCGCGTCCTGCGGGCCCGCGAAGTGGTAACCGGGCCGCACCGTCACGTTGACCAGGTACGCGACCGCGTCGGCGGTTGCGGCGGGTGCCGTGGTGACTGTGCCGCCGGCCATGGCCGCGACCGCGCCGAGGCAGATCGCGACGCGAACCCCATAGCCCGCACGGCCGCCTGAACGCGTCACGGCGGGCCGACCATGGCCGAGGCAAGCCGCTGCGCGAAAGCAGGCGCCTGGAGCGAGGCGACCTGCGGACCGACTTCGAGTTCGGTTGCCGCACTGTGGTGATCGGTGTCGTCACAACCCGGGATCGCGGTGGCGCGCATGGTCGCTTTCGTCTTCACCACCACGTCTCGCGGAGCCCGAGCCGGACCTGCGCACAGCTCGCGCGCGGCCTTGACCGGCTGATCGCAGACGGACAGCGCCAGGCCGAACCGCACCGCCTGATGCGCGTCGAAGCGCATGCCGAACAGCATCGCCGCCCTCGCCGCCTGGACCCCCACCGATCTCTGCAGCATCCACGTCGCTCCGCCGCCCGGATGGATCCCGAGGCGCTGGAACCGCGCGTCGAACACCGCGTGGGGCCCTGCGATACGCACATCGGCGGCAAGGGCCAGGTTCAGTCCCGCCCCGACGGCCGGACCGTTCACCGCCGCGATCGTCGGCAACCGGCAGCGGCCGACAGCGACGAAACCGGCATAGATTCGGCGTAGCACCCGTTCGTCGGCGGTGCGCAGCACCTCGAGATCGGCGCCTGCGCAGAAGGCCGGGCCCGCGCCGGTGACGATGACGGCATGCACCGCTTCCTCGTCTTCGGCGCGCCCGACCGCCTCCGACAGCTGACTGGACATCCTGTCGGTTACGGCATTGCGGCGCGCAGGGTCGTTAACGGTGATCAACGCTACTCCGTCGAGCACCGAGTACTCGACCAATTCGCCAACGCCCACAGGCGAGGAGATTACTAAGCGGGCAGCGTCATGTCGTCCGGTGTTCCGGTCAGCGGACCCCGCCGACGTAACCGCCCCACCAGCACGATCGCCCCTCCGGCGACCAGCATCGCCAGCCACACTCCGTGTACTGCCAGCATCAGCGGGCGGTGGTGGGCCCCGGCCTGCGCGCCGCCGATCCGGGTGACGGTGACGTCGTCTCCGGACTCGACGACCAGCCACCCCACCCCGGCGTCGGCCAGTGCGTCGCGGTCGGCGCCCGCCGCCAGCATCCGCTCGATGTCGCGCGCCCGCCCGCCCTCGCCGGGCACCAGACGCCCCGAGATCGTCAGATCCCCGGTCGTCAGCACGTCGGCACGAACCCAGCGCGGCAGCGGGTCGAGCACCGGCGCGTCGCCCGCCCAACCGAACTGCCGCATGCTGCCCGCGGGCAGCACGGCGACCGGACGCGGGTCGGCGTTGATGGTGGCGGCCGCCGCCGCCCAACCGGGCGGGTACTGCACGGCCACCACCTTGCCGCCGACGCCCCACGCCAGGTCGGGCAGCGTCGCCACCAACGCAAGGGCGCACACCGCGGCCGTCGTCGCCGCGGGTATCCATCGGCGCAGCGTCAGCACGGCCGCCGCCGCGGAAAGCGCATAGCCGGGCACCGCCAACGCCACCCACTTCTGGGCGTCGCGCACCACGCCCAGGCCGGGCAGCGCGCGCACGGTCGCTTCGACGAGCGACAGGCCCGGGCCCGTCGCCATCAGCGTCGGCACCGCGACGGCGACCGCCGCGAGGATCAGCAGCGGGACCGCCGCCGGACTGCGGGCCGCGACCGGCAGGCCGGCCAGCACCACACCCAACAGCACCGCTGCGGCCAGCACCACGAAAAGCGTTGTCCGGGAGGCGGGTACAGCCTCAGCATTCCAGATGCCGCCGAGGCTGGCCATGCTGCCCAGGGCACCCAGACCCGGTTCGGCCCGCGCGGCGAAAGCGGGCACCCCCTCGGCCTGCGAGGGCGACAGCGACCCCGACACGGCCGCGGCCGTCAACCACGGCAACGCCGCCAGGATCGCCGTCCCGACGCCGGCACCCGCGCACAGCCACCGCGAGCGGCCCGCGCCGGGCCCCAACGCGCACACCACCGCCACCGTCGCCGCCAGCAGTAGACCCGTCGGCGTCAGCCCGGCCAGCGCGGTCCAGAACGTCAGCGCGCCGATCTCCACCCACAGCGGCGCCGTGCGGGCCGCGCGCATCCGCAGCACCGTCGCCGCCACCCACGGCAGGCACCCGTAGCCGACCAGCAGGCTCCAGTGCCCCTGCAGAAGCCGTTCGGCGACATAGGGATTCCACACCGCCAGCGTCGCGGCGACGAACTGCCCCGGTGCGCCCGCGGCAGGCAGCACCACGCGTGCCAACCGGGCACTGCCCCAGCCCGCGAGCCACAACCCTGCGACCAACAGCGTCTTGACCACGATGCCGCCGTCCAGGATCCGCGAGGCCAACGCGACCGCGAAATCCTGCGGCAGCGCCCTCGGTGCGGCGGCGGAAAGTCCCAGCGCCGCATCGGACAGGTAGGAGCGCGGGGTCGAGACAGCGTCGCGCAGCAGCAGATAGCCGGGCGCGAGCAGTGGGCCCGTCACCACGAGCGCGAGCATCAGCGCGTAGGCCGGCGCCCAGCACCGCGCCAAATATCGGCTGATCGGACCTACCGGCCCGGTGGCTGTCTGGGCCGGTGCCCGGGTAACTGCATCTTCTCGGTCTTGGCTTCGGCGCCGGGCACCTTGATCCCCTGGGTGTCGAAGAACCCGTGATCGGCTTCGTCGAGACCCGGGTCGATCAGCGCGGACTCCGCGCGCAGGCTGAACGAGCCCAGTAGGGCGCCGCCGATCAGCGAGACGAGGCCGATCGCGGTGAAGGTGATCGGCAGGATGCGCCCCCATAGCGCCACCCGGTCGCGCTCGTCGCGGGCCGCGGCGACCTGCGCCTCCACCGTCTGCTCGGTGGAGGTGACGGTGTAGTCGACGAACGTCACCTCGGGCTTGAGAGCCTCGCGTGCGTAGTACTGGTTGGCGCGTTCCTTGGACTTGACGATGGTGCCCGACACCGGATCCACCCAGAACGTGCGCTGTGCGGCGTAGTAGCGGGTCATCGTGATCTGCTCTTCGGGGTCGCCGGGCAGGCCCCACATCCCCGCGGTCGCCGTGACCTGGCTGTCCTCGTCGTTGTCGTACAGCGAGGCGTATTTGACCGGTTCGACGAGCTTGCCGTCGGCGTCGTAGCCGACGTTCTGGGTGAACCGATAGGTGGTCAGCCCGTTCACGTCCTCCTCGCCGTCGTAGTTGGCGTCGAACGGCTTCTGGGCGATCGGGTCGAAGTAGGGGTACGTCTTCTTCTCGGTGTCGAACGGGAAGCGGTAGGCCAGACCCTCGTGCGGCAGCGCGATGTTGGTGGGCGGCTGGTCGTCTTCCATGGTGCGCGGCTTCTGCACGGCGCCACCGGGATTGCTCTCGCTGGAGACGGCCATCGCGGTCTTGCGGTCGAGGGTGACGGTGTCGACGAGGGCGAGCAACAGACCGGTGTCCTGCTGCTTGTCCGTGCGGCGCAGGGTGGTGCCGACCTGAAGGGTGACCACGTCGGCGTTGGACGGAGCCTCGACGCTGACCTGCCGCTGCTGTGACACCGGCACGTTCTTGCCGATCTCGAACTTCGGCGCGGCCAGGGATGCGGGATCGAACGCGGTCCCCGTGCCCTCGCTGACCAGAGTGGCGTCCAGATCGAGCGGGATCTTGGTGATCTTGCTCTTGGTGTACGTGGTGAGCAGAAGCGCGGCGATCAGCAGGGCAGCACCGAGCCCCAAGATTCCGCACGCCGCGATACGCAACGCCACTGCGCGGTTCAAACCGTTCCTCCCTGGCTCAGTGTCGCCGGCGAGCCCGGCTCCCCGGCTCGATGTCCGTTTGGGCTGCCCCAATGGCTAGCGACCCTAACAGCCCAAACTAAGGCCAATGCTTACTACGACGGCCTTCGGGCACACTGGTCGCCGTGGCAGCATCGGCCGGGCAGTCCCAGGGAGACGTGGGGGGAGGCTCGGGGGGAGTCGGTGGTACCCGCGGCTTCGTGCCCCCGCTCGAGGGGATGCGGGCCTGCGCGGCCGTCGGCGTGGTCGTCACCCACGTCGCGTTCCAGACCGGGCACACCGGCGGGGTGGTGGGCCGGCTGTTCGGCCGGTTCGACCTCGCGGTGGCGGTGTTCTTCGCGCTGTCGGGCTTCCTGTTGTGGCGCGGGCACGCCGCCGCGGCCCGTCACTTGCGCACCGTGCCGTCCACGGGCCACTACCTGCGCTCCCGTCTGGTCCGCATCATGCCCGCGTACCTGGTGGCGGTCGTGGCGATCCTGAGCCTGCTGCCCGACGCGAAGGCCGATCTGACGGTCTGGCTGGCCAACCTGACGCTGACGCAGATCTATGTGCCGCTGACGCTGACCGCGGGGCTGACGCAGATGTGGAGCCTCGCCGTGGAGGTGAGCTTCTACCTCGCGCTGCCGGTGTTCGCTCTGCTGGTGCGCCGGGTGCCGGTGCGGGCCCGCATCCCGGTGCTCGCGGCCGCGGGCGTGGTCAGCCTCGGCTGGGCGCTGCTGCCTATTCACACCCCGGTCGGGGTCAGCCACCTGAACTGGCCGCCCGCGTTCCTGTCGTGGTTCGTGGCGGGCATGCTGCTCGCCGAGTTGACGGTGACGCCGGTCTCCTGGCCGCACCGACTGGCCCGTCACCGCCTGGTGATGGCCGCCGTCGCGGTGGTCGCCTTTCTGGTGGCGGCATCCCCGCTGGCGGGACCGGAGGGCCTCACGCCTGGCACCTCGCAGCAGTTCATCGTCAAGGTCGCCATGGGTGCGGTGCTCGCGGGCGCCCTGCTGGCGCCGCTGGTGCTCGACGCACCGGACACCCCGCACCGGATGCTGGGCAACAGGACGATGGTGACGCTCGGCCGCTGGTCCTACGGGCTGTTCATCTGGCATCTGGCGGCGCTGTGGATGGTGTTTCCGATCATCGGCGAATTCGCCTTCAACGGGCACATGCCGGTGGTGCTGGCGCTGACGGTGGTGTTCGGCTTCGCCATCGCGGCGGTCAGCTACTCGCTGGTGGAGTCGCCGTGTCGGGTGGCGTTGCGCCGCTGGGAGTATCGCCGCAGCACCCCGTCGGAGCCCGCCCCGCCACTGGACAGCGCGGTCAGGAGTGCGCCCGAGCCAGTCGGGTGATGACGTCGTCACGCACCGCCGACCGCCGTGCCTTGCCCGCGTCGTCGCGCAGCGGCTTGTCGCTGAACTCGACGGTGCGCGGCAGTTTGTAGCCCGCGATCCGCTCGGTGAGGAAGGCGATGACGGCGTCCTGGTCGAGTCCGTCGGCCTGCACGATCGCATACGGCACCTGCCCGAGGTCGTCATCGGGTACGCCGACGACCAAGCAGGACAACACATCCGGGTGTGCGCTCAGCGCCGACTCGATCTCCGCCGGGTAGACGTTGCGGCCGCCGACGGTGAACATGTCGACGCGGCGGTCGTTGAGATAGAGGAAGCCGTCGCTGTCGAAGTAGCCGAGGTCGCCGAGCGAGTCCCAGCCGTCGCGGCTCTTCGCCGTCGACCCGATGTAGCGGTAGGTCGGCGCGCTGCCGGGGGACCGGCGCATGTAGATCTCGCCGCTGACACCCGGCGGGCATTCGTTGCCGTCGTCGTCGAGCACCTTCATCTCGCCTGCGACGACGACGCCGACCGAACCGGGGTGCGCCAGCCACTGCTCGCCGGAGATGAACGTCAGCGCCTGAAGTTCGGTGCCGCCGTAGAGCTCCCACACTTTTTCCGGGCCCAGCAGGTCGATCCAGGCCTGCTTGATCGCCGGCGGGCACGGCGACGCCAGATGCCACAACCGGCGGATCGACGACAGGTCGTAGGCGTCGGGGTCGGCTTCGACAGCGGCTCGGTACACCGGCAGCAGTCGCTGCATGATCGTCGGCACCGTGGCCAGGAACGTGACCCGGTGCTCGGTGACCAGCGACAGGAACTCGTGCGGTTCGAACCGCGGCATCAGCACCAGGTGATGGCCCTGCACCAACGCGACCGCGAACGTGGTGAAGCCGGTGTTGTGCGACATCGGCACCGACATCAGATTGACGTCGCCCTCCTGGGCGCCGAGCGGATAACCGGCGGCCGCGGGGAACCGGCTGTCGCCGCCCGCCTCGATGAGCTTGGGGCGCCCGGTGCTGCCGCCGGAGCCCATCGACTTCCACACCGGCGACACCACCTCGGGCAACTCGGCGTCGGACAGCGCCGGGTCCGGTGCGTAACCCGCAGGCACACTTGGCGTCTTGCCTCGCGGGTCGTCGCGGCCGACGAGCAGCGCCTGCGAGCGCAGATCCAGCAGCCCCTCGAGTTCGGCGTCGGGCAGGCGCGCCGAAAGCGGCTGCGGCGTCGCCCCCAGCTTCCACGCGGCCAGCACGGCCTGCACCCACTCGATCGAGTTGGGCAGCAGGATCGTCACGTAGTCGCCGACGCCGACGCCGCGCGCGGCGAAGTCGCGCGCCAGCCGGTTCGTCGACAGGTCGAGTTCGCGACGGGTGATGGTGCGCCCCGAGCAGGTCACCGCGGGCGCATCGGGATCGGCGGCGGCCAGTCGCGACACCTGGGTGCCGATCGGTGGCGTGTCGGGTGCCATCTCAGTAACCGCCCTGGGCGGAGAAGATCCGGCGCGGGTTGTCGACGAGCATGGCGGTGATCTGTTCGTCGGTCACGCCCCGCTGCCGGAGGGCGGGCAGCACGTCGTCGGAGATGTGCAGGTAGTGCCAGTTCGGCATCGCGACGGGAACCACTTCCTCCGGCAGCCAGTCGATGAAGCAGGAGGCGTCGTGGGAGAGCACCATCTTGTCGGCGTGGCCCCGCTCGCACATGGTCGCCACGGTGTTCACCCGCTGCTCGGTGTCCAGGAACATGTCCAGCCCGAAGCGGTCCATGCCGATGTAGGAGCCGTTGCCGATGATCTCCTCGAGGTAGTCGATGTCGGTGGTGTCGCCGCAGTGCCCGATCACCACTCGGGACAGGTCGACGCCCTCCTCGGCGAAGATCCGCTGCTGCTCCAGGCCGCGGCGGGTGGGCGCGTGGGTGTGCGTCGAGATCGGCACACCGGTCTGGCGGTGCGCCTGCGCGACCGCGCGCAACACGCGCTCGACGCCGGGCGTGACGCCGGGTTCGTCGGTGGCGCACTTGAGGATCGCCGCCTTGACGCCGGTGTCCGCGATGCCCTCGGTGATGTCGCGGACGAACATGTCGGCCATGATCTCCGGGCCGTCCAGCAGGGTGCCGGGGCCGCGGAAGTGGAAGTACATCGGCACGTCGTTGTAGGTGTAGATGCCGGTGGCGACGACGATGTTGATGTCGGTGGCCGCCGCGATCCGCGCGATGCGCGGGATGTAGCGGCCGAGGCCGATCACGGTCAGGTCGACGATGCTGTCGACGCCGCGGGACTTGAGCTCGTTGAGCCGGTCGATGGCGTCGGCCTCGCGTCTGGCCTCGTCGCCCATGACGTCGGGGTGGTTGTTGTTGATGTCGGGGGAGAGCACGAATACGTGCTCGTGCATCAACGTCACTCCGAGGTCGGCGGTGTCGATCTCTCCTCGGACGGTACTGAGCTGCGGCACTCCGCCGATGCTACGGCGGCAATCGAGATCAGGGCCAGCAATTGGACGCCCGCGGAATGACCGGCGTATCCGTCCACCGATCGCCAGGGGTTCTGCGACAGCACCGCGCCAGCCGCGATCAGCCCGCCCGCCGCGGTGCCGACCGTGACGGCCTCGCGGAGGCGGTCCCGATTGCGCAGCAGGTACTGCACGCCGATCGCCGCGCCCGTCACCACTACACCGGCGATGCCGGCGATCACGCCGCCGACCACCAGCACCGCCGCGCTTCGCACGGCCGCATTGGGCTGCCACGGCGTCGCCGCGTCGGAGGGCGCCGGTCGGCGCCGGGCGGGCACCAGCGCCAGCAGCGCGAGGATCGGCAGCAGCGCGAGGCCGCCCCCGAGTCCCGCGCGGTAGACCGCGTTGGAGGCGAACGCCAGCGTGATGGTGCCCGACGTTCCCGCCGGGATCACCCAGCCCTGCTGCCAGCCGTTGACGGTGACCGGCCTCAACTGCGTGCCGTCGGGGCTGCGAGCCGTCCACCCCGGGTTGATGCTTTCGGGGACGACGAGGATGCGCTGCGCCGGTGACGCGGGCACCTGGACTTCGCGACGGTCGGGTGTCCACACCTCCGGGGTGAGGGGATGGGTTGGGGCGCTGGCCAAGTCGCGACCAAGCGGGCCGACGAGCTGGACACCGTCGACGAAGAACGCCGCGCCGGGGCTGACGATCAGCTCCTGCTGGCCGGCAGGCAGCGCGATGGGCGCCGGCCGGCACGGAGTCGCCGGAATCGGGTTGCCGTCGAGCAGCGCACCGACCGTGGTGTCGATCGAGGTCTGGATGAACTGGCCCGCGACGGCGATGATCGGCCCGCGGCCGCACGGCAGCGTCACCGCGCGGGTCCTGTTGCGGGCCGCGTCGGCGGTCGCGATGGGTCGCCCCTGCGGGTCGACCGCCGCGATCTCGGCCAGCCCGGGCGGCTTGATCTGGTCGAAACCCAGCGCGGTGCGGTCGATCACGTCGTCCCAGTCCAGGATGGACACCTTGATCGTGTCGGTGACCTTCGGCCGCAGCGTCAGCGTCTGCGCCTCGTCACCGGACACCCGGCGCACCTGCGGGCCGTCGCCGAGGTCGACCGCCACCAACTTCGGATGTGCGGGCAGCGTCGACGAACTAGGGGTCACCCGGACGCCGCCCACCATGCTCGCGGCGGGCAGTTTCAGCGTCAGGCTCGGCGGCGTGCGGTGCTGCGTGACGCGCTGCGGCGCGGTCCACGACGTTCGCGGATCGCCGTCGGTGGCCGCGTAGGCCGAACCGAGCACGTCGATCGGGTCGGAGTCGCCGTCGGCCCTGGTCGTTCCCGGCTGCCGGATCAAGTCGGCGAGGTGCGGACCCTGCCGGGGCCGCACCCAGACGGTCGGGCGCACCGACATCGGTTCGGGCACCGTGAGCGTGCGACTCAGGTTCACCGGCTCCTCCGGCGATTGCCCCATGGTCGCGGCGCAGTGCATGCCGTCGGGCCCGTCGGCGCAGCCGGACCGGCCGTGCAGCCCCGAGCCCAGATCCCACTGTGCGACAGCGGAATCCGGGGGCGGACCGGGCACCAGCACGGTGTGGCGCAGCTCGATCGGATGGGCGAACCCGGACGCGTCGTACTGGGTGACCGTGAAGTCGGTGATGCCGAACTGCACACCGGGTGAGCCGTCGTCGGTGCCGACGGCGGTGATGCGCACCCAGGGCGTCTCGCCGTAGGGCAGCGCGGCGGTGATCGGCTTGCCCGGCTCGTCGAAGCGCAGCGTGCTGGTGCCGTTGACGGTGGAGATCTCGATCCGGCGCACCTGGGCGCCGACGGCCGTCGCGCTGGGGGTGATGGTGACGGTGGCGTTGGTGACGGGGTGGTCGAAGTCCACCTGCAGCCACTGCCCGACGGCGGACTGCAGCGAGTTGGACACCCAACTGGTCGACGAGTCGCCGTCGATCGCCGAGGTGGGCGCGGTCGCGGGCGCGACGTTGGGCAGCGCGGTGGAGTCCGCCGCCGAACTCGAC
The DNA here is from genome assembly GCF_003347205.1 of Mycolicibacterium moriokaense. Classification (GTDB taxonomy): domain Bacteria; phylum Actinomycetota; class Actinomycetes; order Mycobacteriales; family Mycobacteriaceae; genus Mycobacterium; species Mycobacterium moriokaense_B. Next base: position 287,914 of record NZ_QQBJ01000001.1, read on the forward strand.
ACCGTGATCCGCCCGCCCGTCCAGTCGCCGTACACCGGGCGGGTGTCTCGCGCCGGATAGTCGGGCACCCGGTTGAAGGTATGGCGCGCATCGCCTTCGGCCCGGATCGCCGACGAGTGATCGTCGACGCGGCCGTAGTCGGTCTCGCGGGCCAGCGGCGTGTCGGTGACGGTGACCACGGGCGTCGCCAGCCCGGCGCGCTGCGCGTCCGCGGTCAACAACATCGGCCCGAGTGGCGGCTTGCCGGCCAGCCTGCGGCGTTCGTCGAGGCGCAGCAGTGCTTCGGGCGCGCCGTCGACGCGGGCCATGGCGTCGACGTCGGTCAGATACGGGCTGCCCGGTGCGCCACCCGTGTCCACCCGATAGATCTGCACGGCAGGGTACTTGGGCCGCAGCCCGCTGTCGGTGATGAAACCGGAAAGCGTGCCGGGTCCCACCGGGTCGCCGAACTCGGCCACCTTCGACAGCCCCGGTGAGCCGTCGATAGCGCGGTGCACCAGCACCGGTCGTGCCGACCGCGACGTCTCAGGATCCAGGTCGTTGCGCACCACGACATACGAGATACCCTGGCGGGCAAGGGTATCGGCGAGACCGGCCGACGGCCGCCCGGACGCGAAGAGCCGCTGCACCGAATCGAGCGCCCTGATGGTCTCCGGCGGCGTCAACGGGATGGAGTCGCGCACCCCCCACGGGCTGCTGCCCAGCACCTGCAGCGGCTCGTCGTGGCTGGACCCCCACACCTGCGTGGCGAACGGCGCGCCGGGTGCCACCAGCACCCGCCCGGGTGGCGTGCCGGTGTTGTGCTCGTCGAGCCACGCCGCCGCCTGATGCCAGTACGGCGGGATCGCGTCGAACGCACCCGGCGGCGTGAGCCGGCCCGTCCACGCCAGCGAGGTCCCCGACGCCAGCGCGACGAGCACCACGATGCCCACCGCGACCCGCTTGTCGTTCTCGAGATGGGCGAAGGCGTGCACCCACTGCCGCCTCGGCACGCTGCCCGGCAGCGGGAGGCGCCCCAGCAGATGCGCGAGCCCGAGCACAAGGGGCAACCGGATCAGCGGTTCCAGCTTGTGCACGTTGCGCAGCGGGGTGCCGTCGGCGTCCAGGAACGTCTGGACCGCGTGCGCCAGAGGCGATCCCAGGCCGCCCGCGTATCCCGCGGCCAACAGGGCGATGCCGGCCAGCAGGATCGTGAGCAGCCGGCCGCGGGCAGGCATCGTGCGCATCGCCAGGCCCGCCAACCCGGCGGCGGCCACGATGGTGGTGGCCAGCACCGCGACAGTTCCGGTCACCAGCGAGGTGCCCGCGGTGGCGTTGGGCGCCACGAACGGGGTCCAGCTGTCGGTCCCGCGCAGCACCTCGGTGAGCGATGTCCATTGCGTTGTGACGCCGGAGGATTCGATGAAGTCGAGGAACGGCGGGCTGATCCGGCCCAGCATCACCAGGGCGACCACCCACCACGTGATCGCCAGCGCCGCGCTCAGCGCCCACCATCCGGTGAACCGCAGCCACCGCCGGTTGGGCCGGTGACAGGCCCACCAGATGAGCGCGGGCAGCGCGCCGGTCAGCGTGGCGACGGCGTTCACCGCACCCATCAGCGCCAGCGCGAGCGCCGACCGGGCGGCGAGCACCCGCACCCCGGGGGCGCTGTCGCCGCGCAACGCCAGCACCACCGGCAGCAGCACCCACGGCGCCAGCATCATCGGCAGCGTCTCCGAGGAGATCGCGCCGATCGTGGTCAGCACCCGCGGCGACAACGCGAACGCCGCGGCGGCGATCACCCGCGAACCCGGCGACCCGATGCCCAGCGCCTCGGCCAGTCGCAGCAATCCCCAGAAGCCGACGGCGAGCAGCAGCGCCCACCACAGCCGCTGAGTGACCCAGCCGGGTAGCCCGAGGACGTCGCCGAGCAAGAAGAAGGCACCGTGCGGGAAGAGGTAGCCGTAGGCCTGGTTCTGCGCCTGACCGAACGGCAACTCGCTGTTCCACAGGTTGAGCGCGCGCGTCAGGAAGCGCAGCGGGTTGGCGGTGAGGTCGAGCTTGGTGTCCGGCGAGATCTTGCCGGGCGCCTGCGCGAACGTCAGCGCCAGCGAAATCGCCGCGACCAACCACAGCCAGCGACGAGAAAGCGGTCTGGAACTAGCTTCTATCGCCGTACTCGACACGGTTCAGCACGGCCGACGCCGGATCGCCTGCCTGCACCGGCGGCTTGGTGTCCTGCTGCACCATCAGCGTGATCCCGAAGATGGCGGCCGCGCCAAGCAATAGGCCGACAACGATGCTGGCCGCAGCGGGCACCAGAAACCGGTCCATGCGGCCCAACGTAGCATGCACCGATGCCCCTGCCCCGCCTCCTGGGAGCGCTCGCGGCGCTCACCGGCCTGCTGTTGGCCTGCTCGCCCGCTGCCGAGAAGCAAACCACCTCGCCGGAGCCCGGCCCGTCCAACACGTCGATGGACCGGCCGCTGCCCGCCGCGCCGGCACCGCCCGCGTGCGGGGATGTGCTGGCCACGATGTCGACCCGCGACAAGCTGGCCCAGCTGCTGATGGTCGGCGTCACCGGCGCGGACGACGCGCGCGCGGTGGTGAGCAACTACCACGTCGGCGGGATCATGATCGGCAGCTGGACCGATCTGTCGATGATGGGCGCGCCGCTGGCCGACATCGCCGCCTCGGCCAACCCGCTGCCGCTGGCGATCAGCACAGATGAGGAGGGCGGCCGGGTGTCGCGCCTGTCCAGCCTGATCGGCACCCAGCCGTCGCCGCGGGTGCTCGCGCAGACCATGACGCCCCCGCAGGTGCACGACATCGCCTTCCAGCGCGGCCAGGCGATGCGCAATCTTGGCGTCACCATCGACTTCGCGCCCGTCGTCGACGTCACAGAAGAGTCCGACGACGAGGTGATCGGCGACCGCTCGTTCGGCTCGGACCCGGCCCAGGTGGCGGAATTCGCCGGGGCGTACGCCCAGGGGCTGCGCGACGCGGGCGTGCTGCCCGTGCTCAAGCACTTCCCCGGCCACGGCCACGCGTCGGGTGACTCCCACGAGGGCGGCGTCGTGACCCCGCCGCTGGACGTGCTGATGAACGACGACCTGGTGCCGTACCGGACGCTGACGACGCAGGCGCCGGTCGCCGTCATGGTCGGGCACATGCAGGTGCCGGGACTGACCGGCAACGACCCGTCCAGCCTCAGCCCCGCGGCCTACGGCCTGCTGCGCTCCGGCGGCTACGGCGGCCCGCCGTTCGGCGGGCTGGTGTTCAGCGACGACCTGTCCAGCATGGGCGCCATCAACCAGCGCTACACCGTTCCCGAGGCGGTGCTGAAGGCGCTGCAGGCCGGCGCCGACGTCGCGCTGTGGGTGACCACCGACGAGGTGCCCGCGGTGCTGGACCGGCTGGAGAAGGCACTGGGCGCCGGCGAGCTGTCGCAGGACAGGGTCGACCAGTCGGTGCTCAAGCTGGCGGGCCAGAAGGGCCCGAACCCCAAGTGCTGACGCGCTGAGCTACAGCGCGTAGACCCGCTCGGCGTTGCGCACGCCGATCATGTCGACGATCGCGATCGCGTCCTGTTCGCCGCAGTCGCCCGCGCGCACCCATTCGCCGAGCACCAGCCCCATGGCGCGCCGCCACAGCACGGACCCGAGCAGGTGCAGTTCCGGCGGGCCGAAGGCATCCGAGCTGTACAGCTGCTTGGCGAACGGCGCGGTGTCCAGCGCCTCGCCGACGAGCGCGGTCGATCGGGTGCCCAGATAGTTGATGGCAAGGCCCACATCGAAGTTCACGTGATCGAACGCCTGCGCCAGGTAGCCGGCCTGGCGGTGGAACGGGTAGCAGTGCAGCAGCAGCACCGGGACCGGCGCCATGGTCCGCAGTAGCGGCAGCAGCAGCAGCGGGTCGGTGCGGTTCAGGTCGAGATCACGGTCGCCGAATCCGACGTGCACCTGGATCGGCAGCCCGTGCTGCGCGGCCTCGTGCACACCGAACGCGATCAGCGCCGGGTCCTCGACGCGAAGCCCGCCGCCCGCCGCCGCGAGGGCGCGGGCCCGCTCGACGACCGCCGCATCGGTGGGCCTCGACCAATCGATGTCGAAGTTCGTCCGGTATGCGGCAATGGTTTTGGTGCCGACCACATCCGGTGAGTCCACCGCGTCGCGCAGCGCCGACCGGAAGGCGGCGGGGAAGTCGTCAGGGTCGGTGCCCGCCTCGAGCAGGTCCTCGGTGAGCCGTTCCAGCCGCAGGATCGACGACGACGGCGTGGCGCTCAACTCGGTCATCTGCTCGGGGGTGGCGATCTCCTCACCCTTGAACCCGGTGTCGACCACCCAGCGCGCCACCCCCGCCCGCGACAGCATGGCCGTGGTCAGCTCGTCGGGGCCGAACTCGCTTCGGCGCGCCCAGTAGTCGTCGGCACCCGTGTGCGGCGGCAGCCCCAAAACCGGTGCGCACCAACGACGGATCGCCAGTCCCAGCGGCGAGTCGAACATCGTCATGAAATCCGGGACCGGGTCGGTGGAGCCCTCGTTGATCGACGCTTCGAAGCCGGGCCTGTCGATCGGCTTGTTGAACGCGCCGTGCACGTGGTGGTCGATCAGCGCGATGCCACGCAAATGGTCGGCCAGCGCCGCGGGCACCCTGTCCTCGACGCCTGCGAAGACGTCGGGGGCCTCACCAGCCGGCATACCGGGCGACCTCATCGGCGTCGACCTTACCGGCGGCGGCGTCGGCGATGGCGTCGCCGATGATGGCGGCCGCCTGCTCCGCCTCCTGCTCGGTGAGGATCAACGGCGGGGTGATCTCCAGGACGTTGCCGCCGACGTAGTAGACGACCGCCCCCAACTCCCAGGCGCGGTAGACCACCTGGGCGGCGAACCGCGGGTCGCGATCGCCCGTCTGGGGGTCGACCAGTTCCAGCCCGATCGCCAGCCCGCGCCCCCGCACCTCGCCGATGTGGTCCGCCCCCGGTGTGCCCGCCAGGCCACGCAGCGCATCCTGCAGCGCCGCACCGACTTTCGCCGCGTGCTCGGCCAGCTTGTCGGCGACGATGGTGGCCAGCACGGCTCGTCCGGCCGCGGTGCACACCGGGTTTCCCGCCGTGGTCAGCAGCGCCGCGGCGGGTGGTTCGTCGAGGATCTCCGCGGGCCCGACGGCTGCCGACAGCGGCAGACCCCCGCCGAGCACCTTGCCGAATGTCACGATCTCGGGCACCACGCCGTCGTGTTCGAAGGCGTGCATGGTGCCGGGGCGGGCGAGGCCCATCTTCACTTCGTCGCAGATCATCGGGACGCCGTGCGCCCGGCATCGCTGATGCAGTTGGGCGAGGAAGCCGTCCGGCGGCACCACCAGCCCACCATCGGACAGGATCGGCTCGACGATCAGGCAGGCGATCGACCCGGTTGCGAGATGCTTCTCGACGAGAGCCAGGCATTCGGCGACGTCGGCGTCGATGCCCGCCTCCGAGGGCCGAAACGGGTTGGGATACGGCAGGAAAACGGCGTCGGCATCCGGCGCCGCGCCCGCGTCGACGTGCACGCCGGAGACGCCCATCGCGACTCCGACGCCGCCGTGATAGCTGTGCTCGAACGCGACCACCGTGCGCTTGCCCGTTGCGTGCCGACAGGCTCGCAGCGCGACATCGTTGGCGTCGGATCCGGCGTGGCCCAGGTAGACCCGTCGTTCGCCCTCGCCGGGCACCAAGGCCAGCAGATCCTCGGCCAGCCCCACCGAATCCGGATGCACCGCCGACAGCCCGCCCGCGCCCGCCGCCGTTCGCACCGCGCTGCAGACGGCCTCCACGACGGCGGGGTGGCCGTGCCCGAGTCCGCTGGCCGTCCAGGTGGCCGACAGGTCGAGCAGTTGGCGGCCGTCCGGGGTGACAAGGGTGCAGCCGTGTCCGGAGACCACCTCGAGCGGGAAGAACCGCAGCTTCTCGATGCCCGCGATGGCGGCTTCGTCGCGGGCGTAGAGGGTGCTCACTTCGGCGCCGGCGTGGGCTTGAGGTTCAACTCCTCTGACAGCGACTCGCCGACGCGTTTGGCGATGCCGGAGGCCGCCAGCGCGATGATCAACCCGATGATGCACCAGTACAGGCCGAGAAGTGGTGCAGCCGTGGCAGATTCGGCGTCCTTCACGTTGAACCACAGCACCACCACGATCACCACCGCGCCGATCAGTGGGAGCACGAGACCGGGTATCTTGCCCTTGCCCTCGTGGATGTGCACGAACTTCGGCGAGCCGACGAACCACGCCGCCGCCAACTCCACCAGCAGATAGCACACCATCAGGCACACCGAACCGGCGACGGCGAACAGGAAGTAGGTGTCGATCGCGTCGTTGCCGGTGCCCATGTCGGGCCATCCGACGGCACCGCAGATGAGGTTCACCACCACCGCGACGAGCACCACCAGCCAGGTGGCACGGCGCGGGCCGCCGGTGTCGGCGTGGATGTGCGCCAAGGCTTTCGGGCCGAAGCCATCGCGCGCGAACGCGTACAGCATCCGCCCGGACGTGGCCGACGTGGCCAGGTGGCAGCCGAACGCCGAGACGATCGCGGTGAAGATCACCACCAGCCCGAACCACTGACCGACGTAGCTGCTGCCGAGGTCGCCCAGGGTGTTGCCGGAACTCTGGAACGCGTCGAGGCCCGCCTGGTCGGTGCCGAACCCGGTCACCTGAGCGAACATCACGACGACGAACAGGACACCGGTCAGCATCAGGGTGCCCGCCAGCGCGCGCGGGATGTTGCGGCCGGGGTTGTCGGTCTCTTCACCCAGCGACGCGCACGCCTCGAAGCCCGCCCACGACAGGAACGCCGCGACCACGCCCGCGAGGACGGCCGAGGGGGAGACCCCGCCGGAGAAGGAGAACACCGAGAAGTCGACTCCCGTCGCGGGCGCTCCGCCCTTGGCGAAGATCACCACGACGAGCACGACCATCGCCAGGATGCCGATGCCCTCGATCGCCAGCAGGATCTTGGCCAGCAGCCTGATGTCGCGGCCGGAGAGCAGAACCGAGATCACGGCCGCGATCACGACGACGGCCAACCATGGTGCCTGGTAGGGGTTTTCGCTGTCGGGCTGCAGCTCGGCGATGAACGCGTTGGTGAACGCCGCGGTCAGCGCGAGGGTGCCGATGGAGAACGTCCAGTAGGCACCCAGCATCGCGAAGCCGGCGAAGAACCCGGTCCTCGGCCCGATGGTGCCGCCGACCAGCCCGTACGACGATCCGGCATGGTTGAGGTGGCGGGTCAGCCGCACGAAGCTGTAGCCGACCAGCGACACCCCGACCAGGCCGATCAGGAACACCAGCGGGATGGACTTGCCGACGGTGCCGATCAGGCCCTGACCGTTGCCCGACATCGCCAGTGTCGGCCCGATCAGCGCGACCGACAGCGCCACCGCCACCCAGAAGGGCAGCTGCCGGCGCGGGATCTGGTCGACTTCGCTGGGCGGGCCGGCCGGGGTGTCTGTGGTCATCGACGTCTCCTTCGTGAGCGGGATTGGTGTCAGCAGCTCCAGGCCAGGCGCAGCGCCTGGGTGGTCTCGGCGGGTGGCCGGTCGCCGAAGGTGGTGATCTCGTAGCGGCGGACCGCCACCAGGCCCTCGATCACCGCGGGCGTCAGCAGTTCGGCGGCGACGGGGGAGGCCTCGAGCGCCTTGATCGCCGTCTCCTGGTCGGTGCGCAGCATCGGCGGCGGCTGCGCAGCCTTGGCCGGGTCCTTCTGCACCTCGGTGGGCAACTCCAGCTCCTGGTCGATGCCGCGCAGGGCGCTGCCGATGAACGCCACCGCCGCGAGATAGGGGTTTGCGCTGGGGTCGATGAGCTTGAGCTCGATGTTGGCGCCGTGCGGGGTGCCCGGCGTGGCGGCCACGAATCGCACTGCGGCTTCCCGGTTTTCCAGCCCCCAGCATTGCGCGGCGCCCGCCCAGTTGCCCGGCTTCAGCCGAGCCGCGGAGAGCACCGAGCCCGCGTAGACGCCGAGCAGGTCGGGCAGGGTCTGCAGCACGCCGGCGATCGCCGACCCGCCGGCAGGCCGGATTCCGTAGGGGCCGTCGCCACCGGAGAGCAGCGGTCCGTCGGCGTCGGCCAGGGACAGGTGCAGATGAGCGCCGTTGCCGGCCTCGCCCTCGAACGGCACGGGGGAGAACGAGATGCGCAGGCCGTGCCTGGCGGCGGCGCGGCCGATCACGATGCGCGCGGCGGCGACCGTGTCGATGGCGGCGACCGGCGTCGCCGGGGCGAGGGAGACCTCGAGCTGGTCGTGGCCGTACTCGGTGTGGATCTGCTCGATCGACAGGTCGGCCTGCTCGGCGGCCTCGGCCAGATCGACCAGGAACGCTGAGCGGTCCAGCGACGTCCGCACCCCGTACGGCGACCAGGGGTCGACGGACGCGTGCCCTGCGTCGGCGGACAGCATGGTGCACTCCAGTTCGGTGCCGACCATCGCGGTCAGGCCCTTGTCGGCCAGCGCCGACTCGACGGCCTTGAGCAGCGAGCGCGTGCACAGCGGCGCGGCACCGCCCTGCTGGTCGGTGAGGTCACCCGGCGCCCACGCCACACCGTCGTCGACCAGCCGCAGCTCGGCGGGATTGATCCGGATTCGCAGGTCGCCGTCGACGCCGATGTTCGGTGTGAAGGCGATGCCGCTGTCGACGCAGAAGACACTCCAGGACGGGGACACGCCCATGCCCGCACGCTGAAACGCGGGCAGCCGGCGCACCGGCACGTACTTCGCGCGCGTCACCCCCGCCAGATCGGTGATCGAACCCGCCACGAGGCCGACGCCGTGCGCGCGCAACTCCTCGACGTCTTCGGGCAGCGGCATTGAACCTCCTCGTACGTCACGAGTGTGCGGGCCGTATATGTCATAAATGTTTCATAATCTCTAAGATCTGCGCTAGAGGATTGATTCATTAAATTTTCTGGCCTCGGTCCGACGAAGGGTTTTCGCCATGTGCCGACTCTTGGGCGTCGTCTCCGCCACCCCGGTCTCGGTCGCCGCGGCCGTCGGAGAACAGGTCCTGGACGACTTCGTCGCGCTGACGAAGATCCACGGCGACGGCTGGGGAGTGGCCCGGGTCCCGGCCGCAGGCGACGACCCGAGCATCGAGGTCTCGGCGGGCAGCGCGCTGAACGACCCACGGTTCCACGCCGCGACGCACGAGTGGCGATCGGCGGCGAGCCTGGTGCACCTGCGCTGGGCGACCACGGGCATCGCCGTCCGGCCGGAGAACTCCCACCCGTTTCTCGCCGAGCGAATTGCCATGGCGCACAACGGCTCGATCAAACCGATCGCCGCGCTCGACGAGTTGCTCACCGCCGAGACCGCGGCGACGATCCACGGGTCCACCGACAGCGAGCGCTATTTCGGGCTGATCCGTGCCCACCGCGCGTCGTCGCCGGATCTGGCCGAGGCGGTCCGCCGCGCGGTCTCGCAGCTGCGTGAGGTCTTTCCCGAGGCCAGCCTGAATGCGCTGCTTCTCGGCGAGGGCCGGTTGATCGCCGTGCACGCGCACGCCCGCAGCGTGCTACCCGAGGAGGACGTCGCCGAGATCACCGCGGCCGATCTGCCTGCCGAGCACCTCGAGGACTATTTCGGCATGCGCTGGGCCCACACCGGCGAGGACAGGATCGTGGTCGCATCGACGGGTTTCGGCGATCTGGACTGGCAACCGCTGGAGTCCGAAACGGTGACGTCGATATCGATGGATGATCTGTCGATGGTGACACTGCCGCTGTTGACCCCCCTGACCCCGTGACCGGCGAGACCGTGGCGGTGCGCACCGGCGCCGCGCTGCCCACGCTCAGCAAGGCCGAACGCCGGGTGGGCCGGGCGCTGCTGGCGGACTATCCGAGTGCGGGCCTGGCCAGCGCCGCCCGCCTGGCCGAGCGCGCCGAGGTCAGCCCGCCGACCGTACTGCGGTTCGCGCAGTCGCTGGGCTACGACGGGTTCACCGATCTGCAGGTCGCGCTGCGCGCCGAACTGTCGGCGCAGTCGAACGGGCCGATCACCCGGCTGCCGGATGCGCCGCCGGCCGGCGGTCTGCTCGACCGACTGCTGCAGCAGGCCCGCGCCCAGAACGAGCGCGCCGTGGAAACGCTTGCCGCACTGCCGACTTCGGCGCTGGAGGCCGCGGTCGCATTGCTGTCGGACACCGGCAGGGGGATCTATCTGCACGGCGGCCGGTTCTCCCATCTGCTCGCCGTCCACCTCGCCGCGCACCTGGAACAACTGCGTCCCGGGGTGCGCTTGCTCAGCGATCCCGACGGCACCGACATGGGCGCGATGCTCGAGCTGTCGCGCACCGACGTGGTCGTGCTGTTCGACTATCACCGCTACCAGCGCAGCGCCGCGGACCTCGCGCTGCGCGTGCACCGGGCGGGCGCAACGGTGCTGCTGATCACCGACGACCTGGCCTGCCCGGTCGCGCCCGAGGCCGAGGTGGTGCTGGCCGCGTCCAGCACCGTCGGCACCACCTACCAGAGCATGGCGGCGGGGTTCCTGCTCACCGAGCTGCTGATTCCGCTGGTGATGGAGGCGCTCGGCGAACCGGCCCGCACCAGGATGGCGCTGTGGGAGGAGCAGCGCCGGGCCGAGCTACTGCCCTGAACCGGCTACTCTGGACCGATGGCAGGTGGGACCAAACGGCTGCCGCGTGCCGTCCGCGAGCAGCAAATGCTGGATGCCGCGGTCCAGATGTTCTCGGTCAACGGCTACCACGAGACGTCCATGGACGCGATCGCCGCACAGGCCGAGATCTCCAAGCCGATGCTCTACCTCTATTACGGCTCCAAGGAGGAGTTGTTCGGGGCGTGCCTCGACCGCGAGCTGGGCCGCTTCGTCGAGACGGTGCGCGCCGAGATCGACTTCAGCCAGAGCCCCAAGGAACTGCTGCGCAACGCTGTGCTGTCGTTTCTGAACTACATCGATGCCAACCGCGCCTCGTGGATCGTGCTCTACACCCAGGCGACCAGCTCGCAGGCGTTCGCGCACACCGTGCGCGAGGGTCGTGAGCGCATCATCGACCTGGTGGCCCGGCTGCTGCAGTCGGGTACCCGGAACCCCGAGCCGGACGCCGACTTCAACATGATGGCGGTGGCCCTGGTGGGCGCGGGCGAGGCGGTGGCCAACCGGGTCAGCACCGGTGACGCCGACGTCGACGAGGCCGCCGAGCTGATGATCAACCTGTTCTGGCGCGGCCTGAAGGGCACACCCAGCGACAAGGACGCCGCCGGCGACAGGGACGCGGCCACCGCGTCCAGCGGCTAGACCGCCTTACCCTCGACCAGGCTGATCGGACCCACCGTCGGCACCACCCGCGTCAGCTGAAAACCCGTCTGCTCGTAAAGCTTTCGGTATTCCTCGGCGGTCCTCTCGCGGGCCGCCGCCTGAACCAGCATCTCCATGTCCAGCCACTTGCCCGCGAACTGCCGGTCGTGGTCGGGGATGACCAACTCGAGAAGCAACAGCGTGCTGCCCGGCCGGGCGGCCCGTCGCACATTGCTCAGGATCGCGACGGCTTCCGGGTCGGCCCAGTCGTGGATGACGTTCTTGAGCACGTAGGCGTCGCCGCCCTCGGGCACACTGTCGAAGAAGGACCCCGGCTCGATGCGGACGCGATCGTTCACGCCGAACTTCTGCAGCAACTGCGGGGCGCCCTCCACGACGTGCGGCAGGTCGTAGAGCACCCCGCGCGCGCCCGGCGTCGCCCCGATGATCGCCGACAGCAGCCTGCCGTGTCCACCGCCGACGTCGATGATGGTCCGGTAGGGAGTGAAGTCGTAGGCCGCGATCACCGGGTCGACGGCGAACTCCGAGATGTTGGTCATCGCTTCGTTGAAGATCGCGGCGTAGGTGGGTTGCTCGGCCAGAATGTCCCAGCCGCTCTTGCCGTGCAGGAGATACGGGGCGGCTTGGCCGGTCTTCACGGCGTCGATGAGGTGGCTCCAGTACTCGCGGTGCGGCCCCGCGCCGACCATGCGCGCCATCCCCGCGACGGACTGGGGCGAGTCCGACCGCAGCGTTTCCGCCAGCCCGTTCAGTGCATAGCGGCCGTCGGATCGTTTGGTGAAGATCCCCTCGCTGATCAGCGCCCGCATCAGTCGCGCAAGTGCGTCGGGGTTGGCCTCCACGCGTCGGGCCAGATCGTCGATCGGCAGCGGCCCGTCGGCGAGCGCGTCGGCGACCTTCAACTCGGCGGCGGTCGCGATGCCCTGGGCGACCCAGGCGCCGAAGATCATGTCGAGCATCGCCGCCGCGGGCGGGGCGGTGCGCCGGTGCGCCCTGCTCAGCACATGGCGGGCGCGTTCGACGACGCGGACAACGTTGGGGGGCGGCATCTTCTGCGTGGTCACCGGAAGACTTTATGACATCCGCAGCCCGCTTCGGTCATTCTGTACCGATGACGTCGGGTCCTCTGGTGTGGCGCAGCCTCGGCATGCTGCGGGCGGTGCGCGGGCGCATCGCCGTCTCGGTGCTCCTCGGGTTCATCGCAGCGGCGCTGCCGTACGTCTCGGCGGCCGCATTCGGACCCATGGTGCAGGTCATCGCCGACGCGGGCGAGAGCGGGAACCTCAGTCGGGTATGGGATTTGCGCGGCCCGCTGGTCGCCCGCGAGGAGGGGCTGCTGCATTCGCTCGCCGGCCCCGTCCCGTTCGCCGTGCTGCTGGTGACGTGGGCCGCGTCGCTGGTGGCCACCCAGCTGATGTACTTCGTCAATGCGTGGGTCGGCGCGAACGTCGACCGGGTGCTGCTGGTCGACATCCGGCAACGGGTGCACGAGCATCTCCAGAAACTGTCGCTGGACTTCTTCACCAAACATCGCAGCGGAGAGTTGATTCAGCGCGTGACGGTGGAACCCGCAGGCGTGCAACGTCTGCTGACCGACTGTCTGCTGCCGCCGCTCATCGACGCGGTGGTGCTGGTCGTGGTGATCGCCTACCTGATCGCGATCTCACCGCAGATGACCGTTGCCGCACTGGTGCTCACCCCGTTGGCCTTGTTCACGCTGCGCTTCGCCGGCCGCGGGGTGCAGGCGGCGACGCGCCGCGTGATGAACGCCGACCGCGCGATGGCCGCGGAGTTGGAGCAGACGGTCAGCGGGATCTCGGAGATCCAGATGTTCAACGCGCAGCCGGTGCGCAACAAGCGCTTTCGCGACGTCTCGGAGAATTCCGCCAAGAGCACCGCGACGTCGGTGGTGTGGATGCAGGCAACCGCCAACGGATCGCAGATCTTCGTCGCGCTCAGCACCGTCGTGGTGTTGCTCGTCGGTATCGGGCTCAGCGCGAGGTTCGGGCTGACGCTGGCCAGCCTGATCGTGTTCACCGGCATGGTGCCCAGGATGTTCGGCGCCGCGCAACGGGTGATGGGCGCCTACACCGGCTACCAGTCCGTGGCGCCGAACGCGGAGTCCACCTACGAACTGCTCGACACCCGCCCGACGGTCGCCGAAGCCGCGGACGCCGTGGCCCTCCGCGAGGTCGACGGCAACCTGGTGTTCGACGGCGTGACATTCGGTTACACGCCCGATCAGCATGTGCTGGAGGCGCTTTCATTCACGGTTGCGAAGGGCGAGACGGTGGCGGTGGTCGGCGGCATCGGGTCGGGCAAGTCGACGGTGTTCAACCTGCTGCTGCGATTCCTGGACCCGCAGCGGGGGCGGATTCTGCTCGACGGCCACGACATCGCGGGCGTGACGATCGCATCGTTGCGGGACCAGGTGTCCAAGTTGTCGCAGTTCCCCTTCTTCACCAAGGACACGATCCGGGAGAACATCCGCATGGCCCGGCCGACCGCCCGCGACGACGAGGTCGAGGCGGCGTGTGCGCTGGCCAACGTGGCCTCCGTCATCGCCGACCCGACCAAGATGCCCGACGGCTACGACACGGTGGTGGACGTGCAGGTGCCCTCGGGAGGCCAGAAGCGGTTGATCGCGCTGGCGCGATGCCTGCTGCGCCGGCCGGAGGTGCTGCTGCTCGACGAGCCCACCGAGAACCTGGACGCCGACCAGCGCGCCAGGCTCACCGGGGTGATCCGCGACTATGCGCGGGATCGCACGTGCATGGTCATCAGCCACGACATGGATTTCATCGCCGCCGTTGCCGACCGCATCCTGGTGCTCGAGCACGGCCGCATCACCCAGTCGGGCGACCATCACACGCTGATGGCGCAAGGCGGTCTCTACCGGCGGCTGTACGAGGCCCAGAACGTCAGCTCTTAGGGCGTGGCGGCCACGCCGGCGCGCCGAGTTCGCGCGACACCGTTCGCGCCGTGTCGCGCAGTGCGTCGATCACATCGGGGGCAAGCGGCCAGCGTCCCGTGGGCACCACCACCCCGATCGCGCCCGCCACCTCACCTGAGGCATCGAAAACCGGTGCGGCAGCCGCGCATTCACCCAGGACGGCCTCTTCGACCTCGGTGGCGATACCGGTCGCGCGGACCTCGTCCAGCTGTCGGGTCAACTCCGAGTGATCGGTGATCGTCTCTCCGGTCATGCTGCGCAACGGGCCGGCGATGTCGTGGTCGTCGGCGAAGGCCAGCAGTGCCTTGCCCAGTGCGCTGGCATGCGCGGGGATCACGATGCCGACCTCGGGCATCTGTCGGGTTCCGTCGGGTCGCGGTTCGTGTGCGACGACGACCACCTCGTCGAACAGCAGCACCGCGGTGCGGACGGCGCAGCCGGTGCGCCTGGCCAGGCTCTCGGCCCAGATCGTGACCCGCGAACGCAGTTCGAGCGTGTCGAGGTAGACATTGCCCAGCCGTAGCGTCGCGGGACCCAGTCGATAGCGCCCCGAGTCGGCTTCCTGCGCCACCATGCCGTGCGCCAGCAGGGTTCGGATCAGGCCGTGCACCGTCGACGGCGCCAACTCGATGGCGTTGGCGATCTCGCCCAGGCTCATGCGACGACCGCCTTGCAGCACCGTGAGGATGCGCAGCGCCCTATCGACCGCCTGGATCATCTATGCCCCTTCGAACAGGTCTTGCTTCACCCGAATCATAAGCGTATGGTCCAGATCACATTCGACAATATCGAATGATATCCGACATAGTCGATCACTTGGATGACTACTCTGAGCGCTGGAGGAGAGCACGCATGGACGAGCCTTCGATCACCCAGAAACTGGCTGCCGAGGCACTCGGTACCGCTTTCCTGGTCTTCATCGGCGTTGGGTCAGTGCCCGCGACCATCATCGTGAATGGCGATGCGCCGTTCACGATGGCCGATCTCGGCATGATCTCGTTCGCCTTCGCCACCGTTGTGGTGGCCACGATCTACGCCCTGGGGCACATCTCGGGCAACCACATCAACCCAGCCGTCACGCTCGGACTGGCCGTGACCGGCAAGTTCCCGTGGTCGCGGGTGCCCGCCTACATCGCCGCCCAAGCGGTCGGCGCGATCGCCGGCGCCGCCGCCATCCTGGGTGTGCTCGGCACGGCGGCGCGCGACGCCGGCCTGGGCGTGGCGACTTATTCGCCCGAAATCGCGGCACCCCAGGCCTTTTTCGCCGAGTTCGTGGGTACGTTCATACTCGTGTTCACCGTCTTCGGGGTGATACACCGCAAGGCATCGGCCGGGTTCGCGGGGGTGGCGATCGGCCTGGTGGTGTTCGCGGCGATCATCCCGGTGGCACCCACGACCGGCGCATCGATCAACCCCGCCCGCACGTTCGGTCCCATGCTCGTCCAGCAGATCGCGGGCGGCTCGGTGAACTGGTCCCAGTTGCCCGTCTACCTGGCCGCCGAGTTCCTCGCAGGCGTACTGGCCGCGTTCGCCTACGTCGCGATCTCGAAAACCCGCGCGGACGCCGCCCCGGCGGCGGTCGCCGAACCGTCCACCCCCGTCGCCGCAGCCTGAGGAGCGAACAGATGAAGAAGCTCATCAACGATCCAGCCGATGTCGTCAACGAAGCCCTGGCCGGAATGGCCGTCGCACATCCGGAATTGCGGGTCGATGTCGCGAACCGCATCGTGTACCGCGGCGACGCTCCTGTGCAGGGCAAGGTCGGGTTGATCTCGGGCGGGGGCTCCGGACACGAACCGCTGCACGGCGGATTCGTCGGGCGCGGGATGCTCGACGCCGCTTGTGCGGGCGAGATCTTCACCTCTCCCGTGCCCGACCAGATGCTCGAGGCCACGAAGAACGTCTCCGGCGGCGCCGGCGTGCTGCACATCGTGAAGAATTACACCGGCGACGTGATGAACTTCGAGATGGCCGCGGAACTGGCCGAGGCCGACGGCATCACGGTCTCCTCGGTCGTGGTGAACGACGACGTCGCCGTCCAGGACAGCACCTACACCGCGGGCAGGAGGGGCGTCGGCGCGACGGTGTTGGTCGAGAAGCTTGCGGGCGCGGCGGCGGATCAGGGGCGCGCGCTGGCCGACGTCGCGTCCGTCGCGCGCCGGGTCAACGACGCGGCGCGCAGCATGGGGGTCGCGCTCACCTCGTGCACGGTGCCCGCCGTCGGGCATCCGACGTTCGACCTTCCCGACGACGAGATCGAGGTGGGCATCGGCATTCACGGTGAACCCGGCCGTCAGCGCATGCCGCTGCAGCCCGCGGCGGCGGTGGCCGAGATGATGCTCGAGCCCATCCTCGGTGACATGGACTTCTCCGGCGACGACGGGACCATCGTGTTCGTCAACAGCATGGGTGCCACGCCGTTGATCGAGTTGTACGTCGTGTACTCGGAGGTGGCCAACATCCTGGGCAAGGCGGGGATCCCGATCGCACGCTCACTGGTCGGGCCCTACATCACCAGCCTCGACATGGCCGGCTGCTCGGTGACGCTGCTGCGAGCCGACGACGAACTGCTGCGGCTGTGGGATCACCCTGTCAACACCCCGGCGCTGAGGAGAGGCTGCTGACGTGAATGTGGCCCAGCTGACCGCATGGATCCGCGAGTACGCGCGGCTGATCGGTGAAAACGCGCAACTGCTCACCGATCTCGACGCGGCCATCGGCGATGCCGACCACGGCATCAACATGGATCGCGGCATGACCGCGGTGGTCGCCGCGCTGGACGACTCGCCTGCGCCCGACACCGCCGCGTTCTGTAAGCAGGTCGGCATGACGCTGGTCAAGTCGGTCGGCGGGGCCAGCGGGCCGCTTTACGGCACGTTCTTCCTGCGGATGGCCACGGCGCTGGGCTCGGGTGACGACGCGGACGCCGGTGGCGTCGCCAAGGCGCTGCGGGCGGGAGTCGAAGGCGTCGTGCAACGTGGCCGGGCGGAGGCAGGCGACAAGACGATGTTCGACGCGCTGGCACCGGCGTTGGATGCGTTGGACGCCGCGCTGGCGTCCGGTTCGGAGCTGGCGCCCGCACTGCGCGAGGCCAGTGTTGCTGCCGAAAAGGGCAGGGACGCAACAACAGCGATGGTCGCGCGGAAGGGCCGTGCCAGCTACCTGGGGCAGCGCAGCGTCGGGCATCAGGATCCGGGCGCCACGTCGGCAGCGATGCTGATCGCCGCGGCGGCAACGGCTTTGGGGGGCTGACGGCGTGACGGTTGGTCTGGTCGTCGTATCCCACAGCCGGGCGCTGGCCCGCGCCGCGGTGGCGTTGGCCCAGGAGATGTTGCACGGCAAGCAGATCAAGATCGCCGTCGCGGCCGGGTTGGACGACACCACGTTCGGCACCGACGCCGCGCAGATCGTCGACGCCATCGTGGCCGCCGAACAGGGGTCCGGGGTGGTGGTGTTGATGGACCTCGGCAGCGCGGTGCTTTCGGCCGAACTGGCGGTCGAGTTGCTCGACGACGACACCCGCAAGCGTGTGGTGCTGTGCCCTGCACCGTTGGTGGAAGGACTGGTGGTGGCTGCGGTCGCCGCGGCGGGCGGTGCCGGCGCCCAAGAGGTGGCCGCCGAGGCGGCGGGCGCGCTGGCCGGGAAGATCGGGCACCTCCCGGCGGTCGCCGCGACATCGGGGCCTGAGATCACAGGTCAGGGGCTGACGGGCAGTTTCGTCGTCGCCAACCCTCACGGGCTGCACGCCCGGCCTGCTGCGCGCCTGGTACAGGAAGTGCGAAGGCGCGATGCCCGTGCGCTCATCCGGAATCGCACCGCGGACTCGGATTGGGTTGACGCGGGCAGCCTTTCGAAGATCGCGACGCTCGGGGTGCGCAGCGGTGACGAGGTGGAGGTGCAGGTCTCCGGCAGCCAGGCCGCCGAGACCCTCGAGCACGTGCTCGCGCTGGCAGGCCGCAACTTCGATGAAGCGCTGACGGATGCCACCCTGCCGACACCGGCGAGCACGCAGCACCCGGCGACGTCCGCCCACGGGGGACCCGTCGGCGCGAGCCCCGGGTTGGGTATCGGGCCCGCGCGATCGGCGCGACGGGGTCCGGTGTCGATCCCGGACGTGCCGGCCGAGGAGCCCGCGGTCGAATGGCGTCGGCTTGGCAAGGCGATCGCCGCTGTGCGCCGCAACATCGGCCAGTTGCGCAGTCGCACCGCCCGCGATGTCGGCGAGGCGGAGGCCTCGATCTTCGACGCGCACCAATTGCTGCTCGACGACGACGCGTTGCTCGACGACGTGCGAGCCCGCATCGACGCAGGGGCGTCCGCGGTGGCTGCGTGGTCGGCCGCGGTACGCGACCTGGGCGCCGAGTTCGCCGCGGTGCCCGATCCCTATCTGCAGGCCCGAGCCGAGGATGTCGCGGCCGTGGGTGATCAGGTACTGCGGGCGATGCTCGGCGCCACCGCGTCGACGACTGAATCCACCGGTGTGCTGGTTGCGGATGACCTGACGCCCGCCGAAGCCGCGGAGTTGGACCCGGCACGGGTCTGCGCGGTGCTGCTGGCATTCGGAAGCCCGCACGCGCACAACGTGATCCTGCTGCGCGCCAAGGGCATTCCGGTTGTCATCGGTGCCGGCCCGCAGGCGTTGGCGATCTCTGACGGAGCAACCGTCGCGGTGGACGGCACCAGGGGCGAATACGTCGTCGAACCGCCAGAGGACGTCAGGGCGGACTTCGAGGCTCGGGTTGCCGGCGCCGCGCAACGTCAACGCCTGGCTCGTGACCGGGCGGCCGAACCCGCGGTGACCCGCGACGGCTTGGCCATCGGAGTCGGAGCCAACATCGGCTCGGTCGACGACGCCAGGGCCGCCGCCGCGCTGGGTGCCGAGTTCGCCGGGTTGGTCCGCACCGAGTTCCTCTTCCTGGGTAGGCACGACGCGCCGGACGTCGAGGAGCAGGTCGC
Organism: Mycolicibacterium moriokaense; assembly: GCF_003347205.1. GTDB lineage: Bacteria > Actinomycetota > Actinomycetes > Mycobacteriales > Mycobacteriaceae > Mycobacterium > Mycobacterium moriokaense_B. Next base: position 307,110 of record NZ_QQBJ01000001.1, read on the forward strand.
CGTTTACCGCAAGATCGCCGAATCCCTCGAGGGGCGACGGATCACGTTGCGCACGTTGGACGTCGGCGGCGACAAGCCTATGGAGTTCCTGCCCGCGGCCGCCGAGATGAACCCGTTCCTCGGCGTTAGGGGCATTCGCCTCTCACTGGTGCATCGTGAGCTGCTGACCGATCAACTGACCGCGATCGTGCAGGTGGCGCGGCACACGCCGGTCAGCGTGATGTTCCCCATGGTGAGCACCCTCAATGAGCTGTCGACCGCACGCGGGTTGCTCGACGACGCGATCGCGCGCACGGGCGGCAGCCAACCGGCCGACCTGCAGGTGGGCATCATGGTCGAGGTGCCTGCGGCCGCGCTGAAGGCCGCGGCGTTCGCCCGTCACGTCGACTTCTTGTCGATCGGCACCAACGATCTGACGCAGTACGCGCTGGCCGCGGACCGGAACAACGACGCCGTCGCGACGCTCGGCGATACCTTCGACCCGGGGGTCCTCGCGCTGATAGCCGCCACGTGTCGCGGCGCCGCTGGGCGGGCGACGGTGTCGGTGTGCGGTGAGTTCGCCGCCGACGAGCGCGCTGCGGCGGTTTTGCTCGGCTTGGGAGTCGGCGGGCTCAGCGTCACGCCTCCGGCGATACCGGGAACCAAGGAGGCGGTCCGCGCGGTGGACAGCCGCGCGGCGCGCGGGCTTGCCGATGAACTGCTGTCAGCCAATGGCGCCGAGGAAGTCAGGCAGCGGCTGGGCTGACCTACAGGGCAGCCAGCGTGCCGGTCAAATGTGGTTCACCCTTTTTCATGTTCAGCAACCGCAGCTGCCAGCCGTCGGACACCCGATCGACGTAAAGACCCGCGTTCGCGGGCAGCACCACGGGCTTGGCGAACCGCACCGAGTACTTCACCGCATCGGGCAGCTGGCCCTCGATATTGGCCAAGACGGCTGCGGCGCTGAACATTCCATGTGCGATCACGGTGGGGAAGCCGAACAGCTTCGCCGCGATCGGGTTGGTGTGGATCGGGTTGTGGTCGCCGCCGACCGACGCGTAGTGGCGGATCTGGCCGGGCGTGATGCGCAGCACCGCGTTGGGCGGGCCCGGCTTGGGCTGCTTCTCCGGCGGCGGCTTCGGCTCGTCGGACAGGCTGGTGCGCTGTTGGTGCAGGAACGTCGTCACCTGATGCCACGCGGTGTCGTTGCCGACCTTGATGTCGGTGACGATGTCGACCAGCAGGCCCTTGCGATGCTCACGCAGGTTCTCCGCATGCACGGCGACGCCGACCGTGTCGGTCACCGCGATCGGCCGGTGCTGGGTGATGTGGTTCTCGATGTGCACCGAACCCATTGCGGCGAAGGGAAAGTCGAAGCTCGTCACCAACGCCATCACCGTCGGGAAGGTCAGCGCGAACGGATACGTCAGAGGCACGGCGTCGCCGAACCGCAGGCCGGTCACGTGGGCGTACGCCGCGACGTTCGCCGGGTCGACCTCGAGTTCGTCGACGGTCAGCGTGCGGTCGGGCAGCGTTTCGCCCCGCGGGACGAGGGGCAGCGCCCCCGCCGCGGCGCGCAGCAGGTTCTTCAGGCCGGACGGCTGCGTCATGGTGGTCAGCCTAGGCGCCCAGCCAGGCCTGGCCGCAGACCCGGATGGTGTTACCGGTCACCGCATTTGATGCCGGGCTGGCGAAGTAGGCGATGGCCTCGGCGACGTCGACGGGCTGGCCGCCCTGATAGAGCGAGTTGAGCCGACGGCCGACCTCGCGGGTGGCCAGCGGGATGGCCTCGGTCATCTTGGTCTCGATGAACCCGGGCGCGACGGCGTTGATGGTGATGCCCTTCTCGGCGAGCTTGGGGGCCAGCGCGTCGGTCAGGCCGATCATCCCGGCCTTGGTCGCCGCGTAGTTGGTCTGGCCGCGGTTGCCCGCGATGCCCGCCATCGACGACAGCCCGACCACCCGGCTGTTCTCGGCGAGCGCGCCGGTCTCGGCCAGTCCCTCGGTGAGCCGCAGCGGGGCGAGCAGGTTGACGGCGACGACCGCGTCCCAGCGCGCCTCGTCCATGTTGGCCAGCAGCTTGTCGCGGGTGATGCCTGCGTTGTTGACCAGGATGTCCAGCGGCGAGCCGTGGTAGTGCTCACGCAGGTGCTCGGCGATCTTGTCGACGGCATCCTCGGCGGTGACGTCCAGCGTGAGCGCCGTCGCGCCGACCTTGGCGGCGGTGGCATCGAGCGCCTCGCTCGCGCCATCGACGTCGACCACCACCACGGCAGCCCCGTCGCGGGCGAACACCTCGGCGATGGTGGCGCCGATGCCGCGCGCCGCGCCGGTCACCAGCGCGATCTTGCCGTCCAGCGGCCGGTCCCAGTCGGCGGGCGGCGCCGAGTCGGCCGCACCCACCCGGAACACCTGGCCGTCGACGTAGGCCGACTTGGCGGACAGGATGAACCGCATCGTCGACTCCAGGCCGGTGGCGGCCGGCTTCGCATCCGGCGACAGATAGACAAGCGATACCGTGGCGCCGCGCCGCATCTCCTTGGCCAGTGACCGGGTGAAGCCCTCGAGCGCGCGCTGGGCGATCTGCTCGTGCGGGCCGCCCGCCTCATCGGGCGTGGTGCCCACGACGACGATGCGACCCGACGGTCCGAGGTTGCGCAGCAGCGGCGTGAAGAACTCGTACAGCCCCTTGAGGCCCGCGGGCTCGGTGATGCCGGTCGCGTCGAAGACCAGCCCGCCGAACGAGTCGGCCCAGCGGCCGCCGAGGTTGTTGGACACCACGTCGTAGTCCTCGGCCAGCGCGCTGCGCAGTGGCTCGACGACGCGGCCCTCCCCGCCGATGAGCAGCGAGCCCGCCAGCGGCGGATCGCCGGCCCGGTAGCGGCGCAGCGTCTCTGGCTGGGGGATGCCGAGGTTCTTGGCGAGGAACGATCCGGGCGCCGAGTGGACGATTTGCGTGAACAGATCGGTAGCCATGGGGACGAACTTACTCCAGAGTAAGAAGGGTGGGTACTATGGGGCCATGGCTAGTGATACCCACCGGCGGGTCGCAATTCTCGGCGGCAACCGAATTCCCTTCGCCCGGTCCGACGGCGCCTACGCCGACGCGTCCAACCAAGACATGTTCACCGCCGCGCTCGGCGGCCTGATCGACCGCTTCGACCTGGCAGGCGAGAAGCTCGGCGCGGTGATCGGCGGCGCGGTGCTCAAGCACAGCCGCGACTTCAACCTGATGCGCGAATGCGTGCTCGGCAGCTCGCTGTCGTCCTATACGCCCGCCTTCGACATCCAGCAGGCGTGCGGCACCGGCCTGCAGGCCACCATCGCCGCCGCCGACGGCATCGCCGCCGGGCGGTACGAAGCGGCCGCGGCCGGAGGGGTTGATACCGCCTCCGACGCGCCGATCGCGTTCGGCGACGACCTGCGTCGGGTGCTGCTCGGGTTGCGCCGCTCCAAGTCCAACGTCGACCGGCTGAAGCTGGCGGGCAAGCTGCCCGCGGCGCTGGGCGTGGAGATCCCGGTGAACAGCGAGCCGCGCACCGGCATGTCGATGGGCGAGCACGCGGCCGTCACCGCCAAACAGATGGGCATCAAGCGCGTCGATCAGGACGAGCTGGCCGCGGCCAGCCACAACAACATGGCCGCCGCCTACGACCGCGGCTTCTTCGACGATCTGGTCAGCCCGTTCCTCGGGCTCTACCGCGACAACAACCTGCGGGCCGATTCGTCGGCCGAGAAGCTGGCCAAGCTCAAGCCGGTGTTCGGCGTCAAATCGGGCGACGCGACGATGACGGCGGGCAACTCGACCCCGCTGACCGACGGCGCGTCGGTGTCGCTGTTGGCCACCGACGAGTGGGCCGAGGCGCACGGCCACCCCGTGCTGGCCTACTACGTCGACGGCGAGACCGCGGCGGTGGACTACGTCAACGGCAAGGACGGCCTGCTGATGGCGCCGACCTACGCGGTGCCGCGACTTCTGGCCCGAAACGGGTTGAGCCTGGGCGACTTCGACTTCTACGAGATCCACGAGGCGTTCGCCTCGGTGGTGCTGGCGCACCTGCAGGCCTGGGAGTCCGAGGAGTACTGCAAGGAGCGCCTCGGGCTGGACGCCGCACTCGGCTCCATCGACCGCAGCAAGCTGAACGTCAACGGCTCCTCGCTGGCCGCGGGGCACCCGTTCGCCGCGACCGGTGGCCGGATCGTCGCGCAACTGGCCAAGCAGCTGGCCGAGAAGAAGAAGCAGACCGGGCAGCCGGTGCGCGGGCTGATTTCGATCTGCGCCGCGGGCGGCCAGGGCGTCGCCGCCATTCTCGAGGCCTGACCAGCCGGTTCTACGGAGGTGTAACGCACCCGTAGCGGCTGTCGATACACGGGATAGCTCCGTGTTGTCGTCTGACCCCCCGACCCGACGGCAACACGGGGCGACTACTTCTTCGGCGGATCCTTGACCGCCTTGATCGGCCCGGCCGCCGGGGCAGGCGCGAACAGATTTCCGCGCAGGCTGCCGCGGGCGGTCTGCACCGCGACCAGCCCCCATGTGCCCAGCAGCACCAGGTACGCGAGCGCCGCGGCGACCCGGAACGCGGGCAGGCCGGTGTGATTGGCCAGTTGCGTGGTGCCGGTGACGAAGGTGCCGACCGGAAAGGTCAGGCTCCACCACGTCAGCGCGAACGGCATGCCGCGGCGCAGGGTACGAACCGTCAGCTGGGTGGCCAGCGTGATCCACAGCACCGCGAAGCCCCACACCGGGACACCGAACAGCACTGCGAAAACGTCCATCGCGCTTGCCAGTTCCGGTCGAACCGCCAACGCCGCGGTCGCGCCGAGCAGGCCCGCCGCCGTGATGCCCTGGCCGAGTGGGCCGAGCACGATCCACAACGTCGGCACCCGGGTGGTTCCCGACGTCCCGAACAACGCCAGCCTGCTCCAGATCATCGTGATGATGATCAGCCCCGCGACCAGCGACAGCCCGAACATCGCGTAGCAGCCGTAGAGCATCGTCGTGCGTCCCGTGCCCTCGGCCATGTGCGGAATCAGCAACGCGCCTGCGGCGGCGGACACCATTGGCGGCACGATCGGCATCAGCCAGCCGCCGAACGCCGCATCGGGTTCGACGTTGAGCTGGGTGAACATCAGAAACGGGATGGTCGCCGCGGTGAACAGGCCGCCAAGTGTGCCCGCGGTCCACAGCACCCACGCCAGATCGACCGCGGCGCGCTCGCCGATCAGGTCTTTACCGGTCAGCAGCGCGCCGGCGCCCACGGTCATCAGCGCCATCGGCGCGGCCCCGTAGAAGTGCGTCATCTGCGGATTTCGCGCGTGGCTGCGCGCGACCGTGGGATGGCGTGCCCACTGGATGCTGACCGCGACGACGAGCACCACCAACAGCAGCGCGGCGGCCACCCAGACGATGTGGGTGAAGCCGCGCAGCCCCGGCACATGCACGGGCAGCGTGGCGCCCGCGGTGGCCACGATGCCGGTGCCCATCACCGAAGCGAACCAATTGGGCCCGAAGTTCTTCAGCCGCGCCAGTTCGGTGGTCATGGCTGCCCATCGTGTCACGCACATGCTTCGATGGACGGCATGCGAATGAGCCTGAACCTCGTCACCGCCGTCGGCGGGTCATCGATCGACACCTTGGTGAACGCGCTGGCCAAGATGCGCGACGAGGGTTTCCGCCGGGTCTGGATGGCCCAGATGCCCTACGACGGTGACCTGCTGACCGCGCTGGCGGTGGCGATGCGCGAGGTGGACACGATCGAGGTGGGCTCCGCGGTGCTGCCGATCCAGAACCAGCACCCGATGCTGCTCGCTCAGCGCGCGCTCACGCTGAACACGATTGCGGGCGGCCGCTTCATCCTCGGCCTCGGCATGACCCATCAGGTGGTCACCGAGGGCATGTGGGGGATCCCTTACGACAAGCCGCTGCGGCGGATGCGCGAATACCTCGACGCCCTGCAGCCGCTGCTGGCGGGCGAATCCGTCGAGGCGGTCGGCGAGACGGTGACGGCGCGCGGAGCGCTGCAGATCGCGGGCGCGCCCGCGCCGGAGGTCTACCTCGCCGCGCTGGGTCCGCAGCTGCTGAAGCTGTGCGGCAGGCGCACCGCGGGCACGCTGACGTGGATGTGCGGGCCCAAGACGCTGGGCGAGCACGTCAGCCCGGCGTTGCGCGAAGCCGCGGCCGAGGCCGGTCGGCCCGCCGATGCGGTTCGGGTGGTGGCGGGGCTGCCGATCAGCGTCACCGACGACGTCGCGGGCGCCCGGGCGCAGGCGGCCGAGCAGTTCGGTCACTACGGGCTGCTGCCCTCCTATCGGGCGATGCTCGACCGGGAGGGCTACGCCAACGCCGAGGACGCCGCGATCATCGGCGACGAGAAGACCGTGTCGGAGCGCCTCGACGAACTGGCGTCCGCCGGCGTCGACGAGTTCTCCGCGGTGGTGTTCGACTCGTCCGCCGAGGTGCGCGAACGCACCCGCGCGCTGCTGTTGTCGAAGGACTCGTGATCGCCGAAATTGCCTCTGGTGTGACCGTAATCACAGGCGTACAGTCGAGCGCACGACGGGTTCGGGAGTGACCGATCCAAAGAGTCGGCAAGAGGTGAAAGCCGACCGCGCGAGACTAATGTGACGCACCTCGAATGTCCTCCCGAACCCGCCCTTTTTTATGCCGGAAGGCCGCACGAGACGTCGAGTCAGCGGAACAGCGCGAGGATGTTCTGGGCGGACGAGTTGGCGACTGCCAGCGCCTGCAGCCCGAGTTGTTGCTGAAGCGCGGGGGATAGCTCATCCAGCGACACGACCTGTGTTCCGGTCTCGTCGACGTCAGCCGGTTGGATCGGCACCACCACGTAGTAGGTCTCGGTGGGGTTCCTGTCGAAGACGATGATCTTGATGGTCACGGACTGATCCGACTCCGCCGCATCCGCGGCCGCTGCGGCGGCCAACGCATCGGCGGTCGGGGTGAAGACGAACACCACATCCTTGCCGACCGTCTGAACGGCCAAGGTCCCCTTGCTCGTGTCGGAGAGGCTGTAGCTGTACCAGTAGACCTGGTCGTTGTCGGGATCGTGGACCTGGATCGTGACCGCGTCGCCGGTGCTCGCGAACGTGATGTCCGAAGGCGGAGCGTTCAGGAAGGTCACCACCGGATGCTCGGTCACCTCAACGATCTCTGAGCCGTCGTCGAGTTGCAGCGTGAAGGCCTCGATCGAGCTTGCCTGCGCCCCCAGCCCGTGTGCGAAGCCCCGGTCGGGTGTGTAGGTGAGGGTGCCGTCCCCGTTGTCCACCAACGTGCCGTGGGCGGGATCCGGGCCGGACAGCACTGTCACCGCGACAACGTCTCCGTCGACGTCGGCCACCGTGTAGACGATCGATCCGTCGGCGGGATCGGCGCCGCTCGCGACCACCGTGGGTGCGTCGTTGACGGGGGCGACGTGAATGGTGACGCTTCCCGTGCCGGTCGCATTGGCCGCGGCGGAACTGTCGGTCAGCGTGTAGCCGAAGGTGTCGTCGCCGTGGAAATTCGCCGCCGGGGTGTAGACGAAGCTGCCGTCGGCGTTGAGCACGACGCTGCCGCCCTGCTCGGTGGATTTGGTCTCGGCGACGACCGACAGCGACGTATCGGCGTCCACATCGGCATCGTTGACCAACAGGCCGGGCAGCGCCGACATGGCGGAGTCGAGAACGTCGTCCTCGGTCGCGTCGTAGCTGTCCGGGCCGGCCATCGGGGCGTCGTTGACGGCGGCGACCGTCACGACGACGGTCCCGGTCGTGGTGTGGCCGCCGCCCGTGAACAGGCCCAGCAGGCCGTGCACGTGGGGACGGCTGGTTTCGTCGCTCGCGGTGTAGGTGAAGGTGTCCTCACCGTTGAAGTCGGTGTTGGGTGTGTAGGTGACCGTGCCGTCGGGGTTGAGCACGGCGGTGCCGTTGGCCGGCTGGCCGACCGACGTCACGGTGAGCACATCGCCGGTATCAGGGTCGGTGTCGTTGGCCAGCACGTCGATAGGCACGGCCGTGTCCTCCGACGTGTCGGCGACATCGTCGGCGGCGACCGGTGTCTGGTTGCGGAAGGTCCGTTCGGCCTCGCGACGCACCCAGCCCAGCACCGCGAGCAGCAGCGGAGGCCGGGCGGGCGTGGTCGGCTCCGGCGCGACGAACGGCGCCGCCACCCTGGCCACCACGCGCGACACGACGTCGACCACCTCGGTGGCCGGTGCGACGGTCGACGCCTGCGACGTCCGCGAGACCCGGGCGGCCGTCGGCGTCGCACGGGTGGGGACCACCCTGTTCGAGACCGCCGATACCGCCGGCACCGCCGTCGCGCTGCTTGGCTCCCGTACCTCGGCGGAGCGGGCCCGCTGGGACGGCGCCGCCGTGCGCATCACCCGCACGACGGGACTGCGCGTGGCCTGACGCTGCGTCGGTGTGATCGCTTGTGTCCGAGACGCTTTCGCGGCTTCTGCGGCCGGTTCGCGGCGGCTGCTGCGCTCGCGCAAAGTGGCGGTTTCGGTGGAGCCGGCGGTGGAGGCGTTGACGCCCGCCGCCCCCAACCGCATCACGCCACGCCGCTGGGCGGCGTCGGTGCGGACGGCTCGACGGTCGCGACGATGCCCGCCATAGACGGCGTCACGTAGGCCGGCCCCCGCGTCGGCCTCGGTTGCACCGGCGGGCTCGTTGGCCGGTTTGGCTTCCGAACTGTCGGACGCCTCGGTCTCGGCGTGCGCTGCGGGGATCCCCAGCCCCGTCGCCACCGCCGCGCCGACCCCGAGAGCAACCGCCAGGCCACCGATGCGCCCGATGAATCGGGCATGGGTAGAAGCGAATCCATCGACCTGTCCTGTAACCACGGTCAGCTCCCAAATGCGGTGGCGAATACGCAGCTGAACCGTGAATATACGGCGGGGCAAATATTGCGGTGGGGAAATTACTGACATTGCTGTAAATTTCCTTACAGATCGCTGTCAGGCACTGACGGTCGATTCTGCGCGCCGTAACGCCTCCGCCCCAACGCATTTCGGCACTTCTGCGGCGTTGTTGCGCAGCGAACGGCTGTTTTGGCGAAGAATCATCGTGACGTATCTGCGCGTACAAATGGCATAACTGTCGCCGTTGAAGTATTTGGCTAATAAATGCCAGAGGCGAAACCGCTACGACGTGACGGCGAATTGATTCAGGTACGCGACAATGCCCCGGGTTATCGCGTCCGCGAAATGTTGACGGCCTTCCGCGGATTCCATCGCCGCGGCGTCGTCGGCGTTGCGCATGTTGCCGGTCTCGACGAGCACGGCCGGCACCTCGGCCAGGTTGAGGCCCGCGAGATCCGCGCGGCCGTACAACCCGTCCGATCCGATGTACGTCGACGGCGCCATCCCCGCGGCGACCATGGCGTCGCGGATAGCGGTCGCCAATTGCATGGCCGGCCCGCCCTGGACGTCGTTGAGCGGCGGTGCTGAGTAGTTGACGTGGAAGCCGTGCCCGGACGTCGGTCCGCCGTCGGCGTGGATGCTGACGTCGGCATCGGCATGCATGGCGTTGGCCGCCGCCGCCCGCTCATCGACGCACGGCCCGGCCGAACCGTCGTCGCCACGCGACATCTGGGTATGGACGCCCATCTGCTCCAGCGCCGCGCGGACCCGGGTGGCGACGTCGAAGTTGAAGGTGTGCTCCGGATACCCGTCTGCGGTGGACGTGCCCGTCGTCTGACAGTCCTTCGTGCCGCCGCGGCCGGTGGGCACCTGCCGGGAGATCGACGCGTCGCTGACGCCGCTGTGGCCGGGGTCGATGAACACCGTCATACCCTCGATAGACGCGCGTGCCGTCGCGGGTCCGAGCATCGTCAGGGCACAGGCCAGCAGGACGGCGGTGGCAACCGCTGCGCTTCGTCGCATCACCACAAGTAAACCCGTGCGCTCTGGCCGCCCGTGCAGGTGATCCAGTTGTCGCCCGTGTACTGCTGACACTTCATCAGAAAGTCCGAGCCGTCGCAGTCGGCGCCGGGCACGGTCGCGCAGTCGACGGCGCCTGGCGCCGATACCGAGCGCGGCAGCGGGCTGGCGTTGCCGTACTGGTCCCAGTACGCCCGTAGCACGCTGTCGGTGAAGAAACACGACGTCTCCGGCGTCCCTCGTCCGGCGCGGGTGCCGAACCCGTCGCGGCTCGGCAATGCGAAGCCCTGATCGCATGTCTGGTGCAGCGTGCTCTGGTCGGGTCCGGTCACCGTCGGTGCGCCGCTGCTCGAACCGGCTTGCGTCGACGAACCGCCGCGCGTCAGCACGATCACCGCGCCGGCAGCGGCGAGTAGTACCACCGCGGCCGCCGCAATGGCCGGTGTCCGCCAGTTCCGCTGCCGCCCAACCGGTTCTGTGTCGGCGGCGGTGACGATGGTCTGCGGGCCGCTGTGAAGGGCCCGCGCCGCCGCCCGACCGAGGCCGCCGGCGGTGCCGTAGCGGTCATCGGGATCCTTGGCCATGCCGCGGGCGACGACGTCGTCCAACGCCGCGGGCACCCGCGGGTTGGCCTCGCTGGGCCGCGGCGGCGGCAGCGAGATGTGTGCTGCCAGCAGGTGTTCCAGGCTGTCGCCGGCGAACGGCATCTGCGCCGTCAGGGCCTCGTAGAGCACCCCGGCCAGCGCGTAGACGTCGACGGCCGCGGTGGCCGGCCTGTCGGAGAACCGCTCAGGCGCCATGTAGTTCAGGGTGCCGATCTTGGTGCCCGTCCCGGTGAGTCGGGCGTCGCCGGTCGTTTCGGCGATGCCGAAGTCGACCAGGTAGGCGAAGTCGGCGGGGGTGACGATGATGTTCTGCGGCTTGATGTCTCGATGGATCAGGCCCGCCGAATGCGCCGCGTCCAGCGCCGCGGCGACCTGTCCGACGATGTTGACGGCCCGCTGTGGCGGCAGCGGCCCCTCGGTGAGGAGGTCGTCGAGTGTTCGACCGGCCACCAGCCGCATGTCGATGTAGAGGTGGCCGTCGATCTCGCCCCAGTCGTGGATCGGGATCACATGTGGCTCCTGCAGAATCGCCGCCGCCCGGGACTCCCGCTGAAAGCGGGTCCGGAAGCTCTCGTCGTGCGAGTACTCGTCGGCCAGGATCTTCAGCGCGACGGTGCGGCCCTTGTCGGCGTCATACGCCTGGTACACCTCACCCATCCCGCCCTTGCCCAGCAATCGGGAGATCGTGTACTTGCCGAACGTGGTGCCGACCCGCGAATCCACCCAGGCAGTATCGCGCCGTCACGCCAGCAGTGGTGCCAATTCGCTGCGGGGCACCGACATCTGGCGCGGTCCGGAGTTGTCCGCGGCCGCCAACTGGCCCTCGCCGAAGAAGAAGATCACTGCGTCGTCGGTGAGTGCGAAGTTCCGGAAATCCGACGGCAGCAGCGTGTTCGTGGGCCGGTCGTACAGCGCGGCCATCCTGGGCCCAAGCGCTGACACCAGGTCGGCGCCCGGCCGCAGCAGCGTGTCCAGCGTGATCGGCCGCCGCGCCGTCAGGTCGTAGTTGAACGCGCTGTACGACGTGGCGGGGTGTGCCTGATGGGCGGCGCCGGTGTCGTTTTCGAGCGTCAGCACCAGGCTTGTGGTGGCATGCTGCGCTGACCGGTACGTGGTCCCGGTGACGTCGTAGCTGAACTGCCGGTTGGGCCCATTGTGGCCGAATCTGGCGATCCAGTCGAGGAAGTAGCCGCGGTCGGCGTTGACGAATTCCGATACCGCCTGCACGTCCGGGTAATCCAGCGGATAGCTGATATCCATTGTGTACTGGGCGGTTTCGTCGTGCTGGTGGTAGCTGCCGTCCCCCGTCGACTCGATAGGGTGAACCTGGAGTTCGCAGGTGTCGATCGTGACGGGGACCGTGACGGCGGCCGTCGTGTCCGGCGGCGTCACCAGAAGGCCGGTATAGGTGGGGCACGGCAGGTTCGGGTCGTGCTTGTCGACGGCGACACCCTCGACGACGGCGCGGCCCGGCGTGGTTGCGGTGACCGTGACCGTCGGTGGCACGTCCGTGTCGCGCAGGCCGCCCATGTATCCGGACAACGTCCGGGCGGCGTGGATCAGCGGACCGCCCGCCCCGGAGTCGACGCCGGGATAGCCGGTGAGTGTGCAGTCAGCCGCGCCGGGCGCCAGGCTGAACAGCAGGTCGACCTCGCGGTGGCCCATCGCCGCCTGCCGTCCGCCGTCGCTGACCTGGACCTGACCGTCCGTGCACGGCGGTGGGCCGTCGGCATGGGCCGGTGCCGGTACGGCGACGGTACCCACAGCGATCGCGGCGATCGCGACCCAAGTGTGTCGGCTCAACATGGTCATCTTCCTTCTCCCGGCGACGTCAGAGACGGCCGATGGCCGTCCGCGCGAACTCGTTCAATTGGTCGCATGGCTGGGCGCCCAGCCCGTTGGCCGTGAACAGCCGGTTGCCCTCGAGCAGAACCACCACCTGGTTGTAGGGCCTGTCCTGCGAGCCGTGAAGATCGGTGAGGCATCGCGCCGCGAGGCCGAGACCCTCTACCGCCGTGGCGTTTTCGCCGGAGTACATCGAGTATTCGGCGGCGGCGTCCACCGGAAAGGCTCCGGGCACGTACAGCGTCGAGGTGACGGCGGTGTGACCGGGGCTGCTGTAGGTGCAATGCGGGTTGACGGATCCAGGCGTCATGTAGCCGTCGGTCTCGATCGGCCCCGGGATGGCGAAGATGGCGGCGACTTCGGCCGTGGTCACCCAGTCGCACGGCCGGAAGTTCGGCGGCGCGCCGTAAACCATCGGCGCCAGATGGACCGTGATCACGTCGTCGCGCCCGACCGGCGTACCGGGCGGCGGAGAGACGGCCGTGATGGTTGCCCAGCCGCCGATCTCCTTCGAGGCGTCCTGCCCGTCCTGGGTGAGGCCACGGATGTTGTCCCAGCATGCGAGCGCTCCACCACCGATGCCCGCGGGCATCTGCTTGCCGACTGGCTCGAACATCTGGCCGACCACGTCGGGCAGGGGACGCGGCCAATCCTGGGCCGCACAGATCTGGTCGACGGTCGGCGCGGCGTGGGCGACGGGAGCGACCGCGATAGCCGCCGCTAGGCCCGCCGCAACGACCGTCACTGTCGAGATCCGCATGCGGCCAAGGTTGCCCCGCACGGCTTGGCGAATTCTTGGCGCGGCCGGCAACGCAACGCGCAGTGATGCAAAAGGCCCCCGGGGAAGAGTCCCGGGGGCCTTTTTGTACGAAGCGGTTCCAGAAGGCTTAGAAGGCCGCCTCGTCGAGTTCCATGATGTCGTTGTCGAGCGTGTCGATCACCGAGCGCGTGCTGGTGAGCAGCGGCAGCATGTTCTTGGCGAAGAACGACGCCACAGCGACCTTGCCCTCGTAGAAGGCGCGGTCGTCACCGCCGGCGCCGGCATCGAGTGCCTCGATCGCCACGGCGGCCTGCTTGGCCAGCAGCCAGCCGATGACGAGGTCGCCGACACTCATCAGGAAGCGCACCGAACCCAGGCCGACCTTGTAGAGGTTCTCGGGGTTCTCCTGCGCCGACATCAGGTAGCCGGTCAGCGTGGCCGCCATCGCCTGCACGTCCTCCAGCGCGGTCGCCAGGAGCGCCCGCTCGGCCTTCAGCCTGCCGTTGCCGGACTCGTTCTTGACGAACTGCTCGATCTGGCCGGCGACGTGGGCCAGCGCAACTCCCTTGTCCCGCACGATCTTGCGGAAGAAGAAGTCCTGCGCCTGGATGGCCGTGGTGCCCTCGTAGAGCGAGTCGATCTTCGCATCGCGGATGTACTGCTCGATCGGGTAGTCCTGCAGGAAGCCGGAGCCACCGTAGGTCTGCAGGCTCTCGGTTAGCTTGGCGTACGCCTGCTCGGAGCCGACACCCTTGACGATGGGCAGCAGCAGGTCGTTGACCTTGACCGCCAGCTCCGCGTCGACACTGTGCAGGGCCTCGGCGACCGGGGCGTCCTGATAGGTCGACGTGAACATGTACAGCGCGCGCAGACCCTCGGCGTAGGCCTTCTGGGTCATCAGGCTGCGGCGCACGTCGGGGTGATGCGTGATGGTCACGCGCGGCGCGGTCTTGTCGGTCATCTGCGTCATGTCGGCGCCCTGCACGCGGTTCTTCGCGTAGTCCAGCGCGTTCAGGTAACCGGTCGACAGGGTCGCGATGGCCTTGGTGCCGACCATCATCCGGGCCTGCTCGATGACGTCGAACATCTGCGCGATGCCGTCGTGCACCTCGCCGACCAGCCAGCCCTTGGCGGGCACGTCGTGCTGGCCCAGCGACAGCTCGCAGGTCGCGGAGACCTTCAGGCCCATCTTGTGCTCGACGTTGGTGACGAAGACGCCGTTGCGCTCGCCGATCTCGCCGGTCTCGAAGTCGAACAGGTACTTCGGCACGAAGAACAGCGACAGACCCTTGGTGCCGGGGCCTGCGCCCTCGGGACGGGCCAGCACCAGGTGGAAGATGTTCTCGAAGAGGTCGCCGGAGTCACCCGAGGTGATGAAGCGCTTCACCCCGTCGATGTGCCACGAGCCGTCGTCCTGCTGCACGGCCTTGGTGCGGCCCGCGCCGACGTCCGAACCGGCGTCCGGCTCGGTCAGCACCATCGTGGCGCCCCAGCCGCGCTCGGCGGCGATGACGGCCCACTTCTTCTGCTCTTCGGTGGCCAGCTTGTAGAAGATGCTGGCGAAGCCCGGACCGCCGGCGTACATCCATACGGCCGGGTTGGCGCCGAGCAGGTGCTCGTGCAGCGCCCAGACCAGCGCCTTGGGCATCGGCATGCCGCCGAGCTCTTCCTCGATGCCCGCGCGGTCCCAGCCGGCGTCGGAGACGGCCTTGACCGACTTCTTGAACGCCTCGGGCAGCGTCACCTCATGGGTCTTGGGATCGAAGGTCGGCGGGTTGCGGTCGCCTTCGACGAACGACTCAGCAACGGGGCCCTCGGCCAGGCGCGCCATCTCGGCGAGCATCTCGCGGGCGGTGTCGGCATCCAGGTCGGCATACGCACCCTCACCGAGTGCCTTGTCGACGCCGAACACCTCGAACAGGTTGAATACCTGGTCACGAACATTGCTCTTGTAGTGGCTCACGTTTCCTCCTCGTCGAGAACGCCACTGTCGGTTGGGTACTTTTTGACTAAGTTACCCACCAGTAACTGTTGCGTACTATACCCATCGGTAACTTCAACGCAAACCTGCCACGAGCAATTTCCATGAGCTAAGTAACCAGATGGTTGGTCGGGAGCCGATTTACCGGCGGAAACACCCACTGACTTGGGCTTTCGCCGACATGTGATACCGACCACAGGTTGGTCACATGCACCACTAAGGTGAACGCATGCAACAGCGAGTCGGGGTGTGGGGCACGGGCAACATGGGGTCGACGGCCATCCGGTCGGCGCTGGCGTTTCCCGGCCTGGCGCTGTCGGCGGTCATCACGTCATCGGAGGCCAAGCAGGGCATGGATGCCGCAGAGTTCGTCGGCCTCGACACCCCGACCGGGGTGGTGGCGACGACGGACGTCGACGCGGCGCTGGCCGACTGCGACGCGGTCGCCTACATGGCCTCCGGCGACATCCGGCCCGACGAGGCCGTCGCGGACATCGAGCGTTGCCTGCGGGCCGGCGCCCATGTTGTGACGCCCTCGCTGTACTCGCTCTACGACCCGCGATCGGGCCCGCAGGAGTGGGTTGACCGGCTGACCGCGGCTGCCGAGGAGGGCGGCGCCACGCTGCTGGTCAGCGGCGTCGACCCCGGCTGGGGAAACGACGCGCTGGCTGTCATCGCCGCCGGGCTGTGCACCCGGATCCGGACCATTCACTGTCAGGAGATCTTCGACTACTCGACCTACGACCAGCCCTACGCCGTGAAGGTGTCGTGCGGGTTCGGCGGATCGATGGAGGAGGTGCCGATGATGCTGTTGCCGTCGGTGCCGACGATGGTCTGGGGCGGCAACGTCCGGCTGATCGGCCGCGGTCTCGGGCTGGAGATCGACGAGATCACCGAGGAGGTCGAGCGCCGCCCGCTCGAGACGGATGTCGACACCGTCATGGGCCGGTTCGACAAGGGCACGCAGGGCGCGTTCTGGCTGAAGGTGATCGGCAAGGCCGGCGGCCGCGAGCGCATCGTGATCGACCACATCACCCGCATCCATGCTTCCTGCGCGCCCGACTGGCCCTACCCGGACCAGGGCGTCGGCGACCATCGGGTGGTCGTGCACGGCGACCCGGAGCTCACCCTGGTCAGCCGCGCCGACGTGCCCGGCGGAACCAGGGCCGACGGCGGAAACACCACGGCCGCCAACCGTCTGCTCGGGGCCATCGGGTGGCTGGCCACGCAGAAGCCGGGCCTCTACGACGGCCTCGACGTGCCCATCCATCCACCGCTGCCGCCCGAGGTCGAAGCGGAGCGCTGGGCGCGCGACTAGTGCCAAAATGGACATGAGATGTCCAACTCAGCCGACCTGACCCCGTCGACGCTGCGCGAGGCGTTCAGTCATTTCCCGTCGTCTGTCATTGCGATCGCCGCCGAGGTGGACGGTGTTCGCGTCGGCCTGGCCGCCAGCACCTTCGTGCCGGTGTCGCTGGATCCGCCGCTGGTCTCGTTCGCGGTGCAGAACACCTCGGAGACCTGGCCCAAGCTCAAGGACCTGCCGAGTCTGGGCATCAGCGTGCTCGGTGAGGCGCACGACGACGCGGCGCGCACGCTCGCGGCCAAGACCGGCGACCGGTTCGCGGGGCTGTCGACGGTGTCGACCGACAGCGGCGCGGTGTTCATCGAGGGCACCAGCGTGTGGGTGGAGAGCGCCATCGAACAACTGGTGCCCGCCGGGGACCACACGATCGTGATCCTGCGCGTCGCCGACATCACGGTGCATCCCGCCGTGCCGCCGATCGTGTTTCACCGCAGCACGTTTCGCCGGCTCGGCGCCTGAACGACGAGCATCCCGGCAAGCCCCAGCGCAAGCACCACGCACAGTCCGCCCATTCCGGCGCGGTCGCTGCCGAAGATGTCGATGAAGGTGAAGAACATCCACGGCGCCAGGAACGACGCCGCGCGCCCCGTGAAGGTGTAGAGGCCGAAGGCGACGCCCTCCTTGCCCTCCGCGGCCATCTGCAGCATCAGCGCCCGCGCCGAGGCAAGTGTCGGGCCGACGAACAGGGACAGGGTCAGCCCGCAGATCCAGAACGCGGTTGTGCCGCTGAGCCTCAGCAGGACCAGGCCCGCGGCGATCATCGCGGTCAGAGAGCCGACGATGACGGGTTTGGCGCCGATCCGGTCGCCGAGCACGCCGCCCGCGAGCGCGCCGATCGCCGCTGCGGTGCTGGCGCACACGCCGAACACCAGCACGTCGGCCTGCGACACCGCGTACACCGACACGCCCAGCACTGCGCCGAACGCGAAGATCCCCGTCAGCCCGTCCCTGAACACCGCGCTGGCCGCCAGGTAGTAGACGACGTTGCGATCGCGTCGCCATTCCCCGGCCAACTCCGTCCACACGGCGCGATAGGCGCCGACGAATCCGACGACGTGTCGCCGCTGTCCACCGTCCGGGTTGCGCACGGAGACGATCAGCGGCAGCGCGAACAGCGCGAACCACGCCGCGGCCATCACCATCGCCGCCCGCACGGGCCGGCCGTCGGTCACGGCAAGTCCCAGCAGGCCGCGGGTCTCGCCGTCCCCCTGGATGAAGCCGACATAGAGGATCAGCAGAAGCGTCACGCTGCCGAAATAGCCCGCGGCCGAACCCAGCCCGGAGATCCGGCCCGAGTTCCGCACCGTCGAGAACTGGCTCAGCATGGAGTTGTAGGGCACCGTTGCCAGGTCACTGCACGCGGCGGTGCACGCGAGCAGGACCAGACCCGGCCACAGGTAGTGGTAGTCGGCCCGGATCAGGCTCATCGCCGCCGTCATCGCGACCACCAGGCCGGTGAGCACCGCGAGCGCAACACGTCGACGACGGGGGCCGTCGACCCAGACGCCGGTCGCCGGGGCGAGCAGCGCGACGCAGATCCCCGCGATCGTCAGCGCCCTGCCCAGCCAACTCGCGGGTGTCGTCGGTCCTGGCAGACCCGCGCCGACCTGTTCGGTGAGGTAGACCGAGAAGACGAACGTGATGACGATGGCGTTCACGCCCGTGGCGCCGCAGTCCCACAGCGCCCACGCCGCCACGTGGAAACGCGAGCCGGTACTGGTCCCGGTATGAGTCGGTGCCCCGCAGCCGGTCAAACGACGGCCACGGCTGCCGCGGCGGGTTCCGGCTGGTCCGACTCGACGTTCGAGTCGGGCAACTGTCCGACGAGATACTCGGCGAGCCCGCCGATCGTCGGGTAGTCGAACACCGCGGTCACGTTGATCGTGAAGGCGCCGCCGAACTGACTCTCCAGCCGGTTGCGGAGTTCGATCGCCATCAGGGAATCGGTGCCGAGATCGAGGAACCGACTGCTCGCAGCGGGTGGCTGTGCGAGCCGCAGGAAGTTCTGTACCTCGCGCTGAAGGAATTCCGTCACGAAGGCCGCGCGCTGCGCCACCGGTGTCTCGTGCAGCGCCCGTAGCACCTCGCTGTCGCCCACCACCTCGCCGGCGGCGCTCGGCAACACGACATCCAGTATCGGCGGGCGCGAACTGCCCAGCACCTTCGCGGCGCGCTGCCAGTTGGCCTTGATGACGGCCGCCTGTCCGGTTCCGTTCGCGACGATCTCGGCGAGAGCGCCCAACGCCGCCGACGGGTCCAGCGGGACCAAGCCCTGGGCGGCGATGTTGGCGCTCGCGGCCTCCGACGAAGCCATGCCGCCCTGAGCCCAGGGACCGAAGTTGACACCCGTCGCCGGTAGGCCCTGCGCACTCCGGCGCGCGATAAGGCCGTCGAGCAGTGCGTTGGCGGTCGCGTAGTTGGCCTGACCCGGCGGGCCGAACACGCTGGACACCGAGGACGACACGATGAAGAAGTCGAGGTCGTCGTCGGCGGTCAGGCGGTCCAGGTGACAGGCGCCGAAAGCCTTGGGCGCCAGCGTCGTCCGGAATCGTTGCACGCTCTGCTGGGACAGCAGCGCGTCGTCGAGCACGCCTGCCAGATGCACCACCCCCGCCAGTGGTGGCAACTCGGCGCGGATCCGCTCCAGCAGCGTCGCAACTTCGGTCTCGTCGCCGACATCGGCCGCGAAGGTGTGGATACGGCACCGGTGGCGTTCGGTGATGTCGTCGATCACCTGTTGTGCGTGTGCGTCGGGTGGGCGCCGACTGGTCAGCACGATGTCCCCGGCGCCGAGGTGGGCCAGATGCGCAGCCGTGTGCAGGCCGATCGCACCTAGGCCGCCTGTGATCAGGTAGCTCCGGTCACGCTGTGGCTGAAGAGGTTTGGGTATCTGCAGCACGATCTTTCCGATGTGCCGCGCCTGCTGCATCCGCCGGAATGCGGCGCGTGCCTCCGTGAGTGGATAGATCTCGGCGGGCAGCGGCGTCCACTCTCCGCGTGCCAACCCCTCCGACACCTCGGTCAGCAGGCGGCGGATGCGTTCGGGCTCGCAGAAGGTCACCGTATCCAGCGCGACGATCTCGTAGGCGATGTCCGGTCGGGCCGCCGCCATCTGCTCCGGCGTCCAGATGTCGCGCTTGGCGATCTCGGCGAAGCGGCCGTTCTGTGCGGTGGCCCGCACCGTGGCTTCGAGAAAACCCTCGTTGGTGAGGCTGTTGAGCACCACGTCGACGCCGGAGCCGCCGGTGTCCGCCAGGATCTGGTCAGCGAAATCCGTTGTGCGCGAATCATAGACATACTCCACACCCAGCTTGCGCAGCGTCTGCTGCTTGTAGGTGCTGGCGGTTGCGAAGACGATCGCGCCGTGCTGCTGTGCCATCTGGATGGCGGCCAACCCGACGCCGCCGCTGGCGGCATGGATGAGGACGCGATCGCCCGGCCGCAACTGCGCCCAGTCGAACGCGAGCCGGGCGGTGAGCGCCGCGGCGGGAATGGTGGCCGCCGCCACCGCGCTCAGTCCCTCGGGCAGCGGCGCGACCAACTGTTGCGGCACGTTGAAGCGCGTGGCGAACGCGCCCTGCATGAAGCCGTAAACCCGTTGGCCGACTTCGAGTCCGGTGACGCCGCCGCCCAACTGCGTCACGGTGCCCGCGAAGTCACCGCCGATCGGCCCGGGATCGCCCGGGTACAAACCGAGCACATTGAGCACATCACGGAAGTTGAGCCCCGCGGCCTCGACCCGAACCTGTACATAGCCGTCGTCCGGGGGCGGGATGTCCGTTTCGGCGAGGCGCAGGTTGTCGATCGCGCCGCGTTCGGTGGGTGCAAGGGCGTAGTCGGTCGAGCGCGGAACGCTGAGATGGCCGCTACGCGCCCATGGCAGCAACCGCGAGGCCAACAGCTTTCCCTGCCGCACAGCGAGTTCGGGCTCGCCGACCGGCGCGGCGAGCAGTGCGGCCAGCACGTTCACGGCCTCCGGTGATCCGTCGCAGTCGACCAGCCGGCAGTGCAGCGCCGGTTCCTCGTTGATCGTGGTGCGGCCGAACCCCCACAGCGCCGAGGCGGCCGGGTCGACCGGCTCGCCGGATTCGCATGCCACGGCCCGCTCCGTGACGATCCACAGCCCGCCGGGCAGTTTCACGGTGCCGTCAGTCGAGCCGCCCTGCACGGTGTGCACCGCGCTGAGCAGGTTGGCGATGTCGGTCTCGACACGGGCGGCCGTGCTGTCCGAGAGGTCTCTGCTGCGCCAGACGACTCCCGAGAACGGCATCCCCTTCTCGTGCGCCTCGGCCAGCAGCTGTCCCAGCGGCTCGGGATCGGTGGCCGGATCGAACGGAATGCAACCCGGCACCTTGGCCGCCAACTCGTCGAAACCGGCGATCAGCCAGGTGCCTTCCACGCCTGCGCGATCCACCGGTGGCGGTACCTCGTGCCAGCCGAGGGTGTAGAGCAGCCGGCTGGTGTCGCCGCCGAGCCCGCGCAGCAGCGCCTCCCGCGGCGCGCGTTTGACGGTGAACTCGTCGATCCCGCCCAGCCGTCGGCCGTCCCGGTCGAGGAAATCGAGGTCGAAGACCTGGGTTTCGCTGTCCAGTTCGCTGCTATGCCATCTCGCGCGGCAGTAGAACCTGCGAGGCATCTTCTCCCGCAGCGTGACCTGCCCGTACCGCAGCGGTAGGAACAGATCGCTGACACCCTGTTCGGCCGCAAGAAGCGCCGGGAACGCCGGGAACGCGACGCCGGTGCACAGGTCCATCAGGACCGGGTGCATCGGTTCGGTACCGAGGTGTTCGGCGAGTTCTTCCCCGACGAGGATGTCGCCGATCGCCTCTCCCTCGCCGAGCCAGAGCGATTTCAGGGACCCCGACCACGTTGGCCCCCAGGCCAATTCCATGTCGGCGAAGGTCTCGAACAACTCCTGCGGACGCATCCGGTCGAGCCGTTCGATCGCCGCGTCGACGGGATCCGCGGGCGCCGATTTTTGGTCGTCGGCGTCGTCGGAGTCGCCGCTTCGCACGGTGCCGTCGGCGTTCAACGACCATTCGGCGCCGCGTTCGCCGTATGGCCGGCTGTGCACACGGAAGCCGAATGCGCCGTCGTCCTCCAGCGGATGCAACGTCAGCTGCACCTCACGGGAACCCTTCTCCGGCAGGATGATCGGCTCGTAGAAGAAGACGTCGGTCACCCGTGCGGGTGGGCCGACCGCGGCCAACGCCATCGCCGCATATGTCGCACCGGGGACGACGACGGTGCCGTAGATGACGTGGTCGCAAAGCCACGGCTGTGACTTGACGGACAACCTGCTGGTGAAGACTGAGTCGCCGGAGGCGAGATCCTTTGCGCTGCCCAGGATGCCGGAGCCGGCTCCGATGGAACCGTCGAACGTGATCGCGGAGGTCTTGGGCCAGAAGCGGCGCCGCTGGAATGGATAGGTGGGCAGTTCGACTCTGCGCCCGGGCGTACGACGCAGCGCGGTGAAGTCCGGCCGGTGACCGCCGACGTAGGCCGCGGCAAGTGCGTCGGCGATCTGCCGCCGGTCGCCGACCCCCTTGCGCAGCGAGACGATCGCTCTGGGCGCCGCCAGGTGCTGCGGCCAGACCTGTACCGCGGCCCCGGTCAGCACCGGCTGCGGACCGATCTCCATCAACACCGAGCATCCCAATGCCGCTGCGGTGCGCACACTTTCGGCGAACTGGACAGGCTGGCGGGAATGCCGTCGCCAATACTGGGCGTCGATCGGGGTTTGGGCTGTCAGCACGGCGCCCGTGCGGTTGCAGATGAGCGGCAAGGTCGGCACCCCGAACTCCAGTTGTGCCGCGTACGCCTCGAACTCGTCGAGCACTGGGTCCAACAACTCCGAGTGGAAGGCGTGGCTGGTCTCCAGCCAGGTGCAGCGGATGCCTTCCTCGCCGAATCCGGCGACGATCTGCTCCAGATCTTCACCCGGTCCCGAGAGCACCGTGTTGGGGCCGTTGTAGGCGCCGACCGCCACGCGTGGGAACTCGGCTGCGACGCCCTCGACATGGTTGGCATCGGTGAATATCGCCACCATCCGCCCGCCCTCGGGCAGGCTGCCGAACAGCCGGCCACGCTCGGCCATCAAGCGGGCGCCGTCGGCGAGGCTGAACACGCCGGCGACGCACGCGGCCGCGTACTGGCCCACGCTGTGGCCGAGTACCACATCGGGCTCGATGCCCCAGGACTGCCACAGCCGGGCCAGTCCCATCTCGATCGCGAACAGCGCCGGCTGGGCAAACGACGTGTGTCGCAACGACTCTGCGATGCCACGTTCGGTGGCGAGCAACACCTCGAGCAACGGGCGCGCCAGCATGTCGTCGACCGCCTCCGCGCAGGCTGTCACGGTCTTGGCGAAGACCGGTTCGGCGCCGTACAGTTCCCGCGCCATTCCCGGATACTGGCTGCCCTGGCCGGTGAACAGCCACGCCGTGGTCGGGCGTTGCTTGCTCTCGCCGCGGACGACACCCGGTCGCGTCCGGTCGGCGGCCAACTCGGCCAGGCCGTCACATGCGTCGGCGACCGAATCGGCGACCACCGCTGCGCGATGCTCGAAATGCGAGCGGCCGACCCCGGCCGTCATGCAGACGTCGTCGAAGTCGACGTCCGGGTGCGCGGTCAACCAGGCCTCGTACCGGGAAGCCAGTGCTGCCAGCGCTTCCGGCGACCGTGCGGACAGCGCCAGCACGTTGACCGGCTGACGGTCACGTTCGGGCGGCGACGGAACCGGTGCCGCAGGCGCCTCCTCGATCAGCACGTGAGCGTTTGTTCCGGTGAACCCGAACGAACTCACGCCGGCGCGCCGAGGTCTGCCGTTGGCTCGCCACGGCACCGCCTTGTCGACGACCCGCACGGGCAGCGAGTCCCACGGGATGTGTGGCGACGGATTGTCGAAGTGCAGGCTCTGTGGCAGCAGGTCGTGCTGCAGCGACAACACGACCTTGATCAGACCCGCCGCCCCCGAAGCCGACTCGAGGTGACCGATGTTGGTCTTCACCGAGCCCATCAGCAACGGCCGCTCCGCGTCGCGGGAGGCGCCGTAAGCCGCCGCGGCCGCCTGGACCTCGATCGGATCGCCGAGCGGGGTACCGGTCCCGTGCGCTTCGAGGTAGTCGACATCGCCGCCCGTCAGGCCGGCGCGAGCCAAAGCCGTCCCGATCAGCCGTTGCTGTGCACCGCCATTGGGAACGGTCAACCCGCTGGAAGCGCCGTCCTGGTTCACCGCGGAACTGGAAATGACCGCGCAGATCGGGTCGCCGTCGGCGACCGCGTCGCTCAGCCGCTTGAGCACCAGGATCCCGCAGCCTTCGCTGCGCACGTAGCCGTCGGCGGAGGCGTCGAAGGTCTTGCAGCGTCCGACCGGGGAAAGCATCCTGGCTCGCGAGGCGGCGATCACGGTGACCGGGCTCAGCAGGACGTTCACGCCGCCGGCCAACGCCAGATCGCAGTCGCGCGAGCGCAGGGCCTGGCAGGCCTGATGGACGGCCACCAGCGCCGAACTGCACGCGGTGTCGACCGCGACAGCCGGTCCCTCCAGCCCGAGCGCGAACGCCACCCGACCTGAAATGGCGTTCAGCGCGTTCCCGGTGATGAAGTGGGGTTCGAGTTTGTCCAGCGACTCCGAGGACAGCAGATGGGCGTACTCGTTGGCGGCCACGCCCGCGAAGATGCCGGTTCGGCTGCCGCGTAAGGAGGCCGGCCCATAGCCCGCTCGTTCCAAGCCCTCCCATACGGTTTCGAGCATCAGCCGCTGCTGCGGCTCGATCCAGATGGCCTCGCGCGGCGAGATGCCGAAGAACTCGGGATCGAATCCGTCGATGCCGTCCAGGAATCCACCGAAGCGGGTGTAGGTCTTGCCCGCGGCATCCGGGTCCGGGTCGTAGAACTCGTCGATGTCGAACCGGTCCTCCGGGACCTCGCGGATCGCATCGACACCGCCGGACAGCAGATCCCAGAAGGCTTCCGGGTCGGGCGCGCCGGGGAAGCGGCACGACACCGCGACGATCGCGACGGCCTCGTCGGCGCTCGTCGTGGTCGTCGACGTCGGCCGCGACCCTGACTGTGCGGGTGTCTGCTCGCCGAGGCCGAGCACGTCGCCCAGCAGGTAGTCGGCCGCGTCGGACAGCCGGGGGTGATCCATCACCAGCGTGACCGGTATCTCCTTGCCGACGGCCTGCTCGATGCGCTGCCGCAACTCGACGGCCATCAGTGAATCCATGCCGAGGTCGAAGAACCCCGCGTCCTCGCGGATCTCGGCGGCATCGACGCGCGTCACCTCCGCCACCGCGCCGAGCAGGTAGTCGGTCAGCAGCCTCTTGCGCTGCTGCACCGGCGCGTTGGTGAGCCGCTCGACCAGCGCGGGCGTCGCGGACGTCGTCGCCGACGGTGTCGCCGCGGGCGCCTCCGAGGCCACCTCGTGCTCCAACTCGGACAAAAACGCCCGCCGTCCCGCCTGGTGGTACAGCGGCAGGAACCGGGCCCAGTCGATCCGAGCCACCACCGCTTGTCCGCGGTCCTGCGTCACCGCGTCGGCCAGACCCGCCAATGCGTCGGCGGGCGAGAATGTCCTGATCCCGCGCCGGTCCAGCCGGGCACGGGACTCTGCGTCGGCCATGCCGACCGACCAGGGACCGAAGTTGACGCTGGTCGCCGCCACACCCTTGTCGCGCAGCCGCCAGGACAGCCCGTCGAGGAAGGCGTTCGCCGCGCTGTAGGCGGTCTGCCCGAATCCACCCCACACCGAGGCGATCGAGGATGTGCTGAGGAAGAAGTCGAGTTCCAGGTCGGCGGCGGCCTCACTCAAATGCCGAGCACCCCAGACCTTCCCGGCGAAGACGCGATCGACTTCGGTGTCGTCCGCGTTGTTCAGCGGGGTGGTGTCCATCTCGCCCGCGGCGTGCACGATGCCGGCCAGCGGCGGCATTTCGGCAGCCACGGTGGCCAACAGGCGCGCGACGGCGTGCGCGTCGGCGACGTCGGCGCGGACGACCCGCAGTTCGCAGCCGTACTGCTCGCCGAGCGCGTCGATGCGTTGTTGCGCAGCGTCGCTGGGCGCGCTTCGGCTGGTCATCACGACGTGTTTGGCGCCGTGCGCGGCCAGGTATCCGGCGATCTCCAGCCCCATCGCTCCCAGCCCGCCGGTCACCAGATAAGTTGCGTCGGAACGCAGTTCGAGCGGCGTGGCGCTCGGTGGCCCGTCCCGTCGAACCAGCCGGGGAACGTAGACCGTCTGACCGCGCAACGCGATCTGGTCTTCCCTGACCGCCGAGTCGCCCTGCGCCGCGACCCGATCGACGAACAGGGACCACAGATCGGCTGCGTCGCCCCCGCCGTCGGCCGGCAGGTCCACCAGGCCGCCCCACACCTGCGGAAGCTCCAGCGCCGCGGCGCGTCCGAAGCCCCACAGGCAGCCCTGCTCCGGCAACACGGCGTCCGATTCGGTGACTCGTTGCGCACCCCTGGTCACCACCCAGATGGGCCTGCGCAGTCCCGCCGCGACCGCGGCACGGAACAGTCGCCGCGTTCCGCCGAGGATTCGGTGCTGCATCCGCAACAGGGACTGCATCGACGCCCCGGTCTCGGCCCCGACCGCCGCCACATGCACGATGCGCAGCGTCGCCTCGTCTGCCGCCGCGGCCCGCAACGCTTCTGCCAGCGTCGCTTCGTCTGTGTCGGACGCGGGCAACCCGACGAGCCGATGCCGGTGGCCACGTGCGGTCAGCACATCAGCGAGTCGAGAGGTTGCTCCGGCGTCGTCGCCGACGAGAATCCACGTGGTTGCCTCGACGGCTTCCTCGGGGATCGCCGCCGCGGATGTCTCCCAGCGGAATTCGTAGCGATCGTTCGAGATCGACTCTGTTGTGCGCTGTTGGTTGTGCTGTGCGGCAAGCTTGGTCAGCACGTCGATGGTCCGACGGTCGCCGACCGCCCCGTCGATCAGGGCCGCGAGTTCGTCGATCCGGCCGTCCTCGAGGAGGCGGACGGCCTCGGTACGCGCTCCGCCGGAATACTGCTGAGGTTCCTGCCGATCGTCCTGCCGATCATCGCTGAACCAGTACCGGCGGTGCTCGAACGGGTAGGTGGGCAGGTCGAGCTTGCGGTCAGGGTTTCGCCGCAACGCCCGGAAGTCGGGCACGTGGCCCGCGACGTAGGCGTCGGCGACGGCTTCGATGATCTGGCGGTGGTCGGCGGTGTTGCGACGCAGGGACGCGATCACCCGTGGCGCGGTGTCCGGGTCGGGCCATGCCCGCAGGGCCGCGGCGGTGAGCACCGGTTGCGGGCCGACCTCGAGCAGGACTCTGCAGTTGAGATCCGCGAGTGTGCGCACCGTCTCGGCGAACTGCACCGGTTGGCGGGCATGCCTGCGCCAATAGGTGCCGTCGAGTCGGACGCTCGCGCCGAGTGCGCCGCCGGTGCGGTTGTCGATCAGAATTCGTTGCGGTGCTGCGTAATCGAATCGCGCCGCGTACGACTCGAATTCCTCGAGGATCGGGTCCAGCAGTGCCGAGTGGAATGCGTGGCTGGTGTCGAGCCGGTCGCACCGGACACCGTCGGCCGTCAACCTCGCCACCGCCCGGTCCAGATCTGCGGAGGGCCCCGACAGCACCGTGTTGGCGCCGTTGTAGGCGGCGATCGACAGACTCGGGAACTCGTCGGTCAGCCCCTCGACCCGCTCGGCGGCGGTGAACGCCGCGACCATGCGGCCGCCGGCGGGCAGGCTACCGAAGAGCCTGCCGCGCTCGGCGGTCAGCAGCGCGCCGTCGGTGAGACCGAACACGCCGGCGACGCAGGCCGCCGCATACTGGCCGACGCTGTGGCCGGCCACCACGTCGGGCTCGAAGCCCCACGACTGCCAGAGCCGGGCCAGACCCATCTCGACGGCGAACAAGGCGGGCTGGGCGTAGGTGGTGTGCCTGAGCGGTTCTTCACCGTTCGGCGCGTCGACATCGAAGATCACGTCCAGCAGCGGCCTGTCGAGTATGTCGGCAACCGCCGCCGCGCAGCGTTCGAGCGTCTCGGCGAACACCGGCTCGGAGTCGAACAACTCGCGGGCCATGCCCGGGTACTGGCTGCCCTGACCGGTGAAGAGCCACGCGGTCTTCGGTGTGTCGTGCGATTCGCCGCGGACGAGTCCGGGCGACGGCCGGTCGTCGGCCAGGGCGCCGAGCAGTTCGATGGCGGCCCCCCTCGAATTGACCACCATCGCGGCCCGGTGCTCCAGGTGCGCCCGCCCCGCCCCCGCGGTGAAGCAGACGTCCGACAGGGTGGCCTCCGGGTGGTCGACCCACCAGCTGCGGTACTCCTTGGCGAGGAGCACCAGGGCGGCGGGTGTGCGCGCCGAAAGCGGTAGAACGCTGAACTCGTTCTCTCGGGGTGCCTCGACCGGATCCGCCGGTGCTGCGCGCCGTGCCGCGGGTTCGGGCGCCTCCTCGAGGATGACGTGGGCGTTCGTCCCGGCGAACCCGAACGAGCTGACCCCCGCGACACGCGGTCTGCCGTTGCGTTCCCATGCGGTCGGCTCCCTGACGACCTGCACCGCGAGCCGGTCCCAGGGAATGTGGGGCGACGGGTTGTCGAAGTGCAGGTGCTTGGGCAGGGTCGCGTGTTCCAGCGACAGGACGACCTTGATGACGCCCGCGATTCCTGCGGCCGCTTCCAGGTGTCCGATGTTCGTCTTCACCGAGCCCATCAGCAGCGGTCGGCCCGATTCGCGTCCGCCGCCGAGCGCCGCGCCCGCGGCCTGCGCCTCGATCGGGTCGCCCAGCGACGTCCCGGTGCCGTGGGCCTCCAGGTAGTCGACGTCGCGCGGCCGGAGGCCGGCGCGCTTCAGCGCGTCGGCGATGACCCGTTGCTGGGCAACCCCGTTGGGCACCGTCAGGCCCCCGGACGCCCCGTCCTGGTTGATCGCGCTGCCGCGGATGACGGCCCGGATCCGGTCGCCGTCGCGGATCGCGTCCTCGAGTCGCTTGACGACGATGACGCCGCACCCCTCGCCGCGCACGTAGCCGTCGGCGGCCGCGTCGAACGTCTTGCACCGCCCGTCGGGCGCCAGCATGTGCGCGCTGGAGAACGTGATCATGGTCGCCGGGGTGAGCAGCACGTTCGCGCCGCCGGCCAGCGCGAGGTCGCATTCGCCGAGTCGCAGCGCCTGGCACGCCTGATGGATGGCCACCAGCGACGAACTGCACGCCGTGTCGACGGCGACGGCCGGGCCCTGTAGCCCCAACCGGTAGCTGATCCGCCCCGCCGCGGCCGCGTTGGAGGTGCCGATGGCCATGTAGGCCTCGATTTCGGGGTATGTCAGCTGGTCGGACGCCATTCCCAGGTAGTCGTGCGTGGCCAGGCCCACGAACACGCCGGTGTTGCTGTTGGCCAACGCCGTTGGCGCGGTGCCCGAGTGCTCCACCGCGCGCCAGGCCGTCTCCAGCAGGAGCCGATGCTGCGGGTCCATCAACCGCGCCTCGCGGGTGGACATTCCGAAGAACGGCGCGTCGAATCCCGCCACGTCGTCGACGAAGCCCGCCCGGCGGGTCACCACCTTGCCCGGAGCGCCGGGCTGCGGGTCGAAGAACTCGTCGGCGTCCCAGCGGTCCGCGGGGACCTCCGTGACAGTGTCGCGCCCCTCCCGCAACAAGTCCCAGAACTCATCGGCGTCCCGAGCGCCCGGAAAACGCGCCGCATAGCCGACGATGGCAAATCGGGAGGTCTGCTCGGAGGGCTTTTGGGACGATCCCATGCGGCTGTCCTCCTTGCCCCCTGCCCGACGGTCAGAACGTGATCCACGAGGATGTGTCGGGCGTGCTCAAATCAACGCCGAGGTAAAACTATTGCACGCGGACCTGTGCGGCGCGAGGCGTTCGGGCCCATGGTTCTCGCGACTGCGAGCGATCGCCGCCGACCGAAGAGTATGTTGATCCCCTGCCATCCAGTGGGGAGGACCGGGCATTGCGCATTGGGAAGATAACCGTTGGCGCACTTGATGAATGGCCGCTCAAGCCTGGATCGGTCACCTCATGGCATCCGACGCAAGCCGCGGCCGAAAAGGCTCGACGGGCGCCGGTCAGTTCAGTTCCCATCAGCTATATGCAATGGCAGCACCTTCGTAACTACAGCGAACGGACTGCCGCCGGATTGACCTTCTCCCGGCAGATCATCGCCAGCTGTGACGTGGCAGGCGAATGCGATATCGCGGCCATGGATCATGCCGTCAACGCCTACCTACGTCGACACGACACGTTCCGCAGTTGGTTCTCCCCGACCGAGGACGGAGATTTCGTCCGGCACGCCATCGAGGACCCGGCGGACATCGAATTCGTGCCGGTCGATCAGGGCCACATGGCGGTCGAGGAGATCCACGCTCATGTCGTCGGCATTCCGAATCCGTTGGAGTGGGGCTGTTTTACCTTCGGAATAATCCAGAACGAGCACCACTTCACCTTCTTCGCCGCAATGGACCATGTGCACGGGGACGCCACGCTGATCGGCACCACGATGCTGGAAGCCAACGGAATGTACTCGGCGCTGAGCGGTGGCGGCGAAGGCCTCGCGCTTCCCGATGCCGGCAGTTTCGACGAGTTCTGCGTCCGCGAGCGCGAACAGACCTCGGAGTTAACTGCGCAGTCACCGGGGGTGCGGGCGTGGGTCGAGTTCGCCGAGGAAAACGGCGGTGGCTTTCCCGAATTCCCGCTGCCACTGGGCAATCCCCTCGAGTCGTGCAAAAGCGGCATGACCTCGGAAACCCTGATGGATCCGGCACAGACCGAACGCTTCGAGGCGGCCTGCACGGCGGCAGGTGCGCGGTTTGTCGGCGGATTGTTTGCCTGTTTGGCACAGGTGGAGCACGAGTTCACGGGGGCGCTGACGTATTACGGGCTCACCCCGAGGGACTCCCGCACCGCGACGGACAACTTCATGACGCAGGGCTGGTTCACCGGCCTGATCCCGATCGTGGTGCCGATCGGCGCGGCCTCGTTCGGCGATGCCGCCTGGGCGGCTCAGGCGTCCTTCGACTCGGCGCTGGATATGGCGAAGGTGCCCTATTACCGCGTGTTGGAATTGTCGCCTGCGTTGAAATGGCCGGAGCCGAACTTTCCGGTGTCGAACTTCTTGCATGGCGGCGCGGCCCCGCTCAACGCCATTCTGGCGGCGGCCGACATGGGCCTTGCGAACAATATCGGCATCTATCCCGACGGTCGTTTTTCCTATCAATTGACGATTTACACATTTCGGTACGGCGAAGGCACGGTGATGGCGATCATGCATCCCGACAACCCGGTCGCCAGAAAATCCGTGGCCCGCTACATGACGGCGATGAAGTCCGTCGCCGCCCAGGTTGCTGACAGCGGGCACTGGGGGCGTGTGGCCTAGCCACGAAACGAAACCGAGGTGATGGCGACATGCGACGGCTAGCCGATCTTGTGGTGCGCTGGCCCTGGGCGGTGATCGGGGTCTGGATCGCGATCGCGGTGGCCCTTCCGGTGACGTTTCCCAGCCTCGACGAGATGGCCCAGCGGCATCCGCTGGCCATCCTGCCCAGTGACGCCCCGTCGAGCGTCGCCGCCCGCCAGATGACCGAGGCGTTCCACGAATCCGGTTCGGACAACCTGCTCGTGGTCGCCTTCATCAACGACAAGGGTCTCAAGCCCGCCGACGAAGCGACGTACCGCAAGGTGGTCGACACGCTGCGCGACGACGCGACCGACGTCGTGATGGTCCAGGACTTCTTCACCACACCGCAGTTACGCCCATTTTTGACCAGCAAGGACAGGACGACCTGGGTGCTGCCGGTCGGCCTCGCCGGCGAGTTGGGCACGCCGCGCGCCTACGCGTCCTTCAACCGCGTCGCCGACCTCGTCGCACACCAGTCGCGTACCGACGGCCCGCTCGCGGTGTATGTCACCGGACCTGCGGCGACGGTCGCCGATCTGACCGTCGCGGGCCAGCAGGACCGGATGCCCATCGAGATCGCGATCGCCGTCCTGGTGCTGCTCGTCCTGCTGGTGGTGTACCGCAACCCGATCACCATGCTGGTGCCGTTGGCGGCGATCGGGACGTCCTTCGTCACCGCGCAGGCGGTCGTGGCGGGCGTGTCCCAACTGTCCGGACTCGGTGTCTCGAATCAGGGCATCATCCTGCTCAGCGCCATCATGGCCGGCGCGGGAACGGATTACGCGGTGTTTCTGATCAGCCGCTATCACGACTATTTGCGGCAGGGGGCGGATTCCGACGAGGCGGTCAGGCGGGCGATGTTCTCGATCGGGAAAGTGATCACCGCATCCGCCGCGACCGTGGGCATCACCTTCCTCGGGATCAGCTTCGCCAAGATGGGGGTGTTCTCCACCGCCGGCGTGTCCTCGGCGATCGGGGTGGGGGTGGCATACCTGGCCGCGATGACGCTGCTGCCCGCCATTCTCGTGTTGGCCGGGCCGCGCGGGTGGATCAGGCCGCGACGCGAATTGACCGCCCGGTTTTGGCGGCGGTCGGGAATCCGCATCGTGCGGCGGCCGAAAACCCATCTGGTTGCCAGCGTGCTGGTGCTCGCTCTGCTCGCCGGCGCCGCGAGCCTGGTGCGCTACAACTACGACGATCGCAAAGCCCTCGGCCCGTCGGTTTCCAGTTCGATCGGGTATGCCGCACTGGAAAAGCATTTCCCCGTCAGCCAGGCGGTCCCGGAGTACATCCTCGTTCAGTCGCCGCGCGACCTGCGCACCCCGCAGGCCCTCGCCGATCTCGAGCAGATGGCGCAGCGGGTCAGCCAACTGCCGAACATCGGTCTGGTCAGCGGTCTCACCCGGCCCACCGGCGTCGTGCCGCAGGAATTCCGGGCCACCTACCAGGCGGGTGTCGTGGGGGACCGGATGGCCGCCGGATCGGCCGTGATCACCGACAGCGGCAAGGATCTCAACCGGCTGTCGAGCGGGGCCGGGACGCTGGCCGACAACCTGGCCGACGTGCGAGTGCAGATCAACAAGGTCGCGCCGAGTCTGCAGCGGCTGATCGACGCGTTGAACACGATGCGAAGCCAGTTCGGCGGAGACAAGTTGGTCAAGCAGGTGGAGACCGCTGCCCAACTGGTGGCCAGCATCAACGCGCTGGGCAATGCCATGGGCGTGAACTTCTCGGCCGTCAGGGACATGTTCGCCTGGATCGGCCCGGTGCTTGCGGCGCTGAACGGCAACGCGGTCTGCGATGCCAACCCGTCGTGCGCCGAAACCCGAGCCCAGTTCCAGAAGCTGATGGACGCCCGGGACAACGGACAGGTCAACCAGATCAACACGCTGGCCGGCCAGCTTCAGGGATTCGGGGACAAGCAGACGCTCAACGCGACGGTCAAGCAGCTCAACGACACGCTGGCACAGTTCAGCTCGGCGGTGCGAAGCATGGGACTCGACAAACCCGGCGGGCTTCAGGCGGGTCTGACGCAGGTCAAGCAGGGCGCCAATCGGCTGGCCGACGGGAGCCGGCAGGTCGCCGGCGGGGTGGACCAACTGGTCGGCCAGGTCAAGCTGATGGGTGCCGGACTCGATGAGGCGGCGGCGTTCCTACTGGCGATGCGCGACGACGCGGCGGACCCGTCGATGGCCGGCTTCAACCTGCCCGCCCAGATTCTGCAACTCGACCAGTTCAAGGCCGCCGCGAAGATCTTCATCTCGCCCGACGGGCACACCGCCCGCTACCTGGTGCAGACCACGCTCAATCCGTTCAGTGCCGAGGCGATGGACCAGGTCAATGCCATCAGCGACGCGGCCCGCAGCGCCCAACCGAACACCCAACTGGCGGACGCCACGATATCGGTGGGCGGATTTCCCGCCGCGCTGCGCGATACCCGCGACTATTACGAGCACGACATCCGCTTCATCATCGTGGTGACCCTGATCGTCGTCCTGCTGATCCTGATGGCCCTGCTGCGCGCGATCATCGCGCCGCTCTATCTGGTTGCCTCCGTGGTCATCTCGTACTTCGCGGCGCTGGGCATCAGCGTCCTGACGTTTCAATACCTACTCGGTCAGCAACTGCACTGGAGCGTGCCCCCGCTGGCCTTCGTGGTGTTGGTCGCAGTGGGCGCGGACTACAACCTGCTGTTCGTGTCGCGGATGCGCGACGAGTCCCCACACGGCATGCGCTACGGCGTCATCCGCACCCTCGGGTCGACGGGAGGCGTGATCACCGCGGCCGGTCTGATCTTCGCCGCATCGATGTGCGGGCTGCTGTTCTCCAGCATCACCACCGTGGTCCAGGGTGGTTTCCTGATCGGTGTCGGAGTGCTGCTCGACACCTTCCTGGTCCGCACCGTCACGGTGCCCGCGATGGCCACCTTGGTCGGGCGCGCGAACTGGTGGCCGTCCCGGCTCAGCGGGCCGCCGCGCCATCCCGCGCCGCAGGCAGTCGTGGGGCGGGCAGAGTAATGTCGCGATCGGAAGGGACGCGTAGCCAGCAGGCGGGAGCAGGGATGCGGAGGCTACTCGCAGTGGTCACTGCACTGATTTCCGTTGGCGCAGCAGGGTATTTCGGGTCCGGGATCGCGGTGGCCGATGATTCCGACGCCGGCTGGACGCCGGAGCACGGCGCTGCCGGCGACGGGCCGCCGCCCCTCGGCACACCGGGGAAGGGCTATGCGCTGGGCGGCGCACACGTGCTTGGAATCCCCTACGACGAATACATCATGCGCACGGGCGCTGACTGGTTCCCCGGCCTGGACCGCCAGATCGTGAACTATCCCGCGGGCCAGGTTCAGGGCCACACCCTGGAGCGACTGTTCCCCGGCATCGGCAGGCTGGACGACAACTTCGCGGGCCTGGGTGTCGACGGCCCCAGCATCGGCGAGTCGGTCGACGAGGGCGAGGGCAATCTCGAGGCGGCGATTCGCAACGGAGGTCCCGGCACCGCGATCGGTCTGTCCGAGGGCGCGATGGTGCTCAATGCCGTGCAGGCCAAGCTCGCCGACGATCCGACCGCGCCGCCGCGGGATCAACTGAGCTTCGCGATGTACGGCGACCCGGTCGGCAAGCACGCGTTCGGCGAAAGCTTTCTGACCCAGATGTTTCCCGTCGGCAGTGTCGTGCCCTCGCTCGACTACCGCATCCCGCCACCGGTGGAAAGCCAGTACGACACCTACGAGTTCGTCTCCGCGTATGACAGCATCGCCGACTGGCCGGACCGGCCGGACAACTGGATGGCGCTGGCCAATGCGGTCATCGGCCTCGCGACGGGTCACACCGCGGTGGCGTTCACCAAGCCCAGCATGGTGCCCGCCCAGAACATCAGGACAACGGTCAACTCCAAGGGCGCGAAGACGACGACGTATCTGATTCCGGAGCAGCACCTTCCGCTGGTGCTGCCCTTCAAGTACCTCGGGGTGGACGAAAACACCCTCAATCGGCTCGACGGGGTGCTCAAACCGATGGTGGACGCGGGGTATTCACGAAACGACGATCCGTTGACCGCTCCGATCACCGTGGATCCGGTCAACGGCTACGACCCCGCGGCCGTCACCGCACCCGCCACGCAGGCCGCCTTCGGCGGTGGCGCCGACCCGGTGTCGCAACTGCTGGCCGGGATGCAGTACGTGCTGAACCACAGCGGCGGCTGACGGCGTGACGACTTCGCCTGCACCGTCCATTCTCTCGATGCTCCATGGACGCGCCAGCCTGCGCCCGCACGACGTCGCGTTCACCTTCACCGACTACGAGAAGGACTGGGTGGGCATCCCCGAGAGTGTCACGTGGGCGCAATTGTCCCGCCGCACCCTCAACGTGGCGCGCGAAATCCGCGCCCACGGGTCGGTCGGCGACAGAGCGGTGATCCTGGCCCCGCAAGGCCTCGACTACATCTTGGCCTTCCTGGGGTCCCTGCAGGCGGGGCTGGTGGCCGTGCCGCTGCCGTTGCCGCATCGCGGCGCGAGCTACGAGCGGGTGGACGCGGTGGTCGCGGACACGTCGCCCTCGGTTGTGCTCACCACATCCGGGGTTGCCGACGACGTCGGCGATTACGTCGATCGGTCGCGGATGGACACCGCTGCCAAGATCATCGAGATCGACTCGTTGAGCCTGGACGCCGAGGGCGGACCAGCCGTCGAGATGGCCGAGCCGCCGAGCACCGCGTATTTGCAATACAGCTCGGGTTCCACCCGCACACCTACCGGGGTGATGCTGTCGCACCGCAACCTCCAGGTGAATTTCGAGCAGCTGATGCGCAGCTTTTTCGCCGAATCCGGCGTCACGCTCCCATCCGATCTCACGATCGTGTCGTGGCTGCCGTTCTATCACGACATGGGTTTGGTGCTGGGGGTGTGTGCGCCGATCCTCGGGGGTTTTCAGGCCGAGTTGTCCAACCCGGTGGCCTTCCTGGAAAGGCCGGCCCGGTGGTTGCAGGCGCTGGCCGGCAGTTCGAATACGTGGTCGTCGGCCCCGAACTTCGCCTTCGAGCTGGCCGCGCGTAAAACGGCCGACGCCGATCTGGCCGGGCTCGACCTCGGCGGCGTGCTGGGCATCATCAGCGGCGCCGAACGCGTCGAGCCGGCCACCCTGCGACGCTTCGTCGACCGGTTCGCGCACTTCAACTTTCGCGACCACATGATGCGGCCGTCGTACGGATTGGCGGAGGCGACGGTCTTCGTGGCGACCGGGACGTGGAGTGAGACCTCGCCCGCGGCGCGCTTCGACGTCGACGAACTGTCCGTGGGCCGCGCCAGGCGGTGTTCCGGCGGCACCGGCACGCCGCTCGTCAAATATCGCGTTCCGCAATCGCCGATGCTGCGGATCGTCGACGGCGACACACGCCGTGAATGCCCGCCGGACGTCGTCGGCGAAATCTGGGTGCACGGCGACAACGTCGCCGAGGGCTACTGGCGCAAGCCGCCGCAGGAGCAGCGCTGCTTCGGCGCCACGCTCGCCCACCCGTCGCCCGGCACACCGGCCGGGCCCTGGCTGCGCACCGGCGACCTGGGCTTCCTCTCCGAGGGCGAGCTCTTCATCGTCGGCCGGATCAAGGATCTGCTGATCATCCGGGGCCGCAACTACCACCCCGAGGACATCGAGGCGACGGTCCACGAGATCACGCGCGGCCGGGTGGCGGCGATTTCGGTGCCGCTGGACAGCACCGAGAAGCTGGTCACCGTCATCGAGCTGAATAAGCACGAGGACTCCACCGCTGAGGCCACGCGCCGGCTCGGCGAGGTCAAGGGCGAGGTCACGTCCGCGATCTCCAACGCACACGGCTTGAACGTCGGGGACCTCGTCCTGGTACCGCCGGGGTCGATTCCCACCACGACCAGCGGCAAGATTCGGCGCGCGGCCTGTGTCGAGCAGTATCGGCAGGACCGGTTCGCCCGGCTGGACGGCTAAAGGCCGACCAACCCGGCCCCGAGCAGCACGCAACCGATCGCGGCCAGCAGGACGCTGCCGTAACGCCTGCGCCGGGACCGCAGCCTGTCGTACAGGGCCGCCATCGTCGCGCGTGTCCGGTCGGGTGCCACCAGGTAGCAGAGCAGCGGAATCTCCACGATCACGAACGCCACCGCGTTGAACGCCAGCAGGGCGCCCACCTGGATGGCTGCGGCCGCACCCGAGGCGACGATGAGCGCCAACGCGGCGAGATAGTCGACCGACGGCAGCGCGATACCGAGGCCTGCGACGCCCGCGGTCCACAGCGAACCACCATTGACCAGCTGCTTGACGCGGGACGCGAGCGGCCCGAACTTTTCGGACGCGCCTGCCGTCAATCCGGTGACCTGCCTGCCCGACGCCACGCCCGTGGCCACCAGGGCGGCGTTGACCAAAAGGACGGCGCCGACGGCGATCTGCACCCGCGGCAGCGTGAAATGCACCGACCCCAGCGCCGGCCGCAGGATGAACAGCACGACCACGCCAACGGACGTGCCCATCACGAAGCCGCCGGCGAGAAAAGCGAGCAGCTGAAGTGGCGGTCGGGGCCGGTTGATCATCAGGACGGTCATCCCGACCCGGAACGGCTCCAGGCTGACGGCAACGGCCATCGCCAGGAGCGTGATCCACATGTCCTGCGTTACGTTACCGACCGGCGCGCGGGCGACTAGGGACGCTCGCTGAGCTCCTCGCGATAGCCCGTGATGCGCTGCTCGAGTTCGGCCGCGTCCTCGGGCCTGCCTTCTTTGCGGGCGAGATCCGCGCGCGCCGACAGCTCCCGGATCGCCGTGCGAATGTCGTTGATGCTGTGCAATTCTGACATGCTGGCTGCCTTTCGTCGCTGATTGGCCGCTACCGAAAGGCTACCCGCGATGCCGGATCATTAACGCTGTTATCTGCTCTTCGCGCAAGCGCTCATCGGGGTTGTTTGCTCTTCGCGCAAACGCTCATCGGGGTTGTTTGCTCTTCGCGCAAACGCTCATCGGGGTTGTTTGCTCTTCGCGCAAGCGCTCATCGGCGGAACAGCTTGTTGCCCAGCCACACCACAGGGTCGTACTTGCGGTCGGCGGCGCGCTCCTTCATCGGGATCAGCGCGTTGTCAGTGATCTTGATGTGCTCGGGGCAGACCTCGGTGCAGCACTTGGTGATGTTGCAGTAGCCGAGGCCGTTGTCGTCCTGTGCCTGCTCGGGGCGCCGGTCCAGCGTGTCGAGCGGATGCATGTCCAACTCGGCCTGCCGCATCAGGTAGCGCGGGCCGGAGAAGGCGGCCTTGTTCTCCTCGTGATCGCGCACCACGTGGCAGGTGTTCTGGCACAGGTAGCACTCGATGCACTTGCGGAACTCCTGGCTGCGGTTCACGTCCTCCTGCGACATCCGGTACTCGCCCGGCTGCAGGTCCTTCGGCGGCGTGAACGACGGGATCTCGCGGGCCTTCTCGTAGTTGAACGACACGTCGGTGACGAGGTCGCGGACGATCGGGAAGGTGCGCAGCGGCGTCACCGTCACGGTCTCGTCCTGGCCGAACGTCGACATCCGGGTCATGCACATCAGCCGCGGCCTGCCGTTGATCTCCGCCGAGCACGATCCGCACTTGCCGGCTTTGCAGTTCCATCGCACGGCCAGATCGGGGGTCTGGGTCTGCTGCAGGCGGTGGATGATGTCGAGCACCACCTCGCCCTCGTTCACCTCGACCGAATAGTCCTGCAGTGACCCGCCGTCGTCGTCGCCGCGCCACACTCGCATGTTCGCCGCATACGCCATCTACTTGCTCCGTTCTGGATGCTCGGCCAGCTCACCGTCGGTGAAGTACTTCTCGAGTTCGGACAGCTCGAACAGGTCGAGCAGATCCTGCCGTACCGGAATCTGGTCCTCTTTCGTCACACTGACGTCAGGCACCACCGCTTCGCCCTCGGTGCGGCACACCAGCAGAGTCTTGCGCCAGTCGGCCTCCATGGCCGGGTGGTCGTCGCGGGTGTGGCCGCCGCGGCTCTCGGTGCGCGTCAGCGCGGCCTTGGCGATGCACTCGCTGACCAGCAGCATGTTGCGCAGATCGATCGCCAGGTGCCAGCCGGGGTTGAAGTCCCGCAGGCCCTCGACCTTGACGTGCTTGTAGCGCTCGCGCAGCGCCGTCAGCTTGTCCAGCGCCTCGCTGACCTCGCCCTCCTTGCGGATGATGCCGACCAGGCTGTTCATCGTGTCCTGCAGATCCAGCTGCAGCGTGTACGGGTTCTCCGGCGCATCGCCGTTCGACGGCCCCTCGAAGGGGTGCAGGGCCAGCTTGATCGCGTCGTCGATGGCCGCCTCGGTGATCTTCGGACGGTCGGCCAGCGCCCGCACGTAGTCGGAGGCGCCCAGCCCGGCGCGACGGCCGAACACCAACAGGTCGGACAGCGAGTTGCCGCCGAGCCGGTTGGAGCCGTGCATGCCGCCCGCGCACTCACCCGCCGCGAACAGGCCGGGGGTGGTGGCCGCGGCGGTGTCCGGGTCGACCTCGACGCCGCCCATCACGTAGTGGCACGTCGGCCCGACTTCCATCGGCTCCTTGGTGATGTCGACCTCTGCCAGCTCCATGAACTGGTGGTACATCGACGGCAGCCGGCGCTTGATCTCCTCGGCGGGCAGCCGCGACGCGATGTCCAGGAACACTCCGCCGTGCGGCGAGTTGCGGCCCGCCTTCACCTCGGAGTTGATCGCGCGGGCCACCTCGTCACGCGGCAGCAGGTCGGGGGTGCGGCGAGCGGAGTCGTTGTCCTTGAGCCACTGGTCGGCCTCGTCGATGGTCTCGGCGTACTGGCCTTTGAACACCGGCGGGATGTAGTCGAACATGAACCGGGTGCCGTCGGAGTTCTTCAGCACGCCGCCGTCGCCGCGCACGCCCTCGGTGACGAGGATGCCCTTCACGCTCGGCGGCCAGACCATGCCGGTCGGGTGGAACTGGACGAACTCCATGTTGATCAGCGTCGCGCCCGCGCGCAGCGCCAGCGCGTGCCCGTCGCCGGTGTACTCCCACGAGTTCGACGTCACCTTGTAGGACTTGCCGATCCCGCCGGTCGCCAGCACCACGGCCGGCGTTTCGAACAGGATGAACTTGCCGTTCTCGCGCCAGTAGCCGAAGGCGCCCGCGATGCGGTCCCCGTCCTTGATCAAATCGGTGATGGTGCACTCGTGGAAGACCTTGATGCGGGCCTCGTAGTCGCCGAACTCGGCCTTGTCCTCCTGCTGCAGCGAGACGATCTTCTGCTGCAGCGTGCGGATGATCTCCAGGCCGGTGCGGTCACCGACGTGGGCCAGCCGCGGGTAGGTGTGCCCGCCGAAGTTGCGCTGGCTGATCTTGCCGTCCTTGGTGCGGTCGAACAGCGCGCCGTAGGTCTCCAGCTCCCACACCCGGTCGGGGGCTTCCTTGGCGTGCAGTTCGGCCATCCGCCAGTTGTTGAGGAACTTCCCGCCGCGCATGGTGTCGCGGAAGTGCACCTGCCAGTTGTCCTTCGGGTTGGCGTTGCCCATCGAGGCCGCGCAGCCGCCCTCGGCCATCACCGTGTGCGCCTTGCCGAACAGCGACTTGGTGATGACCGCGACCTTCTGGCCGCGTTCGCGCGCCTCGATCACCGCGCGCAGTCCGGCGCCGCCCGCACCGATGACGACGACGTCGTAGGAGTGCCTCTCGACTTCCGATGAGCCGCTTGCGCCAGGGGCGCCGGGTTCAGCAGTCATGAATCCTCACTTGCCTTGGGCTGTTGAAAAAGGCTGTCAGCCAATAAATCTGAGATCAGAGATGGTGCCGCTGGCCACCAGCATGATGTAGAAGTCGGTCAGCATCAGGGTGCCGAGGGTGATCCACGCGTACATCTTGTGGCGGGTGTTCAAGCGGCTCACCTGCGTCCACATCCAGTAGCGGACAGGGTGTTTGGAGAAGTGTTTGAGCCGGCCGCCGACCACGTGGCGGCACGAGTGGCACGACACCGTGTAGGTCCACAGCAGGATCACGTTGATGACGAGGATGACGTTGCCCAACCCGAATCCGAAGCCGGACGGCGACTGGAACGCCACGATCGCGTCGTAGGTGTTGATCACCGAGATGATCGCCGCGATGTAGAAGAAGTACCGGTGGGTGTTCTGCACGATCAGCGGGAAGCGGGTCTCGCCGGTGTATTTCGCGTGCGGCTCGGCGACGGCGCAGGCGGTGGGCGCCTGCCACACCGACCGGTAGTAGGCGCCGCGGTAGTAGTAGCAGGTCAGCCGGAACAGCAGCAGGAACGGCAGCGTCAGCGCCGCGTACGGCAGCCACCACACGTCGGGAAGGAACTGGCCGAAGTGACTGGCCTCCGGGACGCAGCCGGTGCTGACGCAGGGGGAGTAGAACGGCGTCAGGTAGTGGTACTCGGCGACGTAGTAGTTGTTCTGCAGAAACGCCCGCACCGTCGCGTAGATCACGAACGCCGCGAAGCCGAGGTCGACGATGAGCGGTGACTGCCACCATCGGTCGGTGCGTAGAGTGCGCTGGGGAATCTCAGCGCGGGTCGGCGAGAAGACGCCATTGGCCTGTCGATCGGCGGTGGGTGCGCTCACTATGGTTTTCCAACCCTCTCCGGTTGCGTGCTCCGCAGTGCGACAGAGCCTAGTTCAGCCCCTGTTGTGACCCCCGACACCCTCGTCATCGACGTTCCGCCAGAAGTCGGTGTCGTAGGCGGTGTCCGGGATCGCGATCTTCTCCGCGGAGGGCTTCTGGCGGGTTACCCCGCGGGTGAGCTCCAACTCCTCGGCGTCTATATCGAGTCGGTCGATGTCGTTGAGGATGCGTTCGGCGTCGTTGACGATTCGCCGCATCGCGGGGGTGTCCCCGTACCGCGACGCCAACGAGGTCACGCATCGGCGCAGCCCACCGATCAACTCGTGCAGTTCGGCAAATTCGGTAGAACTCGACATCAGACCTCCTTGGGCTGAAGGGTGTCTCGAATCACAGTACGACAACCGATAGTAGCCAGGTCACGCAGATCAGGCGCGAGACCGGTCACGCCCAGCGATGATGGACGCATGACAGACACACATGTACTTCGCGAGCGTGCGGCGGCCCTGCTCGGCTTGCATCAGCCGGGCAACCCGGTGGTGCTGCCGACGGTGTGGGACGCGTGGTCGGCGAACCTCGCCGTCGACGCCGGCTTCGCGGCGCTGACCCTCGGCAGCCATCCGGTCGCGGACTCGATCGGCAGGGCGGACAACGAGGGCATGACGTTCGACGAACTGCTGACGCGGGTCGGCCAGATCACCGATGCGGTCGACGTGCCGGTGTCGGTGGACATCGAGTCCGGTTACGGGGAGACGCCGGCGCGATTGATCGACGGTCTGCTCGACGCGGGCGCGGTCGGGTTGAACATCGAGGACACCGTGCACGGCGAGGGCGGCCGGTTGCGGTCGTCCGCCGAGCACGCCGCACTCGTCGGGGCCTTGCGGGCGGCCGCCGATGCGGCGGACGTGCACGTGGTGATCAACGCGCGCACCGATCTGTTCCTGCGCCAGGACGGCGACGAGGCCGACCGCGTCGAGCGGGCGATCGCCAGGCTCGTCGAATGCGCCGAGGCGGGCGCGGACGTGCTGTACCCGGTGGGGCGGCACCAGCCGGATACGTTGCGCCGCCTGACATCCGAGCTGCCGTTGCCTGTCAATGCCATTGCCATGCCTGACCAGGCCGACCCGGCGTCGTTCGGCCCGCTGGGCGTCGCCCGGATCAGCTTCGGCCCGTTCCTGCAGGCCGCCCTGGCAGGGCATGCCAAGGAGATCCTGGCCCGCTGGAGCTAGCCGCGCTCGCCGCGCTCGTCATCCGCTGCGGCTAGCATGCCCGGGTGCCTCCCGACCACGACCCCCGCCACTGGTCCAACCAGCCCGGCACGATCTTCGCCGCCGGTGCGGCGGCCGTGCTGCTGGTCGGGGTGCTGATCTTCGCGGTGATGCGCACGTCGGACGGCTCGTCGGAGCCGCCCGCCACACTGACCACGCCGTCGAGCAGTCCCACGTCGAGCACCTTCACCACGTCGTCGACGACCACGACGACCTACACCACACCGAGCCCGCAAACCAGCGATCAGGACCTGCCACCGGTCGGGCCGTCCACTGACGAGGACGAGGCCACGACGTCGACTACCGAGGACACCCCGGATTCCGGAACCGTCACCGAAACGGCGACTCTGCTACCAACTCCGCCGTAAACGCGCCTGAAAACCGCGGAATCCTCACATAGGGTGTCGGAATGATTATTTCGACGCGCTTCATAACGATTGTTATGGCCGTGTTCGGGCTGATCGGGTCGGGGTTGGGAACTGTAACGGCGTCGGCGGAAGCCGCAGGCGGCGTGCTGGTCCCGTTGGGAGCAAATTTCCGCTCCTGCGATTTCACCAAGCTCCACTACGTCAGCGCGAACGGCTTCGGCTCGGGCACATCGACCATCTCGTCCGACGGCGCCACGGTGTCCGCCGATGTCTTCCTGATGATCGGCAT
Organism: Mycolicibacterium moriokaense; assembly: GCF_003347205.1. Classification (GTDB taxonomy): domain Bacteria; phylum Actinomycetota; class Actinomycetes; order Mycobacteriales; family Mycobacteriaceae; genus Mycobacterium; species Mycobacterium moriokaense_B. The sequence goes on from NZ_QQBJ01000001.1 coordinate 350,412, forward strand.
CCCGAACACCGCATACGAGGTGCGGCTGATCCAGGGCCCGCGGCCCGGCTCGCAGAAATGCAACCCCGGGGACCCTGGCGTGGCGAGCGCCGTGTTGAACACCGACGGCAACGGGACGGGCACGGTCACCGTGCGCGGCCCGCGCCAGTCGGGTGCCACCAATGCGTGGGTGTTCATCGACGGCCCGCCCGACGTGGGGCAGATCCGAGGTCAGTTCTACACCTCGGATCTGCTCACCAGCCTGGCCTAGCTGTTACCCGGCTCAGCCGTCACTTGCTGTCGATCGCGATGCGCTGCGCCTCGGCGCCCTTGTAGGCACCGGCCACCCGTACGGTCAGCACGCCGGCGTCGTAGGACGCCGATACCGCGTCGCCGGTGACGTGGGTCGGCAGCCGGAACGACCGGCGGAAGGAGCCGTAGCGCACCTCGCTGAGCGTGCGTCCGTCCTTCTCCTCGGTCCGCTCGTCACGGCGCTCGCCGTGCACGACCAGCCTGCCGTTGTCCACCTCGACGTTGACGTCCTTGTCGACGTCGACGCCGGGCAGCTCGAGACGCAGCACCGCGTCGTCGCCGTCCTTGGCGATCTCGGCGGCGGGCCGGAAGTCCTTGGCCCAGTCGTCGGCGGTGGCGGGGCCGAAGAAGTCCCGCACCCAACGATCGGTGTTCCAGGTGGGACGTGCCCACAGCGTCAGGTTGCTCATTGTTCACTCCTTGATTCATCGTGACCGGCACCACACCGGTCCACCACTACGTAAAACTTGAGTCGAGCACGCTCATGTTCCGCGCGGGCGTTCGCCGTCGGCGAACAGGCTCACACCACCGGGTTCGAGCCCGTGAGGACACCGTGATGGACGTGTCACACGAGGCGACATCGCGGCAATATCGGCTGCTTAGCCTCGGGCCATGACGCCTGACTCAACAGCCGTCCGGCACGTCGTGGTCGTCGGCCACGGAATGGTCGGCCACCGCTTCGTCGAAGCCATGCGCGCTCGCGACACCGAGGAGACCTGGCGGATCACCGTGCTGGCCGAGGAAGCCGATGCCGCCTACGACCGCGTCGGCCTCACCGGCTACACCGACCACTGGGACCGCGCCCGCCTCGCACTGCCCGGCTCCGACTATGTCGGCGACGCTGCCGTTCGGCTGCGGCTGGCCACCCGGGTCGCGGGCATCGACCGGGCCGCCCAGGTGGTCCTCACCGCCGACGGTGAACGGATCGGCTACGACGCGCTGGTGCTTGCCACCGGGTCCTACGCCTTCGTGCCGCCGGTGCCGGGTCGCGACCTGCCGCCCTGTCACGTCTACCGCACCCTCGACGATCTCGACGCGATCCGCGCCAGCGCCCTGCGCGCGCAGACGCCGGGCCACACGGCCACCGGCGTGGTGATCGGCGGCGGTTTGCTCGGCCTGGAGGCAGCCAACGCGCTGCGCTCGTTCGGGCTGCGCGCCCACGTCGTCGAGATGGCGCCCCGGTTGATGGCCCAGCAACTCGACGAGGCCGGCGGCGCGCTGCTCGGCCGGATGATCGGCGACCTGGGCATCATCGTGCACACCGGTGTGGGCACCGAGTCCATCCAGCCGACGCAACGCAATCGGCCGGTGCGTCGGTCGGCCAACGACGAATCGGTCCGCGTGACCTTGAGTGACGGCACTGTCGTCGACGCGGGCGTCGTCGTTTTCGCCGCGGGCGTGCGTCCCCGAGACGAACTGGCGCGCGAAGCGGGTCTGGAGGTCGCCGAGCGCGGCGGTGTGCTCACCGACCTGTCCTGCGCCACCAAGGACAGCGGCATCTACGCCATCGGCGAGGTCGCCGCGATCGAGGGGCGCTGCTACGGGCTGGTGGGCCCCGGCTACACAAGTGCGGAGGTGGTGGCCGACCGGCTTCTCGGCGGCACGGCGGAGTTCGGCGAGGCCGACATGTCGACCAAGCTCAAACTGCTTGGCGTCGACGTGGCGAGTTTCGGTGACGCGATGGGCGTCACGCCGGACTGCCTCGAGGTGGTCGTCAACGACGCGGTCAATCAGACCTACGCCAAGCTGGTGCTGTCCGATGACGCGAAGACGCTGCTCGGCGGGATCCTGGTCGGCGACGCCTCCGCATACGGCATCCTGCGCCCGATGGTCGGCGAACCACTGCCCGGAGATCCGCTCGGGTTGCTGGCGCCCGCCGGAAACGACGGTGGTGCAACGGCTTTGGGAGTGGGGGCGCTACCCGCCGGCGCCCAGATATGCTCGTGCAACAACGTCACGAAGGGCGATCTGAGCGAGGCCATCGCGGATGGCTGCGCCGACGTGCCCGCGCTGAAGAAGTGCACCCAGGCGGGCACCTCGTGCGGGTCGTGCGTGCCGCTGCTCAAGCAGTTGCTGGAGGCCGAGGGCGTCGAACAGTCCAAGGCGCTGTGCGAGCACTTCAGCCAGTCACGCGCCGAACTGTACGAGATCGTGACAGCCACATCGGTCCGCACGTTCTCCGGCCTGATCGACCGGTTCGGCACCGGAAAGGGTTGCGACATCTGCAAACCCGCGGTCGCATCGATTCTGGCCTCGACGAGTTCCTGCCACATCCTCGACGGCGAGCAGGCCTCGCTGCAGGACAGCAACGACCACTTCCTGGCCAACATCCAGCGCAACGGCAGCTACTCGATCGTGCCGCGGGTGCCCGGCGGCGACATCACGCCCGAACAGCTGATCCTGATCGGCGAGATCGCACGGGATTTCAACCTGTACACCAAGATCACCGGCGGGCAGCGCATCGACATGTTCGGCGCCAGGGTGGACCAGCTGCCCGACATCTGGCGCCGCCTCGTCGACGGCGGGATGGAGTCCGGCCACGCCTACGGCAAGGCGCTGCGCACGGTGAAAAGCTGCGTGGGCAGCGACTGGTGCCGCTACGGCCAGCAGGACTCCGTGCAGATGGCCATCAACCTCGAACTGCGCTACCGGGGGCTGCGCGCGCCGCACAAGATCAAGATGGGCGTCTCGGGGTGCGCCCGCGAATGCGCCGAAGCGCGCAGCAAGGACGTCGGCGTCATCGCCACCGAGAACGGCTGGAACCTCTACGTCGGCGGCAACGGCGGCATGACGCCCAAGCACGCGCAACTGCTGGCGGGCGACCTCGACGACCAGACACTGGTCCGCTACGTCGACCGCTTCCTGATGTTCTACATCCGCACCGCCGACCGGCTGCAGCGCACCGCGCCCTGGGTCGAGCAACTGGAAGGTGGCCTCGAGCACCTGCGGGAGGTGGTGTGCGACGACTCCCTGGGCCTGGCCGAGGAATTCGAGGAGGCGATGGCGCGCCACGTCGCCGGCTACGCCTGCGAGTGGAAGGGCGTGCTCGAGGACCCCGAGAAGCTGTCGCGGTTCGTCTCGTTCGTCAACGCGCCCGACGCGCCCGATCCCACTGTCACGTTCACCAGACGCGAAGGCCGAATCGTGCCGATCGGCATGCCGGAGATGGGACCGGCGATGAGAAAGGTGGCCGAATCATGACCCTGCTCAACGACGTTCAGGTGTGGACGGCCGCGTGCCCCTACGACCGGCTGATTGCGTGCCGCGGGGTGGGCGTGCTGCTGCCCGACGGCGGGCAGGCGGCGCTGTTTCGGCTCGAGGACGGCACCCTGCATGCGATCGGCAACATCGACCCGTTCTCGGGTGCGGCGGTGCTGTCGCGCGGAATCGTCGGTGATCGCGGTGGCCGCGCCGTCGTGCAGTCGCCGATCAAGAAGCAGGCCTTCGACCTCGACGACGGCAGTTGCCTGGACGATGCGAGCGTGTCGGTGCCGGTGTACCAGACGCGGGTGACCGCCGACGGGGTCGTCGAGGTCGGCTGCTAGCCCGGCGCTACACGGGCAGCGGGATCCTGGCGCGCCTGAACCGGTTGGCGATCAGCCGCACCATCGCGGGATGCTCGCCGAGCGGATCGGCCACCAGGTCAGCGCCGCTGCCGCGGAGCCGGTCGGCAAACAGGCCGTCCGCCAAGAGGTATGAGGCGACCACGACGCGGGCCGCGCCGCGCCGGCGCAACTCGGCCACCACATCGTCGACGTGCGGCCCGCCGGAGGCGTATGCCAACTCGGCGCGGTCGCCGATCGTCGCCGACAACATGGCCGCGGTGTGTCGCAGATCGGAACGGGCGCGCTCGTCCGACGTCCCGGCGGCGGCCAGCACCACCGAGTCGCCTGGGCGCCAGCCGCATTCGCTCAACCGCTGCGCGAGCACAGCCACCGTGCCCGGGCACGGGCCCAGCGGTTCGGTGACGATCACCGCCGGGTGGCCGCTGGCGGCGACGTGGGCGGGCAGATCGACGCGGACGTGGTAGCCGCCGGCCAGAAACGCCGGGACCACGGTGACCGGGGAGTCGGCGGGTAGCGAGCGCAACACCTCCTCCGGAGTCGGCCCGAGGACGTCGACGAAGGCGACGTGCACCCGACGGCCCAGCACATCGGCGACCCGCCCGGCCAGTTCGCCGATCATCTTGACGCCGTGTGATTTTCTCGTGCCGTGGGCGACCAGCAGAAGGGTCATAGTGCGCTTGCCAGCGGCTCGTCGACGGGCAGTCGGTAGCCGCGTTTGACCACCGTCGACACGATGTTCCTGTCCCCCAACGCCGTTCGCAGCCGCAACACCGCCGTCTCCACCGCGTGGGTGTCGCTGCCCGTGCCGGGCAGCGCGCGCAGCAGATCGGCCCTGCACACCACGGCGCCGGGCCGGTGCGCGAGAGCGCGGATGGTGGCCATGCCCGCCGGCGACAGCTCCTTGACCTCCCCGTCGACCAGCACGCAGGTGCCCCGGATCTCCAGCCGGCGCCCTGCCACCTGCATGGTTCGCGAACCCAGCATCGGCAGTTCGTCGGTGATGTGGCGGGCCAGGGCACCCAGCCGCATCCGCTCCGGCGCCGACGTGGGCACGCCGAGGCGTACCAGCGGGCGGGCGGTGACCGGCCCGACGCACATGGCGTGCACGTTGGTGCGCAACGCGGTGAGCACCCGATCCTCGAGGCCCATCTCGCCCGCGCGCATCAGCACCGCCGCCACCGCGGGGGCCGACGTGAAGCTGACCGCGTCGAACTTCTCGCCGGCGATGCCCGCCACCAGCTGGTCGAAGTCGCCGTCGCGAGGGGCCGGATGCCAGCGGTACACCCGGATCGGGACCACGTCGGCTCCCGCATCGCGCAGCTCGTCGAGGAACTCGGGGAAGGGGTCCCACTCCGCGGTGGCGCCGTGCAGCTGGACCGCGATGCGCCTGCCGGACACGCCGCCGTCGAGCAGATAGTGCAGCAGCTCGCGCGACGACTCGGACTCCGGCGACCACTCTTCGGGCAGCCCCGCCGCGCGCAGCGCGCCGGTCGCCTTCGGGCCGCGCGACACGATGCGGGCCTTGCCGAGCGCCGCGATGAGGTCGTTGGCCAGGTCCCAGCCGTCGGCGGCGGCGACCCACCCGCGAAAGCCGATGCCCGTCGTCGCGATGACGATGTCGGGGGGCGCGTCGATCAGCGCCTCGGTGTGCACCCGCAGTTCGTGGTCGTCGGGCAGCGGGACCATCGCGATGGCCGCGGCGGCCGTCACGCTCGCCCCGCGCTTGCGCAGCAACGCCCCCAGCTCATCGGCGCGGCGGGCGGAAGTCACCGCCACGCGAAACCCGGTGAGCGGCGCCCAGTCGGGTTGACTCATCTCTCCAGTGTTTGCAGTCCGTGTTTCCAGTTGATTAACCGGTCATTGCCTCGCAATATCGCAGTCCGCCGGGCGGTGAAATATCTCTCACCGCCGGGGATCGCCCGTTGTGAGGTGTGTCAGTCGACGCGGTGGGCGTGCACGGCAGTGAACGGCAGGTGCACCCGGTCGCCGTCGAGCAGGTCGGCGATCGCCGCGAACCGGGCGCGGACGTCGCGCATCTGCTCGCGTGCCTCGGGCGGCATCTGCTCGGCGACCGCCTCGGAGAAGTCGTCCTCCGCACTGCCGAACCCTGCGACATTCGCCAAATACGTTGTCGGCCCGAGGAAGTCGATACGCCAACCATTCGCGGTCAGCGTGTCGCGGATGTTGGACTCCGTCACCGATCGCATCGGCGTGACGAGCCCGTTGATGTTGCCGTCGGAGAAGCAGTACAGGTGCCACCTGGCGCCGGGGCGGGTGGCCCGGTACAGGCCGGCGGCGTAGTCCTGCCTGCCGGTTTCGTCCAGGCAGTGATACAGCGCGCTGTCGACGACGGTGTCGAACCGGCCGTCGTAGCCGGTCAACCGGGTGGCGTCGGCGACGTCGAAGATCACCGAGACACCGGCTTCGGCGGCGCGGTTGCGGGCCTGCTCGATCGCCGTGGGCGAACCATCGAGGGCTGTCACCGAGTGGCCACGAGAGGCCAGGAAGATCGCGTTGTCGCCGAGGCCGCAGCCGATGTCGAGCACCTCGCCCCTGATGCCGCCGAGCGCTTCGAGTTCCATCAGTCGGGGCTGGGCGGCCCGGATGTCCCACGGCACGCCTGTCGGCCGGGGCGCGCCCTCCATCGCAGGCTCACCGCGGTACATCTTGTCGAAGGATTCCGGGGTCGGTTGAAAGGCTTGCGGTGTGGTCACCACATCCAACGTACGCCCGTCACCAGACGTCGCCGTCGCGCCAATCGCAGGTGATGGCTTCGCCGGTGTCCAACTCGACGGAGACGGGCAGCACGAAGATCGACGCGTCGTCGTCGGGGGTGCGGTGCACGCCGGTCGGCGCCAGCACCGACGTCGGACCGTGCCATTGCAGCCAGCCACGTGTCGTATACATCGACCGCCCCGCCGCCGACGCGCTGAGCGCGCCCAGTTGATATCCGCCGCGGATCACCTGCTCGGCGGCGTCCATCAGGGCGTGCGCCAGACCCTGGCCGCGCCATTCCTCGCGGACCGCGACGCCCTCGACGTAGCCGCATCGCAACGCCGAACCGCGGTACAGCAGTTGGCGGCGGACCACCGCCGCGTGACCGATCAGCGCGCCGTGATGGCTGATCAGCGCATGCATTCCGCCGAGCGCATGCTCCCAGTCGGCGTCGGTGTACTCGCCCGCGAAGGCTTCGATGACCATGCCACGGGCGTCCTCGCGCGACTCGTTGTCGAGGTCGGCGGTGTGCACCAGGCGGGCGGTGTGCGCCCCGCGCAGGCGGGCAGCGGTGGAATCCCCACTGGACACCCCACCATGTCTACCCGGTCAGGAACCGTTGTGGAAAGGCCTGCGGGGGCGCGACCAGTGCAGCCGCACGGTCTGCCCCGGGCGGATCTGCGCGATCCGGTCGATGTCGTCGTCGATCACCACTCCGATCACCGGATAGCCGCCGGTGACGGGGTGGTCGGGTCCGAGGATCACTGGAAATCCGTTCGGCGGCACCTGAATTGCTCCGCGGGTGGCGCCTTCGCTCGGCAGCTGACGGTCGCCGTAGCGATACTCCAGCGGCATGCCGACCAGCCGCATCCCGACCCGGTCGCTGCGGTTGGTGACCTGCCAGTTGGTGCGCACCAGCACGTCGGGGTCGGTGAACCAGTCATCGCGCGGTCCCGGCACCACCGACAGTTCGACGACGTCCTCCTCGATGGCGGCCACCGGCGCCTGCTCCAGCTCGGGGAACTCCGCGGCGTGCTCGCCGATCGGCAGCACGTCGCCGGGCTGCAGCGGCAGCGGGCCGAGCGCCGACATCACGTCGTAGCTGCGCGAGCCGAGCACCGGCTCGACGTCGACGCCGCCGCGGATCGCCAGATAGGACCGCAGCCCCGAATGCGGCGCGCCGAGCGAGATCACCTCACCGTCCTGCGCGTAGTGAATGCTGTTGGTGCCGAACGGAACCCCGTTGACCGCCGGATCGGTGTCGGCGCCCGTCACCGCGATGGCGACGTCCCCTCCGCGGACCCTCGCGCTGAAGCCGCCGAACGTCACCTCGATGGTGGCCCGGTCGCCGGGGTTGGCCACCAGCCGGTTGGCCAGCTTGTGCGCCCGTCGGTCGGCCGCTCCTGACCGGGTGACGCCGATGTGGGCGTTGCCCGCCCGGCCGAGGTCCTCGACCAGCGCCAGCGGGCCGGTGCGCAACACCTCCAGAATCACCCCCATAGTCGAAGTCACGACGTCACCTCCCGGAACTGCACCCACTGACCCGGCATCAACAGCGCGGGCTGTTCGCGGTCGACGTCCCACAGCGCGGCCTGGTCTCGGGAGGTGCGGCCGATGAGTTGCCAGCCGCCCGGTGACTCGCGCGGGTACACGCCGCTGAACTCGCCCGCCAGGCCGACCGAACCGGCAGGGACCTTGGTGCGCGGTTCCGCTTTCCGCGGCACGGCCAACCGTTCGTCACCGCCCACCAGGTAGCCGAAACCCGGTGCGAAACCGGCGAACCCGACCCGCCACGGGGTCGCGGTGTGCGCCGCGACGACGTCGCGCGGGGTCAGGCCGGTCAGCGTCGCCACCTCGTCGAGGTCCGCCCCGTCGTACACCACGTCGATCACCACATCGGCACGCGCGTGCGTCGGCGCGACCGCCTCGGCAAAGGCCTCCGGTGCCAGCCGCAACCTGGCGAGTTGTTGCCGCGCGATGGGCTGATGGCGCGGCCCGTCGAGTTTGATCAGCACCGTCCTGGCGGCGGGAACGATGTCCACGACGCCGAGCAACTCGGCTTCGCGCAGGAGGTCGTGCCACGCCAATACCTCCGCGGTGCTGTCGAACTGAAGCAGCAGCGCCGCGTCGCCGTAGTCGGTGACTGTGCCGATCGCCATTGCATCCGCAATCACAGTCATACCCCAAAGCTACCCGCGAGTAGGTTGTAAAGCCGCAGCTCTGTGAGGGTTGCCAGAGCTGCCTTACCGAAGCCTCAGAGCCGGGCTGGGTTGTTCCTCACGTGGACAGACCGTAGGTCGGCTCGCGGCGTTTGATGAGGGCGATCACGCGGTAGGTCACCGGCAGCATCACCACCTCGACGGCCGTCTTGTACAGCCAACCCAGTGCGGTGTAGGTGGCGAAGTCGCCGAAGGTGCTGATGCCGATGGCGCTGGCCGCGATGCTGCAGAACACCAGCGTGTCGCCGAGTTGGCCTGCGAACGTTGACCCGACCAACCTGGCCCACAGATGCTTCTCCTTGGTGCGCTCCTTGATGGCCACGACGACCCAGGCGTTGATGGTCTGGCCGACGATGAAGCCCGCCAGCCCGGCGATGATCAGCTGCGTGTACGCGCCGACGACGTTCTCGAAATGCTCCTGGTTGGCGTAGAAGTCGGCGGCGGGCAGGTAGACGGTGATCCAAAAGGCCAGTGCGGCAAGCGCGTTCATGGCGAACCCGAGGAAGATCACCCGCCGTGCGGCCTTGAACCCGTACACCTCGGAGAGCACGTCGCCGATCACATAGGTGAGGGGAAAGACGATGAACCCACCGTCGGTGATGATCGGGCCGAACGCGACACCCTTCGTCGCGGTCACGTTGGAGATGATCACCAGTGCGGTGAACACCGCGGCGAGCACGGGATAGTAGACCGATCCCACCGAAGCGAACGCCGCGTGCTGTTCCTTGGCGGGACTCTGTTGGCTCACCCGGTCATCAAACCGTCAGCCGAGCACCTTGGCCAACGCGGGTGGCAGTTGGTCGGCGACCACCGGATAGGACAGCGGCGAGGCGAACGCGATTGCGCCGGCGAGATCCTTGCCGGTGAAGACGTTGCGGTTGGCGCCGGTGGCCGCAAGCTTGGCGATGGTCGGGTCGGCCAGCAGCGCGGCCTGCTGGTCGTCGCCCTCGGTGGTCCAGATCAGGACGTCGGCCGCGTCGAGCGTCGAGGCCATCTTGTCCCGGGTGATGGTGGCGCCGCCGGTGTCGGGGATGGCGAACCCCATCTGGGTGAGGAACTCGGTGCGCCAGTCCGGGGTGACGAGGTGTACCGCGTCGTCGACGATCGCGCCTTCCAGCAGCAGCACCTTCTTGCCGGAGAACGGTTGGTCGGTGGCGGCCACCGCGGTGAACTTGTCTTCGACTCCCTTGACCAGGGCCGCCATCTCGTCGAACTTGAACACCGCCTGCCCGATGGCGGCGGCCTGCTGTTTCCACGGCTCGAAGAAGGCGTCCTGGCCGGACTGCGGGATCGTCGGCGCGATGGCGGACAGCTTGTTGTAGGTGTCCTGGTCGACGCCGGCGTTGGTGGCGACGATGAGGTCGGGTTTCAGGGCGGCGATCCGGTCGATCTGGATCCCGTCGGCCAGGTCGAGCACTTCGGGTTGCGCGCCGCCGAGCTTGGGCTGTGCCCATGGCCACACCCCGAACGGCTGGTCGCCCCACCAGTTGGTGACCGCGATCGGCACCACGCCGACGGCGAGCAGGTCGTCCTGTTCGGTGTAGCCGGCGCTGACCACGCGGGTGGGCGGTGCGGGGACCTTGGTCTCGCCGAACAGGTGCTTGACCGTGACGGAGCCGTCCTTGGCGACCACTCCCGGTTTGTCGGGGCTGCATGCGGCGACGGCCGCGACTGTTGTGGTCGCTGCCAGGAAACGTCGCCGTGTCCAAACCTTGCGCACCTCGCGAGCGTAGTACGCGGCCAGCTAACTAGTGCGAAGCGAGTTGCGCGAGACCGCGCAACACCACCGCAAGACCGAATTCGAAGGCGTCGTCGGCGCGGGCGGGTTTGGGTCCGCCGGTGGCCAGCGCGGCGGCCAGTTCGGGACCTACCTGCGCACCCGATTCCCACGGCTCGACGGGTGCGGCCAGGTCCAGCGCCGACCCCAGCACGAAGCAGTCCATCAGCGTGATGACGCGCAGGGTGTCGGCGTCGCTGAAGCCCGCGCGGTTCAAGGTCGTCGCCAGCGCGTTGTACATCGTGAACGCGTGGCTGCTGTTGACCGCGTGCGTGGTCAGCAGGGGAATCAGCCGCGGGAAACGCGCGTAGCTGCGCCGGTAGGACCGCATGATGATCGCGACGGTCTCGGTCCATGGTCGGTTGGCGTCGTCGGCGGGCAGCACCACATCGGACATCGCCGACTCGCGCAGCAGTTCGACGATCTGCTCGCGCCCGGACACGTGGTTGTAGAGGGACGACGGGCTGACCTTCAGCCGCCGGGCCAGTTCCGGGATGGTGAAGCCGCCGGTCGTGTTCACGAGATCCAGTGCGGCGGCGGCGATGCGCTCGGTTGACAGCAAAGGCACAGGCGGGCGGCCCATGAAAATCTCCCCTCGACCTCTTGCCAAATCGGTGTGTCTGCCATCACACTAAACGAAAGTCATTCGTTTTAGGAGCGGAATGATCACTGTGACCGCCGCGGCACCCGAACCGTTGTCGCGAAGCACCGCATCGGACCGCGCACCGCTGCGCGTCGGCCTGGTCCAGCATCGCTGGCGCGAGGACGCCGAAGAGCTGGCGAGGGTGCTTCGGAGGGCCATCGACCAGGCGGCCGCCGAGGGGGCGCGGTTGGTCTTCCTGCCCGAGATCACGCTGCTGCGCTACCCGGCCGACGTGCCGGCTGGCCCGAATCCCGGTGCCGCGGCCGAAGATCTGGCCGACGGGCCGACGTTTGCGCTGGCCGCGGAGGCCGCCCGCGCCAACGGCATCCATGTGCACGCCTCGCTGTACGAGAAGGCGCCCGCGTCCGACGGGCTGGGATACAACACCGCGATCCTGGTGTCGCCGAGCGGCGAACTGGTGGGCCGCACCCGCAAGCTGCACATCCCGATCTCCGCGGGCTATTACGAGGACACCTACTTCCGGGCCGGCCCGGCGGATACAGACCCGTACCCGGTGTACGAGCCCGAGGGCCTCGACGCCCGCATCGGCATGCCGACCTGCTGGGACGAGTGGTTCCCCGAGGTGGCCCGCAACTACTCGCTCGGCGGCGCCGAGATCGTCGTCTACCCAACGGCGATCGGCTCCGAGCCGAAGTTCCCCGCGTTCGATACCCAGCCGCTGTGGCAGCAGGTGATCGTGGCCAACGGGATCAACAGCGGCCTGTTCATGGTGGTGCCCAACCGCACCGGCGACGAGGGAGCCCTGTCGTTCTACGGTTCGTCGTTCATCTCCGACCCCTACGGCAGGGTGCTGGTCAGCGCACCGCGCGACGAGGAGGCCGTGCTGGTCGCCGACCTCGACCTCGACCAGCGGCGCGACTGGCTCGAACTCTTCCCGTTCCTGCTGACCCGCAGGCCCGACAGCTACACCGCGCTGACCGCCCCAGTCGACACGGACCGGCCCTACGGTGCCGGCCACGCCGCGACGGCCGTCATCAAATGACGGCGACGATCTTCACCGGCGGCATCATCTGGACGGGAGCGGCTGAGACCGACGCCCTGCTGGTCGTCGACGGAACGGTGCGCGCCCTCGGCGACGAGGCCAGGGACGCCGCGAACGGCGCCGACGAGGTCGACCTCGACGGCGGCTTCCTGATGCCGTCGTTCGGCGACGGTCACGCTCATCCGCTCTACGGCGGGCTCGAGTTCGCGGGCCCACCCGTGCGGCCGTGCAAGTCCGTCGACGAAATCGTCTCTGCCGTAGCGGGATATGCGGTCGAGCACCCGGACGACGAGTGGATCATCGGTGCGTCGTACGAGAGCAGCCTGGCGCCCGGCGGGTTGTTCGACGCCCGCTGGCTGGACGCCGCGGTGCCCGACCGGCCGGTGGTGCTGCGGGCGTGGGACTACCACACCATGTGGTGCAACACCGCTGCGCTGCAACGCGCCAACATCACCGCGCAGACCCCGGACCCGGTGCTCGGCGAGATCCCGCGCCGGGAGGACGGTTCGGTGCTCGGCACGCTGCGCGAGTGGGGCGCGATGGACCTGATGACCGCGGTGATGCCGGCCCACGACCAGGACGTGCGGGTGGCGGCGCTGGCCACCGCCGCCGACTACTACCTGTCCCGCGGGGTGACCTGGGTGCAGGACGCGTGGGTGGAACCCGCCGATGTCGAGACCTACCTGGCCGCCGCCCGGCGAGACGCCCTCGGGGTGCGGTTCAACCTCGCCTTCTACGCCGACCCCCGCCATTTCGATTCGCAGATAACGGGTTTCGCCGACGCCCGGAACCGAGTCGACGAAGCGGGCTCGCCGTTGCTGACCGCCCAGACGGTGAAGTTCTTCGCCGACGGCGTCGTGGAGAACGAGACCGGTGCGCTGCTGCAGCCGTACTGCACGGCGCTGCACAACCACGGGCAACGAAACTGGGAAGGCGATTCGCTGGCGGAGGCAGCCCGCCGGGTCGACGACCTCGGCCTGCAGATCCACATTCACGCGATCGGCGACGCGGCGGTGCGCCAGGCGCTGGACGCGATCGAGTATGTGGTGCAGCGCAACGGGTCTCGGGATCGCAGGCCGGTGATCGCGCACGCCCAACTGGTCGACGACGCCGACATCGGCCGGTTCGGCGAACTGGGGGTCATCCCGAACATGCAGCCGCTGTGGGCGCAACTCGACGCGTTGATGACGGTGCTGACCGTGCCCCGCCTCGGCGAGGAGCGCTCCGACAAGCAGTACCGGATCCGCAGCATCGCGGAGTCCGGCGCGCCGTTGGCGTTCGGGTCCGACTGGCCGGTGTCCTCCGGCGCGCCGCTGGACGGCATCTCGACCGCGGTGTCCCGGCAGACCGAACAGGGCGAGCCCGAGGGCGGATGGACGCCCGAGGAGATCCTGCCCGTCGAGCGGGCGCTGTCCGCCTATACGGCGGGGGTGGCCTACCAGGCTTTCGCCGAAGACCGCTGGGGCCGGTTGACCCCCGGCGCCGAAGCGGACCTGCTCTGGCTGCGCAACGATCCCAGAACCACTGCGGCGCTGGAACTTCCAGCGATCGACATTCGCGCCACGTATCTGCGTGGCACGCCGGCCTATTCGGCTACCGATTAGAGGAGAGAACCCGATGTCGTCAACAGCTCCCGCCGACTCCACGATCCCGCGGTCGCACGCGGAGGAGGGGCACCTCCTTCGCGTCCTCGGCACACCGTCCCTGGTGCTGTTCGGGCTGGTGTACATGGTGCCGCTGACGGTGTTCACCACCTACGGTCTGGTCACGCAGATGACCGGCGGCCGGGTACCGGTGGCCTACCTGGTGACGCTGGCGGCGATGGTTTTCACCGCGCGGTCGTACGCCAGGATGTCCGCGGCGTACCCGGTGGCCGGATCGGCGTACACGTACACCCAGAAGTCGTTCGGCGCGCCGGTCGGCTTCCTGGCCGGCTGGTCGCTGTTGCTCGACTACCTGTTCCTGCCGATGCTCAACTACCTCGTCATCGGCATCTACATGGGGGCGGCGCTGCCCGCGGTGCCGACGTGGGTGTGGATTCTGATCGCGGTCGCAGCGGTGACGATCCTCAACATCCTGGGCATCGTCTCGGTGTCGTGGGCCAACGTCGTCATCATCGGGTTGCAGTTCCTGTTCATCGCGGTGTTCGTGGTGATGTCGATCGTGTCGATCTCGGGTTCGGGCAGCGTCAGCCTGTTCGCGCCGCTGGCGGGCGACGGGTCGGTGGGAGGCTTCGGTTCGGTGTTCACCGGTGCGGCGCTGCTGTGCCTGTCGTTCCTCGGCTTCGACGCGGTCTCGACGCTGTCCGAGGAGGCCAAGGACGCCGAACGCACTGTGCCCAAGGCGATCATGATCGCCACGGTGCTCTCCGGGTTGATCTACTTCGGGCTGTCCTACGTCTCGCAGTTGGTGTTCCCGTCCAACAAGTTCGCCGACGTCGACTCGGGTTCCATCGACGTGATGCTCGCCGCCGGCGGCCAGTTCCTGAACGTGTTCTTCACCGCCGCGTATGTCGCGGGATGTGTCGGGTCGGCGCTGACGTCGCAGGCGTCGGTGTCGCGAATACTGTTCGCGATGGGTCGTGACGGCATCCTGCCCCGCAAGGTGTTCGGTTACCTCTCCACCCGCTTCGCCACGCCGGTGTTCGCCATCCTGGTGGTGTCGGTGATCTCGCTGCTGGCGCTGTGGATCGATCTCACGGTGTTGATCGCGCTCGTCAGTTTCGGTGCGCTGGTGGCGTTCTCGGCGGTCAACCTGTCGGTGATCAAGCACTACTTCGTCGACCTCAATGAGCGCAACGTACTCAACAACCTGGTGCTGCCGCTGGTCGGCTTCGGGTTGACGGTGTGGCTGTGGACCAGCCTTCCCGGCCTGGCGCTGAAGGTGGGGCTGATCTGGCTCGCTCTCGGGTTCCTCTGGCTGTTGGCGGTCACCCGCGCGTTCCGCCGCCCGACGCCCGTGCTGGACATGCAGGAGTGATGCTCAGACGATGAACGCGACGGGCGACGCGTCACCGGTTGCGGTGAGCACGGCGCCGCGGGCGATGTCGCTCTTCTCGAGCTTCTTGAAGAGCACCCCGACGTTGTCGCCCACGTTCGCTTCGTCGATCGCCTTGCGGAAGGTCTCGATCGCGTCGACCCGCACGCCGGGACCGCCGTCGATGTGCACGGTGTCACCGACGCGCAGCACGCCGCTCTCGACCCGACCGGTTGCCACCACGCCGCGTTTGCGGATCACGAAGACGTCCTCGACGGTCATCCTGAACGACATCGGCCAAGGCTAGCCCCGCTAGAGGCCGGCCAACCGCTTGTTGACCGCACGCAGCACCCAGTTCGGCAAGAACCGGGAGACCAGCGCCGAGGCCTTGGTCTGGGCGCCGACCGGGAAGTGCACCTGGTTGATCAGCCTGCGGGCGGCGGACGGGTCGACCGCGGTGACGATCGCGTCGGCGACGTCCTGGGCGCTCAGCCGGATGCCGAGCGACTCCGTGGTCCCGGTCTTGACGTCGTGGGTCATCGCGGTCTGCACGTAGAGCGGCCACATCGCGATGACGCGGATGCCGTAGCGGTTCCATTCGATGTCGAGCGCCTCGGTCAGCCCGCGGACGAAGAACTTGGTGGCGCTGTAGGTGGCGAGTTCGGCCTGGCCGTAGATCGCCGACGCCGACGCCAGGTTGACGACAACGGGATTCGGGGTGGCCCTCAGGTAGGGGAATGCGGCATGCATCCCGTTCATCACACCTTTGGTGTTGATGTCGATCTCCTTGAACTGAGCGGCGAGATCGATCTCCTCGAAGCGGCCCGCGAGCAGCACACCCGCGTTGTTGATCAGCACGTCCAGCCGGCCGCCAGTCGTCTCGGTGAACTCGCCCAGCCGGAGCGCCATCTCGTCGGGGTCGGTGACGTCGAGGTGCCCGGTGACGGCCGTGCCGCCGAGGGCCGCGACATTCGAGGCCAGCGACGTCAGCCCCGACTCATCGATGTCGTAGCCGCCGACGGTGTAACCGTTGCGGGCGAAGGTGAGTGCGGTGGCGCGGCCGATTCCCGCGGCGGCACCGGTGATGAAGACGCATCTGTTGACGGGCATACGTCATGATCGCATCGTGGCCAGGTTGCGCCACAAATTCTCCAGGCTGTCCGTGCCGCCGAAAAGCGTGGTGAAGTGCGTGGAGTCGATGAGCACGATGTCGCCCGCGCGGGTTCCGGACGGCGGCATCCAGATCAGCGCGTTGAACTCGGTGTTGCCCGCGTCGGTGAACGGGTGCGGCCGGTTCGGGTCGACGCGTTGGCGGCCCAGCACAGCCAGATCCTTGCCCTCGGGCGCGGTCAGTTCGTAGTGCGGCAGGTGCGGGTGGAAGTTGAACGTGGTGACGTTGTCGAGCAGTCGCGGGGCATCGAGGTCGCGGAATGCGGTCAGCGGCGCGATCTCCTTGGTGCCCTCGACAACCGCGGGCCGCAACCCCCAGGTGTTGTGCACCGGCACGTCGAGCGCCCTCATCAGGGAGCGGGTGTACTGGCCGAACCGTTGTTGGCGGGGGACCAGGCGGTCGCCGTGGTGCAGGTATTCGACCTGGCGCTGCGCGTAGTCGTCGGTGAAACCGACGTCGTGATGAGGGGCCAGCAGCAGACAGGTGCCCTCGCGTTTCAGCCATTCCGTGATCGCCGCTACCTCGTCGGGCGCGGCCTCCTGTTCGGAGAGCAGATGGTCCAGGCCGAACACCATCAGCGTGTCGGTGTCGGCCAGGATCCGCTCGTCGATCGGAAGCCGGTAGCCGGCCTGGTCGATGCGTTGGAAGACTGCGACGGGGTGTCCGGTCGCCTCCTCGGCCAACTCCTGGAACGACAGCGTGGAGCGGTGGAACAGTTCCAGCGTGCCCGCGATGCCCTGCAGGAAGTTCGCGGCGTCGTACTCCGGTGTCTCGTAGGACGGCCACGCCACGTTGCGGACCTCGGTGATGGTGGAGAACCGGTTCTCGATCACCGCCGGATCCCGTTGCGACTCCCAGGGATAGCTCCACGTCCAGTAGATGCTGATGCGACGGCCACCGGTGTGCGGCCTGGCGATGTGGCTCTGGTTGTAGGTGCGTGCGCGCATGGTGATCCTTCAGTCGCCGAGTGTGGTCAGGTAGCGCATCGCATTCATCCCGGGAAGGAAGAAGTACGCGCCGCCCCGCAGCGTGGTGAACGCCGGAATTCCCTTGTGCACCTGTCGGATCGGGCGCTTGGGAACGGTGAAGTCCAGCGTGCCGTCCTGGGTGCCGCAGATCGGGTCGTGCTCGTTGCCGAGTTCGTGGAACGCCTTGTCGTTGATCCACACGTTCTGCGCGAACTCGAACTGGCGCACCAGGTCGGCGCAGATGATGAACGCCGCGATGCCCCTGTCGACGCCGTCGTCGGGGGCGCCGTCCGGCAGCGCCTGCCCGTAGGTGGCGCCGCGTCGGATCATCCGGCGGCGGTTCATGTAATGCCCGGTGTCGCGCGGGTTCAGCCGCCTGGCGTGCGACCCGAGCGGGCACGCGTAGCCGAACGGGTCCATCTCCTTGTAGTTGAAGTCGTTGTTGCGCATCGGATCCGCGCCGAGGTCAGGGTCGTCCCGCTGCGGCGCGAGCACCAGCGGCGCGCCGCTGCGCCAACGGCCCATGAACTTGGCCGCGAGCAGTTCCTGCTCGTCGCGCGACTCGGCGTGCTCGGCCAGGTAGTCGCGGAACAGCGCGACGTGCTCCTGCAACCGCCGGTATGCCATGTAGCTGCCGTTGCGGGACAACACCTCGGGTTCGGGCAGGTTGGCCACCGGCCCGTTCTCGTCGGGATAACCCAGGATGAACTCACCGGGTTCCAGCGCGGCGCCCGAACCGGGAGTGGGTTCCTCGCCGGAGCCCTTGATCACCGGCTGCGACAACCGGTCACGGAAGCCGAAGTGGTCGTGGGCGTAGTTGAACGGCGGCGTGGCGTTGAGGTCGAGGAACGAGATGCTGCGCACGCCGTCGGTGCGGGCCAGCAACTTGTCGTGCTCGGCGACCGAGCGCTGCTTCTGTTCGTCGTTGCGGGAGAACAGGATCGCGATGGCGTGCAGATCCTCGCCCGCCAGGCCGCCGACCCAGTTCTCCGGCGCGGCCTCGCCCGTGTCGCCGAGGATGTCGGCCCGCGCGGCCATCCCGGCCCGGAACTCCTCGGGGAAACTCTGCAGTGACTCGTCGGGCACGCCCAGCGCGCGCAGCCCATTCCAGGTGAACGCCAGCGTGACCCAGCGTTCGGCGGCGTCCATGGTGGCCACCGCGTCGGCGGCGGACTGTGTCTTGTCCAGCAGTGCGGAAAGCCATGCCCGCCCGCCGTCGGCCGTGTCGAACGACAGGAACTCGTATCGCCCGGTGATGGCGGGCGTGCGGGTCAACAGGATGTGCTGAATGTCGTCGAGTTCGAGCATGGCGCCACTGGTCGCGCTATTGCATCTGGTCGAGCATGTCCGAGAAGGCCGCCTTGAGGCGCAGCGCCTTCTTGATCTCGTCGGCGGTGACATACGGGTACTCGCCGTATTCGAGGAAGCTGGGCACCTGGTGGTCGCGGACGAATTTGATGAACGCCTCCGGGTTCTCCTTCCAATCCTCCGGGAAGCCTTCGAGATTGGTGAAGACGGTGGTGATGCCGGTCTGGCTGAACAGTTGCACGGCGTCTTCGGTGTACTTGTCGAAGTCGGTGTCGAAGATCCCCTGATACTGGAAGTGCAGACCCGATCCGACGTCGAACAGGATCCAGCGCAGGTAGTGCAGTCGAAGGGGAGCCAGAGCGTCCGGGCTGCCCTTGATGGTGTCCTCGATGGTCTTGCCGTAGGCGCGTACGGCGTCTTCGCGACCCTCCTTGACCTTGGCGATGATCGAGAAGCCGTGGCAGGCGGGGGTTCTTGGGAAGACCGGTCCGTACCGGCCGCGCTCCAATTCGAAGTAGCCCTCTTCGGGAATGGCCATCGCTGCCGGCCTGGTCCAATCCTGTGAATCGGCAGACATTGTCGAACCCCCTTTTGTTCGCCCCGGGTGGAGCGCAGCGTAACACCGTAAGCGGCCTGCTCAGCGAGACTTCGCGGTCCTGAATGCGAACGGTGAATATCCGTTGGACGAATCCGAATCCGGCAGTTTCAAATTGTCGAATCGAAGACACAGCGCCGCATGAGGGATCTACGGTCAGCACATCCGAGTAGGAGGGAGCGGCCGTGAGAATCGGACATCGTTGCTTGATAGTGGGGCTCGCTGTGGCGCTGATGCCCGTCGGCGTGACTGTCGCCGGGCCGGCCTCGGCGGAGTGCACCAGCGCCGGGGCGGCCACTGTGTGCGCCCAGGGTTCGGTCCGGGGCGGTGGTCCGACCGCCCCGGTCGCGGGACCTGTTTATCCGAGTTACTGCGCCGACCCCTGGTACTGCGACAACGGCTGGGACATGGACGTGATCATCGGACGGCCCGGCGGGCCAGGCGGCATCGGCGGCCCAGGTCGACCCGGCGGCGGAGGTGGTATCGGCGGTGGAGGTGGTATCGGTCCACGTTGAGCTTCCCCAAACATTCCTGCCAACCAGTCCTTTTCAATCCCTGTGAAACCACCTGAGCGAGGAGCCACCATGTTCTTCCGTAGCGTGATCACCGTCGGCATGATCGCCGGCTCGATGCTTGCCGGCAGCGCTGCAACCGCGGCCGCCGATCCGCCGAACTGCACCGCAGCCGACCTCGCCGGCGTGATGTCGGGCGTCAACGCGGCAACGTCGACCTACCTGTTCACGCACCCGGACGTGAATGCCTTCTTCACGGGCCTGAAGGGCAAGTCCAGAGACGAGATGGCCACGGAAATCGCCGCATATGCCGATGCGAACCCACAGGTTCGAGACGAGCTTCGGGCTGTCAGGCAGCCGGCCACCGACTTCCGTGACCGTTGCGACGCGCCTGTGCCCGACGGCCCGCTGGGGTAGACGTCAGGTCGCGATCATCGCGACGCCGAGGCCGATCATCGTCGCGGCGATCAGGCCGTCGAGGATGCGCCACGTCATCGGGGTGGCGAACAGGCCGGCGAGGCGTCGCGCCCCGAACCCGAGGCTGACGAACCAGACCGCGCTGGCGGTGACGGCGCCGACGCCGAAGAGCCAGCGGCCGTCGTGGTGCTCGTTGGCCAGCGTGCCCAGCAGCACGACGGTGTCGAGGTAGACGTGCGGGTTGAGAAACGTCATCGCCGCGCACGTCACGAGGACCTCGGCCAGCCGCGCGGGCGCGGCCTCTGACGGTGTCAACGCCGTTGGCCGCCAGGCGCGCCGGGCCGCCAGCAGCGCGTAGCAGAACAGGAAGAGCGCGCCGCCGAACTTCGCGACGTTGACGGCGGCGGGGTGCGCGTTGATCAGCGCTCCGAGTCCGGCGATGCCCGCGGCGATCAGCACGACGTCGGAGACGGTGCACAACGCCACCACCGGCAGCACGTGTTCGCGACGGATGCCCTGCCGTAGCACGAATGCGTTCTGCGCCCCGATCGCGGCGATCAGGGTGAACGAGGCGAGGAAGCCGACGATCAGGGGCGAGTCCATGACATAGACGCTAAATACCCGCTCGTGATCAGTACAGCTAATGATTCTTCATTGACATTAGAATCACTAATGTGCAGATCGACGGCCAGCAGCTCGCCGCGTTCGCCGCGGTGATCGAGCAAGGCACCTTCGAGGCGGCGGCGGAGCGGCTGCACGTCACGCCCTCGGCGGTCAGCCAGCGGATCAAGGCCCTCGAGCAGCGGGTCGGCCAGGTGCTGGTGCGCCGCGAGAAGCCGGCCGTCGCGACACAGGCCGGGGTCCCGCTGCTGCGGCTCGCCGCCCAGACCGCGATGCTGGAGGCCGAGGCGCTGGCCGACATGGGCGGCGGCTCCTCGGACCGGACGCGGGTCGCGATCGCGGTCAACGCCGACTCGATGGCGACCTGGTTCACCGCCGTCTTCGATCGGCTGCCGACGGTGCTGTTCGATCTGCGCATCGAGGACCAGGACCATTCCGCCCGGTTGCTGCGGGAGGGCACCGTGATGGGTGCCGTCACCACCGAGCGCGCGGCCGTGCCGGGCTGTCGGGTGACATCGCTCGGGGTGATGCGTTACGTACCGGTGGCCAGCCCAGGCTACGCCGAGCGGCATCTGCGCGACGGCTTCACGGCCGACGCCGCCGGCGCGCCGTCGCTGGCCTGGAACCGCGACGATGCGCTGCAGGACATGCTGATCCGCAAGGCATTTCGGCGCAGCATCGCCCGGCCGGTGCACTACGTGCCCACCGCCGAGGGGTTCGCGTCGGCGGTGCGGGCCGGCTTGGGCTGGGGAATGTTCCCGGTGAGCCTGGCCGCTGCGCCCATCGCGGAGGGCTCGTTCGTCCGGATCTCCGATGTGCACCTCGACGTGCCGCTGTTCTGGCAGTGCTGGAAGCTCGACAGCCCGATCGTGGTGGCGGTGACCGACGCCGTGCACTCGGCGGCCGATGAGTTGCACCGATAGATCTGATTTCACGATGCAGTGCATCGAATATATGAACTGTACAGATGCGTAGGGCGCCGCGATCATTGACACCAGCGAACGATTCTGTCCACGCACTGGAGGTTGGGATGTCGACACAGGAGACCGAGGTTCTCGTCGTCGGCGCGGGCCAGGCCGGCATCGCGATGAGCGAGCATCTCGGCTTGCACGGCGTCCCGCACCTTGTCGTGGAGCGCGACCGCGTCGCGGAGCGGTGGCGGTCCTGGCGGTGGGACTCGCTGGTCGCGAACGGACCCGCCTGGCATGACCGGTTTCCCGGTCAGGAGTTCAGCATCGAACCCGACGCGTTCGCAGGCAAGGAGCAGGTCGCCGACTACCTCGTCGCCTACGCCGAGAAGATCGACGCGCCGATCCGCACCGGCATCGAGGTGACCTCGGTGCGAAAGCGCAATGGTCGCACGGGTTTCCATGTCGAGACATCGGAGGGAACCATCGACGCCCGCTACGTGGTGGCAGCGACCGGCGCTTTCCAGAAGCCGGTCATCCCGCCGGTGGTGCCCGAGAGCGCCGGCGTGCACCAGATCCATTCCAGCGCATACCGCAATCCGCACCAGTTGCCCGACGGCGCTGTGCTGGTGATCGGCGCAGGCTCCTCGGGGGTGCAGATCGCCGACGAACTCCGGCAGTCGGGCCGTCCGGTCTACCTCGCGGTGGGGCCGCACGACCGGCCCCCGCGAAGCTATCGCGGCCGCGACTTCTGTTGGTGGCTCGGCGTTCTCGGCCGCTGGGACATGTCGGCGCCGCCGCGTGGCGCCGAGCACGTGACCATCGCAGTCAGCGGCGCGCACGGCGGCCACACGGTCGACTTCCGCGCCCTCGCGGCCGACGGGGTCACGCTTCTCGGCATGGCGGGCGGGTTCGACGGGGACGGCGTCATGCACTTCGCGCCCGACCTGCGCGAGAACATCGAGCGCGGCGACGCGAACTACCTGTCCATGCTCGACGAGGCCGACGCGTACGTCACCCGCAACGGCCTCGACCTGCCCGAGGAGCCGCAGGCCCGGATCCTGGGGCCCATGCCGCACTGTGTCACCGACCCCGTCGGTGAACTCGACTTCGCCGCCGCCGGTATCACCTCGATCGTCTGGGCGGTCGGCTTCGAATTCGACTACGGCTGGCTGCAGGTCGACGCGTTCGACGAGGCGGGCAAGCCGAATCACCAGCGCGGCGTCTCCGCCGAGCCCGGCGTCTACTTCCTGGGGCTTCCGTGGCAGTCCCGGCGCGGATCCAGTTTCATCTGGGGTGTGTGGCACGACGCCAAGTACATCGCCGACCAGATCGCGATCCAGCGCAGCTACCTCGCCTACACCGCACCCGAGCCGTCCGACGGCTAGGCCATTTGAAGAAAGGAACGCCCGCCATGGCAACCCACACGCGGATCCGGCCCTTCAACACCAAGGACACCTACCCCGAGCAGAACCTCGACAACGACCTGTGCCAGGCGGTCGTCGCCGGCGGAGTGGTCTACCTGCGCGGGCAGATCGGCCAGGATCTCGACACCCGGGAATCGGTGGGCCTCGGCGACGTCGCGGCGCAGACCGAGAAGGCGATGGCCAACATCGCGATGCTGCTCGACGAGGCCGGCAGCTCGTTGGCCGACATCGTCAAGGTCACCGTGTACCTCACCGACATCCGCTACCGCGAGACCGTCTACCGGAGCATGGGCCGCTGGCTCAAGGGCGTCTTCCCGGTCTCGACCGGGCTGGTGGTCGAGGCGCTCGCGCGCCCCGAGTGGCTGGTCGAGATCGATGCCACCGCGGTCATCAGCGAAGCGGCGGGCGCCCGATGACGTTCTCGCTCGTCGCACGCGACCCCGCCACGGGCGCCTTCGGCATCGTGATCAGTTCCTCGAGCCCCGCCGTCGCGTCCCGCTGCGCGCACGCCCGCGCGGGCGTCGGGGTGGTCGCATCGCAGAACGTCACCAACCCCGCGCTCGGCGCGGCGGTGCTCGACGCGCTGGCCGCCGGCGCCGATGCCGACGCAGCATTGCGAGCTGCCCTGACGCACGAGCAGTTCCCGGCCTACCGGCAGCTCGCGGCGGTCGACAACTTCGGTAACACCGCGGTGCACTCCGGGCCGAACAGCCTGGGCGTGCATTGCTACGCGCAGGGCGACCAAGCGGTGGCCGCGGGCAATCTCCTCCACGACGAGAGCGTGATCACCGCCCTGCTGAGCGGGTACGCCGGCAGCGGATCGGCCGCTTTCGAGGAGCGCCTGCTCGACGGCCTGGCCGAAGCGCTGGCCGCCGGCGGTGAGGCCGGCCCCGTGCACTCCGCGGGACTTGTTGTGGTGGAGGATGTTCCGTGGCCGGTGACCGACCTGCGGGTCGACCACGCCGACGACCCCGTCGCGGATCTGGCCGCGCTGTGGCGGCTGTGGAAGCCTCAGAAGGACGACTACCGGATCCGCGGCATCGACCCGACCCGGGCACCCTCCTACGGGGTGCCGGGGAACCAGTGAGCACCATCGACGCGGTCACGGCCGCCGGTGTGGCCGCCGCCCACCCGCAGCTGATCCGGCTGTCCCGCGACCTCTACGACCACCCCGAAACCGCATGGGAAGAGGTACGCTCGGCGCGCCGCGTCGCGGGAGTTCTGTCGGACAACGGGTTTGACGTCGGCGAACGGTACTGCGGCCTGGACACCGCGTTCACCGCGCAGATCGGCACCGGCGACCTGCACATCGCGCTGTGCGCCGAATACGACGCGTTGCCCGGCCTCGGCCATGCGTGCGGCCACAACCTGATCTCGGCCATCACCGTCGGTGCGGCGTCCGCCCTGGCGCCCGCCGTCGACGACCTCGGCCTGACCCTGACGGTGATCGGCACCCCCGCAGAGGAAGGCGGCGGCGGCAAGATCGAACTGCTCGAGCGCGACGGTTTCCGCGGACAGCACGCCGCGGCGATGGTCCATCCGGGACCGGTCGACGTGGCGCGGGCCCGCCCATTTGCCGTGTCGCACAGCCACATCGCCTACACCGGCAAGTCGGCGCACGCGGCCGCCTACCCGGAGCGCGGCATCAACGCCGCCGACGCGTTCACCATCGCACAGGTCGCGATCGGACTGCTTCGTCAACAGCTGCCCGCCTCGGTGCGGGTGCACGGCATGATGACCCGCGGCGGGGAGGCGCCCAACGCCATCGCCGAACGCACCGAAGGGCGGTGGTACGTCCGCGCGGAGACGCTCGCGGAACTGGCCCGCATCGAGCCCACGGTGATGCGGTGCTTCGAGGCGGGTGCGCTCGCCTCGGGCGCCGAACTCACGGTGACCCCGGAATCCAAGCCGTACGCGGAATTCCGCACCGACGAAGACCTTCTCGCGTGCTACGAACGACGCGCGACGGCGGCCGGTCGCCGATTCGCCGATGGACCCGACACCATGATGGCGCGCGCGTCCACCGACATGGGCAACGTCTCCCAGGTACTGCCCGCCATCCATCCCTACATCGGCATCGACTCGTTGCCCGCGGTCAACCACCAACCCGAATTCGCCGCCGCCACCGTCACGCCCGCCGCGGAAACGGCCATCGCCGAGGGCGCCCTCGCGCTGGCGGGCACGGTCGTCGACGCCGCCTCCGACCCCCGCATCCGGCACAGACTGCTGACAGGACGGTGACGGTGTCCCATCCCGAGCCACCCGCTACCCGCACCGAGCACGACCTGCTTGGCGATCACGAGGTGCCCGCCGACGTCTACTACGGCGTGCACACGGCGCGCGCACTGCAGAACTTCCCCATCAGCGGAACACCGATCTCGCAACAGCGGGACCTGGTGATCGCCCTGGTCGCGGTGAAACAGGCGGCGGCAGAAGCGAACCTGCGACTCGGCCAACTGGACGTCGACACCGCGGAGGCGGTCATCGCCGCGTGTGCCGAGATCCGTGCCGGCCGGCTGCACGACCAGTTCGTCGTCGACCAGATCCAGGGCGGCGCCGGAACGTCGACCAACATGAACGCCAACGAGGTGATCGCCAACCGGGCGGCGGAGATCCTCGGTCACGGGCGCGGCGCGTCCGACATCGTTCACCCGCTCGAACACGTCAACCTCGGCCAGAGCACGAACGACGTCTACCCGACCGCGGTGAAGGTCGCCCTCGGCATCGGCGCCCGCGCCCTCGAACGCGCGCTGCGCGAACTCGCCGACCACTGCGCGGCGAAGTCGCTCGAGTTCGCCGACATGCTCAAGCTCGGACGAACTCAGCTGCAGGATGCGGTGCCGATGACACTCGGCCAGGAGTTCGGGGCGTTCGCGGTGACCATCGGTGAGGACGCCGACCGGCTCGGCGAAGCGTCGACGCTGATCGCCGAGATCAACCTGGGCGGCACCGCCATCGGCACGGGCCTCAACACCCACCCGCAATACGCGGCCGTGGTGTGCGAGCGGCTGCGCGAGATCACCGGGCTGCCGCTGACCACCGCGGGCGACCTGGTCGAGGCCACCTCCGACGTCGGCGCGTTCGTGCAACTCTCCGGAGTGGTCAAACGAGCCGCGGTGAAGTTGTCGAAGATCTGCAACGACCTGCGGCTGTTGTCGTCGGGCCCGCGCGCCGGCCTCGGCGAGATCAACCTGCCCGCCGTGCAGGCCGGATCGAGCATCATGCCGGGCAAGGTGAACCCCGTCATCCCGGAGGTCGTCAACCAGGTGGCGTTCGAGGTGATCGGCAACGACCTGACCGTCACGATGGCCGCCGAGGCCGGCCAGCTGCAGCTCAACGCGTTCGAACCGATCATCGCCCGCGCCCTGTTGTCCTCGCTGAACCACCTCGCGGCCGCCGTGACGGTGCTGGGCGAACGGTGCGTCCGCGGAATCACCGCCAACCCGACCCGGATGCGCGATTCGGTTCTCGGGTCGGCGAGCATCGCCACCGCGCTCAACCCCGTGCTCGGTTACGAGGCCACCACCGCGCTCGTCGCCAAGGCCATCGCGACCGGTGCCTCCATCCCGGACCTGGTGCGCCGCTTCGCGCTGGTCGACGACGCCGTCCTCGCGCGCGTGCTCAGCCCCGAAAACCTCTGTCGGCCGAACGATCCCGAAGTTCGGGGCCTGACATGTCACGAGTCGGCGAAGATGGCCCGAGCTGCCTCGGCGACGGCACGCGCGCGTGCGGTGGTGCGCACCGACTGAAGCCGGGCCAGAACGACGGGCAGGCCAGGCAGGTCGTCGCGAATGGCCACGGCGCTCACCTCGCCGCCGTCGTAGGTGCCCCGGTGCGCAGGCGTCTGGTTGAGGATCGAGAAGCCGTGTCCGCGGGCGACCAGGCCACGGACCGCTTCGTAGCTGGCTGAGCGGTACCGAATCCTGGGCGTCACACCGGCTTTGGTGAGCAGGGACTCGAAGTACTCCCGGCTGTCCGGGAGGTCGAGCAACACCATCGGCTCATCGGCGAGCTCGGTGAGGCGAATCGACTTCCGTTTCGCCAGCCGATGATCCGGCGGCAGCGCGACGTAGGGCGCCGCGACGCCGAGATACTCGACGTCGACGTCGGCGCCGAGGGCCAGATCGTAGGTGAGCGCCAATTCCGCTGTGCCGTTGCGCAACACCGTGCGCACCGCGTCGGCGGGCGTCTCGATGACGTCGACCTCGAGCTCCGGATGGCGCGCTGCGAGGTCGGACAGCAGGCGAGGCAGCACGAACGGGGTCAGGGTGACGAAGCAGGCCAGCCGTACCGTGCCGCGCACCTGGTCGACGCGGCCGGTGGCGGTGTCGAGCACCTCGTCGAGGTGCGCCAGCAGAGTGCGGGTGTCGCGCAGCATCTCCTCGCCGGCCGCGGTCAGGGCGAGGCCGCGGGCCCGGTGCCGGATGAACAGCTGCGCGCCGATCTGCTGCTCGAGTTGGCTGATGGCGGCCGAGACCGCCGACTGTGCGATGTGCAACTCGTCGGCGGCCTTGGTCATGGACAAACAGGTGGCGGCTTTCACGAAATACCGCAGCTGGGTGAGGGTGACGTCGGGACGTCGGCGCATGCTGTGCACTCCTCACCGCGTCGGGGAGTACCAGCTTTACAGCTGCGCGCCCTGCTTTCCAGGCATCGCGGGGACCATGTCGTCCAGCGGCGCGGTGTCCGGACGCTCCGCCCGCACCGGCCGGGCGCGCAGGTAGCCCAGCGCACCGAGAATGCCCAGCACGACCAGGGTGCCCAGGGTGAAGATCTCGAACGTCGCCTGGCTGACACCCCAGGTGTCGACGAAGTCGTAGTCCAGCCCGAACAGGCGCTCCAGCGTGCCGGGGAACACCGCGACCCAGGAACCCAGCGCCACCCACGCGAAGCACAGCGCGCCCAGCAGGCGGAAGCCGGTGTCGCCGGTCGGCACCCGGAAGGGCCGAACCACGTCCGGGAACCGGGTGCGCAAACGCACCGCCGCCGGGATCGAGATGACGTAGCTCAGCAGGAACGTCGAGATCGAGATGCTCAGCACCACCCCGAAGACGGCCGCCGACGACCCGGTGACCTGCATGGCGACCAGGCAGAACACCGTCGCCACCGCACCGGAGAGCAGGTTGACCCGCACCGGGGTGCCCAGCTGCGGATGGAACCGGCCGAAGAAGCCGCCGAAGAACGCGCCGTCGGCGGCGGCCATCGCCTGCATCCGGTCGCTGATGATCATCCAGGCCGAGCCCTGCGTCATCAGGATCACGGCGAAGATGACGCCGGTGACGGTCAGCATCGCCGGCGCCGCGGCGCCGTAGACGCTGAACACCTTGGCAACGGCCTCCATCAGCCCGCCGATGCCGGTGATGTCGTCTTTGGGCAACACGACCAGGATCGCGAAGATCGGGAGCAGGTAGGCCGCCGCGGCGACGGCCGCCGACCGCGCAATGGCGAACGGGACGTCGCGCGCGGGGTTCTTCATCTCGCCGGCCGCGCTGTTGCCCGACTCGAAGCCCAGGTAGGAGAACAGCAGCAGCGGCGTCACGCCGAGCAGTCCGACCACCGTCGGGCTGAAGTCACCGACCGACAGGCCCGCCACGCCGTGCTGCGCGGCGTAGATCGCCGTCGTCACCAGGAAGATGAGCAGAAACGCGATCTTGAGGATGGCGCCGACGTTCGGGATCCACTTGCCGTGCCGCAGGCTGATGATTGCGGCGAGCACGGTGAGCCAGATGAACACCAGCTTGAAGGCGTAGTCGACGACCGACCCGGCGTCGAACGGGCTGACGTAGGTGCTCCACGTCTCCGAGGCGATGAACGCCATCGAACCGCCCACCCAGACGGGCTGGGTGACCCAGGTCAGCAGCGACGCGATGGCGGCCACCGGCCGCCCGAAAGCCTTTCGGCACCAGACGTATACGCCGCCCTCACCAGTGAACGCCGCCCCGGTCTCGGCGAAGATCAGGCCGTAGGGCACCAGGAAGCACACGGCCAGCACCAGCGCCCAGGTGAACGTCTCCGCGCCGAATCCGGATACCTGCCCCAGCGTCTCGATCGACACCACCGCGGCGACGATCAGGAAGACGATGTCGAGTCGGCCCAACGTCTTCTTGAGGTGTTTGATCTCGCGGTCGGCCTGTGCGGTCTCCCGATCGGCGGACGCTGAAATCTGTTGTGGTTCCACGGTGGTCCTCTGTTCTGCTGCGGATGTGATGTCTCACTGTGACCCGCGACACCCACAGCTGTAAAACATCGTTTTCCGAGCATTCACATCGGAAAATCTGATGCATTGCACGGAAGGCGGGCAGGCCACTTCATCGCCAAAACAGATCCAGTACCCCGGAAACCACTAGTTGACCATGGGTTATCCGGGGCAGCACGATAGCTGTACCGACGTGACCCGGCTCACGCGAGCAAGAGTCACACCGCTGTCCCGAACACAGGAGCGACACATGCGAGACCGCCGCTACGACATCCTCTTCGAACCCGTGCAGATCGGGCCGGTCACCGCGCGCAATCGCTTCTACCAGGTGCCGCACTGCAACGGAATGGGATACCGCGACCCGTCCGGCGAGGCGTACATGCGTCGTGTCAAGGCCGAGGGCGGCTGGGCGGTGGTCTGCACCGAACAGGTCGAGATCCACCCCACCTCCGACATCGGCCCGTTCATCGAACTGCGGCTGTGGGACGACCAGGACCTGCCCGCGCTCACCCGCATCTCGGAGAAGATCCACGAGGGCGGCGCGCTGGCCGGTATCGAACTGGCGCACAACGGATTGAACTCGCCGAACCTGATCAGCCGGGAAGCCCCGCTGGGACCGCAGAACCTGCCGGTCGTGTCGTGGAACTACGACCCCGTCCAGGCCCGTGAGATGACCAAGGCCGACATCGCCGACATGAGGTACTGGCATCGCGAGGCGGTTCGCCGCTCCCTGCAGGCCGAGTACGACATCGTCTACGTTTACGCCGGACACGCGATCGGCGGCCTGCACCACTTCCTGTCGCGGCGCTACAACAACCGCACCGACGAATACGGCGGCAGCATCGAGAACCGGGCCAGGCTGCTGCGCGAAATCCTGGAGGACACCCGCGAGGTCTGTGACGGCAAGGCCGCGGTGGCGTGCCGCATCTCGGTCGACGAACTCCTGGGCGACGAGGGCATCACCCGCGCCGAGATCGAGGACGTCATCGGCATGCTCGGCGAGCACCCCGACCTGTGGGACTTCGTCCTGGGCAGCTGGGAGGACGACTCGGTCACCTCACGGTTCGGGCCGGAGGCCGAGCAGGAACCCTACGTTCGCGGCCTCAAGGCGCTGACTACCAAACCCGTGGTGGGCGTCGGCCGGTTCACCTCGCCGGACATGATGGTGCACCAGGTCAAGACCGGCGTGCTGGATCTGATCGGCGCCGCCAGGCCGTCGATCGCCGACCCGTTCCTGCCCCGCAAGATCGAGACGGGCGACCTCGAGGACATCCGCGAGTGCATCGGCTGCAATATCTGCGTGTCCGGCGACTTCACCATGTCGCCCATTCGATGCACCCAAAACCCCACGATGGGTGAGGAATTCCGGCGCGGCTGGCATCCCGAGAAGATCCGCGACAAGTCCAGCGACTCGACGGTGCTGGTGGTGGGGGCCGGGCCCGCCGGCCTGGAAGCCGCACGGTCCCTCGGCAACCGTGGCTACGCCGTGAGCCTGGCGGAGGCCACCCGCGCGCTGGGCGGACGCGTCGCGCGCGAATCGCAGCTGCCGAGCCTGTCGGCCTGGATCCGGGTGGTCGACTACCGCGAGCAGCAACTTCGCAAGCTCGACAACGTCGATGTCTTCATGCAGAGCGAGATGACCGCCGACGACATCATCGACAACGACTTCAATCACGTGGTGATCGCCACCGGCGCGCGCTGGCGCCACGACGGTGTTGGTCGCTGGCACACCAAACCCATGGAGATCGCCGAGGGCGCAGAGGTTTTGAGCTCGGACGACATCATGGCCGGCTCCCGGCCGCGCGGTCAGCGCGTCGTCGTCTTCGACGACGACCATTACTACCTTGGCGGCGTGATCGCCGAGTTGCTCGCCAAGGAGGGACTCGAGGTCACGCTGGTCACCCCCGCAGCCCATGTGTCGCAATGGACCACGAACACCCTGGAGGTAGCACGGATCCGCAAACGTGTGATCCGCGCAGGCATCGATGTGCGCACCAACACCGCTGTCACCGCCGTCACCGCCGACGGGGTGCGAACCGCGTGCGTGTACACCGGCGACGAAGGAGCGCTGACGGCCGACAGCGTCGTGATGGTGACCGCGCGGCTGCCCTACGACGGGCTGTATCAGGAGTTGTCGGCGCGCCAGAGGGATTGGGCCGGTGCCGATCTGCTCAGCGTGCGCGCCATCGGCGATGCCTGGGCGCCTGCCACCATCGCGGCGGCGGTGTGGTCCGGGCACCGGTACGCCGAGGAACTCGACGAACCGCAGCCGGTCGGGCCTGTGCCGTATCTGCGCGAGGTCTCCGAGCTCGCGACCGAACCCGTCATGTACCTGCCGATCACACCGGTCGAACCGGCCCGAATCTAGGAGAGATGTTGACCACGCTCGACGACTGGACCCGCCTCGCGGGCGAAATCACGCCGCGCACCGAGATTTACATAGACGGCAAGTACCGCGCGGCGGCCTCCGGCGCGACGTTCGACTCGGTGAACCCGGCCACCGGCGAAGTGCTCGCCCGAGTGTCCTCGGCCGAAGCCGTCGACGTCGACGCCGCAGTGGCCTCGGGGCGCGCCGCCTTCGAGTCGGGTGTCTGGTCGAGGTCCTCGGCATCGCATCGCAAGCGCGTACTGCGCAGGCTGTCCGAGCTGATCGGTGACCACAGCGAGGAACTGGCCCTGCTGGACTCGATGGACATGGGCAAGCTGGTCGCCGAGGCACACACCGTCGATGTGCCGTCGGCCGCAGATCTTTTCGCGTTCTACGGGGAGGCGGTCGATCAGCGTGGAGGTGAGGTCGCGCCCACCGAACCCGGCAACCTCGCCTTGGTGACACGCGAGCCCCTCGGCGTCATCGGCGCCGTGACGCCGTGGAACTTCCCGTTGGACCTCGCGGTGTGGAAGGCGGCGCCGGCGCTGGCGGCGGGTAACTCCGTGGTTCTCAAGCCTGCCGAACAGGCACCACTTTCGTCGCTGCGCCTCGCCGAGCTTGCGGCGGAAGCGGGCCTACCCGACGGCGTCTTCAACGTCGTCCCCGGTCTCGGCCCCACCGCCGGTGAGGCGTTGGGCCGCCACCTTGACGTCGATGTCATCGCGTTCACCGGATCGACCCAGACCGGCAAGCGATTCCTGCGCTACGCGGCGGACTCCAATGCCAAGCAGGTCTGGTTGGAGTGCGGCGGCAAGAGCCCAAACCTGGTTTTCGCCGACGCCGACCTGGACGCGGCGGTGGACAAGGCGATCTTCGGGGCGTTCTACAACCAGGGAGAAGTCTGCTCGTCGAACTCCCGTCTGCTGCTGCAGGCGTCGATCGCCGAGGAGTTCCTCGCCGAACTGGTCAAGCGCACGGCCGACATTCGGCCGGGTGATCCACTGGATCCGACGTCCACGATGGGCGCCCTCGTCGACGAGGACCACACGCGGCGAGTCGTCGGCTTCATCGACCGGGCCCGCGGCGATGGCCGGATACTCACCGGCGGCACCCGCGAAACGGTCAACGGCCGTGGGTGTTTCGTCACCCCGACGATTGTCTCGGACCTTTCACCGATGGCCGAACTGGTCACCGAGGAGGTGTTCGGCCCGGTGTTGGCAGTGCAGACCTTCGTGGACGAGGACGAGGGGATCTCGATGGCCAACGACACCGTCTACGGGCTGGCCGCCTCCGTGTGGACACGGGACCTGTCGAGGGCCCACCGCGTCGCGGCGGCGCTACGAGCGGGCACCGTCTCGGTGAACACCGTCGACGCGCTCAGCGCCCAGACGCCGTTCGGCGGGTTCAAGCAGTCCGGGTTCGGCCGCGACCTGTCGGTGCACGCCCTCGACAAGTACACCGGCCTGAAGACCACCTGGATCGCACTCTGAGCGTCAGGCCACCGACATAGCATAATGATGGCATGAGTCGCATACGCCTGAGCACCACAGTGGACGCAGAGCTCCTGACCAGTGCGCGGGCGGCGCGATCCGGGCTCAATGACGCCGCCCTCATCGATCAAGCGCTCGCCGCGTTGGTTGCCCAGCACCGTTCAGCTGAAATAGACGCAAGCTACGCCCGCTATGACGAGCGACCGCCTGATGAGCCGGACGAGTGGGGAGATCTGGCATCGTGGCGGCGCGCGGCCGGCGCATCGTGACCGAATTTCCCGCACGCGGGGAAGTGTGGTGGTGCGAGATTCCCGAGGTCGGCCGCCGCCCGGTGGTCGTGCTCTCACGCGACGTGGCGATCCCTCGGCTTCGACGCGCGCTGGTCGCACCCTGCACGAGCAATATCCGAGGACTCGCCAGCGAAGTTGTTCTGGAACCGGGTGAGGACCCGATTCCCCGCCGTTCGGCGGTCAACCTCGACTCGGTTGAAAGTGTCTCGGTCGCTGTGTTGGTCAGCAGGCTTGGCCGGCTGGCGGACAATCGCATGCGTGCCGTCTGCGAAGCACTCGAGGTTGCGGTCGATTGCGCTCGACCGTGAAACCGTGATGAGCACGCCGCGCATGTCCGTTCGGGCGATCACAGCAGATATGCGACTTCGCAAAGCCGGGCGACCGCTCGGCGAGTAGCGACGCGAACCCCGGGTACTCGACCTCGCGACGTAAGCCGGTGCGTTGCCTTGCCCGGCGGAAAGGCCGCCTCTGGTGTCGATACTCGATGTCGCGCTGATGCCCGTGCGCGTCGCCCGTCGACTGACGGACGCAGTGCTGCCGTCGGCGATGCCGTCGACACGCCAGGCCGTGCACGAGACCTCCTCGCGGGCCCGCCCGGCGGTGGTGAACGGCATGCCGGAGGGGGTGCCGCCGGTGGCGCTTCGGCCCGAGCCTCAATTGCCCGCGCCGGCCGACTGGCCCTTCGGCGAGGACTTTCCCCGTACCTGCGGCACCGGCCGTGTCGCCGCCGGCGCGGCGTTCTGGACCGATTTCATCTACGACGACCACGGGGCGGCCGGGACCAGGGTGGAAGCGCTCGCCGGACGCGTCGTGCCGCCGAAGGGCACCTACATCTACCCCGAGGGAGACAGCGCGGGCAACGGAGCCGACATCTTCCGCGCCGCCGTGGGACTCACCGATACGCACACCTGGTGGCGGGTCGACTGGAACACGCTGGTCGATCCGGCGGTGCCGGTTGCGCTGTTCGGCATCGACACCGGTAGCGGGCGCGCCACGCGCCGGCAGTGGCCCGCCGACGCCGGGGTGTCCTCGTCGCCGATTGACAAGGCGCTGCTGATCAGCGGTGCCGGGGCCTGGCTGATCGATCTGACGACGAACTCCACCAGCGAGGTCGGCCACCGCGTCGATGAGCAGGCGCGGTCGTTCGTCGCGCACCTACCCCGAACGCTCGTCGAGCCGGCCGGCACGTGGACGGTGCGCCTGGTGGCCGGACTGGCGAACGAGGCCGGCGACGGATTCGCCGACGTCGACGCCAGGCACGGCTCGCAGTTCGGCCAGCCCAACGTCTACAACGTCGCCTTCCGCGGATGCGACCAGGAAGCCGTGCACCACAACTTCTGGTCGGACCGCGCACAGGCCGAGGCGCTGGCCGATGGCGACATCTCGGACTTCGCCCTGGCCGTGTG
The DNA here is from genome assembly GCF_003347205.1 of Mycolicibacterium moriokaense. Classification (GTDB taxonomy): domain Bacteria; phylum Actinomycetota; class Actinomycetes; order Mycobacteriales; family Mycobacteriaceae; genus Mycobacterium; species Mycobacterium moriokaense_B. Next base: position 385,279 of record NZ_QQBJ01000001.1, read on the forward strand.
CTGGGCGGACCTGGCTGCCGGTGTGACGACCGAGGAACCCATCGTGACGGGGCCGTCGACGCGGTGGTACGTCTCGTCGGTCGAACTGGGTCAGGGGGTCGCCCAGACGGGCCTACTGGCCACCGCTCCGCACTTTCTCGGCCGCGTGCAGCCCTACTCGGTGCGACTGCCCGCCAATTACGAACCGGGACGGGCGTTGCCGATGACGCTGTTGTTGCACTCGGTTGCGATGGGGCAGAACCAGTTCGCGGCCGTCGATCGTCGCCTGCTCGACCGGATGTCCGACGAACGGGACGCGGTGGTGGTCAGTCCGCTGGGTCGGGGCCCCGCGTGCTGGTACCTCGACGAGGGTGAGGTCGACGTCTGGGAGGTGTGGGCACGAGCCGCCGAACAGTTGGGCACCGATCCGGACCGGACGGTGATCGCCGGCTACTCGATGGGCGGCTACGCGGCATACCGGCTGGGGCTGACCTATCCCGCGGTGTTCGCCCAGGCCGTCGTGCTCGCCGGCCCGCCCACCTGCGGAGTCCGCGTGCTGCCCGGGTTGGACCTGCCCGCCGACAGTGACCGCGATTCGCACTGCGCGCGGGAGGGCGAAACGTGGCCGTTGCTGCGCAATGCGCGGTGGCTGCCGTTCGTCATCGCCCACGGGGCCCTCGACGAGTTCGTGCCGATGGCGTCGGTCGCGCAGCAGGTGTTCAAGCTCGACCGGCTGGGCTACCGCTACCACCTCACCGCCTATCCGGCCGAGGACCACGTCGCCCTGGCCCTGCAGGGCAAGTTCGACGACGCCGTCACTCACCTGATCACCGAACCGAGGCGCGGCGACCCCGGCCACATCAGCTTCAGCTGGTATCCGCAACTCGAGCGTGAGGACCTCGGCATCGGCCCGCACCGCGTCTGGTGGATATCCGGGCTGCGCGCCGCCGAGCGGGTGAGGTCTGAACGCGGCGCGCTGGCCACCGTGGAAGCGCACTCGCATGCCCGGCCGGACCGCAGAGTCCGGGCACGGCGGCGCGTCGGTCTGGTGCTGAACTTCAAGCCGATGCCGGGCGTCTACATCGAGCAGGCCTGGCAGCCCGCGGCGCGGCGCGAAGCCCGGCCCCACATGACCCTCGAGTTGACCGGCGTCGCGGCGCTGACCATCGACGTCGCCAGGGCCGGCCTTGCCGCGCTGCCGGACTCCACCATCGCGGTGACGACCGACGGCCCCGTCGAGATCACCCTGGAAGGGCTGCCATCGTCGACGGACACGGTCGAAACACTGCCGGAGGGCCGGCACCGGATAAGCGTGGCGAACATCCTTGATTCAGCTGAACAACCCTTGCGGCAGAGAGACTCTCGATCACCATGACCAACGCAACCTCCGAATTCGTGACCGCCGAACCCGGTGTCGAACTGGCCGTGCGTCGCGTCGGCGACGGTCCGACCGTGCTGTTGATCGGGGGCCTCGGCATGCCGAGCAGCACCTGGGACATCTGCGGGCTGCCGCAGGCGCTCGTCGACGCCGGGTTTCAGGTCATCGCCTACGACGCGCGTGGCATGTCGCCGTCCTCGGCGCCGCCCGCGCCGTATTCGGTGGCGGATCTGGCCAGGGATGCGGCCGCCGTCCTCGACCACTTCGGGGCGCAGCGCGCCGTCATCGTCGGCTACTCGATGGGCTGCTACACCGCGCAGGAACTGCTGCGCACCAGGAGGGGGCTGGTCGGTGCGCTCGTCTTGTTCGCCGGTCTGCAGCCGTCGCCGGTCGGCGCCATGGTCGGCGAGATGGAACTCGGTCTGATCGAGCGCTACGGCGAGGTGCCTCGCGAGGTGCTGGTGTTCGAACAACTGCTGACCACCCTTCACGCGCCGATGCTGCAAGACCCGGCGACGGTCAAGGGCTGGCAGCAGGCGCTGACCGCCGGCTACGAAAGCGGGTGGGCGAGCCAGGACGGTTTCACCGGACAGCTGTCGGCGTCGCAGCGGTGGATCACGGCGGGCGAACCGACGCCGCAGCACCTCGAGGCGATCGACGTGCCCACCCTGGTGCTGGCCTTCGAGTACGACCTGTTCTTCCCGCCCGCGCTCTGCGAGGCGAGCGCCAGGCTGATTCCGGCCGCCGAGTTCGCCCAGATCGACGGCGTCGGCCACGGCGGCATCTTCACCGGGCCCGGAGACAGCGTTTCCCGGATCACCGAGTTCTGCCGGACACACGTCAGCGGATGAGGTGTCCGGCCAACCGATTCAGGCGCCGTCGCCGTCCCACTCGTGGTCGTGCATGAACGCATCGGGGACGTTGACGCGGTACCGGGCCGCCTCGGCCAGGATGTTTCCCATTGCGAGCGGCAACGCCAGACCGGGCGCCGGGTCGTCGCGGCTGAAGATGACGCCGTCGGTCCGCCGGTAGTCGCGCAGGAACTGCCGCACCGTCTTGTCCTTGCGGGACGACTTGCGCCACCCGTACATCAGCATCCCCGGGCCGAGCACCTTGCTGACGCCCGGTTCGGGCGTGACGGTCTGGTCGGTGACGCCGAAGAAGGCCCTGTCCACGCCCGTCTGCGGATCGAACAGCAGCACTCCGCTGGTCGCCCGCGGATTGCATTCGACGGTGAACAGTCCCCGGTCCGGCACCTCGATGAAGTCCAGCCCGATCTGCCCGGTGAAGTTGAACGCCTTGACGCAGTCGCGCACCCAGTTGGTGATGCCCTCGTGGGCGATCGACTCGAACGTCAGGCACGAGGTGCCCTCGATCGCGTAGCGCACCGGGTACACCGCGTGCGCCTTCACCGCACCGTTGTGGCACACCGAATACGAGCAGTAGTTCGTGCCGTCGGCCCACTCCTGGGCGATCCACGGATTCGACTCGTCGAACGTCAGATCGTGCGGCGGCCGGCCGGGGGTCACCTTGTAGACGTCCTGCGAGCCGCGGGAGTACACGGGCTTGAGCGCGAAGGTCTGCTCGAAGTCCAGCGCCTCGAGTTCCTCGCGGGTGCGCACCAGCGCGAAGTCGAGGGTGGGCATGCCCATCTTCTTCAGGGCGACCTGGAACTCGTACTTGTTCTCCAGCCGGGCCTCGACGTCGAAGCTGGAGAAGAACAACATGCAGTCCTCGGGGAACATTTCGGGATGGCGGCGGATGGTGTTCGCCAGGATCTCGGTGCCCTCGTGAATCGGCACCACCAGGTCCACGTCCTCGTCGCGCGCGATGCGGGCCAGCGCCCGCGTCCACTCGACCGGCTCATACCTGGGCCGCGGCGTGTGAAACGCCTTCCTGACCGCCGAGCTGAACCTGGTGATGGGCACTGGCACCGAGTCCGCGACCAGCACATCGTGTCCGGCGGCGGCCATCAGTCGGGCCAGGTGCAGCGACAGGAACGACCGGCCGAAGGTGATCAGCACGGTCTTTGCGCTACCTCGTGTCATGCGACCTCCTCATGCTCGCGTCCCAGCAGTACAGGTGCCGCCCGGTACACGACCGCCGCCAGCGGGACCGCGATGACCGCGCCGAGTATCCCGGCGAGCAGCGTTCCGGCGGTGATGGTCACGCCCACCGCGAGCGGGTGCAGTTGCACGTTGCGGCCCATGATCAGCGGCTGGAGGATGTGGGCCTCGAGTTGGCTCTCCAGCAGCAGGATGCCGAGCAGGATCAGCGCGGGAATCCACCCGCCGGTGGCCAGCGTGACCAGGATGCACAACCCGCCCGCGATCAACGCCCCGGCCAGCGGGATGAAGCTGCCGAGGAACACCAGCACCGCCAGCGCGGCGGCCAGCGGGGTGCCGAGCAGCACCAGCGAGACGCCGATGACCACGGCGTGCACGGTCGCGATCGTCACGACGCCGCGCGTGTAGCCCTTGACCGCCCCCCACGCCGCGTGTCCCGCCTGGTCGAAGCGGTCGCGGCGGTCGTCGCCGACATACCGCAGCAGCCACCGCCAGATGCGTCCGCCGTCGTAGAGCAGGAAGAAGGTGATGAAGAAGGTCAGGGCCAGCCCGGTGACGGCCTCGACCGTGTACGTGGCGCTGGCCGACACGATGTCGATGGCGTTGGACCGATGCCGCTGCAGCCAGCCGGTGATCGACTGCGCGAGCTGGTCGAACTGCGGCGACTGGGCCATCAGGGTGCTCAGCCTGTCCCGCACGTTCTGCACGATCGCCACTGACTGGTCGACGAGGGCCGGCGCGTCCTGCACCGCGCGCCAGACGACGAAGTACCCGATGCCCACCATCACGAGCACGGCGAAGAACAGCGTGACCAGCGCGGAGACCACCCCGGGCAGATAGCGCTGCAGAGCAGCGGAGACGGGCCGCAACAGGGCCGCCAGCACCAGCGCCGCGATGATCGCGATCACCAATAGCAGCAGCTTGTCGATGGCCTTGGCGATCACCCAGGCCGCCAGGGCCACGAACACCACCCGCCACGACCACGACGCGGCGACGACCATGGCGTGCGGCGGGCCGAGGTGCGACCGGGAAACCTGCTGCGCCTGGGCCATGCGGGCCGAATACCCCACTCGGGCCCTCCTAGTCACCCCGACTCCGGCCGTTCGCCGCGCGGATGTCAGATCGCTTGCGCCCGAAGGGATTGTGGAGCTGTCCGCACCGGTTTCGTGATCGACGTCACCGTCTGGCCCGGCAGCCGCGCATCTGGGGGTACCAAATATTTGTCCCGGAGGGATTGATTAAACAGGCTGCGTAAATTAGGTTCGCGTAGTTGGAGAATTACGTTCTATCTCGCGGAGGACACATGGCTGGACGGCTCGAGGGCAAGGTCGCTTTCATCACGGGTGGGGCCCGGGGTCAGGGGCGCGCGCACGCGATCGCGATGGCCAAAGAGGGCGCCGACATCATCGTCATCGACATCTGCCGCAACATCGACTCCAACCCGTATCCGATGGCCTCACCCGAGGACCTGGCCGACGTCGAGCGCTCGGTCAAGGAACTCGGCCGCCGGGTGTTCGCCAGGGTCGCCGACGTCCGCGAACGCCAGGAACTGCGCGACGCACTGGAGGCCGGCGTCGCCGACATGGGCAAGCTCGACATCGTGGTGGCGAACGCGGGCATCCTGCCGATGGCGTTCGGCAAGGAGTTCGACCCAATGCACTTCGTCGACGCCACGGACGTCGATCTGCTCGGCGTGATGAACACCGTCGCGGTCGCGCTGCCCCATCTGCCCAACGGTGCGTCGGTCATCATCACCGGATCCACGGCGGGCATGATCAAGGGCACCAGCGACAACCCGATGATGGGCCCCGGCGGCGCGGGCTACGGGTGGAGCAAGCGGATCCTGATCGACTACGTCGACACCCTCTGCCTTCAGTTGGCGCCCAAGATGATTCGGGTCAACGCCATGCACCCCACCAACGTGAACACCCACCTGCTGCAGAACGACGGGATCTACAGCGTGTTCCGCCCTGACATGACGGCGGAGGGCAAGAAGCCCACCCGAGAAGACGCCGAACCGGCCTTCACCTACTTCAACGCCATGCCGATCCCGTACGTCGAGCCGGAGGACATCGCCAACCTCGGCGTGTTCCTGGCCAGCGAGGAGAGCCGCTACATCACCGGCCAGCACATCCGGGTGGATGCGGGCTCGATGCTGAAGTGGCCCAACGGCCCTCAGTAATCGCCGTCAATCCTCGGTGGGGTGCTCGACGCGCACCAGATCGGTTGCGATGTCGACGAGCTTGACGTTGCTCTCCTGGGACAGGGTGCGCAGCAATTCGAATGCGGCGACCGCGTTGATGTTGAAGCGCTCCATCAGGATTCCCTTGGCCTGACCGATGAGGTCGCGACTGGCCAGGGCGCTGCGGAACTGTTCTTGACGCTGCATCGTGTTCCAGGCCACGGTCGTGTGGGCGGCGAAGATCAGTCCCGTCTCGATGGATTCCTCGTCGAACGCACGAGCGCGCTCGGCGTAGAGGTTCAGCGCCGCGATCTTGTTCCCGTCCCCGAACAGCTGGAACGACGCGACCGAGCGCACCGGGGTGTCTCGCATTGCGGCGTCGCGATACCGCGGCCAACGCACCTCTGCGGCCATGTCCTCGATGCGAATCAGGTGTTGACTCCAGGCCGCCGACAGGCATGGTCCCTCTCTGACGTCACGTTGGATGTCGTCCAGTCGCCCCGGGTAAGGATGCGTCGCCGCCAACGTGGTGACGGTCCCGTCGCCGTCGACGATGGTGATGCCGGCGTATTGCGCGCCCGGCACCGACGCCACGGTGTTCTGGTTGATCTCGTGCAGCGCGGCATCGAAGTCGGCCTGCCCGCGCCGTTGCAGCCCGTCGACCAGTTCGAGCACCTGGTACATGCGTCGACGTACCGGGGTCAGTTCGTGCCGTGAGTCGTCGGCGGTGGTGGGCCAGATCTTGTGGTCAGCTCGTGACAAGTTGCGTAGCACCTCCCGTTGCGGGGAGCAAGCCCGCTGTAACGACTATTCCACCGGGTCTACCGCGCGACAACCGAGCACAGCAGACACTCAGGATCGGCCGATGTCGGTCTGCGCTCAGGAGTTACGGATCTTGGATATCAGCTCGTCCTTGTTGAGATCCGAGTAGCCGGACAGGCCGATTTCCTTCGCGCGCTTCTTCAACTCGGGCACCGTCCAGTCGTCGTACGACCCGGACTCGCCGCCCTTCTTGCCGACCGCGGACTTGCCACGTGCCGCGGCGGCGTTGGCGATGCGCGCCGACTTCTCCTCGGAGTTGCCCTGCTCGCGCAATTCCTCGTACATCTTCTCGTTCTTGATCGATGGGTTGGGCATGACGCCGCCTCCTTCTTTGATCGCCTACCAAGTGCCCCGCGAGGGCGCCCCGCAAACCCGCGATGAACGCGCGATGCGTTTACCGCGCGACGGAGGGGGAATGCGGCATCCGCGTGTACAGCCCAGGCGCGCCAAACAGAAGGGACATCGCGGTGACAACGACAGAGAACCGTTTTGCGATCGACGTTGCGAAGTTGCGCGACGACGCGCGCAAGCACATGGAGGCTGGACCGGTCACCGAAAGCAACACCGGCGATGTCGGGCGGATCATCGAGGTGCTCAACGAAGTGGTGGCCACCGAGGTGGTGTGCTACCTGCGCTACAGCCAGCACGCGATCGCCGCGACGGGAATCGACCGAGCGCAGGTGGCCTCGGAATTCACCGAGCACGCGAACGAGGAACTACAGCACGGCCTTTGGGCCGCCGAGCGAATCAGCCAACTCGGCGGCGAGCCGGATTTCAACCCCACCACGCTCGCTCAGCGCAGCCATACCGAGTACGTCACCGTCGAAGAGGCGGACCTGAAGAAGATGCTGCAGGAGAACCTGGTCGCCGAACGTATCGTGATCAGCAGCTACCAGGAGATCATCCGCTGGATCGGCGACTCCGATCCCACCACGCGGCGCCTGCTGGAGCGCATCCTCGAACAAGAGGAGGAGCACGCCGACGACCTGAACGATCTGCTCGGCGGTTAGCCGCCGCCGGCGATCAGGGCCCCTCCGCGCTCGTAGTCGTCGTCGGCGTTCATCGTCAGCACCCCGACGACGGCGCCGTCGCGCCGGTACCACGCGGTGAAGCCGTCGCCGCGGTCGACCAGCCGGCAGCTGTCGTAGCCGTCGCCCCAGGCGTGGTACTTGACCGTCGCGCCGCCGATCATCGTCCAGAAGCCCGGCACGCCGTCCCACCGCACGTCGACGCCCGCGGCGGCGGCACCCGCGATCTCGCCGTGGTCTGCCGCGTCCTGCCAGTGCTCGATGGTGATGTGGCGTCCTGCGGTCGTGTTGTAGGCCGAGGCGACGTCACCGGCGGCGAACACGTCGGGCGCGGACGTGCGCATGTCGGCACCGACGACGACGTGGCCGTCGTCGGTCTTCAGGTCCGCGGCCTCCGCCAGTTCATTGCGCGGACGCACGCCCGTTGCGGCGAGCACCAGATCGCAGTCGACGGTGACCCCGTCGTCCAATTGCACTCCTTCGTCATGGACGGCCTCGACCGTCGCGCCACCGACGTACCGCACGCCCGCAGACGTCACCAGCCTGCGCAGCCGTTCGCCGGCTTCAGCGCCGAGACGGTCATCCTGCGGGGCGGCGTTCGGCGCCACCATGGTGACCGAAACACCGCGCCGGGCAAGGGAAGCCGCCGCCTCGCAGCCGATGAAGCCCGCACCGATGACGACCGCGGACCTCGCGCCGACGCTGCCGTCGCGCAGTCGTCGCGCGTCGGAGAGGGAGCGCAGCAGGTAGGCGTGCTCCCCACCGGGCACAGGCGGCGCGATGGGTTTGGATCCCGTCGCGAGGATCAGCGTCGAATACGGTTGACGTTCGCCGCCGGCGACGACGAACCGGCCATCGACGTCGATCTGCTCCACCGAGGCGTTCACCACGTCGACGCGCTGGTCGTAGTACCACTGCGCCGGATGCAGGTCCACGTCTTCAGTCTCTCCGCGCAGGAACTCCTTGCTCAGCGGCGGCCTGGCGTAGGGCGGCGAGGGGTCTGCGGTGAGAATCCGGATTGGTGTCTGCTCGTCGTGACGCCGGAACGCCTCCACCGCTCCAACTCCCGCGGGCCCGCTTCCGACCACGATCACCGGTGTGTCACTCATCGTCTCGTCCTATCGGCGGGACGGCGGGTTCGGCGGTGACGACGTCGAAATACATCCTCTTCGCATACCCGCGGTTGATGCCCATCACACCGGGTATGCGAAGCGCTCATCGCTGAAGGCTTTCACCCATCGAAAGGAGCACAGTATGAGAGCGGTCGTATACAACGGGCCCAAGGACGTCGCGGTGGCCGAGGTCCCCGACGCGAAGATCGAGGCACCCACCGACGCGATCGTCCGGATCACGGCGACCAACATCTGCGGGTCGGACCTGCACATGTACGAGGGCAGAACCAGTTTGGCGACCGGCACGGTGATCGGCCACGAGAACCTGGGCGAGGTCGTCGAGGTCGGGTCGGGCGTCGTCGGCGTCTCTGTCGGCGACCGGGTGTGCCTGCCGTTCAACGTTGCCTGCGGCTTCTGCGTTAACTGCGAGCGTGGACTGACGGCTTTCTGCCTCACGGTCAACCCGCCGTCGGCGGGCGGTGCGTACGGGTACGCCGAAATGGGGCCGTACCGCGGCGGCCAGGCCGAGTACCTGCGGGTGCCGTTCGCCGACTTCAACGCGTTGCAGTTGCCCGAGGACAGCGTGGACAAGGAGAACGACTACGTGATGCTGGCCGACATCTTCCCGACCGGCTGGCACGGAACCCGGCTGGCGAGGGTGCAACCGGGCGACACCGTCGCCGTGTACGGGGCGGGGCCGGTCGGTGTGATGGCCGCGTACTCGGCAAGCATCCAGGGTGCCGCGCAGGTCTTCGTCATCGACCACATTGCCGAGCGTCTCGCGCTGGCGCAGAAGTTCGGCGCCACGGGGATCAACTCGAGCAAGGGCGATCCGGTCGAACAGATCAAGGAGGCGACCGACGGCGCAGGAGTCGACCGCGGCGTCGAGGCGGTCGGGTACCAGGCGCACGACTCCGAGGGCAACGAGGCGCCCAACCTCACGATGAACTCTCTGGTCGAGATCGTGCGCCCAACCGGTGGGATCGGCGTGATCGGTGTATTCGTACCCGAAGATCCCGGCGCCGCAGACGATCTCGCGAAGAAGGGCCAGCTGGCCTTCGACTTCGGGAAGTTCTTCTTCAAGGGTCAGACGATCGCGACCGGGCAGGCGAACGTGAAGAACTACAACCGGGCGCTGCGCGATCTGATCCACCAGGACAAGGCGCACCCGGCGCGGCTGGTCTCACACAACCTCGGCCTGGACGACGCCCCGGACGCCTACCGCCATTTCGACGCCCGGGAAAAGGGGTGGACGAAGGTCGTTCTCAACCCGACGAAGGCGTAGCCGACCCGGCTACTTGCGCGGCGAGCGGCCGCGCCTTTGCTTCGGCTTGGGCATCTCGTAGCGGTCGAGAAACCGGTTCACCAACGCGACCGCCTCGTCGTGGCCGCCGGTGGTGCCGAGCGCCTGCTCCAGCACGAGTGTCCGTCCGATGGACGCGACGACCACCGCCAGCGCGGCGGGCGGGAAGTCGTCGGCATCCATCCCGGATTGCCGCACGATGAAACTGAGTGCGGTGATCTGCATTTCGCGCCAGCGCTCGGACCACGCCGAGATCTCGGCCTTGATCGTCTTGCGGTGGTTCGCCAGGCCCATGAACTCCAGCAGCAGCCGGGTGCCGCGCGGTTCGCTGACCGTCTCCCAGAACGCGTGCAGCGGGCGGTCGGACGCCAGCGCCTCCTGCTGCCGGTTGAGGTTCGCCTCCGCACCGCGCCGGAACACCGCGAGATACAGGTCGTCCATGGTCGGGAAGTAGTAGTGCACCAGTGCGGGTTTCACACCGGCCAGCGCCGCCACCCGCCGCGAGGTGGCCGCGGCGTAGCCCTCCTCGAGCATGATCTGGATGGTCGCGTCGAGCATCCTGTCGCGGGTGGCGGAGTCCCGCGACCCCACCTTGTCCGGTTTGGTCATGGGGCGGCCCTTCGCAGCACGTTCTCGGCATGCCGCATCATCGCGGCGTCGACCAGTCTGCCGTCGCGTCCGATCGCGCCGACGCCGCCCGCTTCCGCCTCGCGGTAGTCGGCGATGATCGCGCGTGCCTCGGCCACCTCCGCGGGCGTCGGGCTGAAGACCTCGTTCGCGACGGGCACCTGCGCCGGGTGGATGGCCCACTTGCCGTCGTAGCCGAGCAGGCTCGCCTGCGTCGCGGCCGTTCGGTAGCCGTCGAGATCGCGGTAGCCGGGATACGGCGCGTCGACGGCGTCGATTCCCGCCGCCCGCGCCGCCGCCAGTACCTGCACCCGGACGTGATGCCAGTAGTCGCCGGGATACTCACCGGCCGGCTGGAAGTTCCCGTCGACGCGCGCCCGCAGCGAGGCCGACAGGTCCCCCGCGCCGAAGATCAGCGCCTCGAGGCGGGCGCTTGACCGGGCGATCTCGGCCACGTTGAGCAGGCCCTCTGCCTCCTCGATCAGCGCCTCGAGCGCGATGCGCCTGCGCAACCCGAGCTTCGACTCCAACTGGGTGAGCAGTACGTCGACCCACCACACGTCGCGCGCCGAGCACACCTTCGGGACGATGATGACATCGAGCGCATCCCTTGCACCGCTGACGATCTCGACGATGTCGTCGTGACACCACGCGGTGTCGAGTCCGTTGATGCGCACCGCGCGAAGCGTGCGCCCCCAGTCCAGGCCGGTGAGCGCGTCGACGGCGGTGGCGCGGGCCGACTCCTTCGCCGACGGCGCACAGGCGTCCTCGAGGTCCAGGAACACCAGGTCGGCCCCTGCGCGGGCGGCGACCTCGCACATGTGCTCGTTGCTGGCGGGCGTGGCCAGTTCCGAACGGCGCGGTCTGCGTGCTGTCGATTCAGATGTCATATCGTGCCCGCCGCCCGCAGCGCGTCGATCCGCGCCGCATCCAGCCCCAGCAGCCCGCCGTACACGCTGTCGTTGTCCGCACCCAACCGCCGACCGAGATGGCTTATGGTTCCGGGTGTTTCGCTCAGCACGGCGACCGGGGACTGCACGGTCACCGGTCCGAGCTCGCCGTCGTCGACGGTCACGAACGTGCCGCGGGCGCGGAAGTGTTCGTCGGCGAGCAACTCGGCGGCGTCGTACACCGGTGCGGCGGCCACGCCCTCGGCGAGGAACACCTTCATGGTCTCGTCGAACGAGTGCCGGGCCACCCACTCGGCGACCAGGGCGTCGATCTCCTCGGACCGCTGCTGACGCGACACCGGATCGACATAGTCGGGAAGTGCTGCCAGATCGGGTCTTTCGATGGCCCGGTAGACCGCCATCGCGGTGCTCGACGCGGCGCTCGAGACGGCGATCCACCGGTCGTCGCACGTGCGGTAGGTGTTGCGGGGTGCGCTGGCGTCGACCCGGTTGCCGGTGCGGGGAGCCACGACACCGAGCTGGTCGTAGGCCAGCGTGGACTGTTCGACCAACCGGGCCAGCGGCTCGACGAGGCTGACGTCGACGAGTTGGCCGTCGGCGCCGTGGGTGTCGCGGTGGTAGAGCGCCATCATCACGGCGTAGGTGGCCGCCATCGCCGCCACCCCGTCGGCGAGCATGAACGGTGGCAGCGTCGGCGGACCGTCCGGCTCGCCGGTGACGGCGGCGAACCCGCTCATCGCCTCGGCGAGCGTGCCGAACCCCGGCCGGTCGGACGCCGGGCCGCCGCGGCCGTAGCCGCTCACGTGCAGCATCACCAGCTTCGGATGTCTGTCGTGCACCGACTCGTAGTCCAGCCCCCAGCGGCTCAGCGTGCTGCGCCGCGTGTTGACCACGAACACGTCGCTGATGTCGAGAAGCTGGTGCAGCAGGTTTCGGCCATCGGCGCTGCGCATGTCGAGCGTCACGCATCTCTTGTTGCGGCTCACGCTCTTCCACACCAGCCCGATGCCGTCTCGGCGCGGTCCCCAGGTGCGCAGCGGGTCACCGACGCCTGGCTGCTCCACCTTGACGACCTCGGCGCCGAACTCGCCGAGTGCGGTGGCCACCAACGGGCCCGCCGCCAGTGTCGCGGCGTCCACCACGCGCAGTCCGGCCAGCGGGAGTGAGTTCACAGCGCGGGTTCGGCGACCATCTCGAAGAACGCGGCGCCGGAGTCGGGGATGCGGTTCTGCTTGAAGATGTTCACCGCGTACGACACCAGGATCATCGAGTACAGCAGATGCATCAGCCTGGTGGCTTCCGGGTCCAGGTCGTTGATGTCGAGCCCGTCGAGGTAGGCGATGGCACGCTCGGCGTGCGGGGCGATGCCGTCGTAGAACTCCACCAGTTCGGGGTACGGGCGCTGCAGCCGGGCCGCGTAACGCTCCGCCCTGGTGGCCAGCGCCCATCCGTCGACCCACCGCTCCAGTTCTGAGAAGCCCTCCGGCAGTTGACGGTCGGTCATGACGACTGCTCCTCGCCGGATTGGTGGGCGGCCACCGTGTCACGGATGACGCGGTGAAACTGCCGGATCAGCAGTTCCTGGTCGGACAGGTGGAAGGTGGTCTGCGCGCGGGTCTTCAACGCCGAATGAGTGGCCTCGATGGTGTTGACGTCCTGCATGGCGAACTCGATCGTGCTGTCCACCACCACTTCCTGGGCCAGGCGTTCGTGGGCGTTGGCAGGCGGCACGAAGTACATGTCGATCTCGTAGATGTGGGTGTCGACGGTCTCCGGCCAATAGGTGTAGGTGATGTAGTAGTTGCGCGCCCAGATCTGGATCGAGATGTTCGGGAAGACCCAGAACTGGTCGTTGCCCCACGACGCGATCTTCCCGCGGTTGAGGAAGCTGGGCAGCGGACCGATGTCCGGCACGTCGTCCGGGCCGAAAAGCCCTGCGCGGAACAGCTTGTACACCCATCGCTGATCCTGGCACGCCTCGCCTGCCTGTCCCGGCTCGCGCGACGGCAGGATCGGCGGGCCGGGCACCGACGTCAGCATGTGCGGGGTGAACAGGTCGTAGTGGTAGGAGTCGACGGGCGGCACCATCTTCTCGGCCTTCGACACGTCCGGGTCGATGAACCGGCCGTGCACGTAGGGCGGGTGATACCACTCGCAGACGGAGTCGACGGCCAGTTTCCAGTTGCCCTTGATCTGGGTGGAGAAGCCGTAGTGCTGGGTCATCAGATCGAACGGGTAGCTCTCCATGCCCAGCAGGCCCTCGCCGAGGAAGGTGCGCAGCGGCACCGCGTTCTCATCCAGGTTGATGAAGATGAAGCCCGCCCACACCTCGCAGTGCACCGGCGGCATAGCCAGCTTGCTCTTGTCGAGGTCGAAGAACTCCTCTTCGTTGGTGATGTGGTTGACCACGCCGTTGAGCCCGTAGCGCCAGCCGTGGTACTTGCAGGAGAAGGCGCGACACGTGCCCGACGACTCCTCGGCCGGGTGTTCCTGCCAGACCACCTTGTTGCCGCGGTGCGCGCAGACGTTGTGGAAGGCGTAGATATTGTCGTCGAGGTCGCGGGTGATCACGATCGACGCCAGCCGGCCCGGCAGTTCGCGGGTGAAGTAGGAACCCTTGCGCGGCAGGCGTTCCATCCTGCCGACGCACAGCCAACTGCGCTCGAAGACCGCCTTGCGCTCCGCGGCGAAGAACTCCTCGGAGATGGAGTCCTCGTAGTTCACCGGGCCGGTGCCGAGGTCGGGGTACTCCGGGGTGAACTTGCCGCGACCGGTCGAGAGCTTCTGCTGGATGCTGGTCATGGCTGAACCTCCTGTGTGGCCTGGCCGTTCGGCTGCGCGGTGGTCCAGGGCTGCTGGTCCCACGGCCGATCGAGCGGCTCCATCTCCCCGCCGAACGGGAAGAACGCCCGTTGGGCGTAGGTCTCGCGGGCCAGTCCGTGGCCCAGTTCATCGATGAACGCCCGCTTCATCGGGTTGGTGAACAGCTGGCGCGAGTAGCGCAGCGTCAGCGGCGGCCGTTTGACCAGTTCGCGCGCGAGTTCCCAGGCACGGTCCAGCAGTTGGTCCTTCGGCAGCACCTCGTTGACCACGCCCCACTCCTTGGCCTCACGGGCGCCGAGCTTCTTTCCGGTCAGCAGGAAGTAGCGCGCCCGGGTGTGGCCGGCCAGAAAGCTCCAGATGACGTGCTGCCCGTCGCCGGGCACCTGGCCGCGCGGGAAGTGCGATGCGTCCTGGAAGTACGCGTCCTCGGAGGCCAGCACGATGTCGCCCATCAGCGGCACCTCCGAGTGCATGTTGCACGGCCCGTTCACCGCGCTGATCATCGGCACGTCGACGTCGAGCACGTTGAAGATGAGATGACGGGCGTACCAGGCCTTCTCGTCGAGCTTGACCAGCCCGCGGGTATCGGGCATCAGCTGGTACACCGGCTTTTCGACGATCGAGCCGTCGGGCATCCGGCCCCAGTTCGCGTTGTAGTTCTCGCCGGTGCCGGTGTGGATCAGCACCTTGATCTCGCGGTCGCCCGCGATGTCGGCGAACGCGTCGGACATGTCGTCGTGCGCCTGCCAACTCCAGACCAGGCTGTCGCCTTCGGTGTGGCACTGCATGAACAGGATGCCGTCGTCGGTGAGTTCGAACCGGTAGTTGGCGTACCGATCCTGATACTCGCTGAACCTCGTCCGCTTGGCCATCGGGCGCCTCGTTCCTCTTTGGGCGATCGCTCAAACAGACATTACAGCCCGCGCAGCCTGCAGACAACGGGGGCGAAGGCTTCGGTCTGGGACTGCTGGACGGTGACGTAGTTGATGCCGAGTTGGTCGCGGCGGGCCGCCAGCACCTCGACGACCGAATCGACCGAACCGATCAGCACGTTCGGGTGATCCCGCAGCACGTCGGCGGCGATCCCGGTGTTCGACGCCAGGGCGGCGAGCGCGGCTTCGGCATCGTCGGTGATCTCGGTGAAGTACGGCGAACTCTCGATGTCCAGGTCCGCAAAGCGATCCGGTGCGGCCGCCGACACGTAGCCGATCCGGCGCTGCGCCTCGGCCAACGGGGTCAGGCCTTCCTCGTTGTGCGCGGTGAACGGCACGTTGGAGATGCTGACGATGTCGGCCTCGGTGGCCGCCAGCGCAAGCACGCGCGGTCCGCCGCCACCGACCATGATCGGCGGGTGCGGACGCTGCACCGGCCGCGGCCGGCCCGCGTATCCGGACGCGGTGACGAACTCACCCGCGCAAGCCATCTCCTCTCCGGTGAAGTGCGCCTTGACCATCGAGATGACCTCTGCAAGCTTGCTGATTCGGCGTCCCGGCGGGTCGAACGTCAACCCCATCGCCGTGTACTCGTCGGCGCTCCAGCCCGCCCCGAGCCCGAGTTCGAGCCTGCCGTCGGAGAGCAGGTCGAGCGTCGCGGCCTCCTTCGCCAGCACGGCGGGCACGTGGTAGTCGACGCAGAAGACGCGGCAGCCGATGCGCAGCGTGTCAGTGACCGCGGCCGCCGCCGCCAACGCCGCGATGGGCGCCAGATCCTGGCGCGGGGTGCGGGCGGCGCGCTGGGCCGGACCGGGGCCGAGGTAGTGGTCGGCGGAGAACAGTGTGGAGTAGCCGAGGTCCTGCACCCGTCGCGCGGTGTCCAGCCACTCGCGGGCGCCACGGGCGTTCGTCGCCTGCACGGCGAACCGAAACGGCGGTCTGCTCATTTACCGACCGTAGCAATAGCACGTACTTGACATTGAGCGATCGCCCAGTTAGATGGAACCCGTGCAGACGAGGGCCGCAATTGTGACCGGTGGGGCATCGGGGATCGGGAGGGCCATCGTCGCGAGGCTGCGCAGCGACGGCCACCGGGTGGCGATCGTCGACCTGTCACCGAGCGACGAACCCAACAGCTTCGTCGCCGACGTCACCGATCCCGCTGCGGTGCAGGCGGCCGTGACCGCTGCGCGCGACGCGCTCGGCCCGATCACAATTCTGGTCAATGCCGCCGGCGTGGAACGGTTTCGGCGCTTCCACAACCTGTCCTTCGAGGACTGGTCCAGGATCGTCGACGTCAACCTCAACGGCGTGTTCCACACTATCGGAGCGGTGTTGCCCGACATGGTGGCCGCGGGGTGGGGCCGCATCGTGAACATCTCTTCGTCGAGCACACACTCCGGCCAGCAGTTCATGACGGCCTACGTCGCGGCGAAGTCCGCGGTCAACGGGCTGACGAAATCGCTGGCGCTGGAGTACGGGCCCAGCGGCATCACCGTGAACGGGGTGGCGCCCGGCTTCGTCGACACCCCGATGCTGCGCAGCGCCGAGGAGCGCCAACTGCTCGGCGGAACCATCTCCGACAACATCGAACGCACACCGGTGCGGCGCGTCGGCCGTCCGGAGGACATCGCCGCGGCATGCGCCTATCTGATCTCTGAGGACGCCGGCTACGTCACCGGACAGATACTCGGCGTCAACGGCGGCAGACGAACCTGAGGGAGAACATGTACAACCGCGACAAACTCTTCATCGGCGGCCAGTGGTCGGCGCCGCAGGCGGGCACCACGCTGGAGGTGATCTCGCCGCACACCGAGAAGCCGATCGGCACCGCCGCGCTGGCGGGGGCCGCCGACGTGGACAGCGCAGTGGCAGCGGCCCGCGCGGCGTTCGACGACGGCCCGTGGCCGCGTCTGCAACCGTCCGAGCGGATCGAGGCGGTGGGCAGGCTGGCGGCGCTGTACAAGGAGAGCCGAGGCCAGATGGCGGAGTTGATCACCGCCGAGATCGGCGCGCCCATCTCCTTCGCCAAGCGCGCGCAGGTGGCGATCCCGATGATGATGTTCGCGGCGTTCTCCGGTGTGGCCGCCGACTACGCCTGGCAGGAATCCCGTCCGGGCCTGTACGGCAATGACATCCGGATCAACAAGCAGCCGGTGGGCGTCGTCGCGGCGATCGTTCCGTGGAACATGCCGCAGTTCCTCACGATGTGCAAGATCCTGCCCGCGCTGCTGGCCGGTTGCGCCGTGGTGCTCAAACCCAGCCCGGAGTCGGTTCTCGACGCGCAGTTGCTCGCCGATCTGGTGGCGCGGGCCGACCTCCCGCCTGGTGTGTTCAACGTCGTGCCGGGAGACCGCGAGGTCGGGGAGGCCCTCGTGCGCCATCCCGGGGTGGACAAGGTGTCGTTCACCGGGTCGACGGCGGCGGGGCGCCAGGTCGCGCTCGCCTGTGCCGACGGTCTCAAGCAGGTGAGCCTGGAACTGGGCGGCAAGTCGGCGGCCATCGTGCTCGACGACGCGGATCCGGGCGCGGTCGCCGCGGGCATCTGTTCGGCCAGCCTGGCCAACAGCGGCCAGGTGTGCAACGCGCTGAGCCGGATTCTGGTGCCGGCAGCCCGCCACGACGATTTCGTCGACGCGCTGGCCGCCGGAATGTCGGCGATGACGGTCGGCGACCCGGCCGACGCCGCAACACAACTGGGTCCGCTGGTCGCCCAACGGCAGCAGGAGCGCGTCCGCGGCTACATCGAGGAGGGCCGACGCGAGGGGGCGCGCCTGGTCGTCGGCGGCACCGGAATGCCCGACGGACTGGACACGGGCTGGTATGTCAGGCCGACGCTGTTCGGCAACGCCGACAACGGCATGCGGATCGCCCGCGAAGAGATATTCGGCCCGGTGCTGACCGTCATCCCCTACGACGACGAGGACGACGCGGTGCGCATCGCCAACGACTCCGACTACGGCCTGGCCGGTTCGGTGTTCACCCCGGACGTCGAACGCGGCTTCGCGATCGCGGGCCGGGTGCGGTCGGGCACCTTCGGCGTGAACCAGGGCTACATCATGGATCCCGCGGCACCCTTCGGTGGCGTCAAGCAGAGCGGCTACGGACGTGAACTGGGCCGCGAAGGCCTGGAGAGTTACCTTGTCAGTCAGTCGGTTTCGAGCGCAGCGGCGACGTCGTAGACCCGCGCCAAGCCGGCCGAATCCGGCTCCAGCGGCAGCAACACCAGGTCGGTCGCGCCCGCATCGAGATAGCGCCGCAGTGCCTTGGTCACCGCATCGGCTGACCCGATGACGGCCAGTTCGATGCCCGACGAGACGCCCTCGTGCGCGTACTGCTTCTGGTACGACGGGATCGAGTCGTAGACCGCCATCGCGGGCGCTGCGGCGGCCCGCACCGCGTCGGGGTCGTCGGTGACCGCCACGCTGACAACCGGGATCACCCGCGGCTGTGGCCGGCCCGCCTCTGCGGCGGCACGGGCCAGGCTCGGGACCACCACGGTCTCGATGGTCCGCGGGCCGGTGCCCGCGGGCAGCGCGCCGTCGGCGAGTTCGCCTGTCACGCCCAGCATTCGGGGCCCCATCGCGGCCACGTAGATGGGGAACGGCGTCGCGCCGGTGAGCGCCACCGGCATCACCTGCAGGTCGACCGCGGTGAGTTCTGAGCCGTGGAAGTCGACCGTGCGCTGGTCCCTGACGGCACGCAGCACCGTGAGGAACTCCCGAAGCCGATGCACGGGACGCGGCGTCGACAGCCCGTACGCGGACTGCTCGGCGAACGCCACGCCCAGGCCGAGGCCGAGGCTGAAGTTCCCGTGGGTTGCTGCCTGCGCGGTCTGGGCGGCGGACGCGACCACCAGCGGATGGCGCGGGTTGACCGGGACCACGGACGTCCCGACCCCGACGCCGGGCAGCTCCGTGCCCAGGATCGCCGCGAGAGTGATTGCGTCGTAATCGAATTGCTGCCCCAGCCAGAGTTGGCGGACCCCGGCGTCGACGGCGGCGCGGGCCTTGTTCAGCGCGTCGTCGACGACGTTGTCGGAGCCGCGGTCGGGCGGAATGAGCACACCGGTGGTCATCACGACTCCGTGAAGTAGTGGCCGGCATCCAGGTCGTCGAGCAGTCCGGCGTGGGTCGGCTGCCAGCCCAGAAGCCCGCGGGTGGCGACGCTGGTGGCGGGCGCGTCCACCGAGAACAGCGGGCCGATCCAGCCGAAGTGGTCGTAGGCGTCGTCGGGCGATACGGACTCGACGGGCAGATCCGTGTGTTTTCCGATGGTTTCGGCGATCGCGCGGGCAGGCACGCCCTCGTCGTCGACGGCCTGCAGGATCGATCCCGGGGGCGCGGACTCGACGGCCAGCCGGAACACCCGTGCGGCGTCCAGGCGATGCACCGCGGGCCAGCGGTTCGCCCCGTCGCCCACATAGGCCGCGACGCCTTTCTCGCGCGCCACCCCGATCAGGTACGGGACGAAGCCGTGGTCGCCCGCCCCGTGCACCGACGGTGGCAACCGGACCACCGCGGTCCGAACACCCCGGCCGGTGAGGCCGAGCACGGCCGCCTCGGAGAACCGCGGCAGGTCCTTCGGAGCCGGCTGATCCTCGGTCAGCGTCTGTCCCGGTGCGAGCCAGAGGATCCCGCCCGCGACGGCGAGTGGCCGGTCGGAGCCCGCGAGCGCGTCGCCGAGGGTCTCGATCGCGCGCCGGTCCGCCTCGGCCCCGCTCAGGAAGTCATTGAAGTCGTGCTTGAACGCCAGATGGATGACGCCGTCGGCGGATTCGGCCCCGCGGCGCAGGCTGTCGGTGTCATCGAGGCTGCCGCGATGTACGCCTGCGCCGGCGTCGGCCACGGCCTGAGCCGATGCGTCGGACCTGGCAAGGCCCACCACGTCGTGGCCCGCATCGATGAGTTCGGCGACGACCGCCGAGCCGATGAATCCGGACGCCCCGGTCACGAAGATCTTCATGATTCCTCCTGATGTCAGTTGCTGTCATCACGGTAACGCCAATGACAGTCGCTGTCATTCCCCTACGATCTCTACATGGGTCGGTGGCAGCCCGACGCCCGTGGTCGGCTGGAGGAGGCGGCGCTCGAGCTCTATGCCGAGCGCGGCTTCGACGAGACGACGGTCGCGGAGATCGCCGAGCGCGCGGGCCTGACCGAACGCACGTTCTTCCGTCACTTCGCCGACAAGCGCGAGGTGCTGTTCAGCGGTCAGGACGCGCTGCTGGACCTGTTGGTCAGCACCATCGCCGACGCCCCGGCGGCGACGTCCCCGATGGCCGCTGTCGGCGCGGCGCTCGAGGCCATGGGGCCGATCTTCGCCGAGCGGCATCAACACGCCCGGCGACGACAGGCCGTGATCGCGGCCAACGCCAGCCTTCAGGAGCGAGAACTGATCAAGCTCGCCTCGATCGCCGCGGCCATGGCCGACGCGCTGAAGCGACGCGGCGTCGCCGACATCGCCGCGCACCTGGCCGCCGAAGCCGGTGTCGCGGTGTTCAAGGTCGCCTTCGACCGGTGGATCACCGACGGCAAGCGAGACGAGCTCCCGCAGTTCATCCGTGAGTCCCTCGCCGAACTCAAGGCGGTCTCGGAGGGCTAACGATTACGACGTCCGCCGCGGCGACGCTTCGTGATCGCCTGCCGCGGTGCTCTGGTGGATGGTGTGATTCGACTGGCATCGGCCGCGGCCGCG
Organism: Mycolicibacterium moriokaense; assembly: GCF_003347205.1. Classification (GTDB taxonomy): domain Bacteria; phylum Actinomycetota; class Actinomycetes; order Mycobacteriales; family Mycobacteriaceae; genus Mycobacterium; species Mycobacterium moriokaense_B. Next base: position 406,139 of record NZ_QQBJ01000001.1, read on the forward strand.
CTCTCGGCGCTGGCTGTGGTGGCGCTGCCGGTCGCCGCCGCGGCCCCCGCGTCCGACGACCGGGGCTATCTGGACTCCACCGCGCGATGCGCCGAACCCGGCACGGCCGTGGCGTTCGGTAGCACGGGCGACTCCCGCGTCGCGATCTGCCAGACCCCGGCGGGCGAGTACCAGTACCGGGGTGTGCGCATCAGCGACGGCGCCAAGCTGATCGTTGCGGCGAAAGCGTCGCCCGACGGCGCCTTCGTCGCCGACAACGGCGGCGTCAGCTACCTGGTTACCGCGAAGGCACTGGTCGTCAGCGAGGGCAACACGGTCGTCCGCGACGAGCCGATGGTGGACTTCCACGGTCCCGCGGCGGCTGCCCCGGCACCGGAAACGCCAACGCCGACAACGCCGGCCAAACCTCTGCCGCCGCCGCTGCCCGCAGAGGAGGGTCATGACGGCTGAGCCGCCACCCATTCGGCAGGCGGTCGCCCCTTCAGCGCCGAGGTCAACTGCTGGGCCGCCGTGCGGACCGCGCGAATCAAGTCAGCGGCGGGTGCGCGGGAGCCGTCCTGGCGGCGCGTGACGCTGAACGCCGCACACGGGTGGCCCGTGTGGTCGAAGGCGCACGCCGCCACCGACTGCAGTCCGGGCGTGATGAGGCCGACCTCCTCGGCCCAGCCCTGACGGCGCTCGTCGGCCAGCAGACGCCGCAGTTCCGGCAGCGAGGTCGGGCCCTCTCCCGTCCGGTTGACGAACGCGTTCGCCGACGGAAACAGCGCCCGCACCTGCGCGGCGGGCAGGTGCGCCAGCATCGCGCGCCCGCTCGCGGTGAGATGCGCGGGCATCCGCACGCCGATCCCGGTCAGGGTGACGGCCATGTGCGCCGCGGTCGGGTGCTCGCGCAGCAGATAGAGGGTCTCCGAACCGTGCAGGATTCCGAGGTGCGCGGTTTCGTGCACCTGGGCCACCAGTTGCTTCAATACCGGGCGGGCCCACATCTCCAGCGGCCCGTGCCGCAGGTATGCCGAACCCACCTCGAAGGCCGATACACCGAGGCCGTAGGTCCGCTGGTCGGCCAGGCGCACCACGAAGCCACGCTCGGTGAGCACCTCGAGCAGGTGATACGCCGACGAACGCGGGATGTCGAGGTCGCGCATGATCGCCGCGCCGGACACGGGGCCGGGCCGACCGGCCAGGTACAGCAGCACGTCGAGGGCCCGTCCGACCGCGGGAGAAGTGCTGGACATGGGCCGCCCTCCGTCCATTGTCCCGGATTGTCTCGGATACGAGACATTACCCGCTCCAGAGGTCTGGCCGCCACGCCTGCGATCGGGTGTGCTGAGCACATGAGTTCAGTAACCGAGCCGCAGACGGTCCGCGCCGCGCGCGGCACCGCGATGTCCTGCAAGGGCTGGCAGCAAGAAGCGGCGCTGCGCATGTTGATGAACAACCTCGACCCCGAGGTCGCCGAGCATCCGGAAGATCTCGTCGTGTACGGCGGCACCGGTCGCGCGGCACGCAACTGGCCCGCGTTCGACGCGATCGTGGCCGCGCTGCGCAACCTGGAGGACGACGAGACCCTTCTCATCCAGTCCGGCAAGCCGGTCGGCATCTTCCGGACCCACGTGTGGTCGCCCAGGGTGCTGATCGCCAACTCCAACCTGGTCGGCGACTGGGCCAACTGGGAGAAGTTCCGTGAACTGGAGGCGGCGGGTCTGACCATGTACGGCCAGATGACCGCGGGCTCCTGGATCTACATCGGCACGCAGGGCATCCTGCAGGGCACCTATGAGACGTTCGGCGCCGTCGCGAAGAAACGGTTCGATGGAACACTCGCCGGCACAATCACTTTGACGGCGGGTGTCGGCGGCATGGGCGGCGCCCAGCCGCTGGCGGTGACGATGAACGAGGGGGTGGCCATCTGCGTGGACTGCGACGAGAGCCGCATCGACCGCCGCATCGAGCATCGCTACCTGGACACCAAGGCCGGCAGCGTCGACGAAGCCCTCACCATGGCGATCGAGGCCCGCGACGCCAGGCGGCCGCTGTCGATCGGCCTGGTCGGCAACGCCGCCGACATCTTTCCCGAACTGCTCGAGCGCGATGCTCCGATCGACATCGTCACCGACCAGACGTCGGCCCACGACCCGTTGTCGTATCTGCCCCGCGGTGTGGCATTCGAGGACATGAAGAAGATGGCCGACAAGGACCCGGTGTACTTCACCGAGCAGGCGCGCGAGTCGATGGCCGCACACGTGAAGGCGATGGTCGGCTTCATGGACAAGGGCGCCGAGGTCTTCGACTACGGCAACTCCATCCGCGACGAGGCCCGAAAGGCCGGCTACGACCGGGCATTCGACTTCCCCGGCTTCGTGCCCGCCTACATCCGGCCGCAGTTCGAGGAGGGCCTCGGCCCGTTCCGCTGGGCCGCGCTGTCCGGCGACCCGAAGGACATCGAGGCCACCGACCGCGCGATCCTCGAGTTGTTCCCGGACAACGATCACCTGCGGCGCTGGATCACGATGGCCGAGGAACGCGTCGCCTACCAGGGACTGCCTGCCCGCATCTGCTGGCTCGGCTACGGCGAGCGCCATCGGGCAGGCCTGAAGTTCAACGAGATGGTCGCCTCCGGCGAACTGTCCGCGCCCATCGTCATCGGACGCGATCACCTGGACTCCGGCTCCGTGGCCTCACCGTACCGGGAGACCGAGGCCATGGCCGACGGCTCCGACGCCATCGCCGACTGGCCGCTGTTGAACGCGTTGGTGAACACGGCTTCCGGCGCGTCCTGGGTGTCGATCCACCACGGCGGCGGTGTCGGCATGGGCCGCTCGATCCACGCCGGCCAGGTGTGTGTGGCCGACGGGACCGAACTGGCCGCGCAGAAGCTCGAGCGGGTGCTCGTCAACGACCCCGGCATGGGCGTCATCCGGCACGCCGACGCGGGCTACGAGCACGCCATCGCGGTGGCCGCCGAACGCGGCGTCCGAATCCCCATGCACGAGAACGCATGACCACCGTCGACGCCCGGTTCGACTCGCTCTGGGAGTCGATCCTCGACGTCGGTCGCGAACCGGCGACCGGCGGCTATCGCAGATTCGCCTGGAGCAGTGCCGATCTGACGTTGCGGGACTGGTTCACCGGCGAAGCACGGCGCCGGGGGATGAGCGTCGAGGAGGACCGCAACGGCAACGTCTGGGCGTGGTGGCTGCCCAGCGGCTGGACCGGAGATCCCAAGGGCGCCTTCGTCACCGGATCCCACCTCGACTCGGTGCCCGACGGCGGCGCGTTCGACGGGCCCCTCGGCGTGGTCTCGGCGTTCCACGCCGTCGATCTGGTCCGGTCGCGCGGCGTCGAACCGACCGTGCCGGTCGCCGTCGTCGCGTTCGCCGACGAGGAGGGCGCCCGGTTCGGGGTGGCCTGTGTGGGGTCGCAGTTGAGCACCGGCGCACTGAGCGCCGAGCGCGCACTCGCCCTGCGCGACAACGACGGAACCACGCTGGCCGACGCCCTGCGCGCCGCCGGTCGCCGCCCCGAGCATCTGGGCCCCGACGAGACGCTGATCGACCGCGTCGGCATCTACGTCGAACTGCACGTCGAACAGGGGCGCGCGCTGCAGGATCTGGGCCGGCCGCTGGCGGTGGCCTCCTCGATCTGGCCGCACGGCCGGTGGCATCTGACCTTCGGCGGGGAAGCCAACCACGCGGGCACCACCCGTCTGGTCGACCGGCGAGACCCGATGCTGCCGTTCGCTTCCGCGGTGCACGCCGCGCGCGTCGAAGCCGGCCGCCACGGCAGCGTCGCCACCTTCGGAAAGGTCAGGGTCACCCCCAACGGCGCCAACGCCATTCCCTCGCGCGTCGACGCGTGGCTGGACGCGCGCGCCGCCGACGAGGCGACCCTGGCCACCGTCGTCGACGCGATCAGGGACGCGGCCGCGCAGTATGCCGCCGACGGCCACGTCAGCCTGGACTTCGAGGCCGAGTCGATCACGCCGATCGTCGAGTTCCCCGATGCGCCGAGACTGCGCGTACAGAAGGCGTTGTCGCGCTTCGGCGAGGTGCCGGTGCTGCCGACCGCCGCCGGCCACGACGCCGGCATCCTGTCGGCGAAGGTGCCGACCGCGATGCTGTTCGTGCGCAACCCGACCGGGGTGTCGCATTCCCCCGAGGAGTACGCGGAGATCAGCGACTGCCGGACCGGCGCGGAAGCGCTCGCGGACGTGATGGCCGACTGGGTGTCGCGGTGACCGACTTCTGGTGTGAGCACGCCTGGCTGAACGGCCGGGTGGCGGAGTCCGTTCTGGTGAGCGTGAGCGACGGGCGGATCACCGCCGTCGAGGCGGGCGCGCAGCCAGGCGAGTCGTCGCGGCGACTGCGCGGGCTGGTGGTACCCGGCCTGGCCAACGCGCACTCGCACGCCTTCCACCGTGCGTTGCGCTCGCGCACCCAGGCCGACCGCGGCAGCTTCTGGACGTGGCGAAAGCTGATGTACGACATGGCGGGACGGTTGACACCCGAGCGCTATCACGCGCTGGCCACCGCGGTCTACGCCGAGATGGCCCTGGCCGGAATCACCGCGGTCGGCGAATTCCACTACCTGCACCACGATGTCGGAGGCGGGCGCTACGACGATCCCAACGAGATGGGCAAGGCGCTGATCGCCGCGGCGGCGGACGCGGGCGTGCGCCTGACGCTGCTGGACACTTGCTACCTGCGCTCCGGGCTCGACGGCGCACCGCTGGCGCAGGGGCCGCAACAGCGGTTCGGGGACGGCACCGCGGCGGCCTGGGCCGAGCGGGTCGACGACCTCAACCGCGACGCCCACGCTGAGTCCCACGTGATCGTCGGGGCGGCAATACATTCAGTCCGTGCCGTACCACAGGAGGAGATGGCCGCGGTTGTCGACTGGGCCGACCGGAACGCCGCTCCGCTGCACGCGCACTCGTCGGAGCAGACGGCCGAGGTCGACGAGTGCCTCGCGGTGCACGGCCGCACCCCGACCGCGCTGATGCGCGACAACGGTGTGCTGGGGCCGCGTACCACGGCGGTGCATGCCACCCATCTGACCGAGCGGGACATCGCCGACATGGATGCGACGGCCACCGGCGTCTGCTTCTGTCCGACCACCGAACGCGACCTCGGCGACGGCATCGGGCCGGCGTCGGCGCTGCTTGCCGGGCGTGGCCCGTTCAGCCTTGGCTCGGACAGCCACGCGGTGATCGACCTGTTCGAGGAGGCGCGCGCCGTCGAACTCGACGAGCGTCTTGCCCGCCGCGAACGCGGAATCATCTCCGCGGCAACGCTACTCGACGCCGCCACCGTAGCCGGCCAGCAATCGCTGGGCTGGACGGATGCGGGCGCGCTGCGGGTGGGGGCGCGTGCCGACCTGGTCGCCGTCGACACCGGCACGGTCCGAACCGCGGGCGGCGGGGCCACCGTGGAGAACGTGGTCTTCGCCGCAGCGGCGGCCGACGTCACCGACGTCGTCGTCGACGGCAGACCCGTGGTGACCGACGGGCACCACGTCTGCGGGCCTGACATCGGCAAGGCGCTCGCCCAGGCGATCGAGGCGTGCGAATGACCGTTCTGTACGACAACATCGGTGAACTGGTGACCAACGACCCGGCCCAGGGCGATGGCTCGCTGCTCGGTGTGCACCGGCGGGCCGCTCTGCTGGTGGACGGTGACCGCATCGCCTGGATCGGGCCGCAGCGCGAGGCGCCCGCCGCCGAGCACCGGGTCGACTGCGAAGGCCGAAGCGTCATACCGGGATTCGTCGACAGCCACGCCCATCTGGTCTTCGCGGGCGACCGGTCGGCCGAGTTCGCCGCGCGGATGAGCGGCGAACCCTACGACGGCGGCGGCATCGCCACCACGGTGTCGGCGACCCGGGCCGCAGAGGACGGCGCGCTGTCGGCCAACCTCGATCGGCTCGCCGCCGAACTGCTGCGCAGCGGCGTCACCACGTTCGAGACCAAGAGCGGATACGGCCTGACCGTCCGCGACGAACTACGCTCGCTGCAGATCGCGGGCCGCGCCACCGCGGAGACCACGTTCCTGGGCGCGCACGTCGTTCCGGTCGAGTACCGCGACCGTCGCGACGACTACGTCCGCCTGGTCGCCGGTGAGATGCTGACCGCGTGCGCCCCGAACGCCCGGTGGATCGACGTGTTCTGCGACCGCGGCGCGTTCGACGTCGACGAGGCCGCAACGATCCTGCGGGCGGGCGCCGCCGCCGGGCTCGGCGTGCGCATGCATGCCGGCCAGCTCGCCGCGGGGCCGGGTATCAAGCTCGGCGTCGAGTTGGGCGCGGCGTCGGTGGACCACTGCACCTACGCCGACGACAGCGACCTCGAGGCGCTGGCGGCGAGCACCACCGTCGCCACCCTGTTGCCGGGAGCCGAATTCAGCACGCGCGCAACGTGGCCGGACGGGCGGCGCTTCGTCGACGCCGGTGTCACGATCGCGCTCGCGACCGACTGCAATCCCGGCACGTCCTTCACCACGAGCATGCCGTTCTGCGTCGCGCTGGCGGTGCGCGACATGCACCTGACGCCCGCCCAGGCGTTGCGGGCGGCCACCGCGGGCGGAGCGGCGGCCCTGCGGCGCGGCGACGTCGGCGTTCTCGCCCCCGGCAAGCGGGCGGACCTCGTCGTGCTGGACGCACCCTCCTACATCCATCTCGCCTACCGGCCGGGAGTACCTCTCATCGAGCGCGTCGTCGCCGGCGGCGCCCCAACCAACGAAAGCGCGCACTGTCATGAATGAGTCCAAAGTCGTTGTCGGCGTTGGTCCGGTCTCCTTCGCCGACGTCGTCGCCGTCGCGCGTCACGACGCGGGTGTGACCATCTCCTCCGAAGCGCTCGACGCCGTCGCGGCCAGCCGCGTTCACATCGAGGCACTGGCCGGAGCGCCCACCCCGGTGTACGGGGTGTCCACCGGCTTCGGCGCGCTGGCCACCCGCCACATCCCCCACGAGCTGCGAACGCAGTTGCAGCGCAGCCTCATCCGGTCGCACGCCGCGGGCACCGGCGACGAGGTGGAGCGCGAGGTGATCCGCGCGATGATGCTGTTGCGGCTGTCGACGTTGACGACGGGCCGAACCGGGGTCCGCACCGAGACGGCACAGGCCTATGCCGACCTGCTGTCGGCCGGCCTGACCCCCGTGGTCTACGAGTACGGCAGCCTGGGCTGCTCCGGGGACCTCGCGCCGCTGGCACACGTCGCGCTCGCGGTGATGGGGGAGGGGCACGTCCGCACCGCCGACGGCGCGCTCGAACCCTCGGGCGAGGCGATGGCCGCCCGCGGACTCGTGCCGGTGACCTTCGCCGAGAAGGAGGGCCTGGCGCTGATCAACGGCACCGACGGCATGCTCGGCCAACTGGTGCTCGCGCTCACCGACCTGGCCAGCCTGTTCCGGCTCGCCGATGTCGCGGCGGCCATGAGCGTCGAGGGCCAACTCGGCACCGACCGCGTGTTCGCCGACGACCTGCAACGGCTGCGGCCGCATCCCGGCCAGGCGGCGTCAGCGGCGAACATCAGGAGCGTGCTGGCGGACTCGGCGATCGTCGCGAGCCACCGCGGGGACGACTGCACCAGGGTCCAGGACGCCTACTCGCTGCGATGCTCGCCGCAGGTCGCCGGCGCCGCGCGCGACACCGCCGAGCATGCCCGGGTGGTCGCCGAACGCGAATTGGCAAGCGTGATCGACAATCCCGTCATCACGCCGGACGGTCGGGTGGAGTCCAACGGCAACTTCCACGGCGCCCCGGTGGCCTATGTGCTGGACTTCCTGTCCATCGCGGTGGCCGACCTGGCCAGCATCAGCGAGCGCAGGACCGACCGGTTCCTCGACGCCGCGCGCAACCACGGCCTCAACCCGTTCCTGGCCGACGACCCCGGCGTCGACAGCGGCCACATGATCACGCAATACACCCAGGCCGCGATCGTGTCCGAGCTCAAGCGACTGGCCGCGCCTGCCAGCGTCGACTCGATCCCGTCCTCGGCCATGCAGGAGGACCACGTGTCGATGGGCTGGGCGGCGGCCCGCAAGCTGCGCCGCGGCATCGACGGCCTGACCCAGGTGCTGGCGATCGAGGTGCTCAACGCCGCGCGGGGCATCGAACTGCGCGCGCCGCTGACCCCCGCCCCCGCCACGGCCGCGGTCATCGCCGCGGTCAGGGAACACGTGCAGGGGCCGGGCGGCGACCGCTACCTGGCACCCGAGATCGGCGCCGTCGTCGAACTCGCGCGCACGGGAGCGCTGGTCGATGCCGCGGAAAGCGTGGTGGGGGCGCTGTCATGACCCGAGGCTCCGACGCAGCTAGATTGGACGAGACATGACCGCAGCTTCCCGTGAACGCGCCGCGCTGGTGGCCACGATGCGCGAAGTCGGCCCCGACACCCCGACGCTGTGCGGCGACTGGACCGTCCGCGATCTTGCCGCGCATCTGGTGCTGCGGGAACGCCGCCCGGACGCGGCCGCGGGCATCATGATCCCCGCGCTCGCCGGCTACACCGCCAAAAAGCAGCAGCAGCTCACCGACTCCACCGGCTGGCCCGAGCTGCTCGACAAGGTCGCGGCAGGCCCGCCCGTGTACTCGCCGTTCAAGTTGCTCGACCCGCTGGTGAACACCGCCGAGTTGTTCATCCACCACGAGGACGTGCGCCGCGCAGGCCCCGGCTGGGAGCCGAGGGCCATCGACGACGACTTGGCCTCCGCGCTGCGCAGGCAGCTCCCGTTGGCCGTCCGGATGTCGCTGGGCCGCGCACCGGCGCGGGTGACGCTGACCGATGTCGACGGCACCGCGCTGGCGTCGGTGGGCAAGGGCGGCCAGGTCACGATCACCGGGGCGCCGCCCGAACTGCTGCTGTTCCTGTTCGGCCGCGACGCCATCCGGGTCGAGTTCGGCGGCGACGACGGCACGGTTGACCGGGTGCGCGCCGCCCGCCGCGCGATCTAGCCGCGACTCGGCGATTTCAGGCTGCACAGCCGCGCTCTGTATCGTGGTTCGGTCGCCTTGATCAGGAGTAACGCTGTGACCCTCAACACCATCGCGCTGGAGCTGGTGCCTCCGAACGTCGAGCGCGGGCCGGAGTATGCGGTCGAAGAGGCGCGCAAGGTGGCGCGGATCTCCGCCGAATCGGGCCTCGCGGGCCGGATCCGGCACGTGATGATCCCCGGGATGATCGCCGAGGACGACGACCGGCCGGTCCCGATGCTGCCCAAGCTCGACGTGCTCGACTACTGGTCGCTGATCCGGCCGGAGCTGCCCGGTCTGCGCGGGCTGTGCACCCAGGTCACCGCCTTCATGGGCGAGGAGGACCTGGGCCGGCGGCTGAGCACGCTTGGCGACGCGGGGTTCGAGGGCATCGTGTTCGTCGGCGTGCCGAGGACCATGAACGACGGCGAAGGCTCCGGCGTCGCCCCCACCGACGCGCTGTCGATCTACGACAAGCAGGTGGACAACCGCGGCGTGATCCTGATCCCGACCCGCGAGGGTGAGCAGGGCCGCTTCGACTTCAAGTGCAACCAGGGCGCCAACTTCGGGCTGACGCAGCTGCTGTACTCCGACGCGATCGTCGGCTTCCTCACCGAATTCGCGAAGAACACCGACCATCGCCCGGAGATCCTGCTGTCGTTCGGGTTCGTGCCCAAGGTCGAGACCAGGGTCGGCCTGATCGACTGGCTCATCCAGGACCCCGGCAACGCGGCCGTCGCCGACGAACAGGAGTTCGTCCGGTCCCTCGCGAGCCGCGATCCCGCCGACAAGCGGCAGATGATGGTGGACCTGTACAAGCGGGTCATCGACGGCGTCGCCGATCTCGGCTTTCCGCTGAGCATCCACTTCGAGGCGACCTACGGGGTGTCGGGCGCGGCGTTCGAGACGTTCGCCGAGATGCTGGCCTACTGGTCGCCCCAGGACTAGAGCGCGCGAATCCCGGTGTAGGCCAACACAACACCGACGACCGCAAGAATGATCGCCGTCACGGTGGCGTGCTCGCGGCCCATCCAGTCCCTGGCCTGTTCGAGCTGACGGTCGACGCGCTGCCCCGCGATCACGTACGCGAGTATCGGGGCGATCACCGTGGCGCCGGCCAGCACGGTGTAGAACGCGACCGCGGCCCAGACACCGAGCCCGACCGCCGACGTGCCGATGATCAGCCCCGCGGCCGCATTCACGACGAGCACTTTGGGGTTGGCCAGCACCAGCCCGAAGCCGATCACCCCCGCGCTGGAGGGGGTGATCCGGCTCAGCCGGTTGAGAAACGCGGGCGCCGCGGTGGTGCGCCTTCGCGTCACCCAGCGCCCGACGGCGAGTGCGACGAGCAGGACGCCGATGCCGATGCGCACCCAGGGCGCCCACGGCGGTGACTGCCTGCCGAGCCCGTCTACCAGGTGCGGCACGGCGACGAAAACGGCCGTCAGCGCGGCCAGCCCGAACAGCCAGCCGGACATGAAAGCAAGGCCGGTGGGCTTGGGGTGATCGGTGTGCAGTACGAGCACGACCGCGGGGATTATCGATACCGGGGACAGTGCGACTACGAGCGCGAGCGGTATCAGCTCGCCGAGCAACCTCGGCGGACTAGCGCCGGATGGAGCGTGCGGGTGCGTGCCTGCCGTGCAGCAGGTAGGTCAACCAGCGGAGATCGATGAGCACGTGATCGCCCTTTCTTTAGGCGGTCTTGGTGAGCAGAGGAAGCAGGCGGCGGCGTTCGCCGATGCTGTCGGCGAATTCATGCAACGCCTCGGCGACGGAGCCGACGGTCGGGAACGTTTCGCGCTCGCCGGACAGCCGCAGCGTCCGATTCACGGGCTGGCTGGCGACGACAGACCATGCGACGCCTGCGTGGAAGCAGTCCTCGTCGATGGTGTACAGCAGTGAAATGCATTCCGGCGGAAAGGAACTCACGCCGGTCAGATCCAACACAAAGGGCTTCTCCGACAGGACGAAGCGCCGTGCGTAGGCACTGATGTGATCGAGGTTCGACTCGTTGATTTCGCCGCTGACCGTTACCACGGTGGCCAGCTGACGACACAGTGCGCGCATCTGCGCGCCGCTGCAGTCGAGTGCTGGGTTTCCGTACATGTGCTCAAAGCTAAGCGGCTGATCTAAGGCATTGGGGAGCGTCCGCTAATACTTTGCTAAGAACCGGATTTCACGCCGTCAGCCGCCTGGCCTGGGCAACTGCGCGCCGGAGTAGTTCTGCCACGGGCTGTAGTCGGCGAGCAACGCTTCCTGAGGTGGCCGCAGGTCTTCCGGCACATGCCGCAGGTTGATCCGGATGCGGTACCAGATGGAACTCGGCCCGCGCATCCCGTCGACCAGGATGTCGGCGGGCTTAAGTTTCTTAGCCACTTCCTCATACTTGGCCCGCCAGGTGTCCAGCGCGGCCATCGCCTCGTCCTTGGTCTTGGTGCGGGCGATCTCGATCAGCGGCATGCTCGACTCCCGCCGGCCCGTCCCCTTCTTGGCGCCCCTGGGCGCCTTCTCCGCGGGGCCGAGCGCCTCGGCGAGGTCGAGCAGACCTTCGAGGCTGCCCGCCGCGTCGTCGATGCCCTCCCACGGGTCACCGCGCTTGGCGAACCGCGCGGGCACCGTGGCGATGGTGAAGTCCTCCGGGCGACAGTCGGCGACCTCGTCCCACAGCAGCGGCGTCGACACCCTGGCGTCGGGTGTGGCGCGCACCGAGTAGGCCGAGGCCACGGTGCGGTCGAACGCGTTCTGGTTGAAGTCGACGAAGACCCCCTCGCGTTCCTCCTTCCACCACCGCGCGGTCGCCAGGTCCGGCGCGCGCCGCTCGACCTCGCGCGCCACGGCCTGGGCGGCCAACCGGACGGACTTGAACGGCCAGCGCCGCTCGATGCGGGCATAGATGTGGAAACCGCGCGAGCCCGACGTCTTGGGCCATGCGGTCAGGCCGTGGTCGGCGAGCACGTCGCGGGCGACCAGGGCGACACCGATGATCTGGTGCCAGTCGACGCCGGGCATCGGATCGAGGTCGACCCGAAGCTCGTCGGGGTGGGCCAGGTCATCGGCGCGCACCGGGTGCGGGTTGAGGTCCACGCAGCCCAGGTTGATCGCCCACACCAGTCCGGCGGCGTCGTGGAGAACGGCCTCCTTCGCCGACGTGCCCGAGGCGTAGCGCAACTCCGCGACGTCGACGTAGCCCGGGCGGTTCTTCTCGGGCGCCCGCTTCTGGAAGACGGCCTCCTCGGTGATGCCCTTGACGAAGCGCTTGAGGATCATCGGCCGGTCGGCCACCCCGCGCAGCGCGCCGGGTGCCACGTCCAAGTAGTAGCGGATCAGGTCCCGCTTGGTGACGCCGATGTCGCCGAAGACGATCTTGTCCGGATGGGAGATCAGCACCTGCTCGTCCGCGACCTCCAGGTATTCACCCGTCGACCCGGCCATCCCGCCAATGGTAGCGACGCAGCACTTCCACGACGCGGTGCGACGCTCGTCACATATTGTGGTGCCATGCCGAAGCTCACTGATCTCCCGTTGCAGGCAGCGGCCAAAATCCAGCAGTATGCCGAGCGGGGTTCGGCCGAACTGCACTACGCGCGCAAGATGTTCGAAGCCGGCGCGCTGAAACTGGAGCCACCGCAGGACATTGCCGCCTTCGTCGCCGACATCCGGCGCTGGGGCGAGTTCGGGATGATCCCTGCGCTCAACGCCCGTCGCACCCCCAACCGCGCGGCGGTCGTCGACGACGACGGGGAGATGACCTTCAGGGAGTTGGACGACGCCGCCCACGCCGTCGCCAACGGACTGCTGGCGATGGGCATCAAGGGCGGCGACGGGGTGGCGATCCTGGCGCGCAACCACCGCTGGTTCCTGATCTCGGTCTACGGGGCCGCCCGGGTCGGCGCCCGCATCATTCTGCTGAACAGCGAGTTCTCGGGCCCGCAGATCAAGGAGGTGTCGGAGCGCGAGGGCGCCAAGCTGATCATCCACGACGACGAGTACACCGCCGCCGTCGCACAGGCCGATCCGCCACAGGGCAAGCTGCGCGCGCTGCCCACGAATCCCGACGCCAAGCCGGACGCCGACGGCAAGGAACCACCGCACAGCACCGACGAGACGCTGGCCGACCTGATCAAGCGCAGCAGCGGCAAGCCCGCGCCCAAGGCGACCAAGCACAGCTCGATCATCATCCTGACCAGCGGCACCACCGGGACCCCGAAGGGCGCCAACCGCAGCACCCCGCCCTCGCTGGCGCCGATCGGCGGCATCCTGTCGCACGTGCCGTTCAAGGCCAACGAGGTGACCTCGCTGCCCGCGCCGATGTTCCACGCGCTCGGGTTCCTGCACGCGACCATCGCGATGATGCTGGGCTCCACGCTGGTGCTGCGGCGGCGGTTCAAGCCGGCGACGGTGCTCGCCGACATCGAGACGAACCGGGCGACCGCGATGGTCGTGGTGCCGGTGATGCTGTCGCGGCTGCTGGACGAGCTAGACAAGATGGAGAAGAAGCCGGACCTGTCGTCGCTGCGGATCGTGTTCGTGTCCGGCTCGCAGCTTGGCGCGGAGCTGGCGCAGCGGGCGCTCAAAGACCTCGGCCCGGTGATCTACAACCTGTACGGGTCGACTGAGATCGCGTTCGCGACCATCGCCAGGCCCAAGGACCTGTCGATCAACCCGGCGACCGTGGGGCCCGTCGTGAAGGGCGTGAAGGTCAAGATCCTCGACGACAACGGCAACGAACTGCCCCAAGGCGAGGTAGGCCGCATCTTCGTCGGCAACACCTTCCCGTTCGAGGGCTACACGGGCGGCGGCCACAAGCAGATCGTCGACGGCCTGATGTCATCGGGCGACGTCGGCTACTTCGACGAGAACAACCTGCTCTACGTCAGCGGCCGCGACGACGAGATGATCGTCTCCGGCGGCGAGAACGTGTTCCCGGCCGAGGTCGAGGATCTGATCAGCGGACACCCCGACGTTGTCGAGGCGACCGCGCTCGGCGTCGAGGACAAGGAGTGGGGCCATCGGCTGCGCGCGTTCGTCGTGAAGACCGACGGCGCCAGTGTCGACGAAGACACCATCAAGGCCTACGTGCGCGACAATCTCGCGCGCTACAAGGTGCCGCGTGAGGTGATCTTCCTCGACGAGTTGCCGCGCAACCCGACCGGCAAGATCCTCAAGCGCGAGCTACGCGAAATCGACGTCGACGAGAAAAGTTAAGCCGTCAAGGCTCAGCCGCCGGTGGCCGCATAGTTCGCGGCTGACCAGGGAACCGACAGGCACACGACCATCAGGGTCAGCAGAAACCAGCCCGCCCCCTGCCAGATCGGCCACGTGCCGCCGGCCCGCCAGACGCGGTAGGCCTGCAGCAGCGCACCGATTCCGCCCAGGAGCAACACCGCGGGCACGGCGGAGGCCAGCACCACCGATCCCTTGTCGACGACGGCGAACACGGTGAAAGCGACTGCGGCCACCACGATGACGCAGATGCCGTATTCGACGGCATGGCGCAACGCCACTGGGTCGTGCCAGCGCTTCTCGACGTCTCGCGCGTCACTCACTACCAGGGCCCATTGACATACCAGGACAGGCAGCCAGGGTGGTCACGGCACGCGATGATCGCCCCGGCATCGGGGGCGGCGCCGCGAACCCTGGGCTGTCGTGGCGGAAGATTGCAGTTCACCACGTACGGGTTCCACGGGATCACGCCGTCTACACACGGCTGAGCCGATTCCCGGGGACTTGTTTCGCCGGCGAGGACGGGTGCCGCGATCAGGAAGGACAGGGCCGCCGAACCGACCACGAGGAGGCGTATCAGGCGTCGTTTGAAATCGTTCATTACTACCGCCAACCACTAAGGGGGTCTATCTATTTCGATGGTAGACCCGAAATCGGGCGGTGACGCTAAACCAACAGTGACGGAATCGCATTGCGCGGCACGTACACCGTGTGCGCGCCGGCCACCCCCGGCATCAGTCCGCCCCGGTCGAAGAAGAAGACCAGATCCGTCGGAGTGATCGCGAAGCTCTGGTAGTACGACGCGTCCATGCCCTCGCCGTCCAGGATCGGCGCGGGCACACCCATCTCGGTTGACAGCTTGTCCGAGACGATCGGAAAGATCGCGCTCAACGGGTCGGTGCCCGGTGCGAACAGGTCGGCGAACGTTATCGGCCGGTTTCGGGCGATGTCGTAGTTGAACGCCTTGAACCAGGTGTCCGGGTGCGCCCCGCCGAGATTCTGGTAGGTCTCGAACGACACCGACTTCGTCGTCTCCGAGGACCACAGCGTGGCCGTCGTGTCCATCTCGTAGGGCACGTTGGCGAAGTTGGGTGTGTCTGTCTCGTTCAGGAAGCCGGTCCGCGTCTGGGTGAGGAAGTCGTCGACGGGCCCCTGATCCGGAAAGTCAACGGGGAAGGACATGTTGAGGGTGTAGTTGGGCTTGCTCTGCTGCACGTGACACAGCCCGTCGGCCCCGATCGCGCCGTCGAAGGCGGCGCACAGGTCCGCGGCGTGCGCGGTCGGTGTCACCGCCGGTGAGATCAGCAGCAGACCGGCCGCGAGCGCCGCCTGCACAGCACGCATCATGAAGCGGAGCGTAGCTGTGCAGGCGGTTGCTCAGTACTCGATCGCCTCGATCAGCGGCGACGGCTCGTCCATCAGCGCCCAGAACCGATCGCGGATCTTCACCGTCACCGGCCCCGGCTCACCGTTTCCGATCGGCTCGCCGTCCAGTGAGTTGATCGGCGTGACACCGCCCGCGGTGGTGACGGCCATCAGTTCGTCGGCGTCGTACAGTTCGTGGCTGGTGACGTCGCGCAGGGTGGCCTCGATGCCCATCTGGTCGGCGAGCTCGAACACCGTCTTGCGAGTGATGCCGGGAAGCGCGTTGCGCGACGGCGACGCCAGCTTGCCGTCCTTGACGATCACCACGTTGAACCCCGGCCCCTCGGCCACGCAGTTGTCGGCGTCCATCAGGATCGCTGTGCGCGCGCCGCGGTCCTTGGCTTCGAAGCTGGCCGCGGTGAGGTCGCCCCACTGGTAGTTCTTGATGGTCGGGTCGACGGTGTTGCGCCCGGCGCGCCGCACGTGCCGCGGGACGATCGCGGTGGTGCCGAAGATCTGCTCGTCGGGCGGGAACGCCCACAGATACGGGATCGCGTAGATGTACACCTGGTGGGTGAGCTTGGAAAGATCCTTCTCGCCCTTGCGTTTTCCATATCCGCGCGTGACGGTCAGGTTGACGAAGGACTCGCGCAGCTGCGACATGCTGACGCAGCGCTTGGTGATCTCGGCGAGTTCATCCTTGGTGTAGCCGGCATCCAGGCGCAGCTTGCGGGCGCCGTCGAGCAACCGGTCGAGGTGGTCGCCGAGCCGGAAGATGTTGCCGTGCCACACATGTGCGACGGTGTAGGTCAGATCCGAGTGTCCGAAGCCGGTGTCGAAGATCGAGATCCTGGCGTCTTCGGCGGGCATGTACTCGCCTTCGATCCAGGCGACGCCGCCCGCGAACGGGCTGGATGTGTCGAGTTCGTAGTCGCTGTACTGGATCACCGATCCGGGCGGGGTGTCCTCCCGGATGGCGCCGGGTTCGACGGCGACGAGGTTGCTGGTGCCGAGGTCGAGAGTCATTGTGTGACAGTCCTTTCGAAATGTTCAGGCGTGCAGATGGGTCTTGGCGTAGTTCGGTCCGGCCTCGCCGTTGGCCAGGCGCTTGCGCAGACCGGTGGCCGCCCAGAGCGCGGCCAGGGCGACCAGACCCGCGAACACGTAGCCGTTACCTGCGAACTGCGGCAGGAAGATCAGCGCCGCGCACACCCCTGCAAAGGCCAGCAGGGCGACGATCGCGACGGGCACGCGAAACCGGCCCAGGTCGAAGGTGCCGGGTTCCGCCGCCGGGATGGTGCCGCGGCGACTGCCGACCAGCACGGCCACCGTCTGCAGGAAGTACATGGAGCACACCGCCAGCGAGGACAGCCCGATGATCAGGAAGAAGGCCTTCTCGCTGACCAGTGCGGACAGCAGCAGGATGGTGGACAGGCCGTACAGCCCCAGCACCGCGTAGGTGGGCGTGCGGTTCGACGCCGAGACGTGCCGCCAGACGTGGGAGAACGGCAGCATGTTGTCGCGGGCCATCGAGTAGGTGAGCCGGGTGGCCACCAGGATGTTGGCCAGGATGCAGGCCATCACGTTGGTCAGCGCGACGGCGACGACGATCTGCGCGACGACCGGGCCGGCCTGCTGGGTGATGATCTCCTCGATCGGGGCGGCAGAGGCATTCTCGACCGCCGCGGCGTCCTTGATGGCCAGCACGTAGACGACGTACATCAGGAACTCGATGACGATCGAGGCGGTCAGCGCGTAGAACATCGTCCGCGGAATGACGCGGCGCGCGTTGACGGTCTCCTCGGCGATGTCGGCGCTGGCCTCCACGCCGATCAGCCCGAAGAACGGACCCAGCGATGCGGCCAGCCAGGCCAGGATGTAGGCGCTGTGCTCGTCGGCGGTGCCGCCGGTGAACAGCACCGACACCGGCTGATGGTTCGCGGGGGAGGAGAACGCGATGATCGCGACCAACAGCGTCGCGCCGACGGTGACCACGAGTTCCAGGCTCACGCCGATGTTGTTGACCATGGTCGCGAAGCGCACGCCGTAGAGGTTCACCAGCACGCACACGCCCATCACGCCGATGGCGACCAGGATCTGCGCGGTCTGGTTCATGTTCCAGCCGAACAGGCTGCCGAGGTAGCCGGACAGGATGAACCCGACACCGGTCATGCCGCAGACCCAGCCCGCGAGCGCGAGCACGCCGGTGAAGAACGCCATCATCGAACCGTGGATGCGGCTGGTCCACTGGTAGGCGTAGCCGGCCAGCGGGATCTTGGCGGTCAGGTCGGCGGCCAGGAACGTCCAGATCAGGAACACCGCGGCAGCCAGCAGCAGGGTCCATACGAACGGACCGCCCGCGGTGAAGTAGCCGGCGCCGAAGCCGGTGAACACCGCGGTGGTGGCGCTGATGGTGGCGAAGCCGAGCGCGAAGGACGCCAGCTTGCCGACCGAGCGGTCGAGTTTTTGGGTGTAGCCGAACTGCTCGAGCTTGGCGTCCTCGGTGTTGGTCGGGGGCGGCAGCTTCGCGTCAGTTGCAGGGGCGACGTCGGTCATGGTTTCTCCAGCGAGGTCGGGTCATCGGTGCTGATAGGAAACCGCGGTTGACCCAGGCTGCGGAAGTTCCGATTCCTGATGGACTGATAAACCGCGCTTATCAGTAATAGGTCGCGGGCCGTTCCACCGCCTGGCCCTCCCCGAAGCTCCACTCCTCGCGCACGTGGCGCACCAACGCGGCCGCCTCGCGCGACAGCCCCGCCGGATGCCAGGCCAGCGCCGTGTAGTTGCGCGGCCGGTCGGAGATCGGCACGTAGACGATGCCCTGCCGCTCGTAGAGGCGGGCGCTGGCCTCGCTGGTGAAGCTGATCCCGAGGCCGCGGGCGATGGTGGTGGTCTCCTCTTCGTAGGTGGCGGCGACGGCGGCGATCGTCGGCGGCTTGCCGTCGCGCGCGTCCATCGCCATCCAGTAGTCGCGCCAGCGGCCCGCGGTGGAAGGCGCCACCACGATGGGTTCGTCGAGCAACTCGGCGATGGTCAATTCCGAACGGTCGGCCAGCCGGTGATCGCGGGGTAGGCACGCCACCCAGTCCTCGGCGTCGAGGATGAACATCCGGTGCTCGGCCAGGTCGACCGGCGGACGGATGATCGCCACCTCGGTGGTGCCGTCGGCGAGCCCGGCCGTCGGGTCGGAGAAGTCGAATTCGCGTGGCTCAACCGTGATTTCGGGATGGGCCACCTCGAAATGCCGGACCAGACGGAACAGCAGGTCGGCGCCGGTGCCGATCAGATAGCCCAGCCGGATGCGCCGGTAGTGCGCCGACAGCGCGATCAGATCGTCTACCGCGGAGTCGATTCCGTTCAGGGCGTCGTGCACCTTCGGCAGCCACGCGGTACCGATCTCGGTCAGCGCGACCTCGCGGGTGTTGCGGGTGAACAGCATCACGCCGAGCTGGTGCTCGAGCTGCTTGATCGCCGTCGACAACGCCGGCTGGGTGATGAACAACCGCTCCGCGGCACGCCGGTAGTTGAGTTCCTCGCCGAGCACGGCGAAGTACCGCAGCTGCCGCAGTGTGACGTCGCCGGTCGTCGCAGTGCCCTCCTGTGTTACGGATCGCGGGGCAGGCCCAACAGCCGTTCGGCGATGATGTTGAGCTGCACCTCCGACGTGCCACCGTAAATGGTGGTGGCCCGGCTGTACAGCAGGTGCTCCGCCCACTTGCCCGGTAGCGACTCCGGGTCGCCGATCGCGCCGTCGGTACCGAACGAGGACACCGCGAACTCGGCGTAGCCCTGGCCCGTGCGCATCGACAGCAGCTTCGAGATGGCCGCCGCCGGCATCGGGTCACCGCCTGCCAGCGTCAGCAGGGTCGAGCGCATGTTCAGGATCTTGGCGGCATGCCCCTCGGCGATCAGCCGGCCCGCCCGGTTCTGGGCGACCTGGTCGAACTGGCCCTGGCCGATGAATTCCACGAGGCCGTCGAGGCTGGCCATGCCCGGCGGCTCGCTGCTGCCGATGGACACCCGCTCGGCAGTCAGCGTGTTGCGGCTGACCTCCCAACCGCGGTCGACGTCGCCGAGCACGTACTCGTCGGGGACGAAGACGTCGTCGATGAAGACGGTGTTGAACATCGCGTTGCCGGTGAGCTCGCGCAACGGCTTCACCTCGACGCCTTCACTTTTCATGTCGAGCAGGAAGTAGGTGATGCCGTTGTGCTTCGGAGCGCTCGGGTCGGTGCGCGCCAGCAGCGCGCCCCACTGGGAGTACTGCGCTGCGGTGGTCCAGATCTTCTGCCCCGTGATGCGCCAGCCGCCGTCGACCTTGGTGGCCTTGGTGGACAGGCTGGCCAGGTCGGATCCTGCGCCCGGCTCCGAAAACAGCTGACACCAGATCATTTCGCCGCGGAACGTCGGCGGTAGGAACCGCTGCTGCTGTTCGTCGGTGCCGAACGCGACGATCGACGGAATGATCCATGCCGCGATGCCCATCTGCGGGCGCTTCACCAGGCCGCTGGAGAACTCCTGGGCGATGATGATCTGCTCGACGGGGTCGGCCGCCCGTCCCCACGGCTTCGGCAGATGCGGCTGCACCCAGCCGCCCTCGGCGATCGCGGCGTTGCGCTCCGCCCCGCGCGGCAGCGCCTTCAGGGCGGCCACCTCCGCCCGGATCTCGTCGCGCAGTTTCTCGGTGTCCGGGTCCAGGTCGATGTCCAGCTTGCGCATGCCCGTGCCGGTGGCCAGGTCGACGACGCGCTGCGGGTAGTCGCTGCCGCGGCCGAAGCAGGCGGCCAGCACGAGGGCGCGCCGGTAGTAGATGTTGGTGTCGTGCTCCCAGGTGAAGCCGATGCCGCCGTGCACCTGGATGCAGTCCTGCGCGCAGCGTTGCGCCGCGACAGGGGCCAGGGTGGCCGCGACGGCCGCCGCGAACTCGAAAGCGCTGTCGTCGTCGCCGCTTTCGGAACCGTTTTCGTTCCTTGCGTGCGCGGAAGACTCGTCGATCGCGCGGGCGGCGTCCCACACCGCCGCGGTGGCGCGTTCGGTGTCGGCGATCATCTCGGCGCACTTGTGCTTAATGGCCTGGAATTGTCCGATCGGCCTGCCGAACTGCTCGCGGATCTTGGCGTACGCCGCCGCCGTGTCGGTCGCCCACCGCGACACCCCGACCGCCTCGGCGGACAGCAGCGTCGACATCAGCGCGCGGGCCAGTCCGCGGCTCAGGTTGCTCAGCACCCGGTCGTCACCGACCTCGACGGCGTTCGCCCGCACGTGTGCCAGCGGTCGCAGCGGGTCGATGCTCTCGACCGGTTCGATCTCCAGTTTGTCGGCGTCGAGCACCACCCACTCTTCGCCGCTGTCGATCGACACCGGCAGCACCAGCACCGACGCCTGCGCGGCCGCCGGGACCGCCCGCACCTCGCCGCGGATGACCAGGCCGTCGCCGTGGCGGGTGGCGGTCAGTCCCGAGTCGATGGCGTAGGCGGCGATGACGTCGCCGGAGGCCAGGTCGCCCAGCAGCGCCGCTTCCGGGTCGTGCGCGGCGATCAGCGCGCTCGCGATGGCCGAGGGCACGAACGGGCCAGGCACCGCGCCGTACCCGAATTCGGCGAGCACGATGGCGAGTTCGAGGATGCCGAACCCCTGCCCGCCGACTGCTTCGGACAGGTGCACACCCTGCAGGCCCTGCTCAGCGGCGGCCTTCCAGTACGGCGGTGGGTTCGAGATGGGCGTTTCGAGCGCCTCGTGCAGAACGTCCGAGGGCGCTACCCGCGCGACCAGGGAACGAACCGAATCGGCGAGGTCGTTGTGCTCAGGATTGACTGCGATGGGCATGGATGAACCTTCTTGTGGGCCTTCCCTAATAACCGGTCGGTTGGGAACGAGACTACTCGGGCGAGTTGACGACGTTTCGAAGGTCCTGCCCGTCGCGGATCCGCCGACAGTTGTCGACGGCCTGCTCCAGGTAGCGCCGCATCGTGTCGACGGTGTACCAGGTCACGTGTGGGGTCAGCACCACGTTGTCGAGGCTCAGCAGGGGGTTGTCGGCGGCCACCGGTTCCACGGCGAAGACGTCCAGGCCTGCCGCCCCGAGCCTGCCGCCCCGCAGCGCGTCGATCAGCGCGGCCTCGTCGATGATCGGCCCGCGCGACGTGTTCACCACGACGGCACCGGGTTTCATCAGCCCCAAAGCCGCCGCGTCGAGCAAGCTCTCGGTCTTGGCCGTCAGCGGCAGGTGAAGCGAGACGATGTCGCTCTCGCTGAGCAGGTCGGGCAGCGTTCGCCAGCCGGGGTGGCCGTCGTCGGCGGTGCTGGTGTGCAGGACCTCGGCGCCCATCGCGGTGACGATCGTCTCGACGCTCTTGGCGATGTTGCCGTACCCGAGGAGGCCGACCGTGCAACCGCCGATGTCGCGGACGGTTTCGCCGAGGCTGGGGTCCGACGGCCAGCCCGCGCCCGCCCTGGTGGCGCGGTCGAGCTGGGGCAGCCGCCGCAGCGCGGCGAGCATCAATAGGACGGTGCCCTCGGCGACCGAAGCGGCGTTGGCGCCGGGCATGTTGGCCACCGCGATGCCCAGCCGCGTCGCGGTGTCGACGTCGATGGTGTTGACGCCCGCGCCCAGTTTGTGCACCAGCCGGCAGTTTGAGGCCCGCTCGAGGTCGGCGCCCGACAGCGGGCGTAGCACGTGCCAGATCACCTGCGCGTCGGGCAGCTCCCGGTAGAAGGTGTCGTCGTCGTCCTCGGCGCAGTACCGGATGTCGAGCCAATCTGCTTCTGGAGCAACGAAGTCCAGCACCTTGTCGCCGGGGGTGAAGTGCGCGAGGACTCTTACCGACGAGGGCTTGCGCGAGGAGTCAACAGCTACCGCCAACGTTTCGCGATCCACCTGGCGATCGTATCGGCCTTCTCGCTTCGGGCCCCGGGGGTGGTGAAGTAGTGGTCGGTGTCAATGGCGCACTGCGTCTTGTCCTTGCTGGCGAGGGCGTCGTAGATGCGCTGCGCGTCCGACGGGTAGACGCCGGCGTCCTGTTCGGCGTTGATCACCAGGGCGGGGCAGCGGATGCGGGCCAGGTGCGGCTCGGCGCGGGTCTGGGCGTGGCGCAGGCTCCACATGCCGAGCCAACTGCGCAGCGTGGACGCCGCCGCGATGCCGTGTGCCGACCGATTGGCCTTCACGGGCTCGCCGACGTAGCACATGTTGGGCGGCCGCTTGGTGGGTTCCAGCGTGGGGTCGACCATGCGCGGGTCCGCCCAGGTGCGCAGCACGGTGAAGGGGCGGTCGGAGAACCCGGCGGCGCGCAGCCGTTTGAACTCCATCTCGGCCCAGTCGGTGATCGCGTTGTTGCGGGCCACCTGCGCCGACCGGTAGCGGGCGACGAACTCCTCGCTGTAGGGCGGCCCGTTGCGCGGGTCGAACAGGTCGAGATCGGGATCGGTTGCCAGAGCGTCGTTTTCGTCCACGACCGAAGCGTCCATCCACGCGGTCAGCACGTCCGGGCGGCCCGGGTGCGCCGCACTGGCGACGTACCCGTCGGCCGGGGGTAACTCGGTGAGCCCGGCTGCCGGGCGCATCCCCTCCAGCGGCGTCACGTGCGGGTCGACAGCCTGGGCCTGATACGCCGCCATCAGCGACCCGCCCCCGGAGTTACCCAGCAGGACAACGGTTTCCACGCCCTGTACCTCGCGCAGCCAGCGCACTCCCACACCGATGTCGACGAGCGCGTGGTCTAGCAGGAAGCTGCTCTCGTAGCCCCGAAACCGGGTGTTCCAGCCCAGGAAGCCGACGCCGCGGGTGGCCATGTAGTCGGCGAGGTAATGCTCCGAGAAGTCGATCTGGTAGTGCACGGCGATCATCGCGACTTTCGGCTTGCGGCCCACCCCACGGTGATACAGCCCCTGGCAGGGATGGCCGCCTGAGCCGGCGCGTCTCGCGGTCGGCGAATCCGACCCGACGAATTCGCGTGTCACTCCCGGCGTGCCAGATGATGGTGTCCTGGTCATGTCGGTCCGGTCTCCTTGTGATAGATCGTCCGGTAGAAGGCGTTGGCCAACGTGGTGATGTGGGCCTCGTCGTCGAGTGCCGCATCGGTGTCGGTGCCGGAGAGCTGGGAATAGCAGAACTGGTTGAACATCGAAACCATTGCGATCGCAACCAATTCCGAGTCGTCTTCGGTATTGAAGCCTTGCCGCTGGGCCCGCCTGACGATGGCGGTCATCAGCGAGATCGACAGCGCGCAGATGTCCGACCAGTACCGCGCGAAATCGTCGCTGACCATCGCCATCTGCTGCACGCTGATGATCTCGGCCAACCTGTTGCGGTAGGTGTGCCAATGCGCGGCGGTGATCTCGTAGATGCGGTCGCGGTCGCTGAGTTCGGGTTTGACCGCCGACTGGGCCCGGTCGCGGACCTCGTCGAGGAAGCGCAGTGCCCACTCGCGGACCATCGCCTCCTTGGAGTCGTAGTAGTTGTAGAACGACGCCGTCGATCGGTCGGCCTCTGCGGCGATGTCCGAGACGGTGGTGGCCAGAATTCCCTTACGTGCGACCACCGTTCGCGCGGCGACGTCGATGGCTGCTTGCGTCTGCCGACCCCTAAGGGTCGGCACCCTCTCGCGCGGACCGTCGGCCACGATTCTCCTCCGCCCAGGGCTGCACGGTCATTGAACGCACCTGAACCTGATGTTAGATTCAGAAGTCGATCTTGGCAGGAGTTTTCGCGACATGATCAAGCCCGACAACCAAAATTCTGAGTTCGCACTCGGCGGCATCAACCACGTCGCGCTGGTGTGCTCTGACATGCAAAGGACCGTCGACTTCTACTCGGGTGTGCTCGGCATGCCGTTGATCAAGTCGCTCGACCTGCCCGGCGGCATGGGCCAGCACTTCTTCTTCGACGCGGGCAACGGCGACTGCGTGGCGTTCTTCTGGTTCGCCGACGCCGCCGATCGCGTGCCCGGTATCTCCTCACCTGCGGCGATCCCGGGCATCGGCGAGATCACCAGTTCAGTCAGCTCGATGAACCACCTGGCGTTTCACGTGCCCGCCGAGAAGTTCGACGAGTACCGGCAGCGGCTCAAGGACAAGGGTGTGCGCGTCGGCCCGGTGCTGAACCACGACGAAAGTCCCGCGCAGGTGTCGGCGACGGTGCACCCCGGCGTCTACGTGCGGTCGTTCTACTTCCACGACCCAGACGGCATCACACTCGAGTTCGCCTGCTGGGTAAAGGAATTCACTGACGCGGACACGCAGACCCGACCGAAGACCGCGGCCGACCGCAGGCCGTCCGTTCCCGCCGGCTAGCGCCGGTAACGCCTCGGGTCGGTCAATTCGTCGAGGATCGTCGTCAGCTGATCCACCAGCGCGTCGGCCTCCAGGTCGATGTCGCCTGCCAACCAGGCGCTCAGCGTCTGGCCGACCCCGCCGACGGCGAAGTTGACAGCCGCCTTGCTCCGACCGGTCTGGCCGCGGCGCAACGTCGACTCGACGTGCTGACCCGCGAGGATGGCGAACACGCCGCCGAGGTCTGCGCGCTTGCGCAGGATCACCGGGTTCGACAGCGTCACGTCGAACAGCAGGCGACCGATGCGCGCGTCGGCCCTGATGGTGTGCACCAGGTTCGCCATGCCCGCGCGGTTCTGCTCGGCCGGCGGAGAAGCGGCCACCGCCGCCTGCGTGGTGGCGGCGATGTCGGCGACCGCGGAGTCGAACACCGCGGCGACGAATTCGTCCTTGTCGGTGAAGCTCTCGTAGAAATAGCGGGCCGTCAGTCCCGCCTGCCCGCACACCGCCCGCACGGTCGGGTCGGTATCCGAGCGGCTCAGCAGGTCCAGACCCGCGTCGAGAAGTCGGCGACGGCGCTGGTCGAGCCGCTCTGCCGCCTCGATTCCGCGATAGGGCCGAGTCTGAGCCACGGGCGCCATCTTGCCACCTTGACAGCTGTCGACGAGCTCGGGCATTGTTGACAACAACCGTTCTCACATTTCTATCCGGGCAGGTGACAGTGACGATCAGCGAGGTTCGCCGGGGCCGGTTCGGCCGCCGCCCCAAGGCCGTCGGCGGCATGATGGGCGTCGGTCTGCTGGCGGGGGCCGCGAACGTGATCATGCAGTTGGCGCGACCCGGTGTCGGCTACGGCGTCGTGGAGAGCCGGGTGGAAAGCGGCCGCATCGACCGCCATCCGATCAAGCGGGCGCGCACCACGTTCACCTACCTTGCGGTGGCGGCTCAGGGCACGCCGGAGCAGCAGGCGGCCTTCCGGCGCGCGGTGAACGGCGCGCATGCGCAGGTGTACTCGACCGAGGAAAGCCCGGTGTCCTACAACGCCTTCGACCCCGGTCTGCAGATGTGGGTGGGCGCGTGCATGTACAAGGGCGTGCGCGACATCTATGAGATCTTCGTCGGCGACATCGACGAGGATGCCTCCGAGCAACTCTTCGAGGAGGGCGTCGCGCTCGGCACGATGCTGCAGGTGCCTCGCGAGCGCTGGCCCGCTGACCAGGCGGCGTTCGACCGCTACTGGGAGGAGTCGCTGGACGAGGTGCACATCGACGACACCGTCCGCGACTTCCTGTGGCCGATCGCCGCCAGCTTGGTGCGCGGTGCAAAGCTTCCGGTCTCCGTGCAGCGCCGGCTGGACGACTTCAACCTGTTGATCACGACGGGCTTTCTGCCGCAACGCTTCCGCGACGAGATGCGGTTGGACTGGAACGACGACAAGCAGCGTCGCTTCGACCGGCTGATGCGACGGATCCGCTTGGTGAACGACCTGCTGCCCCGCTTCATGCAGGAGTTCCCCTTCAACTGGATGCTGCGCGACCTCGACTGGCGGATGCGGACCGGGCGTCCGCTCGTCTAGCACCGTCACAATGCGCAGGTCAGCGAACTGCCGGAATGGCGGCGTATAACCGGGCGTATGCGAACCGACAACGACACCTGGGACATCACCACCAGCGTCGGCGCCACCGCGTTGTTCGTGGCCGCCGCGCGAGCACTCGAGGCGAACAAGCCCGACCCCCTCGTCGTCGACCCGTACGCAGAGGTGTTCTGCCGGGCCGTCGGCGGGCAGTGGGCCGACGTCCTGGACGGCAAAGCGCCGGAGAACAAACTGGTGTCGGAATTCGGCGAGCACTTCGTCAACTACCAGGCCGCCCGGACCAGATTCTTCGACGACTACTTCTATGCCGCCGCCGACGCGGGAGTGCGCCAGATCGTGATCCCGGCCGCCGGCCTGGACTCGCGCGCCTACCGGCTGGCGTGGCCGGACGCGACGACGGTCTTCGAACTCGATCAGCCGCAAGTGCTGGAGTTCAAGCGCGACGCGCTGGCCAGTCAGGGTGACGCGCCGACGGCCGAACGTAGGGAGATCGCAGTCGATCTGCGGGACGACTGGCCGGATGCGCTCCGGCGCAGCGGGTTTGACCCGTCGAGGCCGTCGGCCTGGCTCATCGAGGGGCTGCTGATCTATCTGCCGGCGACGGCGCAGGGCGAGTTGTTCTCCGGCATCGACGGCCTGGCTGCGCCCGGCAGCCACGTCGGGGTGGACGACGGCAAACCGTTCGACAGGGACCTCTACGAGAGCGCACGTGAGCAGGAGCGCGAGCAGGGCAACGAGGGCCAGTTCTTCTCGCTGATCTACAACGAGCAGCACGCGGCGGCGATCGACTGGTTCACCGACCGCGGCTGGCAGGGCAGTGCGGTGGAATTACCCGACTACTGCCGCTGGCTGGGTCGATCGGTGCCGGGGCCGGAGTCCGAGGCCGGCCCGATGTTCGCCAGCATCTCGCTGGTCAGCGCTGCGAAAGAGGGCTAGCTGAACATGAAGTCCCGCATGAAGCGCGTCATTCTGCGCAGGTAGTCCGGCTGGCTGACGTGCAGGATGTGGTTGCCGGGGAACCAGTGGAATGCGCAGCGATCCCAGTGCTCCCACAGAGCCTCCGCCTGCTGCGGCGGCGCGAGCCGGTCACCCAGGCCCGCGATGATCAGCCGACGGTCCTTGGGAACCAGCGCCGGATAGTTCAGCGGTGAGTGGAACATGGCTGCGGCCGTCGACAGTTCGTCGTCGGTGTCGGCGAGATTGTCACCGAGGGACACCAGCATGTTCGCCGGCCACCACTCGTCGACCAGCTTCTCCGGCATGACGACCGGAACGTTCGGGATCACCGCCTGCAGACGGTCGTCGGCGCAGGCGATCAACGCAGAGGTGTAGCCGCCCAGCGACATTCCGGTCAGCGCGATGCGATCGACGCCGGTGAACTCCAGGTAGTCGAGCACCGACCGGAAGTCCCATACGGCCTGAGCCATGGCTTCCGCGAAACCTGCGAAGCCGTTGGCGAACAGCCCGTAACCGCTGTAGGGAGAATACTTTTCGGCGCGACGGCCATGGAACGGCAGCGTGTACAGCAGGATGTCGTAGCCAGACCGGTAGAACCACGGCAGCGAGAAGAACAGCCCGTTGAACAGATACGCCGACCCCATGAACCCGTGGATGACGCACAGCGTGGGGTGGGGGCCGTCGTCGTGGCGCCAATGCTGGGCGTGCACGACGTTGTTGCGCTCGAACGACGCGCAGCGATCGCGCATCGCCGGGTTGACGGCCTCGAAGCTGCTGTTGAACCGGATGTTGTGCACATGGCCGTTGGCCATCCACTCCGCGACGGGGTTCGCCGGGCGCGACGAGATCCGGGGTGCCTGGGCCGGCGCCGGAAACGATCGCTCACGGTCCTTGGCCGCCGCCAGTTCGGCGTAGAACTGCATCGCCTCGTGCTGTTGCGCAACGTCCGAGCGGTTCATCGCCGCCAGCGCCATCTGCGGCAGCATCGCGGCGCCGACGACCGACGCCAGGGCGGTGCGCAGGCCGAGGTCGGCGATCGCCGAGGAGTCGACGATCAGTCGTTGCCGCAGGGTGAGGTCGACGCGCCGGGGCAAGCCGCGGGCGGTCGCGTCGGCCCCCGCGACGTCGGGAACGGGGAGTGGGGGATCAACCGGTTCGGCCGTGGGCGGCAGGGAACTGGACACCGCCCGATGGTATCTCCCGCTATGTCAGGCGGTAGATCGTCGATTCGCCGATCACCGTGCCCTGATAGTGCTGGGCGACCCAGTCGGCGATTTCGCTGTTGTGTGCGGCGGTGTGGCTTCGACCGAAGATGATGTCGCCCCGGCCCTTGAGCGCCGAGGTGCCGCCGCGGCCGGCCTCGACGTAGTAGGAGATCTTGCCGGCGCGCACGTCGTCGATGAAGGACTGCAGGGTGGGCACGGGGTCGCTGCTCCAGCCGCCGATCGCCATCACCGATGTTCCCGACGAGACCTCGAGCGCGGCCGCAGACTGCGAACCGCTGGTCGCCGCCGACCACTCGGTATGGGTGCCGGCCAGGACTCCGGCGAGGTCTGAGTTGCTGGCCTCGTCGCCGGTCCAGTTGCCGATGATGCCTTGTTTCAGCGCCGTCGGAATCGAACCCTGGTGCGGTGTCGCCGCGGTGGCGACGGAGAACGCGGCCGCGCCCGCGATCGCGGCCAGCGCGCCCACGGTCACCGCCACCGGCCCGTTGCGGTTAGCGCCGAGCGCGAGGACTCCCACCGCGGAGACGACGGCAACGCCCCCAAGCACCCAGGGCAGCCAGGCCGGACCGAAGCTGTTGCGCTGCAGGATGATCGCCGACCACACCGCGGTGACCACAATCATCGCGGCGAGCGCGACGCGGCCGTCCCAGCCCGTCCGGTCTCGCCATGCCCACACCGCGCCCATGCCGACCAGGCCGGCGACCGCGGGCGCCATCGCCGCGGTGTAATACGGGTGCACCATGCCGCTCATGTAGCTGAACACCATCGCGCTCACCAGCAGCCAGCCGGCGAACATCGTCAGCGCGGCCTTCTCGCCGCGGCTCAGCCTGTGGCGCACCAGCAGATACACCCCGAAGACGATGGCCAGCAGCGCGGCGGGCAACAGCCAGGAGATCTCGTTGGCCATCTCGGCGGTGAAGAGCCTGCGCAAGCCCGCGCCGCCGCCGAGCCTCGACCATCCGTGCCCGATCGGAGGCGACGCGCCGGCGGGTCCATGAGTCCTGTTGCGGCCGAGGATGCGGGTCATTCCGTTGTAGCCCAACGCCAGCTGAAGAACCGTGTTGTCCGTCGAGCCGCCGATGTAGGGCCGAGCCGCCGCGGGAACCATCTGCACCGCCAGCACCCACCAGCCCGCGGCGGCGACCAGCGCGCCCGTCGCGCCGAGCAGATGCAGTAGCCGGTGGCGCCAGCTCGTCGGCGCGAACAGCAGGTAGGTGGTCGCGAATGCGGGCAGCGGCAGGAAGCCCTCGAGCATCTTGGTCAGAAACGCGACGCCCATCGCGACGCCGACCAACGCCAGCCACCGCCACGAAGCCGACTCGAGCGCGCGGATCAGGAAGTAGCCCGCGACGGTCAACACGAGAACCAGCAGCGCGTCGGGGTTGTTGAAGCGGAAGATCAGCGCCGCGCCGGGTGTGCAGGCCAGCGCAGCCCCGGCCAGCAGACCCGCGACTGCTCCCGTCCTTGGGTCGTCGAATGCCCGTCGCACGGTGGCGAACAGCACCCCTACCGATGCGGCACCCATCAGGGCCTGAGGCACCAGCACCGACCAGCTGTTCATGCCGAACAGTCGGACCGACACCCCGGTGACCCACAGCGACGCGGGGGGTTTGTCGACCGTGATGAAGTTGCTCGCGTCCAGCGAGCCGAAGAACCACGCGGACCAATTCCGCGAGCCCGCCTCTGCCGCCGCGGCGTAGAAGAGGTTGCCGTAGCCCGTTGCCGACAGGTTCACCAGGTACAGCGCGGCGGTCGCCGCGAGCAGTGCGGCTAGCGCGATCAGCGTGCGCCTGTCGACATTGGCGGTCATGCCGATGACCGTGCCGTGCGTTGCTGACGGCAAGGCCGGGCTACCGCTGCGAACCGGCTGTGAACCGGCAAGTGCGACAGTGTCATCCATACTGACACCCATGTGGAATCCCGACGTCTACCTGAGCTTTGCCGATGATCGCGGCAGGCCCTTCTTCGATCTGCTGTCGCGGGTCGGGGCCGAGGAGCCCCGTCGGGTCGTCGACCTGGGTTGTGGCCCAGGCAATCTGACCGCCACGCTCACCGAGCGTTGGCCCGACGCCGTCGTCGAGGCCTGGGACAGTTCGCAGGAGATGGTCGACTCGGCCAGGGAGCGGGGGGTCGACGCGCAGGTCGGCGACGTCCGGTCGTGGGAACCGAAGCCCGACACCGACGTCGTGGTGAGCAACGCGACGCTGCAGTGGGTGCCCGAGCACGCTGAACTGCTGGTGAAGTGGGCGGGGGAACTGGCGGCGGGCTCGTGGATCGCCGTGCAGATGCCGGGCAATTTCGAGGCGCCGTCGCACGAAGCCGTACGCGAGGTGGCCCGGCGTGAGCCGTTCGCAAACAGGCTGCGGGACATGCCGTTTCGCGACGGCAAGGCGGTCAGCCCGGCGACCGACTACGCGGCTCTTCTCACCGACGCGGGCTGCCGGGTGGACGCGTGGGAGACCACCTACGTACACCAGTTGACCGGTGAGCATCCGGTGCTGGACTGGATCACCGGTACAGCGCTGCGGCCGGTGATCGACCGGCTGACGGACGAGGCGTGGCACCAGTACCGCAGGCAGTTGATACCGCTGCTCGAAAAGGCCTATCCGGCGCGTCCCGACGGCACGACGTTCTTCCCGTTCCGCCGGGTGTTCGTCGTAGCTCAGGTGGCCTGAGCGCATTCGTTTCGGCGTGCTTTTATTCCCGGCGTCTGGGGGTTGTGCACAGTGCTGGGTTGATCCACAGGGTGGGGGTGAGCTGGGGGTTTGGGGGCGGATCATCAGGAGTTCGCCGGGGCGGGCGATGGTGAGGTGGTCGCGGCGATCAGCGGCGCTGCCCGCGCCGAGGCGATCGCTAACGCGCGGCGGTTGGCGGCGATCGCCGCGCTGACCCGCCGCCGGCTGGCTGAGCGCGACGACGACGACGAACGCAGCATGTGGGTGTGTGACCCGTGGGACAGCGCGGTCGCCGAGGTGTCGGCGGCGCTGAACATCGGGCGCCGCCGCGCCTCGGGGCAGATGTGTATCGCGTTGGCGCTGCGCGACCGGCTACCCAAGGTCGGCGCGCGCCACGCCGCCGGCGAGCTGGGCGCGGCGGTGATCGCGGCGATCACCTGGTGCACCCATCTGGTGCTCGATCCCGAGACGCTGGGGGTGATCGACACCGCGCTGGCCGAGCACGCCAGCGCGCGCTGGAACGGCTATTCGGCGGCCAAGCTGCGCCAGGCCATCGAGGTGTGGATCCACCGCTATGACCCCGATGCGGTGCGGCGCAGCCAGACCGACACCGCGCAGCGCGATTTCACCGTCGGGGCCAGCGAGGACACCGCCGAGACCACCATGGTGTGGGGGCGGCTGTGGGCCACCGACGCCGCGGTACTCAAGAAGCGGATCGCGGCGATGATCGCCGGGGTGTGTAGCGCTGATCCGCGCAGCGCCGC
>NZ_QQBJ01000002.1 GCF_003347205.1 Mycolicibacterium moriokaense
GACTCCAGCGTGCGCGAGAACACCACCTTCGGCATGTCGCGCCAGATGTGGGCGAAGTCGACGATCAATGGGGTGGCGTCCGCGGTCTTGTCGGCGGTCGGCCAGTACGCGGACATCAGTTCGTAGACCCGCCGCCCGTAGAACGACAGGGTGGTCTCCCGCTCGAAGTCGTTCCAGTACTGGTGCAGTTCTTCGCTCGGCTCTGACCAGTCGATGCTGCCTTGTGCGTCGGCGATGTAGCCGTCAACCGATACGTTGAAGCCATAGAAGAGTCTGCCCATGGAGGTCGGCCTGCACTGGAGGACAAACTCATCGCAAATTCGGTGGGCGCGGACGGTATCGAACCGCCGACCGCTGGTGTGTAAAACCAGAGCTCTACCACTGAGCTACGCGCCCGACGCTGGGAGGTTACCGGTTGCATCGGCCAACGTGGAAATCCGCAAACCGGTCGCGAGCGTGCGCAGAATGCCACCGAACACCGGCGTGTCGCGTACAAACACGCCCGCTCGCGGTGCGAGGTGAGTGCTACGCGGGGCGAGGTGAGTGCCTACGGGGTGAGGGCGGCCAACGCGTCGGTCCAGACGGTCTGGTCGCGCGCCTCCCCCGGCTGTTTCATCTCGGCGAACCGGATGATCCCCGAGCGGTCGACGACGAACGTGCCCCTGTTGGAGACGCCGGCGTCCTCGTTGAAGACCCCGTACGCCTGCGCGACGGCACCGTGCGGCCAGAAGTCGGACAGCACCGGGAACAGGAACCCGCTCTGCACGGCCCAGATCTTGTGCGTCGGCGGCGGGCCCACCGAGATCGCCAACGTGGCGGTGTCGTCGTTCTCGTAGGTGCCCAGGTGGTCGCGGATCTCATCCAGCTCGCCCTGGCAGATGCCGGTGAACGCCAGCGGAAAGAACACCAGCAACACGTTTTTCGCGCCGCGAAAGTCCCGCAGGGCGACCGGTTGGCCGTTCTGATCCTTGAGCGTGAAGTCGGGAGCCTCGACTCCCGTTTCCAGCACTAGTGCCGCCCCGCGGCCTTCGACTTCGGCTGCACCAGTCGACTCGCGCTCCAGTCGCCGAGGTTCGCCGACGAGGTCTGCATCAACCCGGCCGTCGGCGCCGACTCGGCGATCTCGGCGGGCATCACGTGCCCGGGCTGGCCCGTTTTGGGCGTCAGTACCCAGATCACACCGTCGTCGGCCAGTGGCGTGATGGCGTCCATCAACTGGTCCACCAGGTCGCCGTCATCGTCTCGCCACCACAACAGCACGACGTCGATGACCTCATCGGCGTCCTCGTCGAGCAGCTCGGAGCCGCACGCCTCCTCGATATCGGCCCGGATGTCGTCCTCGACGTCGTCGTCCCAGCCCAGTTCCTGCACAACCTGATCTTTTTGGATGCCCAGCCGTTGGGCGTAGTTCGGGGCGTCTGCCGCCGCGACCACCGTCGGTCCTCCTTCAACTGCTCGAATGATCGTCCTATCGTCGCATGACCGAGCGGTCAGCGATGCCGGGCACTGCAAGGTTCATCGATATGCGGCGTCACAAAGGTCCAGGGCAGTGGTCTTGACATCGTTCAGCTTGGTCACAGCGGCGTTGAAATCCTCAGGTCCGTAGTTCCCCGCGATCGCGTTCGCCACACCTCGAGCGGCATCCACCCAGGCGTTCAGCGCGTCCCGCAGATCGGGCGCCAGGGGGTCGCTGATGCTCTGGGCGACCAGGTCGGCGCTGTGATTGAGCGAGTCGATGGCCGGTCCGGCCTTGGACGCGGCGTCGGCGGAGCCCGAGTTGAACGCGCCCACGTAGTCGTTGACGGCGGTGATCGAGTCCACGCTGCTGCTGCTGAGCGCCTCGCAGGCGGTGTGGACTGCCTCCGTCGTCAACGACTTCTGCCGCTCGGACTCCCTGGAGCTCGACGAAGCGGCCGATTCCTGCGCGGACGCCGACACCGACGCCTTGTAGATCGGGGCGTCCGTGGCGTTCACCGTGGCCGAGCCCTGCGTCACCGAGGTGCATCCGACGACGATCATCGCGACGGCGGCCAGGCAGCCGACCACCGGCGCGACGA
The DNA here is from genome assembly GCF_003347205.1 of Mycolicibacterium moriokaense. Classification (GTDB taxonomy): domain Bacteria; phylum Actinomycetota; class Actinomycetes; order Mycobacteriales; family Mycobacteriaceae; genus Mycobacterium; species Mycobacterium moriokaense_B. The sequence goes on from NZ_QQBJ01000002.1 coordinate 2,058, forward strand.
TCCGCAGCCGTAGTGCCCTGGTCAGCCCTCCCATCCACACAGTCTGCAGACGTTACCGGTTTGGCGCCCGCATCGGCGGTTCATTCCAGTAGCCACCACCGGCGGTGCATGTGGGGCACGATGGGTGGACGATAGACGTGTCACAGAACGGCCTCAAGACCGAGGAGTGGAAGTTGACCACCGAGTTCGCGCGCCAGGATCTGGCCCAAAACTCTGGCACCGCAGCCGAACCCGATCGGGTACGCGTGATCCGCGACGGCGTTGCGTCCTATTTGCCCGATATCGACCCCGAGGAGACCACGGAGTGGTTGGAGTCCTTTGACCAGTTGCTGGATCGGCAGGGCCCCGCGCGGGCGCGCTATCTGATGCTGCGGCTGCTCGAACGGGCCGGCGAACAACGCGTGGCCATTCCGTCGCTGACATCCACCGACTACGTCAACACCATCCCCACCGAGCTGGAGCCTTGGTTTCCCGGCGACGAGGAGATCGAGCGCCGCTACCGCGCGTGGATCCGGTGGAACGCCGCGATCATGGTGCATCGCGCGCAGCGGCCGGGAGTCGGTGTGGGCGGCCACATTTCGACCTATGCTTCCTCTGCGGCGCTCTACGAGGTGGGGTTCAACCACTTCTTCCGCGGCAAGTCGCACCCCGGCGGCGGCGATCAGGTCTACATCCAGGGTCACGCGTCGCCCGGCATCTATGCCCGCGCTTTCCTGGAGGGCCGGCTGACCGCTGACCAACTCGACGGCTTCCGGCAGGAGCACAGCCATCCCGGCGGCGGCCTGCCGTCCTACCCGCACCCGCGGCTGATGCCCGACTTCTGGGAGTTCCCGACGGTCTCGATGGGTCTCGGCCCGATGAACGCGATCTTCCAGGCCCGGTTCAACCACTATCTGCACGACCGCGGCATCAAGGACACCTCTGACCAGCACGTCTGGGCCTTCCTCGGCGACGGCGAGATGGACGAACCGGAAAGCCGCGGGCTGATCCAGGTCGCGGCCAACGAGGCGCTGGACAACCTGACCTTCGTCATCAACTGCAACCTGCAGCGCCTCGACGGCCCCGTCCGCGGCAACGGCAAGATCATCCAGGAACTGGAGTCCTTCTTCCGCGGCGCAGGCTGGAACGTCATCAAGGTCGTCTGGGGACGTGAGTGGGACACGCTGCTGCACGCCGACCGCGACGGCGCTCTGGTCAACCTGATGAACACCACCCCCGACGGCGACTATCAGACCTACAAAGCCAACGACGGCGCCTACGTCCGCGACCACTTCTTCGGCCGCGACCCGCGCACCAAGGCGCTCGTCGAGAAGATGAGCGACACCGAGATCTGGAACCTCAAGCGCGGCGGCCACGACTACCGAAAGGTCTATGCCGCCTACCGCGCGGCCACCGAGCACAAGGGCCAGCCGACGGTGATCCTGGCCAAGACCATCAAGGGCTATTCATTGGGCGCCCACTTCCAGGGCCGCAATGCGACGCACCAGATGAAAAAGCTTGCGCTGGAAGACCTCAAGCAGTTCCGCGATGCCATCCGCATTCCGATCAGCGACGAGGAGATCGACAAGAACCCCTATCTGCCGCCCTACTACCACCCCGGCCCTGACGCCCCCGAGATCCGGTACATGCTCGACCGCCGTCGGACCTTGGGCGGCTTCGTGCCGGAGCGCCGGACGAAGTCGAAGGCGCTGACGCTGCCGGGCCGCGACATCTACAAGGCCCTGAAGAAGGGCTCGGGCAACCAAGAGGTCGCGACCACCATGGCGATGGTGCGCACCTTTAAGGAACTGTTGCGGGACAAGAACATTGGCGACCGGATAGTCCCGATCATCCCGGACGAGGCGCGTACGTTCGGCATGGACTCGTGGTTCCCGTCGCTGAAGATCTACAACCGCAACGGGCAGCTGTACACCGCCGTGGATGCGGAGTTGATGCTGGCGTACAAGGAAAGCGAAGTCGGCCAGATCCTGCACGAAGGCATCAACGAGGCGGGGTCGACGGCGTCGTTCACCGCCGCGGGGACGTCGTACTCGACGCACAACGAGCCGATGATCCCGCTCTACATCTTCTATTCGATGTTCGGTTTCCAGCGCACCGGCGACGGGCTGTGGGCCGCCGCCGACCAGATGGCCCGCGGCTTCGTCCTCGGGGCGACGGCCGGGCGAACCACGTTGGTCGGTGAGGGGCTGCAACACGCCGACGGCCATTCCCTGCTGTTGGCGGCCACCAATCCGGCCGTGGTGGCCTACGACCCGTGTTTCGCCTACGAGATCGCCTACATCGTCGAAAGCGGGCTGGCCCGCATGTACGGCGAGGATCCCGAGAACGTCTACTTCTACATCACCATCTACAACGAGCCCTACCGGCAGCCTGCCGAGCCCGAGGGGCTCGACGTCGAGGGCCTGCTGCGCGGTATCTACCGCTACCGGCCCGCGCCCGAGCAGAAGAGCAAGCAGGCACAGATCCTGGCGTCGGGCGTGGCGATGCCTGACGCGCTGCGGGCCGCCGACCTGCTCGCGGCCGAATGGGATGTGGCCGCTGATGTGTGGTCGGTGACCAGCTGGGGCGAGCTGAACCGCGAGGGCGTGGCGATCGAGAAGGAGAAGTTGCGTCACCCCGACCGGCCCGCGCGGGTGCCCTACCTGACCCAGGTGCTGGCCGACACCAGCGGGCCGGCCGTCGCGGTCTCCGACTGGATGCGCGGCGTGTCCGAACAGATCCGGCCGTGGGTGCCCAACACCTACGCCACGCTGGGCACCGACGGGTTCGGCTTCTCCGACACGCGCCCGGCCGCGCGCCGCTACTACAACACCGACGCGGAGTCCGTGGTGGTGGCGGTGCTCGCGGCGCTGGCAGCCGACGGCGAGATCGACCAATCGGTGGCAGTCGAGGCCGCCAAGAAGTACGAGATCGATGACGTGATGGCCGCGCCGGAGCAGACCTCGGACCCCGGCGTCGCCTGAGCGGCGAGTTCCCAACCTCCGCGAGCAGACGCAAAGTCGCACTTTTTTCCTCGAATTTGTGCGAGTTTGCGTCTGCTCGGCAGGAAAGGTGATGCCCCGCCGGCCGAGCTGTTGGAGGATTCCGCCAGAAAAGTGGCGTAGCTTTTAGGGATGCCCGACAAGCGGTTCGTCCCGCCCGCCGCCACCCTGGAGGTGCTGGAGACCGTTCCCGACTCGGTGCTGCGCCGATTGAGCCAGTACTCGGGACGGCTGGCCACCCAGGCGGTGCACGTCCTCGAGGAACGGCTTCCGTTCTTCGCCGACCTGGAGGCATCGCAGCGCGCCAGTGTCCAGCTGGTGGTGCAGACCGCGGTGGTCAACTTCGTGGAATGGATGCGCAACCCCGACAGCGACGTCGGCTACACGGCGCAGGCCTTCGAGGTGGTGCCGCAGGACCTCCGCAGGCGGATCGCGTTGCGTCAGTCGGTGGAGATGGTGCGGGTCACGATGGAGTTCTTCGAGGAAGTGGTGCCGCTGCTGGCCCGCTCCGAAGAGCAGTTGACCGCGCTGACCGCCGGAATCCTGCGGTACAGCCGCGACCTGGCCTTCGCCGCCGCCACCGCCTACGCCGACCAGGCTGAGGCCAGGGGGGCGTGGGACACCCGGATGGAGGCCAACATCGTCGACGCCGTGGTGCGCGGCGACACCGGCCCGGAACTACAGTCCCAGGCCGCGGCGCTGAACTGGGATGCCACCGCGCCCGCCACCGTCATCGTGGGCATGCCGCGGCCCGACCGGATGGACCTGGCCAGCGACGACGTGCACGATGTCGTCGGCAAGCACGGGCGCGCCGCGCTGTCCGACGTGCACGGCACCTGGCTGGTGACGATCGTGTCGGGGCCCCTGTCGCCGACCGAGCGCTTCCTGACCGATCTTCTGCACGTCTTCGCCGACGCCCCCGTCATCGTCGGCCCGACCGCGCCGACGCTGTCAGCCGCGCACTGGAGCGCCACCGAGGCCATCGCTGGCATGAACGCGGTCGCAGGCTGGACCGGTGCACCGCGCCCCGTCTCTGCCCGTGAACTGCTGCCGGAGCGGGCCCTGCTCGGTGACGCATCGGCGATCGCGGCGCTGGAAACCGAGGTGATGCGGCCGCTCGGCGACGCTGGTCCGGCCCTCAGCGAGACGTTGGACGCGTATCTGGACTCCGGCGGCGCGATCGAGGCGTGTGCCCGCAAACTGTTCGTTCATCCAAACACCGTGCGCTACCGCCTCAAGCGCATCGCCGAGTTCACCGGTCGGGACCCCACCACCCCGCGCGATGCGTATGTGTTGCGGGTGGCCGCCACTGTGGGGCGGCTGACCCGGCAGGCCCAGCAGGCGAACACGTCGAACGTGGGCGCAGGCCCGGTCATGCCGCCCGCAGACGCCCTACCCAGGGAGGACCGCGCGGGGTAACAGATTGCGGGTGCATATCGATGGAGTCCCATCACATGCTGTTTTGTTGGGTCTCCACAAAAAGATAAGACGAGGTTCATAATCTCTTACACCGCGCGGATCCGTTCCCTCAGTGTTTCCTTAAACACGTGCTCGCATTGCTTGCCCCTGGACAGGGATCGCAGACCCCCGGCATGCTCGCCTCCTGGCTGGAGCTGCCCGGTGCGGCCGATCGCGTCTCCGCCTGGTCGCAGACCAGTGGACTGGACCTGGCCACCCTCGGCACCACCGCGACAGCGGAGGAGATCACCGATACCGCGGTGACGCAGCCGCTGGTCGTCGCCGCGACCCTGCTGGCCGCCGAAGAGCTGACCAAGCGCGGGCTTCTGGCCGGACGTGACTTCATCGCGGCGGGACACTCCGTCGGCGAGATCGCCGCATACGCCATCGCCGGCGTGATCTCCAGCGACGACGCCGTCGCGCTGGCCGCCACCCGCGGCGCGGAGATGGCCAAGGCGTGCGCGACCGAGCCCACCGGAATGTCCGCGGTGCTCGGCGGCGACGAGGCCGAGGTGTTGGGCCGCCTCGAGGAGCTTGACCTGGTGCCTGCGAACCGCAATGCGACCGGACAGATCGTCGCGGCGGGCAGCCTGGCCGCGCTGAGCAAGCTGGCCGAGGATCCGCCCGCCAAGGCACGTGTCCGCGCCCTCGCCACCGCGGGCGCTTTCCACACGCATTACATGGCCTCGGCCACCGAGGGGTACGCCGCCGCCGCCGCAGGCGTCGCGACGAGCGAGCCCACCGCGACCCTGCTGTCGAACGCCGACGGGCAGCCCGTCGCGTCCGCGGCGGACGCCATGAGCAAGCTGGTCGCCCAGCTGACCCGGCCGGTGCGCTGGGACCTGTGCACGGAGACGCTCCGTAACTCGAACGTGACCGCGATCGTCGAGTTCCCGCCCGCGGGAACACTCGCCGGGATCGCCAAACGAGAACTGAAGGGCACGCCGACTCATCCGGTTAAGACCCCCGCCGACCTGGATGGGCTCGCGGAGCTTTCGTAGGCCGCGCCCAGCTCAGATAGATAACCGCATATCCAACGTAAATCGCAGTAACACAACCAATTAGAAGGAGCCATTGTGCCCGCCACTCAGGATGAAATCATCGCCGGTCTCGCCGAGATCATTGAAGAGGTCACCGGCATCGAGCCGTCGGAGGTCACCCCGGAGAAGTCGTTCGTCGACGACCTGGACATCGACTCGCTGTCGATGGTGGAGATCGCCGTGCAGACCGAGGACAAGTACGGCGTGAAGATTCCGGACGAGGACCTCGCCGGTCTGCGCACCGTCGGTGACGTCGTCGCGTACATCCAGAAGCTCGAGGAAGAGAACCCCGAAGCTGCTGCGGCGCTGCGCGAGAAGATCGAAGCGGATCGCGCGTGACCAAGCCTTCCACTGCTAACGGCGGTTTCCCCAATGTTGTGGTGACCGCCGTCACGGCGACGACATCGATCGCGCCGGATATCGAGAGCACGTGGAAGGGCTTGTTGGCAGGCGAGAGCGGCATCCACGTCCTCGAAGACGAATTCGTCACCAAGTGGGACCTTCCCGTGCGGATCGGCGGCCACCTCAAGGAGGCCGTGGACGACCACATGGGTCGGCTGGACCTGCGACGCATGTCGTACGTCCAGCGGATGGCCAAGCTGCTTGGTGGCCAGGTCTGGGACTCCGCGGGCAATCCCGAGGTGGACCCGGACCGCTTCACCGTGGTCGTCGGCACCGGTCTGGGCGGTGGCGAGAAGATCGTCGAGACCTATGACCTGATGAACGAGGGCGGACCCCGCAAGGTGTCGCCGCTCGCCGTTCAGATGATCATGCCCAACGGTGCCGCCGCGGTCATCGGGCTGCAGCTCGGCGCCCGGGCGGGCGTCATGACGCCGGTGTCGGCGTGTTCGTCGGGCTCTGAGGCCATCGCGCACGCGTGGCGGCAGATCGTCATGGGCGACGCCGACATCGCCGTCTGCGGTGGTGTCGAGGGCGGTATCGAAGCGCTGCCGATCGCGGCGTTCTCGATGATGCGCGCCATGTCGACCCGCAACGAGGATCCCGAGGCCGCGTCACGTCCGTTCGACAAGGACCGCGACGGGTTCGTGTTCGGCGAGGCCGGTGCGCTCATGGTCATCGAGACCGAAGAGCATGCCAAGGCCCGCGGCGCACAGCCGCTCGCGCGGCTGATGGGTGCCGGCATCACCTCCGACGCCTTCCACATGGTGGCCCCGGCCGCCGACGGTGTTCGCGCGGGTCGGGCGATGGCGCGCTCGATGGAACTTGCGGGCCTGGACCCCAAGGACATCGACCACATCAACGCCCACGCCACGGCCACCCCGATCGGTGACACCGCGGAGGCCAACGCGATCCGCGTCGCCGGTGTGGAACATGCCCCGGTGTATGCGCCGAAGTCGGCGCTCGGCCACTCCATCGGTGCAGTGGGCGCTCTCGAGTCGGTGCTGACGGTGCTGTCGCTGCGTGACGGCGTCATCCCGCCGACGCTGAACTACGAGACACCCGATCCGGAGATCGATCTCGACGTTGTCGCGGGCGAACCCCGTTACGGCGACTACAAGTACGCGATCAACAACTCGTTCGGGTTCGGTGGGCACAACGTGGCGCTTGCCTTCGGCAAGTACTGAGGTGTCGGGGGGAAAGGAACGAGCCTAACGCCATGACAGGGTTAGCTACGGGGAACGGTCTCCCCAACGTTGTCGTCACCGGCATGGCCATGACGACCGCCCTGGCTACGGATGCGAACAGCACCTGGCAGAGGCTGCTCGACGGGCACAGCGGTATTCGCAAACTCGAGGATCCGTTCGTCGAGCGCTACGACCTACCTGTTCGTATCGGCGGTCACCTTCTGGAGAACTTCACCGACGAACTGACGCGGGTCGAGCTGCGTCGGCTGTCGTATCTGCAGAGGATGTCGACGGTGCTCAGCCGTCGGGTGTGGAAGGACGCGGGCGACCCGGAGGTCGATCCCAAACGCCTGATGGTGTCGATCGGCACCGGCCTGGGCTCCACCGAGGAGCTTCTCTTTGCCTACGAAGGCATGCGGGACAAGGGCCTTCGAGCGGTTTCGCCGCTCGCGGTGCAGATGTACATGCCCAACGCCGCCGCGGCGGCGGTCGGCCTGGAACGCAAGGCACGGGCCGGGGTCGTCACCCCGGTCTCGGCCTGCGCCTCCGGATCCGAAGGCATCGCGCAGGCGTGGCGCAACATCGTGCTCGGCGAGGCCGACGTCGCGATCTGCGGTGGTGTGGAGACGGTGATCGAGGCAGTGCCGATCGCCGGGTTCGCACAGATGCGAATCGTGTTGTCCACCACCAACGACGACCCGGCCGGTGCCTGTCGACCGTTCGACAGGGACCGCAACGGTTTCGTGTTCGGCGAGGCCGGTGCGTTGTTGGTGATCGAAACCGAAGAGCACGCCAAGGCGCGAGGGGCGACGATCTACGCGCGCATCATGGGTGCCGCGATCACGTCGGACGGGTACCACATCGTGGCGCCCGACCCCAACGGTGAGCAGGCCGGCCACGCGATGACGCGGGCCATCCAACTCGCCGGCCTCAAGCCGACCGACATCGACCACATCAACGCGCACGCCACCGGCACCAGCGTCGGCGACGTGGCCGAGGGGCAGGCGATCAACAACGCGATGGGCGGCCACAAGCCGGCGGTGTACGCACCAAAGTCGGCGCTGGGCCACTCCGTCGGCGCGGTGGGGGCGGTCGAGTCGATTCTGACCGTGCTGGCGTTGCGGGACGGTGTCGTCCCGCCGACGCTCAACCTGAAGAACCAGGACCCGGAGATCGACCTCGACGTCGTCGCCGGTTCGCCGAGACCCGGCAACTATCAATACGCGATCAACAACTCGTTCGGATTCGGTGGGCACAACGTGGCGCTCGCCTTCGGGAAGTACTGAAGCGCCCGATATCCGGCCCCGACAGGAGGTTTCGATGACCATCACGGCCCCCGAGGCAGTCGGCGAATCATTGGATCCCCGTGATCCCGTGTTGCGCCTGAAGACGTTCTTCGACGACGGCTGCACCCTGGAATTCCTGCACGAGCGCGACCGCTCGGGCGTGCTCGCCGCCGCCGGCACCGTCAACGGCGTGCGGACCGTCGCGTTCTGCACCGACGGGACCGTGATGGGCGGTGCGATGGGCGTGGAAGGTTGCGCGCACATCGTCAACGCCTACGACACCGCAATCGAGGAGCAGAGCCCGATCGTGGGCATCTGGCACTCCGGCGGCGCCCGGTTGGCCGAGGGGGTGCGGGCGCTGCACGCGGTCGGCCTGGTCTTCGAGGCGATGATCCGCGCGTCGGGCTATATCCCGCAGATCTCGGTGGTCGTCGGCTTCGCGGCCGGCGGCGCCGCCTACGGGCCCGCCCTCACCGACGTCATCGTGATGGCGCCCGACAGCCGGGTGTTCGTCACCGGTCCGGACATCGTGCGCAGTGTCACCGGCGAGGACGTCGACATGGCGTCGCTCGGCGGCCCGGACACCCACCACAAGAAGTCCGGTGTGTGCCACATCGTCGCCGACGACGAACTCGACGCCTACGCGCGCGGTCGTCGGTTGGTCGGGTTGTTCTGCCAGCAGGGCCATTTCGATCGCACCAAGGCCGAGGCGGGCGACACCGACCTGCACGCGCTGCTGCCCGATTCGCCGCGCCGTGCCTACGACGTGCACCCGCTGGTCGAAGCGCTGCTCGATGCTGACACCCCCTTCGAGGAGTTCCAGGGCAAGTGGGCGCCGTCGATGGTGATCGGGCTCGGCAGACTTGCCGGCCGCACCGTGGGCGTGCTCGCCAACAACCCGCTGCGTCTGGGCGGCTGCCTGAACTCCGAAAGCGCCGAGAAGGCAGCACGTTTCGTGCGGCTCTGTGACGCCTTCGGCATCCCGCTGGTCGTCGTGGTCGACGTACCCGGCTATCTGCCCGGCGTCGATCAGGAGTGGGGCGGCGTGGTGCGCCGCGGCGCCAAACTGCTGCATGCGTTCGGCGAGGCCACGGTCCCCCGCGTCACGCTGGTGACCCGCAAGATCTACGGCGGCGCCTACATCGCGATGAACTCACGCTCGCTGAACGCCACCAAGGTGTTCGCGTGGCCGGACGCAGAGGTCGCCGTGATGGGCGCCAAAGCGGCCGTGGGCATCCTGCACCGCAAGAAGCTGGCGGCGGCAGCCGATGACGAGCGCGAGGCGCTGCACGACGAACTGGCCGCCGAGCACGAGCGGATCGCGGGCGGCGTGGACGCCGCCATCGAGATCGGCGTCGTCGACGAGAAGATCGATCCCGCGCACACCCGCAGCAGGCTCACCCAGGCCCTCGCCGAGGCGCCTGCCCGCCGCGGGCGGCACAAGAACATCCCGCTGTAACGCCTCTACCTCGGCAAATCCTCGTCGCACCTACTGTGGGGGGCGGCCCATTGAGTTGGGGGAACCGCACAGGGCCCCGACAGAGGAGTTGAGGTATGCACACGTTTGGCACCACCATTCGCCGCGGAGTCGTCGGCGTGCTCGCGGCAGCAACGTTCGCGAGCGTGGCCGGTTCCATTGCCGTGCCGACGGCGTCGGCCGACGCCGACTGCACCGTGTCCGGGCTGAGCAACGCCATCGGCACGGTCGGAGCGCAGAGCGGGCAGTGGTTCGCCGCCCACCCGGAGGCGAACAAGGCCGTCACCGACGCCGGCGGTCAGGGCGGCGGCGCCGAGGCCGCGATCCGCAACTACTTCGTGGCACACCCCAACGAGTGGGCCGAACTGCAGCGCATCGCCCAACCGTTGCGCACCCTGCGCCAGCAGTGCGGGTCCGACGTGGCCCCGGCGGACATCGCGCGGCTCTACGACGCCATGGCCTCGTAACCGCGGCCCGTCGGCCCACGGGTGGGTGAACCGTTCACCCACCGGCATCGTGTCCTCTACGTGAAACTCGGTGTTCGCGTACCGATGGTGCGGTGGTCGTTCTGGCGGTTGGTGCTCGGCGCACACCGACTCAACCACACCGGCCAGGTCGGTGACGGGCGCGAACGCGCGGTCGTCGACTACGTCTGCGACCATGCGCGCCGCGACGACATCGACGACGTGCTGCGAACATTCGACTGGTACGCCTACCACAAGTCGCTGCTGATCAACGTCGGCGACGTCAAGGGTGAGCTTCTCGACGCGGCGGTACGGCGGGCCGATCCTCGCGTGGTGTTGGAGCTGGGCACCTACTGCGGCTACAGCGCGCTGCGGATCGCTCGCGCCGCGCCCTCCGCGCACGTCTACTCCATCGAGTTGTCCGCCGACAACGCCGAACTCGCCCGCCGGATCTGGCGCCACGCCGGTGTCAGTGACCGAGTCACCTGCCTGCAGGGCACCATGAACGACGATGACACGCTGCGCAGGCTCGGCGCGGCGATCGGCGAGTCTGGCGACGGCACTGTCGATTTCGTGTTCATCGACCACGACAAGAGTGCCTATGTCGGCGACCTGCAGACCATTGAAGCCAGCGGGTGGCTGCGACCCGGCTCGATCGTGCTGGCCGACAACGTCGGCTATCCGGGGGCGCCCCGCTACCGCCACTACATGCACCGCAACGAAGGCGTGCAATGGCGCACCCGCACCCACCACGCGCACGCGGAGTACCAAACACTCATCCCGGACTTGGTCTTGGAATCGGAATTTCTCGGCGTGTGAGCACAAGGTCGTCGGCGATGGCCGCGGCGATGCGCCGCGACCGTTTGGCCACCGCGCCGAGTAGCCCGGGCCGCGACTGGAATCCGAGGAACCACAGTCCCCGATCGGCGAGATGCGTACCGCCGTCGCGCGGCACGCCGCGATCGTCCAGCACCCCGAGATGCCCGACCAGTGGTTCCAGCCCGCGTCGATAACCGGTGGCACAGATGACCACGTCGGGCTGCAGACATCGACCGTCGACTAACCGGACCTGCTCGCTGGTGAAGCCGTCGACGGTGGGCACCACCTCGATCGTGCGATCGCGAATCGCAGCGAGGGTATCGGCGTCGATGATGGCCGGTGCGCGTCCCAGCCGGTGGCCGCGGCTGAACACCCCCTCCGTGGGCCGCGGCAACCCGACGTCGCTGAGATCGCCGATGGAGACCCGTCTGGCGACCTCCGCCATCGCGTCCGCCATCCGCGGCGGCATGTGGAACATCGCGGTCGCGACGAAGTCGGAAGGGAAACCGCCGGGCAGAGTGCGCAGCATGATGTTCGGAACCGTGCGCACCGCAAGCCAAGTCGTGGCCGCGCCGCCGGTGGCCACGTCATAGGCGATCTCCATCGCCGAGGAACCCGCGCCCACCACCAGCACGCGGCGCCCACGCAAGGAGGCGGGCCGACGATACGCCGACGAGTGCAGTAACTCGCCGGTGAACGAATCCCGTCGCGGCCAGTCCGGAATATGCGGTGTCCGTTCGTATCCCGTCGCCACCACGACATGAGACGCGTCGATCGTCCCCGCGGTGGTCGCCACGCTCCAACCTCCGTCGCACCAATCGATCCGCTGCACAGATGTTTCCAGCCGCAGGTCGATCTGTCCGTCGTGTGCGTGGTGCTCCAGATGCGCCACCACGTCGTCGCGCCCGGGGAACACCGGGGTGTCCTTGGGATACGGCCGACCGGGCAGATGCGAGAACTGCTTGCCGGTGTTGAGCCGAAGGCGGTCGTAGCGCGCGCGCCACGAGGCGCCGACGTGGCCGGCCTCTTCCAGCAGCACCGGCCGCACGCCGCGATCGGCGAGGCTCAACGCCATGGACACACCCGACGGCCCCGCGCCGATCACAACGACGGTCACCCCTTGGGTACGGGCCCGCTGCGGAAAAAGTTCATCCGCCCGACGACGGGCGATTGCCGGGCCGGTGCCCGGTCAGGCCTGGGTGATGCCCGTCATGACCGGGGCCAAGACGTCGGCCAACGCGGCCCACGACACCGTCTTGGTGACCGGCAGCGCGATGCCGAACTTGTAGGGCGCGAAGTGGATCTCCAGGCCGTCGACGGTGGGAATCCAGTTCACGAAGTTCTCGGCCCGCGGTTCGGCGCCTGTCAGTTCGGACAGTCGGTTCAGGCCCGCCTGCTCGTCGGTGAACAGGTCGGCGAGCATGATCGGGGCGGCGTTGCGGCTGTCGATCACCACGGTGCTGATGTAGAGGGTCGGATGTGCACCGTAATAGTGGGTGCCGAGCACCAACTGAGCGACGGCGATGCTACGGAACGTCACCTGTCCGTTGGACTCGAAGGTCCACTGCTCCCCGGGGTGGGACTCGAACTTCCCCCGGTCGATCTGCTCATCGGCGGCCACGCGGCTGGCGTGGTTGAACGCGTCGACCACCGCTGGGTCGCCGCCGGACAACTCGGAGAACCCGGCGTGCCACGTGCCCAGGCCGTCGGGCGTCGCGCCCTCGATCGACGTCGCGTCGACGATGTAGGTCTGTCCGCTGGTGACACCGATGTCCGCGGCGGCCGGGCCGGCCAGCGATATGGCGAGCACTGCCAGGCCCACGGCTGCGAACAGACGCCTCACTTGATCGCCTGCCCGAGGCCGAGCATGTTGCCCTCGCTGTCCCGAAACCACGCACCCCGCTCGGCCCTGCCCTTGCTGGGATAGTTGTCCGGGATGTCGACGATGTGGTTCGCCATCGCCAATCCCGGTATGCCGTAGTCCTCGAACACCACGCCGCGACGGCGAAGCTCCCTGACCTCGGCGTCGATGTCGTCGACCTCGAAGCCCAACTGGGTGAACGAGCCGTCCGCGAAGCCGACCGACGTGAACAGGCAGAACGCGCCGGAGTCGCACACATAGCGCAGGCCGCCGTCGCGCTCCTCGCTCGGCAGCAGCCCGAGCTTTTCGGCGTACCAGCGTTTGGCACGCGCGAGGTCCTCGGCCGGCAGCCGCGCCTCGACGCGCCCGTGGGCAAGACTCATCGCACACCTCCTGCGAGCAATTCCTCCGCCACAGTCAACACTGTGTCCCGGTCGGAGTCGACCAGACCGATGCGGGTACGCCGGTCGACGATATCGTCGACGGTCATCGCGCCCTCGCGTGTCACCGCGTACTCGAACTCCGCGCGGATCACGTCGATGCCGTCGGACACGGGGTCGGTGGGCCGTTCGCAGGTCGCCGACGCGATGACGTTCGGCGCCTCGGCGCCGAAGCGGGCGACCAGTGACGACGGCAGCTCGGTGGGAACCCGCAGAGTCGCAACCGGATTCGACGGAGCGCCGACGAGCGGCAGATTTCGGGTGCGACACGGTCCCGCGGACAGCCCCCGCAGCGCGACGGCTTTGTCGAGGACGTCCTCGGCCATGTACCGGTATTCGGTGAGCTTGCCCCCGATCACGCTGATCAATCCGGCCGGCGATTCGACGACCGCGTGGTCGCGCGACAGATCGGCCGAGCGGCCCTCGGTGTCGATCAGCGGACGCAACCCCGCATAGGCGCCGATCACGTCGTCGCGGCCCAGCTTCACGTTCAGCGCGGTGTTGACGGTGTCCAACAGGAAACCGATCTCCTGCGAGGTCGGCTCCGGAACATCGGGAATCGGGCCGGGAGCGTCCTCGTCGGTCAGACCGAGATACACGCGGCCGAGTTGCTCGGGCATCGCGAAGACGAAGCGGTTGAGCTCACCGGGTATCGGTACGGTCAGCGCCGCCGTCGGGTTGCCGAACGTCCGCGCGTCGAACACCAGGTGGGTTCCCCGGCTGGGCCGCAGCGCGATCGCGCTATCGACTTCGGCCGCCCATACCCCGCTGGCGTTGATCACCGCACGTGCTGTGAGCTCGAACGACTCACCGGTCGTTTGATCGGTCAGGCGCACCGAGGTGCCGGTGGCCTCCGAGGCGGCGACCCGGGTCAGGATCGACGCGCCGTGCTGGGCGGCGGTCCTGGCGACGGCGGTGACCAACCGGGCGTCGTCGATCAACTGGCCGTCATAGGCCAGCAACCCGCCGGCCAGGCCGTCGCGCCGCACCGCCGGCGCCATCTCGACGGCACGGTCGGCGGAGATCCGCCGCGACCGGGGCAGGGTCGACGACCGTGTGCCCGCCATGCGGCGCAGCGCGTCACCGGCGAGGAACCCGGTGCGCACCAGCGCCCGCTCCGCGGTACCCATCGCCGGCAGCAGCGGAACGAGCTGCGGCATGGCACTGACGAGGTGGGGTGCGTTGCGCGTCATCAGGATTCCGCGTTCGATCGCGCTGCGCCTGGCGATCCCGACGTTGCCGGTCGCGAGATAACGAAGACCACCGTGCACCAGCTTGGAGCTCCACCGGCTGGTTCCGAAGGCCAGGTCGTGCTTCTCCACCAACGCCACGGACAGCCCGCGCGACGCGGCGTCCAGCGCAATGCCCGATCCGGTGATGCCGCCGCCGATCACCAGCACGTCCAGCGGACCGCCGTCGCCGAGCGCCGCCAGCTCGCGGGCCCGGCGCGAGGCGTTCAACGCGGCCGAGTTCGTCATGGCTTCAGGTATCCGTTCAGTGAGTGCGCGAGTTCGACGGCGAGTGCGTCGGCGTCGAGGATCGGCTCGACGATCTGCGCGGACTGAATCGTCGACTGGGCGATCAGCAGACACATCGCGGCCAGCTGGCGCGGGTCACCCGCGCGCACGCTCCCGTCCCGCTGGGCCGCCGACAGCTCGGCGGCGACCGCGCCGATCAGGATCTGCTGACTGGTGCCGAGCCGTTCGGCGATGTAGACCATCGCCAGCTCCGGTGCGGAGTGAAGCACCGACATGACAACCTCATCGTGACGGAGGCGTTCGGCGACACCGACGATGCGCTCGACGAGCGCCTCACGTCCCCCGCCGCGCGATGGCACGTCATTCAGCGCTCCCACGATCCGCGCCGTCAGCAGCGCGGCCAGTAGCGCCTGGGTGTCGGGCCAGCGGCGGTAGATGGTGGGCCTGCTCACGCCCGCCCGCCGGGCGATCTCGGCCAACGTCACCCGGTCCACGCCATAGGCCAGCACGCAACTCGCCGCGGCGTCGAGGATGCGGTCACCGAGGTCCGGCGCGGAGTCAGCCCTAGCCGCGTGCGAGGTGTCGTTACTGATTGACAACATATGTAATACTGTAACGCATGATGAAGTGGGATGCATGGGGTGACCCGGCGCAGGCGAAACCGCTGTCCGACGGCATTCGGAGACTGCTCGAGCAGGCCCTCGGCGTGGGGAACTCACCGCTTCCCGAACTCGAGATCGACCAGGTCAAGCTGCGACCGTCGGCGCTATCCCCGGCCGACCGTGACGCTCTCGCCGCCGTCGTCGGCCAGGACCACTGCGGCGTCGACGACCGGGCCAGGCTGTTGCGCGCGGGCGGCAAATCGACGCTGGATCTGCTGCGCCGACGAGATCCCGGGGTTCAGGACGTGCCCGACGCGGTGCTTGTGCCCGGCGACGAGAACGAAGTGGCGGAAGTCCTTCGCGTCTGCGCGCAGCGCAGCATCGCCGTCGTCCCGTTCGGCGGCGGCACCAGCGTGGTCGGCGGCCTCGAACCACTGCGGGGCCAATTGAAGGCGGTGATCTCGCTCGACCTGTGCAGGCTCAACGAACTGCACTCCCTCGACGACGTGTCCGGCGAGGCCGAACTCGGTGCAGGTCTGACCGGACCGGACGCCGAACGCCTACTCGGCGAACGGGGTTTCTCGCTGGGGCACTTCCCGCAGAGCTTCCAATTCGCGACGATCGGCGGCTTCGCCGCCACCAGATCATCGGGCCAGGACTCGGCGGGCTACGGCCGCTTCAACGACATGGTGCGCGGCCTGCGGACGGTGACACCCGCCGGCGTTCTCGACCTCGGGCGTGCGCCGGAGTCCGCCGCCGGCCCCGACCTGCGCCAGTTGCTCATCGGATCCGAAGGCGTCTTCGGCATCATCACCCGGGTTCGCGTTCGCGTTCACCCGGTGCCCGCCGCCACGAGCTACGAAGCGTGGTCGTTCCCCGACTTCACCACCGGCGCCGACGCGCTGCGCGCCGTCACCCAAACCGGAACGGGCCCAACCGTGTTGCGGCTGTCCGACGAAGCCGAAACCGGCGTTAATCTCGCCACCACCGACAGCATCGGCGAGGACACCATCACCGGCGGTTGCCTGGCGATCACCGTGTTCGAGGGAACGCACGACCACGTCGCGAGCAGGCAGGCCGAGACCCGGGCACTTCTGGAGGCCAGGGGCGGCACCTCGCTGGGCGAGGGGCCCGCGCGCGCATGGGAGCACGGGCGCTTCAACGCGCCCTACCTGCGCGACTCGCTGCTGTCGGCGGGTGCGCTGTGCGAGACGCTGGAGACGGCCACGAACTGGTCCAACATCGCCACGCTGAAGTCCGCGGTGACCGAGGCGCTGACGACCTCGCTGGCCGAAACCGGCACACCGGCGCTTGTGCTGTGCCACATTTCGCACGTGTACCCCACCGGCGCGTCGCTGTACTTCACCGTGGTGGCGGGCCAACGCGGCAATCCGATCGAGCAGTGGCGCAAGGCCAAGTCCGCCGCATCGGAGGCGATGGTGCGCGTCGGCGCGACGATCACCCACCATCACGCGGTCGGTGCCGATCACCGGCCCTGGATGCGCGACGAGGTCGGCGATCTCGGTGTCCGGGTGCTGGCCGCGGTCAAGGCGACGCTCGACCCGGCCGGAATCCTCAATCCGGGCAAGCTGATTCCGTGAGAAGCACATGACAATCGGCCGAATCACGATGCTGACCAACCCGGCGTCGGGGCACGGCAGCGCGCCACATGCGGCCGAACGCGCCGTTTCCCAATTACACCGCCGCGGCGTCGACGTGGTGGCGATCGCGGGCACCGACGCCGAACACGCGCGCCGCCTCGTCGAGGGCGCACTCGAGCGCGGGATGGACGCGCTGGTGGTCGTCGGCGGCGACGGGATCATCTCGCTCGCGCTGCAGGTGCTTGCGCAGACCGACGTACCGCTCGGCATCATCCCGGCGGGCACCGGCAACGATCATGCGCGCGAATTCGGCATTCCGACAAAGGATCCCGAAGCGGCAGCCGATGTCATCGTCGACGGTTCCGCGCACACCATCGACCTCGGCCGGATCAGCGGCGCCGATGGGACCGACCACTGGTTCGGCACTGTGATGGCCGCCGGGTTCGACTCACTGGTCACCGATCGCACCAACCGGATGAGCTGGCCGCACGGCCGGATGCGCTACAACGTGGCCATGATCGCCGAGTTGTCCAAGCTGCGACTGCTGCCGTTCCACTTGTCGTTCGACGGCGAGGAACTCGACACCGAACTCACGCTCGCCGCCTTCGGAAACACGAAGAGCTATGGCGGCGGCATGCTGATCTGTCCGGATGCCGATCCGACCGACGGCCTACTGGACGCGACGATGGTGGCGTCGGCGTCGCGCACGAAGTTGATTCGCCTGTTCCCCACTGTGTTCAAGGGCACCCACGTCAACCTCGACGAGGTGCGCACCGCCCGGGCCCGCACGATCACCGTCGACTCCCCCGGGATAAACGCCTACGCCGATGGCGAATACGTGTGCCCGCTGCCCGTCGAGGTGTCGGCGGTGCCGGGGGCGCTGAAGATCCTGCGGCCTGCCGGGCCGTAGCCGACCGTACGGTTTCGTGCGCGACACGTCGGCCATGCGCACCAATTCGCGCACTGGCAAGCTGACTCGGATGGAGTGGGAGTTCGACGCCGAGGTGTTCCAGTGGCGCGGCCCCGCGCCGTACTTCTTCGTGGAAGCCCCTGACGAGGTCGACGCGTTTCTACACGATCACGCCGCGGAACTCACTTACGGATGGGGTTGCATTCCAGCGCGCGTGCGGATCGGCGAGACCGAAGTCGAGACCTCGCTGATGCCGCGCGATGACGTCTACCTTGTGCCACTGAAGGTGTCCATACGCAGGCCGACGCAAATCGACGACGGCGACGTCGTGCGCCTGCGGCTGTCGGTAGGGGCGAACCGACGCTCGAACTGAATGTCGTCGGCTACCCGACTCCGAAACTGAATGTCGTCGGCTACCCGACTCCGAAACTGAATGTCGTCGGCTACCCGACTCCGCGGTTTAATGTCGTCGGCTACCCGACTCCGCGGTTTAATGTCGTCGGCTACCCGACTCGGCCACTTCCCCGCTGTCCCCACCACTGCGATACGGCTCGAGCGCGTCGTCCCATGCGGTGCCGAGCACCGAGTCGAGTTCAGCAGCGAGCATGTCCGCGCCCGCCGACATCAGCGACCGCAGCCGCATCTCCCCAACCATCACGTCGCCATTGGCGCTCATCGCGCCGCTCCACAGCCCGAGTTGCGGGGTGTGGCAGAACCGCTGCCCGTCCACCCCGGCGCTGGGATCCTCGGTCACCTCGAAGCGCAGCACCGACCACGACCGCAGCGCGTTGGCGAGTTGGCCGCCCGCGCCGACCGGGCCGACCCAGTTGGTGACCGCGCGCAGATGCCCCGGCATCGCCGGCTGCGGTGTCCAGGTCAGATTCGCCCTGGATCTCAGGGTCGACGACAAAGCCCACTCGACGTGCGGGCACACGGCCGCTGGTGAGGCGTGGATATAGACCACGCCCGTCGTCGAGTCGGCGAACTGGTTCGACGCACGCATCTGCTGCTCCTTCGGCTCCACGAGGGACGTCTTCCCCAACGACCTGGTGGATGCCATGAACTGCAGTTGTGTCGAACGTGTCTATTGTGCCTTGTGAGGCCCCTGTTGCGCTAGTCCCCCAGTTTTTTGCTGCCGAATTCGGCCATGACGGCGTCGGACAGGGCCGGCCATGGCGCGTACGCCCAATCGCCGAAATCGCGGTCGGTGAGCGCGACGAGCGCCAGATCGCGGTCGGGGTCTACCCAGAGAAAGGTTCCTGACTGGCCGAAATGCCCGTAAGTGCGGCCCGAGTTCGCCGACCCGGTCCAGTGCGGTGACTTCGCGTCGCGGATCTCGAAGCCCAGTCCCCAGTCGTTCGGCCGCTGCACTCCGAAGCCGGGCAACACGCCGTCGAGCCCCGGAAACTGCACGGCGGTGGCCTCGGCGTGCATCTGCTCCGACACCAGGGCTGGCCTGAGCAGGTCGGCGGCGAAGACGGCCAGATCAGCGACGGTCGAGGTGGCCCCGTAACCGGCCGCCGCCGCACCGCCGTCCAGTTCGCTGGACGTCATGCCCAGCGGATCACACACCGCCTCGGCGAGATAGCGCCCGAATTCGATGCCCGCTTCTCTTTCCACCGCCTCGGCGGCCACCCCGAATCCGAAATTGGAGTAGACCCGGCGTTTCCCCGGCGGCGACGTCACCCGGTCGGTGTGCATCGAGTAGCCGGAGGTATGGGCGAGCAGGTGGCGCACCGTCGAATCGGGCGGCCCGGCCGGGTCGTCGAGGTCGAGCACGCCTTCCTCGATCGCGATCTGAACGGCGCGGGCGACCAACGGTTTCGTCACCGACGCCAGCGCGAAGCGGTGCGCGGTGTCGCCGTGCTCGGCCAGCACACCCGAGGGGCCGACCACCGCCGCGGCGGCCGTCGGCACCGGCCAGCCTGCGAGCGCGTCGAGTGCGGACATCGACAGGAGCCTAGTGCGCAACCGAGGTGGCCCGACGAACGGCCGATGAGGTCGTCCGCCGGGCGCGATCAGTCAGCTGACGGGTTGGCCGGCGGCCAGCGCCTTGACGTCGGCCGTATTCAGACCGAAGCCACCGACACCCCAGCTACCGCTGGCGACCTCTTCGACCACCACCCAGGTGACCGGACGCATGTTCTCCCCTTCGATATCGACCATGGCATCGGTGACCTTGCGGATGATGTCCTGCTTCTGGGCCGCCGAGAACACTCCCTCGATGACCTTTACGTTGACGAATGGCATCGTCTTCTCCCATTTCTTCCATCGGCCGGCGGAATGCCGGTCAGAGGTCAACTGAATGTCGAAAAGCCGTCGAACCACGGCACTTTCGGCGCCGACCGATAGCAATTGCTATCTTTTCTATAGCGCATCACGGTTGCCACCATAGCGAGCGTGCTACAGAATGTAAAGCATGGATTCACCGAGCGTTGGGCGACAGGCCCGTGGCTCCTCCACCGGGCGTCCGATCATGGTCGTGCTCGACGTTCTCGGGCGACGAGGAGCGCTTCGCATCCTGTGGGAACTCCGTGGTGGAAGCCCGCTGACGTTTCGCGCACTGCAAGACGCGTGCGACAGCAATCCCGGTTCGCTGAACACCCGATTGAAGGAGCTACGTGAACTGGGCATCGTCGTTCACGATGACGGCGGCTACCGGCTCAGCGACAGCGGCCACGACCTGCTGGAAACCTTGAAAGGCCTGCAGGCCTGGTCGGATCGGTGGCTCCCCCGGCGCAGCACGCGCGTCTAGGTCATGCCTTCCGCGCGACGTAGTAATTGTTGATCGGGTCGTCATCGCGCTCGATGACCGTCACGTCGCCGAAGCCTGCGTCGGCGAGCATCGACTCCGCGAGTTGGCGCCCCCACACGGTGCCCAGGCCCGCGCCGCCGAGCGCCAGCGAGACGCTCATGCAGTGCATCGTCGAAACCGCGTACTTGTAGGTCGCCAGTGGAGCGCCCCTGTTGTCCTCGACATTGCTCGACGCCTTGATGTCGACCATCAGCAGCACGCCGCCGGGTCGAAGCGCGCGGTGAATATTCGACAGCACGCGCGCGGGCTGAGCCTGGTCGTGGATCGCGTCGAACGCGGTGATCAGGTCGTAGGCCTCGGCTGCGTCGAGTGCCGCGACGTCGCGGGCGAGAAACGCGGCGTTCTCCAGACCCAGGTGCTGTGCCTCCCGCGCGCCGACGGCCAGACCCTCGTCGGAGAAGTCGATGCCGGTGAAGGTGCTCGCCGGGAACGCCTGGGCCATCACGTTGACGGCATGTCCACTTCCGCAACCGATATCGGCCACATCGATCCCCGCGCGCAGCCGCTCCGGGAGGCCGTCGACGAGCGGCAGAACGGTGTCGACGAGCTCGGCGTCGAATCGCTGTGCGCTCTGCTCTGCCATCAGCCCGTGGAAGCGCGGATAGTCGCTGTAGGGCAGGCCGCCGCCGCGGTGAAAGCAGCCGATGATCTTCTGCTCCACTTCGCCCAGCAGCGCAATGAACTGCGCGGTGCACGCCAGATTGTCCGGTCCTGCGCTGCGCGTCAGCACCGCGGCGCGCTCAGCAGGCAGCGCGTAGGTCGTCGCGGCCGGGTCGTAGTCGACGATCTCGGCGGCCACCATCCCGCCCAGCCACTCGCGCACGTAGCGCTCGTTGAGTTCCGCGGCGTCGGCGATCTGCGCGCTGGTCGCGGGCGGCATCTCGGCCATCGTGTCGAACAGCCGCGTCTGGTGCCCGATGGACAACATGATGGCGAGGCTGGCACTGTCCACCGCGCCGACGATCCGTTGGGCGAACTCCTTGGTTGTCGTCATAGTCGATCACGGTAGGCCGCCGCGGGCGCTATCGATATCGGTTAACCGCGGTCGGATTCGAGCACCACCCCGGTGCTCACCACCCAGCGCCGCATGGATTCCGTCCAGGCGCGGCGGTGGTGCGCGTCCGCCCCGCTGCCGGGATGCAACACCACCCGGTAGACATCGCGTGCCCACTCGAGCTGCACCCGTTCATCGAGCACGGGATCCAGCGCGTCGTCGAGAAGGCGATAGCCCTCGTCGACGCGCGAGGCCATCAAGGCGGCGATGCCGTCGACCACCCGGCCGAGCACCGCAAGTGTGGCGTCGCCGGTCGCGGAGGCAACGTCCCGCAAAACGGCTGAGACACGCACCACGGTTGCGGCGTCACCGCCGTCCACGGCAACCGCGGCCTCGAGGTACGCCAGATAACCGTGGGTCCTGCTCGCCGATGCGTCGGCGAGCAATCCCCGCGCGCGGTCGGCCCACATCCGCGACACGGCGTGGTGTTCGCGCGCGTGCCACTGCAAGGCCAGCACCGCCGCCTGCATCGCCGCGGCCGCGGGATCCGTGCGCACCAACCGGTCGTAGGTGCGCTCGGCCAGCCGAACCGCTTCATTCGCATGCCCGAGGCGCCACGCCGCGGCGCTGTAGGCGTCGAGGTCGTCGGTCGGCATCGGCCCCAGCCCGTCGGCGCGTACGAATGCCGCGTAGCTCGCGCGCCAGTCATTGCGCCGGTGAGCGATCCGCGCCTCGGCGAGGTAGTCGATCAGTGTGTCCATCGCCCCTCCATCACACCAGTTGTATCGACCGCTTCGCCAGACCCATCCAGTAGCCGTCGATGACCTGCTCGGGCACCTGCCCCGGGTCGCCGGAGGCGCCGAGTGCCACGAACAGCGGCGCGAAGTGCTCGATGGTGGGATGGGCGTACGGCATGCCCGGCGCCTTGCGCCGAAAGTCGATGAGGCCGTCGACATCTCCGGCCGAGAACCGCTCGGCGGTCCATGCGTCGAACTCCACCGACCACCCCGGCGGGACGGCGTCGGGGGCTGTGTCGTCGAGGAACGGCAGGCCGTGGGTGGTGAACCCGGACCCGATCACCAGGACTCCGTCGTCGCGCAGCGGGCGGAGCCGTTCACCGAGGTGCAACAGCCGACGCGGATCCAGGGTCGGCAGTGAAATCTGCAGCACCGGGATGTTCGCCTCGGGATACATGACAGTCAGCGGCACATACGCGCCGTGGTCGAGGCGGCGATCCTGATCGTGGGCGACGGGTTCACCGTCGGGCATCGACGCCGCCACCGCCGCGGCGAGTGAAGTCGCACCCGGTGCGTCGTAGGTGACGTCGTAATAGTGCTCCGGGAAGCCCCAGAAGTCGTAGGTCAGCGGGGTCAGGGAAGCGGTCGAGCCGATGGTGAGCGGCGCGGCCTCCCAGTGTGCGGAGACGACGAGAATCGCGTCGGGTGCCGGAAGTTCGGCAGCCCATGCGGCCAGCTGCGACACCCACAGTTCGTCGTCGACGAGCGGCGGGGCGCCGTGGCTCAGGTACAGCACCGGGGGCGTCATACCTCAAGCGTGGCACTGTCTGCCCGTGAACGCGTACCACTGTCGGTTCGCCGATGAGCTCCACTATGGTCTGACTCATGGGTCAAACAGTGCGCGGTGTGATTTCGCGAAAGAAGGGCGAACCGGTCGAGGTGGTCGATGTGGTCATCCCCGACCCGGGACCGGGTGAGGTCGTGGTCGACATCCAGGCCTGCGGGGTGTGCCATACCGATCTGACCTACCGCGAGGGCGGCATCAACGACGAGTACCCGTTCCTGCTCGGGCACGAGGCCGCCGGCGTGGTCGAATCGATCGGCGCCGGGGTGACCAATGTGGCGCCCGGCGACTTCGTGATCCTGAACTGGCGCGCGGTGTGCGGGCAGTGCCGGGCCTGCAAGCGCGGCCGCCCGCATCTGTGCTTCGACACCTTCAACGCCGAGCAGAAGATGACGCTGACCGACGGCACCGAGTTGACCCCGGCGCTGGGCATCGGCGCGTTCGTGGACAAGACGCTGGTGCACGAAGGACAGTGCACCAAGGTCGATCCCGCCGCCGACCCCGCGGTCGCGGGTCTGCTGGGCTGCGGGGTGATGGCCGGCATCGGGGCGGCGATCAACACCGGCGCGGTCAACCGTGATGACACCGTGGCGGTGATCGGCTGCGGCGGGGTCGGTGATGCCGCCATCGCCGGCGCCGCGCTGGTCGGGGCGAAGCGGATCATCGCCGTGGACACCGACAACACCAAGCTGGACTGGGCGCGCGGGTTTGGCGCCACCCACACGATCAATGCGCGGGAACTCGACCCGGTCGAGACGATCCAGGATCTGACCGACGGCAACGGCGCGGACGTGGTGATCGACGCGGTCGGCCGCCCGGAGACGTGGAAGCAGGCGTTTTACGCGCGCGACCTGGCCGGCACCGTGGTGCTGGTCGGTGTCCCGACACCGGACATGACCCTGGAGATGCCGCTGGTCGACTTCTTCTCCCGCGGCGGGGCGTTGAAGTCGTCGTGGTACGGCGACTGCCTGCCCGAGCGCGACTTCCCCACCCTGACCAGCCTCTACCTGCAGGGCCGGCTGCCGCTGGAGAAGTTTGTCTCCGAACGCATCGGCCTGGACGACATCGAGCAGGCGTTCCACAAGATGCACGCGGGCGAGGTGCTGCGCTCGGTGGTGGTGTTGTCATGAACGGCGGACCGATCCAACGGGTAGTCACCCACGGCACCTTCGAACTCGACGGCGGCAGTTGGGAAGTCGACAACAACATCTGGATCGTCGGCGACGACAACGACGTGGTGGTCTTCGACGCCGCCCACGACGCAGGCCCGATCGTCAACGCCGTCGGCGGGCGCAACGTCGTCGCGGTGATCTGCACCCACGGTCACAACGACCACGTCACCGTCGCTCCCGAACTCGGCGACGCGCTGGACGCGCCGGTGTTGCTGCACCCCGCCGATGACGTGCTGTGGCGGATGACGCACCCCGACAAGGACTTCCGCTCGGTCGGAGACGACCAAACGATCACGGTCGCCGGTACCGAATTGCGCGCGCTGCACACACCGGGCCATTCGCCGGGTTCGGTGTGCTGGTACGCGCCGGACCTCGCCGCAGTGTTCAGCGGCGACACCCTGTTCGAAGGCGGACCGGGCGCCACCGGCCGGTCCTACTCGGACTTCCCGACGATCTTGGAGTCCATCGCCGGCCGACTCGGAAAGCTACCGGGCGACACCGTCGTCTACACCGGACACGGCGACTCGACGACGATCGGCGACGAGATCGTGCACTACGACGAATGGGTCGCCCGCGGCCACTAGGCCCGCCCGGCCCCGCCCTGCTAGGCCCGGCACGGCCCTGCCCGGCCCGGCCCGGCCCGGCCCGGCCCGGCGAGCGTGCGTGTCTGTACACGACACGCCGCAAATTGCCGGACAACTGTGCACGCTCGCGGTGCAAAGGGGGCCGCGGGCTAGGGGTGCAGGATCCGGCGCTTCTCGGCCTGGAACTCGTCCTCTGTCAGGGCACCCGAATCACGCAGCGCCGCCAGGTTTTTCAGCTGCTCGATCCGTATTCCGTCATCGGTCGGCGTGTACGGGTCGAGCGCGATGGGCGCAGCGGGTGTCGGTCGTTTGCCTCGTCGCACGGCGAGGACGATCGAGACCGTCAGTTCGAGCAAACCGAGGGCGAACAGGCCGGCGAACGCCCACGCCAGCCAGCCGTACGACGAGCCGTGCCCGAAGGCCAGTCGCGGGTTGATGTAGCCGTTCACATTGCCATCGGTGGTGATGCGGTAGGTACCCTCGGCCGGGATCTGCACCACCCACACCCGGATCCTGGCGTCGTTGTTGACGGTCGTTGTGGTGCCCCAGTTCTCGGTGACCTCAGGCTGCGGCACCCCGGCGGGCGGAGCGACCGTCAACCCGAGCGGCGGAACCGGCAGGCCGCCCCCGCTCGGGCTGCCGATGGTCTGAGTGTGGAAGCTGACCGTCGCCTCCCCCGCCGGCAGATGCAAGCTGCTCGATCCCGGGATCGGCACCTCTCCGTATGCGTTGTACTTGTCGAGGACGAACGCATTCAGCACCACCGTCACGATGAAGCCGACGAGCGCCACCACCAAGGTCAGAACCGACGCCGCGATGAAGATCCGCGGCGCCGTCCGTCCGCCAGCCATTGGCGCAGTGTGTCACGCCTGGCCCAGCGCCGCCCCACCAATGAGCCAGGTGGCCAGGCCGGACCGGAGCCCGTCGACAAACCGCTGGTGCGGATCGGGATAACCCATCTCGGTGATCGCCGAGCGCACCGCGTCGGTCGGCACCGAGAACGGATACATGCCCGCCGTCAGCGTGAG
Source organism: Mycolicibacterium moriokaense (assembly GCF_003347205.1). Taxonomy (GTDB): domain Bacteria; phylum Actinomycetota; class Actinomycetes; order Mycobacteriales; family Mycobacteriaceae; genus Mycobacterium; species Mycobacterium moriokaense_B. The sequence continues at coordinate 28,235 of NZ_QQBJ01000002.1, forward strand.
CGCGCCCTCGGCGAACGAATCGGAGAACCCCGGCGGCAGCCAGGGTAGTTGGCGGGCGACGAGTCCCGACAACGCGAGCGTTTTCGCGGTCGCCCTGGCCTTGAAGTCCTTGGCGAAGTCGGTGGAGATGTTGCGCTCCAACTCGCCCGCCATCGACCCGATCAGCCCGCACAGCAGAGGGCGGGCGACAAGCGAGTCGGCGATGATCGTCGCGACCCGAATCTCACTGCCGTAGTCGGGCTTTCGGGATCGGGGTCGTCCGAGAAGGCCCGCAAGGGCGTCGAGCCAGTCACCGCTTTCCTGATCCAGGATCTCGAGGAACACGGCTTCGCGGCTGTCGAAGTACCGCAGCACGTTGGACTTCGCCAGGCCGACTTCGCCGGACAGTTCGCGCAGGCTGATCTCCCCGACACCTCGTTCGGCCAGCATAGTGCGCGCGACGTCGAGGATCGCCGCACGTCTTTCCGCCATCTGCTCAGGTCGCCGGGCCCGCTGAAACCCTGTCCGCACAGCCGACAAGATTATCAGACCGGTGGGCTCTTGTTATCAGACCACTGGTTCGTTATTGTTCGGTTATCCGCCTGCAAGGAGTAACCCACATGGCCCCCAAACTCACCGCCACCGTCCCCGACCTGTCCGGAAAGCTGGCCGTCGTCACCGGCTCCAACTCCGGGCTCGGCCTCGGCCTGGCCACCCGGCTGTCCGCCGCGGGCGCCGACGTCGTGATGGCGATCCGTAACCGCACCAAAGGCGAGGCCGCCGTGCAGCAGATCCGCGCCGAGGTTCCCGCCGCCAAGCTGACCGTCAAGGACCTCGACCTGTCGTCGCTGGCCAGCGTCGCCGCGCTCGGCGAGGAACTCAACGCCGAGGGCAGGCCCATCGACATCCTGATCAATAACGCGGGCGTCATGCAGCCGCCGGATCGGCAGACGACAGCCGACGGCTTCGAGCTCCAGTTCGGCAGCAACCACCTGGGCCACTTCGCCCTGACCGGCCATCTGATGCCGCTGCTGCGCGCCGCCGAGCATCCGCGCGTCACCGCGTTGAGCAGCCTCGCGGCCCGCACAGGCGGCATCAACTGGGACGACCTGCAGTGGGAGCGCCGCTACAACCCGAGCCAGGCCTACTCGCAATCCAAGTCCGCCAACCTGATGTTCGCCCTAGAACTCGACCGCAGGAGCCGCGCGGCGGGGTGGGGCATCGTGTCCAGCGCCGCGCACCCCGGCCTCACCAAGACCAACCTGCAGCTCAGCGGCCCCTCGCAGGGCAGGCAAAGCCCGACGCTGCTGGAGCGGTGCTATCGGTTGAGCTGGCGCTTGATGCCCTTCGTCTGGCAGGACGTCGACGAGGGCATCGTGCCCACGCTGTTCGCGACGGTGTCCCCCGACGCCGAAGGCGGCACGTTCTACGGCCCGCGCGGGCCGCTGGAGGCGGCAGGCGGCGGCGTCACCGTCGCCAAGATCCCCGACCGCGCGAAGGACGCCGAGGCGTGCCGCAGGCTGTGGGAGATCTCCGAGGAACTCACCGGGGTGACGTTCCCGAAGCCCAACTGACGGGTTTCGCGCGACCGCGCCAGCTACCGTTGTCGCCATGCCCGATAAGCCGTCGGCGGTGCCCGAGTCGAGCGTGGTGGTGCGACCCGAGCCCATCGACAGCGAGAAGTACACGGTCAGCTCGCGGCTGCAGGCCGCCGGATTGCGCCCGGCGATAGCGCTTTTCGAGCAGGCCGCGGCCACGGTGCCGCTTCCCCGCGCGCCGCAGCCCATCGTCATCGCCGACTACGGCGCCTCGACCGGGCACAACTCACTGCTGCCGATCTCGGCCGCGCTCCCGATGCTGCGGAAGCGGACGTCGGCAGACCATTCGATCCTCGTCGTGCACACCGACGTACCGGACAACAACTTCACGGTGATGTTCGAGACGCTGGCCAACGACCCGGACACCTATCTCGAGAAGGATGCCGCCACGTTTGCCTCGGCCGTCGGACGGTCGTTCTACCGCCAGATCATCCCGTCGAACAGCGTGCACCTGGGCTGGTCGTCGTGGGCGATCCAATGGGTCAGCCGCGTCCCGGCACCGGTCGTCGACCACGTGCAGGTCTCGTACTGCGCCGACAACGACGTGCGCACGGCCTACGCCAAGCAGGCGGCCCACGACTGGCACGAATTCGTCGCATTCCGTGGTCGCGAACTGTGCCCCGGCGGCCAACTCGTCGTGCTGACCATGGCGCTCGACGACAACGGCGAGTTCGGTTACCGGCCTCTGCTCGACGCTCTTGTCGACACCCTCGGCGCACTCACCACCGACGGACTGCTGACCGAGGACGAGGTACGGCGCATGTGCCTGCCGATCGTCGGGCGGCGGGAGACCGACTTCCGGGCCCCGTTCGCGCCGTCGGGACGCTTCGAGCGCCTGTCCATCGAGCATCTCGAGGTGTTCAACGCCGACGATCGCTTCTGGATGCAGTACCAAGTCGACAAGGACGCAAAGGCTTTCGGCGCGCTGTGGGCGGCGTTCACCCGGGCGGCGATCTTTCCCACCCTGACCACGGCGCTGGCCGGTGGCCGCAACGACGCGCGGTCGCCGGAACTCTTCGAGCGGTTGGAGACCGGGATAGCCGAAAGACTGGCCGCGGCGCCCGAGCAGATGCAGATGCCGTTCGCCAAGCTGGTGCTGACCAAACAGCAGAAGACCAAGTGACACAGAGGAAGTCAGTCGATCACGGCCGCATTTCGTACGCCCCAGCATACGCCTTGACCCGCTCCCACACCCGGTCGAAGCGCTGCGCGTCGGCCACCGGTTTGCGGATGGCCCCGATCGCCCAGTCCTGCTGAGCCTGCGTCGAGCTCGGCTTGCCCTGCAGGGCAACGGCATAGGTGTTGAAGTCACGAATCTGGAAGTCGAAGATCTGGTCGACGATGTCGCGCATGTCCGGGTCGAGTCCCACCAGTGCCGCCTGCTCCAGGATCAGCTGCCCGTAGACGATCAGCGAGAACAGGTGGCCGACGTCGAGCAGGAAGTCCAGGTCCTTCTGTTGATCGGCGTCCGGCGCGGCCGTGACGAGGAACTGCTGGAACGCGTGCGCCTGCTCCAGGAAGCAGGCGACATTCGGTATGTCGCAGTGTCTTTCGTAGACGGGTGCCCAGTCGGCGAACTGCACCTTGCCCGCGCCCCTCGTGGGTCCCTGGTTCCAGAAGAACACGTCGTCGCCGGGGTCGTTGCGGGTGGGGACCTCAGAGTATTGCTTGGGGTTGAGCATGTAGTTCGGCATGAACTTCAGCACCAGGCCGACGTTCACATGCACCGTGCCCTCCAGCCGGGGCAGTGCCCCGATCAGCTGCGCCACTTCGCGGAACATGGTGTTCTTCTCATATCCCTTGGCGGCGACGACATCATGCAGCGACCGCATGATGGTCTCACCTTCCATCGTCACCTTGGCCTTGGTCACCGGGTTGAACAACAAGTAGCGCCGGTCATCGAGGCTGGCGCTGCGCAGGTAGTCCACCGAGCGCTGGCTGAACAACTTCATCGCCGCGATGCGGGTGTACGAGTCGACGAAATTGGCTCGCACATGGGCGAAGTCGGTCACTGGGTTGCCGTACAGGATCCGGTTCTGGGCGTGGGTGATGGCCTCGTAAAACGCGTGCTCGACCATTCCGATGGAGCAGGTGCACAGGTTGAACTTGCCGATGTTGACCGTGTTCAGCGCCGCGGCAAACGCTTCCACCCCGGTGTTCAGCATGTCTTCGGCGCGCACCGGGTAGTTCTCCAGCCGGAACGTGCTGACGTAGATCTGCATGTGCACGACGTTGTCGACCAGGTGGTAGTTCTCGTGCCGGCTGTCGGCGACGAAGAAGACGTACTGGTCCTCTCCTTCCACGTCGCCGCGGCGGCCGAACACCGACACCATGCTGGCGACGTTGCCGTTGCCGATGTAGTACTTCTCCCCTGTCGCGCGGTAGAGGATGCCGTTGGCGCGGTCCTCGTCGCTGGCCGGGGTGAGCACCATGTCCGTGTTGTAGACGTCGGCGCCGTGCTCGCGCTCGGACAGCCCGAACGCCATCACCTCGCCGGCCTCGAGATCGTCGGCGGCCTTGAGCTTGGCGTCCTTGTTCTCGCTCTGCCAGATCGGGCCGAGCCCGAGAATGGTGACCTGTTCGGTGTACCAGTACGTCAGCCCGTAGAAGCCGAGGATCTCCGACAATGCGGCGTTGCGGGCAGCGTCCCAGCGCTTGTTCTGGTCCCCCGCCGCGAACTCCGATGGCGTCAGGAACGTCGCGAACAGCTTTTCGCGCTTGACGAAGTCGACGAAGTCGGCCGGCCACACCGCCCTGAGGTCGTCGTCGAGCAGGCGCTTCTTGCCCTGGCCCTCGAAGAAGTCGATCGTCGCCCGCAGCAATCGTCTGGTCTCGGCGTCGAACTGCTCCGGATCGTAGGTGTTCGGGTTGAACAGCAGGCCGTCCGTGTTCGTCATGGACCAGAGCCTAGGGCGCGGGCTGTATCGGCCTCGGCACAAACGGCAGACCCGGAATGGTCTCGTAGGGCAGCGTCGGGATCACCCGGGGCGGGGTCGACGGCACGGACGACTGCTGCGACGGCGGCGGCGCCTCGCTGGACGGCGGTGGCGCCTCAGACGTGGGCGGCGGCGCCTCGCTGGTCGATGGTGGTGGCGGCGGCTCCTGTGTCTGGGTGACCGTCTGCTCGGGCTGCGTGACCGTCTGGGTGACCGGCGGCGGCGCCTCCTGCGACGGCGGTGCCTCGCTGGACGGCGGAGGTTCGGCCGACGTCGGCTGTGGCGCGGCGGGGGTGGTGGTGACGGTCGTCGACGACGGCGCCGGCGTGGTCTCGTTGCTGCGCAGCACGAGCCACACCGCCAACGCGATCGCCAGCAGCAGCGCGAGCAGGCCCGCGACCAGCAGACCGAACGGGACCCGCCGCCGCTGCTGGTCCTCGTACTGGCCGGTCTCCGGCTCGAACTGCATCTGCGGGCGCGCCCCACCGATCGCGTCGTTGCCCCCGCCGCCCGCGTAGTCGTACGGGTCGGTGGCCGCGACGACGTCGGGCACGTCATCGGCTTCGGACCAGGCCAGCCCGGCGGCTCCGGCGGACCCCATGTTGTCGGCACCGACTTCGGGGGCCATCTGCGTGGCGGCCACCGCCGCTGCGGCTGCGGTGGGCGGGGCGACCGCCTGGGCCATGGCCGTCGCTCCGAGGTCGGCGGTGCCGCGGACGGCCTGCAGGCCGCCTCCGATCGCCGACGTCAGCTCAGGCTGGGGGGTGGTGATCACCGGCACGCCGAAGTGCTCGGACAGTTTCGTGGTGATCAGGGGGATGCGCGCGCCGCCACCCGAGGACGCGACGACCGCCAGCCCGCGCGCCCCGCTGCGGTCCAGCGTCTCCTGGACCGCGCCCGCGAACTCGTCGAGCGGCTGGGCGATCGCCTCATCGAGTTCGTTGCGCGTCAGCCGGACCTCGCCGCGATGTCCCGGTAGCTCCGCGAGCAGCGAGGTGGCTGCGGTGGTCGACAGCCGCTCCTTGGCGGCGCGGCACTGGCCGCGCAGCCTGCTGAGTTGACCGATCGCCGAGGTGCCCGCGACGTCGACCGCGCCCGCTTCCGACAGGCCCGCCAGGATGTGGGTCAGCACCGCCTGGTCGATCAGGTCACCCGACAACTCGGTGTATCGGACGGTCTGGCCGAGTGCTTCGCCGGTGGCGGCGTCGGCCACCGTGATGCTGGTTCCGGTGCCGCCGAAGTCGCACAGCGCGATGACGCCACCGGTCGGCAGGCCGGGATCGTCGCGCAGCGCCGCGATGGCCGCCGCGGCGTCGGAGACCAGCGGGGTGGCGGCGAACTCCCGCACCTGGGACATGGCGCCGCGCAGCGCGTCGACCGTTCCCGGACGCCAGTGCGCCGGATACGTCACCACGACCGGGTCGGCGGCGCCCTGCCCGTTGGTCACCTCGTAGAGCAACTCGACCAGGGCCTCGGTCAGCAGCACCTCACCGCGATGGGTGCTGCCGTCGGCGGCGACGATGCCCACCGGATCACCCACGCGGTCGACGAAGTCGGTGATCACCAGGCCGCGTTCGTCGGGGTTCAGCCGGGGATTCTGGCCGGGCACACCGACCTCGAGGGGTCGGTTCGGGAACAGGGTCACCACGGCGGACCGCGTCACCGCGGCCCGGCCCAGCAAAACCGCCGTCAGGTTGGTGGCACCAACCGACAGCCCTACCCCATCAGCCATCTCAATCCAATCTTGCGGCCAACCCTATCGTCTGTCTCGGGCAGCGTCGCCGGCGTTACTCAGCGAATGGTGCCCGCTCCGGGAATCAGGGGCAGATCCAGAGGTGTCACCCAGCCGGGCGACAGATCGTTGACAGCGGGGACGGCGTTCAGCGCACGCATGCCGGTAGCCAGGCAACCCGCCGCCGCGGCATCGCGACCCGAGCCGTCGGTGAATCGAAATGCCGTCTCCTGGAAGATGCTTGGCGTGCCCTCGATGTCGACGCGGTAAACGTCGTTCTGGTTGCCGGTGGGCCAGTCCGGTGCCGCGTCGTCGCCGATCCGATTCACGTGCTCGAGCTGGATCCGGGTTTCGCCCTGGTAGACGCCGTTGACGGTGAACCGCACCGCGGCGACGTTGCCGGCGGGGATCACGCCCTTGGCCGATTTGCGCTCGGTCGGAGTCACCCACTTGTCGTAGGTGGTGGTGATCTCGTCGAGCATGATGCCCGCGGCGTGCGCGATCATGGGAACCGTTCCACCCCAGGCGAATACCAGGATGTCGGGGGTCTCCAGCATCGCCTTCTTCTCCGGCGGCTTTCCGATCCCCATCTCCCGCTCGTAGTCGCCGGTGTGTGTAGTCCAGCAACTCCGAAGCACGCACTTTGCGAACCTCCGAGCACAGGCCCATCAGCGTCATCGGGAACAGATCGTTGGCGAAGCCCGGATCGATGCCGGTGGTGAAGCACGACGATTCGCCGAGTTCGCACGCCTCGGTGATCGGTTGGATCCAGTTCGGCGGGTTCAGGTGCATCGTCGGCCACACCCATGGCGTCATCGCCGTGGAACACACATCGATGCCCTCGCGCAGAAACCGGGCGATCAACGCGATGTTGTCGTCGGCGTGCGCAGCCGTCGGGCCGTAGTGCACAAGAGCGTCGGGCTGCAGGGCGATCAACGCCTCGACGTCATCGGTTGCGGTGAGACCGAGCGAGGCGGGCAGGCCGCAGATCTCACCGACGTCGCGGCCCACCTTGTCAGGGCTGCTCACTCCAACGCCCACCAACTCGAACATTGGGTGCTTGACCACCTCGGCGATGACCATCTTCCCGACGAAGCCAGTGCCCCACACCACGATCCGTTTGGTCATCCATTACCTTCCGATCGGTTCCCCAACCGCTGACCATAACCCAACGGGAATTTTTGCCGCCTCGGTCGGCTTTCAGCCTCCATGACAAACCTGCAAGGTCGCCGGGCCCTGGTCACCGGCGCGTCCCGAGGCATCGGCGCGGAGATCGTGCGGCGTCTCGCCGCCGACGGAGCCGCCGTTGCCTTCACCTACGGCAAGTCGGCCGCCGAGGCCGAGAAACTGGTCACCGAGATCACCGACAGCGGCGGCACGGCCGTGGCCATCCAGGCCGACAGCGCCGACGCCGAACAGGTGGCGAAATCAGTCGACGACGCGGTGGCGCACCTCGGCGGGCTGGACATCCTGGTCAACAACGCGGGCGTGGCCGTCATCAGCGACGTCGAGTCGTTGCCCCTCGAGGAGTTCGACCGGCAGTTGGCCGTCAACGTGCGCGCGGTCTTCGTCGCCACCCGGCGCGCGATCCCCCATCTGGTCAGCGACGGCCGCGTCATCAACATCGGCAGCATCAACGCCGAACGGGTGCCCGGACCCGGGCTCGCGGCCTACGCGATGACCAAGGCGGCGGTCGCCGGGCTGACCCGCGGCCTGGCGCGCGAACTCGGGCCTCGCGGCATCACCGTCAACAATGTGCAGCCCGGCCCGATCAACACCGACATGAATCCCGACGAAGGCGAATTCGCCGAGGACGCAAAGAAAGTCATGGCAATCGGCCGATACGGTCAGCCGAGCGACATCGCCGGGGTGGTCAGCTATCTCGCAGGGCGCGACACGGGCTACATCACGGGGGCGAATTGGAACGTCGACGGCGGCTTCACCGTCTGACGGATCAGCGGCAGAGTCGCAGCCCCGCGGGCTCGCAGTCCAGCGGATAGCGGTCGACCGGGATCGGCAACGGTTTGGCGAACGCGAGCGTGAACGGCGTCTTGGTCATGCCGGGCTGGACGCCGCAGACCGCGTTGTGGAGCGACGTGTGGGTGCCGGCGAGCGTCGCGTCGTCGAACTTGTAGGTGTCGACTGTCGGCGCGGTGCTTCCATCGGGGCATTGGAAGCCGTCGACCTTGTTCGTGGTCAGGGTCCAGAGGCCGCCGGTGAGCTTGGCGTCGCCGCCCCAGTTCTGGTTTTTCAGGTCGAAGGTGGTCTTGCTCGTCGTCGCGCTGACGACCTTCAGCGTGCAGGCCACCGGCAACTCCAGCGGCACGCGCAGGTCGCCGACGGTGGGCACGCAGATCGGATAGATGGTCCACGTGGCCGACGGAAGCCCCGGTGAGTCGAAGGTGTAGTCGCCTTCCATCACCTGGTCGGCCGACGCGGGACTCGCGGCGGCCAGGGCGGCGGCGGCCAGCACGACGACGGCGCCCAACACACGACAGATCGTCCCCACGTCCCCTCCTCAGGCCCCCGCTAGGAGTATCACAGTGCCGCCCGTGGGCGACAAGGATCACTTAGAATCCCGCCATGACCAGGGCGGTGCCCGTACTGACACTGTGTGTCGCGGTGGTGTTCGGCGCGATGACGACGGCATGCACCAGCGTGGTGCAGGGCTCGGCCGTGAAAGCCGCCTCCTCGGTTCCCGCAGACGATGTGCCGCCGCTCGAGGAGTCGGCCCTGGACACCCTGATGCTGTCCAACAGCGACCTGAACAAGATCGCGGGTGTGGAGATGGAGTCGTTCTACTCGGCCGAGGAGATGAACGACAACGCCGATCTGGTATCCGATCTCGACTGCCTGGGCGCGGTCTATCCCGGCGAAGACGCCGCCTACGACGGCGCACGATGGACCGCGATCCGGGATGAGCTGCTGCTTGCCGCCGGCTCGGACAGCGACTCGAAGCTCCTCGAACAGACCGTGGTGCTGTTCGACACCCACGACGACGCCGTCGAGTTCTTCGACGGGTCCAAGGAGAAGTGGCGGGAGTGCGCGCAGGCCGAGGACATCGAGGTCGAAGACGGACCGTGGGTGCCCCAGTCTGTCCAGGACGTCGACGAGCGCACAATGTCGCTGAAAGCCGAAGTCAGCGGAACTCTCGAGGGGATATGTCAACACGCGATGGGCGTCGTTTCCAACCTGATCGTCGAAGGTTTCTCCTGTGACGCCGACGACAACGACGATGCCCAGAAGATCACCACTCAGCTTCTCGAGGATGCGGCCGACCAGTAGCGCGGCGGCCCTCTGCGTTTCGCTGGCGGCGATCACGGTGCTGCCGTCGTGCGGTTCGAGCGACTCCGGGGAGGCCGCTACGTCCACCGCCCCGCCGTCCACGGTCGCGACCACGACAGCGGCGGTCGCCACCCCGCAGGCGCCACCGGGCCCGCAGCCGAAGAACTGGTTCGATCTTCAGGTCGGGGACTGCGTGACCGAGATCCCTGCAATCGAATCCGGCGTCGTGTCCGCCACCGTCGTCGACTGCGCGGCACCGCACCAGGCGGAGGTCTTCCTGCTCGCGCCGTTGGCCGTCGACACCGCCGTCGATCAGGTTGCAGGCGAAAAGTGTGCCGAGGGATTCGCCACCTACACGGGCAAGGCAGCCAACGCCGGCCCGTACTCGGTGACGTATCTGATCGATTCGAACCAGGACCGGACGGCCAACAATCCCACCCCGAGCACCGCCATCTGCTTCCTTCAAGACGCGAAAGGCGGCCCGCTGACGACATCGGCGCGCCGGTGACCCCTTCGCGGGTGGTTCACGGCGCGAACGCCGGCGAGATGAAGCGTTCCACCATCTGCCGCTCGACCTGCGGGTCCTCGACGGGCCAGTACAACAGCGACAGCACGACGCGCACGATCCACTGCGCGGCTTCGGTGTCATCGTCGGTCAGACCGTTGAGCTCGGTGGCCAACCGGGCGACGATCTCGGACTCGGTGAGCCAGGCCCTCTCCTGCGCGCCCCGAATCGTGCTGAACATCAACTGCCCCAGCGGATCCGCTCGTATCTCCCCGAGGGCCACCGTGATTGCGGTGACGATGCGCGGCGCCCCGGTGAGGCCGTCGACGGCACCGCGCACCACCTCGACGATGCGGGCGGCCGACCGCTCCATGACGGCGTCGCGGATCTGACGCTTGCCGCCCGCGCAGCGGTAGACCGTCGCCCGCGAGCAGTGCACCCGCGCCGCCAGCGTGTCGATGTCGAAGGCGTCCATGCCGTCGCGCGTGATCAGGTCCGTCGCGGCCGCGTAGATCCGCTCCGCGGCGGCGGTCCGGCGATCACCGCCGACGAGCCAGTCACTGCGAGCCACAGCCTCGACTTTCTCATGATGAGACGAATCACGCTAGTTTTCTCACCGTCTCCGCTGGTCGGGGTGACGCTGCGAGACGACCGTTGCAATACGGCCGGACCTGGGTTTTTCACGTTGACCGCGGACCGTTGACGGGTGCTGCGTGCTGGCTCAGCCTGAACGGATGCGAGTGCGCGACGGCCGACTGGGTCTGGACCTGTTCGACGACCGATACATCCAGGACCCCTATCCGCTGTACGACGCCATGCATCGGGACGGGCCGGTTCATCCGATCGGCGACTCCGGGTTCTACGCGGTGTGCGGTTGGGATGCGGTCAACGACGCCATCGGCAGGCCCGAGGACTTCTCGTCGAACCTCACCGCCACCATGACCTATCAGGACGGCGTGGTGACGCCATTCGCGATGGGTGAACTCGGCGGCGACATTCAAGCGCTCGCGACCGCCGATGATCCCGCGCACGCGGCACACCGAAAACTGTTGGTGCCGCGGTTGGCGGCCAAGCACATCCGCTCCCTCGAGTCGTTCGTCGGCGTGACAGAGGACCTGCTGTGGACGCAGGGAGTGCGCGACGGCGCCGTCGAGTGGTTGTCGGCGATGGCCAACCGGTTGCCGATGATGGTGGTCGGGCGGTTGATCGGCGTGCCCGACGACGACATCGACCGACTCGGGGAATGGGGATATTCGGCGACCAAGGTGGTGGAAGGCCTGGTCGGCCCCGACGAACTGGCCGCCTCGGGTGTCGCGGTGATGGAACTCGCCGGCTATCTCACCGACGCCTTCCAAACGGCCGCCGCCGACCCCGCGGACAACCTGCTCAGCGATGTCGCAACAGCCTGCGCAACAGGCGAATTGGCCGATATGACGGCGCTGAACATGATGGCGACCCTGTTCAGTGCCGGCGGTGAGTCGACCGCGTCGCTGATCGGGTCGGCGGCGTATGTCCTCGCAACCCGGCCCGACGTCCAGCGACAGGTGCGGGAAAAACCCGAACTACTGACGGTGTTCCTGGAGGAGGTGCTTCGCTTCGAACCGCCGTTTCGGGGGCATTACCGGCATGTGGTCACCGACACCCGCTTGGCGGGCGTCGATCTTCCCGCCGGATCACGCCTCCTTCTGCTGTGGGGCGCGGCGAACCGCGACCCGTCACATTTCACCGATGCCGACGACTTCCGGCTGGACCGCGAAGGCGGAAAAGGGCACATCGCCTTCGGCAAGGGCGCGCATTTCTGTGTCGGTGCCGCGTTGGCGCGGCTGGAGGCGCGCATCGTGATCGGCGAATTGCTCAGGCGCACAACGCACATCGAGGCGCTCGACGTGGGGCGGTGGCTGCCGAGCCTTCTGGTGCGGAGGCTCGAACACCTGGAACTCAGCGTTGCGTGACCCGGGCGTCGGCGCGACTCAATCGGCGGCGCCTCGCTGTGCGAACACCTCCGCAGCGCTGCCGCCGATGTTGTCGGGATAGAACTGCTTGGCCCAGTTGCGGATCGCGGTGAATCCCTGCTGCTCGGCACCCGCCAGCGCGGGCGGGTCCGAATAGCGTTGGTGGGACCAGATGTGGATGTCCTGGGTGAACTGACGAATCACCTCGTCGCCGAATTCGCGGGCCTTGGCCTCGGCTCGCGGTGAGTCGTCGCCGGGCCGGCGTCCGATGTAGACCATGAAGCGCACATCGGAGGTGCGGTCGTCGACAGGGGTGATCGCCGAGATCGTGCGGTTGTCCACCATGCCCCAGCTTTTGGTCACCGCGATCCCCAGGCCGCCGTTGATCGCCTCGACACCGCTCTTGACGTCGTCGATCATCTGGTTCTCGTCACCCTCGAAGGTGATGGTGAAATCCACGTACGACACCGGTTCGTCGAAGTCGTGGCGGGTGAAGATCGGCACGATCGGCGTCTGGTGCACGAACTTGAAGTGGGCGAAGTCAACACCGTTTTCCAGCACGTACTGCGGGTGCATCTCCAGGGTCTCCCGATACAGCCGCTGCTGGGGGTAGTAGTCGGCGGAGCCGCTACCGTCGCCGAAGGCCGCGAAGACGTCGGGCGCGTCGAAGAACGGGTCGCGGTTGTCGACGTCGTGCCAGATGTAGACCGACTCGTTGCGCTCCGCGGTGGGATATGTGCGGATGCGGCGGCCCCGATTCGGGCGGTCCTGATACGGGATGCAGACGTTGCGACCCTGCTGGCTCCACTGCCATCCGTGGAACGGGCACTGCAGGACCTCGCCGACCACGTGACCGCCGTACCCGAGGTGGGCGCCGAGGTGCTCGCAGTAGGCGTCCATGACCGTGACCTGCCCCGATTCCGCCCGCCACGCGACCAGGTCGCGACCGAAGTACTTCATCGAGCGGACGCCGCCGATCTTGATCTCATCGGACCAGGCGACCTGAAACCATCCGGTCGGGGTCATCGACAGAGGCGGTTTGGCCATGGCACAGAATCATAGAGTATTCAATGTAAATCTGGGAAGCCCGCAGGCCGGCGTTTCAACACCGGGGTATGCCGGGTAGTTTCCGAAGGGTCGACGATTCGGGGTGGTTGTGATGGGGCGAGCGGCGAGGTGTCTCGCTGTCGGCCTGATCGCCCCCCTGCTGAGCGTTCTGCTTGCCTGCTCCACCGGCCAACGAGTCGACCTCGGCGACGGCTCGTCGGGTCGACTGGTCGCGGCGATCGGCGGCGAACCCGACCAACTCGACCCCAACAAGACCAGTGCCTACTTCTCGTTCGAGGTGCTCGAGAACGTCTACGACACCCTGGTCGAACCCGACGCCAACCTGGAGATGCGTCCGGCGCTGGCCGAATCCTGGGACGTCACTCCCGATCAACTCACCTGGACGTTCCATCTACGGCCGGGCGTGAAGTTCCACGACGGCAGTCCGATGACCGCAGATGACGTCGTCTACACCTATCGCCGCATCAGCGACGAGCAACTCACCAATTCGGACAAGCTCAGCGCGGTCTCCGACGTGCGCGCCACGGACCCGGCCACTGTCGTGCTACGCCTCAAACAACCCACCCCGAACCTGTTGACCAACCTCGGCGGCTTCAAGGGAATGGCGATCGTGCAGCGCAAGAACGTCGAAAGCGGTCAGATCACCACGCATCCAATCGGCACCGGGCCGTTCGCGTTCGTCGGCCAGAAGAGCGGCGACTCGATCACGCTGGACGCCAACCCCGACTACTGGGGCGGCGCCCCGAAGGTCTCCGGCGTGGTCTTCCGGTTCATCCCGGAGCCCTCGACGGCGCTGTCGGCGCTGCAGGCCGGCGAGATCGACTGGACGGACTCGATTCCCACCCAGCGCGTGCACCAACTCTCCGACGACGACTCCATCAACCTCGCCGTCACCCCCAGCAACGACTACTGGTACCTCGCCCTCAACGAGGCCCGCAAACCCTGGAACGACGTCCGGGTGCGCCAGGCCATCGCCTATGCGATCGACCGCGATTCCATTGTGGCGGCCACCAGTTACGGCACCGCGGCCAAGAACGAACTCGCGATTCCCAAAGGCAGCTTCTGGTACACCGACTACGACAAGTACAGCTACGACATCGAGCAGGCCAAACGCCTGCTGAGCGAGGCCAACGCCGCGCCGAAGACCCTCGACATGCTGGTCACCAACGAATATCCCCAGACCGTCACCGCCGCCCAGATCATCGCCGACAACCTTGCCCCGCTTCGCATCACGGTGAACATCCGCACCGTCGACTTTGCCACCTGGCTCGACCAGCAGAACCGCGGGCAGTTCGACATGCTGATGATGGGCTGGTTGGGAAACATCGACCCCGACGACTACTACTACGCCCAGCACCACACCGGCGGCAGCAGCAATGCGCAGAAGTACTCCAACCCGGAAGTGGACCGCCTGCTGGACGCGGGCCGCGTCGAGACCGACAAAGACGCCCGGGCCGAGATCTACCGCAAGGCCGCGACGATCATCGCCGACCAGTGCAGCTACATCTACCTGTACAACCCCTCGGTGATCCAGGCCTGGAGCAAGGACCTGTCGGGCTATGAAGCGCGGCGCGACAAGGCGATCCGGTTCCGCAACGCCAGCCTCGATGCGGGCGGCACGTCATGACTCGGATCGTGGCGAACCCCGTGGTGCGCTTCGTCGCGCGCAGGCTGCTGTATTCGGTGGTCGTGATGATCGGCGTGCTGATCGTCGTGTTCATGCTCGTGCATCTGGTTCCCGGCGACCCCGTTCGGATTGCGCTGGGCACGCGATACACCCCGGAGGCGTATGACGCGCTGCGCAGCGCCAGCGGGTTGGACCGGCCGATCATCGAACAGTTCTTCGGCTACCTGGGCTCCGCGCTGAGAGGCGATCTCGGGGTCAGCTTCCGCAACGGCGACCCGGTCACGGTGACCTTGATGGAACGGCTGCCGGCCACCGTGTCCCTGGCGTTCGTCGGCATCCTCATCGCCCTGCTGATCGCGCTGCCTGCGGGCATCTGGTCGGCGCTGCACGAGGGCCGCATCAGTGACGCGATCGTCCGCGTGACAAGCCAATTCGGCGTCTCCATCCCCGACTTCTGGATGGGCATCCTGCTGATCGCCCTGTTCGCCTCGACGCTGCACTGGCTGCCCACCTCCGGATACCGCCCGCTGTTCGCCGACCCCGGCGGCTGGCTGCAGCACGTGATCCTGCCCGGCCTCACCGTCGGCCTCGTCGCGGCGGCCATCATGACCCGCTACATCCGCTCGGCCGTGCTCGAGGTGGCCGCGATGGCCTACGTGCGCACCGCGCGCTCCAAGGGACTGCCGCCGCGGGTGGTCACCATGCGCCACACCGTCCGAAACGCCGCGATCCCGGTGCTGACGATCACCGGTATCCAGTTGGCGACCATCCTCAGCGGCGTCATCGTCGTCGAGGTGGTGTTCGCCTGGCCCGGCCTCGGTCGCCTGGTGTACAACGCCGTTGCGGCCCGCGACTATCCGATCATCCAGGGCGCGGTGCTGCTCATCGCCGCCCTGTTCCTGCTCATCAACCTCATCGTGGACGCCCTGTACGCGATCGTCGACCCGCGGATTCGGTTGTCATGACCGCGGATACAGCCGTCGACACGACACCGGCCGAGGAACAGGGCCGGATCTCGGCGCTGCGCCTGCTGGCAGGCAATCCCGTCACCGTGGTCAGCGCGATCGTGCTCGCGGTCGTGGTGTTCGTCGCGGTCACCGCACAGTGGATCGCGCCGTTCGGCATCAACGACGTCGATGTCCCGATCGCTTTGCGAGCGCCCAGCGGCGATCACTGGTTCGGCACAGACGAATTGGGCCGCGACGTGTTCTCCCGTGTTCTGGTGGCCGTGCAGGCCTCGATGCGGGTGGCCGTGGTCAGCGTCGCGTTCGCGATCGTCGTCGGCGTCACGATCGGCGTGATCGCGGGGTATCGGGGCGGCTGGCTGGACACCGTAGTGATGCGGGTGGTCGACGTGATGTTCGCCTTCCCG
The DNA here is from genome assembly GCF_003347205.1 of Mycolicibacterium moriokaense. Classification (GTDB taxonomy): domain Bacteria; phylum Actinomycetota; class Actinomycetes; order Mycobacteriales; family Mycobacteriaceae; genus Mycobacterium; species Mycobacterium moriokaense_B. The sequence goes on from NZ_QQBJ01000002.1 coordinate 44,289, forward strand.
GTGCTGCTGCTGGCCTTGGCCGTGGTGGCGATCCTCGGGCCCGGCGTGACGACGACGATCCTGGCGATCGGCATCGTGTACACGCCGATCTTCGCGCGCGTGGCGCGGGCCAGCACGCTGAGCGTGCGGGTGGAACCCTTTGTCCAAGTGTCGCGCACCATGGGCACCGGGAATGTCTACATGCTCACGCGCCACATTCTGCCCAACATCGCCGGACCGCTGATCGTGCAGACGTCGCTGTCGCTGGCGTTCGCGATCCTGTCGGAGGCGGCGCTGTCATTCCTCGGGCTCGGAATCCAGCCGCCGGAACCGTCGCTGGGCCGGATGATCTTCGACTCGCAGGGGTTCGTCACGCTGGCGTGGTGGATGGCGGTGTTCCCCGGTGCCGCCATCGTCGTGACGGTGCTGGCGTTCAACCTGCTCGGCGACGGCCTGCGCGATGTGCTGGATCCCAAGCAGCGCACCATGATCGAGGCTCGGAGGCGCAGTGGCTGAACCCGTCCTGAGCGTGAACGATCTGCGAGTGCGCATCGGGCGCCGCGAGATCGTGCGAGGCGTCTCCTTCGACGTCGAGCGGGACTCCACGCTGGGCATCGTCGGCGAATCCGGGTCCGGCAAGTCCATGACGGTGCTGGCCGCCACCGGGTTGCTCGACGCCCCGGGAGCCGTCGTCAGCGGCACCAGCACGCTGGCCGGGGATCCGAGCCCGACGCAGCTGGTCGGGGCGTCCGCCCGGGTGTTGCGCGAAGTCCACGGCGGCCGTGTCGGTTTCGTGTTCCAGGATCCCGGAACGTCGCTGAACCCGCTGCTGACGGTCGAGCGTCAGATCACCGAATCCCTCGAGGCGCATCGAAACATGACCAGGCGCCAGGCCGCCGACCGCGCGCTCGAACTGATCGAGGCGGTCGGTCTGCCGGAGCCGCGGACCCGTCTGAACTCCTACCCTCATCAGCTCTCCGGCGGACAACGCCAGCGCGTGATGATCGCGATAGCCCTGGCCTGCGACCCCGAATTGCTGATCGCCGACGAGCCGACCACATCGCTCGACGTCACCACCCAGGCGCAGATCATCGACCTGGTGCGCGATCTGCAGCGCGACTTCGGCACCGCGGTGGTGTGGATCAGCCACGACCTCGGTGTCATCGGCCAGGTCGCCGACGACGTGACCGTGCTGCAGGCAGGGGTGGCCGTCGAACAGGCGCCGATCCTGGACGTGTTCGACCGGCCGCAGCAGAGCTACACCCGCGAACTGCTGCACTCCCGTCCGCTGATCGGCACGTCGGGCCCGCCGCCCGCCGACGCCGATGCGCCCGTGTTGCTGTCCATGCAGGGGCTCGACGTGCGTTTCCCGGTCAGCACGCCCACCGGCAGGTCGACCGTTCACGCGGTGAAGGACCTGAGTTTCCAGATCAAACGCGGCACGACGCTGGGGCTGGTCGGCGAGTCGGGGTCGGGCAAGTCGACGGTGGCCGCGGCGCTGACCGGGCTGGCCACACCCGACGCAGGCAGCGCCGAACTCGACGGCATCGACGTGTTCGGCGTTCGCGGCTCGCAAGAGAAGGCGCTGCGCCGACGAATCAGCCTCGTGTTCCAGGACCCGTACTCGTCGCTGAACCCCCGCACCCGGGTGGGCACCGCGATCGCCGAGCCTCTGCGGGTGCACGGTCTCGCCAAGGGCAGGCAGGCGCGCGAGGAGCGGGTGGACGAACTGCTGGACCTCGTCGGGCTGTCAGCGTCGTTCGCCTCGCGCTACCCCCACGAACTGTCCGGCGGGCAGCGGCAACGCGTCAGCGTCGCCCGCGCGTTGGCCACCGAACCCGACCTTCTGATTCTCGACGAATCGACGGCGTCGCTCGACGTCTCGGTTCAGTCGCGCGTTCTCGACCTGCTCACGGATCTGCAACGCGACATGCATCTGACCTATCTGTTCATCGGCCACGACCTCGCGGTCATCCAGCGCATGAGCCACGACGTGCTGGTGATGCAGGAGGGCTCCGCGGTCGAGTACCGACCGGCGGGCGAACTGTTCGACAGCCCCGAGCAGGACTACACCCGCACGCTGCTGGCCGCGGTTCCGCCCGCGCGGCCACGCGCCGCGGTGTCGGGCTGACTCAGCGGCGCAGCCGCCCGCCGGTCACCAGCCCATCGATCCCGGAATGCCTTTGAACGGCCCGGTGACCCAGCTGGTCACCCAGCCGCCGTAGAAGCCGCCCGGTTGCGGCGCGACGACCTCACCGTTGACGGTGCAGCGGTCCACCGCGCCCGCCATCACGGCGATGGCGCCGGCGATCGGTTCGAAGCCGGCGGTCGGGTGCGGGTAGGTCCATGCCGCCTTCTGCGCGCGCCGGGCGTCGGTCACCAGGTCGAAATAGCTGGCCTGGCCCTTCCATTCACACCAGGACGACCCCGGTGCCGGTTGCAGCACACCGTCGGAAAACGCTTCGCGCGGCAGATAATAAGTCGGTGGATGACTGGTTTCGAGAACACGCCAGCCCCGATTCGTCGACGCGATCGTCTGGCCGCCGAGTTCGATAGTGATGCGGCCGGTGAAGTCCTCGAGCCGCGGCGGACGCGGGTAGTCCCACACCGATTCCTGTCCGGGACCCGGCGGTTGGGGTTCAGGCCACCGATTCATCGTCCACCCTCGCCGGAGTCATCGCCCAACGGATGCCGCCGACGACGATGGTGCCCGCCATCTTGATCACGGTGGCCTCCACCGGCGGAACGTAGGGAAGCCACAGCGGCGCACGGGCCCACGCGGGCAGCATCGACACCGACGTCGCGGCCAGCACCCCGTACGGTGCGCGCGCCACCAGCGGCAGCGGCGGCGTCAACAGCAGGAACCGGGCGGCATCCCTGGCCGCGGCGGTGCCGCGCAACTCCGGACGGTAGTCCGAGATACGTTGCCGCAGTTGCTGTTCAGTACGCGGCGGGTCAGCCACGCCGAGCGCCTCGGCTACCCGGGCGGTGTCGGCGACGTACCCGTCGCGACCATCCTGGTCCAGCGGCGCCGCGCCGTAGCGCTGGTACGCCAGCAGGAAGCTGTCGACCTCTGCGATGTGCACCCACTCCAGCAGGTGGGGATCTGAGGCGGCGTAAGGAGTGCCGTCCGGTGCCACGCCCTGCACCCGCCGGTGGATGCCGCGCACCTTGTCGACCGCGCGTTGCGCGTCGGCGGCCCTGCCGAACGTGGTGACCGCGAGGAAAAGGCTGGTGCGCTGCAGGCGGCCCCACGGATCTCCGCGGTAATCGGAATGCCCGGCGACACCCGCCATCGCGAGCGGGTGCAGCGACTGCAGCAACAGCGCCCGCAGGCCGCCGACGAACATCGCGGCGTCGGCGTGCACCGACCGGATCGGGCGATCTTCGGCGAACCAGCGCGGGCCGGGCGTTTGGTGGATGCGTGCCCGGTTGTCGGGGCCGTCCGGCCCCGCCACCATGCCGAAGAGGGTGCGGCCCAGCGCGTCGCGCACGCCGACGAGGTCACGCAGGAGGCTCATGCCAGTGACGGTACGCCGACACCCTCGTGTGTTTTGATGACCGCGTGGTTGTGGGCGACGGCTCGACGGCCGACCTGGACCAGGCCGTGGCGCAGTTCGTCGCGGTGCGGGGACGGTTGTTCGGCATCGCCTATCGCATGCTGGGAAGCCGCAGCGAGGCTGAAGACATCGTTCAGGACGTGTGGCTGAGGTGGCAGAACTACGACCACGACACGGTCGTCGACCCGGCCGCGTTCCTGGCGACGACGACGACGCGGCTCTGCATCAACGCGCTGCAATCGGCCCGCGCTCGGCGCGAAACCTACATCGGCCCTTGGCTTCCCGAACCCATCGACACCAGCGCCGATCCTCTGCTCGGCGCCGAGCGCGGCGAGGCGATGGAGCTCGCGACACTGATGCTGCTCGAGCGGCTCAACCCCGTGGAGCGTGCCGCCTACGTGCTGCGCGAGGCGTTCGACTACCCCTATGCGCAGATCGGTCAGGTGCTGCAGGTCAAGGAGGACAACGCGCGTCAGATCGCCGCACGCGCCCGCAAGCACATCGCCGACGAGCGCCGGGCGCCAGTCGATTCGGCGGAGCAGCGTCGATTACTCGAGGCACTGGTCGCTGCGGCCAGGCAGGGCGACCTCGCCCGGCTGGAGACGCTGCTGGCCGACGACGTGGTCAGCTACACCGACGGCAACGGGATGCGCGGCGCGGCACGGATTCCGGTGCGCGGCAAGGCGGTCGTGGCCAAGTTCATCAAGGCGTTCGCGCCACAGTTCTGGACCGACACGTCGCTGCGCTGGATCACCGCCAACGGGCGTCCCGCCGCGTTGATTTCACGCAACGGGGCCGTCGTGGCGCTGCTGGCGGCCAGCGCCTCCGATCAGGGACTCGACCAACTGATGTGGGTGCTGAGCCCGGCGAAGTTGAGCAGGGTCGCGATTCCGCCGCACCGACAGTGAGCCAGATCTCGCTGTTCTGAGTCACGGCTGCCCAGACCATCCGGTCATAGCTGGTAACCAGGGGCAACGACGCCCCTGCGCGAACCGGAAGGCTCACCATGGACATTCGTCGCAGGCGCATCACCTCGGGCGTCAAGGCCATCGCCCTTCTCGTCGTCTCGATCACGATCACAACCGCGGTCATGGTGGCGATGCTCGTCGACACGCTGACCGCCCCGAGACTGGCGTCGGCCCCGCAGGACTGCGCGCTGGCCGTCCACCCGGTCGTCAACACGCTCGACTTCGTCGAAGGCCGCTGCTGACACGAAGCCACCGCCGCGTCGGCCGAGGTGATCGGCCGGTTCAGACGACCTTCAGCACGGCGCCGAGCGCGAGACCGAGCACCAGCAACGCCCCGGCCTGCCGCACGTGCAACCAGGCCAGCGCCGCGTACCACAGCGGCCAGACCGGGTAATCGGGCGGCGGCTCGTCGGGCGGCGGGCGGCGGAACCGCGGCCACACCTTCCACAGCCGCGGCAGCGCAAGCACCACGATCAGCGCGGGCCACGGCATCGCGCCGAGCACCACGGCCACGCCGACGAGGATGTAGAAACCGACCATCATCGCCAGCGTCGCGACCCGGGCCCGCCGCTCGCCGAGAATGACCGGCAGCGTGTGGATCCCGAGCGGCTCGTCGAACGGGATCTTGTCGATGTGTTTGCCCATCAACACGGTCGTGCACAACAGCCCGTAGGGAAGCGAGGCCAGCACGATGTCCCATCCGACGCTGCCGACGGCCGAGTAGTAGGTACCGCAGACCATCAGCGGGCCCCAGACGACGAACACGTCGGGCTCGCCCAGCCCATGCTTCTTCAGCCGCAGCGGCGGCGCGGTATAGGCCACGCTGAGCAGGAAGCCGGCAAGTGCGAAGGCCATCACCGGCCACCCGCGGACCCACGTCAACACCACCAGGATGGCCAGATCGGCGACGTTGACCAGCAGGATCGCCAACACCAGCGTGCGCCGGGTGACCAGCTGCGACAGCACCGGGTGCGGCGCGTACAGGGCGCGCGGGTAGGTGGCGCTGTCCGTGCCGACCTGGGTGTCGAAGAGGTCGTTCATCAGGTTGTTGGCGACATGGGCCAGGGTGATCCCGATCAGCGCCAGCACCAGCCAGCGCCAGTCCAGACCCGGCTCGCCGACCGCCAGCAACGCCGCGACCAGGCCGGAAACCAGGGTCATCGGCAACACAGCCGCCCTGGTCACCACCAGCCAGCGGGTCACCGCGTCCACCTCGGTGTCGGGTGGCGGATTGGTGGTACGCAGGGCGTATACCCAGGAAGAGATCCGAGAGCGCGACGTGACCTCCGTCATCCCCGAATCGTATGCCCGACCTCGATCGGACCGAGGTGACTGTCACATTTGTGTCAGCGCAGCCGTTGCCCGCTGGCGATGTACTCCGACCAGGAGGTCACCTCGGGGTGCCGCCTCATCAGTTTGCGGCGCTGCCGCTCGGTCATGCCGCCCCAGACGCCGAACTCGATCTGGTTGTCGAGCGCCTCGATCAGACACTCGGTGACGACTTCGCACTGGCGACACATCATCGCGGCTCGTTTTTGTGCTGCGCCGGTGACGAAGAGTTCGTCAGGATCGGCCGACCGACACAGTGCTTTGGCAATCCAGGCAAGGCGGCGCTCCCCCGCCCACATGGCTAACAGCGTCATGCAGACATCCTCAAAGAGATATGCGCACCCGACGTAAGTAGTCGACTACTTCACATTGGAACGACTCCCCCGTCCCTTTACTCGATCTTGACCGTCCATTGATTCGGCCCACCGACGATGAGGGTGTGACTACGCTTCAAGCGGTGGAGCTGGGGGTTTTGGGACCTCTTCAGGTCCGGCAGGGCGGTACTCCCGTCCCGATCCCGGGCGCGAAGCCCCGCGCCATCCTCACCATGCTGGGCCTGCACGGCGGTTCGGTGGTCTCGGCGGACACGCTGCTGGAGTTGTTGTGGGGCGACGACCCGCCGCGCACGGCCGCGAAAGCCCTGCAAACCCACGTCTCGGCCCTGCGCCGGGCCTTTCTCAGGCGTCGTCGATGTTCCCCGGCCGAATTCCGCGCCCGTCGGCAGGACTAAGGTCGAGCGTGTATGGCTACTCAGCAAAAGCTCGTCGTCGACGACTCGAGGCTGCGTCGCTGGGAACGCCGGACTGAATGGCCGCTGGCCGCCATCGCGGTTATTTTCCTGGCCATCTACTCGGTCGAGGTTCTGCTTCAGCCCCCAAGCCATGTGCGCACCACGCTCGAGATCGTCAACAGCGTGCTCTACCTGGCGTTCGTCTGCGACTACTTCGTACGGCTGAGCCTGGCCCGGCGCAAGGTGCGCTGGTTTTTCACCCACCTGCTGGACCTCGCGATCGTCGCGTTGCCGTTCTTGCGCCCGCTTCGGCTGTTGCGGCTGTTGGTGCTGGTCAAGGTGATGCAGCATGCGGTCGGCGTCGCGATCCGGGGGCGGGTCGTGCTCTACACGGCCTGCAGCGCCGTACTGCTCATCTACGTCGCGTCGCTGGCGGTGCTGGAAGCCGAACGCGGCAATCCGGCATCGGACATCCAATCGTTCGGCGAGGCGGTGTGGTGGTCGATCACGACCGTCACCACGGTCGGGTACGGCGACTTCGCCCCGGTGACGGATACCGGGCGGGTCATCGCGGTGCTGCTGATGATCGGCGGGATCAGCCTGCTCGGTGTCGTCACCGGCACGCTGGCGTCCTGGATCGTGCAGCGGGTGTCGGAGGAGGACGACGAGAATCAAGCGGCCACCAGGGCTCAGATCAACGCGCTGCGGGCCGATGTGCAGCGGTTGACCGAGGAAGTTCGCGCCCGCTCCGACGCGCACATTTGACGATCTACGGATTCGACAGGGACGGCAGCCAGACGCCCGCCAGAGCGGAATCGACCGCCATCCCGAGGCGGCCCAACTGTTCCTGCGCGCTGATGTCCAGGTCGGTTTCGGCCACGACGCGCCGCAGCCGGGTCAGCTGACTGGACACCGCCGACTTGTGTGCGGGCTCGGTCACCCGCCAGCCCACGTCGCGCAGCAGGGTGAGCAACTCCGCGAGGACGGCAGGCTCCTCCCGGCCGTACTGAAGAGGCTGCGAGATCGCGATGTCCAGCAGGTCGGCGATGTCGGGGTGGCGCCGCACCACGCGAACAATCCCGTCGTCGGATCGCCGTACGGTGCTGCCGAGTTGCCGCTTGGCCAACTCGGAAAGCAGCGCGGCGCTGTGACCGATCGCGTGCACAGCGGTGGTCGGATCGTTGATTCCCGGCGAGAGAGCCTTGATGGCGACGTCGGTCAGCTGACGCAGCCCGTATCCGACGTCTTGCACAGGCGTGCGCTCATTGCCGGTGCAGATGGTGGCGGCGATCTGTTCACAGAGTTTCTTTCGGCCGTCCTCGTCGGGCAGCCCGGCCCCATCTGCCGGCCACACGAACGCGACTGGGGTGTCGGCGATTATCCAGTCGCCGGGCACCCGGTCCACGAGCACGACGGCGTCGGCGTTGGTGGCCGCCGACAGCAGGTCTTCGGTGTCGACGTCGACCAGGAAGCCGGTCGAATTCGCGGTGACGGGCAATGCGTTGTCCGGCGGAGCCGGCACCGGGGCCGCTTCTTCTGAGTCGTCGCGCTCGGCGAACATCGTGCGTCCGGCCACCATGGCATCGCCGCGGACGGTGTCCATCATGGTCTCGACACGAATTTCGCGGACCAGGTGCGCGAGGAAGAAGACAAGCCCGATCACGCTGACGAACGCCAGCAGATAGCCGACCGTGATCGACAGCTGCGGGACGAAACTCGGCACGTCAGAGGACTGATCGCGAACGCTGCGCAGCACCGAGAGGGTGTAGACGAACGCGGCCAGGAACAACGCCAGGGTGCCTTGCACGAACCGGTCTCTGGCGAATGTGCGCAGCAGCCGCGGCGAATACTGGCCGCTGGCCAACTGCAGCGTGACCACCGTCAGTGAGAACGTCAACGAGGTCACGGTGATCAGCGAGGAGGCGACGGTGCCAAGCAGCTCACGCGCCTCCGCCGCTCCCCCGCCGAACAGGTTGTCGCGCACAGTGATCGGCAGGACGTCGGTCAGCGCCTTGTCAACCGCGGGCAGTCCGATCCCCGCCGCGAGCGCGCAGACGACACCGAGCAGCGGCAGTGGCCACAGGCGTGTCCGCATCGCATCGCTTGTCCGTGTCCACCACCGTGTGGACGGCATCCAACCACCTCCGCCGACCCACATTATCTCCCGGCCGTTTGCCGGTGACCGCGTATACGACTCACAGCCCACCCGGCGCGGGCGGGGCGGGACCGTCAGGTGCTGATCGCCAAGCGCGCGTCGATGGCATCGGCGGACAAGATTCGATCCAGGATCAGTGCCGCCGACCCGACGAGCGCGGACCTGTCCCCATGCGTCTCGGGCACCACCTGAAGAACCCGGGTGGCCAGAGCGGTCGCGTTGCCGTACAAGGCTTCCCGCAGTCCCGCCACCAGGATGTCGTAGGCGCGTGCCATGTCACCGCCGACCACGACGACCGCCGGGTTGAGCAGGTTGACTGCCGCCGCGATCGCTTCACCGATATGGCGACCGCTCTCCCGGATCAGTCGGCGCGCCTCGGGGTCTCCTCGGTTGGCCAGGTCGACGACGTCGCGGATGTGGCCGACAGAGTGGCCTTGCTGCTGCAGAGTTCGCACCAACGTCCAACCGCCGGCGATGGCCTCCAGACAGCCGGTGTCGCCGCACCGGCAGAGCCGGCCCTGGGCGGCGGCCACCTTGTTGTGCCCGAATTCGCCTGCCGCGCCGACCGCGCCGCGTTGCAGCACGCCGCCGGCGATGATGCCCGCTCCGAGGCCGGTGGACAGCTTCAGCAACAGCAGGTCGTCGACGCCGCGGTAGGTGCCGTACCGCTCGGCGAGCGCCATCACGTTCGCGTCGTTGTCGACGACGACGGGCGCGGCGGTGAAGGGGCGGAAGTACGGCTCCAATTCGACACCGTCCCAACCGGTCATCACCGGTGAGTCGAGGATGCATCCGTGCCCCTGATCGACGCTGCCGGGCAGGCTCAGGCCCACTCCGTGGATGTCACCCGGATCGTGGCCGGCCTCGGTCAGCAGTGCGTCAAGACGCTTGATCAGGTCGGGCATCAGGTCGTCGGGTCCGGTGCCGCTGTCCCGGTCGACATCGGAGTGGGCCTTGATCACGCCGGCCAGATTGGTGATCGCCAGTTGGGTGCGACTGCGGCCGATCGCCACCGCGAGCACGACGCCGGAGTCGGCGTTGAACTTCAGCAACGACGGGGGCCTGCCGCCCGTCGACGCGCCTTCTTGCGCTTCGGTGACCAACCCGCTTGTCGCGAGGGCCGAGACCCGGGCGGCCACCGCGGTGCGGGACAGCCCGGTGAGCCGCCTTGCCTCGGTGCGGGTGGTCACGATGCCGTCACGGATCAGAACGAACACATCGCCCGCGGTGGCGGGCGGGCCGGAGCCATCACGGCTGATGATCGGCATCTTTTCATTGAAACAAGCCGTTCACCGTGTCAGCAAGACATGTAAGACGAATCACTTATGCCTTAAAAAGGCATAAGTTGATTGGAAAGGTGTTCAAAGCCTCGCTAGGCTCGGACGCGACGGGTGCTCTGCAACGTGGCGGGCGCCATTGATCCGAAACTGAAAGCAGGCTGTTTTGACCGCCACCGCCGTCCCCCATCGCGGCGTGCCATCACCGATGGCGCTCGTCGCCCCACACCCCGCTGTCGTCAAGCTGGCGGTCCTCGCCCTGGCATTGGGCGGGTTCGGGATCGGAACCACCGAGTTCGTCGCAATGGGCCTGCTGCCGGAGATCGCCGCGGGCCTGCACATCACCGAACCGACCGCCGGACACCTGATATCCGTCTACGCGCTTGGCGTGGTGATCGGCGCCCCGGTCATCGCGGCGCTCACCGCCCGCGTCCCCCGCAAGCTGCTGCTGACCTGCCTGATGGCGGTGTTCACGCTGGGCAACGCGGCCACCGTCGTCGCACCGAGCTACGGGTCTCTGGTCGTTGCGCGCTTCGTCTCGGGCCTTCCGCACGGCGCGTACTTCGGCGTGGCCGCCTTGGTCGCGGCGCGACTGCTGGGCCCCGGAAACCGCGCCAGGGCCGTCGCGCAGGTGATGACCGGGCTCACGGTCGCCACCGTCATCGGAGTGCCGCTCGCATCGTGGCTGGGCCAGGCCCTCGGCTGGCGCAGCGCTTTCGCGCTGGTGGCGGTGATCGGCGCGATCACCCTGGCCGCCATCTCGATCTGGCTGCCCGCCATCGACGCCACCCACGCCAGCAGTCCGCTGACCGAACTGGGTGCGCTGCGCCGTCCGCAGGTGTGGCTGGCGTTGGGCGTCGGCATGGTCGGATTCGGCGGCATGTTCGCCGTGTACACCTATGTGGCCACCACGCTGACCGACGTCTCCGGTATGGCGCGCGCCTGGGTTCCGCTGGCGCTCATGGTGTTCGGCGCCGGCATGGTAGTCGGCAACCTCGTCGGTGGCCGGCTGGCCGACTGGTCGGTGGTCCGCAGTCTTTACATCCTGCTCACCGCCCTCGGCGTGATGCTGACGGTGTTCGTCGCCGCCGCGCACAATCCCGTCACCGCGATGGCGCTGCTGTTCGCGATCGCCGCGAGTGGTGCGGCTATCGCGCCCGCGTTGCAGACCCGGTTGATGGACGTGGCAGCAGATGCGCAGACGTTGGCTGCGGCGCTGAACCATTCGGCGCTGAACATCGCCAACGCGACGGGGGCCTGGATCGGCGGCGTCGTCATCGCGGCCGGACTGGGTTATACCGCGCCGGCCGGCGCAGGCGCCGTGCTGGCTGCTGCCGGAGTGGCGATCCTGACGGTATCGGTCCTGTTGCAGCGCAAGGCATCTCGACAGGAGGCAGTCGCACCGTAATGAACAGCGTCGTTGATCCCCAAGTCAAGAAACTGGAACTGTTCCTCCCCCGCGGAGTTCACCTCACCCTGTCGGTCAAGGGCCGGGCATTGGATCTGCGCAGGAGCGTGGCGGTGACGGCGTCGCCGTCGTCAAACCTCTTCATTCGGTAGGGAGTTCACCGATCATGACCATCACCGAGAACGTCATCTACAGCTATGACCCCGACGGTAATCCCGCGATTCGATACCACTCGCTGCCCGGCGCGTGTTCCGGAACCGCGGCGACCCTGGGCGAGGCCCGTTCGTCGTATCGCGCCGACCTCACGACGCTGCTCGGCGTCGACCGCAGCCAGCTTCCTCCGGTCATCGAGCACATCGAGGCCGTCGTACACGGGATGTGGGTGCGGGAACGGGTCGGCACCGTTCACCGCGACCATCGCACCGACCGGATGCTGCTGCAGACCGTGCTCGCTGCGGGATCGGTCCAGGAGGATCTGCGGGCATACGTGCATTACGCGGCCGATCGCGGCTGCACACCCGTCGTGGTCCTGATCGAGCCGGAGGAACCGGTCGGAATCGTTTTGGACCAGATGACGGCGCGCGACACGATCGTGGTGGCCTACTCCGACGCCGAGTGCGGGTTCAGCTGGATGACGCTGTCCGGGCCCACCGCCGACGCCTACGACACGGCAACTCGTTCGATGACAGTGGCGCAGTATGCGCGCTCCCAGCACGGCGTGCGGGTCGGGGACGCAGGCTTGATGCGTGCCGTCGGCTAGGTGACTTTGTCCCCTACCTCATGACCCGAGCCCGTCGGAGACTGGCGATACGGCGGTTGGGCAGCCACTGCCGCACCCACCAGTTGAAGAGGGATCATGCTCGATTACGACGTCGACACAGCGCGTTCCATCGTGCTCGTTCGCCCGCAATCCCGGCTCGACAAGGACGATTTCGTCGAACTCGCCAAGGCGGTCGACCCGCAAATAGAGGCGACCGGTGATCTGGCGGGCGTCATCATCGAGGCCAAGTCTTTCCCCGGCTGGGACGACTTCGGCTCGATGGTCAGCCACTTCCGCTTCGTCCGCGATCATCAGAAACACGTCAAGAAGGTCGCGGTTGTCACCGATTCGCCGATGGGCGATATCGCAGAACACCTGATGTCGCACTTCGTGTCGGCGGAAGTCAAACACTTCCCCGCGGGGCAGACGGACGAAGCCAGAAAATGGATCGCACCGTCATGATCGAGGTGCTATCCGGTTTTCCCGAGAACGTCGCGGCGTTCGAGTGCAGCGGACACGTGACCAAGGCCGACTACGAGACGGTGCTCATTCCCGACGTCGAGAAGCGGCTGCTGGATCACGACAAGATACGCATCTTCTACGAAATCGCCCCGGACTTCGCCGGAATCGACCCTGGCGCCGTGTGGGAGGACACCAAGGTCGGGTTCACGCATTTCCTTCGCTGGGAGCGGTTCGCGGTGGTCACCGATGTCGAGTGGATCAAGCAGACGATGAAGTTCGTCGGCTTCCTGATGCCCGGTGAGCTACGCGCATTTCCCACCAGCGAGGCGCAGCGCGCACGCGCCTGGGTGACGGAGGACGCACCCTCGACGTAGTCCGTCCGGCTGAGCAAGCGCTGATCAGCGAAGGTGCAGTTGACGCCGCACCTGGTCGCTGGCCATGCCGTCGACCTGGGCCCCTGGCGAGTCGAGCGTCCACCGACCTAGGTCTTGTGTTGCGCCGCCGCCTCGAGCCCGGCGGTTTCATCCTCGTCTGGGCCGCCCCGACCGACCACATTCCGCATCACGGGTGCGCCCCAGGATATCGCGATCATGATCAGCGCGGCGGCGCCGCCGAGTATCGCGACGTAGAACGGGGCGCGTTCGCCAAGCGACAGCAGCTCGCCGCTCAGGATCGACACCAGACCGGCCGCGAGAGTGAATAGCGCGATCTCCACACCCATTACCCAGCCCTGACGTTCCTCGTCGGCGCTGGCCGAGAAGACGGTCAAGAACGTGGGATACCCGACCCCGAAGCACAGCGCGAGGGGAACGAGCGCCAGGTAGGCGACCCACGGTGCGGGTGCGCCAATGAAAACCGCGATGGCGGCGATCATGCCGACCTCCGCCGCGACGATGATGGCCCAGCGTGGGAAGCGGGCCGTCGATGGGCCAACCAGGGCGATGCTGGCGAAGCACAATGCGACCCCCAGCACAAGCATGCCCAGACTCGTGCCTGCTGTCTTCAGGCCGAAGCGATCGGTGAAGTAATTCGCCATGAAGATGTATGCGCCCAGAAAAGACAATTCGAAAAAGAAGAACGGCCCCGACGTGCGCAGCACCTTCGGGTGTAGCCGGACTTCCCACAACAGCCGGAAGACGTCGACCGGGTTGATCCGCAACGGGGCGTTGTACCTCTTCGTGTCGCGAAACCACACCAGGACCATGACCATCGCAGCGAGGTTGAGGATCCCGCCGATCAGGAAGGGCAGCCACAAGGACGCGGCGTCGCCGATCAACGACTTGTCCGAGAAGACACCGCCGATGATCGGTCCGGCGATGAGGCCGATGCTCGTCCCCAACATGACCAGGCCCATATTGCGTGCTTTGTCGTTTTCGTCGGTGGAAAGATCCACCATGCCGGCCTGGGCGATTGGCTGCGTTCCCGCGGTGAAGCCGGTGATGGCGCGGCTGATCAACAGCAGTGAAAAGCTGTCGACGAAGATGGCGACGATCGTCAGCGCATAACCGGCCAGCGAGCCGCCGAGACAGATGAGGATGCCCCAGCGCCGCCCCACTGAATCCGACAGCCGGCTGATGATGACCACGCCCAGGAACCAGGTGAAGAAGAACACCGCGATCAAAAGGCTGTAGTCAAGTCCGGCGGCGCTCGCGACGATGTTTTTCTGGACGAAGCCCGCGGACGGGTCGGTCACCAGGGTGTTGAAGATCGGGAACGCGAGACCCTGCCCCATGACGTCGACGAGTACGACGGACATCAACGCGAATTTGGCCATCTTCATTGATTCCATCACTACATCAAATGGCGCGGGGGTAGGGATGTTTGGACCCGGCTGCACCGGAATTCTCGCGGAGTTCAGTACGCTGCTGGCAGCACCGCGTTGGAGCCCGATTCATCCGTACCCGGCCCGTCGGCGCCCGGATGCCATCGCGCCGCCGGTGAGATTCGTTGAGAAGTGCGGATGTAGAACAGTTCACCGAAACGATCACGGCGCAATGCTGGTGAACACACTCACCACCAGACGGTGGCCTTGTCGTCTTGTGGCGGCGCGGCCAGCGGCTGCGCGCTGCCGAGCAGATTGCCGGTGATGGTGCTGCAGAACCGATACATCGGCAGATCGAAGACGATGCTGCCGATGAAATGGGCGTCGGCGTGGAGAAGTTCCAACGCCGCGAGTGCGAACACCCACGCCAGCGCACGGACGAATATGTCGTAGTGGATCGGGATGGGCTGATTGCGTATGCGCCAAGGCTTTTCGCCGTGATCGCACATTCGGCGGAGAGTCACTGATCGGCATGTCGGCACCTAGCCGCTGGCAGTGCCCGGCATCGGCGCCATGTCACCCGTCGATCCGCGGTCGGGAATCGTCAGGCCCGGGATGGCGGTGGGCGCCGCCACGATCAGCACGCCGAGTGCGAGCAGGATCGCCGCGGTCCCGTAGGTCACCACGCGACCCCACGGCAGCGTCTTCTCGGCGGCGATCAGCGCCGCCACGAACGCCATCCAGGCGATGCTCATGATGCCGAGCGCGAACAGCGCCGCCATCAGCGCCCAGCAGCAGCCGACACACCACGCGCCGTGAAGCGCGCCCATCCGCAGGGCTCCGGGCAGCCCATCGCGCCACGAGCCCAGCAGGAAGCCCAGCGGGCTGCGACAGTGCCGCAGGCAGACCTCTTTCAGTGGTGTCAGTTCATACACCGCTGCGACGACGAGGATGCCCCCGGCGAGCCAGCGACCGGCCCGATCCCATGCCAGTGTCTCGCCGAACACAGCACCTCCGACCTCGGATATCGCGAACGCGAGCAATCCGGCCAGCGTCCAGGTGAGCAGGTAGCCGCAGGTGAAGACCAGCGGCGCGATCGGCGACCGCTTCTTGGTCATCTGCGCGTACAGCGCCACCGTCGGCGCCACCGACGGAAACATCATCGCGGCCATCATCACCACCCAGATGACGAGGAACCAGCCGAGCGTGCCCAGGTCGGTGCCGGGCCCGTTGTCCATGCCGCGCATGCGATCGACGGTGAACCACCACGCCAGCGCCGCGAGCACGATCAGCAACGCGATCAGCCCGAGCCGGGCGCGCGCCGCCGCAAAGGCGGGCCGCAACCCCTCGGTCGATGCGTTCTCGGTCAGGCGGCCCACGAGAACTGCGAAGAACTGATGCCCGACTTACCTTGGAATTCGATACCGAACAAGCTGATGTCGGCAGACGTCGCCTTCGCCACCCGGAATTCCGAGCCGGCCGGATGGAAGATCCCGGTGATCCGCGCAGGCTCGCCGGTCTCGACGCCGAACGGCACGACATCCTCGACCTCGAAACCCGTTGTGTCGCCGATGCGCACACTGTGGCGCACGCCGTCGTCGACCACCTCGATAGGTGCACGCTGGACGCCCAGATTCTCTCCGATAAGTGGTCCCAATGCGGCCATCGGGCCGCCGAGTTCGCCGCTGAACACGGCTTGCAGCTTCTCCGCCTGTTCCCCGGAAGCCGTCGCGTCGATGACGGCACCCAGCCGCCAGTTGCCATCGGTCATCACCTTCGGTGTATCGGCGATGACCGCCACCGTGAGCCCGCCCACGTCGGTGCCCTCGACGTCGCCGTCGACGATGTTGAAGACGAGCGCTACGCGGCAGTAGTCGTAGTCAGCGCCATTGGCCAGGTTGAAGTTGCAGGGACAGAAGAAGTCGCACGAACAGGTTTCGACATACGTCCCTCGTAGTTGCCATGCCATAGCCGAATTTTCCGCCTTCCGCCGGGCGATCGGACGGATTCAGCAGAAACGATCCCGGGCGACGGGCGGCCACGCTTAAGTCCCTCGTCTGGTGAGTGTCGCGGATCAGCCGAAATAACTGACACCCATCAACCGGAGGCGAAATGTCACACATCAACCGAGGTAATACACGGCCTGAAGTGGGGCGGGCGGGGCTCGAACCCGCGACCAATGGATTATGAGTCCACGGCTCTAACCGACTGAGCTACCGCCCCTGGTGCACGGCATTAGAGACTATCCCCCGCCGCACAAGCACCGCGTTCAGGACGTCGACGACGACAATCGCTTCGTCGACCCCGCGAAGCTCAAGGCGTGCTCGTAGGTGGCCATGTTGTCGGTGGAGATCTTGTCGTGGACGCGGCGCTCCAACAGCAGACGAAGCACCGGGCTGTAGGCGTGATAGGTCTCGTGAAACGTCAAAAGCGTTGTGCCGTCGGGCTGTTCCTCTAGTTGGTGGAAGCCCTCCGCGCGAGACCAGAGTGGCTTGGCGATCGCCACATACCGGGACAGTTCGTTGATGCGCGCCTCGGTGACCGTCTCCCACGACCTCGCCTTGCCGCCGGACAGCAGATAGCGGGGCACATTGAAGACGCACGTCCGCACCAACCCCTGACCTGCCTCGTCGCCTTCGTTGAGGATCTCGATCCGGCCTGCCGGGTACTCGATGACGCGCGGCAGGCTCGACCCAGGCGGTGCCGGTGGATGCAGCACCCGCCAGACCCTGCGCGGCGGCGCGTCCACCGCGAACGTCGCCGTGAATGACCGCATCAGTGCACGTCCCAGCTGTTCCACGAGGTGATCGTCTCCACCGGAGGACGCTTCGCCGGCTTGAAATCGGTGCCGATCGTGTAGGCCACCGGAAGCAGCGCTGCCTGCGTGACGGTGTCGGGGATGTCGAGGAGTTCGGCGACCGCGTCGGCCTTCATCAGGTGCAGCGTCGTCCACACCGATCCCAGACCCCGCGCCCGAAGCGCCAGCATGAAGCTCCACGCCGCCGGGATGATCGACGCCCATTCTGACGCGGCGACCACCAATTCGGGTTGATCCAGGCGGCCCTCGACACACGGGATCACATGCACCGGCACCTGGGCGAGCGTCTGGCTCAGCGCATGCGCACTCTCATAGACCCTGCGGGTCTGCGGGTCCTCGGTCGTGCGCGCGGCGTGCGCCAGATATGCCTCGCCACAGCTGCGATAGATCTCGGCGATGGCCGCCCGCTTGTCGGCGTCGGTGACCACCATCCAGCGCCAGTTCTGGCCGTTGCTCGAAGTCGGTGCCTGGACAGCCAGGCGCAGGCATTCGAGGATGACCTCGCGCTCGACGGGTCTGTTCAGGTCGAGCCGACGCCGGACGGCCCTCGTCGTCGAAAGCACCTCGTCCACCGCAGCGATGTCCACGAAGCCCAATGGTGCCCCAGTGGCCCCGCGAGCGTGCACAGATGCACGTCCTTGCGCGGCGTGTCCTGTGCAGACACGCACGCTCGCCGAGCGAAAGTCAGCAGGAGACGGTCTGGCCGTCTTCGTCGACGACGAAGATCTCGGTGCCGCTTTGCACCTTCGGCGCGTCGGCGCCCAGGGCGACCATGATCTTGTTGGCGGCGTTGCGCATCACGTCCACGGTCAACTCGTAGGACTCGTCTTCGGTGAAGTACGCCTGCACACCTGCCCTCACGTCCGGCGCGATGTTCGCGGGCGTCCATATCAACGCATCCGCGTACCGCAGCGCCGCTTTGTGCCGGTCGGTCAACGCATCCGACGCGTCGTAGAACTCGATGTGCTCGTAGAGCGACTCCGACCCACCGGCCTCCAGCGCGTGGGCCTCGCGACGCGACTTGCACAGCCGGCAGTTGTGCTGGGTGGCGCCACGCAGCCGCACCACTTCCGTCGTCACCGGGTCCAGCGCCCGCAGTCGCGCGACGCCCGGCAGGAAGCTGTCGAACAGCACGGAGGCCAGGTCGCCGTCGTGGTCCCAGACGACCTCGTCGCCCCACGGCACCGGCAACCCGAGCGCTTCGAAACCGGTCCGCACCCGCGGCAGGAAGTCGGCGAAATAGGTCAGCATCACCGCGGGAAACGCCGCGCCGCCGAGCGCCGACGTGAAGCGGCCCCGCAGATCGCCGCTGACCGAGGACACGTCCACGCTGAACTGCTCGGCGAACTCCACGAGCACCGCCTCGGCGTCGTCGGCCGGTCCGTCGACGCCGATCTCGGCGGGCAGCGGCGGCAGCGACAGCGTCGTGGCGCAGGTCTGGCGCACCAGCGCGGTGATCCGTTGGTGCCCGGGTGGCGCCAGGGCGACCAGTCGGGCCAGTTCGCCGTTCAGCGGATCGCGCATCGTCGCATTATTGCGCCTGGCTCACCGAGGACATGTGGAAGTCCGGGATCCGCAGCGACGGCATCGCCGCTCTGGTGGCCCAGTCGCCCCATTCGCGGGGCAGCGTGACCTCGCTTACACCGGCCTCGCTGACCCGCCGCAGCAGATCGAGCGGGCTCTCGTTGAACCGGAAGTTGTTCACGGCGCCGGCGACCTGTCCGTCCTCGATCAGGTAGACGCCGTCGCGGGTCAGCCCGGTCAGCAGCAACACACCCGGGTCGACGACCCGGATGTACCACAGCGTGGTCAGCAGCAGCCCGCGCTCCGTGCCCGCGACCATGTCGGCCAGGCTGGCCGTGCCGCCGGTCATCAGCAGGTTGTCCGCCGCCACGGCAACCGGCACGTGGTATTCGGCCGCGGTCGCCCGTGGATACGCCAACGCGTTGATCGCACCGTCGCGGATCCAGTCCACCCGCTCGATGTCCATGCCGTTGTCGAACACCGACGCCCGCTGCGACGACGCGGCCACGGCCACGAAGGGCGAGCACTCCAGGCCCGGCGCCGCCGGATCGGAGTACAGCGTCAACGGCAAGTCGGTCAGCGTCTCCCCCACCCGCGTGCCGCCGCCCGGCGCCGAGAACGCGGTGCGACCCTCCTGCGCCCCGCGGCCGTCCATCGACCACGACAGGTAGATCATCAGATCGGCGACCGCCGACGGCGGCAGCAACGTCTCGTAGCGCCCTGCGGGCAGTTCGATGCTGCGCTGCGCCCACCCGAGCCGGTTCGAGAGCTCCTCCAGCATGGAATCGGTTGGCACGTCGACGAAGTCGGGTGTGCTGGTGCCTGCCCACGCGCTGGCGCCGTTTCGTTTGGCGTTGATCTCCACCGAGCCCGTCGGTTGGGTGAACCGCCGCCGCAGCCCGCCCGACGTCGCGACGAACGTCGTCTCCAGAATGTGGCGCGCGTAGCCGAAAAGCCGGTCAGCGCGCGGAAACCCACGCGTCAACGCCTCGGCGACACCGCCGAAGACCTCCACGCCGGTGCCCGGTATCGGCGCGTCCCAGTCGGCGGCCGCACCGGCTGCGGGCAGCGGCGGTGCGCTGTCGCGGGCTTCGGGCGCCGACAGTGCGGCCTCCTGCGACGCCGCTACCAGACCGGGTATGACGGAGGGATCTACCTCGCTGGAGGTCAGCGACGCGACGTGGCCGCGGTCGCCGCGGCGGACCACGGAGATCACCGTCGTCTTGCGCTGCACCGAAACGCCGTTGGTGGTCATCGAGTTGTTGGCCCACCGCAGCGCAGCGTCGCTGCGGTCGGTGACCGCGACGATCGTCTCGTCGGCTTTTCCCAACCGCGCGGCCTCCGCCAACGCGATGTCGACCACCTGCTGTGCTCCGATCACCGCTACCGCCCTCCCTCGGTGCGGGTGTTGAGCACGTTGACGCCGCGGAACAACGCCGACGGGCAGCCGTGGCTGACGGGCGCCACCTGCCCGGGCTGCGCCTTGCCGCAGTTGAACGCACCGCCCAGTCGCCACGTCGACGGGCCGCCGACGGCTTCCATCGCACCCCAGAAGTCGGTGGTGGTCGCCTGGTAGGCGACGTCGCGCAGTTGGCCGTCGAGCTTGCCGTCGCGGATCTTGAAGAATCGTTGACCGGTGAACTGAAAGTTGTACCGCTGCATGTCGATCGACCAACTCTTGTCTCCGATGACGTAGATCCCGTTCTCGACCCGCGCGATCAGCTCGTCGGTGGACAGGCCGTCGGCCCCCGGCTGCAGCGACACGTTGGCCATCCGCTGAATCGGAACGTGGTGCGGCGAGTCGGCATAGGAGCAGCCGTTCGATCGGGTCAGGCCCAGTCGCGGCGCGAACACCCGGTCGAGTTGATAGCCGACGAACACCCCGTCGCGCACCAGATCCCAGCGCTGGGCAGCCACGCCTTCGTCGTCCCATCCGACGCTGGCGAGCCCGAATTGCTCGGTGCGGTCAGCCGTCACGTTCATCACCGGCGACCCGTACCGCATGGCGCCCAGCTTGTCCGGCGTGGCGAACGACGTTCCCGCGTAGGCGGCCTCGTAGCCGATGGCGCGGTCGTATTCGGTGGCGTGGCCGATGGACTCGTGGATGGTCAACCACAGGTTGGACGGGTCGATGACGAGGTCGGTGGGCCGCGGCGTCACGCTCGGGGCCTTGACCTTCTGCGCCAGCAGCGTCGGCAACTCGGCGAGTTCACCGGTCCAGTCCCACACGTCGTCGCCGGCGACGGCCTCCCAGCCCCGTCCGGTCGGGGGCGCCAGCGTGCGCATGGTCTCGAATGATCCCGCCGCGGCGTCGACGGTCACCGCCTCCAGCGCGGGCTGCACCCGAACCCGCTGCTGGGTGATCGCCGAACCGGCGGTGTCGGCGTAGAAGGTCTGCTCCTTGACCGCGTGCGCGCTGGCCGAGACGTGGTTGACGCCGTCGGCGGCCAGCAGCCGCCCGGAGTATTCGGCGAGCAGCCCGATCTTGTCGGCGGCCGGGATCGTGAACGGGTCGATCGCGTAGTCGGACACCCAGCTGACGTCGGCGTACACCGGTTCCGGCGCCAACTCGACGGTCTCCGCGTTCAGCGCGGCCAGCGTCCGAGCCACCGCCACCGCCCTGCGGGCCGTCTCGGCGGCGACGTCGGGGCTGAGCTCGGCGTGGGAGGCGAAGCCCCACGTGCCGTCGACGATCACGCGCACCGCGAGGCCGACCTCGCGGTCGATGACGCTCGTTTCCAGCTCACCGTCGCGCAAGGCGACGACCTCGTTGACGACGCGATGGATGCGCAGGTCGGCGTGGGCGGCGCCGGCCGCGAGAGCGGCCGAGAGTGCGGCGTCGGCAAGCTGATGGCGCGGCAGATCGAGGAAGTCGGCATCGACTTGTCGGGATGCTGTCACGACAGACACCGTAGTTCGACCGCGCCGCGCCCGCTTTAATGGCTCGGTGGGCATCAACAGGGTGCGGTCGACGGCCGTGGGCTACGCGCTGCTGGCGCCCAGCCTGTTCGGCGTCGTCACGTTCCTGCTGCTGCCGATGCTGGTGGTGGCGTGGCTGAGCATGCACCGCTGGGACCTGCTCGGGCCCATTCGCTATGTCGGGCTGGACAATTGGATCTCAGTGCTCAGCGACCCGTCGTTCGCCACATCGCTCTTGGTGACGGCGCTGTTCATCGCGATCGTGGTGCCCACCCAGTCGGTACTGGGCCTCGGCGCGGCGGCGATGCTGGCCCGCGGCCTGCCCGGCAGCGGATTCTTCCGCACCCTGTATGTGCTGCCCTGGATTTGCGCGCCGCTGGCGATCGCGGTGCTGTGGCGATGGATCCTCGCCCCGACCGATGGCGCGGTCAGCACGCTGCTGGGCCACCGCATCGAGTGGCTCACCGACCCCGACCTGGCGCTGCCCGTCGTCTCGGCGGTGACCATCTGGACCAACGTCGGCTACGTCACGCTGTTCTTTCTGGCGGGCATCCTGGCGATCCCGGCCGACATCCACGACGCGGCACGCACCGACGGCGCCAACGCCTGGCAGCGGTTTCGCCGCATCACGTTGCCGATGCTGCGGCCGACGATGTTCTTCGTGCTCGTCACCGGCGTCATCAGCGCGGCACAGGTGTTCGACACGGTCTATGCGCTGACCGGGGGCGGACCGCAGGGCCGCACCGACCTGATCGCGCACCGCATCTACGACGAAGCCTTCGGAGCGGCCGCGGTGGGCAGGGCGGCAGTGATGGCCGCGGTGCTGTTCGTTCTGCTGATCGGCGTGACGCTGCTTCAGCATCTGTACTTCCGGCGGCGGATCACCTATGACGTCGTTTAGCCGCGCGGTGTCCGCACCGGTGATCTATGCCGTGCTGATCGCGGGTGCGCTGATCACGTTGGCGCCGTTCACCCTCGGCTTGCTGACCTCGTTCACCACGGCACGGCAGTTCAACACCGGCAGGCCGCTGTCGTGGCCGTACCCGCCGACGCTGCAGAACTACACCGGCCTGGCCGATGCCGGCTTCGGGCGCGCTCTGGTGGTGACGGCGCTGATGACAGCCGTCATCCTGATCGGACAGCTGACCTTCTCGGTGCTGGCGGCATATGCGTTCGCGTGCCTGGAGTTTCCGGGGCGCGACGCGTTGTTCTGGGTGTACCTGGCGACGTTGATGGTGCCCGCGACGGTGACGGTGGTGCCGCTGTATCTGATGATGGCCGAAGCCGGTCTGCGCAACACGTTCTGGGCGTTGGTGCTGCCGTTCGTGTTCGGCTCGCCGTATGCGATTTTCCTGCTGCGCGAGTACTTTCGCGGGATTCCGGCCGACCTGATCAAGGCGGCCCGCATCGACGGCGCCAACACCCTCGATGTCCTGGTGCACGTCATCGTGCCGGCCAGCAGGCCGATTCTGGTCACGCTGGCGCTGATAACTGTTGTCAGCCAATGGAACAGCTTCATGTGGCCGCTGGTGATCACCAGCGGCGACAAGTGGCAGGTGCTGACGGTGGCGACGGCGGGCCTGCAGTCCCGCTACAACGCGCAGTGGACGCTGGTGATGGCGGCGACGACGGTGGCGATCGTTCCGCTCCTGCTGCTGTTCGTCGCGCTCGGCCGGCGCATCGTCGGCTCCATCGTGGTGACGGGGCTGAAATGACGTTGCGTGTCAAGCCTTCCACGATGGCGGCGATGGCGGTGGCGCTGACCATGGCCGTGCTCCTCGTCGCCGCTGTCTTGTTGGGCCGCTCGACGGAGCCTTCCGGCCGCACGGTGGTCACGGTGCGCCTGTGGGACGAGCAGGTCGCCGCCGCCTACCGGGAGTCGTTCGACGAGTTCACCCGGCTGCACCCCGACGTCGACGTGCGGGTCAACGTGGTGCCGTACGCCACCTACTTCGACACGCTGCGCACCGACGCCGCGGGCGGCAGCGCGGACGACATCTTCTGGGTGTCGAACGCGTACTTCGCCGGGTATGCCGACAGCGGTCGGCTGATGGACGTAGCAAAAGCATTGGGCCCGAACGCCGCTGCGCAGTGGGAGCCGTCGGTGGTGGACCAATTCACCCGCGACGGGGTGCTGTGGGCGGTGCCGCAGTTGACCGATGCCGGCATCGCGGTGTACTTCAACGCCGACCTCGTCGAACAGGCGGGCGTCGACCTGCGGCGGCTGATGACGATGCGCTGGTCTCCCGGCGACGTGGACACCGTCCGGCCGTTGCTGGCCCGGTTGACCGTCGATGCCGACGGGCGACGCGCCGACGAACCCGGATTCGACCCGCAGCGCGTGCGGCAGTGGGGATACAACGCCGCCAACGATCTGCAGGGCATCTACCTGAACTACATCGGGTCGGCGGGCGGGAAGTTCTCCGACGGCGACCGGTTCGCCTTCGACAACCCCGGGTCTGTCGCCGCGTTCGACTATTTGGTGGGCCTGATCAACCGCGACCATGTCGCCCCGCCCGCGTCGGACACCAACGCAAACGGCGACTTCTCCCGCAACCAGTTCCTGCAGGGCCGCATGGCGCTGTTCCAGTCCGGGACCTACAACCTGGCGTCGATCGCCGAGCAGAGCCGCTTCCGGTGGGGTGTGGTTCCCATGCCCATCGGACCGGTCGGCCGGGTGAGTGTCACCAACGGGATTGCCGCAGCCGGAAATTCGGCGACCCGGCATCCCGATGCGGTCAAACAGGTGTTGGCCTGGATGGGCAGCGCACGCGGCAATCAGTACCTCGGCGCGCGCGGGGCGGCCATCCCCGCCGTTCTGCCGGCGCAGCGCGTCTACTTCGACTACTGGGCGCGCCGCGGCGTCGATGTCGGCCCGTTCTTCTCGGTGCTCGACGGCCCGCGGATACCGGCGCCGGGCGGGCCCGGCTTTCCGGCCGGCTACACCGCACTGCAGCCGTATCTCGACGAGATGTTCCTGGGCCGCGCCGATGTCGCCCAGACGCTCGGCGATGCGCAGGCCGCCGCGAACACAGCGGCCCAGCGCTAACTGGTACCCAGCAGGGTCAGTTCCAGTGCCAGCGCAGCGCCGCACACCAGCAGCACCACCGAAAGCGCTATCCAGTCGCGGGGTTTGGGTCCCGACGGCGCCGCCGAGATCTGACCGGCACCGCCGCGCGCGGTGATCGCGTCGCCCATCTCGTCGGCCCGCCGAAGCGCGACGATCACCGCCGCGGCGATCAGGTCGACCACCTCCAGCGCCCAGCGACGTCTGCGGGCGCGCCGTGTGGTCAATACCGGCTTTGGACGCAGGCTGCGCGCGGCGTAGAGGATCCGGAACTCGTCGATCAGCATCGGGAAGGCGCGCAGCGCCAATGCCAGTGCGACCGACCATTCGTCGACCGGAATCCGCAACGCCCGTAGAGGTCTGCCCAGTTTCGCGACGGCAGGCGCGACCTCGGCGACGTTGGTGGTCCACGACACCATGCCGCCGAGCGCGAGAAGAACGATCGAGAGTGCGGTGATGCGCAGGAACTTCAGCAGCCCGCCCAACCCGAGTTCGCGCCCGAAGACCTCGATCATGGGGCTACCCCCGGCCAGCGCCGCCGTCACCGCACCGAGGGCGAGCAACAGCCACAACCATCGCGGTACCGACGGCAGCACACCGTGTGGGATGTGGGCCAGCCTCGCCGCGACGAGCACCAGGGCGGCGACGGCGAAGATCGGCACCCAACCGGGGTAGAACGTCAGCAGCACCCCGATTCCCGCCACCACAATGAGTTTGGTTCCCGCCCAGAGCTTGTGGATGACGCTGTCACCGGGCACAGGCCGCAGCAGCACCACCGGCCTGCGCCGCTGCTTGCGGGCCGGCGCGGTCATGACATGCCGCCTGCGGACGTCGGCACGGTGGCCAGCACACCGTCCTGCAGGTGCAGGGTGCGGGGGCACAGCTCGTCGAGACCGGAGAAATCGTGCGAGATCACGATCACGGTCAGCCCTGCCGTGCGACGCAGATCCTCGAGCAGACGCAGCAGCCCGCGGGCGCTGGCGCCGTCCAGACCGGCCAGCGGCTCGTCGAGAATCAGCGCGCGTGGTGATCGCGCGAGAAGTCCGGCCAGCACCACACGGCGCATCTGCCCGCCGCTGAGCTGGTCGATCCGGCGGTCCGCCAGCGACGCGTCCAGACCGACGGTGGCAAGCGCGTCGACCACCCGGCCACGGTCACGCACCGAAAAGCCTGCCGCCGATGCGACTTCCAGGTCCACGCGGCTGCGCAACAACTGCAGCCGGGCCGCCTGGAACGAAATCGCAACCGCGCCGACCTGCTCGGACGCCGGTGCGCCGTCGAGCAGGCAACTGCCGCTGGTCGGGTCGACGAGGCCCGCCATGATCCACGCCAGGGTGGACTTGCCCGACCCGTTGAGCCCGTGGATCAGCACGCCCTCGCCTTCGTGCACGGCGAAGGTGATGTGCCGTAATGCCGTCGTGGCCCAAGGCGTTCCGCTGCCATACTCGTGGTTGACGTCGATGAGTTCCAGCACCGGGTCGTCGCGGCGCGGCCGCGCCGGGCCAGTCGCATCGGGTGCCTCTGCCGTTTCGACCATCTCGGTGTTGTCGTTGTTGTTCTCGCCTCCGGTCAGGTCGATGGTGCGGTCGGCGGAGTCGGCCTCGTCGTTGTAATGGGTGATGTGCACCAACGACATCCGGTGGTGCTGGGTCAGGCCGGACAGCACCGCCATCAGCGACTCGCGGCCCTCCTGGTCGACCATGCTGGTCACCTCGTCGGCGATCAGCAGGGACGGCTCCCTGGCGAGTGCCCCGGCCACGGCGAGGCGTTGTAACTCGCCGCCGGACAGCCCACCGGTGTCACGTTCGGCCAACCCGTCGAGCCCGACCTCGGTGAGGAGCCTGCCCACGTCGGTCGTGGTGCCGGGCGGCAGCCCCCACACCACGTCGTCGGCCACCCTGGTGCCGAGCACCTGGCTCTCGGGATGCTGCAGGATCACGGCCGTGCCGCCGAGCCGGCCGAGCCCCGTCGAGCCGGGCCGCTCGACCGTGCCCGACGACGGATCGCGCCCGGCCAGCATCAACATCAGCGTGGTCTTGCCCGAGCCGTTGGGCCCGGTCACCGCGACGTGCTCGCCGGCTTCGACGGCCAGCGTCACCGGACCGAGCGCGTCGTGCTCGCTCGCCGGGTAGCGGAACCGCACGTCGGTGAGCCGTACCGGAACCGGCGCGATCACGCCGGTGTCGGGCGGGGCGTCGAGTTTGTGCACGTCGGGGATCACGACGAGGCGCACGATCACCTGCGACAGCGCCCACCACCCGACCAGCATCACCAGAGTGATGCTGAGCATCGACGATCCGCCGAGCAGGAAAGGCCAGTGGTGCAGGGCGGTGGCGAAGCCGCTTCTCAGATGCTCGGCGGCGGCGTCCCAGTCGGGCAGCCACCACCAGTCGGGGAGGCGGGTCATGAACGCCGCGATGCCTTCGACGTTGGCCGTCATCGATTCGAAGATCAAGTGCCGCAACCGCACCAGGATCGCCAGCGCTGCCACCACGGCCGTACCGAAGAGCGCACCGGCGATGAGCCCCACGACCAGGACGGTGAGAGTGCCGCGACCGCGTCGCAGAATGAGTCCGATGAGCAGGCCGATGTAGGCGCAGTCGATGACCGTCATGAGACCGCCCATGCCGGCGATCAGGAACGCGATGGTGGCGGCAGCGACAGTCGCCGCGATCAGCACCCGGATCCGGAACCGGTAGACCAGCAGGCCCATCGGCACGGTGCCCAGCAGCGAGACGCCCGCGGCGAACGGCACGACGACCGCGACGATCGCGGTGGCCGCGCACAACGCCGCCATCACAGACGCGTGTGCGAGTTCGACGGGTTGAAGCGCGCCCGACCCCCGAGCTTTGCCCGAGCGGCGGGAGGTCGTCATTTCACGATTCTGCCAGGCGCATCTCAACGACCCTGTGGCAGCACTGTGAGCTTCGTCGGCGCGTCGAGAATTTGATTCGCATAGCAAAACTATGTAATTATGGAGTGGTGACTGGACCCCTTGGCGCTGATCTGCTGGCCGTGGTGGCTCGCCTGAACCGACTGGCCTCTCAGCGCGCCCGCCTGCCTCTGCCGTTCGCGCAGGGGCGGCTGTTGTCGACGATCGAGGACCAGGGCGCGGCGCGCATCTCCGATCTGGCAGCGCTCGATCACTGCTCGCAGCCGACGATGACCATGCAGGTGCGCAGGCTGGAGGATGCGGAACTGGTGTCGCGCACCGTCGACCCCGACGATGCGCGGGCCGTGCTCATTCGCATCACCGACAAGGGTGTCGACGTGCTGCGGCAGGTCCGCCTCGACCGCGGCGCGGCCATCGATCCCTACCTGGAACGGCTCGATGATGCCGACCGCCAGACCCTGCAAGGCGCCGTCGAGGTGATGCGCAAGCTCCTCGACGACGCGTCCGTCCCGAAGCAATCCGTGAAATAACTGCACAGTTAGGAGCAGCCGCACCGTATGTGGCGCCAACCCAAGGCCGTCTGGGCCGTCGCGTTCGCCTCTGTCGTCGCCTTCATGGGAATCGGCCTCGTCGACCCGATATTGAAGCCGATCGCCGACAACCTCAACGCCTCACCGTCGCAAGTGTCACTGCTGTTCACCAGCTACATGGCGGTGATGGGCGTGGCCATGCTCATCACCGGCGTGGTGGCCAGCCGGATCGGCCCCAAGCGCACACTGCTGCTCGGCCTGGTGGTGATCATCGCGGGCGCCGGGCTGGCCGGCATGTCGGACACGGTGCTGGGCATCGTCGGCTGGCGTGCGCTGTGGGGGCTGGGCAACGCGTTGTTCATCGCGACGGCACTGGCCACCATCGTCAACTCGGCGCGGGGATCGGTCGCCCAGGCGATCATCCTCTACGAGGCAGCGCTGGGCCTCGGTATCGCTGTCGGCCCGCTGGTCGGCGGAGTGCTCGGCTCGATCTCATGGCGCGGCCCGTTCTTCGGGGTGTCGGCGCTGATGGCGATCGCACTGGTGGTGACGGCGTTCCTACTGCCGGCGACGCCGCGCGCCGAACGCGCCACCACCCTCGCTGATCCGTTCCGCGCTCTGCGCCACCGCGGGCTGCTCGGGGTGGGCATCACCGCCCTGCTGTACAACTTCGGCTTCTTCACCCTGCTGGCCTTCACACCGTTCCCACTCGACATGAGCGCCCACCAGATCGGGCTGATCTTCTTCGGGTGGGGCCTGGCGCTGGCCTTCACCTCGGTCGTGGTCGCGCCGCGGCTGCAACACCGATTCGGCACGGTGTCAACGCTTTTGGTGAATCTGTTGGCGATGACGACGACCCTGGTCGTGATGGCGCTCGGCACCGACAGCAAGGCCGTGCTGGCGGCGTGTGTGGTGGTCTCGGGCCTGTTCATCGGCATCAACAACACGTTGATCACCGAAACCGTGATGAAGGCGGCGCCGGTCGAGCGCGGCGTGGCATCTGCTGCATACAGTTTCGTGCGCTTCTCCGGAGCGGCGGTGGCGCCGTGGATCGCCGGTGTTCTGGGCGAGCAGGTCAGCGTGCACCTGCCGTTCTGGGTGGGCGCGGTTGCCGTGCTGCTCGCCGCCGGTGTGCTGGCGATGACCCGTCGTCACCTGACAGGCATCGACGCCGAGGAGACGGATCTCGACGAGATCACCGACCACGCGGAGTCGGTCACCGTCGGCAGCGACACGTGACTTCGGCGTGCGCAGTCGCGCTCAGCGCAACCAGCCACGCCGAAACCGCAAAGGGTCGCTACCAGGCGACCGTGCCGATGAGCGAGCCCACCAGATAGGTGGCCGCGATCGCGATCGCGCCGAAACTCAGCTGCCGCAGCGACGCCCACCACACCGGCTTACCGGTGAACCGCGCCGCCACTCCGCCGGCGATGAGCAGGCCGACGCCGCCGAATACCAGCCCGGTCCACAGCGTTTCGTAGCCGAGCAGATACGGAATCAGCGGCACGATCGCGCCGATCGCGAACAACACGAACGACGACCCCGCAGCCACCCAGGGCGACGGCTTCTCGCTCGGGTTGACGCCCAACTCCTGTGCCACGTGCAGGTTCAGGGCGCGGTCCTGGTCGCGGTGGATCTCCGCAGATGCCTTCTCCGCGGTCTCGGGCGTCATGCCCATCTCGACGAACATCCAGACCAGTTCGGTTTCCTCGGCCTCCGGTTGCGTGGTCAACGCACGCCGCTCCAGCCGGACCTCGGCGTCGATCTGTTCGTTGGCGGTGGTGACCGAGGTGTATTCGCCGAGCGCCATCGAGAACGCGCCCGCCAGCAGTCCGGCGACGCCGCTGAGCACGACGGTGTGGGCGCTCGCGCTCGCCGCGACACCGGCGATCAGGGCCGTGTTGCTGACCAGACCGTCCATCGCGCCGAACGTCGCGGCGCGCAGCCAACCACCCGACACATCGCTGTGCCGGTGATGTGGGATGTGCGGCATTCCGGTCGGTGACGCCGGCGCCTCTTCTGCCTCGGCCATTACCACCGATTCAACGCCATGCCTTCAACCAGGTCTAGCCAGGTTTGCCTACGTTTCCTGCATCACAGTTTCCGCGGCGCGGCTACGGGCTACCGTCGAAGTATGACCACGACTGCGGAGCATCTACGCAACACACTGGACGGCCGTTGGCGCGACGTGAAGAACAAGATGCGGCAGGACCTGTCCACGGAGATCTTCAAACCTCACTACACCCCGAACACCGTCATCGCCCGCACGAAGGTGGCGGAGCAGTTGAAGATCATGGCCGCGCAGGGCGCCGCCGAGGACGGCTTCAAGAAGGAGCACGGCGGCAACGGCGACGTGGGTGCAGCGGTCACCCAGATCGAGATGCTGGCGATGTCCGACCTGTCGCTGATGGTGAAGGCGGGCGTGCAGTGGGGCCTGTTCGGCGGCGCCATCGAAAACCTCGGCACCGAACGCCACCACCAGAAGTACGTCCAGAAGATCATCGACCTGGAGCTGCGGGGCTGCTTCGCGATGACCGAGACCGGCCACGGCAGCGACGTGCAGGCCATCGAGACCGTCGCGACGTACGACGCGTCGACCCAGGAGTTCGTCGTCGACTCCCCCACCCGCACCTCCCGCAAGGACTACATCGGCGGCGCCGCCCAGACCGCCCAAGTGGCAGCCGTTTTCGCCCAACTGATCACCAGTGAAGACGGCAAGGACGTCAACCACGGGGTGCACTGCCTGGTGGTGCCGATCCGCGACGACGACGGCAACGACCTGCCGGGCGTGACGACGTCGGACTGCCACTACAAGGGCGGCCTGCCGGGCGTCGACAACGGACGCATCCAGTTCGACCACGTCCGCGTCCCCCGCGAGAACCTGCTGAACAAGTACGCCGACGTCGCCGAGGACGGCACCTACACCTCGCCGATCGACAATCCGAACCGCCGCTTCTTCACGATGCTGGGCACGCTGATCCGCGGCCGGGTCACCGTGGGCGGCAGCGCGGGCGCGGCGGCGCGGGTGGCGCTGGACATCGCGACCCGATATGCGTTGGAGCGCAGGCAGTTCTCCGCCCCCGACGACCAGGACGAGACGCTGATCATGGACTACCTGGTGCACCAGCGCCGGTTGTTCCCCTTGATCGCCAAGTCGTATGCATTGCAGTTCGCCCAGAACGAGCTCGTCGCGAAATGTCACGAGATGCAGACATCGGACGACCCGGACGCCGAGGAACAGCGCGAGCTGGAGTCGCGCGCCGCGGGCCTGAAGGCCGCGAACACCTGGCATGCCACCACCGCCATCCAGGAGGCACGCGAAGCGTGCGGTGGCGCAGGCTATCTCGCCGAGAACCGGCTGATCGCGCTCAAGGCGGACACCGACGTGTTCACCACGTTCGAGGGCGACAACCACGTCCTGACGCAGCTGGTGGCCAAGGAGCTACTGACCGCCTACGCCGACG
Source organism: Mycolicibacterium moriokaense (assembly GCF_003347205.1). GTDB lineage: Bacteria > Actinomycetota > Actinomycetes > Mycobacteriales > Mycobacteriaceae > Mycobacterium > Mycobacterium moriokaense_B. The sequence goes on from NZ_QQBJ01000002.1 coordinate 75,894, forward strand.
ACATCAAGGGCATGAGCCCCGTGGAGTGGGTGCGCTTCGCCGCCAACTTCGCCGGTGAGCGGGTGCTCAAACGCACTGCGGCCGAGACGATCATGCAGACCATCCTGGATACCCGGCAGGACAACGAGGAAGAGGGCAGCCTCTTCAACCGCGGCACGCAGGTCAAGATGTTCGAGGACCGCGAGGAGTACATGCTCGCGACGGTGGCGCGCCGGCTGCAGGGAAAGTCCAAGGAAATGAGCGCATTCGATGCGTTCAACTCCGTTCAGGACCACGTGCTGCACACCGCGCAGGCGCACATCGACCGGATCGTGCTGGAGGCGTTTGTCGCCGGCATCGACTCGTGTGAGGACGACGAGGCCCGCAAGATCTTGAACCTGGTGTGCGACCTCTACGCATTGTCGGTGATCGAGGCGGACAGGGCGTGGTTCATGGAACACCGCTTCCTGTCCAGCGAGCGGGCCAAGGCCGTCACCCGCGGAATCAACGAACGGTGCCGCAATCTGCGTCCGCACGCCGAACTGCTGGTTGACGGCTTCGGGATTCCCGAGCAGTTGCGTTATGCGGAAATGCTGCACCCGGAGAACATTCCTGACGCCGACGAGCAGCGCGAGAAGGACGCGACGGCCGAAGGCACCATCGAGCCGAAATAGCGTGGCCCGGTAGGCGTCATCACACGACGACGCCTACCAGTGCGCGCCCACCTCAGCCCGCGGCCAACTGCTTCTTGCCGTAGATGCGTTCCATCAGGGACGTGTCCCCGTGCATCTCGGCGCGGATGGTCTTGCCGTCGCGGAGCGTGAAGACGTCGGCGTCCTCGCCGGTCTCGCCGTCGACCGTCACGTCGGTGATGGCCACGACGGTGTCGCCCTCGGCGATCAGCCTCTTCAATTTCACGGTCAGCGACCGCTCGGCCAACCGGCCCATGTACTCCATCACCTCGGCCTTGCCGTGGAAGGTGCCGCTGACCATGCTGTCGCCCGGCTGCACCCATTCGACGTCGTCGGCGAACAGGTTCATCACCGTTTCGATGTCACCGGCGGAGAACGCTGCGTAGCCCTGCTCGATGAGTTTCTTGTTTTCTTGCTCGGACACTGTGAGGACCCCCTTCGTGCGCATCCGATATTCCGGCCGCGTGCGGACAGGCCCGCTCGCGGCAGATACCAGTGTCGACCTCGGTTGGTCGCGAAATTAGAAGATTTGCACCGTCGATTTGGCCTCTATTGCGTGTGCAAGGAGGTGTTAGGCGATCCTTGCCGGCTGCGCGGTCAAGCGATCCAGGATTCAGCCGATCCGCTTGCCTGGCGGATAGCCGAACCTTGCGTCCGACAAGGGAAATCTGGCTTCCGGGCGATTCCCGAGGCACGCCTGACGACGGAGCATTTTCCTCACCAGACCGCATATGAGGAGTCATCATGACGACATCGACCCGCACCACGCGCAGCCGCATCGTGTACGCGGCGATGCTCGCCGGCGCAGTGGCTGTTCTGGCCGTCCCGACCGTCGAATTCACCGCCGTGGCAACCGCGCAGCCTGCCAGTGATACGTGGGACCTCGATGAATACGAGAAGTGCATGAACGCCTTTCCCTATGACGGGGAGACGACCACATGGCAGCTGATCGAAGATCAGAAGGATTACTGCTGCCGGGAAACCGGCGGCGTGGTGGATCCGGGGCAGGAGCCCGAACACTGCCGTGCGCCGTCGGGTGACACCAAGGGCTCGCGGCAGCTTCCGGGCGGCGTTCGGGTTCCGTCGGATCTCGCCGTGGTGACACAGGAGCCGTCGGCTCCGATTCATGGGGCATCCGATATCGCGACCGCGCAGACGCTGACTCAAGCGCCCGGCTGATCGCCGACGCGAAAACTAGTTGCTCCCCCGGCTGGACTCGAACCAGCAACCCTTCGGTTAACAGCCGAATGCTCTGCCAATTGAGCTACAGGGGATTGCCCTGCCCGCGGGCTTCCGCCCCGGGCCGAGGGTTGACTTTAGCTTACCCGCGGGGCGGCCCGCCAATACCGTCCCGGCCCGGCGCGCACCCCGTGCGGTGAGGCAGGATGGGTACCGTCACACCGTTCATCTGGAAGGGGCACTGTGTTCCGGTATGTCGCCGCACTGGCCGTCGGCTACGTGTTGGGTACGAAGGCCGGCCGGCGCCGCTATGAGCAGATTGCGGGCACCTATCGCGCGGTGACCGAGAGCCCAGCGGCCAAGGCCGTGATCACGGCTGGGCGCCGCAAGATAGCCAACCGGGTGTCGCCCGATCCGGAAATGGTGACGTTGACGCCGATCGACGGCGAAACCGAGGTACTCAACCCGCGACGCACGCGGGCGGCCGACAAGCGCTAGTTGACGCCGCTGGTGAAGCTCTGGCCGGGCAGCAGGCCGCCGTTCTGGTAATTGCTGGGGCCGTAGATGCCCCACGGCGTGCCGCCGGTCACCGGCTGGCCGTTCGAGTAGCCCAGGCACTGGCCGTCTTCTTGATTGCCGAACCACGCGAGGCATTGGCCCGGGCCCGCCTGGTAGTCCTGCGGCGCAGACATCGACACAGCAGTCGCCGCGATTACCGGTCCCGCCGCTGCGGCCACCGCGAAGGCGCTGACAGCGATCACCCGACGAGTCTTTTTCGAAGCCACCACGTTGCCTTTCACCAGAGTGCCCGACGCGTGTACACCATAGCCGGTGATGCGCGGTTACGCAGTAAGGTCGTCGCCGCTGGCCTGTTCGAGCAGGCTGCGGCGATACGCCTCCATCGCGACCAGGTCGCCGAAAAGGGCGTGATATTCGTCGCCCTGCTCCACCGGCGACATCCGCTGCAGCTTGGACTTCACCTCGGCGATCTGGCGGCCGACGGCCACCTCCTGCAACCGGGCCAGCACCCCGCTGATGTAGCGCGTCAGCTTGTCGTCGTCGTCGACATTCACCGATTCCACGCTGAGCTCGTTGACCAGGCTCGCGGCCGCGTCCGAGCCGGTCTGCTGACGGACGGCCTCGATCCACTCCGCACCCGATACCCCCGCGGAGGTGCCCCCCGCTGCGGCGATCGCGGCGCGCACCGCCGAGTACCCCGGATGCGTGAAGCTCTCCGGCGTCAGGGCGTCGAACACCGGACCCGCCAGCGCCGCATACTGCAGCGCCGATTTCAGCGCTTCCCGCTGCGGCCACAGCGTCGGGTCGCGCGGGTCCGGCCGGGCCACCGCGTTGGCCTCGACCGCGCCCGCCGCCCTGGGCCGCGTCTGCGCCGACGATTGCCTGCCGCCGCCCTTGGACTGGTCCCGGACCCTGCCCACCACCTGGGCCACATCGTCCCAGCCGACCCAACCGGAGAGCTGTCGGGCGTATTCGTCCCGCAGCGTCGGGTCCTTGATCCGCGCCACCATCGGCACGCACCGACGCAGCGCGTCGACCCGCCCCTCGGCGTTGTCCAAATCGTGGTCGACAAGCGCAGTGCGAATCGCGAACTCGAACAACGGGGTTCGGCGTGCCACCAGGTCGCGCAGCGCCCCGTCGCCAGACTTCAGGCGCAGGTCGCACGGATCCATCCCGTCGGAGGCGACGGCGACGAACGACTGCCCGGCCAGATTCTGCTCACCGTCGAACGCCTTGACCGCCGCAGCCCGTCCCGCCGCGTCACCGTCGAACACGTAGATCAGCTCACCGCGAAAGAACTTGTCGTCCATCATGAGTCGCCGCAGCATCGCCAGATGCTCGTCGCCGAACGCCGTGCCGCAGGACGCCACCGCGGTGGTCACCCCGGCCAGGTGCATGGCCATCACGTCGGTGTAACCCTCCACGACCACCGCCTGGTGAGCCTTGGCGATGTCGCGCTTGGCGTGGTCGAGCCCGAAGAGCACCGACGACTTCTTGTACAGCACGGTTTCGGGCGTGTTGACGTACTTCGCCTGGTTCTGGTCGTCGTCGAAAAGCCTGCGGGCGCCGAACCCGATGACCTCTCCGCTGGACACCTTGATGGGCCAGAGCAGCCTGCGGTGGAAGCGGTCCATCGGGCCGCGCCTGCCCTCCCGCGACAGCCCGGCCGCCTCCAGTTCTTTGAACTCGAAACCCTTGCGCAGCAGATGTTTTGTCAGCGAGTCCCAGCCCGACGGCGCGAACCCGCAACCGAAACGGCTCGCGGTGTCGGCGTCGAAGTTGCGGTCGAGCAGGTACTGGCGCGCCGGCGCCGCCTCATCCGACTTCAGCGCCTCGGCGTAGAACTGCTGCGCGGCGGCGTTGGCGGCCAGCAACCGGCTGCGGCTGCCCCGGTCGCGCTGCACGCTGGTGGCCGAACCCGTGTAGGTGACGGTGTAGCCGATCCGGTCGGCGAGCAGTTCGACGGCCTCGACGAAGTTGACGTGCTCGATCTTCTGCACGAAGGCATAGACGTCACCGCCCTCGCCGCAGCCGAAGCAGTGGAAGTGTCCGTGGTTGGGGCGCACGTGGAAGGACGGCGATTTCTCGTCGTGAAACGGACACAGGCCCTTCAGCGAGTCGGCGCCGGCGCGGCGAAGCTGGACATAGTCGCCGACGACGTCTTCGATGCGCACGCGTTCACGAATGGCCGCGATATCGCGATCAGGGATTCGGCCGGCCACCGAATCAGTCTAGAGCCGGTTCGAGGCGCTCCAATCGCCCTTCGGTGAACGACGCGATCTGGTCGATGACCACCCGCAGCCGCTCGCCGTCGTCGGCCGCCGCGTTGAACGCCGGTACGAAAACGGGGTCCAGCGTGGCCGGCGCACCGGCCGACAGCCACTGCGCGACGCGGTGGACGCGGTCGCGCTGGCGGGCCTGCAGTTCCAGGTGCCGCGGGTCGGACATGATGAACTGCAGGGCCAGCACCTTCAACAGCGTCACCTCGGCGCGCACCAGCGCGGGTACCCGCAGGTCGGTGGTGTAGCGGACCAACGGCCCGGGCCCGGCCTCGGACCTGGTGGCCGCGATCGCCGCGGACGCGAACCGCCCGACCAGCTCACTGGTCAGCTTCTTCAACGCGACCGACGCCGCGAGTGTGGCGTCGTACTTGCCGACGGCCGCCACCATCGGCAGCTCGGACAGCCGCGCCGCCGCCGACACCAGCTCGTCGGCGGACAGCCCGCCGCCCATCCCGCTCGACGCCCCCAGCCTGCCCAGCTCGGCGGCGGCGTCGTCGTCGGCGAGAACCCGCATGTCGATGCGGCCGGACACCACTCCGTCCTCGACGTCGTGCACCGAATACGCGACGTCGTCGGCCCAGTCCATCACCTGGGCCTCCAGGCACGGCCGAAACGCCGGCGCCCCGGTTCGCATCCAGTCCGCGGCCGCGACGTCGTCGCGGTAGAAGCCGAACTTGCCGCGGTCGGGAGTCCGCTGCCAGGGATACTTCGTGACCGCGTCCAGCGCCGCCCGGGTAAGATTGAGTCCCGCGCTCTGGTCTTGGGAGTCAAGGACTTTGGGCTCGAGCCGGGTGAGGATGCGGAAGTTCTGGGCGTTGCCCTCGAAGCCGCCGTGCGCATCGCTGATCTCGTTGAGCGCACGCTCTCCGTTGTGCCCGTAAGGCGGGTGTCCGATGTCGTGGGCCAGCCCGGCCATGTCGACCAGATCCGGGTCGCAGCCCAGCCCGATCGCCATCCCGCGGCCGATCTGGGCAACCTCCAGCGAGTGCGTGAGTCGGGTGCGCGGCGTGTCGCTCTGCCGTGGGCCGACGACCTGCGTCTTGTCGGCCAGCCGGCGCAGTGCCGCGCAGTGCAGCACCCTGGCCCTGTCACGGGCGAAGTCGGTGCGGTGTTCGGTGTCCGTGCCCGGCAGCGCGGCACCCTTCGGCGGTTCGACCACCAGCCGCTGCCGGTCGAACTCGTCGTAGGGGTCGTTGTTCGTCGTCACCGAGGCACAGTCTGCCAGGACTCTTCGCCGGTACCGGGTGTCTCGGCCTGCAGGCGCACTACATTGACGATCATGCGCATCGTCCGCTTGCTCGGCCTGTTCCTCGTCGTTCTGACCGGTGGGGTTCTGCTGGCGCCGGGCGCGGGCAGCACTCCGCCGATGCGGTTGCCCGGCTACGTCACCGACCAGGCGCAGGCGCTGACCGGCTCCGAACTGTCCGATGTGAAGCGCGCGGTGGACCAGCTCTACAACGAACGCCAGGTGCGGCTGTGGGTGGTCTACGTCGACAGCTTCTCCGGGCAGGGCGCGGTCAACTGGGCCGAAAGCACAAGGCGGCAAAGCGACTTGAGCAACGAGGACGCCATCCTCGCTGTCGCGACGGTGGACCGTTCGTATGCCTTCCTCGCCGGCCCGGCGACCGGCCAGAGCAGCAGCGACATCGACAACCTGCGCCGCAGCCAGATCGAACCCGCGCTTCGCCGCGACGACTGGGCGGGCGCCGCCATCGCTGCGGCCAACGGCCTGAACAAGCCGACCAGCTCGGGTTCGGGCAGCGAAGTCTCGCCGTTCGCCGTGGTGGTGGCGCTGGCCATCCTCGTGGTCCTGCTCCTGCTGCTGTGGTGGTGGACGCGGCGGCGGCGACGCAAGCGCCGCGAGGCCGAGTTCGCGGCTGCCCGCCGCGTCGACCCGTCCGACCCGAACGCGCTGGCTTCGGTTCAGGTCGACGCTCTCGACGACCTGTCCAAGTCGATGGTCGTCGATGTCGACAACGCCGTGCGCACCAGCGACAACGAATTGGCGCTGGCCGTCGAGGAGTTCGGAGACAAGGACACCGCACCGTTCAGCAAGGCCGTCGCCGACGCGAAAACCACACTGGCGCAGGCATTCAACGTGCGCCAGATCCTCGATGACGCGATCCCCGAGACGCCGGCGCAGCGGCGCGACCTTCTGACCCGGGTGATCGTCGCGGCCGCGAAGGCCGACAAGGAACTCGACGCGCAGCGGGAGGCGTTCGCCGCGCTGCGGGATCTGGTCATCAATGCGCCGACCCGACTCGACGCGATGACCCGTCAGATGGTCGACCTGACCGCGCGCATCGGGCCGTCGTCGCAGACTCTGGCAACCCTGCACCAGCAGTTCGCGGCCAGCGCACTGGCATCGATCGCGGACAACGTGGACACCGCCAAGGAGCGGCTGACGTTCGCCGACCAGAACATCAGCAACGGGCGCAATCTGATCGCGCGGCCCGCCGACCGGCAGACCGGACTGGTCGACGCGGTGCGGGCGGCGGAGTCGGCGCTCGGTCAGGCACGCATGCTGCTCGACGCGGTGGACAGTGCAGGCACCGACATCAGCCGCGCCGTCGCCTCGCTGCCTGCGGCCATCGCCGACATCCAGAACGGCATCAAATCCGCCGGCGATCAACTGGCGCGCAGCGATACCTCGCACGCCGCTGAACTCAGCTCCGCCCGCGACGCCGCGGTCAGGGCCGTCGCGGACGCGCAGAGCAACGGCAGCGCCGATCCGTTGGGCGCGTTCACGAAGCTGACCCAGGCCGACGCCGAGTTAGACCGGCTGCTCGCCAGCGTCGCCGAGGAGCGCGAGGCCGCGGCGCGGCTCAGCCGCGCGTTCGACCAGGCCCTGTTCACCGCGCAGTCGCGGGTGCGGGCCGTGTCGGATTTCATCGATGTGCGCCGCGGCGCCATCGGACCGGAGGCACGCACCCGGCTCGCGGAGGCGGTGCGGCAGCTGCAGGCCGCACAGGACAAACGCGAATCCAACCTCGGCGAGGCGATCGCGCACGCCAACGGTGCGGCGCTGCTGGCGTCGCAAGCGCAGTCGATGGCGACCAGCGACGCTCAGGCGGCGCAGCGCGCGTACACCGGTCGCTACGGTCGCGGTGGCGGATCCAATATGGGCGCCGTGCTCGGCGGGATCATCCTGGGCAACATCCTGTCCGGTGGCGGCATGGGCGGCGGGATCGGCGGCGGCATGGGCGGCGGCTGGAGTTCGACATCCTATGGCGGGTCTGGCAACTGGAGCGGTGGCGGCGGCCGCTTCTAGCGCTCACGCCGGCACCGCGAGCATGCGTGTTTGCACGCGACACGCCGCACCATGTCGGCATTCTGTGCACGTCCCCAGCTAACGCGTGGGCCCACGCGGTGCTTATACGCCTTTGAGGCGCACCGCCAGATAGTCCGACACCGCGTCGAGCGCGACACGCTCCTGCGCCATCGCGTCGCGGTCGCGGATCGTCACGGCGTGGTCGTCGAGCGTGTCGAAATCGACGGTGACACAGAACGGCGTGCCGATCTCGTCCTGGCGGCGGTACCGCCGCCCGATGGCGCCTGCGTCGTCGAACTCGACGTTCCACGACTTGCGCAGTTCCGCGGCGAGGTCGCGCGCTTTCGGCGACAGCTGCTCGTTGCGCGACAACGGCAGCACCGCCGCCTTGACCGGTGCCAACCGCGGGTCGAGCCGCAACACCGTGCGCTTGTCGACGCCGCCCTTGGCGTTGGGCGCCTCGTCCTCGGCGTAGGCGTCGACCAGGAACGCCATGAACGATCGCGTCAGACCGGCCGCCGGTTCGATCACGTACGGCACATATCGGGTGTCGGTGGCCTGGTCGTAGAACGACAGGTCGACACCGGAATGCTTTGAATGCGTGGACAAGTCGAAGTTGGTGCGGTTGGCGACGCCCTCGAGCTCACCCCACGGGTTGCCCTGGAAGCCGAACTTGTACTCGATGTCGACCGTGCGGTCCGAGTAATGCGAGAGCTTGTCCTTGGGATGCTCGTAGAGCCGCAGGTTGTCGCGTTCGATGCCGAGGTCGACGTACCAGTCCAGGCGGCTGTCGATCCAGTACTGGTGCCACTCGGGCGCGCTGTCGGGCTCGACGAAGAACTCCATCTCCATCTGCTCGAACTCGCGGGTGCGGAAGATGAAGTTGCCCGGCGTGATCTCGTTGCGAAAGCTCTTGCCGATCTGGCCGATACCGAACGGCGGCTTCTTGCGCGAGGTCGTCACGACATTGGCGAAGTTGACGAAGATGCCCTGCGCTGTCTCGGGCCGCAGGTAGTGCAGGCCCTCCTCGGTCTCGATTGGGCCGAGGTAGGTCTTGAGCATCATGTTGAAGTCGCGCGGTTCGGTCCATCGCCCCTTGGTGCCGCAGTCCGGGCAGGCGATTTCGCTCATCGGAACCGAGTCGGGGTCGTCGATACCCTTCTTCTCGGCGTAGGCCTCCTGCATGTGGTCCTGCCGATGGCGCTTGTGGCAGTTCAGGCATTCCACCAGCGGATCGTTGAACACCTCGACGTGGCCGGAGGCCACCCATACCTCGCGCGGCAGAATGATCGCGCTGTCCAAGCCGACGACGTCGTCGCGGCTGGTGACCACCGACCGCCACCACTGCCGCTTGATGTTCTCCTTGAGCTCGACGCCCAAAGGGCCGTAGTCCCAAGCGGACTTGGTGCCGCCATAGATTTCGCCGGACTGATACACCAGCCCTCGGCGTTTGGCCAGGTTCGCAACGGTGTCGATGATCGACGAAGACGGAGCCACGGGTGAACAGCGTAACGATGCGCTTGCCGCGAGACTGACCCGCACGTCGTGCACCGGGCGGTGCAGCGACGACGCCGTTGACATGCGTGATCGCGCATGTATCGTGGCGGACATAGTGAAAACGGTTTCCACCTTCGCCGGCGGACGCGAGGAGCGAAAAGGCTCGGGCGCGCGCGACGACGACGCCGGCGAACAGCACCATCAGCACAGCGATGCGCCGGCGCCGGATCTGCCCTCGCGTGAGGTCCTCGATACCGCGGGTGACCTGCTCCGGGCGCTGGCCGCGCCGGTGCGCATCGCGATCGTGCTGCAACTGCGCGAGTCGTCGCGCTGCGTGCACGAGTTGGTCGACGCGCTGGGTGTGCCGCAGCCGCTGGTCAGCCAGCACCTCCGCATCCTCAAGGCCGCCGGCGTGGTGGCGGGCGAGCGCTCCGGCCGCGAGGTGCTCTACCGGCTGGTCGATCACCACCTGGCGCACATCGTGGTCGCTGCGGTGACGCATGCCGGGGAGGACAGCGAGTGAGTTCCCCGCCCGGCGTGCGCGCGACGAGGCAGCGCGCGGCGATCTCGGCGCTGCTGGAGAAGCTCGACGACTTCCGCTCGGCGCAGGATCTGCACGACGAACTGCGCCGCCGCGGCGAGGGCATCGGCCTGACCACCGTGTACCGCACCCTGCAGTCGATGGCCGCGGCCGGGCTGGTCGACACGTTGCGCACCGATACCGGCGAGTCCGTCTACCGACGCTGTTCCGAGCACCATCACCACCACCTGGTGTGCCGGGTGTGCGGGTGCACGGTCGAGGTGCAGGGCGGTCAGGTGGAAGCGTGGGCGGCCGACGTCGCACACCAGCACGGCTTCTCCGATGTCAGCCACACGATCGAGATCTTCGGCGTCTGTGGTTCCTGCTCGCCCGCCGCGAGATAGCGCTCAGGGCTGGGCAATCCGTCAGCCGTCGTTGCCGAGCAGCGCGCGGCGCACGTCGGCGCCCGCGACGAGCACCATCATGATCAGGCTCTGCAACGCTTCTTCGGTCAAGCCTGCGGCCGGAAAGTTGTAGCGCAGCGTCACGTCGGCGACGTCTCCGCCGGCGACGTGCTCGGCCAACGACACGGTCCCGATCACGGTGTCATGGGCCAGCCGGGCCACCTTGTCACGAATCTCGTTGTTCAGCACCAGGTCCCACGCCAAGATCTGCGTCAGCGCCACCATCTCCAGATCCTCGGCGATCGCGACAACCCGCAGCGAGGCGAACGTGTGGTCGTGGTGCACGGTCAGCGCGCCGTCGTCCTCCTCGTCGTAGGCCAGGACGCCGTCGAGTGCGGCTCGCAGACGATCGCGCAGGTCCATCAGGCCCGCCCGAAGCGACGGTTGCGATTCACATACTCTTCACACGCCGCCCAGAGGTCGCGCCGGTCGTAGTCCGGCCACAGCTTGTCCTGAAAGACGTATTCGGCGTAGGCGGCCTGCCACAGCAGGAAGTTGCTCGCCCGCTGCTCCCCCGACGTCCTGATGAACAGGTCGACGTCGGGGATGTCGGCGCGATGCAGATGCTTGGCGAACGTGGCCTCGGTGATCCGGTTCGGGTTGATCTTCTTGTCCGCAGCTTCACGCGCGAGCTCACGTGCGGCCTCGACGATTTCGGTGCGGCCGCCGTAGTTGACGCAGTAGTTGATCGTGATGACGTCGTTGCCGACCGTCATTTGCTCGGCGATGTCGAACTCCTTGATGACGCTTCGCCACATGCGGGGACGCGAGCCCACCCAGCGCATCCGCACGCCCATGTCGTTGAGGTTCTCCCGGCGGCGACGCACGACCTCGCGGTTGAAACCCATCAGGAAGCGGACTTCTTCGGTGCTGCGCTTCCAGTTCTCGGTCGAGAAGGCGTAGACCGTCAGATGCTTGATGCCGATTTCGATGGCGCCGCAGGTGATGTCGATGAGTACCGCCTCGCCCATCTTGTGGCCCTCGGTGCGGTGCAGCCCGCGCTGGGTGGCCCAGCGACCGTTGCCGTCCATCACGACGGCGACGTGCTGGGGCACCTGGTCTGCGGGGATCGTGGGCGCCGCGGCCTTCGAGGTGTGCTGCGGCGGGCGGGCGAACCGGCCATTGCTGTGCGGGGGCAGTTCGGGAAATACGACAGGCCAGGTCGACTTGTCCGGAAAGGTCGGATAGTCGTCAGGCGCCGGAGGCAGCTGTGGGTGGGTAGCTGTCATCGCCCACTGCCCGTTCCGTTTCACTGCCACGGGTGACATCCTGCCCGAACAGCGAGACGCGGTGGTCGGCGACCGCGCGATCAATTCGGTACACACGCTCGACCAGCGGCAACGTGCGGAGCTGACGTTCGAGGTGCCACTGCAGGTGCGCGGCAACCAGCCCGCTGGCCTGGTTGCGGTGCGACTGTTGCGATGCCTGGGCGGCATCCCAGTCGCCGTCGTAGAGCGCCGACATCAGATCGATCACGGCCTGCGGCGGCGTGGTCGATCCGGAGGGGCGACAGTGCACGCACACGCTGCCGCCCGCGGCGATGTGAAACGCCCGGTGCGGACCAGGAGCGGCGCAGCGTGCGCACTCGGTGAGCGCGGGCGCCCAGCCGGCGATTCCCATGGCGCGCAACAGGTATGCGTCCAGCACGAGTTCCCACGGGCGGCTGCCGTCGGCCACTGCCCGCAACGCGCCGACGGTCAGCCGGTGCAGCGCGGGTACCGGAGCGCGCTCCTCACCCGCCAGCCGCTCCGCGGTTTCGAGCACAGCGCACGCACAGGTGTAGCGGCCGTAGTCGCTGACGATGTCGGCGGCGAACGCGTCGATGGCCTGCACCTGGGTGACGATGTCCAGATTGCGGCCGGGGTGCAGTTGAACGTCGATGTGTGCGAACGGCTCCAGCCGGGAGCCGAACTTGCTGCGGGTCCGCCTGACACCCTTGGCCACCGCGCGCACCAACCCGTGGTCACGAGTGAGCAGGGTGACGATCCGGTCGGCCTCGCCGAGCTTGTGTTGGCGAAGCACCACCGCACGATCGCGGTACAGGCGCATCGAACCAGTTTCTCACCGTGTCCCGACAAGGCCGGTAGGCAGCGCCGGATATTCTCGACATCGATGGCCCAGCCTCCCCTGCCCACCCTCACGGACGTGCGGTATCGGCTGGCCAGCGGCGACGTGACGTCGGTTGAACTCACACGTCAGTCGCTCGATGCGATCGAGGCGAGCCAGCCGACCCTCAACGCGTTCCGTGTGGTGATGAGGAAACAGGCGCTTGCCGGCGCCGCGCGCGCCGACCGCAGACGCGCCGCCGGGGATCAAGGGCCGTTGCTGGGCGTTCCCATTGCGATCAAGGACGACGTCGACATCGCCGGCGAGCCCACGCGGTTCGGATCGGCGGGTCGGGTGCCGTCGGCGACCGCGGACGCCGAGGTGGTGCGCAGGCTGAGGGCCGCGGGCGCGGTGATTGTCGGCAAGACGAACACCTGCGAGTTGGGTCAATGGCCGTTCACCAGCGGCCCTGCGTTCGGGCACACGCGAAACCCGTGGTCGCGCAACCACACTCCCGGTGGTTCATCGGGCGGCAGCGCGGCGGCAGTGGCCGCCGGGCTGGTGACCGCGGCGATCGGGTCCGACGGCGCGGGCAGCGTGCGGATTCCCGCGGCGTGGACGCATCTGGTCGGCATCAAGCCGCAGCGGGGCCGCATCTCGACGTGGCCGCTGCCGGAGGCGTTCAACGGGATCACCGTCAACGGCGTGCTGGCCCGCACTGTCAACGACGCCGCGCTGGTGCTGGACGCCGCGTCGGGCAACGTGGCAGGCGATCGTCACCAGCCGGCGCCGATCCGCGCGGTCGACGCAGTCGGACGGGCGCCGGGGCCGCTGAGGATCGCGGTGTCGACGAAGTTCCCGTTCAACGTGTTCCGGCCCAGCCTGCACCCGGACATCGAGACCGCGCTGCACACCGTCGGTGAGCGACTCACCGATCTCGGTCACGCCATCGTCGCCGCCGACCCCGACTACAAGGTCGGCATGTCGTGGAACTTCCTGGCCAGATCAACGTCGGGGCTGCTGGACTGGGCGGAGCGCCTCGGTCACGACGTCGAACTGGACCGCCGAACCGTCGCCAATCTTCGGACGGGGCGGCTGCTGTCGGAGAACGTGCTGCGCAAGGCCCGCGCGAAGGAGGCAGCGGCGCAGCGTCGCGTCGGCTACATCTTCAACCTCTGCGACGTGATCCTGGCTCCGACGACGGCCCTGCCGCCGCCAACTGTGGACCATTTCGACACGCGCGGCGGGTTCTCGACCGACCGGGCGATGATCCGCGCCTGCCCCGCCACCTGGCCGTGGAACCTGCTGGGATGGCCGTCGATCAACGTGCCCGCCGGCTTCACCTTGGACGGTTTGCCGATCGGAGTGCAGCTGATGGGTCCGGCTGACAGCGAGCCGCTGCTGATCTCACTGGCTGCCGAATTGGAGGCGGTCAGCGGCTGGGTGACCCAACAGCCCGATCGCTGGTGGTAGCCGTTTCGCCGCGCTGAACCCCGCGGAAGCGCACAATCCTCGTTAGCTGCCGGCTGCGAAGGAGCTGTGAATGACGAGACAGGCCTGGTACCGGGGACTCGCGGCGGTCGCGGCCGCCGGTCTGATTGTTGCTACGGCCGCGCCTGCTCACGCGCGGCCCGATTCCGACGGCGACGGCCTCTACGACGACGACGAAACGTCGGTCTACTTCACCGACCCCGCAAACCCCGATACCGACAACGACGGGCTCGACGACGGCCTAGAGGTCTACGACGAGACCGATCCCCTGACGCCGAACGGCCCGCTTCCAACACCGACCGGCCCACTGCCGACGCCCACCGGCCCGCTGCCGACACCAACCGGACCATTGCCAACGCCAATCGCCCCGAAACCCACACCCGCGGCCAAGCTGCCGACGCCGAATCCGACACCGATACCCACCCCGACGCCAGGGCCGTTGCCGACCCCGCCACCACTGCAGAGGTGATCGGTCGGTAGCGACTTCGGCGTGGCTGGTTGCGCGCAGCGCAACTCAGCACGCCGAAACCGCGGCCTTTACCCGATCTTGACCGCGTGTTGAATCGCCTTTCTGACGATGGCTAGGTGATTACGCTTCAGCAGGTGGAGCTGGGGGTTTTGGGACCTCTGCAGGTCCGGCAGTATGGCCTGCCGGTCGCAGTTCCCGGCGCCAAGCCGCGCGCTGTCCTGACCGTGCTGGGTTTGCACGACGGATCCGTCGTGCCCGCCGAGACTCTGGTCGAACTGCTGTGGGGCAGCGATCCTCCGCGCACCGCGGTGAAGGCGCTGCAGACGCACATCTCCGCCCTTCGCCGCGCGCTGGGCGACGGGTTCGTCTTGACCGAGGGAGCCGGCTGGCGACTGAACACCGCCGAGGTCGACGCCATCCGCTACAAGTCGGCCGCGAAGCTTGGCCGCGACGCCATCGCGACCGGGGATGCCGGGCTTGCGGTCGCCCGTTTCGATGAGGCATTGCGTCTGTGGCGCGGCGCTCCTGAACTGCCGGACAGTCCGCGGGGGCTGTCCGAGAGAACCCGCTGGATCGAGGGCCACGCCGCGCTGGTGGAGGACCGGGCGGATGCGCTGCTTGCGACGGGTCGCGCCGCGGAGATCATCGGCGAGCTGGAGGCTGCGATCGCCGACGCCCCACTGCGCGAGAGACGCTGGGGTCACTTGATGCTCGCCCTTTATCGGGCAGGCAGACAGGGCGAAGCCCTCGGCGCGTATCAGAGGGTCCGGTCGCTGCTCGCCGACGAACTGGGAGTCGACCCTGGCCCAGACCTTCGCCGGCTGGAAGCGTCGATCGTCGCCCAGGACGTCTCGCTGGAACTGCCTGTCACGCATCAATATTCGGCCGTGACACGCGCTGTGACCTTCTTGCTCACCGACATCGAGGGATCGACCGCCGCATGGGAGAACGACGCTGACGCCATGGCGGGTGCGCTGGCCCGGCACGACGAGATCGTCGAACAGGTCGTCACATCGCGCGGAGGCCGTCTGGTCAAGACCCGCGGCGAGGGCGACGCGACGTTCTCCGTCTTCGACCGGCCGTCCGCGGCGGCAGCGGCGGCGGTCGAGCTGCAGGAAGCAGTCCGGCTCGAGCGGTGGGCCCCGGCCGAGCCCGTTCGCATCCGCGTGGCGCTGCACACGGGCGAAGTCGAGTTCCGCGACGGCGACTACTTCGGCCGAGCAGTCAATCGCGCCGCGCGCCTCCGGTCACTGGCGGCCGGCGGCCAAATCCTGTGCTCGGGTGCGACAGCTGAACTGGTCATCGATTCACTGTCCGACGACGTCCTGCTGGCCGACCTGGGTATGCGCCACCTCAAGAACCTGCCGCGGCCAGAGCACGTATTCGAGCTCCGCCTCGAAACCGCCGATGACTCACGCCCTGTGACGGCCGATACACCGATGCAGCGGCCCGCGCTGCCGTCCGTACTGGCCGGCCAGGGACCGTTCGTCGGGCGCGTCGACGAACTCGGGCGCCTGCTGTCGGCGTGGGAGTTGACGCTCAACTCCGGCACGGGGGCCGTGCTGATCGCCGGCGAGCCCGGCGTGGGCAAGACGCGACTGGCCGGTGAATGGTCCCGCCAGGCCTACGACCACGGTGCTGTCGTCCTCTATGGCCGATGCGACGAAGACCTCGGTGCGCCCTATCAGCCGTTCGCCGAAGCACTTCGGACACTGGTGCCATCCCTTGGGGCCGACCGACTGCGCGGGCTTCGCGGCGTCGAGGCGCTGCTTCCATTGGTTCCCGGTCTGACCGACGCCCTGCCCGACCTTTCCGCGCCGACGCGCGCCGACCCGGACACGGAACGCTACGCACTGTTCGACGCCGTCGTTGCGCTCCTAGACGTCGTCGCGACCGGTGCGCCTGTGGTCATGATTCTCGACGACCTGCACTGGGCCACCAAACCGACGCTGTTGTTGCTGCGCCACCTTCTCCGTTTCGGAGAACACGCGCGGGTCCAGATCATCGGCACATATCGCAGCACCGATCTCGACCGCGCGCATCCGCTGGCAGCGATGCTCGCCGACCTACACCGCGATGGCGCTGTCACCCGTCTTCAGCTCGACGGCCTCGACGAGGATGACGTCACAACCTATGTCGCCGAGGCCGGCTATGACGACGAAGACCTGGCTCGGGCGCTGTCGTCGGTGACGGGTGGCAACCCGTTCTTCCTCATCGAGGCACTGCGCCACGTCGATGAAAGCGGAGGCCGATGGGATCCGACCACGCTGCCGCAGGGCATTCGAGAGGCCGTGAGCCGCAGGCTGTCCCGGCTTCCGGTGGAGACCAACAACGCGCTTGCGACGGCTGCGGTGGTGGGCAGCCGGTTCGCTGTCGAGTTGGTGGAAAAGGTGGTCGAGGAGGATCTCGTCGACGCGTTCGACGAAGCGTGCAAGGCGGGCATCATCATCGAAGAGCCGGGCGGTAGATACCGGTTCAACCACGCCCTCGTCCGGCAGTCTCTGCTGGCCGAGCTTGCGTCCATGCGGCGCATGCGGCTGCACCAGCGCATCGCGGCGACGCTCGAGACGCACGCCGACTCCGATGACGAGTTGCTGGCCGAATTGGCGTACCACTATTTCGAGTGCGCGTGGGCGGGCAACGCCGCAAAGGCCATGGAGTACTGCACGCGCGCCGCAGACCAGGCGATGACGCGACTGGCCTATGAAGGCGCGGCAGAACTGTACGACAAAGCATTACACGCCCTCGAGGAACTCGACGACGCGCTGCCTGACCGAGACGAGCGCAAAGCCGAGCTGCTGGTCGCTCGCTGCGAGGCGCTGCTGGCAGCCGGTGACGTGGTGTCGGCGACGGGTGCGGTGACCCAGTTGCGACGAGCCGCAGGCGATTCCGGCCGGCTGGCGGCTTGGGGAACCTGCTTCGACGGCCAGCTCGCGATACTGACCGCCCCGGAGCGGTTGGACGAAGTCGAGTCCGCGGTGACGGCGGCCGCCGAGAAGCTCGCCGAACTCGACGACGCCGCCGGGGAAGCGATGGCCCACACGGTGAGAGCCGGCTGCCTGGGGCGCCTCGGTCGGATCGCCGACTGCGAGGCCGCGCTGGATCAGGCCCTGACGGCGGCACGGCGTGCGCATGAACACCGCCGGGTGAACGCCGTGCTGGCTACTGCGCCGCTGGCAGCGCTGTGGGGCCCCAACCCCGTGCCACGTGCGGGCGGGCGGTGCCTGGATGTCGTTCGCCTGCTCCGCATTACGACTGGATCTCCGGTTGTGGAGGCGACCTCGACCAGGTGCCAGGGCGTGCTGGACGCGTTTCGGGGCCGCGCCGCCGCGGGCCGTCAGCTGATCGACTCTGCCAGAAGGTCTCTGACCGAGGTCGGCATGCGGCATGCGCTGCTCGAGGTCGACCAGTTCGCAGGCATCGTCGAACTGGTCGCCGGTGATCCCGCGGCCGCCGAGCCGCATCTGCGACGCGCCTACAACGGCTTTCGTCGCATGGGTCTCGAGGCGGATACCGCCGAAACGGCGGCGTTGCTCGCGCGGACGTGCCTGGCCCTTGGCCAAGACGGTGAGGCCGACCAACTGTGCACGGAAAGCGAGCGTCTCGCGGGTCACGCGTTGAAGGCATCGATCGCCTGGCGGACGGTTCGGGCGCAACTGCTGTCGCGTCACGGTGATCACGATGAGGCGCGACGGATAGCCGAAGAGGCGGTCGCGATCGCCGAGCGGACCGACGCGTTGGTCGACCACGGCGACGCCTGCCTGACGCTGGCGATGGTCCTGGGTGCAGCGGGCGACCGCGCGGGAGCGCGAGCTGCCGCTGAGCGCGCCGTCGGCCTCTACGATCTCAAAGGCGCTGCAGCTCTTGCGGAAATGACGCAACGCGTTCTTGGGATGGCGAACACCCCGGCCGCGCCGTCTAAACCCGTACTACCGATCGTCGAACTTGAGAACGCGTGCGCGCGCGCAGCCGATCGCTTATTCGCGGCCGTCGAACGCGAGGCGTGGGACGACGTCGAGCAGTTGGTCGCACGACTCCTGGCCGTCGAAAGTCGGCGGAAGATCGTCGGCTACCCGTATGTCGTGCTTTCTCCGGAGGGATGGGTACGCGAAGCGCAACGCGGCCAACAGTCAGGCTTGGTACATCACCGTCACGCGGTTCTTGAAGTGCGGGGTGAGCGCCTCGCGCTCAGTCGGCTCGAAATCAGCTCGGCGGACACTCAACCAGGGGGCCCCAGGGATGAGTTCCTTTGCCTGCTGGGCCTCGACGACGATGGTCAGGTCGCACTATTGCTGTTCTTCGACGTCGAGGATATCGATGCCGCGATCGCCGAATTGAACGCGATTGACGCCCGCTTCGAGGAGCAGAGTCCGCGAGCACCGCTAGAAAACGCCGCTAGTCGCGCTGAGCACCATCTCAATGCCCTCTTTGCCAGCAGGAGCTGGGACGAAATTGCTGCCTGCCTCGTCGACGACGTCCACGTCGAGGAGCGCCGGCGCGGATTCCGTCGAGAGAGCGATGACCGCGCCGACCTGATGGCCGAGATACGCGTGGTCGCCGATCTCGGGGTCAAGAACATCACGTCGGATCCTGTCGCGATCCGCGGCGAGCGTCTCGTTCTCAGCCGCGCCCGCTTCTCCGGTCGCGCCCCTCGCCCGGATGCGTACCAAACCGAGGTGCTCCGCCTCGCGCAGATAGACACCGACGGGCGGGTCACCGCCTTCATGACCTTCGACACCGACGACATCGAAGCAGCCATCACCGAACTCGACGCCCGGTACGCCGCGGGCGAGGCGGCACCCCATGCACGCACGTGGTCGGTGATCGCGGCACCGTTCGCCGGACTGAAGCGGGGCGAACTCCCCGCGACGACAGTCGACTGGGTGAACATCGACCATCGCCGAGGGCGGGCATTCGCGCCGGGGCAGATGTTCGATTTTGTCCGTGCCGGTAAGCACTTCACGCAGGATCTGTGGCCCTACATCGATTCTGTGCACCGGTTGAGTGACCGCGGCGCCGTCGTCACCTACACGGCGACGGCAACCTCATCCGAGGGCTTTCAAGCAGAATGGCGAGAGGTCAGCCTTTCGATGGCGGAAGGTGACTTGATCTCCCGTTGCGAGATCTTCGACCTGGCCGATCTCGATGCCGCACTGTCGCGATTCGACGAACTAAGCCGCCCGGTGCGGAGGCTAGAGAATGCAGCAAGCCGAGCCTATGATCGCCTCAACGCCTACCTGGCAGCCCGCGATTGGGACGCGCTCGCGGAGATGGTTGCCGACGACATATGCAATGACGATCGACGGCGGATAGTGAGCAGCGGCATCCAACGCGGCCGCGATGCCCAAATGGCCAATTTGCAGGCTGCCGCCGCCCTCGGGGTGACAGACACGGCATCAGCCGTCATTGCCACCCGCGGAGAGCGCCTCGTCCTCGCGCGATACCAGTATGCAGGTAGCGACGGGCGTCCCCAGTCGTTCAACCTCGAGATCCTCAGCATCGTCGAGATCAACACAGACAACCAAATCGCAGCGATCGTCTTGTTCGACCTCGACGACATCGAGTCCGCATTCGCAGAACTCGACGCGCGTTACGCCACAGGCGAGGCGGCGCCGCATGCACATGCGTGGTCGCTCTTGACGGCGAATGCTGAGGCGTTCAACCGGCATGAATTCCCCGCGTGGACAGCCGACGTGGCAAACGTCGACCACCGCAGGGTGACTGCGTTCGCACCCGGTGACCAAGCCGAATACGTTCGCGCAACTTGGGAGCAGTCGCCAGATCTGAAGATCTACATCGAGGCGGTGCACCGGCTGGGCGACCTCGGCGCTGTCATTACCTACATCGCGAACGGGACCTCGCACCAAGATTTCGATGCCGAGTGGCGGGGAATCGCACTCGGAATCATCGAACGCGATAGGTTCGATCGCACCGAGCGGTTCGACGAGGCGGACCTCGATGCCGCGCTCAGGCGCTTTGATGAACTCGCCCGACCGGCAACTCATCTCGCGAATGTAGCGACGAGGGTAAGCGATAGGTTTGTCGCAGCCTTCGGTGACCGGCGGTGGGACG
This sequence comes from Mycolicibacterium moriokaense, assembly GCF_003347205.1. Classification (GTDB taxonomy): domain Bacteria; phylum Actinomycetota; class Actinomycetes; order Mycobacteriales; family Mycobacteriaceae; genus Mycobacterium; species Mycobacterium moriokaense_B. The sequence continues at coordinate 96,375 of NZ_QQBJ01000002.1, forward strand.
ACATCGGCGCGCTGCTCAACAGCGACTTTCAGAAGAACGACCATCGCAAGGGATTCCGCCAGGAAGGCAGTGATGGCGTCACGTTTGTCGACGAATTGCGGGCGGTAGCCGACCTCGGGGCGCAGAACCTGAAAATGCTCGACGTCATCGCTGTGCGTGGTGAGCGCCTTGCTCTCAGCCGCTCCCGCGTGTCGGGAAGGGATACGAGACCAGAGGCATTCCACACCGAATTGCTCGGTCTGATCGAGATCGATGACGACGAGCAAATTTCGGCCTTCGTATTGTTCGACATCGACGACTTCGACTCCGCCATTGAAGAACTCGACGCCCGCTACCTCGCCGGCGAAGCGACACCGTACGCACACGCGTGGAAGGTGGTCGCCGGCGTCAATACCGCGCTCAACCGGCGCGAGCTACCTGCGACCACGCGAAACTGCGTCAACATCGACCATAGGCAAGTCGCGGCAATCGCTTCCAACGAAATGAGCGCGTTCGTCCATGCCTCCTGGCAGGACTATTCGAACTTCAAGACTCACATTGAGGTCGTGCACCGTATCAGCGAAGCCGGCGTGGTCGTAACCTGGGCGGGACAGGCGGTCTCGCACGACGGGTTCGAGGCCGAGTGGCGAGTAGTCAATATACTGATGATCGATGGCGACCGTATGAGCCGCTCCGAAATCTTCGACGAAGCCGACTTAGAGACCGCTGTAGCGAGATTCGACGAACTAAGCTGCCCTGCAATGCATCTGCAGAACGCGGCAAGCCAAGCACACGAACGCCTATTGAAGTACTACAACGTCGCCGACTGGGATTCCGTCGCCAGCCTGTTCACCGAGGATATTTCCAACGACGACCGACGCCGGACCGTGAACGCTGGCATGGAACACGGTCGAGACATTCAGATGTCGAACTTGCGGCGCCTCGCCGACATCGGCGCGCGGGTCTCGACGAGCGTCCTTGCCACCCGCGGTCAGCGTCTCGTCCTCAACATCTTCCGCACGTCGAACAGCGATCTACGGTACGGCGAGTTCGACAGCGAGATGCTCAACATCATCGAGACCAATTCCGATGGTCGGATCACGGCGGGCGTCCTGTTCGATCTCGACGACATCGACGCCGCGTTCGCCGAACTCGACGCCCGATACCTCGCCGGCGAAGCGGCGCCGCATGCGCACGCGTGGTCGGTCGTCAAGGAAAGCCACTCCGCATTCAACCGACGTGAACTCCCCGTAACAACGCCGGATTGGGTCAGCGTGGACCACCGTCGCGCAATACCGATCCCGTCGGGTGACCTGCTCGTCTATATCGAAGCCACATGGGAGCAGTTGCCGGACGTCAAGGAATATGTCGAAACTGTGCATCGCCTGACCGATGTCGGGGCGGTCGTAACCCAGGTAGTGAGGGGAACCTCGGGAGAAGGTTTTCCGGCCGACTGGCGACTGCTTGTCATGTCGACAGTCGACGGCGACCTGATCAACCGCATCGAGATCTTCGATGAAACAGACCTCGACGCCGCACTCGCGCGATTTGACGAGCTCAGCAGCCCCGCATCGCAACTGAAGAACGCCGCGAGCCAGGTAGGAGGGCGCTTCCTCGCACACGTCGCCGCAGGCGACTGGGATGGCATGGCGCAGATTCTGGACAGCGGATTTCCAGTGATGATCGGCGCCGCGTGGTGGGCGCAGGGGTCCGATATGGGCGCGACGCCCAGATCGCGGATGTTCGAGCAATCGCCGAACTGTGGCGCTCAAACGTGACGTCCACAGTCATCGCGACCCGCGGGAAGCGCCTCGCCCTTATTCGCGCCAGTTACTCGGACGGCGATCAAGGGCACGAAACAAATGTGGCGGAGGTGCTGGGCATCTTCGAGATCAACGCCGAGGGTCTACTCGTTGCGGCCGTCTCGTTCGACGCGGACGACACCGACTCTGCTTTCGAGGAACTCGATGCTCGTTATGCTGCCGGCGAATCCGCCGCCTGGGAACGGGCGTGGTCTGTTATCGCGGGGACCTACGCCGGATTCAACCAGCGGGAGCTTCCCACGACGACGCCAGACTGGACATTCATCGATCATCGGTCGCTAATATCAACCGAATCCAGAGATCTCGCGGCACATATCGGTTCCGTGTGGAGCTCTACGCCGGAGCTCGATATCTACATTGAGACGGTGCACCGCCTCAGCGGAGCTGGCGCAATCGTGACCCATGTCGCCCGCGGCGTCACAGAAGCAGGCTTCGGAGTCGAGTGGCGAATGATCCACATCTACGCCGTCGAACGCACCATGATCAGCCGTTGCGAGATGTTCGACGAGTCAGACCTCGACCCCGCGCTCGCGCGATTTGATGAACTCAATCGGCCGGCAGCGGCGCCGTTGGGCAACGCTGCGAGCCGCGTTTTCGCGCGCCTACAGGGATGCTTCGCTGCCCGCGATTGGGTTGCGATGTCCGAAATACTTGCTGACGATGCATGCGCCGACGATCGACATCGAGTCGTGCGCGCCGAGATCAGACACGGCCGAGACGCTGCCATCGAAAGCATGAAGGTGGCCGCTGGCCTTGGGGCCGAGAGCATCTCATCAACGGTGTTCGCGACCCGCGGGCATGGCCTCGCCCTTTGCCGTACCCGTTACTCCGGCCGAGACCAACGGCCCGCGGCCTTCCACAGCGAGGACCTCAGCATCATCGAGCTTGACAGTGACGATCGCGTTGCGGCGCATGTGGCGTTCGACGTCGACGACATCGATGCTGCCTTCGAGGAGCTCGATGCTCGATATCTCAGCGACGAAGCTGCGCCTCACGCACAGACGTGGTCGACCGTCATGCGAATGACCGCTGCATTCAATCGGCGAGAGTTCCCCGCCGCCACTACGGACTTCATCAGCATCGACCATCGCAAGGGGGCAGCGTTTGCGCCTGGTGAATTGGCAGGCTACCTTCGCGCGACCTGGGATCTCACGCCGCACACCACCATGTACCTCGAGGCAGTGCATCGGCTGAGCAACCTCGGCGCTGTTTTCGTCAATGCGGCACACGGCATATCGAGAGATGGCTTTGCCGCGGACAGGCGGATCATCAACGTTGTGACCGTCCAGGGCGAGCTGCTCAGCCGGGTCGAAATCTTCGACGAAGACGACCTCGAGGCCGCCCTCGCACGATTCGACGAGCTCACTGCGTCAGCGTCACGGCTCGATAATGCCGCGACTCGGCAAAACGCGCCGATCGCGGACGCGTTCAATCGCCGCGATCTGCAGCGCTATCTCAGCGCTATCGATGCAAACGCACGATACGAAGATCGGCGAAAGGGCCTTCGCAATGAGGGTCCGGTGGATGCAAAATTCGCTCACTCGTTTTTGTTCGATGCGGCCGAGAGCTGGCGGCTGGAGATCGAGCCCGTAGCTATTCGTGGTCACCGCCTGGCACTGAGCCAATACGCCTTTCGCGACGCCGACGAGGCCGATCAGCCGATCGCGGTCGAGGCGTTGCTTCTCACGGAAGTCACCGACGATCAGTTGATACACGGCAGCGTCGTTTTCGACGCCGACGACATCGACGCCGCCTTCGCAGAACTCGAAGCCAAATACACCGCGGGCGAGGCCGCCCCGCATGCAGCCACGTGGTCGGTCATCACTCGCTCGTTCGCGGCGTTCGATAATCATGAACTTCCGTCGACCGCGCTCGAGTGGATCGACCGTCGTCGGGTGGTAGGGAGCGGGACCAGTAGCCTCACCGAAACGGTGCAAGCCGCGTGGGACATGACGCGGGGTATCCGCGCCCGCATTGAGTCGGTTCACAGGCTGAACGACGACGGGGCTGTCATCACGCATTCGCTACACGGAACGTCGCTGGAGGGATTCGACTTCGAGTGGCGGGTAGTCGACGTGTTCACCGTCGACGGCGACACTATCGGCCGCTGCGAAATGTTCGATGAAGACGATCTCGACGCAGCGCTCGCCCGATTCGACGAGCTCACCGCGCCAGTGCCACGGCTCGAGAACGCGGCAACCCGCCGAAATACATCGATCGTCGACACGATCAACCGCCGCGATCTCGACGCTTACCTCGCGGAATTCGGCGCGAACGCGCGATACGACGACCGCCGACAAGGTCTGCGCAACGCGGGTCCAGTCGATTCTGAGTTTGCGCGCGGGGTGCTGTTCCTGTCACCAGAGAGTTGGCATTTGGAGACCGAACCTGTTGCCGTCAGGGGCCATCGCTTGGCGCTGAACCGCTATGCCTCTCGCGACTCCATCGAGGCCGACCAGCCAATCACCGTCGAAATGTTGGTGCTCGTCGAGGTCGATGACGATGGCCTGGTGCGCAAAGGAGTGTTTTTCGATCCCGACGATATCGACGCCGCGTTCGACGAACTCGACACTTGGTATCTCGCCGGCGAAGCCGCTCCCCACGCTGACACGTGGTCGGCCATCAGTCGTTCCTTCGCCGCGTTCGAAAGCCATGAACCTCCGCCCACTGCATTCCAATTCATCGATCGTCGTCGGCTGGTCGGCAGCGGCTCAGGTGATCTGACCGAAACGACACAAGCGGCGTGGGAAATGACGCGCAATATGCGTGCTCGCATTGAGGCGGCGCACAGGCTGAACGACGGCGGGGCTGTCATCACGCACTCGGTCCGCGGGGCCTCTAAGGAGGGTTTCGACTTCGAGTTGCGGATAGTCGACGTGTTCACAGTCGCCGGTGACGCCGTCAGCCGCTGCGAGATGTTCGATGAAGCCGACCTCGACGCCGCGCTAGCACGTTTCGACGAACTCAACACTTCAATGCCGCGGCTCGATAACGCCGCGACGCGGCAAGTCAAGATCGTCGGCGACGCGTTCAACCGCCGGGATCTGCGGGGCTATCTCGGCGCGGTCGACGTGAACGCTCGACACGACGATCGCCGCAAAGGCCTCCGTGCTGAGGGGCCGGTTGACGAAAGATTCGCTCGCGCACTCTTGTTCGGCGCGGCCGAGAGCTGGCGGCTGACGATTGAAACGATCGCCGTCCGGGGTGATCGCTTGGTACTCAGCCGCTACGACTTCCGCGACACCGACGAGGCCGATCAGCCGATCGCCATCGAGATGTTGGGAGTGGAAGAAGTCACAGGCGATCAATTGGTGTATCGAGGTGTGACCTTCGACACCGGCGACCTCGACGCAGCGTTCGAGGAACTCGAGACCAAATACCTCGCCGGCGAGGCCGCCCGGCACGCTCACGCTTGGTCGGTCATCGTCAACCATCACGCCATGCTCAACAGGCATGAACTTACCGCCACGGCGCCAGAGTTGTTGGACCATCGACCGCTCGTGAATATTAGTGCGGGCGACCCGACCTCGAAGATCCTTGAGATGTGGAACTTCACACCGGATCTCAAGCTCTACATCGAGGCCGTACACCGATTGAGCGATGTCGGCGCGGTATTCACCCAGGTCCCGCACGGCTCATCGCAGACCGGCTTCGGCGCTGAGTGGCGACTCATCGAGCTTGTGGCGATCGACGGTGACCGGGTCAGCCGCTGCGAGCTCTTCGAAGAGTCCGACCTCGACGCCGCAATCGCCCGATTCGACGAACTCGACCGCCAGTGATTTCGGCGCGGCTGGTTACGCGTAGCGTGACCGCGCGCGCCGAAATCGCTAAAAGCCGAGCCGCCCCAGCTGTTTGGGGTCGCGCTGCCAGTTCTTCGCGATCTTCACTCGCAGGTCCAGATACACCTTGGTGCCGAGCAGTTTCTCGATCTGCGTGCGCGCCGCCGTACCCACCTCCCGCAACCGGGCACCGCCCTTGCCGATCACGATGCCCTTCTGGCTGTCGCGCTCGACGAAGAGGTTGGCGTGCACGTCGATCAGGTCGTCGCGACCCTCGCGCGGGCTGACCTCCTCGATGACCACCGCCAGCGAGTGCGGCAGTTCGTCGCGCACGCCTTCCAGTGCCGCTTCGCGGATCAGCTCGGCCATCAGCACTTCTTCGGGCTCGTCGGTGAGCTCGCCCTCGGGATAGAACGCGGGTCCAGGCGGAAGCTGTTGGACGAGTACGCCGATCAGCGTGTCGACCTGCTCGCCGGTGGTCGCCGACACCGGCACGATCTCGGTGTCCTGGCCGACCAACTCGCTGACCGCGACCAGCTGCGCGGCCACCCGATCCCGTGGCACCTTGTCGATCTTGGTGACGATCGCGACCAGTGTCGTCTTCGGCGCGACGGCGCGGATCTGGTCGTAGATCCACCGGTCCCCCGGCCCGATCGCTTCGTCGGCGGGGATGCACAGCCCGATGACGTCGACCTCCGAATAGGTGTCCTTCACCAGGTCGTTGAGCCGCTGGCCGAGCAGCGTCCGCGGCCGGTGCAGACCCGGAGTGTCGACAAGCACGATCTGAAAGTCGTCGCGGTGCACGATGCCGCGGATGGTGTGCCGGGTGGTCTGCGGGCGGTTGGACGTGATCGCCACCTTGGCGCCGACGAGCGCATTCATCAACGTCGACTTACCCGTGTTCGGCCTGCCTACGAAAGAGACGAAGCCGGAACGAAACTCGCTCATAGCGCATCGAGTCTGCGGAGAGATCGCGATTGTCGCCGATTTCGCGATCCGTCTGCAGTTTCGATGCTCATGCGAGCACCGTCCCCGCGCGGTCCGTCACGATGATCGCCGCGTCGGCGGACAACTCGCGCACCGCCGCGACCCCGGCGTCGTCCGACGATCCGCCGACCAGCACGGCCGCCTCCAGACCCGTCGCGCCACTCGACACGGCGGCAGCCACCGCCGCCTGCAGCGCCGTCAGCGCCAGCGCGCCAAGCGCCACCGGCGCGCCCGCATACGTGCGGCCGTCCTGGTCGCGCACCGCCGCTCCGCTGCCGGCCTCGGCACGACCCATCGCGCCACGGGCCAGCGTGACCAGCTTGGCGTCCTCGGCGTCGAGTTCACTCATCGTCCACCTCCTCCTTCGGCGCGGCGGGGCTGACCAGCACGGTGCCGATGCGCACCCGGCCGCGGTGGTCCCGGCCGCCCTCGGCACGCAATTGCAGCCCATCCCAGGTCACCTCGGCGCCGGGCAGCGGCACGCGACCCAGTTCCAGCGCCAGCAGGCCGCCGACGGTGTCGACGTCGAGGTCCTCGTCGAACTCGACGTCGTACAGTTCGCTCAGGTCCTCGATCGGCAGTCGGGCCGATACGCGATAGCGCTTGTCGCCCAGTTCCTCAACGGGAGCCACCTCGTCGGTGTCGTACTCGTCGGCGATCTCGCCGACGATCTCCTCCAGCACGTCCTCGATGGTCACCAGCCCGGCGATCGCGCCGTACTCGTCGACCAACAGCGCCATGTGGTTGCGGTCGCGTTGCATCTCGCGCAGCAACGCGTCCAACGGCTTGGAGTCGGGCACGAAGACCGGGGCGCGCATCACCGCCGAGACCTTGGTGTCACGGCCGCCGTTGTTCGAGTAATACGTCCGCTCGACGAGGTCCTTCAGATAAACGACGCCGACGACGTCGTCGACGTTCTCGCCGATCACCGGGATGCGGGAGTGCCCGCTGCGCACCGCGAGAGAGGTGGCCTGTCCCGCGGTCTTGTCGTTTTCGATCCAGACCATCTCGGTGCGCGGCACCATCACCTCGCGCGCCGGGGTGTCGCCGAGTTCGAACACCGACTGGATCATCCGTCGCTCGTCATCGGCGACGACTCCGCTCTGCTGAGCCATGTCGACGACCTCGCGCAACTCGATCTCCGAGGCGAAGGGCCCGTTGCGGAACCCACGACCCGGCGTCAGCGCGTTACCGATCAACACGAGCAGTCGGCTGATCGGGGTCAGCAGCACCGAAATCGCCTGCAGCGGAACGGCAGCGCCCAGCGCGATCGTGTACGCGTTCTGCCTGCCCAGCGTGCGCGGGCCGACTCCGATCACCACGAAGCTGACGACGACCATGATCGCGGCCGCGGCGACCAGGCCCCAGTCCAGGCCCAGGTGCTCATAGAGGTAGTCGACCAGCAGCGCCGTTGCGGTGATTTCGCACGCGATGCGCAGCAGCACAACGAGGTTGATGTAGCGGGGACGTTCCGTGATCACTCGCGCCAGCCGGACGGCACCCGGACGCTCGTCGCGCACCATCTCTTCGACGCGGGCGATCGACACCGTGCTGATGGCCGCGTCGATGGCCGCGAACAGCCCGCCGAAGCCGATCAGCGCGATCGCGCCGAGCAGCGAACCTATGCCGGTCACGGTTCGTCGAAGTATCGAGACTTGTCCAGCAGCCGCCGATCCTTCTCGACCTGACGGTCCTGGTGGTATGCCTCGACCTGATCGGCCACCCACTCCTCCAGCAATTGGCGTTGCAGCGTGAACATTTCCTTCTCTTCGGCGGGTTCTGCGTGGTCGTAGCCGAGCAGGTGCAGCACACCGTGCACCGTCAGCAGGGCGAGTTCCTGGCCCAGCGTGTGCCCGGCCGTCTTGGCCTGGTCGGCGGCGAATTGCGGGCACAGCACGATGTCGCCGAGCATCGACGGGCCCGGTTCGGGTGCGTCGGGCCGCCCGCCGGGTTCGAGCTCGTCCATCGGGAAGCTCATCACGTCGGTCGGGCCGGGCAGGTCCATCCAGCGCATGTGCAGGTCGGCCATCGCGGCTGTGTCGAGCAGCACCATCGAAAGCTCGGCAGCGGGATGGACTTTCATCTTCCGGATGACGAAGCGCGCGACGCTGACTAGTTCTTCTTCGGAGACGTCGACGCCGGACTCGTTGGAAACCTCAATACTCATGCTCGAACTTACCTGCTTATCGCCGCGGCCGATTGCCACCGGCGCGGCGTTGCGCCCGGTTCATCAGTCCCGGCTCTTCGAATCTTGCGTAGGCGTCTACGATTTCGCCAACCAACCGGTGTCGCACGACGTCGGAGCTGGTGAGCTCGGCGATGTGGATGTCTTCGACCCCGTCGAGGATCTGCACCGCTGAGCGCAGACCGGAGTTGGCGCCGCCGGGAAGGTCGATCTGCGTGATATCGCCTGTGACAACCATTTTCGAGCCGAAGCCGAGTCGGGTGAGGAACATTTTCATCTGCTCGCCGGTGGTGTTCTGCGCCTCGTCGAGAATGATGAATGCATCCGATATCGTGCGGCCACGCATGTACGCCAGCGGCGCCACCTCAATCACACCGGCGCTCATCAGCTTCGGGATCAACTCGGGATCCATCATGTCGTGCAGCGCGTCGTACAGCGGCCGCAGATACGGATCGATCTTCTCGCTCAGCGTGCCTGGCAGGAAGCCAAGGCGCTCACCGGCTTCCACCGCAGGCCGGGTGAGGATGATCCGCGACACCTGCTTGGTCTGCAGCGCGCGGACGGCTTTGGCCATCGCCAGATACGTCTTACCGGTACCCGCGGGCCCGATGGCGAAAACGATGGTGTGCCCGTCGATGGCATCTACATACCGCTTCTGGTTCAGCGTCTTCGGGCGGATGGTCTTGCCGCGCCGCGACAGGATGTCCAGCGTGAGCACCTCGGCTGGCGATTCACCTTCGGTGCCGGTGAGCATCGCGACGCTGTGCCGCACCACCTCCGGGGTCAGCGGTTGCCCGCTGGCCGCGATCGCGATCAGTTCGGAGATGACCCGCTCGGCCAGCGCCACATCGGCGGGTTCGCCGGACAGAGTGAGCGCGTTGCCGCGGGCGTGGATGTCGGCAGCCAGAACGCGCTCGAGCGCGCGCAGATTCTCGTCAGCGGAGCCGAGCAGGCCCACGACGAGGTCGGGCGGAACATTGATGCTGCTGCGGACGGGTGTCTCCGAGTCAGCGTTCGTCTCGCTGGGCGTCACGTGGGGTTTTCTGCCTGCTTTCCGGGTTCTTGCCGATATCGTTCGTGCTGGATACCCAGTTTACCGCCGCGCGCCTACCCGTCCCAATGTTTACCTGCGACGACGCCGGTAGACGACGTCAGTCCCAACGCCCGGTCAGCACGCCCAGCGCTCCCAGCGCGACGGCCGCGGCCGTCGACGTTCGCAGCACCGTCGGCCCCAGCCGGACGGCCTTCGCGCCCGCCTCCGACAACGCGGCGAGTTCGTCCTCGGCGATACCGCCCTCCGGGCCGACCAGCAGCATCAGCGAATCAGCTTGCCTCAGAGACAGTTTGGTTAGCGGCTCCGAGGCCGACTCGTGCAACGCCAACACCGCCGCACCCGCGGAGACCGCCGCCCGGACCTGGGCAACCAACGCATCGGTGCTCAGCACACCGTCGACGGTCGGGATGTGCGGCCGACGCGACTGACGGGCGGCCGCCCGGGCCACGGCGCGCCACCGCCGCAGCCCCTTGTCCGCCCGGCCGCCGTCCCAGCGCGCCACGCAGCGCTGCGCCTGCCAGGCCACGAACGCGTCGGCTCCCGCCTCGGCGGCCAGCTCGATGGCCAGCTCGGAGCGGTCGGATTTGGGCAGCGCCTGCACGACGGTGACCGTCGGCGTCGGAGGTTCGACGGTCCAGCGCTCCAGCACCCGGGCCGTCAGCCTGGCCTTGCCGACCTCGTCGATCACGCAATGCGCCACCACGCCCGCGCCGTCGGACAGGTCAAGCTGTTCGCCGACCCTGATCCGGCGCACGTTGGCGGCGTGGAAACCCTCATCGCCGTCGACGACAACCGGGTCGTCGACCTCAGGCAGGGCGTCGACGTAGAAGAGTGCCCGATGAGCGCCTGCGCGAAGAGAATCAGGCACAGCTCATTCCGCCGTCAGCGGCCGGTGAAGGTCTCGCGAAGCCGGCTGAACAGCCCGCCGCCGGAACTGCTCGTCTGGGCGGACTTCACCTCGGCGACGTCGCGGGTGCGGCGCTCCTTCAACTGGCGCAGCAGTTCGATGTCGTCGTGGTCCAGTCGCGCCGGGACGACGACGTCGATGTGGGCGTGAAGGTCACCGCGCACCCCGGACCGCAGGTGGGGCATGCCGTGGCCCCGCAGCGTGGTCACCGATCCCGGCTGCGTGCCCGCGGCGACGGTGATCTCCGTCGGCCCGTCCAGGATCGCGTCGACGGTCACCGAGGTGCCCAACGCCGCGTCGACCATCGGCACCGAGACCGTGCAGTGCAGGTCGTCGCCGTCACGGACGAAGGTGTCGTGCTGTGATTCGTGGACCTCGACGTACAGGTCGCCCGCGGGCCCGCCGCCGGGACCGACCTCGCCCTGCGCGGCCAGCCGCACTCGCATGCCGTCGCCGACGCCCGCGGGGATCTTGACGCTGATCTCGCGCCGGGCGCGCACCCGGCCGTCGCCGCCGCAGCGGTGGCACGGGTCCGGGATGACCTCGCCCACCCCGCCGCACACCGGGCACGGCCGCGACGTCATCACCTGACCGAGAAGCGAGCGCTGGACCGTCTGGATCTCGCCCTGGCCGCCGCACGTGTCGCAGGTGGCAGGCCGTGAGTTGCCATGCGTGCCCTTGCCCTGGCACAGGTCGCACAGCACGGCGGTGTCCACGGTGACCTGCTTGGTCACCCCGGTCGCGCACTCCTGCAGGTCCAGCCGCATCCGCAGCAGCGAGTCGGCGCCGGGCCGAACCCGCCCGATCGGCCCGCGGGAAGTGGCTCCACCGCCGAAGAAGGCCTCGAACACGTCGCCGAGGCCGCCGAAGCCGCCGAAGCCGTTGGCCCCCGCCGCGCCCGCGGACTCCAGCGGGTCGCCGCCGAGGTCGACGATGCGGCGCTTCTCCGGGTCGCTGAGCACCTCGTAGGCGACGCTGATCTCCTGGAAACGCGCCTGGGCCTCCTGGTCGGGGTTGACGTCGGGATGCAGTTCGCGGGCCAGCTTGCGGTACGCGCGCTTGATCTCCGAATCGCTCGCGCCCTTGCTCACCCCGAGCATGGCGTAATAGTCGCGTGCCACTCCCTGACCTTCCCTACCGTTGCGACGGTTTGTTGCGTTCCTCGCGTGTCTACCGGTTACCCAGGACTTCGCCGATGTACAGAGCAACGGCGGCGACGTTGGCGATCGTTCCCGGATAGTCCATTCGAGTGGGCCCGAGCACACCCATGCCGCCGTAGACGGTCCCCATACTGCCGTAGGTCGTGGTGACCACCGAAGTGCCCGCCATCTCCTCGGCCTCGGTCTCGTGTCCGATGCGGACCGTGACCTTACCCGCCTCCTGCTGGGCGGCCAGCAACCGCAGCACCACCACCTGCTCCTCGAGCGCCTCGAGCACCGAGCGCAGCGACCCGCCGAAGTCGGCGGTGTTGCGGGTCAGGTTGGCGGTGCCGCCCAGCAGCAGCCGCTCTTCGGTGTGCTCGACCAGGGATTCCAACAGGACCGTCGCCGACCGACCGATCGCGTCGCCCAGCCCGCCGGTGCCGTCCATGTGGGCGGCCAGGTCGGACACCGCGACCGACGCCGCCGCCAGCCGCTTCCCCTCGAGCGCCTGGCCGAGCATCTCGCGCAGCTGGGAGACCTGGTGGTCGTCGATGGTGTCGCCGAGCTCGACCATGCGCTGGTCCACCCGGCCGGAGTCGGTGATCACGACCAGGAGCAGCCGCGCGGGCGTCAACCCGACGACCTCCAGGTGGCGCACCGTGGACGTGGACAGCGTCGGATACTGCACGATGGCGACCTGGCGGGTCAGCTGCGCCAGCAGCCGCACCGCGCGCCGCAGCACATCGTCGAGGTCAACGCCGGTTTCGAGGAATTTCAGGATCGCCGACCGCTCGGACGTCGACAGCGGCTTGATGTCGTCGAGCCGGTCGACGAACTCGCGGTAGCCCTTCTCGGTGGGCACCCGGCCCGAGCTGGTGTGCGGCTGGGTGATGTAGCCCTCGGCCTCCAGCACCGCCATGTCGTTGCGCACCGTGGCGCTGGACACCCCCAGGTTGTGCCGCTCGACGAGCGTCTTCGAGCCGATGGGCTCCTGCGTCGCCACGAAGTCGGCGACGATGGCGCGCAGCACCGCGAACCGACGGTCGTCGGCACTACCCATCTCGTCACCTCCTGGAACAATCCATTTTACGGTTACCAGCAGCGGCTATGCCGCCTCGCCGCCCCCTCGCGCCGCCGAGTCGCCGCTGGGTCGCCTCTGCGCGGCGTTCGCCTGGCGGATCACCCGGTTGCGACTAGCCTCTGATCATGGTGAAGCCGTCGCCACGCGGGGCAAGTCGAAGGATGGCGGGCAGGTGATCTTCAAAGGCGTTCTCGATGGCAAGCCGTATCCCAATCACGGGCTGACCTATCGACAATGGTCGCAGATACCGCCGCGGCAGATCCGCCTGGACGAGCTGGTGACCACGACGACCGTGCTGCAGTTGGATCGGCTGCTGTCGGAGGATTCGACGTTCTACGGCGACCTGTTCCCGCATGCCGTGCGCTGGCGCGGGGTGATCTACCTCGAAGACGGTCTGCACCGCGCGGTGCGCGCCGCGCTGCGCAACCGAATCGTGCTGCACGCCCGGGTTTTCGACATGGACATGCCCGTCGCGCAGCAGATCTAACTGCCGCGGTCGCGCCCGCAGGCCGGGCGCTTTTCTCCTCACGCCACCCAAACACCGGTGTCGGCACGATCGATCATGCTCAATCCAACCGAAAGGACTGCGTATGAGAACCAAACGTGCCGTAATGCGCTCGGCAGCAGCGGTGTTGGCGGCCGCTGCGGCTCTTGCCGTGCTGCCCGTCATCAGCACGTCCGGCGTCGCCGCCGCCGATCCGGGTATCGGGTGGGGCGCGCCCGGACCCGGCATTCTGCCCGGACCGGGCCTGGGCGGTGTCGGTGGACCGCTCTCGGGCTTGGGTGTGCTGCCGGGCGCGGGCTTCGGGCTGCCCGGTGTCGGACTCGGGGGTGTCGGCGGGCCCGCGTCGGGACTCGGGGTGCTCCCCGGGGCCGGCTGGGGCCTTCCCGGACCGGGCATTTTGTAGCACCGATGAGCAGGCGTGCCGCGTCACCGCTCATGCTGACGCGGCACGTCCTGCTGCGGGGCGGGACGATGGTGGAATGCGAGTTCTAGTCGTCGAGGACGAACGGCTGATGGCCGACGCAGTGGCGGAGGGTCTGCGTCGGCACGCGATGGCCGTCGACGTGGTCTACGACGGCGCGGCCGCCCTGGAGCGCACGGGAGTCAACGACTACGACGTCGTGGTGCTCGACCGCGACCTGCCCAAGGTGTCGGGCGACGAGGTGTGCAGAACCTTGACCGAATCCGATGGGGCGACGCGCATTCTGATGCTGACGGCGGCCACCGCGGTCGTCGACCGGGTGGCCGGCCTGGGGCTGGGCGCAGACGACTACCTCGTCAAGCCGTTCGCGTTCGACGAACTGGTCGCAAGGATTCAAGCGCTGGCCCGCAGGGCGAGGCCGGCAGCTCCCCCGGTGTTGGAGCGCAACGGTATTCGGCTGGACCCGCATCAGCGCGCGGTGACCCGCGACGGCACACCGATCTCGTTGTCCCGCAAGGAGTTCGCCGTGCTCACCGAGCTGTTGCTCGCCGACGGCGGTTTCGTGTCGGCGGAACATCTGCTGGAAAAGGCGTGGGACGAACACATCGACCCGTTCACCGGCGTGGTCCGCTACACCATCATGATGGTGCGCCGAAAACTGGGCGATCCGCCGGTGATCGACACCGAGCCCGGCGTGGGATACCGGCTCCGATGAACGAGCGGCGATCGACCATTCGGGTGCGGCTGACGGCCCTGTACGCCGTCGCGTTCTTCCTCGCGGGGGCGATCCTGATCGGGCTGAACTTCGCCTATCTCGCGCAGTCGCTTCCCAACCGGCCCGCCGAAGCGCAGGGCGTCGTCAGACAGTTCCTGGAGGAACGAGGCCTGCGCAACCGCCCGGTCATCGACAGCTTCCTCGGCGCCATCGCCGACCAGGCCGAGCAGGAACGTCGACAGACGTTGCGGGGCATGCTGGTCTGGTCGCTGGTCTCCCTGGGCGCGGTCGGTGTCGCGGCCGGCGGCTTCGGCTGGCTGCTCGCCGGACGCGCGCTCGCGCCGCTGCAGAACGTGACGGCGACGGCGCGCCGCGTCGCCGATCGCAACCTGCACGAGCGCATCGCGCTGGACGGACCCGACGATGAGATCAAGGAACTCGCCGACACTTTCGACGCCATGCTGGAACGCCTGGACCGCGCCTTCGACGGGCAGCACCGCTTCGTGGCCAACGCCTCGCATGAGCTGCGCACGCCGCTGGCCATCAACCGCACGCTCATCGAAGTCGCACTCGCCGATCCGGAGGCACCCGCGTCCACCCGCAGGCTCGGCGAGACGCTGCTGGAGGTCAACCACCGCAACGAGCGTCTGATCGACGGGCTGCTGGTATTGGCGAGCAGCGAACAGCTCATCGAGCACAGAAGTCGCGTCGATCTCGCCGAAATCGCCCGCCGCGCAATAGACGTCTCCGCCATGGCCGCACAGCGCGCGGCTGTCGACGTGCGCTCGGCGCTGACACCCGCCGCGACGGCGGGCGATCCCGCGTTGCTCGAACGCATCGCCGGCAACCTCGTCGACAACGCGGTTCGATACAACGTCGAGGCCGGCTGGGTCTTCGTCACCGTCTCGGGTGACGGACACACCGCCAGGCTGAGCGTCGAGAACACCGGGCCCGTCATCGCGCCGTATCAGATCGGCGGGCTGTTCGAGCCGTTCCGGCGGCTGCACTCCGAACGCATCACCGACACCACCGCATCGCCGACCAGCCGAGGGGCGGGTCTGGGGTTGTCGATCGTGCGCTCGGTCGCGGCGGCGCACGGCGGCGCGGTGCATGCGTCGGGCAGGCCCGACGGCGGGCTGTTGGTCACGGTGACGCTGCCTGCCTGTCAGTAGTCGTGACAGGTGTTGGCGACCTGCGCCGCCATCTGCATCTTCTGCTGCCCCTCAGGGGTGTTGCGCTTGTCGTCGATCATGGCGCGCACATCGGGGTTGCGGTCCAGAAAGCCCTGTATCCGCTGCCGTCGTTGGTCGACCGGCAGTGCGATCAGGTCGCGCAACCGGGCCTGGGCGTCGGGTGAGTCGGCCAGTCGCGCCGACGCCTGCGGGGCCTGCACCTGTAGCGCGGCCGTCAACTGTTCGTAGGAGCAGGTGGTTTCGATCAACGGTCCGTCGAGGGGTGCGGCCGACGCGGTGGCCGAGAGCGATATCGCTGCCACCGTGCAGGCGATGCCGATGACTGCTGCATGCATTTTCTTCATGGCTGCAGTTCACCAAAGGCTCTGTTAGGTCAGCGCTAGTGCGATTTCGGCGTGCTGGGTTGCGTTCGGCGCGACTGCGCACGCCCAAGTCACTAGGTAGCGCTAGTGCGGCGGGGGCT
Source organism: Mycolicibacterium moriokaense (assembly GCF_003347205.1). Classification (GTDB taxonomy): domain Bacteria; phylum Actinomycetota; class Actinomycetes; order Mycobacteriales; family Mycobacteriaceae; genus Mycobacterium; species Mycobacterium moriokaense_B. The sequence continues at coordinate 112,609 of NZ_QQBJ01000002.1, forward strand.
GCGAACCGGCGGACTCCGGGTCGACTTCGACGGCATAAGAGGTGATCGCGGCGATCTGCTCACCGGCGAACTCGTAGATGTCGCAGCTGGCGACCGCGGTGAGGCCGCCGGGGCCGGTGTAGCGGACGAAGGTGTCGACGGCCACCACGTCGGACCCCGCCGCCACGACGCAGCGGTCGTAGGTGGCCGTGGTGTCCTCCAGGCTGGCGGCGGTCTCCCGACACGTGCGCCGGACCGCGTCGGCGCCCTCGAGCACCATGTAGCCGACGATCGTCCACCGCACGTCGCGGGCGAGGTAGGAGAGCGCATCGTCGAACCGGTGCTCGGAGAACGCGCGCCCAATGGCTGCTGCATCGAAGGCCATGTGAAAACGGTACTTCGGCCGCGCGCTTTCGCGCGGATAGGCTCGGCGTCGATCACCCGGCACGCCTCTCCTGCACCGGCATCCGCAGCGCGTAGAGCGCATGGTGCAGCAGGAGCTTTACCGTGTCGGCCGAAACCCGCTCGAGCGCAGCGATGTCGGCGACGGATTGGCCGAGATAGTGGGCGCGGAAGAGAACAGTGCGCTGGTCGGCGGGCAGGCGCGCCAACGCATCCGCGAGGATGGACCTGTCGGACGCCTTTTCGGCCATGCATTCGATGCTCCGCGCCTCCCTGAAGGTCACCTGTGCCCGTGACGTCCGTTGCCGCGGACGCAGATCGTCAGTCGAGCACGGTGCGCACCACGGCATCGGCCAGCAGCCGGCCGCGATCGGTGAGCACCAGCCGCTGCCCCTCGACGCTCAGCAACCCGTCGCCGACGGCGATCCGGGCGCGTTCGCGTTCGTGGTCGTCCAGCGATTCGGGCGGCATCCCGGTTCGCAGCCGCAGCCGCAACATCACGTCCTCGGTGTGCGTCGCGCGGTCGTCCAGCTGTTCGAAGTCGGCCACCGGCAGCCGCCCTTCACCGACCGCTTGGGCATAAGCGTTGGGATGCTTGACATTCCACCATCGCGTCGAACCGACATAGCCGTGTGCTCCGGGCCCTGCACCCCACCATTGGCCACCGTCCCAGTAGCCGAGGTTGTGTCTGCACTCGCCGCCCGGCCTGCTCCAGTTGGACACCTCGTACCAGTCGAAGCCCGCGGCGCGCAGTCGCGCGTCGGCAATCTCGTATCGATGGGCGAGCACGTCGTCGTCGGTGGGCGACATCTCCCCGCGCCGCACCCGGCGGCCCATCGCCGTGCCCTCCTCGATGGTCAGCGCGTAGGCCGAGATGTGATCAACGCCTCCTTCCAGGGCGGCGTCGATCGACCGTTTCAGGTCGTCGTCGGACTCTCCAGGGGTGCCGTAGATAAGGTCGATGTTGACGTGGTCGAACCCGGCCGCCAGAGCTTCGCGCGCGGCCGCGGGCGCCCGGCCCGGCGAATGAACGCGGTCCAGGGTGGCGAGCACGTGCGCGGCGACAGACTGCATGCCGAGCGACACCCGGGTGAACCCGGCGAGTCGCAGCGCGTCGAACAACCGCGGCGACGTCGACTCCGGGTTGGCCTCGGTGGTCACCTCGGCGTCGCTCGCCAGGACGAAGTTCTCCCGCACCGCGTCGAGCACGGCGGCCAGGCCGTCACCGCCGAGCATCGACGGCGTTCCGCCGCCGACGAAAACGGTTTGCACCTCGGGGACCGAAGCCAGGTGCCGGGCGGCCAGGCGCAGTTCAACTCGCAGCGCCGACAGCCACGTTCCGGGATTCGCACCGCCCAATTCGGCGGGCGTATAGGTGTTGAAGTCGCAGTATCCGCAGCGAGTCGCGCAAAACGGCACGTGGATGTACAGCCCGAGGGGCCTGCCCGGCGTCGGCCTCATGGCGGGCAGGTTGACGTGAGCCCTGTCGCTCGATTTCAGTGCGATTTCCTCCCGGTTAGCGACTACGCCGGTATCCATGGCACAATTGTCCCCGTGACTACCGCCCGCATCTTCCCCCAGCGCGTCTCGCTGGTGGTGCGGCGGCATGTCGACTTCAAACGCGTTTGCACGTGTTGTTGTCTGCCTTGATGTCGTAGTCCCGCCCATCTGTAATTCCCAGCTGGCTGCCGGATCTGCGCCTCCGGACAGCTCTGGTGTTCACGCGCGATCCGGCTCCGTTAAGGAGCCCAACCATTATGACCACCGCACCGAACACACGTGCCGGCTCGCCGGCGGCGGTCAAGCGCCCGCGCGGCGAGGGCCAGTGGGCGCTCGGCTACCGCGAGCCCCTCAACGCCAATGAGCAGATCAAGAAGGACGACAACCCGCTCAACGTGCGCGCCCGCATCGAGAACATTTACGCGCAGCAGGGCTTTGATTCCATCGACAAACAGGACCTCCGCGGCCGGATGCGCTGGTGGGGCCTGTACACGCAGCGCGAGCAAGGCTACGACGGTTCGTGGACCGGCGACGAGAACATCGACCTCCTCGAGGCCAAATACTTCATGCTGCGCGTCCGGTGCGACGGCGGTTCCCTGTCGAGCGCAGCGCTTCGCACACTGGGCGAGATTTCCACCGAGTTCGCCCGCGACACGGCCGACATCTCCGACCGCGAAAACGTGCAATACCACTGGATCCAGATCGAGGACATGCCCGAGATCTGGAAGCGTCTCGACGCCGTCGGGCTGCAGACCACCGAGGCGTGCGGCGACTGCCCACGTGTCGTTCTGGGCTCTCCATTGGCCGGGGATTCGGTTGACGAGGTGCTCGACGCCACCCCCGCGATCGACGAGATCGTCCGCCGGTACATAGGCAAGCCCGAGTACTCCAACCTGCCTCGCAAGTTCAAAAGCGCAGTCTCGGGGCTGCAGGACGTCTGCCATGAGGTCAACGACGTGGCCTTCATCGGCGTCAACCATCCCGAGCACGGCCCTGGTCTGGACCTGTGGGTCGGCGGGGGTTTGTCGACGAATCCGATGTTGGGTCAACGAGTCGGCGCTTGGGTGCCACTTGACGAGGTACCCGATGTCTGGGAGGCCGTGGTGTCAGTGTTCCGCGACTACGGCTACCGCAGACTGCGTTCCAAGGCGCGGCTGAAGTTTCTGATCAAGGACTGGGGCGTGGAGAAATTCCGTGACGTCCTGGAGCAGGAATACCTGGGCCGCAAGCTGATCGACGGGCCTGCGCCCGAACCACTGGTGCACCCGGTTGACCATGTCGGCGTTCAGAAGCTCAAGAACGGGCTCAACGCGGTCGGTGTCGCGCCGATAGCCGGGCGGGTGTCTGGCTCCATCCTTTCCAAGGTCGCCGATATCGCCGAAGCTGCAGGCTCCGATCGGATTCGGTTCACGCCGTACCAAAAGCTGATCGTGCTGGACGTCCCCGACGACAAACTCGATGAGGTCATCGCTGGGCTGGAACGACTCGGTCTGCCCGCGCGCCCGTCACCCTGGCGGAAGAATCTGATGGCCTGCACGGGCATCGAGTTCTGCAAGCTGTCGTTCGCCGAGACCCGCAAGCGCTCCCAGGGTTTGGTGCCCGAGCTGGAAAAGCGGCTGGAGGACATCAACGCCCAGCTGGACGTGCCGATCACCATCAATCTCAACGGGTGCCCGAACTCGTGTGCACGCATTCAGATCGCCGACATCGGCTTCAAGGGCCAGATGGTCGACGACGGCGAAGGCGGCTCGGTCGAGGCCTTCCAGGTTCACCTGGGCGGCAGCCTCGGCCTCGACAGTGGTTTCGGCCGCAAGCTGCGCCAGCACAAAGTGCTCTCCAGCGAACTGGGTGACTACATCGACCGGGTTGTCCGCAACTTCGTGAAACAACGCGATCAAGGCGAGCGTTTCGCGACGTGGGCGCTCAGGGCGGACGAGGCGGACCTGCGATGAGCGGCGGCGCTACGAGACAAGGAAACCGATGACGATAATCGAAACCGACATGCAGAGGTTGGCCGAGCGGGGGGCGGCTGAGCTCGCAGGCGCCACTGCTATCGAACTGCTGCGCTGGACCGATGAGATCTTCGGCACGCACACCGGAGCGCGAGACCCCGCGGCGAAGGGATATGTCGTCGCATCGAACATGCAGGACGGGGTGCTCGTTGATCTGGCATCCAGAGTGCGTCCCGGCGTAGACGTGCTCTTTCTGGACACCGGTTATCACTTTGTGGAAACGATGGGAACGCGTGACGCGGCCGAGGCGGTCTACGACATCAATGTCATCAACGTGGCCCCCGAGAAGACCGTCGCCGAGCAGGATGAGTTGTTCGGAAAGGACCTGTTCGCGCGCGAGCCCAACGCCTGCTGCCGGATGCGCAAGGTCGAGCCGCTGAGCAAGGCGCTGCGCGGATACTCGGCATGGGTGACCGGAATTCGCCGTGTCGAGGCGGCCACACGAGCCAATGCGCCGCTGATCAGCTGGGACAAGGCGTTCAACTTGGTGAAGATCAACCCGATCGCGGCGTGGACCGACGAGGAGATCCAGGCCTACATCGAAGCGAATGACGTACTCGTCAATCCTCTTGTCTTCGAGGGGTATCCGTCCATCGGTTGCGCGCCGTGCACCGCGAAGCCGGACGAGGGGGCCGATCCGCGAAGCGGTCGCTGGGCCGGCTCGACCAAGACGGAATGCGGGTTGCACGCGTCGTGAGTTCACTCGTCCTGACCGCGCACGGCAGTACGGACCCGAGATCCGCGTCGACGGCGCGCGCTATCGCGGACGGCGTGCGTCAATTGCGTCCATCGCTCGACGTGCGAATCGCATTCTGCGAGAAGAGCTTCCCTAACCTGCGCGCTGTACTTCCCATCGTGCCGATTGGCTCGGTCGTCGTCCCGCTTCTTCTCGCTGACGCCTATCACGCCCGAGCCGACATACCGGCGATCATCGCCGAGTCGGGCACGGATACGCACCAGGCGAGCGTGCTCGGCGAAGACGACCGGTTGATCGAAGTGCTACGCCAACGAGTCGAGCAGTCCGCCATATCACGGCTCGATCGCGAAGTAGGCGTGCTCGTCGCTGCGGTCGGTTCATCTCGTCAGGGGGCGAATGCCCGCACCGAATCGGTCGCGCGCAAGCTGACCCTGACGACACGATGGACTGTGACGACGGCGTTCGCCACCGGACCACGACCGGGGCTGGACGAGGCCGCAGATCTGCTGCGACGTGGCGGGGCAGACCGTCTGGTCATCGCACCTTGGTTCCTTGCACCCGGCAAGATCATCGATCGCGTCGCGGCATTCGCCGGCACCCAAGGAATTGAAATGGCCGCGCCGCTGGGAGCACACCGCCAAGTGGCGGCGGTGGTGCTCGACCGCTTCGATCAGGCGCGCGCTGCTCGCTTCGCTGCCTAACCGCCCCGACTGCTCGCAAGTCTGCACGGGGCGAAACAAACCCGACGCCTCTGCGGACGGGCTTGGCGAAACCCCGCGCGTGAGCACACCCGCATGCCTGGGTCCCCTGCCAGGTAATTGGTGACTTTGGTCCCGTTGACCTGAAAACCCCCGTGCGTAGACTTCGGCATACGGAGTTATATACCCCCCAAGGTATCAGCGGAAGGGAAAGGACCAATGAAGTTCATCCAGTACTACCTGGACTGCTTGTCGCACGCGTCGTACCTGATCGGCGACGAGACGAGTGGGCGCGCGGTAATCGTCGACCCACAGCGCGACGTGGCGGAGTACTTAGCTGATGCCAAGAAGTTCGGATTCACGATCGAGCTGGTCATCGAGACGCACTTTCATGCCGACTTCCTTTCCGGTCACCTGGAGCTTGCGAAGGCGACCGGTGCACGAATCGTTTACTCATCCGTCGCCGAAGCGGAGTTCGAGTTCATGGGGGTGGCCGACGGTGAGCGCTATTCGCTCGGAGACGTGGCGCTGGAGTTCCGCCACACTCCCGGGCACACCCCAGAGTCGTTGAGCATCGTGGTCTATGAGCATGCCGACGACCAGGTCCCCTACGGCGTCCTGACCGGTGACGCCTTGTTCATCGGCGATGTGGGCCGCCCCGACCTGTTGGCATCGATCGGATTCACCAGAGATGAGCTCGCCGACAAGCTCTACGATTCGCTGCACAACAAGCTGATGACGCTGCCCGACGCGACCCGGGTCTATCCGGCCCACGGCGCAGGCTCGGCCTGCGGCAAGAACCTTTCAACGGAGCGGTGGTCGACGATCGGCGATCAGAAAGCATCGAACTATGCGCTGCTCGCACCGGACAAGCCCACATTCATGCAGCTGGTCACCGAAGGCCAGCCACCCGCACCTGGCTATTTTGTGTACGACGCGATCCTCAACCGAAAAGAGCACGGACTGCTCGATGAGAACAAGCGGCCCGAGCCGATGTCTTACGAACAGGTGTGCAAGGCCCTGGATGCCGGCGCCCTGCTGGTCGATGGCCGCAGCCCGGAAGAGTTCGCCCAAGGGCACCTGCGCCGGGCGATCAACATCGGGCTCGAGGGGCGCTATGCCGAGTTCGCCGGCTCGATCCTTCCGCCGGATGTCGACATCGTCTTGTTCACCGAACCCGGACAGGAGCGCGAAGGCAAAAACCGGCTCGGCAGGATCGGATTCGACCGTGTGATCGGTTTCCTCGCGTCGCCGTTCAAGGCCATGTACGAACATCAAGATGACGTCGAGGTCGCTTCGCGATTGACCGCCAAGGCGTTCGCCGAACGCGCTGCCGATGTCGCCGGCATACAGATCGTCGATGTCCGCAATCCCGGCGAGGTGGAGGCCGGCGTGATTCCCGGCGCCATCAATATCCCTGTGGCCCAGCTGACCGGCAGGCTCGACGAGCTCGACCCCACGGTGCCGACCGTTGTCTACTGCGCAGGAGGGTACCGGTCGTCGGTGGCCGCGAGCATGCTGCGCCAGCGCGGCTTCGTCGATGTCAGTGACATCCTCGGCGGCTACGAAGCCTGGCACCAAACCATCCAAACCGCTTGAAAAGGACCGAAATTCATGATCACTAACATGCACCGCATCCTCGTCATCGGGGGCGGCACCGCTGGAATCACGGTAGCGGCAAGGCTGTTGCGCAAAGGCTATTCCGATGTAGCGATCATCGAACCCTCGGAAACGCACTATTACCAGCCGCTGTGGACTCTCGTCGGCGGCGGACAGGCGAAGGCGTCGACGACGGCACGGCCAGAGGCATCGGTGATGCCGAAACAGGCGACGTGGATCAAGAAGGCCGCATCGACCGTCGATCCCGAGAACCGAACCGTCACTTGTGAGGACGGAGCAGTCTACGGATATGAGGTGCTGGTCGTCTGCCCGGGCATCCAGCTCGACTGGAACCGCACAGAGGGTCTGGAGGACACTTTGGGTCGTAATGGCGTGTCCTCGAACTATCGATTCGACCTCGCGCCGCGCACCTGGGACTTCATCCGAAACACGACATCGGGGACCGCTGTCTTCATGATGCCGTCCGGTCCCATCAAGTGCGCAGGCGCGCCGCAGAAGATCGCCTATCTAGCCAGTGACTATTGGCGAAAGCAAGGGGTACTCAACGACATTGACGTACACCTCGTCGTGCCGACACCCCGGATCTTCGGTATTCCGGAAATCGCCGACAACCTCGACAAGGTCATCGCGAACTACGGCATCACCCTGCACACCAACTCGGAGGTGACCTCGGTCGACGCCGAAGCTCACAAGGTGGGGATCTCCAGCGCGGGCGAAGGCGGCACCGACGCCACGCTGCCCTTCGACGTGCTTCACGTTGCACCCCGCCAGTCAGCGCCCGAGTGGATCAAGTCAAGTACCTTGGCGGCCGGTGATGCCAACGGCTACGTCGAGGTCGACAAACACACGTTGCAGCATGTCCGCTATCCCAACGTGTTCGCCCTCGGGGATGCCGGCTCGACGCCGAACTCCAAGACCGGCGCGGCGATTCGCAATCAGGCGCCGGTGGTCGTAGCGAACATCGACGCATTCATCAAGGGTCTGCCGCTGCAGGCAACATATGACGGTTACTCCTCGTGCCCAATCGTCACGTCATCGCACGACATGCTGCTGGCGGAGTTCGATTACTCGCTGCAGATGACACCCAGCTTCCCGGGTTTGGATCCCGCCAAGCCGCACCGGGTCTACTGGTATCTGAAGAAGTACGGGTTGCCATTCATGTACTGGAACCTGATGCTCAAGGGACTTGCCTGAGCAACAACGTAATTCAGGCCGGCGCCTCACGGCACCGGCCTGAATCATGTTGCGGTGGCCTATCGTGTTCTAACACCGTCCGAATGAGGCCGCTTGCCGCAGCCCAGATCATGCGGATCGTCATCGGGCACTTCGCCACAAACACACCGTTGGGCAGGCGGGATCGCGACCATGACGCTGTCGACGTGCTGGCCGCACCCGCCCCACGTGGTATTGCCGCATCGCGCACACCGAGCCGGATAACACATCACTCCTCCTCTCAGAGACCGGCAGTCCGGTGAAGCCGGATCATGCGCCACGTTTCCGAATCGCGGACTCCACCTCGGCGGCGGGAATTTCCCTCGTGCAGAAGAACCAATCTTCACACTTCACGCCATCGGCGTCGCCGTCCATGCGTTCTTTCGCCGTTCCACAGGAGCCCGCAGGCGGCACGATCACCGGGTCACCGGGACGCCAGTCCGCGGGAGTCGCCACGTCGAAGTGGTCGGCGGTTTGAAGCGCCTTGACGACCCGCAACAGTTCATCGAAGTTGCGGCCCAACGAAAGCGGATAGTAGATCACGGTCCGCACCACGCCTTTGGGATCGATGACGAATACAGCGCGCACCGCTTTTGTCGAATCCTCGCCTGGCATGATCATTCCGTACTTGCGGGCCACTTCCATCGAGACGTCCTCGACAAGCGGGAACGTGACTTCGACGTCTCGCATATCCCGGAAGGCGATCTTGTCCTTTATCGTTCGCAACCAAGCGATATGGCTGTACAGCCCGTCGACAGACAGCCCGACGAGTTCGGTGTTGTAGGCGGCGAACTGCTCTTGCATGGCGGCGAATGTCATGAACTCACTCGTGCAGACCGGCGTGAAATCCGCCGGATGGGAGAACAGAATGACCCATTTGCCTGCATAGTCGGCGGGAAAGTTGATTTCCCCTTGCGTCGTAGCGGCGGTAAAGGACGGAGCGGGGTCACCGATTCGGGGCATGCCCACGGCGACAGCGCTGTCGGAGGCACTCAACTCGGTCATGGTCATCTTCCTTTTCTTCGCGAATGTCCTGTCAGTAAGCATCAACATATACCCCTAGGGGTATATTCCCCGGCAGGCAGGTTCCACTCCGAAGGAGGGCTGAGTCTCCGGAAAGGCAACGTCGGATCGCCCAATGGTTCTAGCGACTTCCGACGGGGCCCGACACTCAACCGGTGCGAGGCCCGGCGACCTGCGATACCTGCGCTAACATGTACTGCTTGGCAAGCTGCGCCAGGGACTGGACGGAGCAGACAACGGTGAGCGCAGAAGAATTCAGCGGCCGGATGGACAGATTCAGCCCACTGCCGTTGTGGGCCCAACTCCGTGATGATCTGGTCAGGCGCATTTCAACTGGCGAATTCGTCGACGTCTTTCCGGGTGAGCACGCACTCAGCACCAGCTACGGTTTGAGCCGACATACCGTGCGTGAAGCGCTGCGACAGCTGCGCCAGGACGGAGTCCTCGTCGCCGGACGCGGTCGAGCCACCAGGCTCGCCCACGGACCCGTCATCACCCAACCGCTCGGGGCCCTTTACAGCTTGTTCGCCGCCGTCGAAGCAACAGGGGTGAGCCAGCACAGTGTCGTGCGCGCGCTCGAGTTACGGACCGATGAAAGCGTAGCGGTCGCACTCGATGCGGCCGCGGACACCGAATTGGTCTATCTCGAACGCCTTCGGCTGGCCGGAGGACTGCCACTGGCACTCGATCGCGCCTGGCTCCCCGCTAGCACGGCTAGGCCACTGCTATCCGCCGACTTCACCCACACCGGTCTCTACATAGAACTGGATGCACGCTGCGGCATCCAGCTGACGAGCGGCCGAGAAGACATCACGGCAGTAATTCCAGCGCCCGAGGATTCCGCACTTCTTGATCTTGATGAGGACACCGCGGCATTGGCGATTACCCGAGTGAGCTGTGCCCGGTCGCGGCCTCTCGAACTGAGGCGAACGCTGATCAGAGGTGACCGATTCGCGCTCAGCGCCCGGTTCTCACCCAGTGAGGGTTACACGTTTCTGACGGACAAAACACGCTCCGTGCCCTGAGGATTCAGGCCGTGCCCGGCGGGACCAACATTGACTGCCAGGTGTGTGGGCGCGATGTCACCAGGTCGCCCTGCACATGTCGGCGCCCATCAGGCCCAATGTATTCGCCCGTCGCCGGATCATAGATAGTCGTGGCGATCGGTGAGGGCGGCAGCACTCCCTGGGGCGGCGGTGCAGTGTCTGCCGGAGGTTGGGGAACATCCTGGCCCGACAGTGTGGCGTTGGGGTCGCCTTTCCAGTTGAAGCCGTCGTTGAGTGGAACGTAGGGCTGATCGCTTTCGCACATTTCGACGGTTGGCGCGCGCTTACTAGCCGACGCCTCGCAAGGGATGTTGCGCGCGCCGCGAACGTTGAACGCCGAGTCTTGCGGCAGCCGGCAGTAAAGATCCCCGGCGGGCCGGTCGGGGGCGTCCACAAGCGCAGGCGAGCGGCGTTGCTTGGCAGGTAGGAATCCGGTCGTACACGGCGGAGGCAGGTTGAGATTGAGGTTGAAGTCCAGATAGATGCCGCGATAGTCCTGCTTGGTGGCGGTGTTGGGGACGATGGCTCCCCCCATCACGGCGACCCCTTGCGGAAAGAGAACCAGCAGTTGTTCCAGGTCGGCGCGATACGTCACCGCGATCTCACCGAGGCTGACGAGGTTTGCCAGCAGCACAGGCAGGGCGGGTGCCAGCCGGTCGAACAGCGCACGACCCTGCTCCAGCGCAGGTCCGCCTTGGGTCAGCAGATCCCTGAACGCGGTGTCTTGCGCCTTGAGTTGGCCGGTGATCGCCGCCATTCGATCAGCCCAGGTCGCAATGGAATCCGCGGTCTGCACTTGCGAGTCCAACACCGGCGGCGCCTCATCGATCAACTTGGACAGCGGATCGACCGTCCTCCCACCCTCGATCGCCAGCGCCGTTGACCCGTCGACAAGCCGGGACAGCTCCGGTCCGAGACCCCCGACAGCCTTGTAGGACTCGTCGATCACGGTACGCAGGTTGTCGTTCGGGATGGCCTTCAATGCCCGATTGGTGGCGTCGAGCAGGCCGCCGATGTCGACCGGAACCTCGACCTGTCCCGCCGGGATGACGTCGCCCGCGCGCAGGTGCTCGTTGGCGTTCGCACCCGGCCGCGGGACGAACTCGATGTACTGCTCGCCGATGGCAGATCGACTGTGCACCGCGGCCTCCACATCGGCGGGCACCGGTTGGTCGGAGTGAAGCGACAGCACGGCCTTGACTCCGTCGCGAGTCACCTCGACCGAGTCGACCTCACCGACCTGCGTTCCGCGGTAATTGACCACCGAACGGGGATAGAGCCCACCCGAAGAGGGCAGATTGACCGTGACCGAGTACCGGCCCAGCCCAAAGAGGTTGGCGGGCACCTGCATGTACGTGAAAACCATCAGCCCGCCGAACAGGGCTGTGATCACCGCCAGCACCCCGAGGCGAATCCATACGTTGCGGGGCAGGCGCAGCATTCAGTACCCCCCTTCGTGGTAGGGGAACGTGAGCGGGTTGCCGGCGGTGGCTGGGCTCGGCTGCATCCCGATGGTGCGGCCCCACTGCCGCTCCAGTTCGGTGAGGTCGCCTTCGAAACGGGTCCCGGTGAAAATCCCGGTGTCGAGTCGGCTCAGTGTCAGGTCGATGATCATCGTGATGTTCGCGTAGTCGCCGCGGAACCAATTGGCAACGGTGGACTTTGGCCAGGGGTAGGTCGTCAACATGTCCAGCCCTTTGGTCAGGGCTGGACCGGCGTCGGCAAGTGACTTGAGCACCGGGGCCATGTTGCGGAGGTTGGCGACCACCGATTCCTTGCTCTTGTCGACGGTGTCTGCCGCGACGGCGCCGAACTTCCCGAAGGAGTCGATCGCATCGGCGAGTTGGTCACGCTGTTCGGCCAGGGCGGCCAAGCCCTTCGGCAGCGTGGCGAGCGCGCGGTCAACCACCGGATCCTGGGCGGCGAATTGGCCCGCAAGAGAATTCAGGTCGTCCATGGCGGCGACGATGTCGTTGGTCTGTGTGTTCGCCTGAGTGATGAACGTGTCGAGCTGGGTGAGCAGGCTGCGAGCGTCGCCCTCGCGACCGTCCAGGGCCTTTGCGAACGCATTGACGATCTCCTGAAGCCGACCCAGGCCGCCGCCGTTGAGCAGCACCGACACCGCGGCCAGCGTCTGCTCGGTGGTCGGATACGTACTGGCACTGGAGAGCGGGATGAGCGAACCGTCCTTCAGCTGCCCTTGGGGTGGCACATCGGTTGGCGGTGCGAGTGCAATGTGCATCGAGCCCAGAAGGCTGGTTTGCCCGACCTTGGCGGTGGCGTTGGCGGGAAGATGCACGTCTCCGTCGATACGCATCGTCACCAGCGCGTGCCAGTCCTGCACCTCGATGTTCGTCACTGTGCCGACGTTGACATCCGCGACCTTGACCGACGAATTCCGTTGAATGGTGACCACATCCGGCAATTGGGCCTGGATGGTGTAGGCCCCCGGTCCGCCTCCGGCGGTCCCGGGCAACCGAAGAGTGTTCAGCCCCTGCCATCCGCATCCCGACGCGGCGCCGAGCAACGCAACGCCCACGATGGCTGCCAGACCTCGTTTCATGGGGTTCCCCCGTCGGGCGTCGGTTCGGTCGCAGCGAGGCCGGGAACCATCAGCCCCGAGAGGCCCACGGTGGGGTCCGTCGACACGGGCGTGGGCGGCGGCGGATCTGCTGACGCCTCAGCGGCCAACGGTGGCCCACCGGCATCCGCGGCCTGCGGCGCCGCGTCAGGGGACGACGGCGCGGGCGGAACGTAATCGGGCCGCAGCCAATCCTCGCTGTAGGTGAGCTCATTCGGGCGGGCCTGGGCGCCCACGAACGGGTTGAAGCCCAAAGGCGGGAAATTGTACGCCCGGTTCTTCACGATCGGCGCCAGGTATTGCACGCACAACTTCGATGAATCCGCGTAGCCTCTGCGCGACGCCGCCTCCACTGCGCCGCAGATGAATTGGATGGTGTCGGCGAAGTTGTTCGCCGCAAGAATGCCCGATAATGCTCCCTGCGCGGGCTGATAGATGTTGACGAAGTTCTGGAACACCGACGGCGCGATGTGCAGCGACTGCTTGATCTCTCGACGGCTCTCATTGAGGGCGGTTGTGACGGAGGCAAGCCGGTCGAACGTCTCGCCGAGGCTCCCGCGGTTCTCGGAGACGAAGCCGCCCAGGTCCGAAAGCGCACGGTCAAGGCCTTTGACTGCATCGCCGAACTCGTCGGGAGTATTTGACAGCACAGTCGTCGCAGTGGCCAGGTTCTGGTTGAAGGCGGCCAGCAGGTCGCTGCTGGACGCCAACGCGGACACCAGCAACTGCAGATTGCGCACCGTGCCGAAGATGTCGGTGCTGTGATCTCCGAGCGCAGAGAATGCTTGAGAGAGCTTGATGAGGGTGTCGCGGGCGGTGTCACCCTGCCCGCGGAGGTTCGCCGCGGCCGAGTTGATGAATTCGCCCAGGTCATTGACCTGACCGGAGGCGTTCGGCTGCAGCGACTGCGTCAGCTTCTCCAGTTGCTTTCTGAAATCGTCCCACTCGACGGGAACGGCTGTGCGCTGCAAGGGAATCGAGGCGCCTGCGGCCAATTTCGGTCCGCCGGAGTAGGCGGGAACGAGCTGGATGGCTCGGGCAGTGACCAGCGACGGTGACAGGATCGCCGCCTTGGCGTCGGCCGGCACCGGGTACTGGGAATCGATCGAGAAGGTGACTTTGCTTGCGGCAGGCTGGGGTTCGATTTTGTCCACCGATCCCACCGCGATGCCCAGGATGCGGACTTCATCACCGACGAAAAGCCCATTGGTGTTGACGAAGTATGCCTCGTAGGTTGTTTTCGAAATCCGTCCCCACCATGGTGTGGCCACCATCGTCGCCGCGGCGGCGATCATCGCGACGAGACCGGCCGCGAGCAGGATGCGCAACGTGCGCTTCCCGCTTTGGATGGACTGGACCTCGGCTGAAGTCTCGGCGGACGCCATCACGAGCCTCCTTCTGGTGCCTGCGGTGCGGACTCTGACACCGGCGGCGAGTCGAGCGGCGGAATCTCACCGGGCGCAGGGACGAACACAGGTGAGGGCGAAGGCGTCGGAACCGATCGCTGGTTCGGCGCCGCCTCGGCCGGCGGCCCAGGCGGTGGCCCGCCGGGCGGCGGTGCCGGGGGCGGCTGACGGTACGGGTAGCGGGGGTCCCCGGGTTTGCCGGTGATGGCGTCGGGCAATGTCAGATGCGGCTCCCCGCCCTGGCCGGTGCGCGGGAACGGCATCGGCAGGGCCGGCGTTGCCGGCTGGCCGGTCGGAGGGTCGGTCAGCTGCGAGGGCAACATCGTGTTCGGATCAAGTCCGAGATCGGAGAACGCAACATCGGTGAACGGCTGGACGAGCTGGCCGGGCAACAAGTTCGCCAGATACGCCTTGAAGAAGGGTCCCGAACCCAGGACCTCGCCAAACGTCATCGCATAGCGGTTGAACAGGAACAGCACGCGCTGCAGGTCCTGCTTGTGATCGTCGAGTATTTTCAGGACACCGTTGAGGTTGTCGAGGGCCGGTTTGAGTTGAGCGCGGTTGTCGTCGACCAGGCCGGAAATCTGCTTGGACACCGCTGTGAGGTTGGTCATCAGCGCATCGAGCGAGTCGCGTTGCTGCAGTACCGCAGTCAGAAGGATGTTCGAGTCAGTGACCAGGCCGGCAACCTGCTCGCTGCGCTTTGCGAGGACGCCCGTTACGGCATTGGCGTTCGACAACAGGCGTCGCAGTTCAGAGTCGCGCTTGTTGAGCGTGTCCGAAAGCCGCGCCGTTCCCTCCAACGCCAACTTGAGGTCGGGGGGTGTCCCTCGCAGAGTATCGGCCAAAGTCGTTAGGGCCCCGGACAATTGGCGGGTGTCCAGGCCGCTGATGGTGGTGGTGAGATCGCCCAGCGCGTCGGGCAGGTCATATGGTGACTGCGTGCGCTCGATGGGTATCGGGCCCGAGAGCCGCCCTTCTCCGCGCGGTGTCAGCTCGAGGTTCTTTGCGCCCAAAACGGTCTCGGTTTTTATCGCCGCCTCGGTACGGTCGCCCAACTCCACGCTCTTCTTGACGGTGAAGTCCACCCTGACCTTGGCCCCGTCGAGGCGAACGCTGCTGACCTCGCCGACATCCAGGCCCGAGGCGCGCACGTGGCTGCCGGGTTTGATGCCGCCTGATTCGGTGAAGTAGGCGGTGTAGTCCCGCGTTCCGGAAATGAAGGGCAGCTTGTCGTACTGGAACACCGCGACCGTCACACCCGCGACGAGCAGCGTCCCGACGATTCCAACGGCCACCGGGTTGCGTTGATCAAGCGGTTTGAGCTTGAAGCGTCTCATTTCGGCGTGCACCGCCCCGAGGGCTGGTCAACCAGTTTGACGTACACCGGTTGGCCGCCCTTGCCGTTCACCTTCAACACCGCTTCGCACAGATAGAAATTGAAGAAGTCGCCGCTCAATCCCTGCCTCGCCAGAACCTGGTAGGTGTCGGGCAACGTCTTGATCAAATCCTCGAAGTAGTCGTGGTCGGCCATGACTTGCTTGGCAGTGCGGTCCGTTTGCCCAACCACTTCTTTCAGTGGTGCGCGCGCCTCGGTGAGCAGGTCGGCCACCCGGGCGGCGCCCGCGTTGATGTAGGTGACGCCGTTGGCGATGTCGGCCTTGCGATCGGCCAGCCCCGCAACGAGTTGGGAAAGCCTGTCCAGGGTCTCGGAGAATTCGCCGTTGCGCGTCGCGAACGTCTTCAGCACGATGTCGAGATTCTTGATCAGCTCGCCGATGACCTCGCCGCGGTCGGCGAGCGCGGAGGTGAGCGTCGATGTCTGCGCCAGCACCGACGCGACGGTGCCGCCCTGACCTTGGAATACCCGGAGCAACTCACCTGTCAGTTCGTTGAGCTGGTCGGGTTCGAGCGCACGAAACAGCGGCCTGAATCCGCCGATCAGGGTATCCAAGTCGAGCGCGGGTGCGGTTCTCGCGAGCGGGATGGTCTGGCCGGCATCAAGTCGCCGAACCGAGCCGGGACCGTCCTCCAGGGACAGATACCGGTCGCCGATGAGGTTCTCATAACGGATGACCGCGCGGGTGCCCTCGGTGAGGAGCAGATCATTGTTGATCGCGAAGTCGACCGTGACGGTGCCGTCCCGGTGCAGGTGCAGTCCGGAGATTTTGCCCACCTCGACGCCCGCGATGCGCACGAAATTGCCGGATTTCAAGCCCGAGACATTGGTGAAGTCGGCGTGGTACTCAGTGCGTGACTCGAAGCGCAGCTGGCCGAATACTGCCACGAGAGCAAGGGTCAAAGTCAGCGACACCGCTGTGTAGACCGCGACGCGTATCGCCGTGCGTCCGACATTGCCCCTCACCGAAGCATCCCGTCGACGCCCAACGGTCGGGGGACGCGGTGGGTAGCTCTTGCGGCTGAACGCTCGCCTCTGGCGGCGGTCACGGCGACGGGGCGGCTTCTTGCGGCAGCGGCGTCGGAGGCAGCGGCGTGGGTTGTGTTTGTGCGGGCGCGGGCACGACGAACGGTTCTGAGCCCGGTCGTGGGCCCGGATCCTTGGGTGCCCCCGGCGGGGGCGCCGGCGGCAGCCCGGGCCACAACGGGGTGCCGTCAGGCGCATAGAGCTGCGCACCGTAGGGCGGTGCCCCCGGATAAGGAACGGGACCGGGCGCGGGCCCGCCGAAAAGGTTGCGAATGCTCGGCGGCTCCGGGACCGCGCGGGTCACCGGGAGGTAGTTGGCGTAGCCGGGGAAGCCGATGCCGGGATTTGGTCGGATGTCCATACCGGTTCCCCATCCGGTGTCTGTGACCAAGGCCCGCACGGGGTAGTTCGCGCTGGGATCCGGCAGCGACCCGCAACTCGGCTTGCCGCCTGGCCCGCCCTTCGCGCCGGTGATCGGCAGGTTGTCCGGATACCGGTATTGGTCATCGCCGAAGAGCAGCGCGACGTCCATGACCACTGATTTACCGTTGCCGCCAAGGGCATCCCGTCCGCCGTGTTCCAGAAACCACTGGGCGCCCTGGAACAGGCATGTGTAGCTGGGTGAATATTTCAGCAGCAGCGCCGTTGTGGGTTCCAGGTCGTCCAGCGAGCGGACCAGATTGGGCTGGTTACCGCCGATGAGGTTCACCCCGGCCTGACTGAACCCGACAGCCGAGAGCAGCAGCGCGTCAAGGGATTTCTGGTTGTCCGCGATACTGGAGGACGTCGTGGTCAAGGAATCGAGCACGGACAGGATGTTCTGCGCGGCAACGGAGTACGCGTGCGAGGTCTGACCGAGCAGTTGCCAGTTTCGCTGCACGGTGGGCATCCGTGGGTTGACGGCCAACAGGACGTTGTTGGCGCCGGTGATCGCTTCACCGAGTCGCTCGCCTTTGCCGCCCACGCCGTCTGCGAAAGCCGACAGCACCGCGTTGAGCTTCGCCGGGTCAATCGCCTGCAACACCGACTGCAGGTTCTCGAACACCGTGTTGACCTCGACGGTCACATTGCGTGAATGCAGGACGGCGCCGGGTGCCAGCGGTTTGGGACTGGGATGGTCGGGCACGATGAGATCGACATATTTGGATCCGAATGCGGTGGTGGACTTGATCTCCGCTTCGACATTGCTCGGCAGGAATTTGAACGCGGCCGGATCAATCTTCAGCTGCAGCTGTGCTGAATTGACATTTGTGCCGATGGAGCCGACGCGGCCGATCTCCACGCCACGCAGCCGCACCTTGGCGCCGTTTTCCATCACAAGCCCGGCTCGGTCCGAGACGAGCGTGACCGGCTCGTACGACGTGAGGGTTCCCGAAAAGCGCAGAGCGACGATCACAAGCCACGCGATGACGGCGATCAACACCACCGGTGCCAACCACATCGGATTCATCCCACGATCGCCGCTTCTGCTCATCCGGTCCGCTACCCAGACAGATGAAAATGGCCGGACTGGCCGTACACAGCCAGCATGAACGTACAGATGATGAAGGCGGTCGCGATCATCGAGGCGCGCACCGAGCGACCCACGGCCTCGCCGACACCCGCTGGTCCGCCGGTAGCGGTGAAGCCGTAGAAGGTGTGGATGACCATCACAGTCGTCGCCATCAGGGCGGTGGCGATGAAGGACCAAAACAGGTCGAACGGCTGCAGGAACGACGTGAAGTAGTGCTCGTACACGCCGCTGGACTGGCCGTAGAGGGACACCGTCAGGAAGCGCGCCGCGAAGAACGTCATGACCACCGCGATGCAGTACAGCGGGATCACCACGGCCACTCCAGCGACGATCCGGGTCGACATCAGGAAGGCGACCGTTCGGATACCAAGCACGTCGAGGGCGTCGATCTCCTCGTTGATTCGCATGGCACCGAGCTGCGCGGTCGCGCCCGCACCGATGGTGGCCGACATCGCCACGCCGGCGGTCGACGGCGCGATCATCCGCACGTTGAAGAACGCCGACAAGAAGCCCGTCATCGCTTCGACACCGACATCGGACAACGTGGCATAGCCCTGGATCGCGACCAACGAGCCCGTCGATATCGTCAGAAACCCCATCACCACGACGGTGCCGCCGATGATCGCCAGTGCACCGACCCCGAGGCCCATCTGCGAAATCACTCGCAGCACTTCGCTCGGATAGCGTCGGACGGCCTCGCCGATGGAGAGCAGCGCCCGCCCATAGAAGGCAGTGCGCTCGCCACGCGCGCGCACTGCGCCCGCCAGTTTCCGCGACGTGGAAGTCCACATCGGAAAGAGGTGCGACGGGCCGCTCATTGGGTCACCTTCACCCCGATCGCGGTCAGCACCATGTTGATGAAGAACAACGCCATGAAGCTGAACACCACTGTTTCGTTCACCGCGCTTCCGACACCGGTCGGCCCGCCACCGGCGGACAGACCCTTGTAGCAGGCGATGAGTCCGGCCGCCATCCCGAACAAGGTGGCCTTGACCAAAGAAATGACAACCTCGGGCAGTCCGACCAGAAGTGTCATGCCCGATACGAACGCACCCGGGGTGACGCCCTGGATGTACACCACGAAGAAGTAGCTGCCCAACAAGCCGACCACCGCGTCGACGGCGTAGAGCGTGAAGGCGACGAACGTCGCCGCGATGACTCGCGGCACCACCAGGGCCCGGATCGGGTCGACACCGATCACCTTCATCGCGTCGATCTCTTCGCGGATCGTGCGCGCTCCCAGGTCGGCGCACATCGCCGTGGCGCCCGCACCCGCGACGGCCATCACCGTAGTGACCGGGCCGACCTGGGTCACCGCGGCCAGCGCAGCACCCACCCCCGACAGGTCGCCCGCGCCGATATCGACCAACAGAATGTTGAACACGAACACGATGAGCACCGTGTACGGAATCGCCAGCATGATGATCGGAACGGTGGAGACGCGGGCCACGAACCAGATTTGGTCGAGCAACTCGCGCCACGCAAACGGCCTGCGCGGAACCGCCGCGAACGTCTGTGCCGTGAGCACGAAGAACTCCCCCACCGCGCGCATTGGCTTGCCGATGCCCGCTCCGCTGGTCGTGTCGGTCATGGTGACTTGCGGACCTGCTGTGCAAAGTCTGTGCAAACGGTGGCATCGCCCGAAGCCGCCCCGGTCCGTTTCGACTGCCCGCATACCGCGTCGGGACCGAGTGTGACCGGCGTCATATCGGGGAGTGTAGAACAGCATGCGTCTATTCGCATACGGTTCTGACTCAGGTAACCGCAGCCGATAGTTGATCAATCAGTCGACTGGACCGGAAGGTCTGCAGGAACCGTCGAAGAGCCTGCTTGGAGAACGAAAATCCGATCTCGGGCAATTCGTCTTCCCCCGCTGCAGACGCTGCGGCGGGCCGACACGTCACGCTGATCGGTCGCGCAAAGCGTTTGCCTATGGTGACTCCGGGAGGTATCTCATCCATGTGCCAGAGATCCACATGTCGCGCCTGCGGCAGGCCCACGTATGTGGGCTGTGGCAAACATATCGAGCAGGTCCTCGGGGACGTGCCCCCCGACGAGCGCTGCGCGTGCGGCACCGCCCCGCGCACGGGACTGCTGAGCCGCCTTCGCGCGCTATGGTCCGGCTGAAACGGCTTGCCCGGCTACTCCTTCTTGGCCAAACCGGAGTCCATCGCCACGGAGAAATCCTCATTGATGAGGATGACGTCATGTCCAGCCCGGTCGAGCAGGCTCGCCGCGATGCTCGCCCGGAATCCGGCGGCACAGTGGATCCACAGTTCGCCGTCCGGCACCTCGTCGAGGCGCTGAAGTAGGGAGTGCAACGGGATGTGGGTCGAACCGGGAATCCTGCCGGTGACGACCTCGTCGTCGCGACGGACGTCCATCACGATGGGGGACTTGCCGTCGTCCTGCGCCTCGCGCAGTTTGGCAAAAGTCGTGATCGGATAGGTGCGCAGCTGCTCGGGCTTGGCAAGATCGGTTGGTGATCCGAGCGCCGACCCGGCCAAGTGGTCTATCCCGATGCGAACCAATTGGCGCTGTGCCTTGCTGACGTCCTCGGCTGATTCGCCGATGAGCGTCAGCGGGGTGCCCCAGGGGATCAGCCAACCCAAATAGGTCGAGAACTGGTCGCCCAGCTCGATCCCAATGGTGCCGCCGATGTGTTGCGCTGCGTAGACCTTTCTGTCCCGTAGATCGACAACCCATTCGCCAGCCTCGATGCGCGTACGCAATTCGTCGGCATCGACGAGTTCGGGGGCGGACAAGTCGGGTGCCCCTGGGCCCTCCAAGTTGCGTGCGCCCATGTGCGCGTAATAGGCCGGGTATGCGGTGAGGCCCTTCACGAGCATGCTGACGAACGCATCCTCGTCGTCTTCGACCAAGGCATCGTTGCGCTCGCGCTCCTGCCCGATGGTGCTGCTCTCGCCACCGGTAGCCGCTCCCGACGAGCAGAAACTGCCGAAGCCGTGCGTTGGATAAACCGCCACATCATCGCCGAGTTCGTCGGCGAGCCTGCGCACCGAGCGGTACTGGGCATGCGTGAGTTCCTCGGTCCGCGCCGGGTCGACGAGATCCGTGCGCCCCACGCTGCCGAAGAGCATCGAACCGCCGGTGAAAACCGCGCTCGGCCCGGCGCCGACGCTGATCACATAGGACAGGTGATGATCGGTGTGACCGGGCGTAGACACAACGCGCACACGCATCGATCCGGCGGTGCGTTCGTCACCGTCGGCGACCGCATCACGATCGAATTCAACGTGATCGTCCGCGGCGACCAGATACCTCGCTCCTGTTTGCTGCGCGAGCGCGAGACCGCCGGTCACGTAGTCGTTGTGGATATGGGTCTCGACCACCATCTCGCACCGCACACCGAGGTCGGCAAGCACGCTCTCGACGCGATCGATGTCGCGCTGCGGGTCGACAACGACGGCCACTTCACCGTCGTGGGCGACATAGCTCCGGTCCCCCAGCGCACTGGTCTCGATCACCTCAACAGAGAGGTCCACCGTTTCTTTCCTTTCCAGCCCCGAAATCGACCGTTCAGTACCCGTGAAAATGACCGTACATTACACTCTTGACACAGATTAACGGTAATGACCGTACATCTCAACCATCGGAGTCGAGAGCTAGGAATCCAATGAGCTACCAAGGCGACGGACAGAACCGTGACCGCGCCTGAGGCCGCCGCGCAGACGGCCGGTCCTAGCGGGGAGGCCGTTCGCAGTTCAACCGGGTGCACGTTGCCTCTGCGGGCTGCCCTTCCCCAGGCGAGCACGCCGTCCTACGCAGACGAGAGCTTCGCTTCGATGGCCTTCGGACAGATCGGACAGACCGGTTCTCGATCGCCCTGTGCGAGGGATAGCTAGGAGCGCGGATGTCCGGACTCATCGGCGACAATCGCCACAAACCGGATGCGCCATTGAAGCGGAAGCGCTCATGGCCGACCACACTCCCCCGCGACGTCATCGCCGGTGTCAGTGTCGCGCTGGTCATCATGCCGCAGTCGCTGGCCTACGCCGAGCTTGCCGGCGTACCGCCGGTGGTCGGGTTGTACGCCTCGGCGCTACCGCTCGTGTTCGCCGCACTGGTCGCGTCCTCTCCCTACCTGCAGACCGGGCCCGTCGCGATCACCGCGTTGCTGACGTTCAGCGCGGCTTCTGCCATCGCCACACCCGGCAGCCCTCAATACGTGGTCCTGGTGTTGGGACTGGCGCTCATAGTGGGAGTCGTCCGCATTCTCCTTGGCCTGGTGCGGGCCGGCTGGCTGGCCTATCTCATGTCGGCTCCGATGCTTTTGGGGTTCGTTCCCGCGGCAGCAATCCTGATCGCGAGCTCGCAGTTCGCGAAGGCGCTCGGCACGTCACCGCCGAAGGCCCGAAATGACATCAGCGCTGCCGCGTGGTCACTCGTGCACCCGAACCTGTGGAGCATCCCCGCACTGTTGCTCAGCCTGCTGACCGCTGTCCTGATCCTGGGCGGCCGACGGCTGCATCCGGTGTTTCCCGGCGTCCTGGTCGCCAGCGGACTGGGCATCGCCGCATCGGTATTCGGTTGGTATTCCGGCCCCACAATCGAATCGATTCCTGCAGGCTTTCCGCCGATCACCATCGGCGACATCCCCTGGGACCGCCTTCCCGAGCTCGTAGTCCCCGGGGTGGTCATCGCCCTGATCGGGTTCAGCGAGGCCGCGTCGATCTCCCGACGGTTCGCCTCCGAGGACCGAACGCAGTGGAATGCGAACCGCGAACTGGTCGGGCAGGGCCTGGCCAATGTCGCGGCAGCGATGACCGGAGGGATGCCATGTGGCGGCTCCTTCTCGCGCAGTTCGCTGAATCGGATGGCCGGAGCGGTCACGCGGCTGTCTGGCGCAGTGACCGGGCTCGTCGTCTTGGTCGCTTTGCCCTTCGTCGCGATATTCGAGCCACTGCCCTACGCCGTGCTCGGCGCAATCGTGATCGTCGCCGTTGTCGGCCTCATCCGGATGGGACCGCTGCTGCGGCTCTGGCGAGTGTCTGTGCCGCAGGCCGTCATCGCCTGGGGCACCTTCGTGGCCACCCTCCTTCTGGCGCCGCGTCTGGACATCGCTGTGTTCATCGGGATCGGATTGTCGATCGCCGTTTTCCTCTGGCGATCTCTGCAACTCGAGATCGACGTGGACTACGTCGAACGGGCGCTGACCTTCACTCCCCGCGGGGTGCTCTGGTTCGGCACCGCACAACGATTGGATGCGATTCTCCTCGACTCTTTGGCCGCGCATCCCGACGCAGATCGGATGGTCATCAACCTGGCGCGGCTCGGACGCATCGATACCACCGGGGCCCTGGTGCTGCGCTCGATGCTCGATCAAGCCCGGCAGGCCGGACTCGAGGCGATGGTTACGGGGGTGCCGCCGCAATCTCAAGCACTGGCGGATCGGGTGCTGAAGCCCGAAAAGGACCCGCTTGGATAGAGTCTGGCGCTGACCAGCCCTGGCATACTCGAACAATCTGAGGAGGCATGACTTGCCGATGTTTTCGCGTCGACCCCCATTGCGAAAGGTCGGCACCGACCCGGACTATCGGTTCACACTCGCCAACGAGCGCACATTTCTGGCCTGGCTACGCACGGGCCTCGCGTTGCTCGCGGGTGCGGTAGCACTCGCCAGCCTGGTGCATGATTTCGGACCGCGAAGCGTCCGCCTGGTGATCACCATCGCGCTTCTGCTGCTCGCATTGATCGTCGTGCTTGGGGCCTACATTCGGTGGGATCGCGCCGAGCGCGCACTGCGGGAGAACAGGTCGCTGCCGACTGACCCGATGCCCCGACTCATAGTCATCGGGATCGCGATCATCGTCGCCGGCGCCGCGGTACTGATCTTCCTCGCGGAGCGCTAGGTGCAGACGAATGATCTGCTCGATGTCGGTGCGCAGGCCGAGCGAACCGCGCTGGCCTGGCAGCGCACGGGTTTCTCCACGATGGCGATCGGCGCGCTGCTGGTTCACGGCCATGTCGAAGAGCACCTGCTGCCGTTATGGCCCGGCCTGCTCTTGATGATCCTGGCCGGGCTGCTTGTATTGGTGTTCGGGCCGCGTCGGTACCGCCGGGTTCTGCGGCTGGTCGATTCCGACCAGACACCGGTGTCTCGAATCATGGTGCCCGGGGCAACGCTGGTGACCTTTGTCGTGGCCTTGGGGATCGCGTTCGGAATCGGCGCCGAACTGCTGTTCGGGTAGCGGTCAGCAGACGGCGCGAACGTCGTCCTTACCGGCGTCCCCGTCCCGCTCTCCAGCAAGCATGTGCTCCGCCATGAACTCACGGAGCAGATCGACCGCGTCCAGCACCTTTCTGCTGTTCAGCGAGTAATAGATGGTGTTTCCCGAACGAGAGGTGGTGACGACATTGCGTTCGCGCAGAATCGCCAAATGCTGGCTGGTGTTCGGCTGGGTGAAACCGAGTTCATCGGCGATGTCACCGACCGCCCGTTCGCCATCGCGAAGTGCGTCCAGGATCAGCAACCTCTTGGGATCGGCGATAGCCTTGCACAGACGGGCATGCAGGTCGTACATCTCGCGCACAATGGCCCGGTCCACGCACATCTCCTTCGGCTGTGACCTGTATCACGTGTGAGCTTAACCCAAAACTATGGAGACTTGACCTCCACCCACGACGACAGGATACGTATCGATCGCAACGTCGGCCGGACCCCGCAAACGTTCGCCGCTGCAGACGTCGAACTGACTCCCGTGTCGAGGACACGTCACTTGGCTGTGATCGAGTTCGCCTTCCGAGAGCAGGGCGCCGGCATGCGGGCAGCGGTCGGCGACCACGTGGACCTCGCCGTCGATCTGATAGACGGCCACCGGCCCCACCGGCGTCGAGTCGACTCGTGCCACCAAGCCGAGCCGCCCGGCGAGATCACCCTCGTCGAGCACGGGGAAGGTCCGCCGCGCCGGAGCGGCAAGCCGCTGGCGAAGCCGACTGATCAGGGCACCGCGATTGGCGACGAGATCGCAGCCCGCCCGCTGTCCCGAGACCCACAAATCGGGGTCCGGAGTTGCCAGATATCCCGCCAAGGTCGCATGCGGCCATCGGGCCCTGGCGCAGTTCACTTCGTCGAGGGCACCTGGCGCCTCCAAATCGAGCACCACGACATCGGGCGATTCCGCGTCATCAGCAGCCACCCACCGGATCTCGAACTCGACGTCGAGCCTGCCCAACCGCTGCATCATCACGCGGTCCCCGCCGATCAGCACCGCCGTGCGCACGCCGGATTACGTCCGATCAGATGAACAGGCTGATGTCGGCGTCGGCGGCCATGTCGAGAAAGCTCGCCGCCCCCATGCTCGGCTGCAGCCCGTCGATGAAGTCTTCCCGCTTCAGGCCGTAGAGGTCCATGGTCATCTGACAGGGATACATGCGAACCCCGCATTCGAACGCCATTTCCATCAGCTCGGTCGGGTCCGCGACCTTGTAGTCGCGGGCCAGTTTCTTGATCATCGCGGTGCCGGCTCCGCCGAAATGGATCTTGCCGAGTTTGAGGTGATCGGTGCCGCCGCGATCGACCAGCGACTCACCCTTCTGCATCCAGTTGGTCCCGGTCATCCGCTTGTCGTTGCGTTGGAGCACACGCAAACCCCAGAAGGTGAAGAAGATGTCCACCTCCATGCCTGAGGCGGCGGCGGTGGTGCCGAGGATCAGCGTCGGCCACACCCTGTCGAGATCGTTGCTCCAGCAGACGATCGCCAGCCGTTTGGTGTCGTCGTCGATGTCGTCGGCCGAGCCGGCGGTGATGTCTGAGCCCATGTTCATTCTCCCTTTTTCACTCTTCCCGTCCCGGCGCGGGGACGATGCTTCTTCACAGCTGGCCGACCAGCCAGACGATCCCCTGAACCAACCGGAACGCGAGATATCCGGCGAAGACCACGATCAGCACCAGGAGCCATCTAGGTCGTCGGCCGCCGCGACGAGGTTCGGTGCCCTCGGGCCTGCCGCTCATTCCATTAGCCACAGCGCATCACTCCGCACACCGGTAACAGCGGATCTCCCGCTCCTCGACGAATTCTCGATAGAAGGCGAACGCGATCCGCGGATCGCTCAAATGGAAGAGCTCCGCCTCCAACCGGGAGGGCCGTACCTTCGCCATCCAGCCGGCGCCGTAGGGGTCCTTGTTCCCGATCGCAATGTCGTCCTCGTAGGACAGCCGGTTGACGTCGAGCAGCTGGCCCGACAGAGGGGTCGGAAACGGACCGACCCACTTCGCGCTCTCTATGACCGCGACAGTCTGGCCGCGGCTCAAGGTGCGCCCGAGCCTCTTCCAGCTGACCTGGACCATCCGGCCACCCATGGTCTGAGCGACATCGGTCATGCCGAGCAGGGCCTCATCTCCGTTGATCTGAACCCAGACGTGCAGATCGGTGTCGTAGAGCCGGTCGTCCGGCACCACGCATCCGTTCCACATCTGGTCGGCCATTGTCTACTCCTCGCAGGAAATCCCTTCGCGTTCAAGGAATTCCGCGTACGCTGCCATCGCCTCTGCCCCGGTGACCAGATTTGCCGAGTCGGTGTCCCAGTCGTCCGGCTCGATTCGGGCGACCCAGCCCGCACCGTAGGGATCGGTGTTCAGCAGCCCTGGATGGGCCACGAGCTCGGTGTTCACCTCGACGAGCACGCCGGCCACCGGACACGGCACCGGTCCGACCCACTTGCCGCTCTCGACGGTCGCCACGCTCTGTTCGGCGCGGAGTTTGCGTCCGACCTTTTTCGGCGTCACCGAGATGATGGTCTTGGCCAGATTCTGGGCCACGTCGGTCAGCCCGATCTCGATGACCCCGAGCACCTGGCGGGCCCATACGTGCTTCTCGACGAGGTAGTAGACGTCTTCGGGGAGGTTGCAGTTCCTCACATCGGCCACGACCGTTCTCCTTTACGGCTCAACCCGCTCCATGCCGTGCTCGGCGAGCACGTGGTTGATCAACATGTCGAATGCCACCAACCGGATCTGACGTTCGAATTCCGCCAGGAACTCGGGGTCACCCGCGCTCTTCTTGATGGGCTGGCGATAGCTCTGCGAGCAATATGGGCATGTAACGATGTAGGCCTTGCGGTCCCCGATGTCTTCGGTGCTGATCTCGCCGCCGTGCCGCTCGGCCAGGTGGGCATGCAGGTCACGGATGGACCCGCCGAAATCGCAGTAGGGACAGGTCACGGTATCTCCCCGGCTGTGACGATCGCGTCGATCATTGCGAGCATCGACGCACCGGCCGCGGTCAGCGCAACGTTGCCGGAAACCGGGTCGCGCTCGAGCATTCCAACCTGGAGAAGGTCTCCCACCGTCTCCCAGAGTCCAAGGCGCGAAATCCCCGTTCGCTCAACGAGACCCATCTCTTCGCGAGTGCCTTCGGCAACGGCGCCAAGAATTGCGTCGGCGCATCGGTCCCCGACCGCCCGCAACGCTCGAAGCGCGAAGTCACGCATGTCATCCGGTGACGGTCGGGACGCCTCTGGGCCGCCCTGCCCCGCCTCCAGCCCATCGAGACGGCGCAGTGCGGCAGCAATGTGGTGCACCCGTTGTGCCAGCGCCTGCCCGATGGCCGACACGTCCACTTCGTGGGTGACGGCGGAGGGTGGTTGAGTCATGCCGGCACACCTGCCTCGCGGAGCTCGTTTTCCGGCGGGGAAACCGCCATGGCGACCAGTTGCGTGATGTCCAAAACGCTCAGGTGGTCAGCGTGTCCCGTCGTCTTCGCCGCGTCCGAGTACATCGTCATGTCCTTCGGACACGCCACCACGAAATGCGTCACATCCAACTGGGCCGCTTCTTTGATCCTGTTTTCGCTGGGACGCTCATCGAATACCGAGTCGTCCATCCAGATCCGCCCACCGCCGGCACCGCAGCAGAACGTGTTCGTCCGATTGCGCGGCATTTCGACCAACTCGCAGCCGAGGGACTCCAGGACGCGACGTGGGGCGTCGACGACCCCGTTGTAGCGGGCCAGATAACAGGGATCGTGATAGGTGACGCGCAAGCCGAGTGATTCGACGGGCAGCGCCCCCGACTCGAGGAGATGTGCCAACAACTCCGTGTAATGCCACACGGTGTAGCTGGCACCGAGCTTCGGATACTCGTTGCGGAGCGCGTTGAGCGAGTGCGGATCGGTAGTGAAGATCTCCTCGAAGTCGGCGGCCTCGAGCGCCTCGATGTTGTGCTCGGCGAGTTGCTCGAACAGGCCCTCCTCACCGACGCGCCGTACGTCGTTGCCCGAATTCCACTCCGACTCGTACAGGATTCCGAAGTCGACGCCGGCCTCGGTGAGAAGCCTGGCCAGCAGTCTCGAGTTCTCGGCCAGTCGGTCGTCGTAGGAGGCGTAGTCGCCGACGAACCACAGGTATTTCACCGGTTCCTTGCGCGCGTCCTTGATCGGGGTGTCCAGCTTCTTGGTCCACTTCGACCGCATCCGCGCGGACTTACCGAAAGAGTTTCCCTGCCCGCCCAAGCCCTGCAACGCCTGTTGCAGGGTCGGATCCATGTCGCCCTCCTCGACGAGGCTGCGACGCAATTGCACGATGGTCGACACGTGCTCGATACCCACCGGGCAGGTCTCCACGCACGCCATGCACGTCGTGCAGGACCACAACGTGCGGGCCATGATGACGTCACCGGCGATCGCCGCGTCGGCGCCCGGCATCGACGGACGTTCTTCACGGTCGAACAGCGCCAGGCCGCCGGATTGAACGTCCACCCACTGACGCAGATCCAAGATGAGGTCGCGCGGCGACAGCGGAGCACCGCCGGTGCGGGCCGGACAAACCTCGTGGCAGCGACCGCATTTCGTGCAGGAGTCGAAGTCCAGCAACTCTTTCCAGGTGAAATCTTCGATCTTCGTGTAGCCGATGTGATCCGAATCGGAGACCGGCGCCGGCAACGCCCTGGTGCCCTGTTTGTCGTGCGCGAGCAGGTTCACCCCATCGGCCAACATGTGCATGGACTTCGAGAAGGGCAGGTAGGCCACGAATGCCAGAGCGAGCAGCGCATGCAGCCACCACAGGACGGTGTGCATGGTCATCGCGGCCGGTGCGCTGATGCCGACCAGTTCGTAGAACCGGGCGATCAGCCAACCGACCGGTGACCACAACTCGAAGGGCGGAAAGTTCTGCCCGCGAATCCGGGCGCCCTCTTCGAACAGTCCGGTCAGCAGGATCAATCCCAGGCCACCGGCGAAAAGCCAATCGCCGCGCACGAATTGCCTACGGCTGTAGCCGCCCTCGGGCTCGACCGCCCGGCGATAGTTCAGCCGAAATGGCTTCTGCAACCAGCGACGCACGATGAGGTATCCCAAGCCGAGCACCGCGGCGAGCGCGAAGGTGTCCAGAATCACCGAGTAGATGAGATAGAACCAGCCGTGGAAGAACCTCAGCTCCTCCCCGAGGATCAGGCGGCTGCCCAGCCGCACGACGTCGTAGTCGATGGTCAGGATGACCGTGCCGATGAAAAGCACGATGAATCCCCAGAACACGCCGAAGTGTGCGAGCCCGACGGCCGGGGAACCACGCCCGATCGTGACGTTGGTCGCTACGGCGGCGGCCGAGCCCCGGTCGCCGCGACGGCGAAGTCCCGCAAAGGGACTGCCGAACAGGGCCGAGCGAATGGTGCCGAGGCGGCCGGCCGGGCGTCCACGTCGATACTTCTGCACCCGTCGCCAGACACCGTAGGCGAAGACGGCGATGCTCACCGTGGCGAGCACGTAGAAGATCAGCTCGCCGGTGTGGCCGATGCCCTCGAAGATCGGCCGGGTAACGGACTCCCCCGCCACTCAGCCTCCTAGTTTCTCGACCAGAGCCGGCGCCAGATCGAACAGATCGCAGGTGCTGCCGTAATGGGCAACCTCGAAGATCGGCGCGTTCGCATCCGTGTTGCAGGCGATGATCAACTCCGCGTCCCGCATGCCCTCGAGATGCTCGGGTGCTCCCGAGATGCCGAACGCGAGATAGGCCTTCGGCTTGACCTTTTGACCGGACTTACCGACCTGACGGGACTTCGGCAACCAGCCCGAGTCGATGACCGGGCGAGAAGCCGACAGGGGAACGCCGAGCGCATCCGCGATTTCCTGCACGGTCTCCAAGTCGTCCGCCGACCCAATGCCGCGTCCGACGGAGACGAGCATGGGCGCCGCAGTGATGTCGACGTCGCCGCTCTCCGGCTCGATCATTTGCTGGAGGCTGGTTCGCGGTGAATCCAGACCCGCCGGCGGATCGAGCGTCACCGTTTCCGCCTCGCCGCCACCCTGGCCGGCTGCAGCCGGGAAGGCCCCCGAGATAACGGTGCAGATGCCGCGCTCGCCAGAAAGCTCGACCTCGGCGTTGATCTTGCCGCCGAGGATCTGGCAGGTGGCGACCACCGCGTCGCCGTCGACGGCCAGACCGACCACATAGGCGGCCTGTGGCGCCTTCCACGTCACCGAGAGCGCGGTGCCGAGGTCCAGACCCGTAGTGTCGTTGGGTAGCAACAACAGTCGCGGCGCACGCTGCTCGAGCACGTGCCGTAGGGCCACCTCGTAGGCCTCCGGAATGTAGTTCGACAACGCCGGGTGATCGACGGACACCACCGTGTCTGCGGCTCCGAGCTCGGCCGCCGGGTCGGCGGTGCCGAAGAGCGCTACCTCGACCTGGCCGCCCCAGGCGTTCGCCAGCTCGCGGGCGGCACCGATCAGCTCGAAGGTCTCTTCGGTCAGGTCCTTGCCGTTGCGCCCGGCCAGCACCATCACATTGCTCATTTTCTTCACTCCTTGATCAGGGACCGGCCGCGCAGCAGCTCGATGATCTTCTCGGCGACGTCCTCCGGCTCCCCGGTGAGCATCTCGGCATGCGACGTCGATTCGGGGGCATACATTCTTCGGACTGAAATCCCGTTCTCGCCGGTCTGCGGCTGCACTGCCGTCTCGGTGAGACCACCGGCCTGCATGGCCTGCCGGATCTTGGTGATCGGCGCATACCGGGGCGACTGCCTGGCCGCCTGTAGCCCGACGACGGCCGGCAAGGCCATTTCCAGTTCCGCACCGCGGCCGCCGCTGAACTCCTGACGGACCTTCACCTTCTCGCCCGCCGACTCGACCGACACAACGACCGACGCGTGCGGCCAGTCCATGTGTGCGGCCAAAGCGGAGGGCAACTGGCCGTCCAGGTCGTCGGGCGCCTGCACGCCGGTGATGACCAGATCGGCGGGGTTGTCCTTCAGGTATGCCGCGAACGCGGCTGCCCGGGTGTGGGTGTCGGTGCCGGTGTCCGGCTCGGATGCACCGGTTAGTTTCACCGCGCTGTCTGCACCTTTCGAGATGGCCGTGTACAGCGCTTGATCGATGTCGGGGTCGTCGGCCAGCGCTACCGCGACGACTTCTCCCCCGCTCGCCTCCTTGACCAGCAGGGCTTCCTCGAGCGCCTGGTCGTCCCATTCGTTGAGAACGAACTTGAGATATTCCCGGTCGATGTCGGTGCCGTCGTCGGTGAGCTCGATCTCTTCCACCAGGTCGGGCACTGCCTTCATCGGTACGACGATGCGCATCAGCACTCCTCTGTTTCGGTGTTGCGGGTCAGCGGGACGCCCAGCGCCAGCTGGTCGCGGATCTCGACGAGATCACCGTCGGTGGGCGGGAACGGGTAGTCGCGGAACGGCTCTGCCGGACGGTAGGACCCGTACGGGCGGGTGCAGCCCGGCTGACCTTTCTCGCCGGGGCACCCGTTCGTCATGAACGGAACGCCCCCGGCGATGGCTTCTTCGACCGCGCCTTGATCGCCGCCCATGTCGACAAGGTCGCCGGCATCGTCGAAAACGAAATCGGATATCCCGTAACCGTTTTCCTCGACAAGATGGCGGGCCAACTGGACACGCCGCCATCGCGCCAGCGGTGACTTCGGATGAGTGGCCATGCGCGAATCTGGCTCCGGATTGAAGCAGAAGAGATAGGAGAAAATCTGTTCGTCACGCAGCCTGCAGAACAGACCGACCATGTCGACGTCACGCTCGCCCAAGCCAACAAGCGTGTGCACGTTGACTTTCCACGGACCGAAGACATCGCGCGCCTCACGCACGATCTCCCAGTACTTCGTCCACTTGAGTCCGCCTGCAGGCACTTCGGTACGGATGTGGCGGAACAGATCCTCTGTCACGGCGTCGAGGCCGATACCGATCATGTCGACGCCGAGGCGTTTGAACTCCTCCAGCCGCTCGCGGTTCAGAGTGGGTGGTGCGACCAGAATGGACAGGGGCGCCGAAACCCGCTCGACGATCCGGCGGGTGATGTCGCACGTGTCACGGTAGGCATGTCCATGGGTGACCATGGATATGCAGAGCCGGGTCAGCTTGTCGTGGTGGCGCACCATGCGATCCACCAGTTCGTCGGTGCTCACCAGCGGCCACTCGACGCGGATGAACGACTTGTCGGTGTAAGTTCCGGGGCGGGTGCGCGCCAGACCGCAGTATCCGCAGTCCGACATGCAGCCCTCGTCGTAATTCAACAGCAGGTTGATCCCGCCGAATTCGAAGTCCCTGGTGAACCTTCCCGATCGGAAGCGCAACGCGTAGGCGCTCGCCATCGAGATCCGAACCCAATCCGGACTGATCTTGGCCGGTGCCGGTCCAGTGAGAAGGGGTAGCGGGGTGAGGGTCACAGACGACTCCCTTGCTGTTCTGGGAAGTAACAGGATCCGGTTGGGCGAACGGGCTCGGCGGAGCGGCCGACGGCCTTGGCGCCCGCATCAAGCACGGCTGTGACAACGTCTTCGTCGCGACGCCAACCGGCCTCGGAGCCGGCTGCCGAACGTACTTGCGCGACAAGGCTGCTCACGGTGTCGATGTTGAGATGGCGCCACCGAAGCGATGACTCGAGCCGCCGCAACCCGTCGGGGACCGTGTTGAAGTCACCAGTGAACTGTGCGCTCTTCACCAACGCCCCTTGGGCCGCAACGAAGACCCGCACCAAGCCGTCCGGCGAGCGGAACGTGGCACTACCGGTGCCGTCAGGCTGCGCGCCTTGCTCGGACAGCCACGCCTGGTTGGCATAGCGGCTGATGACCAACCGGTCGGCTGCCCGACGTTCGTCGTCGTCGGGCTCGGCGGGATCCAAAGTCACGCCGAACCGGGCCGCGAAGCCCTGACCGACCGCCTCACGCGCGTCGTCGACATCCAGAGTCCGGCCAACCTCGCGACACACGGTGGTGACCCTGTCCTGCACGGCCGCGACGGCCTTGTCAGCAAGTTTGGCCGCAGGGATTCGCAACAGGCGCAACATCAACTCCACGTCGAGATCGACCAGCAGGCTGGTGTGAAACAGCAACGCGCCACGATCGTCGAGATACAGTCCGAGTCCGGCGATCTTCCGGCCACCGACGAGAAGGTCGTTCTTTCCGCCGAATTCGGCGCATACGCCGAGCCGGCGCAATCCCTCGATGACCCCTTGGCCGAGTTCTGGAATCAGCTCCCGGGGCGACGCGGCGGGCATCGGTAGCACCAGCGCGACACCGAGTTGGTCGCGACCCATTACTATCGCGCCCCCTCCGGTTGGTCGCCGGCTCACCCCCGCTCGAGTCGCCGTGCACGCCGCCAGGTCGACCTCGGCGTCCAGCGTCTGGTATCGGCCGACGAGCGCGGCATGGTTCGCATATGTGTAAAGCCGAAGAGACGGCCGACGCACCTCGGCGGTGCGGGCAACTCCGGCCATGAGTGCTTCGTCCAGCGCCAATCCCTCTGCAGCGCCGGCGTCGTCGTCCGCGAGCAACCGCCACCTGCGTGTGTCGATCGTCATGTCAACTCACCTTCACTTCGGCATAGGCGCTCTCGTGGCCACCGGCCCAGGTGAGGGAGCAGCAGTATTCAAATCGACGCGCCGTGATACCCCGCGACTCGGCGTAGGAGATGATGCCGTCGGCGGGATAGGCGATCCCGTTGAGCCCGAGATCGACTGCCGCCTGGTCCAAGTCCACCTTGACCTGACCCATCGGCCGAGCGCAGCCGAGGTTGACCGGGATCGCCGGGGCCGCGGCGCGGGCGGTCGCGAAGAAATCCGTGACGTCGTCGGTGGGAGGAGGCGGCAGGTGGGCCATCGGGGTGCCGACCAACGGCACCAACACGACCAGGATCAGCGTGCTGACGGCGTGGTCTGTCACCATCTCGAGGGCCCGATGCTCTCCGAGAAACTTCCCGTAGTGCAGCCCAAGGATGATGTGCGGAATGATCCGCAGTCCCTGCGCGGCGAGCACGCGCAGCGACCGGTCGAAATCAGCGGTGGTGAGGTCCAGATGGTAGACGTCGCGGATGGTCTCGTCGGCGCCGATGATGTCGAGCATCACACCGTCGACTCCCGCCTCGGCGAGCTCGTCGGCGAGTTTCGGCGACACCACGCCGGAATGCACGATCACCTTCATGCCGAGTTCGTCGCGGATTCTCGGTACGTGCTTCAAGTGCGCGGTGAGCGGTACCCCGCCCGTCCTGGTGGATCCGCCCGACACCAGGATCCCCTCGCTGCCGCCTTCCTTCATTCGAGTCGCAGCGTCGAAGAGGGTCTCGCCCTGCGGTATGCCCGCCATGCCGTGCAGAACCTTCGTCTGGCAGTGGTCGCAGGACAGGGCGCAGGCCGATCCGGTCACCGAGATCGGAAGGAATCGCTTGGGGTTGGTCGGCTTCCACTCCGGGGTGCTCCACTGCTTGAGCCCCGGCGCGTAGAAGTCCATCACGTCACCGAAGTGACGAGTGCGGATGTCAAATCCGGTGCCCGTCACTCCGCCAGCAGACCCTTCTCCCGATAGCCGGCCACTTCGCCGGCGAACCAGGTCGCAGCCTCATCGCCAGTGAGAAGCCCTGGCGCCAAGGTGGTTTCAGCAAACTCCAGTAGCCAGCCGCCGTCGTAGGGCTCCCTCAACACCAGATCGGGGTCGGCCAGGACAGACTCGTTGACATCAGCGATCAGACCAGACACCGGAGACATCAGCGGTCCGACGAATTTCGCTGCCTCGAGACTGCCGAATGTCTCGCCGCGGCCGATCAGAGTGCCGATCGGCGCGATCTCGAGCTGTGCCAGCGCGCCGTAGGTGTCGGCGGTGAGAGCGTCCAGCCCGACCCGCACGCGGCCGCCGGCAGTCTGTCGCACCCAGAGATGAGTGTCCGGGTCGTAGCTTCGGTCGAGCCGCAGCTCGTAGCCGCTGACATCAGGTGGTGTCGTCATGCTACCTCCGCGTGCGCCGCATCGATGGCCGTCAGCAGCGCGGCGGCGTCGCGCTCGCGTGCCAATTCCTGTTGAGCCTGCTCGAGTCGCAACCCGATCAGATGTTCGCGACCAACCGCGATTTCGACTGTGCCACCGGCGATTCCGAGTACCACCGTTTCGCGACTCCCACGCCACTCATGTACCCACACCCCAGCCCGCACCTTGACTGTGCGCACCGGACGAGCTGGGCGCGGCGCACCGGCGACGAATTCTGCGCCGCCAAGGAGACGATCCATTCGTGCTATTTCTTCTGTCACAGGAGGATTGGGCAGCTCGTCGCGCGGCTCACTACCGAAATGCTGTGCATACTCGCGTACCATCTCGCGCCGCCACAGCACCGGATCGACGGGGGTCGCCGCCACATGGCGACGCATCAGCGCCAACGCAACTTCCCGGACTGCGGGGGCCAGCCGCAGAACGCGCGTTGCGCGCTCATGATCGAAGTCGAGAATGAGGTTGCCCACCACGGTCGCGCCCTGGCCGAGTTGGCCTGCGCCGTGCCCACACACCTTCGCCACACCGACGCTGATCTCACCGAAACGATCCAGTTCAGCGTCGACACCCACGTTGCGCAACGCCCTCACCGCAGGCTCCAACGTCGTGGTCAGCGCAACGGCACGGCGTGCCGGCAGGTCGCGCGCGGGCAGGGTCACCTGGAAAAAGACCTGGCCGGGGTCGCAGAACACAGGCCCGCCGCCAACCATCCGCCGGTACACCGGCAAGCCCTCTGCGCGCAGATAATCGCTGTCGATCTCCGACAGATCACGGTGGTAACCGATGCTGACGTACGGCTCCATCGGCCGCACAAACGACAGCACCGGAGCGTCGGTTGGCGCCACCATGCGACACAGTGCGTGCCACACTGTCTGGCTTCGCAGCCCACTCACCGTGCCGAAGTCGATCACCCGCATGTGCGTCACTCGGCTTTCGGGGAGCCCATTGCCGTGTCGAGCATCTCCGCGATGTCGAGAACTTGCAGGTTTTCGTTCCCGGTGGACTTGGCCGCATCAGAGAACCTGGAGACTTCATACGGGCAACACACCGCCAAGATGTCCGCACCCGATTCGGCAGCCTCCCGGACGCGGCGCTCGGAAAGTCGTTCGCTGATCTTGTCGCTCATGAAGCCGTCGAGCCACATGCCGCCACCGCCACCGCCGCAGCAATAACCGTTCTCTCGGCATCGTCCCATCTCCACGAGATCGAGGCCGGGGATGGCGCGCAACAGTTTTCGGGGTGCGTCGTACTCACCGTTGTGCCGACCCAAATAGCAGGGATCGTGGAAGGTCACCCGCGCCTCGAGCGGTGTGGTGAACGCCAGCTGGTCTACCAGCGGCGCCAAGAACTGCGTGTAGTGCAAGACATCGTATGAGTGGCCGTTCTTCGGGTATTCCTTGACCAGAGCGTTGAATCCATGGGGGTCGGGGATCACGATGCGGTTGAACTCGTACTTGGCCAGCGTCGTGCTGACGTCCTCCATCAGCGACTCGAACAGACCGCGCTCCCCGGCCAGCCGCTGGGAGTCGCCAAGGGTTTTCTCCTCCGCTCCGAGGATGGCGAAGTCGACGCCGAGGGCGTGCATGATCCGAGCAAATGCCTGAGCGGCTTCCTGTCCTCGTGGGTGATAACTCCAGTAATCCTCGACGTAGAACAACACGTCGACCGGCGAAGAGTCCTTCGGTAGCTCACGCACCGGCACTCCGGCGCCCTTTGTCCACGCGGCTCGCCGGCGCGGATTTGCACCAAGTGCGTTGCCCTGCCGGAACGTCGCTTCGAAAACCTGCTGCAGTTCCGCGGGCACCTGCCCGCGGCTGATCGCCTCCTCGCGGGCCGCGGGCATGAACTCGACCATGTTGACTTCCTTCGGGCACACCCGAAGGCAATTCGCGCACGTGGTACACATCCACAGTTCGTCGCTGGCGAGCAGGTCCTCACCGATCTGGGCCTTGCGGTGCAGTTTGCGCGGCCCGTACTCGCCGACAAGATCGACCGGACACACGGGCACACATTTGCCGCAGCCATAGCACCACTCGAGAGATTCGGCCCCGGACAAACTGTTCAGCTCGGCGAACCGATCAGGACCGGTCTCGGTGAGCACGCGCGGCTCGAACATCCTGTTCCAGTTCTCGGTGAGTTCCACCGGCCGACCGCTGATGGTCGAGCGCACCGTGGCGACATCGAACTCCACCACGGTGGGCGGAACCTTTCGTCCTCCTACGGGCATGTTCTAGGCCTTCCTGTTCTTGGCGTGCACACCGAGCAGACGACGCGTCAACTCGGGCAAGGGCGGCAGTATGTTGGTGAATTCCTTCGTCATCCGCATGCGCAGCACGGTCTGCATGTAGACCCCATACACGGCCGCCAGGTAGACGTCAGTGCCGAACAATCCCGGTCCCAGGTCGGTGAAACCCGCCGCCTTGCCGGTCTCCTCGACGAATGCGACCGCCCGGCCCAGGGCCAGATATGTCTCGCCGCGTCCGGCCGATACGTCGAGCCCGGCGTCCTCCATGGTCACCAGGGCCAGTGCCCCGGTCGCCGCGTCCGGATCCCACATCCACCGGGTCCACATCCAGTACCGACTCGGAGCCAGGAAGTGCAGCAGTTCGCCTGGCAGATCGGCGGCGACTTCGGGAAGCGGCTCGAGCAGATCGGCGAACCGGTCGTAGCGCTCGGCGATACCGCCCCGACCGTGTATCAACTCGGCGATCTGGGCGGCGAGGACACCGGGTTCCACGACGGCCAGGATTCGGTTCACCTTCCGCCGCGCGCAGAACACCCAGCCGAGCAATTCGCGCACCGCGTCCTCGTCCATCGTGGACGGGTCGTCGCCGGCCACGGACCGCATCGCCATGGACTTGCGCGCCACATCGTCACCGATGCCGGCCAACTCCTCCTGGGTGACTACCTGCAGTACCTGCTGATAGAACTCCGACGCCGTCGGAGTATCGACAACCTGGCCGCCGAGCATGACCCGCCCCTCAGCTCCCCGCCGGCGCGGCGGCACGTCGACGAACGCAGGCCACGGCGTGCATGGCGGCGTTCGCCGCCGAGGACACGGTGTCCTCGAGATCGGCGGGGCCGAGGGCTGCACCACACGCGAAAATGCCATCCACGCTGGTGGCGACCGGATCCAGCGGGGCGTTGACGGCATCGATGAAACCGAACCGGTTCGCCCTGATTCCGAGCGCCCTTGACACCTCACGGGTTCCGGCGGATGGCTCCATCCCTACCGAAAGCACCACCATGTCCATCAGCAGTTCCATGGGTCTGCCCATCGTGGTGTCCTCACCGCGGACGATCAACTGGTCGCCCTTGGCGAGCACCTCGGTGATGATGCCCTTGACGTACTGGACGTGATGTTTCTCTTGTGCGGCCCAGTAGATTTCGTTCTCCCAGTAGCCGTACATCCTCATGTCGATGTAGAAGATGTAGACCTTGCAGTCCGGGACCAGTTGACGAACCTCGATCGCCTCCTTGGAGGCAACTCCGCAACAGACCTTGGAGCAGTACTCATTGCCGATGTGCCGGTCACGACTGCCGACACATTGCACAAAACACAGCGACCTCGGCGGTTCGCCGTTGGACGGCCGAACAACAGTGTGGTCCTTGAGCATGGCTTCCAGATCCGGCAGCGTCAGGACGTCGTCGAATTCGTAGTATCCGTACAGCTGCGTTTCGCGACCGGGATCGAAGTGCTGGAAGCCGGTTGCGACCACGATGGATCCGCACTCGATGGTGTCGGTGCCGTCTGGCCCCTGCACCTCGAGCGTGAAGGCGCCCGGCTCGCCCGACAGACCGGTAGCTGTGGTCTGTAATCGAACCTCGGCAAGCTCATGACCCGTGACCTTCTCGGCCATCTGACGCATCAGCGGCTCGGCCTCGGCACCGTGCGGTGTCAACCCCGCGTAGTTCGCGTGAATTGGCATGCCACCAAGGACATCGGTCCGTTCCAGCAGAACGACTTTCATACCAACCTCGGCGATGCCCTGCGCCGCACGCAGACCACCGGGCCCGCCACCGATGACGACCACAGTGTCGAAAGACATGATTTCCCTAAGGTGTAATGGTCCGCCCTGAAAGAATGAGGACGAACGGGTCGGATTGGTATGCGGTGATATGGACCAGTCAGTCCATGTCCTCCCACTCGAGGTACTTCTTTTCCCCGGACTCGAGTCGAGCGATTTCCCGCTCGAACTCAGCCCAAGCCTTTTCGTGATCGATACCCATCTTTTCCAACATCGGCTTGTAATTCGCCGAGTGCCAGTGCAACTGGACCACCTTGTACGGGTGAGCTCCCATTGCCAAGGCGGCGAATTGAGCTTCGGACAACACCGCCACACCTACATTGCGGTCGTGGGCCTGCGCGGCGAACTGGCTTTTGTCCAGCGTCGTCACACATCCCGTGTCGTGGGTCAGCACGACGTCGGGATCCGCCTCCTCTTTCATTCGCTCGATCTTGCGCAGGGTCGAGAACGAGCGTGTGAAATCACGTTGCACCAAGATGTGACGGAATCCGAAGCCGCAGCAGTCGAACCATGTGGAATAGTCCCGAACTTCGGCGCCCAACGCCTGAGCCAGCCCGGTCACCACTGCCGTGCGCTGACCCCCGTATACATCGGGATCGTAGATGGCATCGCCCTCGACCAGCTTGTAGTAGTGGCACGCCGGGTGAACGGTAACGGCGATGTTCGAGAAGTCACGCACCTGTTTGGCGGCTATCTCATGCCGCATCGCATAGAACCACTCCGAGTAGTGAACGATCTCTTCCGGCAGCACAAGCGGTTTGCCCAGCTTTTCCATCACCTTGCGGACATCTGCACGCAGCTCGGGATGGGCGAGAAGTTCGTGGCGGACTTCCTTGTAGTGGCCATAGGAGGTGCCACAGTGGATCAGCGGGAAGTATCCAGTTTCATATGCGGCGGCGAAATTGCGCACCGCGACCGCGGCCTGCGCCGCCGCGTTCGACGTCGCGCTCGCGTAGTAGTTCCACGCCGTGCACGACGTCTGGTCCTTGGGATCCTCATAGTCGTAACCCAGCTTGTTCATCACCCAGAAGATCGACGTCGAGTAGCCGGGAATATGTCCACACTGGCCGCAGGACTTGTGATGCCACAGATGGCCCTTCTGGATCTTCTTCGGTCGTCCGAACTTGGTCGGCAGATCGAGGGTCTCGCCCGTGGTGCGCTGCACGACGATCTCGCCGGCACTCGCGAGCTCTTCGAGCTCGTGCTGGAAGTCCGGGTAGCGGCCCTCTTGACGAGTAAAGCCCGCTGCCTTTTTGGACTTGAGGGCCTCGATGGGAATGGTCATAGTTCTATTCCTTCGTCTTCAAGCAGCTCCTCCATGAGCTCGGAGAGCATGGAGTGCAGTGGTCGGTCGACTTCAGCGATCATGTCGAGCGCACCGGTGCTGAGCCAGATCACGTAGAGTTCGACGAGAGTTCGCTCGGCGACCTCCCAACCTGTGGACGTGGTGTGCAGAGTCTCCGATGGCAGTGCCCGCCGCCACAGATCCAGATTTGCCGATACGTCGGCAGTCTCCGGCCCCCAGTCGGGAAATGCATCCTGTTGCAACATGTCCGGCGATACTTGAGTTCCAGTGGACATGATTTTGTAGATGATCCGCGAGTAGCCGGCAAGCGCTTCGGTGGCCGACGCGAGACCGTTGTTCAGTGCGACCTCACGCATTATCGTGATGATCCCTCCCGGGTTGTTTCCACGGGGACAACGAAGACATGAGAAGCACTGCGAGCACTCCCAAATGTCTTGCTGCATCTGTTGATACACCAGTTCGACGTCTTCGCGAGCCGCCGCCTGGGCAATCCTGCGTGGGCTGAAGTCGTAAAAGCGAGCCGACGGGCAAGCCGCGACACAGATTCCGCACTCGTAGCATCCGTACAGGTAGTCGCTGTACCGGATGTCCGCTTTGATCTCGTCGAACAGCCGCTGCTTCTCCTCGACCGGCACGTCGGCATACTCGGCGACGTCTGGACGCTTGTAGTAGGCCATCCGCTCGGAAGCGGATGCCGGTGACTCTGCGGTGGAGGTCATCAGAAACTTATGACTGCGTCGGCTTCGACAGCGAGATCGTTGAAGGCGGCCCCGCCGATCATCTCCACTCCGTCAATCAACTCCTCGATGGTCAAGTCGTTGAGATCCAGCGAGGGCTGGCAAACCAGCAGCCGCACGCCGAGGGAGGTGGCTTGTTCGATGAAGTACGACAGCGGCTGTCCGCGATCACCCTTGGGACCGATCTTGTCGACCACGTCACGTTGCAGCAGCGTGGGTCCATACATCGTGAAATAGATCATCACCTCGGAGTCCATCGCTGCCGCCGAGGCGGCGAGAAAGAAGGGCGTAGCGGAACGTCCCGGGTCGTTCACGCCATGCGTCTGGGCGTAGAGGATCTTTGATTCGCCTTCTCCAGTCCACATGGCCTACTTCTTCTTTCGGATGAGCACGTGGAACACATCGCCCTCGCGGTTGATGCTGATCAGCTCGTTGCCGGTGCGCCTGCTCCACGCGTTCATGTCCGGCTCCACCCCGGGATCCGTGGCAAGCAGTTCCAGCACCTCGCCCGCAGGTAATTTCTTGATCGCCTGCGACGTTTTGACCACCGGCAATGGACATTGCAGGCCGGTGCAGTCCAGAACTTCTGTTGGCGTATCTGTCATCCGTGACCCCTGTCCGTGTCGCGAACCGTTGTGATGCAGACCGCATCTGTATGCAGAGATTCTCATATAGAATTCGGAGCGTCAAGGGATGGAGGTGGTGATCGATGACGGTCTCGAACCTGCGCTGCGATCGCTGTAATGCCCTTCTAGCTGGGCTGATGGGCACATCTGGTGCGGGCCAGACGCGCGGAGTCCGATTTTCGTATCATCCCGGCGATCCGGGCATGCGCGACGAATCGGGTCTACTCTGCGGTGGGTGCTGGGCGGCGTGGGCCGAGCAAATCGGCGCGCCCGGCGCACGCATTTGTGCCGTCTGCGGAAAGCCGGTCACCCGCACCACCA
Source organism: Mycolicibacterium moriokaense (assembly GCF_003347205.1). Lineage (GTDB taxonomy): Bacteria > Actinomycetota > Actinomycetes > Mycobacteriales > Mycobacteriaceae > Mycobacterium > Mycobacterium moriokaense_B. Next base: position 154,966 of record NZ_QQBJ01000002.1, read on the forward strand.
GCCTGCACCTACGCCGAGTCGACACCCGCGACACCTGGCAACTGTGCGCCCTCCATGCGGCCGAACTGCTGAACACGCTGACGACGGTGGTGCCCAAACTCGATCCGGCGACGTTTGTCCTACCGCTGGCGCATTCAGACACAAGGAGCGTCGATGCCTGACCCGATTCCCGACGACAAAGACTCAGATGCTCTGATAGCCAAGGTTTTCGACGCTCTCCGCGATGTGGTCGACCCGGAGATCGGCATCAACGTCGTGGACCTCGGACTCGTCTACGGCGTGAAGATGGACGGCGACGTCGTGGTGCTCGACATGACATTGACGTCGGCCGCGTGCCCGCTGAGCGACATCATCGAAGGTCAGGTCTTCCAGGTACTCGACGGACTGGTCGCTGATCACACCATCAACTGGGTATGGGTGCCTCCGTGGTCACCGGAGAAGTTGACGCCGGAGGGACGCGAGCAGGCAAACGCGATCGGGCTGCCGCTGTGATCCCCCGGCACCCCAGTTGTGCAACTTTCGGGAACTCTATGCGGAGGTCAATTTCGTGAAATACGGCTTCGCGATCGATCAGAACACCTGCATCGGGTGCCACGCTTGTACGGTCGCGTGCAAGACCGAACACGAGGTTCCGATCGGGCAGTTCCGGACCTGGGTGAAGTATGTCGACCAGGGGGTCTTCCCGAACAACACCCGCGACTTCGGGATCATGCGATGCAACCACTGCACCGACGCACCGTGTGTCGCGATCTGCCCCACCAAGGCGCTGTTCAAGCGCGAAGACGGCATCGTCGACTTCGACAAGGACCGATGTATCGGCTGTAAGAGTTGCATGCAGGGCTGCCCGTACGACGCGATCTACATCGACGAGGACACCCACACCGCCGCCAAGTGCAACTTTTGCGCGCACCGCATCGACAACAACCTGGAACCCGCCTGTGTGGTGGTCTGTCCGACCCACTCGATCTGGGTCGGCGACCTCGACGATCCGAACAGCGGGATCTCGAAACTGATCAACACCAACCCCGTCACCGTTCGCTCCCCCGAGCAGAACACCGGACCAAACGTGTTCTATCTGGGCGCCGATCGGGCGGTGCTCGATCCACTGGCCGCGCCCGTGGATTCGAACTACATGTTCTCGACTCCGGACGCGCACCGGTTGGCGGTCTCCGCTGATCTGCACACCGACCCGGTCAGTAACGCCAAGACCACGATGAATACCCCCCACCCCCGGCCATGGGGATGGCGCGTCACGACCTACCTCTGGTTGAAGGGGGTGGGTGGCGGCGCGCTGGTCGTCGCGGCTCTGGCCCACCTGTTGGGCGTCGACCTCGGAGTTCTCACCACCATCGTCGCGCCGGCGCTCGGCGTCACAGGCACTGCTCTTACGGGCGCGCTGCTGATCTGGGACCTCAAGCGCCCGGAACGCTTTTACTACCTGTTGACCAAGCCCAACCCGAGCTCCTGGTTGGTCCTCGGTTCGCTGGCGCTTGCCGCGTTCGCCGCGGTATCAGGGATCTGGCTGTTGGGGGGCATCGCGGCCGAAGCCGGTCTCCTCTCCGCCGGACCATGGCTGACCGTGCTGGCCTGGCTGGCTTTCCCGACCGGCGCGATGGTCGCAGGGTATACCGCTTTGCTGTTCGGCCAGGCCGAGGGTCGCGACCTCTGGCAGTCGCCACTCTTGTTTTGGCACTTGCTGATTCAGTCCGGAATGGTGGGCACGGGAGCGCTGGCCATTGCCGCCGCGATTGCAGGCACTTCTGCCTCGGGTATCACACTCATCGCCGTCACGCTGACGCTCACGACCGTTCTTCACGTGTTGATGCTGCTCGGCGAATACGGCGGCAAGCATCCCAGTGCCGCCGCCGCGGCGGCGGCACACATGATCACCGGCGGCCGGTACGCCCGCACGTTCTGGGGTGGCGCGGTCGCGCTGGCCATCCTGGCCGCTGTGCTCGCGGCCTGCGGGTGGGCCGCACACGCCGTGCTGCTCGCGGCGCTGGCGGGTGTTCTGGTCCAGGCCGCGCTGCTCTGCTACGAGTCGGTGTTCGTCAGGGCGGGTCAGGACGTTCCGCTGTCATGACGCCGACGTCACCGTCACTCAACGGCAGAACTTCCCCCGCGAAACCAAGTACGGAGGTTCATCAGGCAATGACCGACACCGTCGACGACACACAGCAGGTGGGTGACATGCCAGGAGCGCGCACCCATGAGCATCTGCGCAACTATCCGCCAGTATCCGAGTGGGACAACCACATCGAGTACGACGCGAAAGCGCATCCCCGCAAGGTGCCGCACTCGTACATGTTGGTGCCCACCACCTGCTTCAACTGCGAATCGGCATGCGGGCTTCTTGCCTACGTCGACAAGGAGGATCTGTCGATCAAGAAAGTCGAGGGCAACCCGGCGCACCCGGGTTCGCGCGGCCGCAACTGCGCCAAGGGTCCTGCGACCATCAACCAGATCAACGACCCCGAACGCATTCTCCACCCGTTGCGCCGGGTCGGTGAGCGTGGCGGCGGCCAATGGGAACGGGTGAGCTGGGACGCGGCACTGGACGAGATCGCAACCCGCATCCGAAATGCGCTCCTCGAGAAGCGCAACGACGAGGTTGTCTATCACGTCGGTCGGCCGGGCGAGGACGGCTTCGCCGAGCGGATGCTCCAGGCCTGGGGTGTCGACGGGCACAACAGTCACACCAATGTCTGCTCGTCCGGCGCCCGCTTCGGGATGACGTTGTGGGCCGGATACGACCGCCCTTCGCCCGATCACGCCAACGCCAAAGTGATCCTACTGTTTTCCAGCCACCTGGAGACCGGCCACTATTTCAACCCGCATGCGCAGCGGATCATGGAGGGCAAACAGGGCGGTGCGAAGCTCGTGGTCCTCGACCCGCGGATGTCGAACACCGCAGCGCACTCGGACATCTGGTTGGCGCCATGGCCGGGCAGCGAGGCCGCGATCCTGCTGGCCATCGCGTCGTACCTACTGCGGACCCGCTCGATCGACGAGGCGTTTGTGCGGCGGTGGTTCAACTGGGACACCTACCTCGCCGAGCGTCACCCCGAATCACCGCGGACCTTCGAGGCATTCCTGGATGCCCTCGAGGCCGACTACGCGCAATACACCTTCGCCTTCGCCGCCGAGGAGTCCCAAGTCCCGGCCGAGCGGATCGAGGAGATCGCACACCTGGTCGCGAACTGCGACCACCGCCTTGCGGCCCACGTCTGGCGCTCGGCATCCGCGGGCAACCTCGGAGGTTGGCAGGTCGCCCGCGCCCTGTGGTTCGTGCTGGGCCTCACCGGTTCGATCGGCACCGAGGGTGGCACGAATCCCAACGGCTGGGTCAAGTTCATTCCGCACGGCCCGGAGGTGCCCGGTCACAGCGAGTGGAACGAGCTGGGCTGGCCGCGCGAATATCCGTTGTCGTGCAACGAGATGTCGATTCTGCTTCCGCACTTCCTCAACGAGGGGCGAGGCAAGCTCGACGTCTACTTCTCCCGCGTGTTCAACCCGATCTGGACATATCCCGACGGTTTCACGTGGATGCGTGCGCTGTCCGATGAGGACAAGGTGGGCCTGCATGTTGCGCTCACGCCCAACTGGTCGGAAACCGCGGAGTTCGCCGACCTGGTGCTGCCGGTCGGGCACTCCACCGAACGGCACGACACCCAGTCATACGAGACGCACTCAGCCAAATGGTTGGGTTTCCGTCAGCCCGTCCGGCGGGTGGCCATGCAAAAGCTCGGTCTGGAGTTCGACGACACCCGCGACGCCAATCCAGGCGAGGTGTGGGAGGAGAACGAACTGTGGTTCGAGCTCAGCTGGCGAATCGACCCCGAAGGCTCACTGGGCATCCGCAAGCATTTCGAGTCCCCGCAACGGCCCGGCGAGAAAGTCACCGTCGACGAATACTACGGATGGATCTTCGAAAATCGCGTTCCGGGGCTTCCGGAGAAGGCCGCCGCGGAGGGGATGACTCCGTTGCAGTACATGCGCCGCTATGGCGTCGTCGAGGTCGCCACCGACGTCTATCGTCAAGACGAGCGCGAGCTCAGCGCCGCCGAGCTGGCGGGCGCCGAACCGGACGACCGGGGCGTGCTACGAAAGCCCACCGACGACGATTCTGTTCCACCGCTGATCGGGGAGGCAGGCGCGGTCGGCGTCCGGCTCGACGATGGCAGCAATGTCGCCGGCTGGCTGACCCCGAGTCGCAAGCTCGAGGTGTACTCCCAGACGATGCGGGACTGGGGCTGGGAGGAGCACGCGACGCCCGGGTACATCCGCTCGCACGTCGCGCATGGCGAAATCGACTTGGAGAAAGGCGAATTGGTCCTGGTGCCGACTTTCCGCCTACCCACGTTGATCCACACCCGTTCGGGCAACGCGAAGTACCTCAACGAGCTGTCCAACTCCCATCCACTCTGGGTGAACTCCCGCGATGCGGCGCGCCATGGCGTCTCATCGGGTGATCTGGTCCGGCTGAACACGTCCATCGGCTATCTGGTCGCACGGGTGTGGGTGACCGAAGGCATCCGACCCGGCGTGTGCGCGCTGTCGCACCACATGGGCCGGTGGCGCCTGCACGGCAACGAAGGCACCCGGTGGGTGCAGGGGCTGGCCGACATCACCCACCCCAACGGTCCCGATTCGTGGCTGCTGCGCTACAAGGGCGGTATCGCGCCGTTCGAGTCCGACGATCCGGATTCCGCGCGGATCTGGTGGACGGACCCGGGAGTTCATCAGAACCTCGCGTTCGGCGTACAGCCGGATCCGCATTCGGGGATGCACTGCTGGCTGCAGAAGGTGCGGATGGAGCCGGCGCACTCCCACGACCGATACGGCGACGTCTACGTCGACGCCGCACGATCCGACGAGGTGTATCGGGAGTGGCTTGCCAAGACTCGGGCCACCCTTGGCCCCGGCGGCCAACGTCGGCCCGAATTCATGATGCGGCCGGTGAAGCCGCGCCGACGCGCGTTTCGAGTGAGGGGTGCCGATGGCGGGGCGAGTTGATCTGGACCAGGTTCAAGCGGCCGCGGGGTCGGTGATCGACCCCGAGATCGGCCGCCCTCTGGCCGATCTGGGGATGATCGGTCCCGGGTCGATCGGTCGTGGCGGTCGGGTGCGGTTGCAATTGCGGCTGACCACGAAAAACTGCCCGCACAGCCGCGAACTTTCCGCCGCGGTCCAGTCGGCGGTTCGCACGGTCGACGGCGTCAGGGATGTGGAGTTGGAGGTCGTCGCGATGCCTGCCCGCGAACGCGCCCAGCTGGGTGAGCGGCTTGCGAACACGACCGTGCCGATCACCGGCGAACTCGGTATCGGTGGCACCAAGGTCTACGCAGTGGCGAGCGGGAAGGGCGGGGTGGGTAAGAGCACGGTCACCGCTAACCTCGCCGCCGCTCTGGCCGCGACCGGGAAGCGGGTGGGTGTCCTCGACGCCGACGTGTGGGGCTATTCGATACCGCAGATTTTCGGGGTGCGCAGGCCCCCCGTGGTGCTTGGCGAACTGATGCTCCCGGTTCCCGCCCACGGTGTCGCACTGATGTCCATCGGCTTCTTCGTGAACGAGGAACAACCGGTCGTCTGGCGCGGCCCGATGTTGCACAAAGCCTTACAGCAGTTTGTCGCCGACACCTACTGGGGCTCCCTCGACGCACTGTTCGTAGACCTGCCTCCCGGCACAGGAGATGCCACCCTATCTCTGCTGGAAGTGCTCCCCGACACCGCGTTGTTGGTGGTCACGACGCCACAGGCGGCCGCGCAGACGGTGGCGACTCGCGTCGCGCGGATGGCCTCCGGCACCGGTGTTCCCGTTCTCGGCGTGATCGAGAACATGTCGGCTGCTGTCTGCGCGAACTGCGGCACCCAAACGGCGGTCTTTGGCACCGGCGGTGGCCAGCGGTTGGCCGACGACGCCGCAGCGCCGCTGCTGGGGCAGGTGCCCCTTGACCTGGCTCTGCGCGAAGCCGGCGATCGCGGCGTGCCAGTTGTCGTCGACGACCCCGCCGCGGCTTCGGCTCGGGAGTTGGCCCGCATCGCGACCAACCTGCCGACACCTCGACGCAAGTTCGCCGGGAAAGCCCTTCCGTTGGCCGTGGTCGGATCACGCTGATGGCATGGCTCAAGGCGATGCGACAGCAGTTCATCCTCGTAAGCGGGTTGTGAAGGGAGACAGAATGCTCAGCCCAGACGATCAGCACGTCCAGACGCACGGCGTGACCATGACCGATGCAGCGGCCACCAAGGCCAAAGCCCTGTTGGACCAGGAGGGCCGCGACGACTTGGCTCTTCGCATAGCAGTCCAACCCGGTGGGTGCGCCGGTCTGCGATACAACCTGTTCTTCGACGACCGCAGCCTCGAGGATGATCTGGCTGCCGAGTTCAACGGTGTGACACTGAAAGTCGATCGGTTGAGTTCGCCGTATGTGCAGGGCGCTTCGATCGACTTCGTGGACACAATCGACAAGCAGGGCTTCACGATCGACAATCCGAACGCCACCGGGTCCTGCGCATGCGGGGACTCGTTCAACTGATGGCCAGTGGCGGCACCGAGTCGCTCCTTTATTCGGCCTCTACATCACCAGGGCGGCGGCGCTATCATCGTGAAATGGATGTACGTACATCCCTACACCTTGACTTCTGTTCCCGAACTCGGCGGGATCGATGGATGTCGTGAGGAGGTAGCTCAATGAGTGCGGTTGGACATCAGATCGTCGTGATCGGCGGCGGAAATGCAGGCGTCTCGCTCGCGGCGCGTCTTCGGCACGCGGGTATGACCGATATCGGGATCATCGAGCCATCGGATACGCACTACTACCAACCGCTGTGGACGCTGGTCGGCGGTGGCTGCGTGAAAGCGAGCGCCAGTGCACGCCCAGAAGCGTCAGTAATGCCGCAGGGCGTCGCGTGGATCAAGGACAGCGCGTGCGACGTCGATCCGGAAAAGCAGCGAGTCAGCACCGATGGCGGGGTAACGGTCGGCTATGAGCACCTCGTGGTCTGCCCAGGCATCCAGTTGGATTGGGACGCAGTGCCCGGCATGGCCGAATCCCTGGACGCACCGGCCGTGTCGAGCAACTACCGCTACGACCTGGCACCCAAGACATGGGAGCTGATCAAGTCAATGCGGTCTGGCACCGCCGTCTTCACCATGCCATCGGGTCCCATCAAATGTGCGGGCGCGCCGCAGAAGATCGCCTACCTGGCCGCTGATTACTGGCGGCGCGAGGGCGTCCTGTCGAACATCCATATCGTCTTGGTTCTTCCCACCCCTGGGATGTTCGGCGTCAAGGTGTTTGCCGACGAACTCGAACGCGTCGTGAAACGCTATGGCATCGACGTTCGCAAGAACAGCGAAGTCACCGCTGTCAACCCCGATACCCGAACTGTCACCATCACCGACAACTCGTCAGACTCCACCCAGGAGATCGGCTACGACCTGCTGCATGTCGTGCCGCGCCAGTCGGCGCCGGACTGGATCAAGTCGAGCCCGCTGCGCGCCGCGGATAATCCGGGCGGATACGTCGACGTCGACAAGCACACGATGCGCCACAACGAGTTCGACAACGTGTTCGCCCTCGGTGACGCAGGATCGACGCCCAACTCCAAGACCGGCGCCGCGATTCGAAAGCAGGCGCCCGTCGTGGCGACAAACCTGCGGGACAGCATGGCCGGCAGGCCTTTGTCGGCATCCTACGGCGGATACGCGTCGTGTCCGTTGACCACTGCGCGCAACAAGATGCTGCTCGCCGAGTTCGACTACACGATGCAGCCCACGCCGTCTATCCCGTTCATCGACACCACTCACGAGCGTCGAGACATGTGGCTGCTCAAACGGTATGGACTGCCTGCCATGTACTGGAACCTGATCCTCAAAGGCCGGGCATAAACCGACTGACCGCAGGGAGGAAGCGGCGCAGAGCCGTTTCGGGACTCAGCGCCGCTTCCCGCCCGCCGATCAGCCGGTGGCAGCAGCCGTGCGCGCGGCAATGGTGTCGCGAACCTGAGCCATGTCCAGCTCTTCGACCTTGGTGATCAACTCCTCCAGCATTTGGGGCGGCATCGCGCCGGGTTGGCTGTACACAAGCACCCCGTCGCGGAAAGCCATGATCGTCGGGATCGATCTGATGCCGAGCATTGCGGCAAGCTCCGCCTCGGCCTCAGTGTCGACCTTGGCATGGACGATATCGGGGTGCGACTCCGCCGAGCGGTCGAAGACCGGGGCGAAGGCGCGACATGGGCCGCACCAGGACGCCCAGAAATCGACTAGAACAATCGGGCTACCGACTATCGTCGACTCGAAGGTGTCACGAGTCAGGTTGACAATGCTCATCGCTGAAATCCTTTCAATCTCGTTGCGCTCGTTGTGAAGCCGTAGTTCAGTCGTCGGCGTGAGCCGTCGCCCAGGCGTTGTATCCACCCGCCAAGTCCGCCACGCGCTCGTATCCCTGCGCTCGCAGCAGCGAGGCGGCCACACTTGACCGCCAACCGCCGGCGCAGTGCACCACGACCGGCTTGTCCGTCGGGATCTCCGCCATCCGCGAGCGCAGCTGGGCCAGCGGCACGGGGATCGACCCTGCAATCACTCCGGCCTCGCGTTCTCCGGGGTTGCGGATGTCGACCAGTGTCACTGCCGATTGGGCTAATTCACGATCCAACTCAGCGACACTGACCCGGGGGGCCTGCTGCACCAAATCGGCCAGCTCCGCGGGGAAGTCGCCCTCTCGGTCGACCGTGAGGTACCCGATCGCGTTGTCAGATCCGATGCGGGCCAACCGCAATGCGGCATCCTGCTCCTCACCTGGATAGGCGACCAACGCGATCTTGTCTCCGACTTCCGCGACCATGCCGCCGGTTTCGGCGAACCTTCCGTCGAATCCGACGTTCACCGACCCGCGGAGATGGCCGGCCGCGAAGTCATCGACGGATCGCGCGTCAAGCACGCGGATACCCGCGTCCAACGCCGCTCGCAGTTGGCTTGCGGTCATGGCTGGGATTTGTCTGGACTGATCCAGCAGAGGATGAACGCGCTTGTTCATCGCGGCGTCGACCGCGAAGTAAGACGGCGCTGCAGGCTGCCCCGAGGTGATCAGCGAAACGAACTCATCCTCGGCCATGGGCTGCACGGACGGATTCTCCCGGCGCTGCGCACCGATGGTCGACGTCAGCTCGGTCGACAGGTTCTTCCCACAGGACGATCCGGCACCATGCGCCGGCATCACCGTCACCTCGTCGGGCAACTGCAAGAGCTTGTCGTGGATCGTGCGGTACATGGCACGCGCCAGATCGGACGTCGAACTGTTACCGATGTTGACCAGATCCGGCCGGCCGACATCGCCGATGAACAGCGAGTCGCCCGTCAGGACGGCGACCGGTTCGGCTTCGGGCTGTTCGCGCACTACAACGCTGATCGACTCCCAGGTGTGTCCCGGCGTCGACAGGATCTCCAAATCCACGTCGCCAAGCGAGATTCGCTCACCGTCGGCCAGCCTGCGAATGGGGTAATCGGTCTGGGCCGCCGCGCCGAACCCGATCCAGGCCCCGGTTGCCTCAACCAACTCCAGGTGCCCGGAGACGAAGTCGGCATGAAAGTGAGTATTGATGACGCCTTCGATGGTCAATCCATAGCGCGCCGCATCCTCCAGGTACTCGGTGATGTCGCGGCGCGGGTCCACGACGACCGCGCGCCCAGTGACTTCGTCACCGATCAGGTAGGAAGCGTGTGACAAACATTCGATGTAGTACTGCTCGAGGATCATGGTGGCTGTCCCTTCTGTGGTAGGCATCGTTTGATACCCCTGTGGGTATAGAAACTGTACCCCCCGGGGTATCTATTCCACAACTTGCATATACCCCCAGAGGTATGTAATGATGTGTTCAACATACCCCCGCCCGTATATGCACGGACGCATCTGCGGGGCCACGAATTGGAAGGAGATCCTTGAAATGCCCACACCAGCGACCATCGATTCAGGTGAGCTGAACAACCAACTGACCGCAGGGCATGCGCCACGACTCATCGATGTGCGCACACCTGCCGAGTTCGAAACCGTCCACATCCCCGGTGCCTACAACGTTCCGCTGGATCTGCTTCGCGAACACCGCGACGAGATCGCCGAGCACCTCGATGAAGACGTGGTTTTGATCTGCAAGTCCGGCGGGCGCGCGGCGCAGGCCGACGAATCTCTCCGGCGGGCAGGCCTGACCAATGTGCACGTCCTCGACGGCGGCATGTCGGCCTGGGAAAACGGTGGATTCAATGTGAAGCGGGGTACCGAACGTTGGGATCTGGAGCGCCAGGTCCGCCTGATCGCCGGATTGATCGTCGCCGTCAGCGTGCTGGTCGGGGCATTCGTTCCCGGTGTCCAGTGGGTTGCCTTCGCGATCGGCGCGGGGCTGACCTTCGCCGCGGTGACCAACACCTGCGCGATGGGCATGATGCTGTCGCGGCTGCCTTATAACCGCGGTTCCTCCTGCGATGCGCAATCACTCGTGTCCCAGCTGATTGATCCCGCCGCCAATCCCGCGACGGCCAGGTAGAGCCATGATCGCTCTGACTGTTGCGCTAGCGGTTCTCGTCGGGGTATCGCTGGGGTTGCTCGGTGGCGGCGGCTCGATCCTGACGGTGCCGCTGCTCGCCTACGTCGCCGGAATGGACGCCAAGCAGGCCATCGCAACATCGCTGCTGGTCGTCGGGGCGACAAGCGCCGTTGGCGCGATCTCCCATGCGAGGGCCGGACGCGTCCAATGGCGAACCGGGCTGGTGTTCGGCGTGGCAGGTATGGCGGGCGCCTATGGCGGCGGACTGCTCGGTCACTACATTCCCGGCTCGGTGCTGCTGCTCGGGTTCGCCGCGATGATGATCGCGACCGCAATCGCGATGCTGCGTGGGCGCAAGAACGCCGCGCCCGACAGTTCCGCGCACCATATCCCGGTTTTCAAAGTCATCGCCGAGGGGTTGGTGGTGGGACTGGTCACCGGCCTTGTCGGCGCGGGCGGCGGCTTCCTCGTGGTGCCTGCCCTCGCTCTGCTCGGCGGATTGTCCATGCCCGTTGCCGTCGGCACCTCTCTGATCGTGATCGCCATGAAATCGTTCGCGGGGCTGGCTGGATACCTGACCAGTGTCGCGATCGATTGGCCTGTCGCGATCATGATCACCATTGCGGCCATCGTCGGCGCCATGCTCGGCGCGCGATTGACCGCACTGGTGAACCCGGAGTCGCTGCGGGTGGCGTTCGGTTGGTTCGTGTTGGCGATGTCGTCGGTCATCCTCGGGGAAGAGCTGCACCCGGCTGTGGGCCTCGCCGCCGCAGGCGTGACCGCCGTCGCTGCCGTCGTCTACTTCACCTGCCCCCGCGCCGCGTACTGCCCGACTCGGCGCCTGAGCCGACGCGATACCGCTCTCACGGCGACGTAGCAGACCTCATATACCCCCGCGGGTACTATGGGGACAGATTCAGGGAAAGGAACCACTATGGTTGGCGACCAGGAAAGTATCGCCGCGGTCCTCAACAGGCTGCGTCGCGCTCAAGGTCAGCTGGCGGGCGTAATCACCATGATCGAAGAGGGACGAGAGTGTAAGGACGTCGTCACTCAGCTCGCCGCCGTGTCAAAGGCGCTGGACCGAGCCGGTTTCAAGATCGTCGCGTGCGGCCTACGAGAGTGCATGACAGAGGGGGCCGACGGCGACAAGACGGCCATGAGCGAGGCGCAGCTCGAGAAGCTGTTCCTGTCGCTCGCCTGAGCGGCCGAACCGAATAGGAGGAATGCACATGGGAATTGCACTGTCCACGAGCGTGCAGACGACTTTCGACGACGCTGTTTCGCGCACTCGTGATGCCCTCGCTCAGCAGGGTTTCGGCGTGCTGACCGAGATCGACATGAAGGCCACGCTGAAGAAGAAGCTCGACGAGGACATGGAGAACTACGTCATCCTCGGTGCGTGCAACCCGCCGTTGGCACATCGTGCCGTCACAATCGATCGCCAGATCGGGCTGCTCTTACCGTGCAACGTCGTCGTGCGATCCGATCCCGCCGACGAAAAAACCGTGCTCGTCGAGGCGATGAACCCCCAAGTGCTGGTGGACGTCACGGGCGAGGCGCAGATGAAGCCGGTCGCCGATGAGGTGACCGAAAGACTTCAGGCGGCCATCGACTCGCTCTGAGGCGCTTCAGGCCTTGGACAGCGCCTCGTCCTCGTCGGCCTCCTCGCCCTCGCCGGCCGCGTCGGGTGGGCGGATCTCACTGCCGTCCGGCAGCGTCGGCACCCTGGTGGCCCGCACGTAGACGGTGTCGCCCTCCTTGAGCGCGAGCGCCTCGGCGTCGCCGCGGGTGATCTGCGCGGTGAACGGCAGCTTGTTCGTCGCGCTGGTCAACTCGACGCGAACCTCGAAGCCCAGCATGACAATTCGGTCGATGGTGGCTTTGAGCACACCGGCGGCCTGCACGGAGTCGTCGCTGGCCGCAATCGCCATGTCGGGGTTGCGCCCCACCCGGATGTCGTGCGGTCGCACCAATGTGCCGTTGAGCGAGGACACCGCGCCGAGGAACGACATCACGAACGCGTTGGCGGGCGTGTCATAGACGTCGGTCGGAGACCCGACCTGTTCGATGCGACCCTTGTTCAGCACCGCGATCCGGTCGGCCACATCCAGGGCCTCGGACTGGTCGTGGGTCACCAGCACGGTGGTGACGTGCACCTCGTCGTGCAACCGCCGCAACCACGCCCGCAGATCCTCGCGGACCTTCGCGTCCAGCGCGCCGAACGGTTCGTCGAGCAGCAGCACCTGCGGGTCGACGGCCAGAGCCCGCGCCAGCGCCATGCGCTGCCGCTGCCCGCCGGACAACTGGTTCGGGTAGCGGGTCTGGAAGCCGCTGAGGCCGACCACCTCGAGCAGGTTGTCCACCTTCTCCTTGACCTCGGACTTCGGTCGCTTGCGGATGCGCAGGCCGAACCCGACGTTGTCGCGAACGGTCAGGTGCTTGAACGCCGCGTAATGCTGGAATACGAAGCCGATGCCACGCCGCTGCGGCGGCACGCGTGTCACGTCGCGGCCGTTGATGGTGACCGTGCCGGTGTCCGGTTGATCGAGGCCGGCGATGGCGCGCAGCAGCGTCGATTTGCCCGAGCCACTGGGCCCCAGCAGCGCGGTAAGCGAGCCGGACGGCACATCGAAGTCGACGTTGTCCAGTGCCGCGAAATCGCCGTAGCGCTTGTTCGCGCCGCGCACCGTGATCGCATTCGTCATCGTCAGCGTCTCCTCGAGCGCTAATTGTCCGTCTTCGCACGGCGCGCGTCGAGAATCACCTGGGCGATCAGCACCACCACCGCGACGCTCATCAGCAGCGTCGAGATGGCGTACGCCCCGTATTGCGCGCCGCGGTTGTACCGGTCTGAGACCAGCAGGGTCAGGGTCTGGGATTGGCCGGGCAGGTTGGACGACACCATGATCACCGCGCCGAACTCGCCGAGCGTGCGCGCCACGGTGAGCACCACGCCGTACATCAGACCCCAGCGGATCGACGGCAGTGTGATCCGCCAGAACGTCTGCCACCAGCTGGAACCCAACGTGGCCGCGGCCTCCTCCTGGTCGGTGCCCAGCTCATGCAACACCGGCTCGACCTCGCGTATCACGAACGGCACGGTGACGAAGATGCTGGCCAGCACGATGCCGGGAAAGCCGAAGATGATCTTGAAGCCGAGGTCCTTCTCGACGAAGCCGAACAATCCCCCGGCGCCCCACAGCAGGATCAGCGCAACACCGACGATCACCGGCGATACCGCGAACGGCAGGTCGATGGCGGCCTGCAGCAGGCTCTTGCCGCGAAACTTGTTGCGCGCCAGCACCAGCGCCGTCGGAACGCCGAAGAGCACGTTGAGTGGCACCACGATGGCGACCACGATCAGCGACAACTGCAGCGCCGAGATCGCGGCGGGCGTGGTGATGTTCTCGATGAACGTGCCCAGGCCCGGCGACAGAGTGCGCCACAGGATCAACCCGACCGGCACGATCAACAGCAGGAACAGATAGCCAAGGGCGATGCAGCGCAACAGGTATCGCACCGGCTTGGATAGTGTCATTCCGCGAGCTCCTCGCGCTTGGCGGCGCGCGACCCCAGGCTGCGCAGGATGAACAGCACGATGAACGAAATCGCCAGCAGCACGATGGAGATGGCTGCCGCACCGGTGCGGTCGTCGTTCTCGATCAGGGTGCGGATCCACTGCGACGAGACCTCGGTCTCGCCCGGGACGGCGCCGCCGATCAGCACCACCGAGCCGTATTCCCCGATGGCTCGCGAAAAGGCCAGTCCCGCACCGGAAAGCAGGGACGGAAGCAGCGCGGGCAGGATGACAAGCGTGAAGATGGTGCGATTGTTCGCCCCGAGCGACGCGGCGGCCTCCTCGACCTCGCGGTCCAGTTCCAGCAGCACGGGCTGCACCGACCGCACCACGAACGGCAGTGTGACGAACAGCAGCGCGACGCCGACCCCCCACTTGGTGTGCTGGATGTGAATCCCGACGGGACTGCCCGGCCCGTAGAGGGCCAGCATCACCAGGCTCGCGACGATGGTCGGCAGCGCGAACGGCAGATCGATGACCGCGTCCACCAGTCGTTTACCGGGAAACTGGTCGCGGGTCAGCACCCAGGCGATGAGCAATCCGAACACCAGATTCACCGCGGCGACGGCGAACGAGATGGTCAGCGTGACCCGAAACGAGGCGATCGCCGAATTGGACGTGATCGCGGTCCAGAACGCCTCCCAGCCACCGCCCGCCGACTGCCAGACGATCGCCGCGAGCGGCAGCAGCACGATGATCGACAGCCACGTCGTCGCGACGCCGACGCGCAGCGAGGTGCTGCCGTACCGGCTCTTGAAGAAGCCGCGGGGCGGCCCGGCCTCACCGTCGCCGGTGAACTCGGGCCGGGCGGCCTCGGGGTCGAGCGCAGCTGTCATCCAGTCGCCTGCTTGTAGATCTTGGTGATGGACCCGTTGTCCTTGTCGAACAACGCCGGATCAGCCGCGCTCCATCCGCCGAGGTCGTCGATGGTCCACAACTTCTGCGGCGTCGGGAAGTCGTTCGCGAAGTCCTCGGCGACCGATGGGTCGACGGGCCGGAAGCCCGCCTGCGCCCAGATCTTCTGCCCCTCCGGGGTGTAGAGGAAGTTCTTCAACGCGGTTGCCTGCTCCTGATGTGGGCTGGACGTGACGACCGCGACCGGATTCTCGATCTTGAAGGTCTGCGGCGGAATGACGTGCTCCACGGGCTTGCCCTGCCGCTCGACGTTGATGGCCTCGTTCTCGTAGCTGATCAGCACGTCGCCCGTGCCCTGCAGGAAGACATCGGTGGCTTCGCGGCCGGAGCCGGGTCGCGACTTGACGTGCTCGGTGACCAGCTTGGTGACGAAGTCCAGGCCCGCGTCCGGGTTCTTGCCACCGTCGCTCTTGGCGGCATACGGCGCCAACAGGTTCCACTTGGCGGAGCCGGAACTCAGCGGGCTCGGCGTCACCACCTCCAGCCCGGGCTTGAGCAGGTCGCCCCAGTCTTTGATGCCCTTCGGGTTGCCCTTGCGCACGACGAGCGAAACCACGGAGCCGAACGGGATGCCCTTGGTCGCATCGGCATTCCAGTCCTTGGCCACCTTGCCGGCCTTCACCAGCCGGGTGACGTCCGGCTCGACGGAGAAGTTGACGATGTCGGCGGGCTTGCCGTCGACGACCGCGCGCGACTGGTCGCCCGACGCGCCGTAGGAGGTGGTGACGGCCACCCCCTTGCCCTCCTGGGTGGCCGCGAAGGCCGGAAGTATCTTGCTCCAGCCGGGTTCGGGCACGGCATAGGCGATCAGGGTCAGCGTGGTCTTGGCTCCCCCGCCCTGGTCGCCCCCGCCGGCGACGTCACTGGCCCCGCCGCCGCACGCCGCGAGCACGCCTGCGGCGGTCGCCAGCGCGGTGGCATACAGCCAAGCTTTGCGGATGTTCATCAATGGCCTTTCCTTGCAGGAGAACTGACGGGAATCCGCCATGACGGCAAGGTGAAGGATCAGGTTGTGGGCACAGCGATAGCCGCTACCGACACCAAGCCGCGGACGGGGTGTGGGATCAACGACAACAGCAGACATCAGCGACAGCGGTCAAACTCACGGCAATGAGGGCCAAGACGTGGCCACCCTTGTTGCCGGACGCTGTCTGCATGGCGCGAAGAATAACAGAGTTTCCCGGTCGCGCCCGCCGAGGGCTCAGCCGGTCTGGCGCGTCAGCAACCACGTGACGATGACAAGCACCACCAAGATCACCAACACCAACGTCACCCGGGACCTGGGCATGCCGGTCACCCCACGTCCTCGTCCTGGCGACGTATCCGGCGCAGCACCCGGATACCGTTGCCGAGCGCACCGTCGAGCAGGATCGCGATCCCGTAGGCCAGCGCCAGCACCACCGGCATGACGACAGCGGTCTGGGCGACGAAGCCGAGCCCGGATAGCCACAACTCGACGCCGTCCCACCAGCTGAGGAAGCCGTCCACCCGGCCAGCCTACGGCGCGCGGCCCGCGCCCGGTCGAGCCGGTGATGTACCCCGGCGCCATCACCACCGACGTCTTCGCAGCTCAAAGCGCGAAACAGCGGCCCGCCGTCGCGTTGCTGACGGCAATACCCGGTCCTCGACGCCCGTTCTGCCGGACACACCCGGTGACAAGTGGACGCCAGGCAGGTTCGGAGTCGATGATGTCCGAATGGTTCTGCAACAAAGTGAAGACGCCAACGAGGCCGCTGCCCCCGCACCGTTGACGGTCACGGCGCCGGTGCCGTACGCACCGAGCGGGCCGTTGCGGAACCCCTTCCCGCCGATTGCCGACTACGCGTTCCTCTCCGACTGCGAGACCACCTGCCTGATCTCGTCGGCCGGCTCGGTGGAATGGCTGTGCGTGCCGCGGCCCGACTCGCCGAGCGTTTTCGGCGCCATCCTGGACCGCGGCGCGGGCCACTTCCGGCTCGGCCCCTACGGCGTGTCGGTGCCCGCCGCGCGTCGCTATCTGCCGGGCAGCCTGATCCTGGAGACCACGTGGCAAACCCACACGGGCTGGATCATCGTGCGCGACGCGCTGGTGATGGGCCCGTGGCACGACATCGAGTCCCGGTCGCGCACGCACCGCCGCACCCCGATGGACTGGGACGCCGAACACATCCTTCTTCGCACCGTGCGCTGTGTGAGCGGCACCGTCGAAATCGTGTTGAACTGCGAGCCGTCGTTCGACTACCACCGCAACAACGCCACCTGGGAGTACTCGGCACAGGCCTACGGCGAGGCGATCGCGCGCGCCTCCAAGGATCCGGATTCGCACCCGACGCTGCGGCTGACCACCAACCTGCGGATCGGTCTGGAAGGCCGCGAAGCGCGGGCGCGGACCCGGCTCACCGAGGGCGACAACGTGTTCGTCGCCCTGAGTTGGTCGAAACATCCGGCGCCGCAGACCTACGACGAAGCCGCCGACAAGCTGTGGCAGACCAGCGAGTGCTGGCGGCAGTGGATCAACGTCGGCGACTTCCCCGACCACCCGTGGCGGTCGTATCTGCAGCGCAGCGCACTGACCCTGAAAGGCCTGACGTACTCACCGACCGGCGCCCTGCTGGCGGCGCCGACGACGTCGCTGCCGGAAACCCCTCAGGGCGAACGCAACTGGGACTACCGGTATGCATGGGTGCGCGACTCGACGTTCGCCCTGTGGGGCCTCTACACGTTGGGTCTGGACCGGGAGGCCGACGACTTCTTCGCCTTCATCGCCGACGTGTCCGGCGCCAACAACGGCGAACGCCATCCGCTGCAGGTGATGTATGGCGTCGGCGGCGAGCGCAGCCTCGTCGAGGAGGAACTGCACCACCTGTCCGGCTACGACAACGCCCGCCCGGTGCGCATCGGCAACGGCGCGTACAACCAGATGCAGCACGACATCTGGGGCACCATGCTGGATTCGGTGTACCTGCACACGAAGTCGCGTGAGCAGATTCCCGAGACGCTGTGGCCGGTGCTCAAGCAACAGGTCGAAGAGGCCATCAAACACTGGAAGGAGCCCGACCGCGGCATTTGGGAGGTGCGCGGCGAACCGCAGCACTTCACCTCGAGCAAGATCATGTGCTGGGTCGCGCTGGACCGCGGCTCCAAGCTCGCCGAGATCGAGGGCGAACGCTCCTATGCGCAGCAGTGGCGGGCGACCGCCGAGGAGATCAAGGCCGACATCCTGGCCAACGGCATCGACTCGCGCGGCGTGCTCACCCAGCGCTACGGCGACGACGCGCTGGACGCGTCGCTGTTGCTGGCGGTGCTGACCCGGTTCCTGCCCCCCGACGATCCGCGGATCCGCGCCACGGTGCTCGCGATCGCCGACGAACTCACCGAGGACGGGCTGGTGCTGCGTTATCGGGTCGAGGAGACCGACGACGGGTTGGCCGGCGAAGAGGGCACATTCACGATCTGCTCGTTCTGGCTGGTGTCGGCGCTGGTGGAGATCGGCGAGATCCACCGGGCCAAGCACCTGTGCGAGCGGCTGTTGTCGTTCGCCAGCCCGCTGCACCTCTACGCCGAGGAGATCGAGCCTCGCACCGGCCGCCACCTGGGCAACTTCCCGCAGGCGTTCACCCACCTGGCGCTGATCAACGCAGTCGTGCACGTCATCCGGGCCGAGGACGAGTCCGACAGCTCGGGTAACTTCCAGCCCGCCAACGCCCCGATGTAGCTGCGGCTTCGGCTTCGGCTTCTGGGCGGCGCTACTTGCGGGCGGCGTTGTTCAGGATGTCGATGGCCATCGTCACCGCCTCGTCGCCCACGGAGTAGGCGCAGACCCACGTCTCGGCGGTCATGTTGGACGCCGCAGCGAGCGCGTGCTGGCAGCCCCAGCCGTCGGCGTCCTCCTGCCGCGCCATCTGCGTGATCAGGCCGTCACCGGTGGAGACGTCGTCGAACCTCCACAACGAGCTGGTGTTCTCGGTGTCGACCGCCAGCGAGGAACCCGCGCACTGCTGCCAAATCGACTTGGACTTCGCCAGGAAGCCGGTGGCGTCGTCGGCTGCCGGATAGATCACCGCGGTCTGCTCGACCCAGTGGTCGTTGTCCTGGGCGGGTTCGCGGGCCACCACATCTCGCACCGCGGTCCAGCCGCTGCCGGCATACACCGGCTCCTCGGCGCCGAACATCGCGCCCAGACAATCGGGGTCGGACACCTTGTCCGACGAGTCGGTCATGTCGGCGATGTCGCTGGTGATCTCGAGGTTGGTGGTTCCCATGATCGCGTTGATCTCGTCGATCGGCAGAAGCACGGTGTCGGCCGCCGAGTCATCGAGTCGAGGCACATCGGTCGGCACGGTGTTCGCGGTGCGCACCGCGGTGCCGGAAACGGTGGTCACGCAGCCCGCCGAGGCCATCACGGCCGCGATGGCAAGTCCGACGAGGAGCACCCGCGCCGTCATTTCTTCGGCTTGTCACCCGCGGCGTCGGTGGACAGCGCCGCGACGAACGCCTCCTGCGGAACGTCGACGCGCCCGATCGTCTTCATCCGCTTCTTGCCTTCCTTCTGCTTCTCCAGCAGCTTGCGCTTGCGGGTGATGTCGCCGCCGTAGCACTTGGACAGCACGTCCTTGCGGATCGCTCGGATGTTCTCGCGGGCAATGATTTTCGAGCCGATCGCGGCCTGCACCGGAACCTCGAACTGCTGGCGCGGTATCAGCTCTTTGAGTTTGGTGGTCATCTTGTTGCCGTATGCCGCGGCGGAGTCCTTGTGCACGATGGCGCTGAACGCGTCGACGGGCTCGCCCTGCAGCAGAATGTCGACCTTGACCAGATCGGCCTCCTGCTCGCCGGCCTCCTCGTAGTCCAGGCTGGCATAGCCGCGCGTGCGTGACTTCAGCGAGTCGAAGAAGTCGAAGATGATCTCACCCAGCGGCATCGTGTAGCGCAGCTCGACCCGCTCCGGGGACAGATAATCCATGCCGCCGAGCTCGCCGCGGCGGGACTGGCACAACTCCATGATGCTGCCGATGAACTCGCTGGGCGCGATGATGGTGGTCTTGACGACGGGCTCGAACACCGTGCCCACCTTGCCTTCCGGCCAGTCCGACGGGTTGGTGACGGTGGACTCGGTTCCGTCATCCTTGATCACCCGGTAGACGACGTTCGGCGACGTGGAGATCAGGTCGAGATCGAATTCGCGCTCCAGCCGCTCACGGGTGATCTCCATGTGCAACAGGCCGAGGAAGCCGCTGCGGAAGCCGAAGCCCAGGGCGACCGACGTCTCCGGCTCGTAGGTCAACGCGGCGTCGTTGAGCTGGAGCTTGTCGAGTGCGTCGCGCAGGTTCGGATAGTCCGAGCCGTCCACGGGATACAGCCCCGAGTAGACCATCGGCTTGGGTTCGCGGTAGCCGGTCAGCGCATCGGTGGCGCCGTTGCGCGCCGTGGTCACGGTGTCGCCGACCTTCGACTGGCGGACGTCCTTCACGCCGGTGATGAGGTAGCCGACCTCGCCGACACCGAGGCCGGCGGCCGCCTTCGGCTCCGGCGAGACGATGCCCACCTCGAGCAGTTCGTGGGTGGCGCCGGTGGACATCATCTTGATGCGCTCGCGCGGCAGGATCTTGCCGTCGACGACGCGGACATAGGTCACCACGCCGCGATAGATGTCGTAGACGGAGTCGAAGATCATCGCGCGGGCGGGCGCGTCGGCGTCGCCCCTCGGGGCAGGCACCTCGCGCACCACGTGGTCGAGCAGATCGGCGACGCCCTCCCCCGTCTTGCCGGACACCCGCAGCACGTCGCTTGGTTCACAGCCGATGATGTGGGCGATCTCGCCGGCGTAGCGGTCAGGGTCGGCGGCGGGCAGATCGATCTTGTTCAGCACCGGGATGATGTGCAGGTCGCGGTCCAGCGCCAGATATAGGTTGGCCAGCGTCTGCGCCTCGATGCCCTGCGCGGCGTCGACCAGCAGCACGGCGCCCTCGCAGGCCTCCAGCGCGCGCGACACCTCGTAGGTGAAGTCGACGTGGCCCGGGGTGTCGATCAGGTGCAGCACGTAGTCGGTGCCCTCGAGTGTCCAGGGCAGCCGCACGTTCTGCGCCTTGATGGTGATTCCACGCTCACGCTCGATGTCCATCCGATCGAGGTACTGCGCGCGCATGCTGCGCTCGTCGACGACGCCGGTCAGCTGCAACATCCGGTCGGCCAGTGTCGACTTGCCGTGGTCGATGTGGGCGATGATGCAGAAGTTCCGAATCTGCGCCGGCGCCGTGAAGGTCTGGTCGGCGAAACTGCTTATGGGAATCTCCTGGTCAGGCTTTGGATAGCGGGTGCGCTACGCGTCTCCAGGGTATCGAGCCGGGGCCGTTGCGGCACAATCGCGGCCCGCGCGGTTCGCTTATGCTGCGAACATGGCCTCGCAGTGGAAGACGTTCCAGCGGTTCGCTGAGAATCTCGTTTTCAATGAGGGCCCGAAGTTCATCCGCCAGCTGCAACGGCCGGAAACCCTGCCGCGCGGCATTCAGCAGGGCATCAAGGCCGGTATCGACGCGCTCACCGGATCCCTCGACGAGTCCAGGCCGGAGATCACCTCCGGCCGCCCGGTCACCAAGGACAGCGTCCCGACCGCCCATCGGGCCCGCAGGCTGGTGTACGCGCCCGACCTGGACGGCCGCGCCGACCCCGGCGAGGTCGTGTGGACGTGGGTGGTCTACGAGGACGACCCGTCGCGCGGCAAGGACCGCCCGGTGCTCGTTGTCGGCCGCGACCGCGGCACCCTGCTCGGCCTGATGCTGTCCAGCCAGGAGCGCCACAAAAACGACCGCGACTGGGTCGGCATCGGTTCGGGGCCTTGGGATTACGAAGCCCGCCCCAGCTGGGTGCGGCTGGACCGGGTGCTCGATGTCCCCGAGGAGGGCATCCGCCGCGAGGGGGCGATCCTGGAGCGCGAGACGTTCGAGATCGTCGCGGCCAGGCTGCGCCGCGACTACTCCTGGAGTTGACTTAGCGGGGTGGAAGCTTGCCGGGCCGGCCGAATGCATCGTCGTCATCCGCCGAGATCTGCACCACGGTTGTGCTCGAGCCCGAGGCCACGACCCTCATGCAGATTTCGCGGCATCGGCAGCGTTGACTCAGCGCGGCGCCCGCCACATCGGGATCATCGTCGGCCCCTCCGGAATGTCGATCTCGCCGATCTGCTCGAAGCCGAACCGGTTGTAGTACGGGATCAGCGACGCCTCGCTGGCCTCCAGGTACGCCGGGGCGTGTTCGGCGTCGCAGCGGTCCAGGCGGGAGTGCATCAACGCCTGCCCGAAGCCGGCCCCGCGCACCGACGGGTCGCTGCCGATGACCATCAGATACCAGTGCGGCTCCTCGGGGTGAGCCTCCTCCATCAGCCTGCCCAGGGTCTTCGTCTGCTCGGCCCGCGAATGGAAATGCCGCACCAACGTGGGCAGCATCCGTAGCTCCTCCCATCGCGTGGACTTGCGCAGGCCGGGCGGATCCCACAGCGTCGCGGCGCCGATCGTCCCGTCGCGGCACGCCACCTCCGAGCCGCCGCGGGAGATGAAGTGGTTCTTGGTCAGCGACGCGAACATCGGGGGCAGCGCCTTCGCCCTGGCCCGGTCGTCGGGCAGCATGTATTTCATCACCGGGTCGTCATAGAAGGCCCTGGCCAGCACCTTCGACTGCGAACGAACGTCGGCCCGCTCGACGGGCCGCGGTTCGATCTCAGCCACGGGTGATGTAGTCCTGCAGCGCCCGCTGTTCGCTCTCCAGCTCTTCCATCCGCTGCTTGACGATGTCGCCGATGCTGACGATGCCGACCAGCCTGCCGTTCTCGATCACCGGGATGTGCCTGACCCGCTTGGTCGTCATCAGCCCGGTGAGATGGTCGACCGTGTCGGTGGGCGAGCACGTCGCGACCATGGTCGTCATGATCTCGGACACCGGCTTACGCAACAGGTCGCCGCCGTGCTCGTGCAGGTTGCGGACCACGTCGCGCTCCGACACGATGCCGACGACGCCGTCCGGGGACACCACGACCATCGCGCCGATGTTGTGCAGATTCAGTTCGTTCAGCAGGCCGGAGACCGAGGTCTCGGGCGTGATCGTCGCCACAGCTGCGCCCTTGGTCCGCAACACGTCCGCGATTCTCATCGTCGCCTCCATCGTGACCGAGTTCACACCAGGTTAGGTCGAACTCGGTCGGCGCGAAAGCATCTTCACCGGAACAGCCGGGCCGCCACGCCGGTTGCTAACCGGTGAACCACCGCCGACCCGAGGAATGAAAGCATGACTAATCAACCCGCTGACGTGCCTACAGTCACCCTTGGTGACGAATTATCGGCCAGTGCAATCGGTTTCGGAGCGATGGCATTGACCCCGGTCTACGGCGAGGTCGACGACACCGAATCGTTAGCGACGCTGCACCGCTGCCTTGACCTCGGCGTGACCTTCATCGACACCGCCAACGTGTACGGCGGCGGGAACAACGAGCGGCTGATCGCGTCGCTGCTCGCCGACCGCCGCGACGAAGTCACCCTGGCGACGAAGTTCGGCGTCGCGGACAACCCCACCGACCGCGCGGCGGGCAAGCTGACCGCCCACGGCGATGCCGATTATGTGCGCAAGTCGATCGACGAGAGCCTGTCGCGGTTGCAGACCGAGGTGGTCGACCTCTACTACATGCACCGGCGGGACCCATCGGTGCCGATCGAGGAGACCGTCGGTGCGATGGCCGAGCTGGTGACCGCGGGCAAGGTGCGCCACCTCGGCTTGTCGGAGGTGACGGCGGACGAACTGCGCGCCGCGGTCGAGGTGCATCCGATCGCCGCCGTGCAGAGCGAGTGGTCGATCTGGAGTCGCGACGTCGAACGCAACGTCGTGCCCGCTGCCGCGGAACTGGGCGTCGGTTTCGTTCCCTACTCGCCACTCGGACGCGGGTTTCTGACCGGCACCGTCCGGTCCGCCGCCGACCTCTCGTCGGCCAACGACTTCCGCAAGAACATTCCCCGCTTCGCCGACGGCGCACTGGACGCCAACCTCGCGGTCGTCGACGTCGTGACGTCGATCGCCGAGGAGGTGGGTGCGACGGCGGCTCAGGTCGCGCTGGCGTGGCTACGGTGTCGCGCCGACACCCTCGGCGTGGCCTCGGTCCCGATCCCCGGCACGCGCCGTGCCGCGCGGGTCGAGGAGAACCTCGGATCGCTGTCGGTGACGCTGAACGCGGATCAGCTGACGAAGCTGGATGCGGTCGCAGATACGGTGTCCGGGAACAGGTTCCGCGACATGAGCTGGGTGTCGGCCGGCCGCGAGTAGAGCCGCTTCACTTTTCTCGCGATATGGCGTGAACCGAGCGGGCGATCGGGGTAGGCATGACGCATGATCGAGGTCACCCTGCTCGGCACCGGCAGCCCGATTCCCGACGGCAACCGGGCCGGCCCGGCGACCCTCATCCGAGCGGGCGGGCAGACCTTCTTGGTCGACTGCGGGCGCGGCGTCCAACAGCGCATGGCCGCAGTGGGCGTCGCCGCCAACACGCTGACGGCACTGCTGCTCACCCACCTGCACAGTGATCACATCGCCGATCTCGGCGACGTGATCATCACCCGCTGGGTGTCGACCTTCGATCCGGCCCCGCAGCCGCTGCGCATCATCGGGCCGCCGGGAACGGCCGAGGTCGTCGAGGCCACGCTGAAGGCGTTCGGCCACGACATCGGGTATCGGATCGCCCACCACGCCGATATCACCGGTCCGCCGCAGGTCGAGGTCGAGGAGGTGACCGCGGGCGTCGTGTGGGCCAGCGACGGGGTGCGGATCCGGGTGGCGCCGACGGATCACCGACCGGTGACGCCGACGGTCGGTTTCCGCATCGAACACGCCGACGCGTCGGTGGTGCTGGCGGGCGACACCGTGCCGTGCGCCGGCCTGGACGAGTTGTCGGCGGGGGCGGGCGCCCTGGTGCACACCGTGATCCGCAAGGACCTGATCTCGCAGATGCCGCAGCAGCGGATCCGCGATATCTGCGACTACCACTCGTCGGTCGAGGAGGCGGCCGCCACGGCCGAGCGCGCGGGTGTGGGGATCCTGATCCTCACCCACTACGTCCCCGCCATCGCGCCGGGGCAGGAGGATGACTGGCGCGCACTGGCTTCCGCGGTGTTCAGCAGGCAGATCGAACTGGGCGACGACCTGCACCGGGTTAGGGTGCACCCGGGGATGGGCACCGCGCGCGGCGAGCACTAAGCGGTGCGGACGCGCTACGCCAGCCGGGTGATCTCGACGACGACGTCCAGGTCGGTGGACCCCTCACCGGAGTAGATGCCCTTCAACGGCGAGACATCCGAATAGTCCCGTCCCACACCGACACTGACGTATTGCTCGTTGATCTCGATGTCGTTGGTCGGGTCGTAGTTCCACCAGCCGCCCGTCCACGCCTGGATCCACGCGTGGCTCTGGCCGTCGATGGTGTCTCCGATCGGGGCCTTGCGCGTCGGATGCAGATACCCCGACACGTAACGGGCCGGAATGCCCATGCTGCGCAGCAGGATCAGCGTCAGGTGGGCGAAGTCCTGGCACACCCCCTTGCCCTCGCGCAGCGCATCGAGGCCGGACGAGTGCACGCCGGTGGTGCCCGGCACGTAGTCCAACTCACCGTGTACCCAGTTGGCCGCCGCGACAACGGCTTCGAACGGGTCGTGCTCTTTGGCCACCTTGCGCCCGACCCGCGCGATGCGCCTGCTGGCGGGCGTGTAGTGGGTCGGGCTGAGAACCTCGTCGAACCGGTCGATCACCGCCTCGGATACCAGGTCCTCCCAGGTGACCTTGTCTTCGGGCTTCTCACCCTTGTCGGTCTCCACCACAGACGACGAGGTGACCTCGAGTTCGGTGTGCGGGGCGTGCAGGTCGAACGCCGTCACCGCGGTGCCCCAGTAGTCGACGTAGCGGTAGGACCGTGTCGCGGGGACGGTCTCGACCCGGTTGAGGATGACGTTCTGCCGGGAGTCCGACCGCGGTGTCAGGCGCGCTTCGTTGAACGACGCCGTGACCGGCGACTTGTACGCATAGCCGGTCGAGTGCACCACCCGCATGCGCCACATCATCTGCCCCTCTTCGCGCAAGCGCTCATCGTTAGATTTCGCCTTCCTCGATGACCAGCGAGCCGTCGCGCCCCGCGTCCGTCCACGCCACCCACGGCGCCGAATGAAAGTATTCCAGCGCCAACGCTTCTCCGACGTCGCTGCACGTCGTCTGCAGGCTGCCGAGACGCTGCTCCAGAGACTCCAGCAGGACTCCTGGGCGCAGGAACTCCAACTCGCTGCGCGCCCTGCCGAGCAGTCGCTGAGCCTCGGCGGTGGCGCCCACCCGGTTGAGCGCGCGGTGGTGCAGTTCGTCGAGGCTGTGCTCGGCCAGTCGCAGCGAGTAGAAGATCGAACGCGGAAAAAGCCGGTCCAGCAGCATGAACTCGACGACGCGGCCGGCGTCCAGCACGCCGCGATAGGTGCGCAGGTAGGTGTCGTGCGCGCCGGCCGAGCGCAGCACCGTCACCCACGCGGGCGACGACGCACTGTCACCGACCCGCGACAGCAGCAGACGGACCGTCATGTCGACCCGTTCGATGGCGCGGCCGAGCACCATGAACCGGTAGCCGTCGTCGCGCGACAGGGTCGAGTCGGCCAGCCCGGCGAACATCGCAGCGCGGCGTTCGACGTAGGACAGGAACTCGCCCGGACCGAGGCGCTTGGCGGCGCGCTCGCGGTCGGGCAGCGCGTTGTACGTGGTGTTGAGGCACTCCCAGATCTCGGTCGAGGTGACTTCGCGTGCCCCCCTTGCATTCTCACGTGCCGCCGAGACCGAGTCGACGATCGAGCCGCCGTGCGTGCTGCGGCTGAACGCGACGATGTCGGTCAGCGACCACACATCGAGTTCCTCCTCGGGAGCCTCGATGCCGAGTACCCGAAGCAGCGTGCGCGACGTCTGGTCGGGGTCGACGCTGGAGTCCTCGAGAAGTTGGTGGACGGTGACGTCGAGAATGCGGGCGGTGTCGTCGGCACGCTCGACGTAACGGCCGATCCAGTAGAGGGATTCGGCGTTGCGAGCCAGCATTACCGCGTCACCGCCTGCTGCTGCTGTTGCTGCTGGCTCTGCCCGGGGCTGGGCGGCTGCGACTGCTGCTGTTGCTGCGATTGCGTCGCGCTGTCACCGTTCTTCTCCGCTCGCGGCGCCTTGGGCGCCGTCGGCAGCTTGCGGACCACCTCGGCCGCCGCGAGTTCGCGGTCGGCCACCGACGCCCGCGATGCCAGCACCCAGGTGTCCTTCGAGCCGCCGCCCTGGCTGGAGTTGACCACCAGCGACCCCTCCGGCAGCGCGACCCGGGTCAGGCCGCCGGGCAGCACCCACACGTCGTCACCGTCGTTGACCGCGAACGGTCGCAGATCGACGTGGCGCGGCGCGAGCTTGTCGTCGATCTGGGTCGGCACGGTGGACAGTTGCACGACGGGCTGGGCGATCCAACCGCGCGGGTCGTTGCGGATCTTCTTGGTGATCGCGGCCAGTTCCTTCTCAGAGGCCTCGGGCCCGAACACGATGCCGTACCCGCCGGAGCCCTCGACGGGTTTGATGACGAGTTCCTCGACGCGGTCGAGCACCTCCTCGCGTTCCTCGTCGAGCCAGCACCGGAAGGTATCGACGTTGCCGACCAGCGGCTTCTCGCCGAGGTAGTACTCGATGATGGTGGGCACGTAGGTGTAGACCAGCTTGTCGTCGCCGACGCCGTTGCCGACCGCGCTGGAGATCACCACGTTGCCCGCCCGCGCCGCGTTCAGCACGCCCGCGACCCCCAACACCGAGTTGGGGTTGAACTGCATCGGGTCCAGGAAGTCGTCGTCGATGCGCCGGTAGATGACGTCGACCTGGCGCTCCCCCTCGGTGGTCCGCATGTAGACGGTGTTGTCGCGGCAGAAGAGGTCGCGCCCCTCGACGAGTTCGACACCCATCTGCCGGGCCAGCAACGAGTGCTCGAAGTACGCGGAGTTGTAGACGCCGGGGGTCAGCACGACGACGGTCGGGTCGGCCTCGTTGGACGCCGCGGCGTTGCGCAGCGCCCGAAGCAGGTGCGACGAGTAGTCCCCGACCGCGCGCACCCGGTGGGTGGCGAACAGGTTCGGGAAAACCCGCGCCATGGTGCGCCGATTCTCCATCACATAGGAGACGCCCGACGGAGAGCGCAGGTTGTCCTCGAGCACCCGGAAGTTGCCCTGAGCGTCGCGCACCAGGTCGATGCCCGCGACGTGGATGCGGACCCCGTTCGGCGGCACGATGCCCGCGGCTTCGCGGTGGAAGTGCTCGCACGAGGTGACCAGCCGGCGCGGGATGACGCCGTCGCGCAGGATCTCCTGCTCGCCGTAGATGTCGTCGAGATACATCTCCAGCGCCTTCACCCGCTGCCGGATGCCCTTCTCCAGCCGCGACCACTCGGCCGCCGAGATCACCCGCGGGACCAGGTCCAGGGGGAACGGCCGTTCCTGGCCGGACAGCGAGAAGGTGATGCCCTGGTCGATGAACGCACGGCCCAGCGCGTCGTTGCGCGCTTCCAGCTCAGAGGCGTCCGACGGGGCCAGTTCGGCGAAGATACCCTTGTACGGCCCACGGACGTTGCCCTGGGCGTCGAACATCTCGTCGAAGGCTTCGGAGTAGCTGCCCAGGTCGTTGTAGCCGTCGAAGATCCCGTCATAGCGTGCGGTTCGGCGGCCATTGCCGCGGGCGGATTTCGCGGTGTCGGTCGGCAAGGTTCGAAGACTCACCGTTGACATGGTGCCCCAACTGTCACATTTCCGCAGGCCCGTGGCTTCCGCATGTTGCCCACTTTGGGGTTTTACCCGCTGCGCTGGTAATCTGAACCCTCGCTGCCCGCGCGACGGGCGCCATACTCTTGATCCCCAACGACAGATTTACGAAGGAATTAGCGCGTGGCCAACATCAAGTCGAAGGTAAAGCGCATCCGCACCAACGAGCTTGCCCGACTGCGTAACCAGTCAGTGAAGTCCTCACTGCGCACGGCCGTCCGCTCGTTCCGTGAGGCTGCCGACGCGGGCGACAAGGAAAAGGCCGCCGAGTTGCTGGAGGCGACCAACCGCAAGCTGGACAAGGCGGCCAGCAAGGGCGTCATCCACAAGAACCAGGCGGCCAACAAGAAGTCCGCACTGACCCGCGCCTTCAACAAGCTCTGAGCCGGTTCCGCCCCGCGCGGTCGGCTCAGTCTTCTATGAGTTCCGCCACCTGGCGCACCGCTGCCTCCAGCGCGTAGTCGGCGTCGGCCGCCGCGCCCTTGACGTCGGCGTTGAGCGCCGCGACCAGTTGCATCGCCTTGGCCACCGACTCCCGCGACCAGCGCCGCGCCTGTCGTTGCGCCTTCTGCACCCGCCACGGCGGCATGCCCAGTTCGGAGGCCAGCCGGTAGTGGTCGCCTGACAGCGGCCCGACGCGCGCGATGGTGTGCACCGCCTCCGCGAGCGCGTCGGCGAGCACGACGTGCGGCTCGCCGCTCATCATCGCCCACCGCAACGCCTCGGCGGCCCCGGCGACATCACCGACCACCGCTTTGTCGGCGATGTCGAAGCCCTTCACCTCCGCCTTGCCGCTGTAGTAGCGGCGCACCGCGGCCGCATCCACCAGGCCCGCGGTGTCGGCCACCAGCTGCGAGCAGACCGCCGCCAGCTCGCGGACGTCGGATCCCACCGCGTCGATCAGCGCAGTCACGGTGTCGTCGGACACCTTCACCTTCAACGAGCGGAACTCACCTCGGACGAAGTCGGCGCGCTCGGACGCCTTGGTGATCCTGGCGCACGGATGCTCCTTTGCGCCCAGTTTCTTGAGCTGACCGGCCAGCGCCTTGGCCCGCCCGCCGCCGGAGTGCACGACGACGAGCAGGGTGCCGTCGGGCAGATCGGCGGCCGCGGACTCGATGAGTGCCACGGCCTCCTTGCCCGCTTCGGCAGCCGCCTCCAGCACCACCACCCGGGTGTCGGCGAACAACGACGGGCTCAGCAGCTCGGCGAGTTCGGCCGTGCTGACCTCACCGGCGCGCATCCGGTTCACCGGGACGTCGTCGGTGCCCGCCTGTTTGCGGGCGGCGCGAAGAACGGAGGCGACGGCACGCTCGACGAGCAGTTCCTCATCACCCAGAACCAGATGCAATCCCGGCGCCGCGTCGCTCATCCGTCGATCGTTTCATGCCGTGCCGACAGCCACCGCGGACACCACCTCGACAGCACGACCACCGCGACACCGGTCGCGGCGACGCTCAGCGCGCCGGCCACCCCCGACGGCACAGACAGCGCCGCGCCGGGCAGTCCGGCCGCCAGCCGTGCGACGTTCAGCAGCCACCACACCTCGGGTCCGGTGAATCGGATCAGCAGCCCCGCCCCCGCAGGCCACCACACCGAGAGCGCGGCCGCGGCGGTGCCGACGATGGTGATCGGGGCGACGACAACCGCCGCCGCGAGGTTGGCCACCACCGCCACCACGCTGAACGTGCCCGAGATGCCCGCCACCAGCGGAGCCGTCACGAGTTGAGCGGCGGCCGCGACGCTGACCGCGTCGGCCAGCGGTTTGGGCCAGCGCCGGGCGACCAGGCGTCTCGACCACGACGGCGCGATGACGACGAGGGCAGCCGTCGCCGACACCGACAGCGCGAAGCCGACGTCGACGGCGAGTTCGGGCGACGCGACCAGCAGCGCGATGACCGCCGCCGACAGTGCGGGAATGGCCTGTCTGCGCCGGTGTGTCAGCACTGCCAGCAGCGTGATCGCGGCCATCACCGCGGCGCGCAGCACGCTCGCCGACGGCTGGACGACGATGACGAACGCGACCAGCGCCGCCGCGGCCAGCACGACCGCGACGCGGGGGCCGACGACGACCGCCGTCAGCAGCACCGCGCCGCACACGATCGTCACGTTCGCTCCCGAGACCGCCGTCAGGTGCGTCAGCCCCGATATCCGAAACTGCTTCGTCACGTCCGCCGACACCGCGGACGTGTCGCCGAGGACGAGCGCGGGAAGCATCGCGGCCTGCTCGACGGGCAGCGAGTCCCGCGCGGCGGCGGCGAACGCGGTCCGCACCCGCTGCCCGGCCCGCTGGATCGTCGCGGCCTCGCCGAACCTCGGGTCGCCGGTCGCCGACAGCACCGCGACGGTGAGATCACGACGGTTCGGCCTGGAGATCCGCGCGGTGAACGCCGCGGGCTGCCCGACGCTCAGCTCGGCGAAATCGGCGACCGACGCGAAAACCAGCACCCGCCCGGATGATTCGTCGGCGCCGAGGGCCTCGAGCTGGCCGCGGAACATCAGCCTGCCGCCACCGAGCGATCTCGGCGTCTCGCTCGGCGTCACGGTGACCGCCGCAACGGAGCCGTAGCGGTCGGTGAGTGGATGGTCGTGGACCTGCTCGACGCGAAGCAGCACGGCCACGGCGAAACCCAGCCCCACCGAGGCGATCGCGACCACGCCCGCCGCCGTCATCCGCGCGCTGTCGTGTGTCGGTTGTCGTCTGCTGCCCCTCCACGCCGCCGCGGTCGCGACCCCGACGGCCAGCAGCAGAAGCAAGACCACGACGGCGGCCGGCCAGAGTATCCCCGCGGCGGTCACCGCCCAGCTCGTCAGCGCGGCGGGCACCAGGCGCAGGTCCAGGCGGCCCTCGCGGCCGTCGACGGCGGTCACACATGGACCTGCGCGCGCAGCCTCTCCAGGCGCGCCGGGCCGATGCCGTCGACGTCGGCAAGCTGGTCGACGCTGGTGAAGGAGCCGTTGGCGGTACGCCACGCGATGATGGCCGCCGCGGTCACCGGCCCGACACCGGGCAGTGCGTCGAGCTGTTCCTCCGTCGCGGTGTTCAGGTCGACGGAATCACTTGCGGCGGGATCGTTTTCGGCGGGCTTCGCCCCACCGGCCGGTGGCGATGCGGCCGGCTCGGCAGCCACCGAACTGCCCATGGTGGTCGGCTCCCCCGGCGGCGCGGCGATGCCGACGATGATCTGTTCGCCGTCGGCCACCCGTCGCGCCATGTTCAGCCCGATCAGGTCGGCGCCGTCGAGAGCCCCGCCCGCTGCGCTGAGCGCGTCGGCGATGCGGGCGCCGGCAGACAGCGTCACAAGTCCTGGCTTGTGCACCAGCCCGACCACGCTGACGATCACCGGCCCCTCGGGGGCGGGTGGCGCGGGGGTGGGCTGCCCGGTGGACACCATCTCCACGGGCGGCAGTTTGGCCGAGACCACCGGCGGCGTCTTGTCCCGAAGCAGCGTGAAAACGGTGACCAACACGGCGATCACGCCGACGACCCCGAGCGCGAGGGCACCGGCGCGGCCCGGGTCGGCGCGCACCGCGGCCACCCACCCGGGTGCACCGCCGGCATCTGTGTCGGGCAACCAGCGCGACAACGAGGCGTCGGAGTCGGACTCGTCGTCGTTGTGGGTGGCCGGGTCGGCGTCGAGTTCTCCGCCCAGCCTGCGGCTCACACGCGCGGCGGGCAGTTCGGTTTCCATGCGCCCGACGGTAAGTGCGGCCTGCGACCAGATCGGGCAGGCACCGCCACGATCGTCACCGGCTGTGGATGAAGGGCGGACTCTGGATGGCTGCCGCGGACACCCGAGCCGAGTGCGGATGCGCTGTTCGCGTCAGGGCAGCGCGGCACGGGCCTTGAGCGCCAGCCACAGGCCCATCCGGTCATCACCGTCGTCCATGCGCCTGCCCGTCAGCCGCGCGATCCGTTCGATCCGATTGCGCACGGTGTTGCGGTGCAGGGACAGTCGGGCCGCAGCGGGATCCCAGGCCCCGTTCACGCTGAGCCACTGCTCGAGCGTGCGCAGGAGTTCCAATCGCTCCTTGGGGTCGAGTTGGTCCAGCGGCGCCAGCACCGCGTCGGAGAATCCGCGCACCGCCTCGGCGCTGCCCAGCGACAGCAACAGGGAGACCGTTTCGCCTTCGCTGGCCGTCACGATGCGACCCAGGCGCGCGCTGACCGGCAGCAGGGACCGCGCCTGCATGGCCGACAGCGCGAAGCTGTCGACGCCGACGGACGCGCCGATCCCGGTGCGCAGCCCACCGGCATGCGTCTTGAGGGTCTCGGTCAGCACCGTGAGATCGGGGTGGGCGACCTCGACCACGTCGCCTCGCAGCAACACCAGCGCGTCCGGCAGACTCGCCTCCAGGCGCAGCACCAGCGCCTCGGCGGGGTCCGCCCCGTCGGCGTCGACGACGGCGACCTGGAATTGCTTTGCGGCCAGGCCGATCCCCGCGGCCAGCTGTCTGGCCCGCTCCGGCCTGATACCCGGGCGCAGCATCTGCGCGAATATCTGGGAACGGCGTTGGCGTTCGGCGCGCCCGCTGAGGTTGCGCCGTTCGATGTCGAGTGCGACCAGCGCGACGAGCACGGTGGACGAGGCTCGCGTTCTGGTGTCCATCGCGGCGCCGAGCGCGATGTAGGCCGACGCAACCCTGGCGCCGACGGCGTGCACCTCGAACTCGCCGTGCATCGACCAGTCAGCCCCCGTCGTCGATGCCGCTGCGGCGGCGGCCACCGCGCTCTCGACCACCGACGCCGGTGTGTCCGGGGTCGCCGCGATCAGCTGGGCCGCGCCGTCGCAGACCACGCACGGCGTGTCGCTGGTCGCCGACCACGCCGACAGCAGCGCGGGCAGCGCCGCCGAGCGGGTGGCGACCGCGGTGAGTGTCTTGTTGATCTCCATCGCCGCCTGCAACTCGCTGTGCTCCTGGCTGGCGATGACGTCGAACACCCACTTCGTGACGGCGATGAACGGCGTCTCGTCGGGCACCGTCAACAGCGGCAGTTCGCAGCGCTGCGCGGCGATCCGCAGCGGCTCGGGGCAGTCCTGGTACGGCA
This sequence comes from Mycolicibacterium moriokaense, assembly GCF_003347205.1. Taxonomy (GTDB): domain Bacteria; phylum Actinomycetota; class Actinomycetes; order Mycobacteriales; family Mycobacteriaceae; genus Mycobacterium; species Mycobacterium moriokaense_B. The sequence goes on from NZ_QQBJ01000002.1 coordinate 188,864, forward strand.
GTCCGTGACCCAGTCCGAGTGCGACGGCCGCCACCCCTGCCCGCGCGCATTCGGCCAGGTAGTCCTCGCAGCCGGCGGGATTCATCGGCAACAGCAGACCGACGGTCATCAGCAGTTCACCGCCGCGCAGCCAGTCCCCGGGTGAGGTCAGCTCGGAGACGTGGGCCGACGTCACCTCCCGATCCAGGCGCTCGCTGCCCGCCACCACCTGCAGGTTCAACGTGTCGTCGGCGACGACGTCAGCGACGGTGATCATGGCCGGACTGTACATTTCATCCAACCATAATGTGGGTTTTGAACAGTTCTGCCATGGCCTGCAGCGGACCTCGTCCCTCAAGGTGATACGCGTCACCGTCATCGCCCCAACGGAGGTCCCGTGACCACTGCAGCCCAGCCCACCCAGACCGGTGCTCGGACGTCGACGCTCGTCGAGACCCGGTCCATCGACTACGTCCCCGACAACGAACGCCACGGCAAGGTCAGCCACCAAGGCCCGTTCTGGTTCGTCGGCAACTTCCAGCCGTTCACCCTTGCGCTCGGCTTCGTCGGCCCCAGCCTCGGTCTGTCCCTCGGGTGGACGATCGTGGCCGGGCTTGCCGGCATCGCGTTCGGCACGCTGTTCATGGCGTTCCATGCCACGCAGGGCCCGGTGCTCGGGCTGCCCCAGATGATCCAGTCGCGCGCGCAGCTCGGCTACCGCGGCGTGCTGCTGGCACTGATCGGCACCCTGTTCACCTTCGTCGGCTTCAACGTCGTCGACGTCGTGATCATCAAGTCCGGTCTGCAGTCGATCTTCGGCTGGAACCCGGTGGTCGTCGCCGTGGTGATCACCGTGATCGCCGCGCTCGTCGCGATCTTCGGACACGACCTGCTGCACAAGACATTCCGCATTCTGTTCTGGGTGTCGCTGCCCCTCTGGATCGTCCTGACCTGTGGGGTCCTGTTCGGCGGGGTCACCGGAACACCGGCGACCACAGGCGGATTCAGCTTCGTCGCGTTCCTGGTGCAGTTCAGCGTCGCGGCGTCGTACAACATCACCTACGCCCCGTACGTCTCCGACTACAGCCGCTATCTGCCGCGGGACACGAAGCCGTCGGCGATCATCTCCTCGGTCTTCATCGGTGCCTCGGCGTCGCCTGCGTGGTTGATCCCGCTCGGCGCGTGGATGGCGACGTATCTGGGCGCCAGCGACGCCCTCGCAGGCATCAACGACACCGGCAATGCCACCGTCTCCTACCTGGGTTCGGTGCTGGCCATCGTCTCGACGCTGGTGCTGGTGGCCACCATGGGCCTGAACGCGTACAGCGGCATGTTGACCGTGGTGACGGCGATCGATTCACTCAAGTCGGTAAAGCCCACCAGGCGGCTTCGGGTGGTGACGATCGTCGCGCTCGCGGTGGCCTGGCTGGTGATGAGCCTGCTGTTGACCAATGCCACCAGCGCGCTGAACACCACGCTGCTGATCATGTTGTACCTGCTGGCGCCGTGGACCGCGGTGAACCTGACCGACTACTTCTTCGTCCGCCGCGGGCACTATGCGATCGCTGATCTGTTCACTCCCAACGGGATCTACGGCGCCTGGTCGTGGCGCGGAATCACCGCGTTCCTCGCGGGTGTGCTGGCCGAGATCCCGTTCGTCGACCTGCCGTTCTTCGTCGGACCGGCCGCCAAGGCCATGGGTGAGGTCGACATCGCGTTCATCATCGGCCTTGCCGTCTCCGGGCTGGTCTATGTGGCACTGACGCGGTCGCTCGACATATCGCGCGAGCTGGCGCTGATCGAATCCCACCCCGAGCTCGCGGACCCGAAAAGCGTCGAGAACATCGCCGAAACCGTTGCGGAGGAGGAGAAGTGACCACGACGGTCGCGAAACCAGTTGGGCCCGTGGATGCCACCAGGCAACCGCGCTACACCGAGCCCGCGACCTTCGCCCGACTGCCCCGCATCGACCAGGTGGACTCGGCCGACGTCAGCATCGTCGGGGTTCCCTTCGACAGCGGCGTCTCCTACCGTCCCGGCGCCCGGTTCGGTCCCGGACATGTGCGCGCAGCGTCGAAGTTGTTGCGGCCGTTCAACCCCGCGCTGGGTGTCGAGCCGTTCGCCAACCAGCAGGTGGTCGACGCCGGCGACCTGGCGGTCAACCCCTTCGACATCGAGGACGCGATCGCGACCATCGAGTCCTCGATCACCGGTCTGCGCCAGGACGGTGCGACCGTGTTGACGATCGGAGGCGACCACACCATCGCGTTGCCGATCCTGAGGTCGATGGCCCGCGACCACGGCAAGATCGCGGTGCTGCATTTCGACGCGCATCTGGACACCTGGGACACCTACTTCGGCGCCCCCTACACCCACGGCACTCCGTTTCGCCGGGCCAGCGAGGAGGGCCTGATCGACATGGAGCGCTCGCTGCACATGGGGATCCGCGGACCGCTTTACAGCAAGACCGATCTCGAGGATGACGCCGTGCTCGGCTTCCAGGTGATCCGCTCCGACGACTATGAAACCGACGGTGTGGCAAGCATTGTCGAACGGATGCGCAAACGTCTCGACGGCGGGCCGGTCTACGTTTCGATCGACATCGACGTACTGGATCCGGCGCACGCGCCGGGCACCGGCACACCAGAGGCCGGTGGCCTGACGTCGCGGGAACTTCTCAACACCCTGCGCGGACTCGTCGGCATGGACGTGGTGGGCGCCGACATCGTCGAGGTGGCCCCGGCCTACGACCACGCCGAGATCACCGGCATCGCCGCGGCGCACGTCGGCTACGAACTGCTCTCGGTGCTGGCGGCGAACCGGTGAGCGCTAGAACCGATCACCGCACCGACGAGGCCGCCGTGCTGGCCGCCGCAGACTCGTTGATCGCCGCGTTCGGCCGACACGACGTCGAGACCTATTTCGCGGCCTTTCACCCTGACGCGTCGTTCGTCTTCTACAACCACCCGCAACGGTTGGAGTCCGTGGCCGAATACCGCGCGCTGTGGCGGCAGTGGGAGAACGATTCCGGGTTCCGGGTGCAGCATTGTCATTCGTCGAATCGCCGGGTCGACGTCTACGAAACCAGCGCCGTGTTCACCCACGACGTCGGCACCACGGTGACGAACATCGACGAGAACTCAACGCCCGCGCAGACCGAGACTGCCGAACGCGAGACCATCGTCTTCGCCCGGTTCGACGGCCGCTGGCTCGCGGTGCACGAGCATCTGTCCGCGCGCTGATCACCCGCGGGACACGACAGGAAGGCCCTCCCCGGAGTTGACCGCTGCCGGGGAGGGCCTCTGTTGCAGGTGGATCTTTCTGTGTCGGGTTACCGGTTGAACATCTCGAGGCGGCCGATGCCGTGATGGTGGTACCACCCGGGCAGCGCGGTCGGCGCCGGCGTCGCGTAGGTGTCGGGCGAGGTGACGATCGAGGTGTTGGGGCCGTTCTGGGTGACCGTGGTGGCCGCGTTGGCCATTCCTGCCAGGCCGAGGGCCGCGCCGCCGAGGATGCCTGCCGAGATGATGGGCAGTGCGAGGTAGCGTCCAATGGTGGTGTTCATTTTGTATCTCCTTGTGCTGATTGGCTTTTCAGTTTCTCCGCCGATTGTTTCCGGCGATGAGATAACTGTGCCGCAGCGGGACGGAGATGTATGTCGGCCGACCGGCCGTCGGACCGGATGAAAGCCGTGTCCCCCGATCGGGGGAACTAGCCGGCCCAGCCGTCGTCGCGCCAGCACACCCAGTCGATCTCGACGAGTGCGCCGACGGCGAGCCCGGTGGTGCCCACGCAGGTACGGCTGGGCAGCCGGTCGGGGAACCACCGGGCGTAGGCGGCGTTGAAGGCGCCGTAGTCGTCCCAGTCGAGAAGGAAGGCGCGAACGGAAACCACGTCGGCCAGGTCGCCACCGCACAACCGGGTGACGCGCAGCAGGTTGCCCAGCACCTGATCGGTCTGTGTGGCGACGTCCTCGCCGACGACGGCGCCGGTCACGTCGGTGGGCATCTGCCCGGTGACATACAGCGTCGGCCCCGCGGCGGTGGCGTGGGCGAACGGGGCCACCGACGGCGGCACCCCGTCGGATGGGGTGAACATGAACGCGCGTATTCCACCGGTGCTCATCGCCCGATCATGACATCCAATTAGGGTCTTGGGACATGAGCACAGACCGGCCCATCCGGGTGATCCAGTGGACGACGGGAAACATCGGAAAGCGTTCGCTGCACGCAATCATCGCCAGGCCCGACATGGAACTGGTCGGCGTCTACGCGCACGGCGCCGACAAGGTCGGGGTCGACGCCGCCGAGCTGGCAGGCTGGCCCGAGCCCACCGGCGTGACGGCGACCAACGACATCGACGCGCTGATCGCCCTGCAGCCCGATGCGTGTTGTTACAACCCGCTGTGGCCCGACATCGACGAGCTGACCCGGCTGCTCGAGTCCGGCGTCAACGTCTGCTCCAGCGCCGCCTGGATCACCGGCGGCAAGCAGACTCCGCAGGATCTCGACCGAATCAGAAAGGCCTGCGAGAAGGGCGATTCGACGATTTTCGGCAGCGGCGCCCACCCCGGGATGACGAACATGGTCGGCATGGTGCTCAGCGGATCCTGCGAGCGGGTCGACGAGATCAGGATCACCGAATCGGTGGACTGTTCCACCTACGAGTCGGCGGGCACACAGACCGCGATGGGCTTCTCGCAGGATCCCGACACCCCGGGCCTCGCCGAGAGCGTGCGCCGCGAGAGCGAGGTCTTCGCCGAGTCCGCAGCGATGATGGCCGACGCGATCGGCGCGAAACTCGACCGGATGACGTTCGACGTCACCTTCACGCCCGCGACCGGGGACAGCGACCTCGGGTTCATGCAGATCCCGGCGGGCACCGTGGGCGGCGTGATGGGCTATCACCGCGGCTGGGTCGGTGACAGGAACGTCGTCAGCGTCGGGTTCAACTGGATCATGGGCGGGCATGTGACACCGCCGAAGCCGCTCGAGCACGGCCACGTCATCCAGGTGTTCGGACTACCCAACATGCGCACGGTGCTGCACTGCCTGCCGCCGAAGGACTGGACCGAGCCGGGTTTCATGGGGCTGGGCATGATCTACACCGCGCTGCCGGTCACCAACGCGGTGCCCGCCGTCGTCGCCGCACCGCCGGGCATCGCGACGCTCAAGGATCTGCCTCCGGTCACCGGCCGCTTCGCGGTCTAGCGCGTTCGCGACTCAGCGGCCGGTCAGCGGGGGCGCGGGGCCCGTCACATCCGCGCAGTGAGCGTGTCCTTCCCGGGGCCGCTGAGGTCACTCAGCGCGTCGGACCGGCCCGCCATCGCCATCAAGAGCGCCTCACCGGGGCCCTGCACCTCGGGGCCGCCGCCGTGAGACCAGTCGATGTCGGTGGCGACCAGGTGGAGTCGCTTGGCGCGCCGCGCACCGCGGATCGTCGGCGCGGTGACCGCGAAGTCGAGGGCGACGCGCAGCCGCCGGGCGTCGATGGTGCGCGGCAACTGAAGCGGCCTGCGGATGTCCTGCTGGTGGATCATGTTGTCGGTGAGGGCGACGCGCCCGCCGAAACCCGCCGTCATGCCATGGGGTTCGGCGTGCTTTCTGATCAACGCGATCAGTTCCTCCGGTGTGTGGTCGGCGTAGTCGTCGACGCCCACCTGGTTGATTCGATCGGTCCTCAGCCAGCCCTTGACGAACCGACCGATCAGGGCGGCACCGCGAAGTTCGTCGAAGCTGATCGTGTGCGCGACGACGTCGCGGACGTTCCACCGCTCACACAGCGTCGGCGCCTCCCACTGCGACGGGGTGAGCGTCTCGAGAAACGTCGCGAGGTCGTGGCGTTCGTCGCGAGCCAGGTCGATCCAGGGCATCAATCGTCGACTTCGACGCAGACGCCGACCGCCCCCGCACCGACGTGCACGGCGAGCACCGGTCCCATCTCGGTGACCGTCGGCGGGGCGATCTGAGGCAGCCGCACGGACAGAGTCTTGGCGATGTCGTCCGCCGTGTCGGGGTTGTCGACGTGGTGTACGGCGATCCTCGCCTCGCGGTCGCCGACCACCTCGGCGACCTGTTCGATCAGCGCCGCATGCGCCTTGGTTGCGGTGCGGATCCGCTGACCCAGCACCAGCCTGCCGTCGACGTCCAGACACAGCAGCGGTTTCAGCGACAGCGCCGAGCCCAGCAGCGAGGCGCCCCTGCGGATCCTGCCGCTACGCCGCAGGTTGTCGAGGCGGTGCACGACGATGAACGCGTGGCCGCGCGGCACGGCCGAACGCGCGGCGGCCTCGACAGCGTCGAGATCCGCGCCGGAGGCGGCCTGACGGGCTGCGGCCAATGCCACGAATCCGACGCCCATCGCCGCCGACCTGGAGTTCACGACGCGCACCGCCGGGCCGAATTCCCGCGCCGCGGACACCGCGGAGCTGTAGGTGCTCGACAGCGCCGCAGAGATGTGCACCGCCACCACACCGTCCCCGCCGCTTCGGCTCAACGCCTCCCGGTATGCGTCGGCGAGTTCGGCCGGCGTCGCACCCGCGGTGGTGGCGTGACGCTGATGGACATCAGCCGGCACGTCGTCGACACCGTCCCGAAAGTCCTTGCCGTCCAGCAGGGTGTGCAGGGGCACTTGTTGAATGCCACACCGCGCGAGGTCCTCGGGCTGCAGACGCGAGGACGAGTCGGTGACCACCACGACGGCCATGGCTATGCGGTGTCCTCTTGCACCACTCCGGCTTCCTGCAATCCCTTGAGCATCAGCTCGGCGACCGCCTGGTGCGCCTCGAAGTTCCAGTGGATGCCGTCGGGGTTGCTGCGGCCACTCATGATGTGCTCGGCGACAGCGGCTTTCAGGTCGACCAGCGGCACGTGGTGCTCGGCCGCCCAGTCGGTGATCGCCTTGACGGTGCCCGCCCGGCCGTGATGCGCCTTGCCGTAGGTCTCGGCGACGTGCACGGACGGCAGCGAGGCCACGACCGGAATGCCCGGACGGTTGAAATCAATCGCGCCGCGCGTCATCTCGAGGTACTCGACAGAGACGTGGGGCGGCAGCGCCGCCCTTGCGATCGGAGACAACCGGGGCTGCGCCCAGCCGTATCCGTCGCGTGCCCAGCGCCGTAGCCACGACGGGCGCACGTAGCGGATGAGTTCGCGCAGCGCCGTCGGCAGCGGCGACGGCAGCGAATCCATCCCTCCGGTCGCGAAGATGACCGCGCCCGCTCGGGGCAGCGCCGCCCAGGAGCGCGGGTCCTGCGTCGCCGCCCACCACACGTCGCGGCAGGTCCAGCCGATCCGGCCGATCAATTCGAGGTCCCAACCGAGTTGGGCGGCAACGATGTTGGGCCAGATTCGCGGATCGTCGGACGGCAGCCCGCCGGTCGGCCCGTAGTAGGCGAGGGAGTCGCAGAAGACCAGAAGTGTCGGCCGGTCAGAGGACATCGTTGGCGACCTGTGCCGAGGCGTTCCACACATCCAGGCGCCAGCGGATGTCGTCGAACGCCGCGCCGTCGTCGGAGTGGCCGGAAAGCTGCACCCAACTCGCGTTGCCCATACCGCCCAGCGCAGGCCAGTTGTCGACAGGCAATTTCAGCAGCGCCGCCGTCAGCGCGGCGATCAGCCCGCCGTGTGCCACCAGCACCACTGGCCGCTCGGGTTCGTCTGCGCCCCACTCGGTCTGCTCACCCACGAGCTCCTCGACCAGGGGCAGCGAGCGGGACGCCACGTCGACCCTGCTCTCGCCGCCATGCGGAGCCCACCGGGCGTCGTTACGCCATGCCAGCCGCGCCCCCGGCCAGGACGCGTCCACCTCGAGATGCGTCAGGTCCTGCCAGTCACCCAGGTGGGTTTCCCGCAACCGGGCGTCGGCGAGTACCGACAGCCCCGACCTCTCCCCCAGCGCCACCGCGGTGTCCAGCGCGCGGCGCAGGTCCGACGAGACGATCAGCATCGGTTGCCGTTTGGCCAGCACCTCGGCGGCGGCGACCGCCTGATCCCGGCCGAGGTCGCTCAGTTCGGTGTCGAGTTGGCCCTGCATGCGGCCGCCTGCGTTGTACTCGGTCTGCCCGTGCCGCAGCATCACCAGGCGACGGATGGTCACGGCGTCTCCTCCAGGTCGATCGGGAGGATCGGACAGTCCCGCCAAAGCCGGTCCAGCGCATAGAAATTGCGCTCGTCCTGGTGCTGGATGTGGACCACGATGTCGACGAAATCCAGCAGGGTCCAGCGTCCTTCGCGTGCGCCCTCGCGTCGCGCAGGCTTGTAGCCGGCCAGCCGCATCTTCTCCTCGACCTCGTCGACGATCGCGTTGACCTGGCGCTCGTTGGACGCCGACGCGATCACGAAACAGTCGGTGATGACCAGCTGGCCGGAGACGTCGATGACGACGACATCGTCGGCCAGCTTCGAGGCGGCCGCCCGCGCGGCGACCGTCGCCATCATGATGGCCTCGTCGGAAGCGCCCGTCACGACTGCTCCTGTGTCACAAGGGCATGCGAGTGGTAGAGCCGGCGCTTGGAGACGTACTGCACGACGCCGTCGGGCACCAGATACCAGATCGGCCGGTTCTGTTCGGCGCGCTTGCGGCAGTCCGTCGAGGAGATCGCCAGCGCGGGCACCTCGACCAGGGTCAGCGCATCGTCCGACATCTCCTTCAACGCCTTCTGGATGTGCTCGCCGTCGAGCTCGTAGCCGGGCCTGCTGACACCCACGAATTTGGCGAGGGCGAACATCTCCTCCCAGTGCTGCCACGTCAGGATCGACGCCAGCGCGTCCGCCCCGGTGATGAAGTAGAGGTCGGCGTCGGGGTTGAGCGCCCTCAGGTCGCGCAGCGTGTCGCGGGTGTATGTCGGGCCGGCACGGTCGATGTCCACTCGGCTCACCGAGAATCGCGGATTCGACGCGGTCGCGATCACGGTCATCAGGTAGCGATCCTCCGCCGGCGTGACGTCGCGGGTCTTCTGCCACGGCTGGCCCGTCGGCACGAACACCACCTCGTGCAGATCGAACCGATCGGCGACCTCGCTCGCGGCGACCAAGTGCCCGTTGTGGACGGGATCGAAGGTCCCGCCCATCACGCCCAGCTTGCGTCGAGATGCCACGTTTAGGCAGCTTACGGCAGTCGTCTGGACCGCTAGACGCCGGAAAGCCGATGCGCACCGAGCAGTTCGGACACCTCGAAGGAGGCGCGGTCGGCGCGGTACACGTCACGGGCGTACTCGACGCAGCGGCCCTCGCTGTCCTCGGTGCGGCGGGTCAGCAGCGTGCCTGCCGATCCCGCGCGCACGCCGAGCTGCGCGCTCGAGGCGTCGTCGAGCACGATCGACTCCAGCACCGCGGTGGAGCGGGCGAGGTCGACGCCGTAGCGGTTGCGCAGGATCGCCCACAGCGAGCCGTCGTCGGGTTCGTCGAGGATGCCGGGTGTGAGGTCGGCGGGCAGGAACGTCGTCTCCAGCGCGAACGGGACGTCGTCGACGGTGCGCAGCCGGTGGAACACGTTGACCATCGCGGCGTCGTCCAGGCCGAGGGCCAGCCGCACGGCGGGCGTCGGGTGCTGGTGCTCGGCCCACAGCAGGCGGGCCGCGGGCCGCCGCCCCAGCCGTGACACCTCCTCGGAGAAGCTGCCGATGTGGAAGCGCACCCGCGGCTCGGCGACGAAGGTGCCACGCGGCGGCTTGCGGTAGACCACGCCCTCGCTTTCCAGCAGCGACAGGGCCTGCCGCGCGGTCATCCGGCTCACCCCGTGCCGCTCGGCCAACTCCCGCTCGGAGGCCAGCAGCGTGTGCGGTCCCAGCTGCTCAGTGGCGATCCGGTCGCGCACCACCGCTGCGATCGCGATGTATCTAGGGATGGCGGGCGGGGACTGGCCCCGCGTTGCGGCCGGGGTGGTTCGCGCGGCGCGAGACATGTCTGCAGCGTAACCGCAATCGAAAACCAACTGGTCTATGCCATGGCTTTGTAAACACTTCGCGATGGGCTTGACGGTGGCTTGGGTCACATCCATACTACGGTTCAACCAGCTGGTCTATACCACGGGAGGCACGATGACCCATTCAGATCCATCAACCGCCGGCGATGCCGCTGACCTGGCCAAGTTCGGTTACAAGGAAGCACTGGAACGGCGCACCAGCCGCTTCGCGTCGTTCGCCGTGGCGTTCGCGTTCGTCTCGATCGCCACCGGCATCTTCACCACGTACGGGTCGGTGTTGAACTCGTCGGGCCCGGTCGGCATCTGGACGTGGCCGATCGCCGTCGTCGGGCAACTCGCCGTCGCCTTCATCCTGGGCGCGCTGGCCGCGCGGATCCCGGTGACCGGGTATCACTACCAGTGGATGTCGCGCCTGGCCAACCCGGTGCTGGGCTGGATCCTCGGCTGGATCTCGTTCACCTTCCTGGCGATCGTGGTGGTCGCCGTCGACTACACGATCGCCTCGACGATCCTGCCGGTGCTGCTGAACTACGAGGGCACGGCGACCATCGCCTGGGTGGTCACCGCGCTGGTGCTGTTGGTTCAGGCCCTGCTGGTGGGGTTCTCCACGCCGTGGGCCGAACGCGTCAACAACACCTTCGTCTCCCTCGAGTTGATCGGCATGGTCGCGCTGACCGTGCTGCTGTTCGTCGTCGGCGCGATCCGCGGTGACATGGACGCCTCGAACCTGTGGAGCAAGGGCGCCATCCCCTCCGAGGGCTTCTGGAGCTTCGGCGACCTGACGTCCGCGGGCCCGTGGATGTTGGGATTCCTGCTGGGCGCGTTCACCATCGTCGGCTTCGAGTCGGCGGCCAACCTTGCCGAAGAAACCAACGACCCCGAGCGCGTCGTGCCCCGCGCGATGTGGCACGCCGTCGTCGCATCCGGTGTGCTCGGCTTCCTGTTCATCGTCGCCGTCACGCTGTGCGCGGGCGACCCGGTCGCGCTGGCCGAATCGGGCACGCCGATCGCCGACGTCATCGACCACACCCTGGGCTCGGCCGTGGCCACCCTGTTGTTGCTGATGGTGGTGCTGGCGATCTTCGCCTGCGGCCTGGTCATCATGATCACCGGCGTCCGGTTGACCTGGGCGATGTCACGCGACGAACGCTTCCCGGGGTGGCAGCAGTGGGGCCAGATCTCACCGAAGTTCCACACGCCGCTGAAGGCCACAGTGCTGTATGTCGTTCTCGCCGAACTGATCCTGGCCATCTTCTCGCATTCGGAGACGGCGCTGTTCACGTTGTTCGGCGCCGCGACGCTGCTGCCCGCCGTGATGTACGCCTCGACGGTGGTGCTGTATCTCGTCAAGCGCAAGTCGCTGCCCGTCAGCGACAAGTTCAACCTCGGCGCCTGGGAGATACCGACGCTGATCGTGGCCGTGGTGTGGCTGGTGTTCGAGTTGGCGCTGTTCAGGGACTCGAGTTTCAAGCAGGCGTGGGCGTACGTCATCGTGATGGTGATCATCGGGGCGTGCTATCTCGGCTACCTGCTGGCCACCCGCGGCAAGAGCGGACTGACCATGCCCGGCATGGGCTCGATCGACGCCCAACTGGACGCCGAGGCGGCCAAGGACTAGGACGGACGGCAGAGGCGAATCGTGGCTCACTTCCTGGCGATCGATCAAGGGACGTCGGGCACCAAAGCCATCGTCGTCGACGACGCCGGGCAGGTGGTCTCCATCGCCGAGGTGGCGGTGCGGCCGGAGTATCTGGCGGGCGGCGGGGTCGAGCAGGACCCGGAGGCGTTGTTCGAGTCCGTCGTCGGTGCGGGCCGAAAAGCGCTGGCGCAGGCCGGTGTTCCCGTCGTCGCCGTCGCACTGGCCAACCAGGGTGAGACCGTTCTGGCCTGGGACCGCGCGACCGGTCGTCCCCTGACGCCCGCGGTGGTGTGGCAGGACCGCCGCGCCGAATCGATCTGCGCGACGCTGTCGTCGAAGGCCGACATGGTCGCGCAGCGCACCGGCCTGGTGCTCGACCCGTACTTCTCCGCGCCGAAGATGGCGTGGATCCGGGCCAACATGACCACCGACGGCGTGGTCACCACCACGGACACCTGGCTGGTGCACCGCTTGTGCGGCGCGTTCGTCACCGACTCCTCGACGGCGAGCAGGTCGCTGCTCATCTCGCTGGATTCGGTGGCCTGGGACGACGAACTGGTCGCCGTGTTCGGGCTCACCGGTGAACTGTTGCCCGAGATCGTGGCCAGCGACCAGATCGTCGGCAGCACTGATGTTTTCGGGCCGACGATTCCGGTCGCCGGGCTGATCGTGGATCAGCAGGCCGCGTTGCTGGCCGAGAGCTGCCTGGCCCCCGGCGACGCCAAGTGCACGTTCGGCACCGGCGCGTTCCTGCTGGCGCAACTCGGCGCCAACGCGGCGCGCTCCTCATCGGGGCTGACCACGTCGGTGGCATGGCAGCTGCGCGAGGACACCTCCTACTGTGTCGACGGTCAGGTCTACACGGCGGCGTCGGCGGTGCGCTGGGCCGTCGACCTCGGGCTGGTGCCCGCGGCCAACCAGATCGACTCCGTCGCAGCCGATTCCAGTGACGGCGTGCTGTGCGTGCCTGCGCTGGCCGGGCTTGCGGCGCCGTGGTGGGATTCCGCGGCGACGGCGTCGTTCAGCGGAATGACGCTGTCCAGCGGTCGCGGCCAGCTGGTGCGTGCGCTGCTGGAGGGAATCGCGGCCCAGGTCGCGGCCCTGGCGGAGCTGGTGGCCACCGACCTCGGGCAGCCGTTGACCCGGCTGCGGGTCGACGGCGGGCTGACGCAGTCCGCGGTGCTGATGCAGACCCAGGCCGACCTGGCGCAGATCCCCGTCGATGTCTACCCGTCGCTGCACGCCACCGCGTTGGGCGCGGCCGCCTGTGCGCGGCTCGCGCTCGACCCGTCGCTGGACGTGGCTGCCGCCGCGGGTGCGTGGACGCCGGAGCACACCTACCGGCCGCAGTGGTCGACCGAGCGTGCCGCGGAGTTCATGGCGCGATGGTCGTCCGCGGCGCAATCCGTTCTGGCGCAGTCGGAATCGGGTGCCACGTGACCGGTGGTGACGAAGTCAGCGACGTCATTGTGATCGGCGGCGGGATCGTCGGTTCCGCGATCGCGCGGGCTCTGGCCGGTACTAGGCTGTCGGTGACCCTGCTCGAAGGACGCGACGACGTCGGCGACGGCACCAGCAAGGCCAACACCGCGCTGCTGCACACCGGCTTCGACGCCACGCCGGGGACGCTGGAATCCCGTCTGGTGGCGCGAGGCTACGACCTGCTCGGCGAGTATGCCGAACGAACGGGCATCCCGGTCGAGCGCACCGGCGCGCTGCTGGTCGCATGGACCGACGAGGAACTCGACGCGCTGCCCGGCCTGATCGACAAGGCCGAACGAAATCACTACCACCGCTGCGAAATCGTTGACGCCGGCGAGGTTTACCGCCGGGTGCCCGCCCTGGGCGCCGGCGTGCTGGGCGGGCTGACGGTGCCCGGCGAATCGATCATCTGCACCTGGACGGTGAACCTCGCGCTGGCGACCGACGCGGTGGCGCGCGGTGCGCGGTTGGTGCGTGGCGCGCGGGTGACCGGCGCGGTGGTCGGCGACGGGCACACCACGTTGCAGACCACGCGGGGCGACGTGCGCGGCCGCTGGGTGGTCAACGCGGCGGGCCTGGGTGCCGATCACCTCGACGCCGAGTTCGGCCATCACCGGTTCACCGTCACCCCGCGCCGCGGCGAACTGCTGGTGTTCGACAAGCTGACCCGGCCGATGGTGCCGTGCATCGTGCTCGCGGTGCCGTCGTCGCGCGGCAAAGGGGTGCTGGTCAGCCCGACCATCTACGGCAATGTGATGGTGGGCCCGACGTCGGAGAACCTGCAAGACCGTACGGCCACCGGCACTTCGGAGGATGGCTTCGAGTTCCTGGTGTCCAAGGGGCGCGCCCTGATGCCGTCGCTGTTCGACGAGGAGATCACCGCCACCTACGCGGGGCTGCGGGCCGCGATCGACCGGGACGACTACCTGATCGACCTCGATGCGCCGTCGCGGTATGTGCTGGTCGGCGGCATCCGCTCGACGGGGCTGACGTCCGGGATGGCGATCGCCGAACACGTCACCGGGTTGCTCGCCGACGCCGGCGTCGACGTCACCGAGCGACCGGATCTGCCTGTGCCGCCGCGGATGCCGAACCTCGGCGAGGCCTTCACCCGCCCGTATGACGATGCGCAACGCATCGCGGCGGATCCCGAATACGGTCGCATCGTCTGCTTCTGCGAGCGGGTCACCGCTGGTGAGATTCGCGACGCCTTCCAATCCCCAATCCCGCCTGCGGATCTCGACGGACTGCGGCGCCGCACCAGGGTGATGAACGGCCGTTGCCAAGGCTTCTACTGCGGCGCGCACACCAAAGCGCTGCTGGACGCCGGCGGCGCCTCGTGACCGACCACCATGTGGCCGTCGCGGTCGTCGGTGGCGGGCCGTCGGGGCTGACCGCCGCTGCCGCGCTGGCCGGCGTCGGCGGCGAGGTCCTGGTCATCGAACGCGAAGCCGAAACCGGCGGAATCCCGCGCCACAGTGACCATCCCGGCTACGGCATGCGGGACCTGAAGCGGTTCATCTCGGGCCCGGCCTATGCCCGACGCCTGACCGCGATGGCGCAGGACGCGGGCGCCGTGCTGGAGACCGAGGCGATGGTCACCGGCTGGACCGGTGAGCGGCGTCTGCAGATCACCTCGCCGCGCGGTCTGCGCACCGTCACCGCCGACGCGGTGGTGCTGGCGACCGGCGCCCGGGAGCGCCCCCGACCCGCGCGGCTGGTACCCGGCGACCGGCCCGCCGGCGTGTACACCACCGGGCAACTGCAGAACCTCGTGCACCTGCACCACGGGCAGGTCGGCCGCCGCGCGTTGATCGTCGGCGCCGAACTGGTCAGCTGGTCGGCGGTGCTGACGTTGCGCGAAGCGCGCTGCGCGACAGTCGGAATGGTCAGCGCTTATCCGCGCTCGGAGTCCTATGCGATGTTCCGCGGGCCGGGCCGGTTACTGATGGACGGGCCGGTGCACACCCGCAGCCGGATCGTCGCAATCGAAGGCAAGGGGCGGGTGCGGGCCGCGGTCGTGGAGCACATGGACACCGGCGCGCGGGTGCGCGTCGACTGCGACACGGTGGTGTTCACCGGCGACTGGATACCCGACCACGAACTGGCCCGCACCGGCGGCCTCGCGATGGATCCGGCGACCCGCGGGCCGGTCGTCGACGCGGCATTGCGGACCAGCGTCCCGGGCGTGTTCGCGGTGGGCAACCTGCTGCATCCCGTCGACACCGCCGACGGCGCCGCCCTGGACGGCCGGCATGTCGCCGCCGCGGTCAATGGGTGGCTGCAGCATCGCGAGGAGCCGCCGAAGTCGGTGCGCATCCGCACCGACGGGCCGTTTAGATGGGTTGCCCCGCAGCTGGTCTCACCCGAAGGCGGCGCGTCTGCCCGCGGCGACCTGTTGTTCTGGGTCGACGAGTATCGCCGGCTGCCCAAGCTGCGGGCCGTTCAGGACGGCCGGACGATCGCGACGAAGCGCACGCCGTGGCCCGCCGCGCCGGGGCGGGTGTACCGGGCGCCGTGGTCGCTGGTGGCCGGCGCCGACCCCGCCGGCGGCGATGTCACCGTCTCGTTCGCCTGACTTCTCTCCCGCGAGCTGGGCCCACACCGCGAGCAGACGCAAACTCGCACAGATTGGCGCGAAATCATGCGAGTTTGCGTCTGCTCGCGGAGAAACTAGACCGGAAGAAGCGCGTCGATGACGCTGGCCAGTTGCTTGGCTGAGCGGCATTCGTGCATCGGGATGACTTCCTCGTAGCGCGGCACCGCCGAGTCGCCACTGCCCCACAGATGCCGCGGCTCCGGGTTGAGCCAGTGCGCGTGCCTGCTGGCGTTGACCATGTGCGTCA
Source organism: Mycolicibacterium moriokaense (assembly GCF_003347205.1). GTDB lineage: Bacteria > Actinomycetota > Actinomycetes > Mycobacteriales > Mycobacteriaceae > Mycobacterium > Mycobacterium moriokaense_B. Next base: position 204,734 of record NZ_QQBJ01000002.1, read on the forward strand.
GCAGATCGGTCTCGGGGTTGCGGTAGTTGTTGCGGCCGTCGCCGAGGACCAACAGGGAACTGCGCGGCGAGAGCACGTTCGGGTATTTGTCCAGGAACGACACGAACGCGTGCCCGTAATCAGAATGCCCGTCGCGGGTGTACACCCCCGCCTCCCTGGTGATGCGCTGCACCGCGACGGCGAGGTCCGCGTCGGGCCCGAACAGCTCGGTGACCTCGTCGGTGGTGTCGATGAAGGCGAACACGCGAACGCGCGAGAACTGTTGCCGCAGTGCGTGCACCAGCAACAGCGTGAAGTGGCTGAAGCCGGCGACCGAACCCGATACGTCGCACAGCACCACCAGCTCCGGGCGGGCGGGATGCGGCTTCTTCAGCACCACGTCGATCGGCACGCCGCCGGTCGACATGGACTTACGAAGCGTCTTGCGCAGGTCGATCTCGCCGGCCCTGGATCGCCGCCTGCGGGCGGCGAGCCGCGTCGCCAGCGTGCGCGCCAACGGCTGCACGACACGGCGCATCTGGCGCAACTGCTCACCGGACGCGCGCAGGAACTCGACGTTCTCGGCCAGTTGCGGGACCCCGTACATCTGCACGTGGTCGCGGCCCAGCTGCTCGGCGGTGCGCCGCTTCGTCTCACCCTCGACCAGCTTGCGCAGCTGTGCGATGCGTTGGGCCGCAAGGGCTTTGGCGATCTGCTCCTGGGTGGGTGTCGGCTCGTCGCCGTAGGGTGCGAGCAACCCGGCCAGCAGCCGGCCCTCCAGGTCGTCGAGGTTCATCGCCTTGAGCGCCTGGTACGACGAGTACGACGGGCCACGGCTGGAGTTGTAGCGGCCGTATGCCTCGACGATCTGCGCGATCATCGCCGCCAGCCGCTCGTCCATGTTGGCCAGCTCTTCGTTGTCGGTCATCATGTCGAGCAGCATCTGCCGCATCGCCTCGACGTCCTCGGGCGGCAGCCCGTCGGCATCCGAATCATCATCGTCGAGAACGGTTTTGGCGCCGAGCGCGGCCGGAAAATACAGGTCGAACATCGCGTCGTAGGTGTCGCGGTGGTCCGAGCGGCGCAGCACCGCGCACGCGATACCCTCGCGCAGCGCCTCGCGGTCGGCCAGCCCGAGCACGCTCATCACCCGACCGGCGTCCACCGTCTCCGACGGCCCGACCGCGATGCCCCGTCCGCGCAGCGCCTCGACGAACTCCACGAGGTGGCCCGGGATACCGTGCGGGGCCAGCGGTTGCGGCGGGCGGGTGCGTCGGACGGCCATCAGTGCTCTCCTAGTTGAGCCGCAGCTCGCCGCTTGCCTTGGTCTGGTCGGACTGGTGTTTGAGCACGACGCCGAGCGTCGCCGCGATCAGTTCGTCGTCGATGGTGTCCAGCCCCAGCGCCAGCACGGTGCGCCCCCAGTCGATGGTCTCGGCCACCGATGGCACCTTCTTGAGCTGCATGCCGCGCAGCACCCCGATGACGCGGACCAACTCCTCGGCCAGGTGAGCGGGCAGTTCGGGCACGCGCGACAGCAGGATTCGGCGCTCCAGGTCCGGGTCGGGGAAGTCGATGTGCAGGAACAGGCAGCGGCGCTTGAGCGCCTCGGACAGCTCGCGGGTGGCGTTCGACGTGAGCAGCACGAAAGGCGCGCGCTCGGCGGTGATCGTGCCGAGTTCGGGAACAGTGACCGCGAAGTCGGAGAGCACTTCCAGCAGCAGGCCCTCGATCTCGATGTCCGCCTTGTCGGTCTCGTCGATCAGCAGCACCGTCGGATCGGTGCGCCGGATCGCCGTCAGCAGCGGGCGGGTCAGCAGGAACTCCTCGGAGAACACGTCGTCTTTCGTACGGTCCCAGTCCGCCCCTTCCCCCTGGCCCGCCTGGATGCGCAGGATCTGCTTGGCGTGGTTCCACTCGTAGAGCGCGCGGGCCTCGTCGACGCCCTCGTAGCACTGCAGCCGCACCAGACCGGATCCGGTCGCCTGGGCGACCGCGCGGGCCAGTTCCGTCTTGCCGACGCCGGCGGGGCCCTCGACCAGCAACGGCTTGCCCAGCCGGTCGGCGAGGAAAACCGCGGTGGCCGTTGCGGTGTCGGGCAGGTAGCCGGTTTCGGCCAGCTTGTTCGCGACGTCTTCGATGTCGGCGAACAGCGGCGCGGGGCGTGCGGGGACGCTCACGTAGTACTCCTTGTCAGGCTGGGCGGGTGTGGCCGTCTCCCCACACAATCCACTTGGTCGAGGTCAATTCGGGTAGCCCCATCGGGCCGCGGGCGTGCAATTTCTGGGTGGAGATGCCGATCTCGGCGCCGAAGCCGAACTGCTCGCCGTCGGTGAACGCCGTCGAGGCGTTCACCATGACGGCCGCGGCGTCGACGCGATCGGTGAACCGTTGCGCAGCAGCCAATTCCGTGGCCACGATGGCCTCCGTGTGTCCGCTGCCGTACTCGTTGATGTGGGCGATCGCCGCGTCGAGGCCGTCGACCACCGCCAACGCGATGTCCATGGACAGGAACTCGGCGCGCAACTCGTCGTCGGACGGGTCGGCGTGCACCGTCACGCCCGCCTCCTGCAGCGCCGCCGTCAGTCGCGGCACCGCGGTATCGGCGATCGCCGCGTCGATCAACACCGACTCCGCGGCGTTGCAGACGCTGGGACGCCGCGTCTTGGCGTTGAGCAGAATGCGTTCGGCCATCTCGAGATCGGCTGACTCATGAACGTAGACATGGCAATTGCCGACGCCGGTCTCGATGGTGGGCACCTGCGCATCGCGCACCACGGCGTCGATGAGCCCTGCTCCCCCGCGCGGGATCACCAGATCGACCAGCCCGCGGGCCTGGATCAGGTGCGTCACGCTGGCGCGGTCCTCGCTGGGCAGCAGTTGCACGGCGTCGGGGTTGCGGTTCTCGATCTGCAGCGCCTCCCGCAGCGCGGTCACCAGCGCCTGGTTCGACCTGGCCGCCGACGAACTGCCGCGCAGCAGCACGGCGCTGCCCGCCTTCAGCGTCAACCCGAACGCGTCGACGGTCACGTTGGGCCTGCCCTCGTAGACCATTCCGATGACGCCCATGGGCACCCGCTGCTGACGCAGTTGCAGTCCGTTGGGCAGCGTCTGCCCACGCAGAACCTCACCGATCGGGTCCGGCAACCCGGCGACCTGGCGCAGGCCCGCGGCGATGCCGTCGATCCGCTGCGGGTTCAGCGCGAGGCGGTCCAGCATGGCGTCAGGGGTACCGGCGGCCCTGGCGGCGGCCAGGTCCTCGCCGTTGGCCGCCAGCACGGCGTCCGCCTCGCGCAGCACGTTATCCGCCGCGGCGTGCAGAGCGGAGTTCTTGGCTGCCGTGCTCAAGGTCGCCAACTCGCGGGCGGCCACCCGAGCGCGTCGGGCCGCGTCGTGCACCTGCGCGCGCAAGTCGGGCGCCGACGGTGCTTGCAAACTCATCGCCCCAGCGTATCGAACCTGTATGAGGCGCTCACCGGGGCGCTGGTCTAACTTCTACGACCATGGCCGCGCGAGTGTGCGTAGTGGGCAGCGTCAACATGGACCAGGTCTTCGCCGTCACGTCGCTGCCCCGCCCCGGCGAGACGGTGATGGCATCGTCGGTGCGCTCGATCCCCGGCGGCAAGGGCGGCAACCAGGCGATCGCCGCCGCCCGCGCGGGCGCCTGTGTGCAACTCGTCGCGGCCCTCGGCGACGATCCGGCCTGCGGGCAACTGCGCGCGCATCTCCAGGGCAACGGCGTCGGCCTCGACGGCGTTCTCGACGTGCCGGGGCCGAGCGGGTCGGCGGTCATCGCGGTCGACGCCGCGGGCGAGAACATGATCGTCGTCGCGCCCGGCGCCAACGCGCATCTGGTCGTCCACTCAGGCGAGGCCCGCGCGATCATCGCCGACAGCGACGTGCTGCTGCTTCAGCTGGAGATCCCGGTGACGACCGCCGTCGACGCGGCCCGGGTCGCCCGCGAGGCGGGCACCGCGGTGATCGTCAACGCGTCGCCGGCAGGCGCGCCGCCGCACGACCTGCTTTCACTGTCGCGGCTGGCCGACGTCGTCGTCGTCAACGAGGCCGAGGTCCGCGACTGGCATTGGCCGGTAACGCATCTGGTGATCACCCGCGGCAGGCGCGGCGCCAGCTACGTCGGCGAGGACGAGCGGTTCGACGTGCCCGCTCCCGCGGTCCGTGCGGTGGACACCACCGGCGCGGGCGACGTGTTCGCCGGAGTGCTGGCCGCCGAGTGGTCGGCGGGCCACGAGCAGGCGCTCCGACGGGCGTGCGCCGCGGGGGCACTGGCGACGACGGTTCGCGGCGCGGGCGACTGCGCGCCGACCGCCGAGGCGATTGACGGGGCGGTCGTCACCCGGTAGGCGTAAACCCCATGTCGACAACTGAAACCGGTCCTCGTCCGCCCGACGGCGATTGGCTGGGCACGCGATTTCTGCGCTTTCGCCGCGAGGGCCCGTTCGCGGTCTGCACGCTGGACCGTCCCGAAGCGCGCAACGCGATGACGCCCGCGATGTATTTCGGCATCAAGTACGCGATCGGCCATGTCGAGGCCGACCCCGATCTGGCCGGCCTGCTGATCACGGGCACCGGCGACGTGTTCGCGCCCGGCGGCGACCTCGGGGGCGGCGGCGACGACAACTGGCTGACGTTCGGCGCCGCGCTCGGGATGGACGTCACGCCGTTCGAGAAGCTGCGCCAGTCCACCAAGCCGGTGGTGTCCGCGGTGAACGGCCTGTGCCAGGGCGGTGGCATGCAGATCGCCCTGTGCAGCGACATGGCGGTGGTCAGCGAGCTCGCGACGTTCCGGGTGCCGGAGTTGTTCCGCGGCATCGCCGATACCTACTACAGCCAGATGCTGGCGCGCTTGATCGGCCCGGTGCGCACCCGCGACCTGATGCTGACGGGCCGCACGCTGAGTGCGGACGAGGCGGAGGAATGGGGCATGGTCTCGCGGGTGGTGCCCCACGACGAGTTGATGGACGCCGCCCGCGACGTCCTCGCCCAGTGCTGCCGGACGGCGCCCGCCGCCAGACGGGTGGTGAAGTCCAGCCTGGACAGCTACATGGGGCTGTTCGACCGGATCAACATGCAGGCCAGCTACAGCGGCGAGGAGGCGGTGGAGGGGTTTCGGGCCTTCAAGGAGCGCCGCTCGCCCAGTTGGGTGCACCCCGACCTGCGGTTGGACGGCCGCATCTGACCGCGCGCCGTTGCCGCGAGCGCGCAGCTGGGTACACCTGCATCGGCGTGTCGCGTACCTGGTTGCGCGCTCGGCCAACGGAAGGCACCCCCTCGACCAGAGAACAGTTCAGCCTGTGCTGAATACAGATGCTGCTGTACCGTTTCCATCAATGCAGACCGCCACTCACACCGATGCGCTGTCGCGGTTCGGCAACGCGTTGTCCGATCGCACCCGCGCCGAGATCCTGTTGCTGTTGCGCGACGCGCCGGGATACCCGTCGGAGTTGGCCGACCGAATCGGGGTGAGCAGGCAGATCCTGTCCAACCACCTGGCCTGCCTGCGCGGTTGCGGCCTGGTGGTCGCCGAACCCGAGGGCAGGCGCAACCGCTATCGGCTGGCCGACGAGCGCGTCGGGCACGCGCTGGGCGACCTGGTCGGCCTCGTGCTCGCCGTCGACCCGGCCTGCTGCTGATGGGCGCGCCGACCGAGGCGCGACGCGACGTGCTCGCCCGCCGAATCCGGCTTCTGGTCGCCGCGACCATCACCTACAACATCGTCGAAGCCGTCGTCGCCATCGCCGAGGGCACCCGGGTGTCGTCGGTGGCGCTCGTCGGCTTCGGACTCGACTCGGTGATCGAGGTGTCCTCGGCCGCCGCGATCGCGTGGCAGTTCTCCGCCGACGACCCCGAGACGCGGGAGAAGCCCGCGCTGCGATTCATCGCGTTCTCGTTCTTCGCACTCGCCGCCTACGTCGCCGTCGACGCGGTGCTCTCCCTGCTGGGCTTGCGCGAACCCCGGCCGTCGATGATCGGCATCGCGCTCGCGACGGCGAGCCTGATCGTGATGCCGGTGTTGTCGCTGACGCAGCGACGCGCCGGTCGAGAGCTCGGATCCGTCTCGGCCGTGGCGGATTCGAAGCAGACGCTGCTGTGCACCTATCTGTCCGCTGCGCTTCTGATCGGCCTGCTGCTCAACGCACTTGCCGGGTGGTCGTGGGCGGATCTCGCCGCCGCGCTGGTCATCGCGGCGGTGGCGATTCGCGAAGGTGTCAACGCCTGGCGCGGGGATCCCTGTTGTTAGCGTCGCGGAAACGGTTGCGCGGCAAGGTCAGTCGTTGCCGAGCTTCTTCAGAAACGCCGGCAGTCGGCCGGCCCCGTAGTCGAAGAAGCGCGCCCACCTCGGCTCTATCGAGATGCGCACCATCTGCTGGTAGACCCGGCGCACCTCGCGCTCGAACTCCTTCTGCTGGGCGGGGCCCATCGACTTCGTCGACATCGCGATGTACTCGTCGGCGACGCCGTCGACGGTCTCCATCGACGCAACACCCCGCACGAGCAACGACTTGGCACCGCCCGGTGAATCACCGCTCTCGATGCTCACCGCGACGTTCGGTCGCAACGCCAAGGCGTCGACCTTCGGCGAGGTCGTCGCCGTGCAGACGATGATGCGTTCGTCCTTCCAGAGAAACCCGACGGGAATCACCCGTGGGAAACCGTCCGGCCCGGTGTAGGCGAGGGTGGCCGCCGTGCGGTCGAGCAGTTCCCGGGCCCCGGGCTGGCCGAGTTCGTCGGCCAGTTCGTGTGCGTCCATCCCGCCCAGTCTGCCCCGACGGTATCGGCATGATCAGGCGGCCCGACGGCGCGCGATACCGTGATCGGCGATGGCGCAGAAGCAGACGAATCCCAAGCAAACCGAAAGATGGCTCTGGCTACCGTTGATCGTGGGCCTCATCATCGGGGTGACTGTGGCGGCGATGACCGGTCACTGGTGGTGGTCGACCGTCGGAGTGCTCGTCGGGTCCGCCGTCGGCTGGCTCGGCGCCGGCAGGCCGCGGCCGTCGTTCGAAGACGAATCCGGCCGATAGCCCACGCCCAGGCACGCCAGGATCCAGGCGTGAATCTCGGCCTCGTACTCGAGTTGCGAGTATCGCCCCACCGGTCCCGCGTGTGCGCCGGAGCCCGTCTCGGCGCGGAACAGCACCGTCCGCCGCGACGTCGGCGAGGCGGGGTCGACGCCCGCCCCGCGCCCGGGATCGCCGGCCCGCAGCGTCGCGACCCACTTCGCCGGCTCCCGGACCAGCACCCTGCTGTCATGCACGGCGCCCGTCACCAGCAGCGCCGGGCGACCCTGCGCCCGCGGCGGGTTGTCGACCGGCGAGTACGACATCATCACCGCCCGATCGCCCGGATCAGCCGGATTGCCCCACTCGTCCCACTCCGTGATCGTCAAGGGCAGCGACGGGTCCGACATCGTCGCGAGCACGTCGACGAACGGCACCTCGGCGACGATCCCGGCGAACCTCTCCGGACGCCGCGAGTACAGCGCGCCCTGCAGTAGGCCGCCCGCCGACAACCCGCGGCTCACGATGCGCTTCCCGTCGATCAACCCGTCGGCGAGAAAGTCCGCGACGCCCGCCTGGTCGTCGAAGGTGTGGGGCTTGGCCCGCAGACGACCGTCGAGCCACCAGCGCCTGCCCACTTCGCCGCCGCCGCGCGGTTGACCGAACGCGCACACCACCCCGCGGTCGAGCAGCGACGGCAGCGAGCGCCACCAGTCGAAGCCGAAGTCGGGGTCCAGGCACACTTCATAGGAGCCGTAGCCGTACAGATACAGGGGCCTGCCGCCGTCGAGGTCGACGTCGCGCCTGCGCACCACCACGACGGGCACCTCGGTGCCGCTCGACGACGGGGCCAGCAGGCGCTCCTGGACGTAATCGTCGGCGTCCACCCCGACGACAGGGTCGACGTGACGCAGGCTGCGGCCGCCGGTGGCGATGTCGACGTCCTCGTGTCGGGTCGGATGGATGAAGGACTGCTGGACGACGGTGACGTAGCCCGCGTCGAAAACATCGTTGCGGCCCAGCGTCACCAGTCCGCCCGGCTCATCGGGCCAGATCTCGACGGGCTCGCCCCGGTACGGCAGCACCGTCAGCATCCCGACGCCGTCGCGCCGGGCCGCCACCACCACGGCGGCGTCGAACGCGTGCACCCGGTGGATGCGCGTCGCCGGGTCCTCGGGTTGATAGTCGGTCCACTGCCCCGGCGTCGCGACGTCGGCGGTGACGATCCGAAACGATTCCGCGTCCAGGTTCGTGACGATCAGGAAGCGGTCGCCCTCGGGTCCGGGCGCGTGCTCCACCAGGTACTCGACGTCATCCTGCCGGGGCCGCACGACTTGCGGTGTGCCGCCGGGCCCGCCACACGGCAGCACGCGCACCTCGGTGGCGGTCCGCGACGACGCGGTGATCACGAACCACGCCCCGGAGCGCGACACCTCCATGCTGACCTCGAACCGCTCGTCGGGTTCGGCGAACACCAGCCGATCGGTCGCGGGATCGGCGCCGAGCGTGTGCGCCCACACCTGGTGCGGTCGATTGACGTGGTCGGTGCGCAGATACAGATAGGTCGCCGAGTCGGCGCTCCAGCCCCCGCTCGGGAAGGTCGCCTCGATGACGCCCGGCAGGTCGGCGCCGGCGGCCAGGTCGCGAAACCGAAGCCGGTACCGCTCGTCGCCGACGACGTCGCAGGACCACGCCAACGTCTTGCCGTCGGGGCTGACCTCGCACTCGCCGCCGTGAAATTCGGCACCGGGGTGGGCGTCGGCCACCGCCTGCAGGTCGATCACCGGCTCGTCGGCAGCGTCGGCCGCGCGGCGCACAAGGGCGGCGAATTCGGCTCCCGGCCGGTGGATTTCGCGGTAGGTGAAGTCCCCGGACCGCCAGGGCGCCGACTCTGAGTGGGCCGGCACCCGAGCGGTCATCTCGGCCGCCAGTCGGGCGCGCAACGCCGCGAGCGGAGCCACCCGCGCCTCGTAGTAGGACCGTTCGGCGTCGAGCAGAGCCACCAACTCCGCCGTCGGGTCGGCGATCCAGCCGTAGGGCCCACCGCCATCGCCTCCGGTCCTGGCGATCGGCGGCGCGAGCGCGGGGTCAGCATCGCGGCGGCCTGACACGACACCTCCCACGAGTCTCAACGGGTCAGACGTGATGGCAACCATAGCGCCGGACAAGCGACGAAATCGTTCAAGATCCCCGGACTTGCCACGCGAATCCGTCGTTCGTGGTGTATTTGTTGTTTCCTGATCCGTCAGTCAAACAGCTCAAACCGAGGGCACATGATGGCAAACCGACCCGCCCGTCTCGTCGCCGCATTGGCATGCATCGCCGGCCTGCTCCTTTTCACATCCGGCCTCTCGAGCGCCGACGAGCCGCCACCCAAGACGGTGTTCACCGTCGGCGTCGTCCAGGACGTCGACTCGCTCAACCCGTTCATCGGGGTCACGGTCGCGGCATACGAGATGTTCCAACTGCAGTACCCGACGCTGACCGAGTGGGACGCGAAGAACTTCGCCGTCGTACCGGGGCTGGCGGAGTCCTGGAAGGAATCGCCGGACAAGTTGTCCTGGACCTACAAGATCAGGTCGGATCTGAAGTGGAGCGACGGCGAACCGATGACCGCCAAGGACGCCGCGTACACCTTCGATCGCATCATCAACGGCACGTTCGAGAAGACCAACTACGGCAACTACGTCAGCAACATCACCAAGGCCGAGGCCCCCGACGACACCACGCTCGTCCTGACCGTCGACAAACCGACACCGATCATGCAGACGCTCGCCGTCTACATCCTGCCCGAGCACATCTGGTCCAAGATCGACGAAACGGCAGTCCAGAGCTACAACAACGAACCCAAGGACGGTAAACCGACGGTCGGCGCGGGACCGTACACAGTCGTCGAGCGCAAGGTCGGCGAGTTCACCAGGCTGGTCGCCAACCCGAACTTCTACCGGGGCAAGCCCGCCGTAGACGAGGTCGTGTTCAGGATCTATGCCAACCCCGATGCGCTGGGCCAGGCGCTGCGGAAGGGCGAGATCGACTACGCAGACAGCCTGGAGGCCAACGTCTTCGACTCGCTCGCCGACGCGCCGAACATCGAGCGCAAGTCGGCAATCTACCCGGGGTTCAACGAGCTGGCCTTCAACACCGGCGCGGCGACAGTCGACAACAAACCGATCGGCGACGGCAACCCGCTGCTGAAGGACAAGCGCCTGCGTGAGGCGATCGGCTGGTCGTTGGACCGAAAGACCATGGTGGACAAAGTCTTCGGCGGCCACGGCAGCATCGGCAATACGATCATCGCGCCGATGTTCGAGGAATGGCATCTGCAACCACCCAACGAGGTCAGCTACGACCCGGAGAAGGCCAAGCAGATGCTGGACGCCGCGGGCTACAAGGTCGGTCCCGACGGTATCCGCCGCGCCGACAACGGCGCGCGGCTGGACTTCCGGCTGTTCGGCCGGTCCGACTCTCCGACGTCGAAGAAGGCCGTCGAGTACATCAAGCGCTATCTCGCAGACGTCGGCATCGCGGCGAACGTCACGCTGATCTCGGAGGACGCACTCACCGAAAAGATCGGCCAGGGTGAGTTCGACATGTTCGACTGGGGCTGGGTCGTGGAGCCGGACCCGAACTACCAGCTGTCGACGATGACCTGTGACAGTAGATCGTACGAGGACGGCGGAAGCGTGCTGGCGGGCCTGTCTGACTCGTTCTATTGCAATCCGAAATACGACGAGCTCTTCGCGGCGCAAGGCAGTGAGACCGATCCGGCGAAGCGCCAAGAGATCGTCAAGCAGATGCAGCAGATCCTGTACGACGACTGGCCGTACGCGGTGACGTACTACTACGACAACCTGGTCGCCTATCGCACCGACAAGTTCGAGGGCTTCATCCCGCAGCCCGACCCCGACGGTGCGTACCTGTTCCAGTACGGCACATGGAGTTACGAGAACCTCAAGCCCGTCGGAGCGGGCGGGGGTCAGGGTGGTGGCCCGTCGCCCGCGCTGATCGGCGGCATCGTGGCCGCCGTAGCGGTTCTCGGCGGTCTCGGCTTCCTACTGCTGCGACGGCGGCGCGCCGGAGCGGCCGACGACCGGGAGTGACACCGCCATGGCGCTGATCAGCGCACCGGACGTAGCCCCCACCCCGCCTGCCGCAGGGCGGGGGCGCGTCCTAGGGCCGGGTGCTCGATTCGCGCTGTCCCGCGTGCTGTCGTCGGTGGGGACGTTGATCTTCGTCATCCTGTTCAACTTCTTCCTGTTCCGGATGCTGCCGGGCGACCCCGTCGCGCTCTATACCCGTGGGCGCGACGTGGATCCGGAGATCAGACGGCAGATGCAGGCGAAGTTCCATGCCCCGCTGGCGGATCAGTTCCTGCAGTACATCAAGAACCCGTTCGTTCCCGAGCTACCGTCTCAGCAGTTCAGTGTCCCGGTGTGGGACGTCATCGTCCCGCGGATCGGGCCGACACTGCTGCTGGTCGGCACGGCGACCGTGCTCGCGACGATCTTCGGCGTCTGGCTTGGCGTCCGTAGCGCGTGGAAGCGCGGTCAGCGCTTCGACAAAGTCGCCACCACAACGACTCTCGTGCTGTACTCGATGCCGGAGTTCTGGTTCGGCATGATCCTGCTGATCGTGTTCGCGGTCGGGGTATTCGGATTCCCCGGCATCTTTCCCGTCGGCGGCATGTCCTCACCGGGCGTCGACAACACCAGCGTCGCCGGCATACTCGACGTCGGCTGGCACCTCACCCTGCCGGTGTTCACGCTCACCGTGGTCTATCTGGCGGAGTACGCGTTGGTCATGCGGGCCTCGCTGATCGATGAGATGGGCCAGGACTACCTGCAGACCGCCCGCGCCAAGGGTTTACGCGACGACGACGTGCGGCGCAAACACGCAGTGCCCAACGCGCTGTTGCCGACGACGACGCTGATCTTCCTCAACCTCGGCTTCGTCATCGGTGGCGCGATCACCATCGAATACGTCTTCTCGCTGTCGGGTCTCGGCTCGCTGACCGTACAGGCCCTGCGCGGACCCGATATCCCGCTGTTGCAGACGCTGTTCGTGTTGTTCTCCGCCGCAGTGATTCTGGCGAATCTGATCGCCGACCTCCTGTACGCCCGCCTGGATCCGCGGGTGCGGACATGACCACCTCGACGGCTCCGGTTTCGGCACGCTCGATCGTATGGACGCGCCGCCGCCGGGCGTGGAACGACCTGGCAGGCAAGTTCCGGCGATCCCGGCCGGGCATGCTCGGGCTGAGCATCTTCGTGGTCTTCACCGCGATCGCGTTGCTGGCGCCCGTCCTGTTCGACGAGTCCCAACTCGACGTCACCAAGGCAACCGGCGCGGTGTACGAACCTCCGTCCGGGCAGTACTGGCTCGGCACCGACGACGCGGGCCGCAACGTACTGGCGATGGTGGTGTGGGGCGCCCGCATCTCCCTGCTTGTCGGCTTGTGCGCCACCGTGCTGGCGATGGTCATCGGCACCTCTGTGGGAATCGCGTCGGGGCACTACCGCGGACTGATTGCCGGCGTTCTCAACCGGGTCACCGATTGGTTCCTCGTCATTCCGTTCCTGCCGTTGGCCATCGTGTTGGCCACCGTGCTCGGTAAGAGCCTGCTCAACATCATCATCGTGATCGGCGTGACGTCGTGGCCTGCCACCGCCCGGCTGATCCGGGCCCAGACACTGTCGGTCGAGGGGCGGCCCTACCTGGAGCGCGCCAAGGCGCTCGGCTCGGGCGACCTGCACCAGATGACGCGCCACGTGCTGCCCAACGTGATGCCCCTGGTGCTCGCGAACACGACTCTGGCCGTGTCGATCTCGATTCTCTCCGAGACGACGTTGTCCTTCCTCGGCCTGGGCGACCCGACCGCGGTGTCCTGGGGAACAATCCTGGACGACGCCTTCTCCAGCGGCGCCATCTCCGCGGGCGCGTGGTGGTATCTGGCGCCGCCGGGTATCTGCGTCGTGTTGGTGGTGCTGGCCTTCAACCTCATCGGGCGAACGCTCGAGGAGATCCTCGACCCGCGTGGAGCCCACGAGTGACGCTGCTGGAGTTCGACGACGTCAGCGTCACCTACGAGTCCAGGCAGGGGCCGGTCCCGGCGGTGCGCAATGTGTCACTGAGCGTGTCGCAGGGCGAGACCGTGGGAATCGCAGGCGAATCCGGCTGCGGCAAGACCACGTTGACCAGTTCGGTGTTGCGTCTGCTGCCGAAATCCGCGCAGGTGTCCGGACACATCCGGCTCAACGGCGAGGATGTCATGGCGATGTCGTTCGGCCAGTTGCGCGCGGTTCGGTGGGCGCAGGCCGCCGTCGTGTTCCAGGGTGCGATGCATGCCCTCAACCCGGTGCAGCGCATCGAAACTCAACTGGCCGAACCGATCCTGCTGCATGACGACGTCGGAGCGCGCGCGGCACGCACCCGGGTCGGCGAGCTGCTCGGTCAGGTCGGCCTGCCCGCCAGTCGAGCCGGCGCCTACCCGCATCAACTCTCCGGTGGCCAGAGGCAGCGCGTCATGATCGCGATGGCGTTGGCCTGCCGTCCCAAGCTGCTGATCGCCGACGAACCCACCACCGCGCTGGATGTCATGGTGCAGGCGCAGGTGCTGGATCTGCTGTCGTCGTTGGTGGCCGAACTCGGCCTCGGCGTGGTGTTCATCAGCCACGACCTGTCCGTCCTGGCCGCCACCTGCGACCGGGTCGCGGTGATGTATGCGGGCCGGATCGTCGAACAGGGCAGGGCGAGCGATGTTTTCACTCGGCCGCTGCACCCCTACGCACGCGCGTTGGCCGCGGCGTTTCCCCGCATCGGCGACGCGCGGTTCCGCTATGCGCCCGCCGGGGTGCCCGGCGACCCACCGTTCCCCGGTGATCTGCCCTCGGGGTGTCCGTTCCACCCGCGGTGCCCGCGGGCGACCGAGGCGTGCACGGCGTCGGAACCCTCGCTGCGGAGCTACGGCGACCGCGACGCCGCGTGCCACCACGCCGGGGAGGTGCTGGTGTGACGGCGACCGCGGAAGCCGGCTCGGCGGCGCTCGAGACCCGCGATCTGAGAGTCGAATTCCGGATCAAGGGCGGCGGCGTGGCGCGTGCGGTGGACGGCGTCGACCTCGCGGTCCGACGCGGCGAGATCCTCGCGCTCGTCGGCGAGAGCGGCTCCGGCAAGACGACATTGGCCCGGACCATCCTCGGGTTGCAGCGGCCGACGGCGGGGACGGTCCACGTCGATGGGGAGGCGCTGTCCTACCGGGCCCGCGATCTCAAGGCCTATCGTCGTCGCGCGCAACTGATCCTGCAGGACCCGTCCGGGGCGCTCAACCCGAGGCACACCGTGTATGAGGCCGTCGCCGAGGGCCTGCGGGTGCACGGCCTGCACGACGGCGAGGAAGCCAAGGTCGCCGACGCTTTATCGCGTGCGGGACTGCGTCCCCCCGACCGCTTCTACCTGCGCTACCCGCACGAACTGTCCGGCGGGCAGCGCCAGCGGGTGGTGATCGCGGGGGCTCTGGTACTCGACCCCGACATCATCGTCGCCGACGAGCCGGTGTCGAGCCTCGACGCGTCGGTTCGGGGTGAGATCCTCGCCCTGTTGCTGCGGCTGCGCGACGACCTGGGCTTGACGCTGGTGGTCGTCACCCATGACCTCGGCCTCGCCTGGAACATCGCCGACCGGGTGGCCGTGATGTACCTCGGCCGCATCCTGGAGATGGGTCCGACCGAGCAGATCATGTCCGCGCCTGCGCATCCCTACACCAAGGCGCTCCTGTCGGTGGTGCCGGAGACCGAGCAGCTGACGCCGGTGGTGCTCGCGGGTGAGACCCCCGACCCCACCCGCATCCCTGCCGGCTGCCGGTTCCACACTCGCTGCCCCGCGCTCGCGGACGGCACGGCCGAGGCCGCGGGCGTGGACGAACAATGCCGAACCGTCGAACTTCCGGTTCTGAAGGCCGATGTCGACAGCGACGGCCACAGCAGCGCATGCCATCTCGTCACAGCGGACGCCGGGAAGTAGCCGTGCCGGGCACGTCGCCGCGGCGGCTCGAGCCGGCCCTCGATCGCCACCACTACGTCGACGCGGCATCCTTCGCCCGCGAAACCGACGTGCTGCGGCGGGAGTGGACCTGCATCGGCCGACTCGACGACATCGGCCTGGGCGCCGCGGCCGGTGTCATGCCCGAGCGCCGTGCGGTGGTGTCCTACTTCGGTGAGTCGGTGATCGTCACCGCCGACGACGCCGGATCGCTGCACGCTCTCGCGAACGTGTGCAGGCACCGGGGCTCCCAGGTCGTTCCCGTCGAGCCCGGCGTTCCCGTCGCGCCCTGCGTCGCGAAATCCCTGCGCTGCCCGTATCACTCGTGGACCTATGGGTTGGACGGCCGCCTACTGCACGCGCCCCACACCGACGACGTCGACCTGGACGCTTCGGCTTTCGCGCTGCGGCCATTGCGCGCCGCGGCATGGGGCGGATTCCTCTGGGTCACCGAGAATCCGGAGGCGGACGCCGTCGTCGACGCGCTGGCGCCGGTGCCCAACCGGGTGCGGCGTTATCCGCTGGAGCGCCTTGTGGTGGGCCTGCGGCTGAGCTACTCGGTTGCGGCGAACTGGAAGGTGATCGCCGAGAACTACAACGAGTGCTACCACTGCGGGCCCGTTCACCCGGAACTGTCCCGCCTGATCCCCGCGTTCGGCGGCGGCGGCACCGACCTCGAGTGGGAGGACGGCATCCCGCACCGTGAGGGAGCATGGACGTTCACGGTGTCCGGCACCACCGACCGCTCACCGTTCCCTGACCTCAACGAAGCCGAACGGGTGCGGCACAAGGGCGAACTGGTGTACCCGAACCTGTTGCTGTCGCTGGCGGCCGATCACGTCGCGGCGTTCGTGCTGCGGGCCACCGCGGTCGACCGCACGGAGATCGTCTGTGATCTGCTGTTCGCGCCCGACGAGGCGGCGAAGCCGGGCTTCGATCCCAGCGACGCGGGCGATCTCTGGGATCTGGTCAACCGGCAGGACTGGGCGATCTGCGAATCGGTGCAGCGCGGAATGGCGTCGCGCTACTACACCCGGGGGTGGTTCGCGCCGATGGAGGACGCGTCGGCCGACATCCGTCGCTGGCTGCTCCCCCGGCTCGAGGGGCGCGGCGCGGATGTCTGAAACATGCGACCTCGCGGTCGTCGGGCTTGGGGCGCTTGGCAGTTCGACCGCCTGGCACGCCGCAGCCAGGGGCCTGCGCGTGGTCGGCTTGGAAGCGTTCGGGTTCGGCCATGACCGTGGGGCGTCGCACGACACGTCGCGCATCATCCGGCACAGCTACCACACCCCGGCCTACGTCGCCCTGACCTTCGGCGCCTACGACGAGTGGGCCCGCCTGGAGGACGAGACTGGTGAGCGGTTCGTGACGGTCACCGGCGGCCTCGATCTGTATCCGCGCGGCGCCGCGATTCCCGCCGCCGACTACATGTCGTCGATGGATGCCCACCACATCGCCTACCAGGTGCTCGACGCCGACGCGGTCGCCGCCCGGTGGCCCGCGTTCGCGCTGCCCGACGGTACCGTCGCCATCCATCAGGCCCGCACCGGAATCGTGCCCGCCGCCAGGGGGACTGCCGCGATGGCGCGTCGCGCCCGCGACCTCGGTGCCACGCTTCACTACGACACCCGCGTCGAGGCGATCGTGCCCGGTGCCGACGGCGCCGACGTGGTCACCCGCGACGGCGTGGTCAGCGCGGCGCGCGTAGTCGTCGCCGCGGACGCCTGGACCGGCGGTCTGCTCGCCCCACTCGGCGTGCACCTGCCGCTGACCGTCACCGAGGAACAGGTCACCTACTTCGCGCCGGGTCGGCCGTCGGATTTTCATCCCGACGTGTTCCCGGTGTGGATCTGGATGGACGAGCCGTCGTATTACGGGTTCCCCACCTACGGTGAGCCGACAATCAAGGCCGCGCAGGACTGCGGCGGGCCCGTCGTGACGGCCGACGAGCGCAGCGGCGAGCCGGATGAAGCAATGCGGCAACGCCTTTCAGAGTTCATCCGCCGGGTGGTCCCCGGCTGCGGGTCGCCCGTCCGGTCCAGGCGTTGCCTGTACACGCTGACACCGGACCGCGACTTCGTCGTCGATCGGCTGCCTGAGCATCCATTCATCACGGTAGGGTTGGGCGCCGGCCACGCGTTCAAGTTCGCCGCGCTCTTCGGCCGCCTGTTGACTGACATCGCTGTCGACGGCGAAAGCCGCTACGACGTATCGGCTTTCCGCCTCGACCGCCCCGCGTTCACCGACCCCTCCTTCGTCGCGAACTGGATGGTGTGACCCGATGGATTCCACCGACATCAACCGGCTCAACTGGGATGAGCGCGCCGCCGCGCACGCATCCTCACCCGACTACCACGTCGCGAGTTTGGTGGCGGACCCGACCTTCCTGAGTCACGTCGTGCGGTTCGACCGGCCGCGCCTCGGGGACATCGCCGGCTTGCGGGGCGTGCATCTGCAGTGCCACATCGGCACCGACACCATTTCACTGGCCCGCCTCGGCGCACACATGACCGGGCTGGACTTCTCACCGGCGGGTCTGACCGAGGCTCGGCGGATCGCCGAGTTGGTCGGTGCGCAGGTGGACTTCGTGCAGGCCGAGGTGTACGACGCGGTTGCGGCACTGGGTGCGGGCGGGTTCGACCTCGTGTACACCGGTGTCGGCGCCCTGTGCTGGCTGCCGGACATCCGTCGATGGGCGCGAGTGGTCGCCGACCTGCTGCGGCCGGGCGGACGGCTGTTCCTCCGCGAGGCGCATCCGATGCTGTGGACCCTCGACGACGAGCGGGACGACGGCCTGCTGGTCGCCGTCGATGCGTACTTCGAGACGCCCGAACCGCTGGTGTTCGAGGACGAGGGCACTTACGTCGAAACCGATGTGGCGTTCTCGCACAACACGACCCACACCTGGAACCACGGGCTGGGCGAGACGGTCGGAGCGCTGCTCGAGGTCGGCATGGAGCTCATCGCCCTCGACGAGCATCGCAGCGTGCCCTGGGATGCACTGCCCGGCCAGATGGTGCGCGACGAGCACGACGAGTGGCATCTGAAGGAGCGACCGGAGCGGGCGCCGCTGACGTACACGCTGCAGGCGCGCAAGGCGACCCGCTGAAACAGCCGTCAGCTCACGCGAGGTCGCGGGCGAACCGTCGGTGCCAGCGCCGCTGCCCCACCACCCGATACCCCGACGGCCCTGCCTCCGCGCACGTCATCTCGATCGTCACGTCGAGATCGGTGGTGTCCGCCTCGACCCGCAACAGTGAACGGGTCACGCAGTCGACCGGGTCGCCTGACCCGTCGTCGTCGTAGTGCACGAAGAACGTCACCTCGGACCGCGCCGACTGGGCGAAGGTCTGCGTCTGCACGGTCACCTCGCCGACGTAATGCTCGCCGGCGCGGCCGTAGACGGCGTCGTAGGGCTCACCGCCGTGCTCGACGAAGGCGCGGGTGACCCTGGCCAGCACGTCGCGCGACGTGCGCCAGGTGACGCCGGCGGCGTCCTCGTCGGCTGTCGCGTCCCCCGGTGTGAACGTCGGTGTGGGATAGGGGCTCTCACCCGGGTGGTAGACCGGCAGTGTCAGCTGCCCGCCGTGCACGGTCAAAGTGACCGGCGTGGGCGGTGCGATGACGTTCGGCCAGTCGGCGCCCGCCAACGCGAGCCGCAACGCATGGCCCGGCGCCCAGCGCCACGCGATCGCGTCCATCTCGACCACCACGTCGTAGACCTCCCCGGGCGCCAGCGGTTCGGCAGTGGCCAACCCGGCGCGTCGCGTCAGGTTCAGGAATCCGCGCGACACCAACGTCGACGTACCGTCGGGCGCAACATCACACAATCGGACCGCAACGCCCGCGACCGCAGCGGTGGCGGAAACCTGCAGCCGCACAACCGGATACCCGGCGATTTCCAGCCCGTCGGCAAGGGGCCGGTCCCAGGTCAGCGATCGGATGTCGTCGACGCGCTGGTCCTCGGGTTGGCCCCATGGCAAGTGTCCTGAACACGACAGCCATGCGCTCAGGCCGATGTCGGCGACGACGTCGTACGGCGGCCGTGGCGCAATCGGCCACGTCTGCTCGGTGCTGCGCGGCGTCGGCCACTGGTCGGCCCGCCACCCGCCGGGCACCTCGTCGAGGTCGGGAGCGGGCTTGTGGGAGGACTTCGCATACCACCGCACCGGCGGCGGTTCGAGGGCGGGAGCACGGCCGCGCAACCACCGGTTCCACCACGCCACCATCTCGGGGACCAGGTCGATCCGCGGGCCGGGCAGACACGACGAGGTCGCCGCGTGCGGCCACGGCCCGGCCAGCAGTTCGGCGTGCCGTCCCGCGGCACGCAGTGCCTCGACGGTGCGGAACGAGTTGTTGCGGTACCCGTCGGCCCACCCGGCGACGAGCAGCACCGGGCACCCGATGTCGCTGTAGCCCGGGCGAATCGAACCGTGCGCCCAGTAGCCGTCGCGGCGGGTGTGCTCGAGCCAACCGAACAGCCACGGCTCGTGCTCGGCGATGCGCGCCGCCCACTCGTCGCGCCAGCCGTCGCCCCACAGCGCGGGCACCGGTGGTAGCGCGTTCATCGGTGTCATGTAGTGGCAGTAGTCGACCAGGTCCAGCCACCGCCGCGAACCGCCGCAGAGGTGCACGTCGTCGGTGTACCGGTCGTCGGTGGCGTAGATCGCGATGACCGCCTTCAGCGCGGGCGGCGTTTCGGCGGCCATGTGCAGCGAGTTGAAGCCGCTGTAGGAGGTGCCGTACATGCCGACGTTGCCGTCGCACCAGTCCTGGGCGGCCAGCCAGGCGATCACCTCGGCCAGGTCCACCTGCTCCTGGTAGGGATACTCGTCGGTGGCCCGCCCGCTGCTGCTGCCCGTGCCGCGGACATCCAAACGGGCCACCGCATAGTCGAATTCGTCACGCAGCCGGGTGTACTCGGGGCGGTAGGAGGCGGTCAGGTCGTCCTTGCGGTACGGCAGCGCCTCGAGGATGCACGGCTGCGGTCCGCTGCCGGGCAGATACAGCGTCACGGCGAGGCGGGCGCCGTCCGACATCGGGATCCACTGGTCGCGGCGGATGCCCGTCACGCCGGCGCCACCAACGCGCGCACCCGGTCGTGCGGAAGGGCGTGGATCGTCCTGCCGCCGACCCCGGTGGTCGTGGTGGCGGCCAGCAGTGCGTCGATCACGGCCTCTTCGGTGGCATCGACGGTCGCCTCGAAGTAGGCGTCGAGCCCCGTGCCGGAGATGGCGGCGGCCGAGGCAGCAGGAGTCGAGCGGTCGGCGCGCAAACCTGTTGCCAGGCCCAGGAATATCTCGCCGGAGCCGTGATGGGCCGTCGAGCCGGTGCGGGCCAGTCCGAGGCCCATCCGGGCCGCCAGGCGAGCACAGCCCGCCGCGTCGATCGGCGCGTCGGTGATGACGACACCGATGCACGATCCGGCGGGCGGTGGCACCAGGTCCGGCGGCGGCCCCAGCATCCGCCCGACCGGCACGCCTGCGATCGTCAGCCGCTCCCAGTGCCCGAAGTTGGCCAGTACCAGCGCTGCGACGACGTGGCCGTCGGGCAGCAGCCGCGACGCTGTCCCGATGCCCCCCTTCCAGCCGAAGCAGGCCATGCCGGTGCCTGCTCCGACGGCGCCGAGAGCGACATCACCGCCGCCGATCGAGCGGCGTGCGGCGGCGAGGGCCGACGCCACATCGCCATCGCGGACGTGCATGCGGCGGGCGTCGTTGAGCCACGAGTCGTCGCACTCACCCACGATCGGAATCAGCACCTCGTCGACCCCGATGCGGGGCTGTTCGTCGATCAGCAGACGACATGCCGCGTCGTAGACCCGCCCGACCTGCATCGTGGACGTCAGGAATACCGGGCTCTCGGCGACGCCCCATTCCTCGATCTGGGAGCGACCGGTCAGCTCGCCCGCGCCGTTGAGCACCGACACCCCGGCGGGCACCGGTGCGGCCCAGACGTCGCCGCCAGGATCGAGCACTGTGACGCCGGTGCGGCCGATGCCCGACCCGGTCGGGGGTTCGGAGTCGTCCGAGATCACCGTCGCGTGCCCGAGGCCCACGCCCGGCACGTCCAGGACGGAGTTGGTGCGTCCACGGGGAAGCCCGCCGATGGCGACTGACCAGTCAGCCAGGCGAGTGCTTCCACCCATCCGCGCATCGTGCCATGCTGCCGGGGTGGCGGGGCGAATTCCGGTGGTCATCGACCCGCATTGTGCCGACCACGACCCGCAGGCCGAGATCTGGCTGGGGGTGCGCACCCCGGCCGCCGAGATCGCCGAGCGCGTCGCGACCATCGAGTCGAGCCTGCGGGAACTGGGCCATCAGATCGTCGCCGCCCGCGAGTTCGACGACGCGTGGCTCACGCGCGTGCACTCGGCGGACCTGCTGGAACATCTGGCGTCCGTGTGGGACCAGTGGGTCGACGGCGGCTATCCCGACCTGGGCGCACAGCGGGTGGTGCCCTATCTGTTCCCCAGCGCCGAGCTGTTGCACGGGCTTCCGATCCGGCCGCCCGCCGCGTTGCACGCCCAGGTCGGCGCGTTCTGCTACGACACCATGACGCTCATCGGCCCGGGCAGTTGGCGGGCCATCAGGGCGGCGACCCACGCGACGCGGACGGCCGTGGAACTGGTCGCGGCCGGCGCGCGGGCCGCCTACGCGCTGACCCGGCCACCGGGTCACCACGCGACGCGATCCGCGTACGGCGGATCCTGCTACCTCAACAACGCAGCCATCGCCGCGCAGGCGTTGCGCGACAACGGCTTCGCCACGGTTGCGGTCGTCGATGTCGACGCTCACCACGGCAACGGCACCCAGGCGATCTTCTACGAGAGGGCCGACGTCTTCACCGCCTCGGTGCACGTCGATCCGGGTGCGGGCTGGTTTCCGCACTACGTCGGGTTCGCCGACGAGACCGGCCGCGATGCGGGACGGGGCGCCAACCTCAACCGGCCGCTGGCCCCCGGATCCGGTGACCGCGACTGGCTGGGCGCCGTCACGCACGTCGTCGACGCCGTCGCTGCGTCCGACGCGACCGCCCTTGTGGTCGCCCTCGGGGTGGACGCGGCCGTCGACGATCCCGAGAGCCCGTTGCAGGTCACTGTCGAGGGCTACCGGCGGGCCGGCAGTGCGCTTGCGGCGCTGGGCCTTCCGACCGTGGTGGTGCAGGAGGGCGGCTACCATCTGCCGACGCTGGGACAGTTGGTCGGTTCGGCGCTCGATGGGCTCGGATCTGGCTAGCATGACCGGATGCCGAGCGACGCCGGCCCCTCGGGCGAACGAACCGCGCTGACCGATCACGCTGCCCGCAACCAGGCGATGTGGGACGACTACAGCGACGAGTACCAGGCCCGCCATGGCGACGAGTTGACCTTTCGCGGCGGGCTCGCGTGGGGAACGACGCGGATACCGGAATCCGAACTGCGCGTCCTCGGCGATGTGGCGGGCCGCGACGTCCTCGAATTCGGTTGCGGCGCCGCGCAATGGTCGATCGCGCTGGCCCGGCTCGGCGCCCGCCCGGTGGGTCTGGACTTCTCAGCCCGTCAGCTGGTGCATGCCCGTCGGCTGATGACCGACGCCGGCGTCGAGTTCCCGCTGATACACGCCAGCGCCGAGGCCGTGCCGCTGCCGGATGCCTGCTTCGATGTGGTCTTCTGCGACCACGGCGCAATGACTTTCGCCGACCCGTACCGAACGGTGCCCGAGGTCGCACGCCTACTCCGGCCCGGCGGGCTGTTCGCGTTCAGCCATCATTCGCCGATCGAGACCATCTGCTGGCCGCTCGACGCGGACGAAGTCGGCGAGCGGCTGGCGCTCGACTACTTCGGGATGCACGTCGTCGACGACGGCGAGGAGGTGACGTTCAATTTGCCCTACGGCGAGTGGATCCGGCTGTTTCGCGCCAACGGTTTCGTCGTCGAGGACCTGATCGAGCCCCAGGCTTCACCCGACGCCACCAGTTCGTACCGGACGGCGACCGCGCTGGCCTGGGCCAGGCGTTGGCCGGGCGAAGAGATCTGGCGGCTGCGCCGAATCTAGTCCTCGGGGACCTCGCGTTCGATCTCGTCCAACCATGTCTTGGCCGACATGTCCGACGGCGCCCGCCAGTCACCGCGCGGCGACAGCGATCCGCCGTGGGACACCTTGGGGCCGTTGGGCAGCGCGGATCTCTTGAACTGGGCGAATGAGTAGTAGCGCTGCACGAAGACCTGCAGCCAGTGTCGAATCTCCTTCAGCGAGAACGCGGGCCGCTTGTCCTTGGGGTAGCCGGCCGGCCAGTCGCCGTGTTCGGGATCGTGCCAGGCGTGCCATGCCAGAAACGCCACCTTCGACGGCCGGAAGCCGTAGCGCAGCACCTGGAACAGCGAGAAGTCCTGCAGCACGTAGGGCCCGATCTTCGCCTCGCTGCTCTGGATCTCCTCGTCCTCGCCAGTGGGCACCAGTTCCGGGCTGATCTCGGTGTCCAACACCGACAGCAGCACCTCGTTGACCCGCTCGTCGAACTGGTTCGACGACACCACCCACCGGATCAGATGCTGGATCAACGTCTTGGGCACACCGCCGTTGACGTTGTAATGCGACATCTGATCACCGACACCGTATGTCGACCAGCCGAGGGCCAACTCGGAGAGATCGCCGGTGCCCAGCACGATTCCGCCGCGCTGGTTGGCCATCCGGAACAGATAGTCGGTGCGCAGGCCCGCCTGAACGTTTTCGAAGGTGACGTCGTACACCTTCTCGCCACGCGAGAACGGGTGGCCCATCTCGCGCAGCATCAACTCGGCCGTCGCCTTGATGTCGAGTTCTGTGAACGTCACGCCGAGCGCCTCGGAAAGCCGAATGGCGTTGGCCTTGGTGCGTTCGCCCGTCGCGAACCCGGGCATGGTGAACGCGAGGATGTCGCTGCGCGGTCTGCCTTCTCGGTCCATGGCTCGGGCGGCGACGATCAGGGCGTGGGTGGAGTCCAGCCCACCCGAGACGCCGATCACCACCTTCGGGAAGTTCAGCGCCCGCAACCGCTGCTCCAGCCCGGACACCTGGATGTTGTAGCCCTCGTAGCAATCCTGTTCCAGCCGTGCGGGATCCGACGGGACGAACGGGAACCGCTCCACCTCGCGCAACAGGCCGATGTCGCCGTCGGGCGGGTCGAGCTCGAATTCGATGCGCCGGAACGAGTCCGCGTCGATGCCGTGGTGCACCCGGTTGTCGTCGAACGTGCCCATCCGCAGCCGCTCCGCGCGAAGCAACTCCAGATCGACATCGGCGACGGAGCGGCGGGCACCCTTGGGAAAACGCTCGGAGCCGGCCAGTTGGACGCCGTTCTCCCAGATCATGGTTTGGCCGTCCCAGGCGAGGTCGGTGGTCGACTCCCCTTCACCCGCAGCGGCATACGCGTAGGCGGCCAGGCAGCGCGAGGACGCCGACCGTGCCAGCAGGCTGCGGTCCTCGGCGCGGCCGATGGTGATCGGGCTGCCGGAGAGGTTCGTGATCACTGTCGCGCCTGCGAGGGCGGCCTGCGCGCTCGGCGGGATCGGCACGAACATGTCCTCGCAGATCTCGACATGCAGCACGAAACCCGGCAGATCGGTGGCGGCGAACAACAGGTCCGCACCGAAGGGCACCTCCGCGACGGCGCTGCCGCGGCCCAGCCGGATGACGCCGCGCACGTCGTCGCCCGCCGCCATCTGCCTGCGCTCGTAGAACTCCCGGTAGGTCGGCAGGTACGACTTCGGCACGACGCCGAGCACCGCTCCACGGTGGATCACGACAGCGGTGTTGTAGATGCGGTGGTGATGGCGCAGCGGTGCGCCGATCACCAGCAGGGGCAGCAGGTCGGTCGATGCGGCGACGATGTCCAGAAGAGCGTCTTCGACGGCGTCGAGCAGCGCGTCCTGCAGCAGGATGTCCTCGATGGAGTAGCCCGACAACGTCAGCTCGGGAAACACCGCCAATCCGACGGCCTCGGCGTGGCATTCCCGCGCGACCCGCAACACCGATTCGGCGTTGGTCGCGGGCTCACCGATCGCGGTGTGCACGGTGCACGCGGCGACCCGGACGAAGCCCTGGCGGTAGGCGGAATAGAAGTCCATCACCTTCCATTGTCGCCCGCGAAGGGTCATGAACCGGTCACGGGGGATCAACGATTGAAAAATGACACAGCTGCGCTCATCGTCGGCATGGCTGAATTCATCTCGGCATCCGGGCGCCGAACGGTCGTCTTGGCACGTCGAAGAGGTCATCGAGCCGCTGACGACGCTGATTGGCGCCGCTCGCCGACGCCGCGGGCAGGCATTGGTGTTGGTCTGTCGTTCGCCGGCAGGCATCGTGGGCGCTGCGGGGATTTTCCTTCCGTCGCCCAAGGTGAAACGACACCCGCCGGTCTCTGGAGGAATTGTGAATAAGCTTGCCGTTCAACGTCAGTCGCGGCCCTTGCTGCCCGAACTGTCGCACCTTGTCACTGGCCTGCCCGCGTTCGCGGGTCTTCGCCCGTTCTTCGACAATCACCTGCTGCGTCTCGAGGACGAGGCCAAGGAGGGGCTCTACGAGGTGCGCGCCGAGCTGCCGGGCATCGACCCGATCGAGGACGTCGAGGTGACGGTGCACGACGGCCGGCTGACCATCAAGGCGCTGCGGACCCGGACGTCGGAGACCAACGGGCTCTCGGAGTTCTCCTACGGTTCGTTCAGCCGGACCGTGACGCTGCCGGCCGACGCCGACGAAGACGACATCACCGCCACGTATGACAGGGGCATCTTGACCGTATCGGTGCCGCTGGCCGGCGCCGAGGCGGTCGAGAAGCAAATCGAGGTCTTCGAGATCGCGCCCCTGGACGACGAGGACGAGGACTTCGACGACGCGTTCGACGAGTCCGACGACGGCGAGGACACCGACGACGCCGAGGACGACACCGCGGACGGAGCCTCCGACGGGCACGACCAGCACGACGTCGAGGCCTACTAGCCGCAGGACCAGGACCAGGACCAGCCGGAACACGATCAGGGCGGCTGATCGCATACCCTCGTTGGGGTGCAAGCCCCTGAACTCGTCGCCCTGCTGGCTGGACGCAGAGTGGCGGTGCTGACGGGCGCGGGCATGTCCACCGACTCCGGTATCCCGGACTACCGCGGACCGGACTCCCCGCCGAGCAACCCGATGACGATCCGGCAGTTCACCTCGGACCGGGTGTTTCGGCAGCGCTACTGGGCCCGCAATCACGTCGGCTGGCGCCACATGCACGACACGCTGCCCAACGCCGGCCACCGCGCGTTGGCGGGGCTCGAGCGCACCGGCGTGGTGTCGGGCGTCATCACCCAGAACGTCGACCTGCTGCACACCAAGGCCGGCAGCCGCAGCGTCGTCAACCTGCACGGCACCTACGCCGAGGTGATCTGCCTGGACTGCGGCCACACCATGCCCCGCGCCGCGCTGGCCGAACTGCTCGAGGCGGCCAATCCGGGCTTCATCGAACGCACCGAGGCGATCGGCGGCATCGCCGTCGCCCCGGACGCCGATGCCGTCGTCGGGGACACCTCGACGTTCACGATCATCGATTGCGACAGGTGCGGCGGCATGCTCAAGCCGAACATCGTCTATTTCGGTGAAAGCGTGCCCAAAGACCGCGTTGCGCAGGCTTATGCGATGGTCGACGACGCCGATGCGCTGCTGGTGGCCGGCTCGTCGCTGACGGTGTTCTCCGGGTTCCGCTTTGTGCGGCACGCCGCGGCGCTCGGCGTTCCCGTCGCGATCATCAACCGTGGCGACACCCGCGGCGACGCCTTGGCGACCGTCAAGATCGACGCTGGCTGCTCCCCCATGCTGGCGCTGCTCGCCGACGAACTGCCCGTCGCGATGTCGGCGTGATGGCACTCACCCCCGCCGCGCTGCTGAGCCGCTTGCGCCCGAAATCCTGTCCGGCCAACGAGCGGTGGTCGTTGAGTGTCGGCGATGTCGTCGCCGATGTCGTGAACGCAGGAGAGCCGCTGCGCCGCATCGTCGGCCTGCTCAACCATTTCGGCGGGGTGGCCATCAGTGCGCAGGCCGTCGAGTTCGACGGCGACGACGTCGACTGGGCGGACGTCCAAGAGATCCGCACCCGCAACCTGGTGGGCTATCTGCTCTCCGACGCGATCGACAGCCAGGTCGGCAAGCTGCCGCTGCCCCGCTTCCCCGGTCGCGGGCTGTTGCTGGACGCGGTGGGCGCGACGGTGCTCACCGCGCTCGTCGCGGTGGCTCGCCAGCAGCTCCAAGACGGTCTGCTGCACGTCGAGATACCCGCAGAGGTGCATTACCGGGGCACGCTGCGGAACAAGGAGCTGACACCGGGCATGGTCGGCACTGTCGTACTGCTCGATCCTGCGGTCCGCAGGTGTCTGCAGGAGACCGCCCGCGCGCACGGTGTCGACGTGCTGCCGTCGGATGACGACCCGGTGGATGCGGCGGCTCAGCGCGCGGAACGCATCAAGTCGGCGATCGCCAAGCTCACGTCGTGATTTCGGCGCGGCTGGTCACCCTGAGGGTGACCCAGCGCGCCGAAATCACAAACTAGACGGCGACGAGGTCGTCGGCGTGCACCGCGGGGCGGCGCATCTCGGCGGGCAGATCCGACGTCGAGCGGCCCAGCATCGTCGCGAGCTCTGCCGCGTCGTAGGCCACCACGCCACGGGCCACCATCGTCTCGTCGGCTGCGCGCAGTTCCACCACGTCGCCGCCGTGGAAGCGGCCCGACACGCCCGTGATGCCCGCGGGCAGCAGCGAGCGGCGCTGCTTGACCACCGCGCGCACGGCACCGTCATCGAGGGTCAGCGCGCCCGCGGACTCGGCGGCATAGCGCACCCAGAACCGACGCGCCGACATGCGTTCGGGCCGGGGCGCGAAGACGGTGCCCACGGACGCGTCGACCAGCGCGGTGGCGACGTCGGACGCGGCGGCCAGCAGCACGGGCACCCCCGCATCGGAGGCCAGCAGAGCCGCCGACAGTTTCGACGCCATGCCGCCGGTGCCCAGGTGGCTGCCACCGCCGGCGATCACGCCGTCCAGGTCGGCCGGGCCTCCGACCTCGGGAATGAAGCGGGCGGGCTTGTCCTTGGGCGCCTTGCGGGGATCGCCCTCGTAGAGGCCGTCGATGTCGGACAGCAGCACCAGCGCGTCGGCCCCGACCAGGTGCGCGACCAGCGCCGAGAGCCGGTCGTTGTCGCCGAAGCGGATCTCGTTGGTGGCAACGGTGTCGTTCTCGTTGACGATCGCGACCGCGTGCAGCGCGCGCAGCCGGTCCAAGGTGCGCTGCGCGTTGGTGTGCTGCACCCGCATCGAGATGTCGTGGGCGGTCAGCAGCACCTGCCCCACCGTCCGCTGATAGCGGGCGAACGCGGTGTTCCAGGAGTTGATCAGCGCCACCTGGCCGACGCTGGCCGCGGCCTGCTTGGTGGCCAGGTCAGCGGGCCGCTTCGAGAGGCGCAACGGCTCGATGCCCGCGGCGATGGCGCCCGAGGAGACGATCACGACGTCCGAGCCGGCCTTCATTCGCGCCTCGATGGCGTCGGCCAGCGTGGCCAGCCTGCCCGCGTCGAACACACCGGCCGGTGTGGTCAACGCCGTGGTGCCGATCTTGACGACTACCCGGCGCGCGGTGCGGACGGCGTCGCGGTGCCGGCTCATGGCTGCTGCTCCCGGCGCGCCTTGCGGGCGCGTTTACGTTCGTCGGCGCCCACCCGGTCGGTCTGCTCCAGCCGGGCGTCGGTGCCGCGACCCGACATCGGAACGTCGACGCCCGCGGGGGTCTGCGGCTCCCAGTCGAAGGTCATGTCGCCGATGGTGACGGCGCAGCCCGGGGTGGCGCCCAGCTTCAGCAACTCGTCCTCGACACCGAGACGGGCCAGCCGGTCGCCGAGATAACCGACGGCCTCGTCGTTGGTGAAATCCGTTTGCGCCACCCACCGTTCGGGCCGGATGCCGCGCACCAGGAAACCGCCCTCGCCGTCCGGTTTGACGGTGAAACCGCTCTCGTCGACGGGCACCGGCCGAATCACGGGTCGCCGCGGCACGATCTCCGGCTGCGCGGACCGATAGCTCGACACCAGATCCCACAGCGCGAACGTCAACGCCCGCAAGCCCTCCCGGCTGACGGTCGAGACCTCGAACACCGGCCAGCCGTAGCGTCGTTCGACCTCCTCGCGGACGAAATCGGCCAGTTCGCGGGCGTCGGGCACATCGATCTTGTTGAGCACGACGGCTCGCGGCCGTTCGGCCAGGTCGCCGAGCGTCGAATCGCCCTGCAGCGTCGGTGTGTACGCGGAGAGTTCGGCCTCCAGCGCGTCGATATCGGTGATCGGGTCACGCCCCGGTTCCAGCGTCGCGCAGTCGATCACGTGCACCAGCACCGCGCACCGCTCGATGTGGCGAAGGAAGTCCAGGCCGAGGCCCCGCCCCTCGGAGGCGCCGGGAATCAGCCCCGGCACGTCGGCGACGGTGAAGGTGTGCTCACCCGCCGACACCACACCGAGGTTCGGGGTGAGCGTGGTGAACGGATAGTCCGCGATCTTCGGCTTGGCCGCCGAGATCGCCGAGACCAGCGACGACTTGCCCGCTGACGGGAAGCCGATCAGACCGACGTCGGCGACGGTCTTGAGTTCGAGGGTGAGGTCACGGGCCTGGCCCTTCTCGCCGAGCAGCGCGAAGCCGGGGGCCTTGCGGGCCCGCGAGGCGAGCGCGGCGTTGCCGAGACCGCCCCGTCCGCCCGCGGCGGCTTCGAAGCGGGTGCCCGCGCCGACCAGATCGGCCAGCAGCCTGCCCCGCTCGTCGAGGACGACGGTGCCGTCCGGCACCTTCACTTCGAGGTCGACCCCGGCGGCGCCGTCGCGGTTGCTGCCCGCGCCCTGCTTGCCCGACGGGGCCGCGACGTGGGGGTGGAAGTGGAAGTCGAGCAGGGTGTGCACCTGCGGGTCGACGACCAGCACGATGCTGCCGCCGCGCCCGCCATTGCCGCCGTCGGGCCCGCCGAGGGGCTTGAACTTCTCCCGATGGACCGAGGCGCAGCCGTTACCGCCGTTGCCGGCCCGCGCGTGGATCACGACGCGGTCGACGAAGCGGGGCATTGCCTGTCCTTCCCGAGTGTGAAGCTGTCGCGAAATTTCCTGGGGGAACTCGCAGCAGCTTCACGTTCGCGGAAAGTCCCTAGGGGCTAGGCCTCCGAAGCCGACGGCTCCACGATGCTGACCGTCTTGCGGCCGCGCTTGGTGCCGAACTCGACGGCGCCGGCAGCCTTGGCGAACAGCGTGTCGTCGCCGCCACGGCCGACGTTGACGCCGGGATGGAAGTGGGTGCCGCGCTGGCGGACGATGATCTCGCCGGCCTTGACGACCTGACCGCCGAAGCGCTTGACGCCGAGCCGCTGTGCGGCGGAGTCGCGACCGTTGCGTGAGCTGGAAGCGCCCTTCTTGTGTGCCATTTGTTCGCCTCCTACTACTTGATGCCGGTGACCTTGAGAACCGTCAGCTGCTGACGATGACCCTGCCGCTTGTGATAGCCGGTCTTGTTCTTGAACTTGTGGATACGGATCTTGGGGCCCTTGGTGTGCTCGAGCACCTCGCCGGTGACGGCGACCTTCTCCAGATCCTTGGCCGCACTGGTGACCTTGGCGCCGTCCACGACGAGGGCGACGGGCAGGGACACCGAGGCGCCCGGCTCTCCGTCGAGCTTCTCCACCTTGACCACGTCACCGACGGCGACCTTGTACTGCTTGCCGCCGGTCTTGACGATTGCGTACGTCGCCATCGTTGTTTCGCTCCTGAGCTTCTCTGGGCGTCGCGCTACCCGTGGGTGCGCGAGCGGGTCTGGGGTGCGGAGCCGCGGTGGGCCCGCTGTCCTCGGCGTCGGCCGAAAGACAACTGGTCAAGAGTACGGGAGACGCCCCTCGAGGGTCAAATCACCGCAGGTCACGACCGGTCAGTCGTCGTGGGTCGGCGGGCCGGCCGGTCGTGCGGCGGCGCGCCGGCGTTGCCGACCCCCCGAACCGGCCGCAGCAGGGGCGTTGGCTGACACGGCGTAGCCGGTCTCTCGGTACCCGTCGTCCTCGTCCTCATCGTCGGAGTCGTCCGAGTCGTCGTCGTCCGAGTCGTCCTCGTCCGAGTCGTCCTCGTCCGAGTCGTCCTCGTCATCGGAGTACTCGTCGTCGGAGTCATCCGAGTCTTCGTCATCGTCGGATTCCTCGGAGTCCACCACCTCGATGTCGTCGTCGAGGTCGTCCTCCTCGTCGTCTTCGTCGAGGTCGATCTCGTCGTCGTCCGAATCGTCTTCCTCATCGTCGGAGTCGTCGTCGTCGGAGTCGTCCTCGTCCGACTCGTCATCGGAGTCGTCGTAGTCCTCGCTCAGGTCGTCGTCCTCGAGGTCCTCGTCGCCGGCTTTGTCGACGGCCTCCTTCATCGTGTCGACGTCGGCCTCGGCGACTTCTTCGACGGCCTTCTTCTGCTTCTTCTCGTCCTTGGTGGCGTCCTCGGACGTGTCTTCGTCCTCGCCCTTGCCGTTGGCGGCGGCCATCGCCTTGAACATCGGGTGTTCACTTGTGTGCGCCGGCACCTTGGCGACGGCGACGTCATCGGCGCGGCCGCCCTTCTTGCCGCGCTTGCCGCGCCGCCCGGAGTCGGACTTGCGGCCAGTCGCCGGGGCGGAGTCGACGGGGTCGGTGTGCAACAGGATGCCGCGGCCCGCGCAGTGCGGGCACGCCGTGGAGAACGCCTCGACAAGACCGGTGCCCAGTCGCTTTCGGGTCAGCTGCACCAGCCCCAGCGATGTCACCTCCGACACCTGGTGGCGGGTGCGGTCACGCGCGAGCGCCTCGGTGAGCCTGCGCAGCACCAGGTCGCGGTTGGACTCGAGCACCATGTCGATGAAGTCGATGACGACGATGCCGCCGATGTCACGCAGCCGCAGTTGCCGCACGATCTCCTCGGCGGCCTCCAGGTTGTTGCGCGTCACCGTCTGCTCGAGGTTGCCGCCCGAGCCGGTGAACTTTCCGGTGTTGACGTCGACGACGGTCATCGCCTCGGTGCGGTCGATGACGAGCGTGCCACCCGACGGCAACCACACCTTGCGGTCCATCGCCTTGGCCAGCTGCTCGTCGATGCGGTGTACCGCGAAGACGTCGGGGCCGTCGCCGCCGGCCGGCTCGTACTTCGTCAGCCGCGGGACAAGATCTGGCGCAACCGAATTGACATAGTCATTGATGGTGTTCCAGGCCTCTTCGCCGGAGACGATGAGGCCGGAGAAATCCTCGTTGAACAGGTCGCGGATGACCTTGACCAGCACATCGGGCTCTTCGTAGAGCGCGATGGCGGCACCGGCCGCCTTCTGCTTGGTCTCGGTCGCCTTCGACTCGATCTGCGTCCAGCGTTCCTGGAGCCTGCTCACATCGGAGCGGATGTCGTCTTCCTTGACGCCTTCGGACGCGGTGCGGATGATCACCCCGGCGTCCGACGGAACCACCTCGCGCAGAATCTCTTTCAGTCGCTGCCGCTCCGTGTCGGGCAGTTTGCGGCTGATGCCGGTGGACGATGCACCCGGCACGTAGACCAGATACCGCCCAGCCAGTGAGACCTGGGTCGTCAGTCGCGCGCCCTTGTGCCCGACCGGGTCCTTGCTGACCTGGACCACGACGTAGTCGCCGGGCTTGAGGGCCTGCTCGATCTTGCGGTTGGTGCCGCCGAGACCCGCTGCCTCCCAGTTGACTTCACCGGCGTAGAGCACACCGTTGCGGCCGCGCCCGATGTCGACGAACGCCGCCTCCATCGAGGGCAACACGTTCTGCACGATGCCCAGATAGATGTTGCCCACCAACGACGCCGACGCCGCGGAGGTGACGAAGTGCTCGACGACGACGCCGTCTTCGAGAACCGCGATCTGGGTGTACCTCGCACCCTCGTGCGGCGGCTCGGTGCGAACCTTGTCGCGCACCACCATCACGCGCTCGACGGCCTCCCTGCGGGCCAGGAATTCGGCCTCGCTGAGGATCGGCGGCCGTCTCCGGCCCGCGTCGCGTCCGTCGCGGCGGCGCTGGCGCTTGGCCTCCAGGCGCGTCGAACCGGTGATGCCCTGGATCTCGCCGCTGTCCTTGTCGGCGCCCTTGTCCTTGTCCGCGCGTCCGGCGCGCTCGTGCACGACCGTGTTCGGCGGATCATCGGGCGACCCGCCGTTGTCGTCGCCGGCACCGGACTTGCGGCGGCGCCTGCGGCGGCGCCGCCGGTTGGCATTGTCGCCGCCACCGGACTCGTCGTCACCGTTGTCGTCGTCGGAGTCGTCGGAGTCGTCGGTTGACTCGTCGCGGCTGTCGGACTGCCCGTCATCGGAGTCATCGCCGGAGTCATCGCCGTTCTGCTCACCCCGGCCGCGTCCACGCCCGCGGCGGCCGCGGCGGCGACGCCGGCTTGGACGCTCGCTCTGGTCGTCGTCGGAATCGGAGCCGTCGTCGGAGTCGTCGTACCCGTCGTCGGAATCGGGTTCGAACTCGACGGGTTGCGGCGCCACGAAGAGCGGCATGTACTCGGCGCGTTCGACCGTGGTCTCCAGGATGGTCCGGGATTCCGGTTCGGCGCCGTCGAGTGCTTCGGCCGGTGGTTCCTCGGCGACCTCGGCGACCTCGGCGGGTCGGTCCGGGTCCTCCGCGACGACCGTCAGCCCGTCAGGCTGGGCCTCGGGCTCCTGAGTCTCTTCCGATTTGTCTTCTGTAGGTGCATCGTCGGCCACGTATTCTCCTCAAGCCCCCGGGCGCGTCGTGTCGACGCGGCCACGCGAGGGCTTCCGCTATTGGCCCGGGAAGGTTCCTCCCGGGCTTGTTATGGTCTCGCTCCGAGCGGTTCGCTTCCGAACCCTCCCGGTGCCTGGCTGAATGATGGCTGCAACGGTCTGCGCCACACCACGGGTGCGCGGTGGTCGCGCTCGTCTAAGTCTTCATTCGGGCATCCGGCCCTGGTGTACAGCCGTCAACCCGCGTTCAGTATCCCATACCAGCCATCGTCACCGGACCAGGCTGGAGGTCTTGGCTACCGGCCCGGGAACCAGAGGCTGATTTCGCGGGCCGCCGATTCCTCGGAATCCGACCCGTGCACGATGTTCTCCTGCGTGACAAGTGCCAGGTCACCGCGTATTGAGCCGGTCGCCGCCTTCTCGACCGGGTCGGTGCCGCCGGCGAGCTGACGGAACGCCGAGATGGCACGGGGACCCTCGACGATCGCCGCGACGACGGGCCCCGAGGTGATGAACTCGAGCAGGGAGTCGAAGAACGGCTTGCCGTCGTGCTCGGCGTAGTGCTTGCGGGCCAGCTCGTCGCTGACGTCGCGCAACTCAAGGGCGGCGATCGTCAGGCCTTTGCGCTCGATACGGCCGATTACCTCGCCGATCAGGCGCCGCTCGACGCCGTCGGGCTTGATCAATACCAGGGTCCGCTCAGTCACGGCCGACAGCGTACCTGTGGACTCTTTCGGCTCGGCGAATTGACGATTGTTGTACGTCTGAAGCGCTAACAGGTGCCGAGCACCTTGCAGATGTCCGCAACTCCGCCCGTACCCGCTCCGACGCCGGGTTGGGCTCCCGTGCCGGTGCCCGCACCGGCCGTTCCGGCCCCCGCACCCGTGCCCGCGCCCGCGGTCCCGGCACCCGCCGTTCCCGCACCAGCAGTCCCGGCACCCGCTGTTCCGGCACCAGCAGTCCCGGCACCCGCAGTCCCGGCACCCGCAGTCCCGGCACCCGCAGTCCCGGCGCCAGCCGTTCCGGCACCCGTACCCGTCCCGGTGCCCGTACCCGCCGAACCCGCGCCTGCTGACCCAGTACCTGTCCCGGTTCCGGTCCCCGTGGTACCGGTGCCGGTGCCGGTGCCCGTTCCCGTTCCGGTGCCGGTGCCCGTTCCCGTTCCGGTGCCGGTGCCCGTTCCCGTTCCCGTGCCGGTACCCGTTCCCGTTCCGGTGCCCGTGCCTGTTCCCGTTCCGGTGCCCGTTCCCGTGCCAGTGCCGGTACCAGAACTCGTGCCCGGACTCGGATTCGGGTTCGGGACCACCGACTTCGGCGCCGGATTGCTCGGCACAAATCGCGGAGCAGGTGCCTGCTGCTGGGGCACCGGCTGTTGCACTATCGCCGGTGCGCTCGGCGCAGGCGCCGCGGGTGCGGGCGACGCGGGCGCAGGCGCCAACGGAACCTGCACCTGCTGCGACGGCGTGCCGGTCGTGTTGGCAGGCGTTGTCGACACTCCGCTCATCTGCCACGTGGCGATCAGGGCCGCGACAGCGAGCAGCGCCGCGGCCGCGGCCCCACCGAAGAGCACCCCCGGTTTCCGGTAGAACGGCACGGAAGGTTGCGGTGCCGCCGCCATCGGCGGCTGGCCGTAGGCAGGTGGCGTTTGACCGTAATACTGCGGTGGCTGGTCGTAGTACTGCGGCTGCGGTTGCTCGTAGAAGTTGTCACTCGAACTTTGGCCGTATGAGTAATCACCCCCCTCGTAGGACCCTTGCTCGGACCACGCGGTCGGCTGCACCGGCTGCGTCGCGCCCGTCGGATTGGCCACTGTCGGCGGGGATATCTGGTTGGTCCGGTCCCCGAGTTGCGCAGTGGGATCCGAAATCTGTTGCGTGGGATCGAAATCCGGTCGGTCGTTCATGTTGGTCTCCAGCTTTTTCGAGCGAATTTCTCGCCTAGCAGGGCGGTGGCTTGGGATGGCACAAGGTGTCTTCGGGCGACTCGTTCTCCGGGAAGGGACTGACTGGACCCTTCTTCTGCTCGGCCGGATTGGGGTTCTGCCCGTCCGGCGGCGGGTCGCCCACGTTGCCCCCGGCGCCCGCACCGCTGGCCGGATCATCGGAGTTGCCGGGGCTGCTCGGATTCGGTTCCGGCGCAGGCGAGTTCGGAGACACCGGCGCGGGGCTGACGGCTGACGGATTCGACGGCGCAACCTGCGGCACCTGGACCTGCTGCCGAGGTGCCTGCTGACTCGGCGCCTGCTGCACGACAACCGACTGGCTGGCCGGCGGCGCGGGCGCGAGCGGGACCTGCACCTGCGGAGACGGCGTACCCGTGGTGTTGGCCGGGGCGGTCGACACACCGTCGTGCGTCACCCATGTCGCCGGCAGGGCGCCCACGGCGGCTACCGCCGCAACCGCCGCCGCCCCAGACACCACACCGGGGCGCCTGTACACCGGGATCGGTGCAACCTGCTGTCCGTAAGGCGGGTACGCACCAGGACCGCCGGGTGGACCCTGTGGCCACGCGCCTGGCTGCTGACCGGCGGCCGGTGCCGCCATGGTCGGCGCGCTGTCAAACTGCGACGGGTCGAATTCCCTCCGGTAGTTCATCGTTGCTTCCAATGGATTCAGCGGTCCGCTGGGCTAAACAATGACACTTCCGCGCTGGTTGTGCGGGGTAGTTCGCTACCTCAATTTTCGTTCGCCGCAATTATTCCGGCGGGGGTTGTTGCCCTGGCAGCAAGCCACGTTCCTCGCGGCGCTTCACTTCGCTGCGGAGGTAGGCGATCAGCAGCCAGACAGCGGCGAAGACCAGCCCGATGAAGCCGACGGCTCCCGACACCACCCAGCCCGCGATCAGCACCAGTTGCAGCGCGAGATTCACCCAGATCGCCCACGGTCGGCCCTGCAGACCGGTCAGCAGGATCAGCACGACCGCCAGCCCGACCAGATAGCCGCCGGTGACGGCGGTCAGCCCGCCGCCGGTCGCGGCGACCACCGGCAGGGCAAGCAGCACGACGATGGCCTCCAGGATCAGGGTGCCCGCCATCACGCCGCGGAAGCTCTTCCAGGGGTCGGGCGCAGGGGGCGGTTCGGGCTGATCGCTCATACCGGATCCTTGCCGAACAGCGTGCGGGCCGCGCCGGCGGTGACGACCGACCCCGTGATGACGATGCCGCTGCCGGAGAAACCCTCGCCCTCCTGGCCGGCCTCCTCGGCCAGCGCCGTCGCGGTCTCGATCGCGTCAGGCAGGTCCGGCGAGGCGATCACCCGCTCGGGGCCGAATCGCTCTTCGGCGCGCAGCACCAGGCTCTCGACGTCGAGCGCGCGCGACGACCCGTTGGTGGTCACCACCACCTGATCGAACACCGGCTCCAAAGCCGCGAGGATGCCGTCGACGTCCTTCTCCGCCATCACCGACACGATGCCGACGACGAAACGGAAGTCGAATTCCTCGGCCAACGTGTGCGCCAGCGCCGCGGCGCCGGCGGGGTTGTGCGCGGCATCGATGAAAACCGTTGGAGCGCTTCGCATCCGTTCCAACCGACCGGGGCTGACGGCTGCGGCAAAGCCGGCGCGCACGGCGTCGATGTCGAGTTGTCGGTCCGCGCCCGCGCCGAAGAACGCTTCGACGGCCGCCAGCGCGATGACCGCGTTGTGCGCCTGATGTTCGCCGTGCAGCGGCAGGAAGATGTCGGAGTACACCCCGCCGAGGCCCTGCAGTTCGAGGAGTTGACCGCCGACCGCCACCTGACGACCCAACACCGCGAATTCGGAATCCTCGCGAGCCACCGCGGCGTCGGCCCGGACGGTCTCGGCCAGCACCACCTCCATCGCCTCGGGCACCTGCCTGCCGATCACCGCGATGGTGCTCGGGTCCGTACCCGCGGGCACCACCTCGTCGGTCTGCTTGACGATGATTCCCGCCTTCTCACCGGCGATCTCGGCGATCTCGGTGCCCAGATACTCGGTGTGATCCACCCCGATCGGGGTGATGACCGCCACCGGTGCGTCGACGACGTTGGTGGCATCCCAGCGCCCGCCCATCCCCACCTCGACGACGGCGACGTCGACGGGTGCGTCGGCGAAGGCCGCGAACGCCATCGCGGTGACCACTTCGAACTTGCTCATCGCAGGGCCGCCGGAGGCCTCGGACTGCTTGTCGACCAACTCGACGAACGGTTCGAGTTCCTCGTAGGTCGCCACGTAGAGCGCGGGACTGATGGGTTTGTTGTCGATCGCGATGCGCTCCACAGCCGACTGCAGGTGGGGGCTGGTCGTACGGCCGGTGCGCCGGTGCAGTGCGGTCAGCAGCGCATCGACCATGCGCGCGACCGAGGTCTTGCCGTTGGTGCCGGCGATGTGGATGGACGGGTAGCCCCGCTGGGGCGAGCCGAGCAGTTCCATCAGCGCGGAGATACGGGCGGTGCTCGGCTCGAGCTTGGTCTCGGGCCAGCGCTGGTCGAGCAGGTGCTCGACCTGCAGCAGGGAGGCGATTTCGTCCGGGGTCGGGACGGGCTCGACCGGATGTCGCCGGCCTTCCGGCTCCAATGTCATCGCAGCGACGCCAGCCTCGCGGTGATTCTCTCGACTTCCTCCTCCGCGAGCCGACGCCGGCCTCGGATCTTGTCGACGACGTCGGCTGGCGCCTTCGCGAGGAATGCGTCGTTGTCCAGCTTGGCGGTGGTGCCCTTGAGTTCCTTCTCCGCGGCTGCCAGATCCTTCTCCAGCCGACGCCGTTCGGCGGCCACGTCGACCGTGCCCGAGGTGTCCAGCTCGACCACCACGGTGCCGCGCGCCAGCCGCACCTCGACGGACGCGGTCGGCGAGAAGCCGTCCGCCGCGGGCGTCAGCCACGCCAACGAAGTGACAGCGGGCACTTGGGAATCCAGGTCGGCCGCGGCGACATCGGTCAGTCGTGCAGGCACTTTCTGCCGGTCGGCCAGCCCCTGGTCGCTGCGGAACCGGCGCACCTCGGTGACCAGCTTCTGCATGTCGGCGATACGTTGGGCGGCAACGTGATCCACCGCGATGCCCGATGGTGTCGGCCATTCGGCGACGACGAGGGACTCGCCATGGGTCAATGTCTTCCACAGCGTCTCGGTGACGAACGGCATCACGGGATGCAGCAGTTTGAGCATCGTGTCCAGGACGGCGGCCAGCACCGCTGTGGTGTGGGCGATCCCGTCGGCCAACTGCACCTTCGCCAGCTCGACATACCAGTCGCAGAATTCGTCCCACGCGAAGTGGTAAAGCGCCTCACAGGCACGGCTGAACTCGTAATTGTCGAACGACGAATCCACCTCGGCGCGAACCTCTTCAGCACGGCCCAGAATCCAGCGATCGGCGTCGGTGAGATCGGCGGCGTCGGGCAGCGCCGCCGGAGACGCGCCGTTCATCAGCGCGTATCGGGTGGCGTTGAAGAGCTTGGTCGCGAAATTTCGCGACGCGCGGGCGTGGTCCTCGCCGATGGACAGGTCACCGCCCGGGCTGGCGCCGCGGGCCAGGGTGAAGCGCAGCGCGTCGGCGCCGAACATCTCCACCCAGTCCAGCGGATCGATGCCGTTGCCCCGGGACTTGCTCATCTTGCGGCCGAACTCGTCGCGAATCAGCCCGTGCAGGAAGACGTTCTCGAACGGCACCTGCGGTCCGCGCCTGCCGTCCTGCGTGATCGCCGGATCCGACGAGACGAACTGGCCGAACATCATCATCCTGGCCACCCAGAAGAACAGGATGTCGTAGCCGGTGACCAGCACAGTGGTCGGATAGAACTTCGCCAGTTCCGGGGTGTGGTCGGGCCAGCCCATGGTGGAGAACGGCCACAGCGCCGAGGAGAACCAGGTGTCCAGCACGTCGGGGTCCTGCTCCCACCCGTCGGGCGGGGACTCGTCGGGACCCACGCACACCGTTTCGCCGTTGGGCCCGTGCCAGATCGGGATGCGGTGGCCCCACCACAGCTGTCGTGAGATGCACCAGTCGTGCATGTTGTCGACCCAACCGAACCAGCGCGGCTCCAGGCTCGGCGGGTGGATCGAGGTCTGCCCGTTGCGCACCGCGTCACCGGCCGCCTTGGCCAGCGATTCGACCTTGACCCACCACTGCAGCGACAGCCGCGGTTCGATGGGTTCCCCGCTGCGCTCGGAGTGCCCGACGCTGTGCAGGTAGGGCCGCTTCTCCTCGACGATCCTGCCCTCAGCGGCCAGCGCCTCGCGCACCGCGACGCGGGCCTCGAAGCGGTCCATGCCGTCGAATTGCGTTCCGGTGTCGGCGATCCGGCCCTTGGTGTCCATGATCGAGGGCATCGGCAGGTGGTGGCGCAGCCCGATCTCGAAGTCGTTGGGGTCGTGCGCCGGCGTGACTTTGACTGCACCGGTGCCGAATTCCGGGTCGACGTGGTCGTCGGCGACGACGATCATCTGCCGGTCGACGAACGGGTGCGGCAGCGTCGTGCCGACCAGGTGCCGGTAGCGGTCGTCGTCGGGGTGCACCGCGATGGCCGTGTCGCCGAGCATCGTCTCGACCCGGGTCGTCGCCACCACGATGTGCGGTTCGGCGTCGTCGAGCGACCCGTAGCGGAACGACACCAACTCGCCTTCGACGTCGGAGTACGACACTTCGAGGTCGGAGATGGCGGTCTGCAGCACCGGCGACCAGTTCACCAGGCGCTCGGCCTGGTAGATCAGCCCGGCATCGAAGAGCCGCTTGAAGATGGTCCGCACGGCGCGCGACAGGCCGTCATCCATGGTGAACCGGTCGCGGCTCCAGTCCACACCGTCGCCGAGCCGGCGCATCTGCCCGCCGATCGTGCCGCCCGAGTCACGCTTCCAGTCCCAGACCTTGTCGACGAACAGTTCGCGGCCGAAGTCCTCCTTGGTCTTGCCGTCGACCGCCAGCTGCTTTTCCACCACCGACTGGGTGGCGATGCCGGCATGGTCCATCCCGGGCAGCCACAGCACCTCGTAACCCTGCATCCTCTTGCGCCGGGTCAGCGCGTCCATCAGCGTGTGGTCGAGGGCATGCCCCATGTGCAGGCTGCCGGTCACGTTCGGCGGCGGCAGCACGATCGAGTAGGCCGGCTTGTCGCTCGCCGGGTCGGCCGTGAAGTAGCCGGCGTCCACCCAGCCCTGGTAGAGCTCGCTCTCTACCTCGCCCGGATCCCACGATTTGGGTAGGGCGTCCGTCGATGGCTTCGAGTTCGCCCTACCGTTCTCGCTCCTCGCGTGCGCCCTGGTGTTTTCGCTCCTCGCGTGCGCGGTCACCGCGCCATTCTATGGAGTGCGGTACACCGGCCCGGGCCAGAGGGGTTCCGCCGGCCGGCGGCTACTTCTTGCCCGAGAGCAGGCCGCCGAGGATCTCGCCAATGGCGTTGTTGCCGCCACCGCCCATGACGCTGCCCAGGATGCTGCCCAGAGGGTTGTTCCCGCCGCCGCCGCCACCGCCCGCGGCACCGCCGAGGATGCTGCCCAGGATGTCGCCGAGGCCGCCGCCGCCCGCGGACTGCGCCTGCGGCTGCGCGGGCGCCGAGCCCGAACCCTTGGTGAGTTGCTTGCCGATGTAGGCCAGCACGATCGGGGCCAGGATCGGCAGCAGCTTCTTGATCAGGTCGCCGCCGCCTGCCCCCTGCCCGGCGAGCGCCGACGCGACGGCGTTGCTGTCGTTGCCGCCGAACAGCGATGCGACCAGGTTGTCGCCCTGCTTCTCGTCGACCTTGTCGACGTTGACGCCCCCGTCGAGCAGGCCGCTTTCGCCTTGCTCGGCGACGGCCGATTCGAGCTTGCTCGAGTCGATCTGGCTCGAGTGGACGTTCTCCGCCAGCCCGCCCACGAGCGCGGGGACCAGCGTCTTGATGGCGTTGTTCACCTCACCTTGGTCCGCACCAATTTTGCTCGCGATGTCCGCCACCGGGATCTGCGCGAAGAGTTCGTCGAGACCTGCCATTGTCGTGTCCACCTTCATTGCTGGTTACCGCATGTCAAACACGACACTAGCCGACCTGATCTTGGTTGACAGGGGTTCTGGGCGCGCCGATCAATTCAGCCGGGAAGTCTCCAATGACACACCGGCAGCGGGGAATCGAGCCGACAGGGCGTCCCCCATCGCCGCCGCGGGCGTCAGGACGCCGAGCAGGTCGGAGAGCCGCTCACGGTCCAGTGCCAGCGCCAGG
The DNA here is from genome assembly GCF_003347205.1 of Mycolicibacterium moriokaense. Taxonomy (GTDB): domain Bacteria; phylum Actinomycetota; class Actinomycetes; order Mycobacteriales; family Mycobacteriaceae; genus Mycobacterium; species Mycobacterium moriokaense_B. The sequence continues at coordinate 246,651 of NZ_QQBJ01000002.1, forward strand.
CCGCTTTCGCCCAGCAGCACCGAGGTGGCCTTGTAGCCGGGGTCGCCCTGCTGCGACATCCTGGCCCGGTATCGGGCGCCGGTGGTCGTGGCGGTGTAGGTCTCGACGGTGTAGTGACCGCGTTCACGGGTGCGCTCGCTGGGCCCGGTACCCGGCTTCGGCAGAAGCCGCTCGACAAGACCCTCCGGCACCTTGTCGAAATAGCGTGCGCCCAGGCCGGTGACCACCGCTCCCACGCCGGCGGCGGCCGCCGATGCCACCGGGGCCAAAGCGGACGATCCGAGGCTCTGACACTCAGAGTAGCGGAACCTCCTGCCGTATGCCCAGTCCTGTAACGCGTTGCTGCGCCGGACAACTCGGGTGTTGGTGGACGCCATCAGGAACCCGGAGGTCCATGTGCCGTCCAATTCGGGGGCGATCTGGCTGCCCCGCCGCCACGGATAGTCGGGCTGGGCGCCTAGGTCAGGTTCCGCAGCGCGGTCGGTGGTCAACGTGTACGGGTCCTCGAGAAGCCGTCGCGTCTCGGCATCACCGGCCGCGGCGCGCATCACGTCGGTGATCGACGCATACGTTCCGCCGGAGAATCCGCCCGCCAGCTTTCGCACCACGAACGTCGTGTCCATCAACTCGCCCGCGCCGTCGCCGGCGGCCCGTTGCACCAGCGCGTAGACGGTCAGATCCGAAGGGATGGAATCGAATCCGCACGCGTGCACGATTCGCGCTCCGGTGTCGACGGCCTGCTTGTGGTACCTGTCGATGCTCTCGCGCATGAACATCGGTTCACCCGTCAGGTCCGCGTAGTCGGTGCCCGCCGCGGCGCACGCGGCCACCAGCGGCAGCCCGTAGCGGTTGTACGGTCCGACGGTGGTCACCACGACCTGCGCCCGCGCGGCCATCGCGTTCAGCGTCGACGGCTGCGCCGCGTCCGCGGTGATCAACGGCCAGGATTGCGCCCTCTCGCCCAAGCCGTTCCGCACCGCCAACAGCTTGTCGGCCGAACGCCCGGCGAGCGCGACGCGCGCGTCGCCGCCCGCCTCGGCAAGGTATTCGGCCGTCAGTTGTCCGACGAAGCCGGTTGCGCCGTACAGAACGATGTCGAACTCGCGCCGGCCCATGAAGCCCGACGCTACCCGAGCGTCTCGGGCAGCTCGACGTCCTCACCGAGGACGTGGCGGGCCAGGAACGCGATCACCACCTCGTACCAGATCTTGGCGTGCTGGGGCGCCAGCACCCAGTGGTTCTCGGTCGGAAAATAGAGAAAGCGGTGCGCTGTCGCGCCGTCGTCCGCCGCGGGAAGACCTGATTCAGCGAGCAGTTGGTACCACAGCCGCAGCGCCTCCCCGATCGGCACGCGGTAGTCCTTGTCGCCGTGGATGACCAGCATCGGGGTGCGGATGTCAGCGACGAACCGGTGCGGCGAGTTGGCATCGGCCATCCCCCGGTCCATCTCGCGCAGCCAGTAATACGCGGCGTCGGTGGTGGCGCCGAACTGGTCGAGCGCCCACAGGCTGGCATGGGTGACGATCGCGTCGAACCGGTCGGTGTGGCCGGCGATCCAGTTCGCCATGTACCCGCCGAACGAGCCGCCCATCGCGGCCGTACGCTCGGCGTCGATTCGCGGGTGGGCGCATGCGGCATCGGTGATCGCCATCAGATCGTCGTACGGCGCGCCTCCCCACGCTCCCCAGCCGCGTTGGACGAACTGCTGGCCGTAGCCGGTCGACAAGGCCGGATCGGGCAACAGGACCGCGTAGCCGCGGGCGGCGAGCACCCAGGGGTTCCACCGCCAGTGCCAGCAGTTCCAGCTGGCCAGCGGCCCGCCGTGCACCCACAGCAGCAGCGGCGCCGGGTCTTGCCCTTCTGGGCCCTGCGGCAGCACCAGCCACGACCGCAGCGCCTTCCCGTCCTCGGCGGTCGCGACAATCTCGGTGACCGAACCAGGCAGTGCGGGCGCCTCGACGCACGGCAGTTCCGTGACGGCGCCGTCGGCGTCGATGCGGACCGGATGCGGCGCCGCCGCATAGGAACTGCGCAGCGCGTAGACGACGCCGCCGGGCGCGGCTGCCACATCGGTGTAGGCGAAGTCGTCGGTCGTCAACGCCTCGATGCTGCCGTCGCCGACGTCGACCCGATAGATCGGGCGGCGACCGTTGTCGTCACAGGTGACCAGCAGGGCGTCGCCGTCGAGCGACCACCTGATGGATGCCGGCCAGCGGTCCCAGTCGCTGGCCAACTCCGTCGGCTGCCCGCCGAACCGCAAGCAGCCCAGGCTGATTCGCGGCGCCTGCTGCGGCGTCGAAAGCGACTCGCGAAGGTAGGCCACCGATGACCCGTCCGGTGAGATCGCCGGGCTGCCCAGGTCCGCATCGCGCTCGTCGGCAATGACGGCGTGCTCGCCGGTATCGATGTCGATCCGCATCAGCACGCAGCGCCGGGATGCGCCGGTCCCGGGCCGCTGCCATGTGGTGACCACGAAGCGGCCGTCGCGACTGACGTCGAAGTCGTTGTTCCGCAGCGCTTCACCCGGCCGTGGCGTCAGATCGACGGGCGCCTGCTGGTCACCCAGGTCCAGCGCGAGCAGGTGCGGCGCGTCAGGACCGAGGTCGGAGTCCCAGTGCCGAATCGGGTAGCCGCTGTGCAGGATCGCGGTGATCTTGTTGTCCTTGCGCAGATCACGCTGCCGACGGTCGTCGTCGAGGGTGCCCGCCGACGGCAGCAGTGGCGCACACACCACCGCTTTGGCCGCGTCGCGGGCCGTCTTGACGGACTGAACCCCGCCGGGCGGCGCGAAGACTTCGACGGCCTCGCCGCCTGCCGCGGGCAGTCGCCACAGCGCGGCAGGCGGCTTGTCGTCGTCCCCGGACGGACGCACCGCGACGAACAACACGTCGTTGTCGGCGGTGAAGGCGGGCGCCGACTCGCCCTTGGCGCCCCGTGTCAGCCGTCGCGCCTGCGATCGCCCTTCCGGGTCGAGTTCCCAGACGGCCGTGACGTATTCGGTGCGCTTGTCGTTGAGTTCGCTGACGGTCGTCACGACCCGAGAGCCGTCGCGCGACACCGCAAGCCCGGACACCCGCGGCAGCGCCAGGTAGTCGTCGAGATCGCCGAACGGGGTTTCGCTCATCCGAAGTTCGTAGCACAGAGCAGTGGGTTTGATATTCAAACTCACTGCTGGCACACTGGCGCCATGACCACCGCGCCGCTGGCCGGGCTTCCCGGCAGGCCATGCCCGATCGCGGCGGCACTCGAACTGGTCGGTGAGCGATGGGCGCTGCTGGTCGTCCGCGAGATCGCGCTCGGTGCGCACCGCTTCTCCGACATCGTCGCGGGCACAGGGGCACCTCGGGACCGCATCTCGGCCAGGCTCAAGGCCCTGGAGAGCGCCGGAGTCATCGAGCGAACGCCCTACCACGACGGCCCGGTGCGCTACGAATACCGCCTCAGCCGGTCCGGCGAGGCGCTTCTGCCCGTGCTCGATGCGCTGCTGGAGTGGGGAAAACGTCACGCCGTCGCCCTCGATGACCCCGATCGACAATCCCGATACCGACCGATGAGCGAACTGACAGTGAGGGAATCACGATGACCGCAGAGCTGGCCGAGTCGACCACGCGAGACGACTGGGGCCCGCAACGCTCCCGTACCGTCGTCTGGCACGAGCCGGGGCCGAGCACCGCCAAGGGCCTCACGATGGCCGGACTGGACTATCTGAGGGCCATGGCCGCCGGGGAGCTGCCCCAGCCGCCGATCGCCGGCCTGCTGCGCTTCGAGATCGCCTCGGCAGATCCCGGACGGGTGGTCTTCACGTGTGAGCCGGACGAGTCGGCGTACAACCCGATCGGCGCCGTGCACGGCGGCCTGGTCTGCACGCTCCTCGACTCGGTCACCGGCTGCGCGATCCACAGCACACTGCCCAGCGGCAAGGGCTATACCTCGGTTGAGATCAAGGTCAACTACCTCAAGGCGGTCCGGCTGAACAGCGGGGTGCTGACCGCGACGGGCACCGTCGTGAAGTCGGGATCGCGGGTCGGCTTCGCCGAGGGGGTCGTCACCGACGCCGCCGGTGCGGTGGTCGCGACGGCAACCAGCACGCTGCTGGTCTTCGACATATAGCCCCGCCCGGCCGACCCACTACGTTCGACGGGTGACCCAGCAGCAGTTCCTTGTCGTGGGTGCGGGCATCGCGGGCCTCGCGACAGCCGTCGCGCTGCAACGTCGCGGGCACGACGTGAGCGTCCTGGAGAGCCGATCCGACACCACCAGTGGGGCGGGCATCAGCATCTGGCCGAACGCGCTTGCGGCGCTCGATCACATCGGCTTGGGCGACGCGGTCCGCGAGGCCGGCGGCCGGGTGACCGGCGGGGCGCTGAGATGGCGCGACGGCAGGTGGCTGCGCCGTCCGTCGACGGAGCGGATGGTCGGTGCCCTCGGCGAGCCGCTCGCGGTGGTGCGCCGATCCGTTTTGAACGACGTGCTGGCCGGCGCACTGGCCGCAGGCACCGTACAGACGGGGCTGACGGTCTCGGCCATCGCGCCCGGGCCCGACGGCGTGCGCGTCACGCTGTCGGATGCGACGACCCGGCGCGCCCAGGCCGTGATCGGCGCCGACGGGACCCACTCGGTGGTGGCCCGCTCGCTCAACGGCCCGCTGCGCAACCGGTACGCCGGATACACGGCGTGGCGCGGCATCGCCAATGCCACGATCGACCCGGACCTGGCCGGAGAGACGCTGGGCGCAGGCCTGGAATGCGGACACGTGCCGCTCGGCGCGGCGCACACCTACTGGTTCGCGACCGAGAGCGCACCTGAGGGCCGCATCGCGCCGGAGGGCGAGCTGGCCTACCTGAAGGCCAAGTTCGCGTCCTGGGCGCCCCCTCTGCCCGCGCTGCTGGCCGCCACAGATCCCGACGCCGTCCTGCACAACGACCTCTACGACCGCGAGCAGGCCCGGGTGTGGGCCCGCGGACCCGTGGTGCTCGTCGGCGACGCTGCCCACCCAATGCGCCCGCATCTGGGCCAGGGCGGGTGTCAGGGCCTTGAGGACGCCGCGATCCTGGCCTGCTTCGTCGACCAGGCGGGTGATGCGGCGTCGGCGTTCGCCCGGTTCGCCGAGTTCCGCAAGCCGCGGGTGCGCGCGCTGGTTCGGGAGTCGGCGCTGCTGGGCCGGATCGTCAACCTGCGGCCGACGTTTCTCAGCGCGGCAGCGACGAGGGCGACCGTGCTGGTGCCGGAAGCGGTGCTGACCCGCCATTTGGCCACCGTGGCGTCACGGTCGGCGTTCCGGGCGCCAACGGGGGCGTCAGCCTAGGCCGAACGGGTGCAGGAACGTCGAACAGATCTGACGCAGATCGACGATGCCGAGGATGGCGCCGCCCCGCATCGCACCGCAGCCCATCATCGGACTCGACGCGTTCCATATCGCGGGGCCGCCCGCGGCCGATCCGCATGTCGGCCAGGCGCCAAGGCCCTGCGTCCGCAGCACGTTCTCCGCGACCCTGATCTGTTCTTCCCGCGATGCCGCCGCCGGCGAGCCGACGCCGCCGTTGGAGGCCCAGGTCGACGGCTTGAACTGCAGACCGCCGTAGGCGCCGTTTCCGGTGTTCGTCGACCAATTTCCGCCCGACTCACACTGGGCAATGGCATCCCAGTCCACCGAGTCGGCATTGGCACTCGCCGCCGACCAGGTCATTGGGGCAAGTGAGAGGCCCGCAGTAATTACGCAGAGCCAAGCGGTTCTTTTCGCCGTCCGGATGAACGAATGGCATTTCTTCATCTCTTGGTCCTTCCCCGACCTTGCAACTGATGGGACTTTCGGGTTGGGAGTGTCAGGCGTTACAAGGGAGGTATATGTACGTTATCGAGACGGGATTGGACTCAGCTAGCGATGTGGCAAATGAGTAGAATGAGTAAGAAGAGCCAAAAGTTGTAAAAAGCAATAAATGTTAAAGAAGTTGCAAATGTGGTTCATGTGACTGGTGTGAATAAGAAGATGCCGGGCCCCCGATGGGGACCCGGCATCATTCGCGTCTAGTGCGGCGCTTCGGGTTCTAGCCCCGCCGGCCGCAGACCGGCCAGGCACCGATGCCCTGGGTCTTCAGCACGTTGTTGGCCACGCGAATCTGCTCCTCGCGGCTGGCGTTGTGGGGCGAACCGGTGCCGCCGTTGGCACGCCAGGTACCCATGGTGAACTGCAGGCCGCCGTAGTAGCCGTTGCCGGTCGCGATGTGCCAATTGCCACCCGACTCGCAGGCCGCGACGGCGTCCCAGTTCACGCTGTCCGCATTCGCGGTGCCGGTCGCCAGGGCCATCGGTGCAAGGGCGAGCGCACCGGCGATGGTGGCCAGACCGAACGTCTTGCGGATGTTCTTCACTTCGTTCCTTTCGCGAGCGCGCGCCGACAACGCCCGCTGGCGCGGGCGCGAAAGCCGATCAGGCAGGAGATATGGGCCGTGCCGTCTCGGTCAGGCACGGCAGGGGGAGCGAGACATCACCCCACCGGGTGTTCGACACCCGGCGGCCACCGAAACCGGATTCCGGCTTCCGCGGCCCCACTCACACGCAGGTTCGTGGTTTGAAATTATTTGCTCGTTTTCGAGCGACGTCAGGAACGTACAAACCCATCTCGGCGAAGTCATATCGGGTGAAGGCCGTGTCGCGTTTAGATCACGGTCAGATCACGGCGGCCATCAGGGGTTGTCCTCGCAGGTCATCACGGCGTGTCGGGCGTCGCGTCAGACCCGTAACCGCGCACGCTGTACGTGAGCCAAATCACGACCATTTTGTGACCTGGGACACCGCCAAACTGGTTGATAGTGCAAAGGAATCTGGGCCAGATCGCCCAGATTAGGCTTCCACCAGCGTGTTTCGAACTTAAACCCCCGAAGTAGTTCGCTGTAAGCCTCTCTCATCGGTCATATGCTTAATCCGTTGTAACACAGTCATTTTCAGTTGAGCAGGCGCGATCGGCACAACTGTATGGCTGAAGATGCAGACCACGTTACAACGCGAGATACTCAGAGGTTCAACATCTCTCATCCCGTCGGGCGGTTGAGGCGATCCTGACACCGACAGGCCGACGGACGCACTGACGGCTTTGGCGTGTCAGGACCGCATTGCGAAGTCGGAGTCGATCGAAGTACGCACCTCTGTCGCCGCATACGACGGCACTTCGAGCCGTTCTGCCAGCGTCACTGGGTCACGAAACATCGAAATAAACACGGAGAGAATAGGTTTCACGTGCATCATCGGATGGCAACCACGGCCGGCAGATTGCAGTCGAATGGCCGTCTTATCACGTGGAATTAACGGAATAAGAGCACGGAATAACGGAAACGAACTGCGAAATACAAATACAGCAATTTGCTGCAAACATTACCTAAGGTAATGAGGCGGATGTCAGGACAGGTCGGCGGTGGTGTTGACGTTCGTCAACGCTCGCTGCGTCGGCATCACGATGCGCTGTGTGTCGACGGTGTCCACCAACGCACGCATACTCCGCTCCCCCGCCTCGATCAGCGCATCGACACGATCCGCCAGGTCCGTCCGGTAGATACCCGCCAGATAGTGATCGCGGCCGTCCCACGGCAGCACCACGTCGACCTTCAACCGCGCCGCGTGCTCGGCGAGCTCGTCGATCAATTCAGTCGTCATGTGCGGCATGTCCACGGCGCATACGAACGCCAGCTCACAGCCGGCGTCAGCGGCTGCGCGCAGGCCACGGCCGGTCGCCAGCAAGGGGCCGACGCCGCGAACCTCGTCGCGCAGCACCTCCGCCTGCAGCTCGGGCAGGGGTTGGCCGGGCGCCGCGATGACGAACACCGGGGAGCACCTGGCGCTCAACGCGGAGACGACCAGCTCGACCATCGTGGAGCCGTCGAACGGCAGTGTTGCTTTGTCCCGTCCCATTCGGCGGGAAGCACCGCCCGCGAGAACGACGGCAGCAAGCGGCACGGGCGATGTCACGTCACAGAGATTAGTCGACGGTCCAGGTGTCTTTACCGCGCAGCAGCGCCTGCAGCGCCGCCGTGTCGTGCGGCCTGTCCTCGCGAGCGGATGCGACCTGCATGCGAGCCGCGTCGTCGTAGGTCGGCTTGCTGACCTGGCGGAAGATACCCATCACCATGTGCTCGAGGTTCTGCTCGGACAGCCGTGACAGCGCGAACGCGTACGCGGGGTCCTCGACCTGCGAGTTGTGCACCACGATCTCGTCGACCGACACGTCGGCCGTCTTGGCCACCTCGAGCCCGTAACCCGACTTGACCACGCAGTACTCGCCGTCGGCGCCGAAGGTGATGGGCTCGCCGTGGTGGACGTTGATCAGCCGCTCGTCGGCGCCCTCCTTGCGCAGCGCGTCGAAGGAGCCGTCGTTGAAGATCGGGCAGTCCTGCAAGATCTCGACGATCGCAGCGCCGCGGTGGGCGGCGGCGGCACGCAGCACCTCCGAGAGCCCCTTGCGGTCGGAGTCCAGCGCACGGCCCACGAAGGTGGCGTCGGCGCCCAGCGCCAGCGACACCGGGTTGAACGGATAGTCCAGCGAGCCCATCGGCGTGGACTTGGTGATCTTGCCCGTCTCGGACGTCGGCGAGTACTGCCCCTTCGTCAGGCCGTAGATCCGGTTGTTGAACAGCAGGATCGTGATGTTGACGTTGCGGCGCAGCGCGTGGATCAGGTGGTTGCCGCCGATGGACAGCGCGTCGCCGTCGCCGGTGACGACCCAGACCGACAGATCAGGTCGGGCCAGGGCCAGCCCGGTGGCGATCGTGGGCGCGCGGCCGTGAATCGAGTGGAAGCCGTAGGTCTCCAGGTAGTACGGGAAGCGGCTAGAGCAGCCGATTCCGCTGACGAACGCGATGTTCTCGCGCCGGAGGCCCAGCTCAGGCAGGAAGTTACGGATCGTGTTGAGGATGACGTAGTCACCGCACCCGGGGCACCAGCGCACCTCCTGGTCGCTGGTGAAATCCTTGGCCTTCTGCGGCTCGTCGGTCGTGGGCACCCCGCCGGTGCCGGCCGTCAGCCCGAGATCAGTCCCTACCAGGTCAGTCATGCGTCAGCTCCCACGCCAGATTCCACGGTGGCCGCCGCCAACCGCGCGAACTTGGCTTTGTCGCTTTCCTTTTCGTTGAGCGTCCCGTCCAGCGCATCATCGATGATGCCTTCGACCTCGTCGGCGAGGAACGCCATGCCTTCCACCTTCGTCACCGACTGGATGTCGACGAGGAACCGGCCGCGCAGCAGCAGCGCCAACTGGCCGAGGTTCATCTCCGGTGCAACCACTTTCGGGTAGCGCCGCAGCACCTCGCCGAGGTTGGCGGGCAACGGGTTGAGGTTGCGCAACTGTGCGTGGGCGACCTTGATGCCCTTGCGCCGCGCCCGCCTGCAGGCCTCGCCGATGGGGCCGTACGAGCTGCCCCAGCCCAGCATCAGCAGTTCCGCGTCGCCCGTCGGGTCGTCGACCTCGAGATCCGGCACGGCGATGCCGTCGATCTTGGCCTTGCGCAGCCGCACCATCAGGTCGTGGTTCTTCGGCTCGTAGGAGATGTTGCCCGAGCCGTTGGCCGCCTCAAGCCCGCCGATGCGGTGCTCCAGGCCCGGCGTACCCGGGATGGCGAACTGGCGAGCCAGCGTCTCGGGGTCGCGGGCGTAGGGCTGGAACGGCTCGCCGGACTTCGCGAAGGTATGCGCGATCGGCGCGTAGCCGGTGACGTCCGGAATCTGCCACGGCTCAGAACCGTTCGCGATCGCGCCGTCGGAAAGGATCATCACCGGGGTGTGGTAGGTGATCGCGATGCGAGCGGCCTCGACCGCGACGTTGAAGCAGTCCGACGGGGACAGCGGCGCGATGATCGCCACCGGCGACTCGCCGTTGCGGCCGAACATCGCCTGCAGCAGGTCGGCCTGCTCGGTCTTGGTCGGCAGGCCGGTGGACGGTCCGCCGCGCTGCACGTCGATCACGATCAGCGGAAGCTCGGTCATCACGGCGAGGCCGATGGCCTCCGATTTCAGCGAGATGCCCGGGCCCGACGTGCTGGTGACACCGAGCGCGCCGCCGTAGGACGCACCGATGGCCGCGCCGATGCCGGCGATCTCGTCCTCGGCCTGGAAGGTGAGGATGTTGAAGTTCTTGTGCTTGGACAGCTCGTGCAGGATGTCCGACGCCGGCGTGATCGGGTAGGTGCCGAGCACCAGCTGCACATCGGCGAGCTGGCCCGCGGTGATCAGGCCGTACGCCAGTGCGGTGTTGCCGGAGATCTGTCGGTACTCGCCCGACTTCAGCTTCGCCGGTGACACCTCATAGGTGCTGGCGAACGCCTCGGTCGTCTCGCCATAGTTCCAGCCGGCCTTCAGCGCCAGCACGTTGGCCTCGGCGATGTCGGGCTTGCGGGCGAACTTCTCGCGGATGAACGCCTCGCTGTGCTCGAGTTCGCGGCCGTACATCCATGACAGCAGCCCGAGCGCGAACATGTTCTTGGCGCGCTGGCCGTCCTTCTTGGAGGTGCCGATGGACTCCACGGCGCCGAGCGTCAGCGTGGTCATCGCGACGGGCTGCACCACATAGTCGGAGAGCTCGTCGCTCTCCAGCGGGTTGGCCTCGTAGCCGACCTTCGCGAGGTTGCGCTTGGTGAACTCGTCGGAGTTCGCGATCACCAGACCGCCGCGAGGCAGGTCGGAGATATTGGCCTTCAGCGCCGCGGGGTTCATCGCGACGAGCACGTCGGGGCGGTCGCCCGCGGTCAGGATGTCGTAGTCGGCGATCTGGATCTGGAACGACGACACACCGGGCAGGGTGCCTGCTGGCGCGCGGATCTCGGCGGGGTAATTCGGTTGCGTTGCAAGGTCATTGCCGAACAGGGCGGCTTCAGAGGTGAACCGGTCGCCGGTCAGCTGCATGCCGTCGCCGGAGTCTCCCGCGAACCGGATGACGACCTTCTCGAGCTTCTGGCGTTGCGACGTGGAGCCGGCGCCGTGGTCATTCGTCGGATTGGCCCCATTGCCGCTCGAACTCACGACCCCTGCCTCTCATGCTGCTTCGACGGGCCCCTCAGTCGCGGGTAATCGCGCCACGGGTGCCGACGTCGACAAATTTGCTGTCACTCGCAGTACCGATTAAACCACTTCTCTTAGGCACGCCTTCACCCGACTCGCGGATTACCCGCACGTTACGGTACGGCGAACGCACTGTTCAGCGACGTGCGCGGCAACGCGATGAGACAAAATTGTGTGTTTCGTCACGTTATTGAGGCGCTCTTACTCTAAGGAAAAAGTTACCGACTGGTAGCTGTGCGCTAGCACTGCTCGACAGTGGCTAGCACCCCTGTTCGCGAAACGGAGTTCCGGTACGCCCTCACTCGCGCACTTTCTGTACCGGAATTCCGTTTCGCGGTAAGAGCACGGGCTTCACGCCGGCAGATTGAACGGCGTGATCACCTGGATGGGCGCGGGCCGCGCCGGCTCGGCAGGCAGCGCGCCGCGTTCCTGCAGGATCAACCGCATCGCCAGGCGCGCGTCGGCGCGCAGGTCGTTGTGCAGGACGACCGAGATGCGCCCGTCGCGCAGCAGTCGCCGGTTGTCAGCGTCCAGGTCGTGGGCGATGAAGACACGGCAGTCCCGTCCGATCTTGTCGAAGGCCGCCACGGTGGCGGCGTTCCCCCCGCCCACGGAGTAGACGGCCTGCACCGACGGGTTGTCCTCGAGGGCCTCCAGCACCAACCGCTCGTTCGTCGCGTCGATGCCGTCGCTGTCGCCGACCTCGACGATCTGGCGACCCGATCCCCGCAGCGCGGACCGGAACCCGACCTCGCGTTCGCCCTCGCCCCGGAAGACATTGCGGCTGAGCGTGATCAACACGTCCGACGGCGACGCGCCGAGCCACTGCCCCATCAGGTAGGCCGCGGTCACCCCCGCGCCGTGGTTGTCGATGCCCACATAGGAGCAACGGGCACTGCCGGGCACGTCGGTCGCATACGTCACGACGGGCACACCGCCTGCCACCAGACCGTCGATCGCCTCGGCGACCTCGGGTTGGTCCTGGGCCTTCAGGATCACCCCTTGACTACCGCGTAGGCGCGCCAGCGCGTCGACCATCTGTGCCGTCGAACCGGTCTCCCACAGATGAAAGCGGGCCCTCAACATGGCGGGTGCGAAGGCGGGCAGTTCCGCTTCGACCGCGGCGCGGAAGGCATCGGAGAACCGGTGCGGGGTCTGCATCACGACGTCGATCAGGTAGCGCCTGCCGTTCAGCCGCAACTGGGCGCGCTGTTTGTCCAGGTCGGCGATCGCCTGCGTGACCTCGGCGCGGGTGTTCTCCCGCACCCCCGGGCGGTTGTTCAGAACCCGGTCGACCGTGGCCTCGCTCAGCCCGGACTGCTGGGCGATTTCGCGAACCTTGAAACGGTGCGCCACGGCGCTTCTCCTCTCTGACGCATCTGCTCGACGTGCGGCTTGAGGTTTTTTTGATGGGTTTTTGGTGTTGATCGGGGTCGGGTCGGCTATCAGACTAACTCCATGGCAACGCCGCTGACCACCACATACAAGTCGTGGATCGATGAGTCCGACTGCAGGCTTGATGACTTCCGCGCCGAGGTATCCCGCGACGCCGAACTGGGCGACTACCCGCACGCCGTCGACGTCCGTGACAACGTCCTCGTCTACCCCACCGCGGCGGCCTCGGACCGGCGCGCCCTGCAGGCTGAGCTGATCCGGGCGCTGACCGACGGGCCCGGCGTCGTGGTGTTCGAAGGCGCCTTCGGCGCCGACGTCGTCGACCGCGCCAGCACCGCCTTCGCCGCCATCATCGAGGCCCAGCACGCCGCGGGCTCGGCCGCCGGAGACCACTTCGGCACGCCGGGCGCCAACGACCGCATCTGGAACGCCGCGCAGAAACTCGCGCTGCACGCGCCCGACGTGTTCGCGCAGTACTACGCCAACGACACCCTGGCACTGATCTCGCAGGCCTGGCTGGGCCCGCGCTACCAGATCACCTCGCAGGTCAACGTCGTCAATCCCGGCGGCAAAGCACAGGTTCCGCACCGCGACTACCACCTGGGCTTCGTCGCGCCCGACGACCTGGCGGCCTATCCCGCGCACCTGCATCGCACCTCGCCGGCGCTGACGCTGCAGGGCGCGGTCGCCCACTGCGACATGCCGATCGAGAGCGGGCCGACGATGCTGCTGCCCTACTCGCAGCGGTTCCTCGGCGGCTACATCGCCTTCAACCGGCCCGAGTTCATCGAGTTCTTCGCGGCGCATCACGTGCAGGTGCCGCTGCAAAAGGGCGACGCCGTCTTCTTCAACCCCGCGCTGTATCACGGCGCCGGCTCCAACGTCTCCGCCGACATCTCCCGGATGGCCAACCTGCTGCAGGTGTCGTCGCCGTTCGGGCGCGCGATGGAGGCACTGGACCGCACCGCCATGGTGCGGGCGATCTACCCGGCACTGCTCGCGATGAAGGCCGCCGGCCGCCCGCAGCGCGAGTTGCACAACGCGGTCGTGGCGACCGCGGAAGGCTATGCGTTTCCCACCAACCTCGACCTCGACCAGCCCATCGGCAGCCTCGCCCCGCCGTCGCAGGTCGACGTCGTGCTGGCCGCACTGGCCGACGACTCCACACCGGAACAACTCGACATCGCACTGCGCGACCAGAACGATCGGAGAATCCCATGACCACCCTCGGCGTGATCGGACTGGGCCGCATCGGCGCCTTCCACACCGACACCCTCAGCGGCCTGGACGGCGTCGACGGGCTCGTCATCACCGACGAACGACCCGAGCTCGTCGCGGCGGTCGCCGCCAAACACGGTGCCACACCCGCTGATTCGGTCGACAAGCTGCTCTCGTCGGGCATCGACGGCGTCGTGGTCGCCGCGGCGACGCCTGCCCACGCCGAGTTGACGCTCGCAGCCGTCGAGCGCGGCATCCCCACCTTCTGTGAGAAGCCGATCGCCGCCACGGCGGTGGAGAGCGCCAGGGTCGCCGACGTCATCGCCCGTTCCGGGGTGCCCGTGCAGGTCGGTTACCAGCGCCGCTTCGACGCGGCCTTCGCCGCCGCCAAACGCGCAGTCGACGACGGGTCGTTGGGCGCTCTGCACACGGTCCGCAGCACCACGATGGACCCCGCACCGCCACCGATGGACTACATCGCCGGATCCGGCGGCATCTTCCGCGACTGCGCGGTGCACGACTTCGACATCCTGCGGTGGATCACCGGCCAGCAGGCGATCGAGGTCTACGCCACCGGCAGCGTCCAGGGCGATCCGAAATTCACCGAGTATGGCGACGTCGACACGGCCGCCGTGGTGGTGCGTTTCGACTCCGGCACCCTCGGCGTGATCTCCGCGGCCCGCTACAACGGCCACGGCTATGACTGCCGCCTGGAGGTGCACGGCTTCCACGACACCGTCGTGGCCGGCTGGGATCAGGGCGCGCCGGTACGAAATGTCGACCCCGCCAACGATTTCCCCGAAGGCCCCGCGCACCACTTCTTCATGGACCGCTTCACCGAGGCGTTCCGCGCGGAGCTCGCGGCCTTCGTGCAGGTGGCCAACGGCGCCAGCGCCCCGGCGTGCACCGTCGAGGACGCCGTCGAAGTGGCCTGGCTCGCCGAGGCGGCGGCGGAGTCGCTGAAGCGCGGTGTTCCGGTACGACTCGAGGAAGTGAGGTTGGTATGAAAATCGCAGGTGCGCCCATCTCGTGGGGCGTGTGCGAAGTTCCCGGATGGGGCCATCAACTGGCCCCGGACCGGGTGTTGGCCGAGATGCGCGACGTCGGAATGGCGGCGACAGAGCTTGGGCCCGAAGGCTTTCTGCCGTCGGACACCGCGGAGCTGACCGCGTTGTTGGACTCCTACGGCCTGGCCTGTGTGGGCCGGTTCGCCCCGGTGGTGCTGCATGACCCCGCGCATGATCCGCTGCCCGACATCGCCGCCTCGTTGGACGCGATCGTCGCGTGCGATGCCGACGTCCTGGTGCTGGCCGCCGCGACGGGCGTCGACGGATACGACGCCCGGCCCGCGCTGGACGACGCGCAGTGGGCCACGCTGCTGGCCAACCTGGACCGGCTCGCGGCGGCGGCGGCCGAGCGCGGCGTGCTGGCCGTGCTGCACCCGCACGTCGGGACCATGGTCGAAACGCGTGACGAGGTGCAGCGGGTACTCGACGGCTCGACGATACGGCTGTGCCTGGACACCGGTCACCTGCTGATCGGCGGGACGGACCCGCTGGCGCTGGCCCGTGAGGTGCCGGACCGCATCGCCCACGCGCATCTGAAAGACGTCGACGCGACCCTGGCCGCCGATGTGCAGGCGGGCAGGATGACCTACACCGAGGCTGTTCGCCGAGGCATCTACACCAGGCTCGGAGCGGGCGACGTCGATATCGCGGGCATCGTCAACGCGTTGCGCGGCAACGGCTTCGACGGATGGTTCGTCATGGAGCAGGACACCATCCTCGACGACGAACCGGCCGACGAGGGCCCGCTGCGTGATGTGCGGGCCAGTGTGACGTTCATGCAGAACGTATGCCGCAGCGTGGTGGTATGAGTTTGCGGATCGGGGTGCTGGGCGCATCCCGAATCGCCGACCTCGCGATCGTCGGGCCGGCACAAGAGCTGGGTCACCGACTGGTCGCCGTCGCCGCACGCGATCGGTCCCGCGCCGAGTTGTTCGCCGAAAAGCACGGTGTGGAACGCGTTCTGGACTCGTACGCCGACGTCATCGCCGACCCCGAAGTCGACGCGATCTACAACCCGCTGGCGAACTCGCTGCACGCGCCGTGGAACCTGGCGGCGATCGAGGCGGGCAAGCCGGTGCTCACCGAGAAGCCGTTTGCGCGCAACCGGTCCGAGGCCGTGAAGGTCGCCGAGGCGGCCGGCGCCGCCGGCGTGACGGTGATGGAGGGCTTCCACTACCTGTTCCATCCGGTGACGCGTCGCGCATTGGAACTCGCCGGCGACGGCACCATCGGCGACATGCACCACGTCGAGGTGCGGATGGCGATGCCCATGCCCGACGCTTCGGATCCCCGCTGGTCGTTGGACATGGCTGGCGGGGCATTGATGGATCTGGGCTGCTACGGCCTACACGTCATGCGCAGGGTCGGGCATCCGTCGATCATCCGCGCCCATGCCAATGAACGCACGGCCGGCGTCGATGAGTGGTGCGATGTCGAAGTCGGCTTCCCCGGCGGCGCAACGGGACTGAGCGCCAACACCATGGTCGCTCCCGATCACACGTTCACCCTGCGCATCGTCGGCACCAAGGGAGATCTGCTGGTGCACAACTTCATCAAGCCGAACGAGGACGACCGGCTGACCATCCGGACACCGGCGGGCACCCGCGTCGAGCACCACGGCACCAGGACCTCGTACAGCTACCAGTTGGAGGCGTTCGCAGAGCATGTCCTGCACGGCGCGCCATTGCCGATCGACACGGTCGACGCCGTGGAGAACATGGCCTACGTGGACGCCGCGTACCGGGCGGCCGGCCTGACGCCGCGTTAGCGCCCGTTCTCCGAGACGCTGGCCAACCGCACGTAGGCCGACGCCGCCTCGGCGCGGTTGGTCGCATGCAGCTTCCTGAGCACGCGCTTGACGTGCGACTTGACGGTGCCGGCGGAGATCACCAGTTCGTCGGCGATCTGTTGGTTGGTCCGGCCCGCGGCCATCAGGCGCAGCACTTCGACCTCGCGGCGGGTCAACATCGCCAGCACGCGCGTCTGGACCTCGGCCAACGACCGGGCGGCGGGGCTGCGTTCGACGGGTTCGACCTTGCGCAGGTTCAGGTCCGCGTCCTGCAGGGCGCGGGCGGCCTCGTCGGCGGAGGCCAACGCGCGACGGACCTCCGCGTGCTGCCTGCGCATCCTCTCCAGCAGAACCGTGCGCTCGTAGGCGTACCCGAAGCCCTCGGCGAAGGCCCACACGGTGTCGCGATCGATCTCGTCGACGGTGCGGCCCGAGTACAGCCGGTCGGCGTGCAGGAAGCCGATCACCTTGCCCGTCGGCATCACCGGCGCCGCGACATAGGAGTGGGTCATCGAGAAGTCGACGATCGGCCGGTTGACGCGCGGATCGTTTCGCGCGTCGCGCACGATCGCCGGGGCGCGTCGTCGGATCATCTGTGTCTCCAGCAGCATGTGGTTCAACGGCGGCGCCACCGACTGCGCGAACGCGACCATCTTCTCGGCACCGTCGCGGTCGTCGCCGAAATATGCCGCCTCCATGACCATCCGGCCTTCGTGCACGCGGAAGAGCACCGCACGGTCGAACCCGCACGACTCCACCAGTTCCCGTGGGGCGCGGTCGACGATCGTCGCGACGTCGTCGACGACCCGCAGCTTGCTCAGCGCCTCCTGGACAGCCAACAGCGCATAGGTGCGCCGCCGCGCGCCGTCCTCGATCAGCTCCCGCTCCAACGACGCCAAGTCGAGCATCCCGTCGAGCGCGTTGAGCGCGTCCTCGTCGCCAAGGCCCTCCAGCGCGTTGCGCACCACAGTGACCTTCGCATCGACCGCCTCGGCGACGACGGTCATCGGCTCGTCGGTCGGATCCACGGCGCAGCACTCGAATGCTTCCCGGTAGCGGCGCGCGGCGTCGGATTCCCCCGTCGGGCGCGAGGCCCAGCCCGGATGGTCACCGTCGGCCAGCGCGCGGACACCTGGGGTGTCGACGGCAGGGGTGTCGACGGCAGGGCTCTCGGGTAGGTCGCTCGCAACTGTCACGCTGTCGACTGTCCTCCGAGCGGGGGCCCGGCGCGGTCGGATTGCCCCAGGAATCGACAATTCCCCTCGTAAGGGGTCATGAGTCCTCCCCATCGGGGGATCGATTTGCCGCCGCGGCTGACCGAGGCTGATGGCCATGTCATCCACCACTGTCTCGGCTCTCGAACTGCTGACCACGCCGCAGGGCATCGCCAACCCGTATCCGCTCTACGACCAGCTGCGGGAGCTGTCGCCGGTCGCCGGCTACCGCGACTGGCCGCCGGGAACGGTTCCCGGCGCCGACGAGCCCGTCACCGCGTGGGCGCTGTTCCGCTACGACCAGGTCTTCGAGGCCGCCCGGGACAGCGCGACCTTCTCGTCGCGGGATCCCCTGCAGGAGGCGTCCTCGGCGCCGAGCCTGATGCTGGTCAACACCGATCCCCCGAAACACGAAGTCGAGCGGAAGCTGGTCAGCCAGGCGTTCTCGCCGCGGCGGGTCAAGCGACTCGAGGGTTGGCTCGGCGAGTTGGTGCCTCAGCTGCTCGACGATGTGGGCGACGGCGACACCGACGTGATGGAGTTCGCGGCCGAGATTCCGACGCGGGCGATGGTGCGGCTGCTCGGCCTGCCCGACGGCGATCACGTCCGCTTCCGGCAGTGGGCCAACGCCTTCATGCTCTCGTCGACGCTCACCCCCGCCGAGCGCATCGCCAGCAACGAGGAGATGGTGGCGACGTTCGCCAACCGGCTCGCCGAGCACACGGCCCGGCTGGCCGAACGCGCACCCACCGACGACGTCGAGGACGCCGAAGACCTGATCTCGGCCCTGCTGCGAGCGGAGGTCGACGGCCAGCGGCTCACCCCGGAGGAGATCGTCCGCTTCTGCGTCACGCTCGTGGTCGCAGGCAGCGAGACCACGACGTTTCTGATCGGCAACCTGTTGCACGCGCTGGCCCGCGAACCCGAGCTCACGGCGAGGATGCGCGATGACCGCACGCTGCTGAACGTCTTCGTCGAGGAGGAGATGCGGCTCAACGGTCCTCCCCAGCGGCTGTTCCGCATCGCGACAAGGGATGTCGAGATTTCCGGCAAGCTGATCCGCAAAGGCGAATGGGTCGCGCTGTTCTTCGGCTCGGCCAATCGCGACCCCGCGGTGTTCGACGACCCGAACGTGCTGAACCTCGATCGACCCAACATCCGTCAACAGCTGTCGATGGGTCACGGGCTGCACTTCTGCCTCGGGGCGTCACTGGCCCGCCTGGAGGTGATGGCCGTACTCAACGCAGTGCTCGACCGGTACCAGACCATTGCGCTGACCGACGATCCGGGCACCAAGCAGACCGCGAGCCTGCTGACCCACGCCTATGTCCGCCTGCCGCTGCACCTGTCATGACCACGAACGAGGCCGCCAACATCGCTACGACGCAGGCCATCTACGCCGCGGTGCCCGCCGGGGACCTGCAGACCGCGCTCGATCTGCTCGATCCCGACGTGCGGATCACGTACTACGGCGCCGACGGGATTCCGTATGCGGGCGACTACCGCGGCATCGACGAGGCCGTCACCTTCTTCACCAAAGTGGGGCAGACGATCGCCATCACCGAGATGGAGGCGTGGAAGTTCATCGCGCAGGGCGACGACCTGGCGACCTGGGGCCGCCAGCGGTTCCGCAGGCTCGAGACGGGTTACGAATGGGAATCGGAGTTCGCGCACATCATCACGCTGCGCGACGGACGCTGGCTGCACTTCCGCGACTTCATGAACTCGGCGCTCACGCTGCAGGCGTTCAGCCGATGAGGGTCGCGGGCGACCCCGACATCTGCATGCGCACCGGGATCTGCGTGATGACCGCTGATGGGTTCTTCGACCAGGACGACGACGGCGCCGTGCTGCTTGCCGCCGATCAGGTGAGCGCCCGAGACGAGCGCGCCGTGCGCAACGCCGTGCGGATGTGTCCGTCGGGCGCGCTTCGCATCCTGGCGGACTGATTCACCCGCCGGTCGGCGGCAGCAGCATCGTCTGCCATGTCTTGTCTTTCGGCACACCCGCGCCGAGATCCGTTTGGGTGTAGCGCCGCCCGTCGGGTCCGACGTAGTCGCCGGTCGCCGGGTCGTATTCGACTGCAGCCATAGCCGGCACGTCCGGACCGGGCTGAGCGGGCGGCGCAGGTTGCGGCGGCAGCTGCGGGATCGGCTGACCCGACAGCGTGGCGTTCGGGTCGCCCTTCCAGTTGACACCGTCGTTGAGCGGCACGTAGGTCTCGTCGCTTTCGCACAGCTTCACGGTGGGCGCACGTTTGCCCGGCGCGTTCGCGCACGGGATGTTGCGCGCGCCACGCACATTGAACGGCGAGTCCTGCGGGACGCGGCAGTACAGGTCACCCTCCGGGCGGTCCGGCGCGTCCTCGAAGACGGCCGAGCGCTGCTGCTGCGCGGGTAGGAAACCGGTGGTGCAGGGCGGCGGCAGGTTGATGTTCAGATTGAAGCTCAGGTATTGCCCCTTGTAGTCCTGCTTGGTGTTGACGTTGGCGACCAGCCCGGCCTGCCCGGCAGACACCACCTGAGGAAACAGAACAAGCAGCTGTTCGATGTTGTCGTGGTAGGTCACCGCGACCTGCCCGACGCTGACCAGGTTGGCGAGCAACGTCGGCAGCGTGGGCTTCACCCGGTCGACCAATTCACGCGCCGAATCGGCCGTTTCGCCGCCGCGGTCGATGACGCGGGCCACGCTCTGGTCGTGTGCCCGCAGCTGCGTGGTCACCGTAGCGACATGCGCGGCCCACGCGTCGATGGCCTCCGAGGTGCGGGTCTGCGAATCCAACACGGGCTGTGACTGGTCGATGAGGGTGATCAGGGGATCGAGATGTTCGCGCGCGTCGATCGCGAGATCGGTTGAGCCCCTGACGATCCGGGACAGATCGGGACCGAGTCCCCCGACGGCCGTATAGGACTCGTCGATCACGGTTTTGAGATTGTCGCCGGGTATCGCCTGCAGTCCGGCGTTGGCCTCGGCCAGCAGCGTGTTGACGTCGGGGGGCACCGATGTGTGGGCCACCGGGATGACATCTCCGTCACGCAGCGGTGGCGCGTCACCGCTGCGCGGCAGCAACGCCAGGTACTGCTCGCCGATCGCGGACGCGCTGTGCACCTCGGCCCGCAGGTCCGAGGGGACGTCGATGCCGGACTTCAGCGACAACACCGCCGCCACGCCTGACGGGGTCAGCCGCACCGAGTCGACCCGGCCGACCTCGGTGCCGCGATAGGTCACGTTCCCGCCGGCGTACAGGCCGCCGGTCTGGGGCAACTGCACCGTGACCGTGTACCGGCCGACTCCGAACAGCTTGGCGGGCAGCCTCATGAAGTGCAGAGCCATCAGCCCCATCGCGACCAACGCGATCACCGTGAACAGCGCGAGCTGGATCTGCATTCGCCTGCTCAACCGCATCTACGGCCCCTGATCCCAGTGGTAGGGCACCGTCAGCGGATTGGCATGGGTGTACGGGCTGGGGAATTGGCCTATGGTGCGGCCCCACTGCAGTTCCAGTTCGGTCAGGTCGCCCTCCCAGCGGGTCCCGGTGAACAAACCGGCGTCGATCCGGCTCAGCGTGAGGTCGACGATCGCGGTGAGGTTGGCGTAGTCGCCGCGCTGCCACTTCTCGATCGTCTCGTTCGGAAACGGAAACGTCGGGATCAGCGACAGCGCCCTGGTCATGCTCGGGCCTGCATTCGCCAGCGACTCCAGCACCGGGCCCACGTCGTCGAGTTCGGCGACGATGTTGTCCTTTGTCTTGTTGACCGAGTCGACTGTCAGCGCGCTGAACTTGCCGAACTGATCCGCGGTGTCGACGAGGTTCTGTCGCTCTCCGTTGAGCACGGCCAGCGCGTCGGGAATGGTCTGCAGCGCGTGATCGAGCACCGGTCGCTGGGCGGCGAACTGCCCGACAAGATTGTTGAGGCTGTCGGTGGCGGCGATGATGTCGCCGGATTGGTCGTTCAGGTTGCGGGTGAACGTGTCCAGCCGCCCGACGAGGTCGCGCACGTCTTGCTCCCGGCCTCGCAATGCGGTGGAGAACGCCTCCGTGATGTCCTGAACCTGGCCGAGCCCTCCGCCGTTGAGCACCAGCGACAGCGCCGCCAGGGTCTGCTCGGTACTGGGGAACGCGCCGCCGCGAGACAGCGGGATGAGCGAGCCGTCGTGCAGTCTGCCTTGCGGTGCGACATCGGTGGGCGGCGCCAGCTCGATGTGCAGGGACCCCAGCAGGCTCGTGAGACCGATTGTGACCGTCGAGTTTTCGGGCAGATCGACGTTGCCGTTGAGCCGCATGGTCAACAGCGCGTGCCAACCCTGGCGCTCGATCTTGGTCACCGTGCCCACGTTCACGTCCCCGACTCGTACCCGTGAGTTCGGCTGGATGTTGTCGACGTCGGGCAGTTGCGCCTGGATGACGAACGAGCCGGGCCCGCCGCCCTGGGTGCCGGGCATCGGCAACGAGTTCAGACCGTGCCAGCCGCCGCAGCCCGCCGTCACCGTCATCAGGCAGATCGTCGTCGCACTCGCAAGCGCTCGCCGCCATCGGACGTGTGTCATGGCTGACCTCCGTTGGCAGGCAACATCATTGCGGACAGTCCTCCCGAAGGATCGGTCGCCACTGCGGGCGGCGGCTGCGTGTCGGGCGCCTCCGCCGGAAGCGGCTGCTGCGGCGCGGGTGGCACGAAATCGGGCCGCATCCAGTCCTGGCTGTAGGTGACCTCGTTGGGTCTGGCCTGCGCGCCGACCACGAGGTTCTCCCCGAGCGGCGGAAAGTTGTACTGCCGGTTCTTCACGATGGGGGCCAGGTACTGGACGCACAGTTTCGCCGACTGCTCGGCGTCGCGACGGGACGCCGCCTGTACGGCACCGCAGATGAAGCTGATCGGATTGGCGAAGTTGTTCACCGCCAGCGCCCCGGTCAGCGAGCCGTTCGCGGGCTCGAAGATGTTGTAGAAGTTCGCCACGGTGTCCGGGGCGATGTGCAGCGTCTGCTTGAGATCGTCGAGGCTGGCGGCCAGGACGGTGCTGATCGACGCCAGCTTGTCCGACGCTGTCCCGATTGCTTCCCTGTTGTCGTCGGCGAAGTCCTTCACATCACCGACGACGTCGGCCAGATCCTCGACGGTCCTGGCGACCTTCTGCGGGTCGTCGGCGACCAATGCGGTCACCGACGCCATGTTCTGGTTGAGCTGCGCCATCAGGTCTGCGCTGTCGTGCAGGGCCGAAACCAGCGTCGACAGGTTGGTGAAGGTGGTGAAGATGTCGTGGCTGTGGTCACCGAGCGTTGCCAGCGCCTGGGACAGTTTGATGACGGTGTCCCGAATGTCGGCGCCCTGCCCGCGCAGGTTGTCGGCGGCGGTGTTGATCACCGCGCCGAGCGTGCTGACGCCCCCGGGCTGCGTCGGAGCAAGCATCTTCGTCAAGCGCTGCAGTTGAGTTCGGACGTCGTCCCACTCCACCGGGACAGCCGTGCGCTCCTGCGGGACGGTGGCGCCGGTGGCCATGACCGGTCCCCCGGTGTAGGCGGGCGTCAGCTGGATCGCTCGGCCCGTCACCAGCTGCGGGGACAGGATGACCGCTTTGGCATCGGCGGGTATCGGGTAGCGCCGATCCACCCAGAACGTGATCTTCGCGCGCGTCGGCTGTGGCTCGATTCGGTCGACCCGACCCACCGGAACGCCGAGGATGCGCACGTCGTCGCCGGCGAACAGGCCATTGCTGTTCTCGAAATACGCTGTGATCCATGTCTTTTCGACGAAGTCAGCAGCCCGGGCGGCGACCAGCGCCCCGGCGATCAACGTCAGCACCAGCGCGGCGGCCAGCCCGCCGCGGATCCGGCGCAGTCTGCGGCTCACGGCTGTCCCACCGGTGCCAGTGCCGGCGGGCCCGGCGGCGGGCCACCCGGCGGCGGGGCGGGCAGGGGCTCCCGATAGGGATAGCGCGGGTCGCCGGGCTTGCCGGTGATCGCGTCGGGCAGGGTCAGGTGCGGCTCCCCACCCTGGCCGGTGCGCGGATAGGGCACCGGCAGCGCCGGGGTGCCCGGCTGGCCGGTCTGCGGATCGGTCAGCTGTGACGGCGCCAGCACGTTGGGGTCCAGCCCGAGATCGGAGAAGGCGGCGTCGACGAACGGTTGGACGAACTGGCCGGGCAGCAGGTTGGCCACATACGCCTTGAAGAACGGCCCCGACGACAGCGACTCACCAAGGGACATCGCGTATTTGTTGAGCAGTTTGACCGCTTCCTGCAGTCGTTGTTTGCGGTTGTCGACGATTGTCAGCACCCCGTTGAGCTTGTCCAGCGCCGGCCGCAGCTGCCTGCGGTTCTCGGCGATGAACGCCTTGAGCTGTTGCGCGGCCGCGGAAATGCTGGCCCAGATCGCGTCGACGGCCTCGCTCTGCGTGCTCAGCTGCGCCAGTAGCGCGTTGGTGTCGGAGATCAGCCGCGCGACCTGATCGCTTCGGTTGGCCAGCACGGTGGTGGCCTTGGCCGCGTTGTCGAGAAGGTTGCGAAGCTGGGCGTCGCGGTCGTTCAGGGTCTTGGCGAACCGCGCCACCCCCTGCACGGCGTTGCGCAACGCCTCAGGGGTGTCGGCGAAGGTCTCCGACAGCGTGGTCAGCGAGTCCGAGAGTTGATCGGTGTCCAGTCCGCTGATCGTGTTGGCGAGATCGCCGAGCGCGTCGGGCAATTGGTAGGGCGACACCGTCCTGCTCATCGGGATCGGCCCGGCCAGTTGTCCTTGGCCGTGGGGTATGACATCGAGCATCTTCGTCCCGAGCAGGCTCTTCGTCTTGATCGCCGCCTCGGTGGCCTCGCCCATCCGAATGTTCCTGTCGACGCTGAACTGCACCAGCACGGCGGCTCCGTCGAGTTCGATGCTCGACACCCGGCCCGCCGGATAGCCGGAGACCTCGACGGTCGCGCCGGTGAGCAGGCCGCCAGCGTCGGCGAAGTAGGCCGAGTACGTCGTGACCCGGTTGACTGCCGGAAGGTTGTGGTACTGCAAGGCGCCGACGACGGCCAGCGAAACGACCGAAAGGCCGACGACCCCGATCACCAGCGGGCTGCGCTCACTGAAGGACTTCATTTCGGTGCGCACCGCCCGGAGTCTTGGCCGGCCACCTTCACGTAGACCGGCTGGCCGCCCTTGCCGTTGAGCTTGAGCACGATCTGGCACAGGTAGAAGCTGAAGAAATCGCCGTACATGCCTTGCCGTCCCAGCGCCCGGTACTTGTCGGGCAGCGTGTTGAACAGGTTGTCCAGATAGTCGTGGTCGGCCACGGCGATCGCTGCGGCGCGGTCGGTCTCTCCGACCACCTTCGCGAACGGTTGGCGAGAGCGCGCGAGCAGATCGGCGATCGAGCCCGCCGCGGCGTCGGTGTAGGCCACCGCGTTGGAGATGTCGGTCCGGCGTTCGGCGAGCCCGGCCACCAGTTCCGACAACGCGGCCACCGCGGTGTCGAGGCGGTCGGTTTGACTGCCCAGCGACCCCAGCACCACGTTGAGGTTGTCGATCACCTGACCGATCAGCAGGTCGCGGTCCGCCAGCGTGTTGGTCACCACGGCCGCCTGTTGCAGGAACGATCCGATGGTGGCGCCCTGCCCCTGCAGAACCGAAATCAATTGCCCGCTCAGCGCATTGACCTGATCGGGATCGAGCGCCCGAAACAGCGGTTTGAACCCGCCGATCACGGAATCCAGATCGAGCGCGGGCTGCGTGCGGGCCACCGGGATCGTCGCACCGGATGCCAGCGTGCGCAGTCCGCCCGTCCCCTCCTCCAAGGCAAGGTAGCGACCGCCGATCACATTGTCGTAGCGGATAGCGGCGCGGGTGCCGTCGGTGAGGACGACCGAGTCGTCGGTGCTGAACTTCACGCGCAGCGTCGAGTCCGGGTTGAAGGCGATGCTTTCGACCTTGCCCACCTCGACACCCGCGATCCGGACCATATCGTCGTTCTTGAGTCCCGAGACGTTGGTGAACTCCGCGAAATAGGAACTGCCGTGGGCGAATCGGAACTGGGCGAACACCGTCAGCAGCGCGAAGGTGCCGAATGCGCACACCGTCAGGAAGATCGTCAGACGCCAGGCGGCGCCCTTGAAGTCATCCTTCACGGTGTCCTCTCCTGTCTCGGGTGTGGCGGGGTCACGGCGCGGGTGGCGCTGGCTCGGCGGGCGGCACCCCCGGCCACAGCGGCGTTCCGTCCTGGCCGTACTGGGCCGCCCCGTACGGCGGCGCTCCCGGGTACGGAATGGGTCCCGGCGCGGGTCCGGGCAGACACTGCCGGATGCTCGGCGGCTCGGGGATGGCGCGGGTCACCGGGAAGTAGTCGGCCCAACACGGGTGACCCAGACCGGGATTGGGCCGAATGTCGGTACCCGTCCCCCATCCGGTGTTCGTGATGAGCTGGCGCACCGGGAAGTTCTTGGTGGCGTCGGGCAGCGACCCGCAACCGGGCCGACCACCCGGACCACCCTTGGCGGCGACGACGGGCAGGTTGTCGGGGTAGGCGTAGGGGTCGTTGCCGAACAGCAGACCGACGTCGAGTTGGATCGAACGGCCGTCGCCCCGGCCCCACACGTCGAAGCCGCCGTTGTCGAGAAACCAGGTCGCTCCCTGCAGCCAGCAGGTGTAGACGGGGCTGTACTCCCGAAGCAGGCTGGTGGTCGGCGCCAGCGTGCCGACCAGATCGACGAGGTTGTCCTTGCTCGATCCGAGAAGCTCGGTACCCGAGCGCGCCAGCCCAATTGTTTTGAGCAGCAGAGAATCCAGTTGCGCGGCATGGTCGACGACGGTGGTGCTGGTGGTGCTGGCGCTGTCCAGGATCGTGACGACATCGGACGCGACGGCGGCGTAGGTGTCGTTGAAACTCTTGAACGACCGCCAATCCCGCCCGATCGTGTCGTTGCGTTCGTTGAGCGCGGCGAGGACCACGTTGAGGTCCGTGGTGGCCTGCCCCATCCGCTCGCCCTGGCCGCGAACACCGTCGGCGATCGCGGTGAGCACGGCGTTGAGTTTCGACGGGTCGATCATCTTCAAGAGGTTGGACAGGTTCTCGAAGATCGTGTTGACCTCCGAGCTGACATTGGCCGATCGCAACACCGCCCCCGCGGCCAACCGGGCCGGGCTCGGATCGGCGGGAGACACCAGGTCGACGAATTTGGCGCCGAACGCCGTGGTGGCCTGGATCTTTGCCTGCACGTTGGCCGGGATGAACTGGATCTGATCGGGATCGATGGCCAGCTCGAGGCTGGCCCCGCCGTCGCCGCCGCTGATGTTCTCGACCCGGCCGACTTCGACGCCGCGCATCTTGACCTTCGCACCGGTCTCCATCACCAGCCCAGAGCGATCCGACGTCAATGTGACTGGTACGTAAGACCGGAACGTGCCGCTGTACACACTGGCTGTGACGAGCAGAAACCCGGCGACCACCGCCAGCAACATGACGGTCCACCAGGCATTGTGAAGGCGGCCTTCACCACGACGCGGCCGCACGCTAACCCGCCAGGTTGAAGTTGCCGGACTGACCGTAGACCGACAGCGAGATCATCACGATCTCCACCGCCGCGACGACCATCGAGGTGCGCACCGCCCGGCCCACCGCCTCGCCGACCCCCGCGGGTCCGCCGGATGCGGTGAACCCGTAGTAGGTGTGCACCAGCATGATGACGACCGTCATTGCCACACATTGGAAGAAAGACCAGATCAAATCGGTCGGGCTGAGGAACGTGCCGAAGTAGTGGTCGTAGACACCCGATCCTTGCCCGTAGATCACGGTGGTGCCGAACCTGGCGGCGAAGAACGCCATCATCACCGCCACGCAGTACAGCGGGATCACCACGATGACCCCCGCGAGCACGCGGGTGGCGGCGAGGTAGGTGATGCTGCGAATGCCGATCACCTCGAGGGCGTCGATCTCCTCGTTGATCCGCATCGCCCCCAACTGAGCGGTGGCCCCGGCGCCGATCGTGGCCGACAGCGCCACCGACGTGGTACCGGGCACGATGAGGCGGACGTTGAAGAACGCCGACGCGAAGCCCGTCAGCGCCTCGAACCCGACAGACGCCAACTGGTTGTATCCCTGCACCGCCACCAGGGCGCCGGTGGTCATGGTCAGGAAGCCGACGATCGCGACGGTGCCACCGACCACCGCAAGCGCCCCGCTGCCGAGTCCCATCTGCGCGATCAGCCGCAACACCTCGATCCGGTGGTGTGTGACCGCGTCGGGAATCGCCGCGAGTGTCTTGGCGTAGAAGCGCGCCTGGCCGCCGATGCGATTCCACGCCGCGGCGAACTCTTCGACGACGCCCACCAGTCGTGCCGGCCGCCCTGGTGCCCTGGTGCTCATTCGGTCACCTCACGACACCGTGAACTGGATACCGACGGCGGTCACGATGACGTTGATGGCGAACAGCACCATGAACGTGAACACCACTGTCTCGTTGACCGCATTGCCGACGCCCGCGGGTCCGCCGTCCACATAGATCCCCTTGTAACAGGCGATCAGACCGGCAGCCAGACCGAAAAGGGTTGCCTTGATCAGGGATACGACGACGTCTCCGGCACCGGTGAGCAAAGTCAAGCCGGAGATGAACGCCCCCGCCGAGACGTGCTGGATGAAGACGCAGAAGATGAAGGCGCCGGTGAGGCCGACGATGATCACCGATGCCGACAGCGCCAAGGCCACGGTCGTCGCGGCGAGCACGCGCGGCACCACCAGCGCCTGGATCGGGTTGATGCCCATCACCCGCAGCGCGTCGAGTTCGTCGCGAATGGTGCGCGCGCCGAGGTCGGCGCACATGGCCGTCGCACCGGCACCGGAGACCACCAGAACCGTCACGATCGGGCCGATCTGGTTCACCGTGCCGATGGCTGCACCCGTTCCCGAAAAGTCTGTTGCGCCAAACTCGTTCAGCAGGATGTTGAACGTGAACACGAGCAGAACCGAGTACGGCATCGTCAGCATCAGCGCCGGAAGTACGGAGACCCGCGCCACGAACCACGTCTGGATGACGTACTCGCGCCATGCGAATGGACGCTTGAACATCAGCACGACGGTGTCGAGCGACATGGCGAAGAACCCGCCGACCGCCTGCACCGGCTTGGTCGCCGGATGAGCGGTGATCACTGAGTCGCCGCCGATGGCCCGGTTGAAACGGGGCGGTCGATGGACGGCATGGATGGAACGCTAGCCATCTGTGCAGCGCAAATGCTGCTTCCAAAAAGAGGTATAAGTCTCCCCCGTACGAGGCATGACCCGCGGGTGAACCCGTACGCGCTGTGCTGCGGGGAGCTACTCATGCTGGCCGTCCGGGCAGGTCTCAAAGGGGCGTTGACAACCGCGAGAGTACGCGGACCATATCCGCGATGTCCATAGTCAATACGCTCAATTCTTGATATCGAGATGATGAATACCGACGAAGAAAGCCACTTGTCTCATATGATGTATCTTGATAGTACTGTTCTGTACGTTCCGCGTGAGGTGGTGAACGGTGGTCGTCTCACGCCGCGAAGCCGTCGGGAGGCAGCACGTGATCGACACCGAGCAGGCCTGCGAAGGGCTCGTCCGCGAATTTCTCGACTCTTGGGAAGGTCGCGATCTCGACACCATCTGTGGCGCCTTCGCGCGCGACGCGGTCTACCACAACGTGCCCGTGAATCCGATCGAGGGGATCGCGGGCATCCGGGCGATTTTCGGTGCGTTCCTCGAGGCGTTCTCGGAAGCAAAGCTGGATGTGGTCACTCTTGCGGCCGCACCCGGCCTGGTGATCGCCGAGCGCATCGATTACTTCACCATGACCGACGGTCGCCGGGTGGTTTTGCCGGTCACCGGTGTTTTCGTCATCAGGAACGGCGAAATCATGCGCTTCAGCGACTATTTCGACCTCTCGGATTTCGAGCGTCAGAGCGGGTTCAAACTGTGAGCAGGTGGCCGAGATGAGCCGCGACTCATTGGCCTTGCCTGCGGTCGCTGCCGCCGCCAAGCGGCAGCGTCTGGCAAGATCTGGTGGTTCAGACAAGCCAGAAGGGGGGCGTCGCGCGGTGAAGCCCGCGGTCGGAACCGTCAAGCGCAGGCCGAAGGACCGGAAGCAACAGATCCTCGATCAGGCCGTTCGGCTGTTCGTCGATCGTGGCTTCCACTCGGTCAAGCTCGAGGACATCGCCGAGGCAGCCGGCGTCACCGCCCGCGCGCTGTACCGCCATTACGACAACAAGCAGGCCCTGCTCGCGGCAGCCATCCGCTCCGGCCAGGAGCAGTATCAAAGCGCCCGCCTGCTCGCCCCTGGCGAGGTGGCGTCGACACCTCGCCCGCTGAGCTCGGAATTGGGCGAACTGATCACCGCGGCCGTCGCATCGCGCTCGTTGACGGTGCTCTGGCAGCGCGAAGCCCGCTATCTGGACGACGACGAGCGCCAGCAGGTGCGCCGTCGAATCAACGCGATCGTCGCGGGCATGCACGAAGGCATCCGGCTGGAGGTGCCGGATCTGAGTCCGCGGCACTCGGAGCTGCGAGCGTGGGCCGTGTCCAGCACCATCACGAGCTTGGGCAGGCACAACCTGACGCTGCCGGGGGATGAACTGCACCAGCTGTTGTTCGGGGCCTGCATGGCGGCGGCACGCACCCCGCCGGTCAGCGCCCTCGAGCCGCTGCAGGCCCCGCCGATCGACAAGCGGGCCTTGTTCTCTCGTCACGAGACGCTGTTGGCGGCAGGCGCCCGGCTGTTCCGCGCTCAGGGCTATCCCGCCGTGAGCACCAGCGAGATCGGAAAGGGCGCAGGCATCGCGGGTCCGGGGCTGTACCGCTCGTTCTCCTCGAAACAGGCGATCCTCGATGCGCTGATCCGCAGGCTCGACGAGTGGTACAGCCTCGACTGCATCCGGGCATTGCGCGCCGACGACGGCGCCGCCGAGTGTCTGCGCGCGCTCGTCGAGGGCCGAGTCCGAATCAGCCTGGATGACCCCGACCTCGTCTCCGTGTCGGTCACCGAACTGTCGCATGCCTCCAGCGAGGCTCGCGACGGCTACACGAGAAACCAGAGTGACCGCGAGGGCGTGTGGGCCGACCTGATTCGCAAGCTGGTGCCCGAAACCACTGCCGCGGAGGCACGGTTGCTGGTCGCGGCCGCCATGAGCTTCATCGATGACGCCGTACGCACCTGGCACCTCACCCGCTATCAGGGCGTGGCAAATGAGATGACCGCCATCGTGATGTCGATCCTGACCAGCAAGGGCTCACCAGAGCGCTGAACTGGTTCCGCCGTCGGCGATCTGGGCGGTTCCGTTGACCATCGAGGCGTCGTCGGAGAGCAGGAACGCCACGATGCCCGCGATCTCCTCCGGGCCCGCCATCCGACCCTGCAGCCGGTCGATCATCGTCTTCGCCCCGCCCTGCCCGAGGGCCGCGTCGAACATCGTCATCGCGGTCTGCTGCATCGGCGTGTCCACGAACGCGGGCAGCACCGCGTTGGAACGCACGTTGCCCGAACGCAATTCAGCCGCGGTGATCCGGCTGAGGTGAATGATTCCCGCCTTCGACATGCCGTATGCGCCGCTACCGCCCGCGGCGACTTCTCCCGCCAGCGACGACATGTTGACAATTGCGCCGCCACCCCGTTCGACCATCCTGGGCGCGGCGTGTTTGGTGCACAGCCAGGCGCCGCGCAGGTTCACCCTGATGACACGGTCGAAGTCCTTGACGGTGGTTTCGGTGAGCGGGGCGAAGTGGACGACGCCGGCGTTGGCGACCAGTTTGTCCACTCCTCCGAACGCGCGCACGCAGGCCTCCACCATCGAGATCACCTGCTCTTCGTCGCCCACGTCGGCGGCGTGTCCGACGGCACCGCCGCCGACCCGTGCCGCCGCCGCGTCGGCCGAAGCGCCGTCGATGTCCGCGCAGAGCACTTTGCAGCCCTCGGCCGCCAGTCGCGCCGCGATCGCGAGCCCGATGCCCGCACCTGCTCCCGTGACGATTGCGACCTTGCCGGCCAAATCCGGATGTGTCATCGTTCACCTCGTCGAATATGCACGCGCAGCGGTCTTTTCACCCCGCGGCCGCCAACGCGGGGATCGGCGCCGTGACGTTCAGCCCGTGTTCGCGGATCGCCCCGAACATTACGAGCCCCAGCCCCGGCGCATCGTCGGAAAGCCTGACCGAATGCACCCCGAGGTCGCGCAGTATCCATGCGGTGATCTCCGACATCCGTTCGGCCGCGGGCTCGTCGCGATCGAACAGCCCGCACGCGCGCACCGCCGCGGACGGGCGCAGGTAGACGAGCATGCCGGTATCCCTGGCCCTCATCGTCGCCAGCGCGGTGTCGAGTTCGTCGCCGCAGCGGCAGTCGGTCGATCCGAACACATCACCGGTGAGGCACTCGAGGTGGATGTGCAGCGGCATGGGCACGTCGGGGTCGGCCGCGCCGATGAACACCACCAGATGCTCGCCGCCGGCGTGCACATCGCGGAAGCCGATGACGCGAGAGGCGCCCAGCGGCGTGGGCAGCACCGCCTCCGCGGTGCGCACGACCTGTGGTTCGGTGCGCCGCCGGTGCTCGGCGATGTCGTCGATCGAGAGAAGCGCCAGCCTGTGCCGGTCGGCGAACTCGATCAGTTCGGCGCCGTCGGCCATCGCGGCCGGGTGCGCGCGGGAGACGATCTCGCTCAGCGCCGCCGCCGGTCGCCGCCCGGCCATGCGGGCCAGGTCAACCGCCGCCTCGGCGGCACCGCGGCGCGCCAACACCCCGCCTGCGGCGACCTGTACCGGGACGACGTGGCCCGGGCGGCGGAAGTCGGACGCCTCCGATTCTCCGGCGGCGAGTGCGGCGATGGTCCGGGCGCGGTCGGTCGCCGAGATTCCGGTGCCGGTGCCGTGCCAGTCGACGGTCACGCGGTGCGCGGCGGCGGGGCGATCACCGTCACCGCGGCACATCGGCGGCAGATGCAGCCGCTCGCACTCGGTCGCAGGCAACGCCACCCGGAGGTAGCCGGAGGTGTGCCGGACTGCGAAGGCGACCAGCGTGGCCGTCGCGGCCTCGGCTGCGAAGGCAAGATACCCCTTGGCCGCGGCGTCGTCGGTGAGCACGACGGGGCGTCCCGCCGCGAGGGCCGTTGTCGCCCGGCGCACCCGCACGTCGGTGGTCCTCATTCGCAGGACCCCGCCCCGCACGCATCGAGTCGGCGAAACCGGCTGCCGTGGAACACAAGTGGTGGCGTATCAACATCTGCGGCCATCGAACAGATCCGCAGCAGCGCGATGGTGTGATCGCCAGCCGGAATCTCGCCCTGCAGCGCACAGTCCAGCCATGCGGTGGCGCCCTGCACGACCACCGCGCCACCGGGTAACTCCGTCCAATGCACCCCCGCGAACCGATCACCGGCCTTGCGCGACAGGTGCAGACACGTCTGGCCGTGCTGTTCGGCCAGCACGCTGACACCGAGCCGTGGGCGATCACTCAGCCTCGGCCACGTCGTCGAGCTGTTCTGGACGCAGATCGACACCAGCGGTGGGGCCATCGACACCGACGTGAAAGAGCTGGCCGCCATTCCGACCGGGTCGCCGCCGACGGTCGCGCAGACGGCGATCACCCCAGACGGAAAGCATCCGAAAACACGGCGCAACTCGGTGTCGTCGAGATGTGGCGCGGTGGCCGGCATCATGTCGATCGGGCCCTCCCGCTACCGCAGCCCGTGCAGGAAGTCGAGCAGAAGCCGATTGATCTCCTTGGGCTCTTCCTGCTGAATCCAGTGCCCGACGTCGGCGACCATGTGGGTGCCGCAGTAGTTCGGCATCACCTCGTCGGCACGTTGGATCGCCTCGGCTCCCCACGCGGTACCGACGTCGTGCTGACCGCCGATGAACACCGCGGGCGGCGTGAGCGGCTTGCCTGCTTGGTCGGCGAGGTCGTGCCAGTCGTTGTCGATGTTGTGGTAGAAGCTCAATGGCCCGCCGAAGCCGGAGCGCTCGAATTCGCCTGTATAGAAGTCGACGTCCTCGTCGGTGAACCAATCCGGCATCTTCTCGGGGTAGACGAACGCGTCCTTGAGCCGCGCCCCCTCGGGCATGCACAGCGGGCCCGCGCGGATGACGTCCAGCGGGTCCATGGCTGCCAGGTCCACCCCCGCCGCTTCGGCCGCTCGGATGGCGGTGATCATGCCGTCGCCGGACACCGTGTAGGTCAGACCCAGCAGCCAGCCGCGCAGATCCTCCTCGATCTCGGCGATGATGCCGTCCTGCGCCGAGAAGTAGTCCTGGTACCAGACTCTGCCCGGTCCGGCGATCTCGACGTGGTAGTCGTTCGGGCGTCGCTCGCCGAACGGACTGCCGGGCAATGCGATCACCCCTTGCCCTGCGAAGGGACAACTGAGCCCGGCAACGCCGGCGCAACGGTCGGGATGCAGCCACGCGAACGTCCACGCGACGGGGGCGCCCCAGTCGTGTCCGATCACGATGGCCCGGTCCTCACCGTAGGCGTCGATCAGGCCGAGCACGTCGCCGACGAGTTCCTTGATGCGGTAGGCCTTTTGGACGCGGTACTTCGACGACCGGCCGTACCCGCGCTGGTCGATGGCCACCACGCGGTAACCCGCCTCG
Source organism: Mycolicibacterium moriokaense (assembly GCF_003347205.1). GTDB lineage: Bacteria > Actinomycetota > Actinomycetes > Mycobacteriales > Mycobacteriaceae > Mycobacterium > Mycobacterium moriokaense_B. The sequence continues at coordinate 280,948 of NZ_QQBJ01000002.1, forward strand.
GCGAGCACGGGAAGCTGATGACGCCACGAATACCACGACTCGGGGAAGCCGTGGATCAACACCACCAGCGGGCCCTCGCCCTCTTCTACGGCATGGATCCGGGTGCCGCGGCAGTCCAGCATCCGATGGGTCTGCGCCATGTCTGTCGCCTCTCTCTTCGTCGAACGGCGTGGGCGGGCCTCGGGACTAACCGATCGCGACTTTTTCGGTGGGCACCAGGAGGTCGGCCTCGGGCACCGTGCGGTTCTCATAATTGCGCGCAATCAACGTCTTCTGGCCCGACAGCCTGGTGCGCGCCCATTTGCCGAGTACACGGCATGCGATCTTCGGTCTCATCAGCGTTGACGGGGGTTTGACCAGGGAAATGACCGCCAGAGTCTGGCGATAGGTGTCGAGGTCGTCGTGCACCGACTCGGTCACGCGATCCATGTACCAGGTCAGCGCGCGGAAATAGAAGGGGCGCTTGGCGTCGACATCTTTGATCCAGTCGAAACGCAGGTTCTGCTCGCGGATGACGAACCAAGCGGTATCGGCCATCCGGCTGATCTTGCGGAAGTACCGTCGCGCCAGCTGCCGGTCCGTGGGTCCGCATTTCGCCAACAGGTTCTGCATCTCGCGAACTTCCTTGAGTGCCAGCGACATTCCTAGCCCGGATACCGGATCTGCGCTGGTGTAGGCGTCTCCCACCACCAGCAGTGCGCGCGGCAGGTTGCGCTTCTTCTCGTAGCGCAGCCGGAGCATGTTGGGGTAGCGGAAGTTGTAGATTGGCGAGGCCGGCTTCAGCCCGTCAATGTTCTCCCCCACCACGGGTGACGGCATGAGGTCGGCGAACTCACGGAACTCCTGCGCGGTGCGCGGCGGTGAGTAACAGTTGTAGCGGACAAGTGAAGTGGACAGGATGGTGCGCGAGCTGTCGATGTAGTACTGCGCGGCATAGGTGTCCTCATAGGGGCGGTGCGCGTAGCAAATCACCATCACCTTGTCCTGCCACCGCCGTTCGGGTGGCACATGGTGATGCATCGTGGAGTAGAAGCAGTTGATGATGTCCTGCTCGACTTCGGGGGCCCCGATCCCAATGCGGCCCAGGAACTCCGGAACACGGGTGTTCTTCCCCGAGGCGTCCACCACGAACTCGGTGGGCACCACCTCCAACTCGCCGTCGTGGTTCACCGCGACGCCGATCACGGTATTACTGCCGCGGTCGTAGACGAGGTCACCCACCTCCGACTCATAGCGGAACTCGATGCGGGGTTCGTCGTCCAGCCGACGCCGCACGCACCACTCGAGCAGCGGACGGCCGGCACAGACGATCTGGATGTCGCTGGTGCCGGGCTTCTTCCAGGCGCCGCCCAACCGGATGCGGTACTGCGCTGCGATATCGACCTTGAACGCGCCCTCGCGAACCATGTCGTCGACGATGCCGGGGAAGATCCGCTCCAACTCGATCTGGCCTGCGGCCAGCAGATGGTGCAGGTGCCAGCCCTGCGCGGCACCCGGCCTGCCCTCGCGCCGCGAGTGGCGGCCGTCCTTCTCGAGCACGATCACATGGTCGAAGGACTCCGTAAGCACTTTGGCCGCCGCGATGCCCGCGATGCTGCCGCCGATGACGACGGCCGTGCCGCGCCCCCGGCGTTGGATGTCCGTCAGGTCCAGCGACGCTTCATCCAGGCGCGCCGGCGTGCGTCGTCGCAGCGCACCGCTGGGTACGAACTTCTCGTAGTACAGACCGACGCGATGAATCCCGTTGTCGTCAAGCCAGTTGCGGGTGGCTTCGACCATCCCTGCGGGGCCGCAGAGGTAGACGTCGGCGTCGCCGTCGGCCAGCATCTGCCGGTCCAGCAGGTCGGTGACGAGCCCGACCGGCCCGGACCAGGCCTCGTCGGGGCTCGCGACGATGACGTGCACCTGCAGATTCGGGATGCGTTGCGCCAGCGCGTCGAGTTCGTCGCGCTTACAGAGGTCTTCGGCGGCGCTCACCCCGTACAACAGATGAACCGGGTGCTCGATCCCGGGATCCAGGCTCTGGGCCATCGCCAGGATCGCCGACAGTCCGGTGCCGCCGGCCACCAGGATCAGCGGCCGCACGACGGGCCGCAGATAGAAGCCGCCCTTGCTGCAGCGCAACGCGATACGGTCGCCGGGTTCCGCCCGCTCGCGCAGATAGTCCGACATAATGCCGCTGGGCAGCAGTCGGATGATGAACTCGATTTCGTCGCGGCCGTCGGCCGGATGCGCATAGGAGTAATTGCGCCACGCATCGGTGCCCGGCACCTGAAGTTGGGCGAACTGACCCGCCTTGTACGCCAGTGGCCCTTCCATACCCGAAACATCCAGGCGCAGAACAGCCGTCGTCGAGGACAGCCGCTGCACGCCGATCACCACGCCGTGGCCGGTGACCAGGCGTGCCGCGTTGTCGTCGACGGGATATTGAAGGTCGATCACACAGTCCGACATCGGAAAGGTCTGACACGTCAGTATCTTTCGCGATTCCCGTTCCACGTCGGACAGGCCTTCGGTGCGACCCATCTCGTACTCACCGGACGCGCAGGTGGCCACGCACGTCCCACAGATCCCGCTCTGACATTCGTTGACGATCGCCACGCCGTGGCCCTCTGCGGCCTCGAGGACGGTGTGCTCGGGCTCAACCGCCATCGTCCTCTGCGCGCCGTCTGAATAACGGACGGTGACTTGCCGAGCCTCCACGCGGGCGCCCCTTCCTACCAGTGCCGTCGATCAGACTGCCGCGATGGACTGCTTCGCGGCGATGCGGGCGTTCAGCCTCGGCATGACCTCTTCGGCGAGCAACCGCATCGAGTCCTTCCACGGGCCGGGGTTCTCGCTGTAGTCGAAGCCGAGGATCAACAGATGACCGAAACCACCGACCTGGTCGTAGGTGGCCTCCAGCTTGTCCACCACCGTCTCGACCGATCCGACGACGAAGGTGTTCTCGGCCAGGTATTCCGGCGTGACGTCGGCGTCGGGCACGGCGGCGTCATGCTTGTAGAACTTCGTCATGCCCATCGTCTTGAACGTCGGCAGCACGTATTCGCGCATGTTGCGCCCCAGCATGCCGTCCACGGCGTACCGGAATGCCTTTTCGTCCGTTTCCGCCACCACCACCTCGCGCACCAGTCGCCACTGGCCGCGATCGGGAGTCCGGCCGCTGCGCGCCGCCCCTTCTAGCACCGCATCCCAGTGCGTCGCGACATAGTCGGTGTTCAGGTCGAGGCTCATCGGTATATAGCCGCGTTCGCCTGCGAGCTTGAGCGTTTCGGAGCCCGCGGAAAAGCCGGTGACGCCGATCGGCGGATGGGGCCGTTGGAACGGCTTGATGTGGCGGCGCATCAGCCCGTCGTACATCGGCGCGATGCCGTTGGCGTTCCAGTACTTTCCGCGATGCTCCCAGGGCCCGTCCTCGGTCCAGACGCGCAGCATGATCTCCAGTGCCTCGCGGGTCATCTCGCGATGCTCACCGTTGTGGCCGTCGACGTCGAACAACGCCCAGTCGCCGGGGATGCCGCTGGCACCGACGCCGAGCATGAACCGGCCCTGCGCCAGGTGGTCGAAATAAGCGACGCGGTGCGCCAATTCGACGGGATGGTGATACGGCAGCAGGTGCGCGCCCGGCGCGACCTTGATCGACTTCGTGCGGAGCAACGCCTGGGCCAGAAGCAGATCCGGCGCGCAGATCGGTTCCCACGGCACCGTGAAGTGTTCCCCGACCCAGGCTTCGACGTAGCCCAACTGGTCGGCCAACTCGATGATCTCGAGGTCCCACTGGGTGGCGTCGTAAAGGCTGCGCTCCGGCGGGTGCGCCGGCATGAGGAAAATTCCGATCTCCATCTTCAACCCTTCTCAAGTTGTGGTCGATCTCGGATCACGACGCGGAACGCGCCTGATCCGGGACTTCCGCCGGGCTCTCGCCTGACCGCCAGCTGCGACGTACAACACAGTACTAGCAATATACATCACTTCGCGCAAGTGGCAGTTTGCTTCGCTATTTACGCTTCTGATGATTTATCTGGCGCGTATTGGCTATGGACATATTGCGACGGAGCCGCGTAACCTCGCCAACGTCACCCACCCGTGCCCTCTGACACCTCACGGCGCGGCCCGGGCGGCCGACTTCACCGGAAGCAGGGAGCCATTCGTGCCGGATTTCGACTACGTCGGCTATGAGGTCATCGACGGCGGCCGCATCGCCGTCATCACGCTCAACCGCCCCCACCAGCGCAATGCCCAGAACCGCGGCATGCTCGTCGAGTTGGGCGCGGCGTTCACCCTCGCCGAGGCCGACGACCAGGTCCGGGTGGTGATCCTGCGCGGCGCCGGTTCGTCGTTCTCCGCCGGGCACGACCTCGGCTCCTCCGACGACGTCCGCGAACGCACCCCGGGCCCCGAACAGCACCCCACCTACCGGTGCAACGGCGGGACGTTCGGCGGGGTCGAGTCGCGAAACCGGCAGGAATGGCACTACTTCTTCGAGAACACCAAGCGATGGCGCAATCTGCGCAAGATCACCGTCGCCGAGGTGCACGGGATGGTGCTGTCGGCGGGGCTGATGCTGGCGTGGTGCTGCGATCTCATCGTCGCGGGTGAGGACACTGTGTTCGCCGACGTCGTCGGGACCCGTCTCGGTATGTGCGGGGTGGAGTACTTCGGCCACCCCTGGGAGTTCGGCCCGCGCAAGGCCAAGGAACTGCTGCTCACCGGGGACTCGCTGGACGCCGATGAGGCACACGCCATCGGCATGGTCAGCAAGGTGTTTCCCAACGACCAATTGGCCGACCACACGGTGGAATTCGCCCGGCGGATCGCGCGGCTGCCAACGGTGGCGGCATTGTTGATCAAGGAGTCGGTGAACCAGACGGTCGACGCCATGGGCTTCTCGACGGCACTCGACGCCTGCTTCAAGATCCACCAGCTCAACCACGCGCATTGGAGCGAGGTGACCGGTGGCACGTTGTCCTACGGCACCGTCGACTACGGGCTCGACGACTGGCGCGTCGCACCGGAGATCCTGCCCGCGACCAAGCGGCGGCCGTGACCCGATGGACGTCGACTATCCCCCCGAAGCAGAGGCGTTCCGCCGCCGCATCCGCGCGTTCCTGGCCGAGCATCTGCCGCCCGACTGGGCGGGGGCCGGCGCGCTTGCGCCGTCCGAGCGCGAGGTGTTCGGCAGGCGGTGGCGCCGGCTGCTCGGCCGCCACGGACTGATCGCCGTGTCCTGGCCGGCGGAGTACGGCGGAGCCGGTCTGTCGGCGATAGAGCAGGTGGTGCTGGCCGAGGAGTTCGCCCGCGCGAGCGCCCCGGAGCAGGCCGAAAACGATCGCTTCGGCATTCAACTGCTCGGCAACACGCTGATCGCGCTCGGCTCGCAGGAGCAGAAGATGCGCCTGCTGCCGCGCATCCTGTCCGGCGAGGACCGCTGGTGTCAGGGCTTCTCCGAACCCGAGGCGGGATCGGACCTGGCGTCCGTGCGAACCAGGGCCGTGCTCGACGGCGGCGAGTGGGTGCTGAGCGGGCAGAAGATCTGGACGTCGGCGGGTACGACGGCCAACTGGATCTTCGTCCTCGCCCGCACGGATCCCGATGCGGCCAAGCACAAAGGCCTTTCACTGCTCCTGGTGCCGATGGACCAGCCCGGTGTCGAGGTTCGCCCGATCGTCAACGCCGCCGGGCACGCATCGTTTTGCGAGGTCTTCTTCACCGAAGCCCGCACGCCTGCCGACAACGTGGTCGGCGGAGTCGGCGGCGGATGGTCGGCCGCGATGACCCTGCTCGGCTTTGAACGCGGGTCGCAGGCGACCACGGCGGCCCTCGACTTCGGCCGTGACCTGCGACGGTTACACGACCTCGCCACCGACCGGGGGCTGCACACAGATCCGCGCATCCGTGACGCGCTGGCGTGGTGTCACTCGCGGGTCCAGATCATGCGCTACCTCGGCTATCGCGACCTGACGTTGTCATTGGCCGGGCGCCGACCAGGGGCCGAGGCCGCGATCAACAAGGTGATCTGGAGCGAGTACTTCCGGCGACAGACCCAACTCGCCGCCGAGATCCTCGGGCCCGAAGCGCTTGTCTATGACGGACCAGGTAACGGCGCAGCACTGATAACGCCAGAGCCGGGCACCGTAAACACCGCCGCTTGCTGGCTGGACCAGCTGCTCTACAGCCGCGCGGCCACCATCTATGCGGGCAGTTCGCAGATCCAGCGCAATGTGATCGGTGAGCAATTGTTGGGACTGCCCAAGGAACCTCGTCTGGAACCCGTTCACTGACATGAATTTTGGTTACAGCGCCGAACAAGAGGCATTCCGCGCTTCGCTGCGTGGCTTACTGCGCGAAGCGGCGACACCGGCGCGCGTTCGCGAGGTGCTCGCCGCGGACGGATACGACAAACCGCTGTGGGAACGGCTGTGCGCGGAGTTGGACTTGCCCACTCTGCACGTCCCGGTGGAGTACGGCGGAGCGGACGCCACCCTGGTCGAGACCGCCCTCGTGTTCTGCGAACTCGGCCGGACGGTGGCCCCGATTCCGTTGGCGACCAGTGCATTCGCGATCGAGGCGGTGCTGCGGGCCGGCGATGAGGAGCAACGCAGAAGGCTGCTCAAGGGCCTCGTGTGCGGCGAGGACATCGGGGCGTTCGCGGTCGCGGGCCCCGGCGACACCGACCCGTCGACGGCGCGGGTGCGGGCCGAACGCAGCGGCGACGACACCGTGCTGACCGGTACGTGCGGCCCCGTGTTGCACGGCCAAATCGCCGACCTCTTCGTGGTGCCTGCGGTGGCCGACGGTGCGGTCGCTCTGCACGTCGTGGCGGCCGACGCTCCCGGGGTCACCGTGGTCAGCCTGCCTTCCTTCGACATCACCCGACCGGTCGCGGAGTTGCAGCTTGATCGGGCCCCGGCCGAGGCGCTTACCGCCGGTGGCCCCGACACGGTCGAGCGGGTGCTGGACGTGGCGCGGGTGCTGCTGGCGGCCGAGATGCTCGGCGGTGCCGAAGCCTGCCTGCAGATGACAGTCGAATACGCCTGCAGTCGAAAGCAATTCGGTCGTGCGATCGGATCGTTCCAGGCGGTCAAACACGCCTGCGCCGACATGATGATCGAAATCGACGCCACCCGCGCGGCGGTGATGTTCGCCGCGATGTGCGCGGCGGACGGTCGCGAACTGCCGATCGCCGCACCGTTGGCGAAGGCCCAGGCGGCGGACGCCTTCGCGCTGTGCGCCGGTTCGGCCATTCAGGCGCACGGCGGCATCGCCTTCACCTGGGAGCACGACCTGCACCTGTACTTCCGGCGCGCCACGACCAGTCAGGCGCTGTTCGGCAGCAGCACACACCACCGCGCACTGCTCGCCGACCGCGCCGGCCTGTGACCGCCACTCGGCAAGGAGGATAGCGATGACCCCGTCACCTTCGGCCTGCACCGGCATCACCTTCAGCGATGTCCTGCGCCGCCACGCGCTGGCCAGGCCGAGCGCGATCGCGTTCGTCGATCCGCGCCGCCGGTGCACGTTCGCCGAACTGGAGGACCGGGTGAACCGGCTGGCGAACGCCCTGTCCGCGCGCGGGGTGGGCGGCGGTGACCGGGTCGCCGTTCTCGGCCACAACAGCCTCGACGTCGTCGAGTCTTGGCTGGGCGCATTGCGGTTGGGGGCGATCGTGGTGCCCGTCAACTTCCGGATGGTCGCCGACGAGCTCGCCTATCTGCTCGCCGACAGCGGCTCGGTCGCGGTCGTTGCCGATGTCGGGCTGGCGCCGCTCGTGGAACTCGCGCGGGCCGATGCACCGTCGGTGCGCACCGTGCTGACCATCGGTGGCGACCTCGACGAGGCGTTGAACGCCGCGGGCAGCACCGACGTCGACGTCGACGTCGGCGACGAGGCACCCGCGTTCATCATGTACACGTCCGGGACGACCGGATTTCCGAAGGGAGCGGTGCTCACCCACCGCAACCTGTACCTGCATGCGTTCAGTTCCATGGCCACGCTCGGTCACCGCGCCGACGACGGCTGCTGGATGGCGGTCGCGCCGCTGTTCCACACCGCGGGCGCGTCGGGCATGCTGCCGACGTTCCTCACCGGCGGCACGGTCGTCATACCGCCGTCCGGCGGCTTCGACGCCGCTGCGACGCTGGACCTGATCGCCGGCGAGCAGGTCACGTCGTGCTTCATGACACCGGCACAATGGCAGCAGGTCTGCGCGCTGCCAGACCTCGGCTCGTGGGACCTGTCCCGGCTGCGTCGCGTCTGGTGGGGTGCCGCACCCGCCTCGACATCGTTGTTGCGCAGCATGATCGATGCTTTCCCGCACGCCGAGATCGTCGCCGCATTCGGGCAGACCGAATGCAGCCCCATCACCTGCCTACTCCGGGGCGAGGACTCCGTCCGCAAGATCGGGTCGGTCGGCCGGCCGATGCTCAACGTCGAGGTCCGCATCGTCGACGACGACATGAACGACGTCACCGTCGGCGAAGTGGGCGAGATCGTGTACCTGGGCCCGCTGGTGATGAAGGAGTACTGGAACAAGGACTCCGACACGGCGGAGGCCTTCCGCGGCGGCTGGTTTCATTCCGGCGACCTCGTCCGCCGCGACGACGAGGGCTACATCTACGTCGTCGACCGCAAGAAGGACATGATCATCTCCGGCGGTGAGAACATCTACTGCGCCGAGGTGGAGAACGTGCTGTCTGCCCATCCGAAGGTCGCCGAGGCGGCGATCATCGGTGTGCCCGACGCGGTCTGGGGCGAAAGCCCGATGGCGATCGTCGTCCCCCGCGACCCCGCCGATCCACCGGCGGAGGCTGACATCGAGTCGCACTGCCGCCGACACCTCGCCGCCTACAAGCGCCCGCACCATGTGGTCATCGTCGACGCGCTGCCGCGCAATGCCGGCGGCAAGGTGCTCAAGAACCGTCTGCGGGAACAGCACATCCTGCGGTCTTACGCCGCTGGGCCCACCGACACGCCCCTACTCGAAGAGACGATCGGGCAGAACTTCGAGCGCGCGGCGTCGACGTACGGCGATCTCGAGGCGCTCGTCGACGTCGGGGGATGCCGACGGTGGACGTATGCCGAACTGAACGCCGAGGTCGACCGCGTGGCGCGCGCGTTGCTGGCCGCCGGCATCGAACGCGGTGATCGAGTCGGCATCTGGGCGCCGAACTGCCCGGAATGGACGATGCTGCAGTTCGCGACGGCGAAGATCGGTGCGGTGCTGGTGACGATCAACCCCGCCTATCGCACCCACGAGCTGGCCTACGTGCTTCGGCAGTCGGGCACGCGGCTGCTGGTGTCGGCGACAGCCTTCAAGACCTCCGATTACGAAGCGATGGTCGCCGAGGTGCGCCCGGAAGCACCCGACCTGCGCGAGGTCGTCTTTCTGGGCACCGACGACTGGAATCGGTTCCGCGACAGCGCGGATCTGACATTAGTCGACGCATTGCGCTCGAGGATGGCGACCCTGGAACCGACCGACCCGATCAACATCCAATACACCTCGGGCACAACGGGCTTCCCCAAGGGCGCCACTCTGTCACACCGCAACATCCTCAACAACGGCTTCTTCGTCACCGACCTGATCAAGCTCGGTCCAGGCGATCGACTGTGCATCCCGGTGCCCTTCTACCACTGCTTCGGCATGGTGATGGGCAACCTGGGCGCCACCACCCACGGCGCCACCATGGTGATACCGGCGGCGGGTTTCGACGCGGGCGCGACGTTGGCTGCGATCGAAAAGGAGCGCTGCACGGGGGTTTACGGCGTTCCGACGATGTTCATCGCGATGCTGGGCGACCCGACGCTCGGCGATCGCGATCTATCGTCGCTGCGCACCGGCATCATGGCCGGCGCCACCTGCCCGATGGAGTTGATGAAGCGCTGCGTCGACGTGCTGAACATGTCCGAGGTGGCGATCGCCTACGGCATGACCGAGACGTCGCCGGTGTCGTGCCAGACGCTCATCGACGACGACCTGGATCGGCGCACCGCCACGGTGGGTCGGGCGCATCCGCACGTGGAGGTCAAGATCGTCGACCCCGAGTCCGGCGATATCGTGAAACGTGGTGAGCCCGGCGAGTTCTGCACTCGGGGCTATTCGGTGATGCTCGGCTACTGGCGCGACGACGACCGGACCCGCGAGGCGATCGACGACGACGGCTGGATGCACACCGGCGATCTCGCCGTCATGCGTGACGACGGCTACTGCATGATCATCGGGCGGATCAAGGACATGGTGATCCGCGGTGGCGAAAATGTGTACCCGCGCGAAATCGAGGAGTTTCTGCACACCCACCCCGACGTCCAGGACGCACAGGTGATCGGTGTTCCCGATGCCACCTACGGCGAGGAGATCTGCGCGTGGATCAAGATGCGGGCGGGCAGTACACCGCTGGACGCCGACTCGGTGCGAACGTTCGCTTCACAGAAGTTGGCGCACTACAAGATTCCCCGCTATGTGCGCATCGTCGACGAGTTCCCCATGACGGTCACCGGGAAGGTGCGCAAGGTCGAGATGCGCACCGAGACCGTCCGCCTGCTGGGCCTGTGAACGCAGGTCACCCCGCTCGGCGAGCGGGAGTAGTGGCTAGCCCTTGTCGCCGCGCAGTTCGTGCGACAGCGCCTCGAGTTCGTCGCCGCCTGCCATCTCCTGGGTGAGGTGTTCGAGGGTGATGTCGTCGTAGGTGCAGTCGAGCTTCTGCTGTCCGCGGTTGAGCAGCACGAAGTGGTCGCCGACCATGTGCGCGTGATGCGGGTTGTGGGTGATGAACACGACGCCGAAGCCCGCCTCCTTGGCGGCGGTGATGTACTTGAGCACAACACCGGACTGCTTGACGCCCAGTGCGGCCGTCGGCTCGTCGAGGATCAGCACGCGTGCGCCGAAGAACACCGCCCGCGCGATCGCGACGCACTGCCGCTGCCCGCCCGAGAGCGAGCCGATCGGCACGTCGACGTCGGGCAGATCGATGCCCATCTTGTGCAGCTCCGACAGCGTGGTGGCCCGCATCGCGTTGGCGTCCAACGACCACGGGAAGCGGCCCTGCCGGATCTCCTGGCCCAGGAAGAAGTTGCGCCACACCGGCATCAGCGGCACGACGGCGAGGTTCTGATAAACCGTCGCGATCCCCTTGCCCAGTGAATCCTTCGGCGAGGTGAACTTGGTCGGCTCACCGTCGACCAGCAGTTCGCCCTCGGTCTGCGGGTGATAGCCGGCGATGATCTTGATCAGCGTCGACTTGCCCGCGCCGTTGTCGCCGAGGATGCCGGTGACCTCGCCGGCGTGCACGCGCAGCGAGATGTCCTTCAGCGCAGTGATGTTGCCGTAGGACTTGCCGACGTTGCGCAGCTCGACCAGCGGCACCTTGCCGCCCGAAGGGGCTTCTTCCACGGCCTTGTCAACAGTTGCGGTCACTGGGTCACCTCTTAGCGGCGTAGTTGCGGAATGCGTTGTTGGCGATCACCGCGAACAGCAGCATCACGCCCATGAAGAACTTGAACCAGTCGGGATTCCACCCCGCGTACACGATGCCCTGTTGCACCATGCCGAAGATGAACGCGCCGATCGCCGCGCCGATCGCCGTGCCGTAACCGCCGGTGAGCAGACACCCGCCGATGACGGCCGCGATGATGTAGATGAACTCGTTGCCCACGCCCTGGCCAGACTGCACCGTGTTGAAGGCGAACAACAGGTGCATGCCCGCGAACCAGGCGCAGAAGCCGACGAACATGAACAGCCCGATCTTCACCGCGGTCACCGGAACACCCACCGCGCGAGCGCTTTCCTGGTCGCCGCCGACGGCGAAGATCCAGTTGCCGACACGGGTCTTGAACAACACGTAGGTCGCGACGACGGTGAACAGCAGCCACCAGAACACGGTGATGCGCACCTCGACACCGAAGATCGACCAGCTCGACGAGAACACCTTCTGCGCCGATGCCCAGCCCTGCATGTCGTTCACGCTCGGCGTGGCGACCTGGCCCGAGATCAGCTTGGTCACCGCGAGGTTGATGCCGGTCAGCATCAGCAGCGTGCCCAGCGTGATCAGGAAGCTGGGGATCTTGGTCTTCATCACCAGGTAGCCGTTGAAGAATCCGACCGCCAGCGCGACCAGCAGCGCCAAACCCGCTCCTGCCCACAGGTTCAGGTGCAGGTTGTAGGCCAGCATCGAGGCTGCCAGCGAACTCGTCGTCACCGCGACACCCGAGGACAGGTCGAACTCGCCGCCGATCATCAACAGCGCGACCGCGCACGCCATGATGCCGATGGTCGAACTGGCGTACAGCACCGTCGCCAGCGCCTCGGGGCTGCGGAACGGCGGCGCGACCACCAGGAAGAAGATGAAGATCGCCACCGCGCCGATCGCCGCGCCCATCTCCGGGCGAATCAGCAGACGCTGCAGTCGGTTGCGTTCCTTGACTCGCTCATCGCGAACGAGCTTGTGGCCGCCGACGTCCAGATCAGTTTTCGTAGTCATGTCCAATTTCCTTCTGCGCGAGGCTCAACGGGTTCCGGACTTGGCCAGCTCGGCGACCGAGTCGATGTTCGTCTCGTCGATGAACGACGGACCCGTCAGCGTGGCTTCACCGCCACCGATCAGGTTCTTGTTGTTCAGGTAGAGCCACAGCGAGTCGACCGCCAGGTACCCCTGCAGGAAGGGCTGCTGATCGACGGCCCACTTGACGTCGCCCTTCTTGATCGCGTCGACGAGTGCGGCATTGGTGTCGAAGGTGACCACCTGCGCGGAGCTTCCCGCGTTACCGACCGACTGCACGGCGGCCAGCGCGATCGGCGCGCCCAGGGCGACAACGTGATCGATCGACTTGTCCTGCTGCAGTTTGGCGGTGATGGTCGACTCGACCGACGGCATGTCCTTGCTGTTGACGTTCAAGATCTCGGATTGGCCCTTGAAGCCTTCCTTGACACCGGCACACCGCGACTCCAGCGCGACCTGACCCTGTTCCTGGATGACGCAGATGACTTTCTTGGCGCCGTCCTTGTTCAGCCGCTCGCCGGCGGCGATGCCTGCCAGCTTCTCGTCCTGGCCGAAGTACTCCTGAACGCCCATCGCCTTCCAGTTGTCGAAGCCGGAGTTGAAGGCGACGACGGGAATGCCCTTGTCCAGCGCGGCCTTGACCGCGGGGGCCATCGCGTCGGGCTTCGCCAGCGTCAGGGCGATGCCGTCGACACCGCTGTCGATGGCGGTCTGCACCAGGTTGGCCTGGTTGGGCGCCTCGGGGTCGTTGGAGTAGCGCAACTCGATGTTGTCCTTGTCGGCTGCGGCCTGAGCACCCTTGCGGATCAAGTCCCAGAACGAGTCGCCCGGCACCTCGTGGGTGATCATCGCGACGGTGGCCCGCGGGGTGTTGGCCTGGCCTGCACCCATCCCGCCGCCGGTGTCGCGGGGCTTGCCTCCGGTGGACGAACACGACGCGATCCCGAGCACGAGCACCGCTGCCCCCGCGACAGCCGCGAGCCGACTGAACCTCATATTTCCTCCGCTCTTCGCTGAGCGCTCATTGGAGTTTCACGCTCGCCTTCCGAGTGCGCCGTAGCACGCCTCAGGGGTTGATGTAATACGGCTCACAAGAGAAAGTCAAGACTTTGTCCTGACATTAGGACTGCAGGTCATAGGCCGTCACCGATCATCGCAGGTCAGGCGGTTGGGGGTGCGGTAGAGCTGCGAACAATCAGCGTGGGTTCACGCGTGATGTCCACGGCGCCGCCGTCTGCCGAGGCATTGTCGAGCCGGTCCGCGAGCCGCTGCGTTGCCGCTTGAGCCAGGCCCGCGGAGTCTTGGCGAATAGTGGTCAGATCGATGTGGGCCAGCCCCGCCAATGGACTGTCGTCGAAGCCGAGCACCGAAACCTGCTGAGGGACTTCCACTCCCGCTCTGATCAGGGTATCCATCACCCCCAACGCGCAGCGGTCGTTGAAGGCGAACACGGCGCTGGGCAAAGCTTTCGCCGCAAGCATGGACGTTGCTGCAGCGGCGCCCTCACGTTCGGTGAGCCCGCCCGGGCCGACGAGGTGGGGCATCCCGGCCGAGGTCATCGCCCGTCGGTATCCGCGCATCCGCTCGGCGCCGCCGGGCGCCCGTCCGCCGTCAAGGTAGGCGATCCGGCGGTGACCCAGCCCGATGAGGTGCTCAACTCCCAGCACCGCACCGGCAACGTCGTCACTGCGCACCGCGTCGACGCCGCGGACGCGCCGGGCCACGACCACCACGGGAAGCCGCTGAGCCAACTCGCGGAGTTCGCGCGCCGACAGTTCGGCGCCGATCAACACCAGGCCCTCGCACCTGTCGTCGACGAGCGTTCGCAGCGCGCGTCGCTCGTCGCGGTGCGGCGTCACCGCGCTGAGGACGACGTCGTAGCCGAGCGCATCGGCGGCGACGTACACGCCGTCGACCAGGTCGGCGTGAAACTCCTGACCACCGGCGAAGGTGACGCCGATGAGCTTCGTCCGCAGCTGCCGCAGGCGCCGGGCCCGCGGATCCGGCCGGTAGCCGATCTCGTCGGCGGCGCGGCGTACCCGCTCGCGCGTCTGCGCGCCGGCGCCGGGCGCGTCACGCATCACTATCGACACCAATGCACGAGAAACTCCGGCCCGGTCGGCGACGTCCTCGAGCGTGGGTCTGCGTTCCACACCGCAAGCCTAGATCGTTCTAGCGAAATTGTTGACGAAAGCCGGACACACGGCCTAGCTTGACTAGAACGTTCTAGTTGATTGGAGTCTGTCGATGACCACCTCGTTGTCCTTCGGCCTCGTCGGTGCCGGCTGGATCGGCAGCTTCCACGCCGAAACGCTGGCCAGTCGCCTGCCCGGCGTTCGCCTCGCAGCCGTCGCCGATCCCGATCCGCGGGCCGCCGGGCGGCTCAACGCGCCCACGACCTACCGCGATCCGCTGGAGTTGATCGCCGACCCGTCCATCGAAGCGGTCGCGATCTGCTCCCCCGCCGCCACACACGCCGACCTCGTCATCGCCGCCGCTTCGGCCGGCAAGCCTGTGTTCTGCGAGAAGCCGATGGCGCTGACCCTGGCGGACGCCGACCGCGCGATCGCGGCCGCAGACGCTGCCGGGGTCGCGCTTCAGGTGGGGTTCAACCGACGCTTCGCCGACGATTTCGCCGCCATGCGTAATCGGATCGCCGACGGCGCGATCGGCACGCCTCAGATGCTGCGCTCACTGACTCGCGACCCCGGCATCTCCGCCGATGTCGCCGCGCGGGTGAAGCCGTGGACGATCTTCAACGAGACGCTGATCCACGATTTCGACACGCTGTGCTGGCTCAATCCGGGCGCCCAAGTCACCCAGGTCTATGCGCAGGCCGACGCGTTGATCCACCCGGCGCTGCGGGATTCCGGCTTCTTGGACACCGCCGTCGTCCAATTGCGTTTCGACAACGGGGCGTTCGCCGTCGCGGAGGCCAGCTTCCAGGCCATCTACGGCTACGACGTGCGCGGTGAGGTGTTCGGCTCGCAGGGCGTCCTGCTGGCAGGGCGTTCGCCCGATCACGCGGCCGCGGGCAACACCGAGTTGTTCGCCGAGGCGTACGTGGCGCAGTTCGCCCACTTCGCCGAATGCATCCGCACCGGATCGCAGCCGTCGGTGACCGGACGCGACGCGCGCGTCGCGCTCGACATCGCCATCGCCGCGCGCGAATCGGTGCAGATGGGTGCGCCCGTCGCGTTGACCGGGGTACTGCGGTGACCCTGCAACTCGCGGTCTGCTCCGAGATGGTGTTCACGGAGATGCCGCTGCTCGACCGGGTTCGGCGGATCGACGAGCTTGGCTTCGCCGTCGAGATCTGGAGCTGGCACGACAAGGATCTCGACGCCCTGGCCGCGACCGGTGCCCGGTTCTCGTCGATGACCGGCTACCTTCACGGCGACCTCGTGGACCCCGCGAGTGCCGACGAGGTGGTGCGCACGGCCGAACTGAGCATCAAAGCCGCCGAGACACTGGGTGTTCCGCGGCTCAACCTGCACACCGCCGAGCTCGTCGACGGCAAGGCGGCGCGCCCGCGTCACCGCGCCACCGGCGAGATGTGGCTGACCGCGCAGCGGGCCCTCGAGCGCATCGGTGACCTCGGCGCCGCGGCCGGCGTGACCTTCTGCGTGGAGAACCTCAACACCATCGTCGACCATCCCGGCGTGCCGCTGGCGCGGGCGAAGGACACGCTGGCGCTGATCGAAGGCGTCGGGCATCCCAATGTGCGGATGATGCTCGACCTCTACCACGCGCAGATCGGCGAGGGAAACCTCGTCGAGCTGATCCGCCGCTGCCGGGATGCCATCGGTGAGGTCCAGGTCGCCGACGTCCCCGGCCGCTGCGAGCCGGGCACCGGCGAGATCAACTACCGCGCGATCGCTGATGCTTTACGCGAGATCGGTTACACCGGCACGGTCGGTCTCGAGGCGTGGGCGTCGGGCACCGGCACTGCAGGCAGCGACGCCGCCCTGATGGCGTTCAGGGCGGCGTTCGCATGACCGTTCACATGACCCCTCGGAGAATCTAGGCGCAGGCGATCAAGCGGAGGCAGGCGACAGGTGCCGGCCCTCCTGGGCCTCAAATCGCTCTTCCAACTCCTCCAGCGTCGTGCCCTTCGTCTCCGGCACGAACCGCTTCACGAACAACCACGACCCGACGTTGACGGCGACGAACAGCAGGAACGTTCCGGTCGACCCCAGCGCCGAGTTCAGCAGCGGGAACAGGAAGGAGATGATCGCGTTGGTGCACCACAAGACGAACACCGCGATGCCCATCGCGAACCCGCGGATGCTCAGTGGGAAGATCTCCGACAGCAACAACCACACGCATGTGCCGATGAACATCTGGACGAAGCCGACGAAGAGCACCATGCAGGCGAGGATCACGTAGCTTCGCGTCGTCGACTGGGGCAGCACGAAGACCAGCGACAGCGCCAGTTGCGACAGCGCGACGCCGGCGAAACCGATCAACAACATGGTGCGTCTACCGATGTAGCCGAGCAGGATGATGCCGATGATCGTCGTCACGACGGATGTCACACCGACGGCGATTGTCGCGACCAGCGCCGCGCTCACCTCGAGCCCGCTCTGCTCCAGGATCGTCGGGGCGTAATAGTTGACGGTGTTGATCCCGGTGGCCTGCTGCACAATCGCAAGCCCGCAGCCGATGAGCACCACCCGCCGGATCCACGGCACATCGCGAATCACGTTGAACGGTGTGCTCTTTGCCTTCAGCATGTGTTCGGTGTGGTCGACGATCAGCGCGAACTCAGCGTCAGCCTCCGCGGGCTCACGACTCAGACCCAGCACGCTGCGCGCCTCCTGCATCCGGCCCTTGAAGCCGTACCAACGCGGCGAGTCGGGCAGCGCGAGCATCCCGAGGAACAGGGCGACCGCGGGCACGATCGCCACGGCGAGCATGATCCGCCAGACGTGCGGATTCTGAATCAGGTGGTCCAGCAATGCATTCATGGCGAACGCCAACATCTGGCCGGTGACGATCATCAGTTCGTTGATCGTGACCATGCGACCGCGCCGTTCGGCGGGCGCCATCTCCGCCAGATACAGCGGACACGTCACCGCAGCCGCACCGACTCCCAGCCCGAGGATGATGCGCGCGGTGACCATGACCGCCACATTCGGGGCGATCGCACAGCCCAGAGCGCCGACCAAGAACAGCCCGGCACACACCAGAAGGCTGCGCTTGCGGCCGATCCGATCGGCGACACGGCCGCCGAACAGCGCGCCGAAGGCGGCCCCCGGGAACAGCAGTGAGCTGACGACTGTCGCCTCCCAGAACGAGGTCAGCGCCAGATCGTCCTTCATATAGAGCAGGGCGCCGGAGATCACGCCCGTGTCGTAGCCGAAGAGCAGGCCGCCGAGCGTCGCGATGACGGTGAGTTTGGTGAGGAATCGTCCGGACGATGCTCCGGCGGTCGTTGTTGCCATGGTCATTCTTTCTCGTTGGTTTCCAGATCAGGCCGGTTGGGCCGCTAGTTGGCTTGCAGCACGCAAAGTTTCGGCGGCGACCTCGAGGCCTTCGAGCTGGCCGAGTTCGGCGTCCTCGTGTTCGATGTTCACCGCCATGTCGTGGTCGACGCGGTTCAGCGCGGTCAGGAACCGTGACCAGAAGTCAACGTCGTGACCACGGCCGACGGCGACGAAGTCCCAGCTGGATTCGCGGGGCCATTGATTGACGGTGTGGCGGCCGCCCAGCGAGGTCGGGTTGGCGCCGGCAGGTGTGCGGGTGAAGCGGTCGTCGAGGACGCCGTGGACCGAACACGCGGAGTTGATGCGGGTGTCCTTCGCTGCGGCATGGAAGACCAGGTCGCCGAGGTATTCGATGGCGGTGATCGGGTCGATGCCCTGCCAGAACAGGTGGCTGGGGTCCATCTCGGCGCCCACATGGGTGGCGCCGGTCTTCTCGACCAAGCGGCGCAGCGTCGGCGGGTTGAAAACCAGGTTCTGCGGATGCATCTCGATGCAGACCTTGACGTCATGGTCGCGGGCCAGGGCGTCGATCTCGCGCCAGAAGGGGACGGCCACGTCGTCCCATTGGTACTCCAATGAGTCGAGATATCCGCTGTCCCAGGGATTCACGTGCCACGCGGGCCACTGCCCGCCGGGGTGCGCGGCGGGCAGACCCGACATCGTGACGACACGACGCACGCCCAGCTTCGCCGCGACGCGGATGGCGCGACGCAGATCATCGGCGTCTTCGGGCCCTACCTCGGGGTCGGCGTGCAGCGGGTTTCCGTTGACGTTGAGGCCGGTGAGCTCGACCCCGGCTTCGTCGAACTCGGCGAGGTAGGCGGCTGGATCGAGTCGACCGGCCAGCAGTTCGGCGACCGGCAGGTGCGGCGTGGGCAGGAAGCCGCCCGCGTTGATCTCGGCTCCCTGAAGCCCGAGCGACCGGATGGTCTGCAAGGCCGTGGCCAGCGGCTTGTCATGCAATACGGCCGTGTAGACGCCCAATTTCACAGGAAACACCTCGTTTACTAAAGCGCGTTAGTTACGCGCGTTAGGTCTACTATGGACTCGGAGTACCTGTGTGTCAACAGTCACAGTCGAGAAGGAGTCGCATGTCGCTCACATCAGCCGAACAGGACCAGCCGCGCCGCAGGCCGACCATGGCCGATGTCGCCACGCGCGCAGGTGTGTCCCGGACGCTGGTGTCGTTCATCCTCGACGGAAAGCCCGGCGCGAGCGAGGAAACCAAGCAGCGCGTGCTCGCGGTGGCCGACGAGATCGGTTATCGGCCCGATTCGGCCGCGCGATTGCTGGCGCGCGGCAACAGTCGCACTCTCGGTGTGCTCATGGATATCAGCCAGTTGTTCGAAGCCGAGTTGGTGACGGGGATTTATCCCGCCGCCGAAGCCCTCGGCTATCAGGTGCTGCTGTCGGCCAACCTCCCCGACCGCGCCGAATCGGTGCCGATCGACGCGCTGCTCAGCCACCGCTGTGGCGGCCTGATCCTGCTCGGCCCCATGTCAGAGGTGGCGTATCTCAAGAAACTCGCCGATCGTGTTCCCCTGGTGATCGTCGGCCGCCGGATGCCGCAGCACCCTGGGATCGCGACCGTGCGCACCGATGACGCCAAGGGCATTCGGCAAGCAGTGCAATACCTCGTCGACCTCGGGCATCGCGACATCACCCACGTCGACGGCGGCACCGATCCCGGATCGGCGGAACGACGCAAGGCCTATCGCGCGGCCATGCGCAGCCACGGGCTCTCCGACTTCGCCAAGGTCATCACGGGTGCCCACAACGAGGACGCCGGCGCGCGCGCCGCGACTGCGATGCTGGCCGAGACGACGTTGCCGACGGCGATCGTCGCGAGCAATGACCGCTGTGCGCTCGGCCTGCTCGACGTTTTCACCAGGGCGGGTGTCGAGATCCCGCGCGGTCTGTCGCTGATCGGCTTCGACGACAGCCACCTGTCCGACAATCCGCGCATCGATCTGACGACCGTTCACCAGGATGCCGACGCCATGGCCCGGCATGCGGTGCGGTTGGCCGTCGCACGACTGGAAGGCGAGACCGGCGACGAGCACGACGTGGTGCTGGAACCGACATTGGTGATCCGCGGTACCACCGCGCCGCCCCGCACCTGACCTTTTGCCCGTCGCCCGCGAAACGGAAAGCGTCAGCGGTCGACGAGCGTGGTGTCGAAGTAGTACAGCGACGCGCGGTAGCAGTGTGTGCCGAACTCGACGGCCGCGCCGGAGTCATCGAAGGCCGTCCGCGACATCGTCAGAAGCGGGGCGCCCGGCTTCTCGTCGAGCAGCTTGGCCTCCGCGCGCGTTGCCCCGCGTGCGCCGATGCGTTGCCGGGCGAGACGGATGTGCACGCCCCGAGCCCGCAGCGACTGGTAGAGCCCGTTGCTCTCCAGCTCCTCGGCATCGGGTGCGATGTCGACGGGCAAATGGTTCGTCATCACCGCCAGCGGCTCGCCGTTGGCACAGCGCAGCCGGTGGATCGACACCACTTCGCCGTCCTCTTTCAGGCTGAGCTCGCGGGCGACTTCGTCGTCGGGCGGCCCGATGCGGTACTCGAGCAATTGCGTGGTCGGCTCCTGACCGGCGCGGGTGAGGTCGTCGTACAAACTCGTCAGCTCGACGCGGCGATGCACCGGATTCTGCACCACCTGGGTGCCCACCCCGCGCTTGCGGACCAGCAGGCCCTTGTCGACGAGTTCCTGGATGGCGCGGCGGGTCGTCGGCCGCGACAGCGTCAGCCTTTTCGCCAGCGCCAGTTCGTTTTCGAACCGATCACCTGGAGCCAGTTCGCCGTCGCGGATCGCGGCTTCGATGGCCTGGGCAAGCTGATAGTAGAGAGGGACAGGGCTTGACCTGTCGAGCTCCACCGCCAATGGCACGTTTACTCCGATCTCGGGTCCGACGAGATAACGGTAGCTGAATAGTAGCACCGCATGATCGAAAGTTAGAATGTCAGGACAAACTATTGACATGCCCGAGTGTCGCAGGGCACAGTCATACGCACACCAACAACGCCCCGGAGAACGATCTTGACTAGTATGCAGCGGTTCGACGTGCTGGCCATCGGGCGCAGCGGCGTCGACATCTACCCCCTTCAGATCGGCGTCGGCCTCGAGCACGTCGAATCGTTCGGCAAGTTCCTCGGCGGCAGCGCCGCGAACGTCGCGGTCGCGGCCGCGCGGCTGGGCAACCGGAGCGCGTTGATCTCCGGCGTCGGCGCCGACCCGTTCGGCACATTCGTCCGCAACGAACTCGCCGGCCTCGGCGTCGACAACCGCTTCGTCACGACCCACGACGAGTACCCGACGCCGGTGACCTTCTGCGAGATCTTCCCGCCGGACAACTTCCCGCTGTACTTCTATCGCCGGCCCAGCGCGCCCGATCTGCAGATCCGCCCCGACGAGATCGACGTCGACGCCGTCCGGTCCGCCAGGCTGTACTGGTCGACGGTGACGGGCCTGTCCGAAGAGCCAAGCCGCAGTGCGCATTTCGCCGCCTGGCAGGCTCGCGACGAGCGCTCGCGCGAGGAGCCGTCAAACACAGGCAGGGCCAGGCACACGGTCTTGGACCTGGACTACCGACCGATGTTCTGGGAGTCGGCCGCCGCGGCGACCGCGCAGGTGCAGCGGGCGCTGCAACACGTCACGGTCGCCGTCGGCAACCGCGAGGAATGTGAGGTCGCGGTCGGCGAGAGCAACCCGCAGCGCGCCGCTGACGCGCTGCTGGACCTCGGCGTCGAACTGGCCATCGTCAAGCAGGGCCCGCGTGGTGTGCTCGGCAAGACGCGCCACGCGCACGTCAACGTCGCGCCCAACGACGTCGACGTCGTCAACGGCCTGGGTGCCGGAGATGCGTTCGGCGGCAGCCTGTGTCACGGCCTGCTGCACGACTGGCCGCTGGAGAAGACCCTGCGTTACGCGAACGCCGCGGGTGCGATTGTCGCCTCGCGACTGGAATGCTCAACGGCGATGCCGACCGCCCAGGAGGTCGCCGCCCTCGCCGATCAAACCGCGGTGGAGGCCGTCAATGTCTGACGCAATGTGCAAGGACTACGCAGAGATCACCGACGTGCGGGCAAGCGACCCGCAGGCCGTCGAGCGGGCATGGCAGTCGCGCACGATCAGGCCGGCTGTGCGCGGCAACGGCAGGCTGATGATCGTCGCCGCGGATCATCCCGCCCGCGGCGCGCTGGGCGTCGGCTCGCGCCCGACCGCGATGAACAGCCGCACGGACCTGCTCGACCGGTTACGAGCCGCGCTCGCCGACCCCGGCGTCGACGGCGTGCTGGCCACCTCGGACATCCTGGAGGACCTGCTGCTGCTCGGCGCCCTCGAGGACAAGGTCGTGTTCTCCTCGATGAATCGTGGCGGCCTGGCGGGTGCGCAGTTCGAACTCGACGACCGGATGACGGCCGCCACCGCCGCTGCCACCGCGGCGGCGCGGATGAACGGCGGAAAGATGTTGTGCCGCATCGATCTCGACGATCCCGGCACCGTGTCGACGCTGGAGGCGTGCGCGCGGGCCATCGACGAGCTGGCCTCGCACGGCCTGATCGCGATGGTGGAGCCGTTCATGTCGTCGCGCGTCAACGGCAAGGTGCGCAACGACCTCAGCGCCGACGCGGTGATCAAGTCGATCCACATCGGGCAGGGCCTGGGGTCCACGTCGGCGTATACCTGGATGAAGCTGCCGGTCGTCGACGAGATGGATCGCGTCATGGAGTCGACCACGCTGCCGACGCTGCTGCTCGGCGGAGACCCGACCGATCCGGACGAAGCGTTCGCCAGCTGGGAGAAGGCATTGGCGCTGCCGTCGGTGCGGGGGCTGATCGTCGGCCGCACACTGCTCTATCCGGCAGATGACGATGTCAGCTCGGCGGTCGCGACCGCAGTCTCGATGGTGAGGTGAGCATGCATAGCAAGTACTACATCCCGGCGAACAGCGCGGCACTGCCCTATACCGTCGACGTCACCCCGGAGTCGGCCGGCTGGTCGGAGGCCAGCCTGTGGGTCGTCGAGTTGGCGCCTGCGCAGGAACTGACGCTGGACACCAACGGCATCGAGGTGATGATCCTGCCGCTGGCCGGCAGCGGCGCCGTCGAATGCGATAACGAACTGTTCCGGCTGGCGCCGCGCGCCTCGGTGTTCGACGGGCCCGCCGACATGGTCTACATCGGCACCGGCCAGACCTACACGCTGCGCGGTGAGGGCCGGATCGCGATCTGCGGCGCCCGCGCCAAGACCCGGTTGCCCAACCGCAAGGTGGCCGCCGCCGATGTACCCGTCGAACTGCGCGGCACCGGCAACTGCAGCAGGCAGGTGCACAACTTCGGCGCCGCAGGCGTTTTCGAAGCTGACTCGCTGATCGCATGCGAGGTGATCACCCCCGGCGGCAACTGGTCGAGCTATCCCGCCCACAAGCACGACGAGGAGACGCCGGCCGAGTCGGCGCTCGAGGAGATCTACTACTTCGAGATCGCCTCCGGCCCAGATGATTCGCGAGGGTTCGGCTACCACCGCGTATACGGCACGCCGAGCAGGCCGATCGAGGTTCTCGAGGAGGTTCGCAGCGGCGATGTCGTGCTGGTGCCGCACGGTTACCACGGCCCGTCGGTCGCGGCACCCGGTTACCACATGTACTACCTCAACGTGATGGCAGGCCCCGGCGAGGAACGGGCCTGGAAGATCGTCGACGACCCCGAGCACGCGTGGCTGCGCGGCACCTGGGCAGACCAGGACGTCGACCCGCGCCTGCCCCTGCACACCCGAGGAGCGTGATCCCGTGGTTTCCAAAGCCTCCGCATTCAAGTCACCGCACAACGAGCCGACGGTGCGGCTCACCGTCGCCCAGGCCACGGTTCGCTTCCTGGGCAACCAGTTTGTCGAGCGTGACGGTGAGCGCAGCAAGTTCTTCGCGGGCTGCTTCGGCATCTTCGGTCACGGCAACGTCGCAGGCGTCGGCCAGGCCCTGCTGCAGGACGAGGTGCAGGCGGCCAAGGCGGGCACGCAGCCGGGCCTGCGATATGTGTTGGGCCGCAACGAGCAGGCGATGGTGCACACGGCCGCGGCCTACGCCAGGCAGAAGGACCGGCTACAGGCCTGGGCCGTCACCGCGAGCATCGGGCCGGGATCGACCAACATGCTCACGGGGGCGGCGTTGGCGACCATCAACCGACTGCCGGTTCTGCTGCTGCCGTCGGACACCTTCGCGACGCGGGTGAGCGCGCCCGTGCTGCAGGATCTCGAACAGCCCCACGACAACGAACTGACCGTCAACGACGCGTTCAAGCCGCTGTCACGGTTCTTCGACCGAGTGTGGCGACCGGAACAACTGCCTGCCGCGCTGATCGGCGCGATGCGGGTGCTCACCGATCCCGTCGAGACCGGTGCGGCCACCATCGCACTGCCGCAGGACGTGCAGGCCGAGGCCTTCGACTGGCCGGAATCGCTGTTCGCCGAACGCACGTGGCACATTGCGCGCCCACTGCCCGAACGCTCGGTGATCGCGCGTGCGGCAGAGATCATCGGGTCCGCGACCCGTCCGCTGATCGTCGCCGGGGGCGGGCTCATCTACTCCGGCGCCAACGACGCGCTGGCGACGTTCGCCGAAAGCACCGGCATCCCGGTGGCCGAGACGCAGGCGGGCAAGGGGTCGCTCCCCTACGACCATCCGCAGTCGGTCGGAGCGGTCGGCTCGACGGGCAGCACCGCGGCCAACGCGTTGGCGGCCGACGCCGACGTCGTGATCGGAATCGGCACCCGCTACAGCGATTTCACCAGCGCGTCGCGGACCGCGTTCAACAACCCCGACGTCAGGTTCGTCAACATCAACGTCGCGTCGTTCGACGCCGTGAAGCAGGGCGGCCTCTCGGTCGTCTCGGATGCCCGCGAAGCCATCGATGCGCTGTCCGGTGCGTTGAGCGACTACTCGGTCAGCGACGAATACCGGGCGCGGACAGCCGAACTCGCCAAGGAGTGGGACGACACCGTCACCGCGGCATACCGGGTCGACGACGACGGCAGCGTGCTGAACCAGAGCCAGGTCATCGGACTGGCGAACACCCTGTCCGATCCCCGCGACGTGGTGGTCTGCGCCGCCGGGTCGATGCCGGGCGATCTGCACAAGCTGTGGCGCACCCGCGACCGCAAGGGATACCACGTCGAATACGGGTACTCCTGCATGGGTTACGAGGTCGCGGGCGGCATCGGCGTGCGGATGGCCAGCCCCGACCGCGACGTGTTCGTCATGGTCGGCGACGGCTCCTACCTGATGATGGCCACCGAACTGGTGACCGCGGTGCAGGAGGGCGTCAAGGTGATCCTTGTGCTGGTGCAGAACCACGGCTTCGCCTCGATCGGCTCACTGTCTGAGTCGTTGGGGTCGCAGCGATTCGGGACGTCATACCGCTACCGCGACGATGCCGGTCGACTGGCCGGCGACAAACTCCCTGTCGACCTCGCCGCCAACGCCGCCAGCCTGGGCGCCGAGGTGATCAAGGTGAGCACGGCCGCGGAGTTCGCCGACGCGGTCAAGGTGGCCAAGGCCAACGACCAGACCACCGTCATCCACGTCGAAACCGACCCGTTGGTGTTCGCGCCCGACAGCCAGTCCTGGTGGGACGTGCCGGTCAGCGAGACCTCGGAACTTGAATCGACCCAGCAGGCGTATGAGACCTACGCGGAGTGGAAAAAGGTCCAGCGCCCCTACACAAAGCCCTACGACTCGAAGGAGTGATTCACTGATGAGCACCATTCTCGTTGGCTCCGCGCCGGATTCGTGGGGGGTGTGGTTCCCCGACGATCCGATTCAGACCCCGTACACCCGGTTCCTCGACGAGGTGGCTGCGTCGGGTTACAAGTGGATCGAACTGGGGCCCTACGGCTACCTGCCCACCGACCCGAAGCAGCTCTCCGACGAGCTGGCCGCCCGCGGCCTGAAGCTCTCGGCCGGAACGGTTTTCGAACACCTGCACCAGGATGACGCGTGGGACGCCGTCTGGAAGCAGATCGAGGACGTCGCCAAGCTGACGGCCGCCGTCGGCGGCAAGCACGTCGTCGTCATCCCGGAGATGTGGCGCGACCCCTCGACCGGGGCGGTGTTGGAGGACCGCAACCTGACCACCGAGCAGTGGCAGAAGAAGACCAACGGCATGAACGAGCTGGGCAAGGCGATGTACGAAAAGTACGGTTTGCGTGCGCAATACCATCCGCACGCCGACAGCCACGTCGACACCGAGGAGAACGTGTACCGATTCCTCGACGGCACTGACGGCGAGTTCGTCAACCTGTGCCTCGACACCGGCCACATCAGCTACTGCGGCGGTGACAATGTCGCGATCATCGAGCGCGCTCCGGAGCGCATCGGCTACCTGCACCTCAAGCAGGTCGATCCCGAGGTGCAGGCGAAGGTGATCGCCGAGGACCTGCCGTTCGGTGAAGCGGTCAAGCTCGGCGCCATGACCGAGCCGCCGCGGGGCATCCCCGACATGCTGCCGCTGCTGGCCGCGATCGAGAAGCTCGGTGTCGACGTCTTCGCGATCGTCGAGCAGGACATGTATCCCTGCGAGGTCGACGCACCGCTGCCCATCGCCAAGCGCACCCGTCAGTACCTAGGTTCGTGCGGCGTGCCATCTGTGAAATTCGTGTAGTGCCAACTCAGAGAAGAACTTCAGGAAAGAACAATGACTGACCTTCGTATCGCCGTGCTCGGTGTCGGCCTGATGGGTGCCGATCACGTCGCCCGCATCACCAATCGGATCAGCAATGCCCGCGTCGTGGTGATCAACGACTACCTGTCCGAGAAGGCCGAGGAGGTGGCCGCTTCGGTGCCCGGCGCTCGGGTGGTCGGCGACCCGCTGGACGCGATCGCCGATCCCGAGGTCGACGCCGTCGTACTGGCCACGCCCGGTCCGACGCACGAGAAGCAACTGCTGGCCTGCCTCGAACACGGCAAGCCGGTGCTGTGCGAGAAGCCGTTGACCACGGACGTGGAAACGTCACTCGCCGTGGTGAAACGCGAGGCGGAACTCGGCAAGAAGCTGATTCAGGTCGGCTTCATGCGCCGCTTCGACCACGAGTACGTACAGCTGAAGGCGCTCATCGACGGCGGCGAGTTCGGCGAGCCATTGCTGCTGCACTGCGCGCATCGCAACCCGGCGGTGCCGCACGGGTTCGACAGCTCCATGGTGGTTCGGGACTCGCTGGTGCACGAGGTGGACGTCACCCGATTCCTGTTCGACGAGGAGATCGCCTCCATCCAGATCATCAAGCCCGCACCCAATCCCGCCGCGCCACAAGGTCTTGCCGATCCACAGATCGCGATCATGCGGACCGAGTCGGGCAGGTTCGTCGACGTCGAGCTGTTCGTCACCACCGGCATCGCCTACGAGGTGCGCACCGAACTGGTCGCGGAGAAAGGCAGCGCGTTGATCGGGCTGGACGTCGGCCTGGTGCGCAAGGGCGCGCCGGGTACCTGGGGTGGCCGGATCACCCCCGGCTTCCGGGAGCGCTTCGGTCAGGCCTACGACGTCGAACTCCAGCGCTGGGTCGACGCGGTCCTGGCCGGCGGGGAGACCGGAAACTATGTCGACGGCCCGGACGCGTGGGACGGCTACGCGGCGGCCGCGGTCTGCGAGGCCGGAGTCGAGTCCCTGCACACCGGCAAGGCCGTCGAGGTGCAGATCGTCGACCCCGTCTGGATCAAGAAGGCGTGAGCATGAAAATCGCACTGGACCCGACACCATTTCACCACGACTACGACCTGCTCGACTTTCCGCGGCTGGTAGCGGAATTGGGCTACGAGTACCTGCAGCTGACACCGCACAGGGACTTCATCCCGTTCTTCAATCACCCCCGCGCCGACGACGACCTCGTCGCGCAGTTCCGCAAGGCGTGCGCCGACGCGGGCGTGGGCATCGCGTCCGTGCTGCCCGTGCTGCGCTGGTCGGGACCCGACGAGGACGCGCGGGAAGCCGCGGTGCGCAACTGGAAGCGCGTCGTGCAGATCACCGTCGACCTCGGCGTGAGCGTCATCAACACCGAGTTCTCCGGGCGCCCGGAACGCGCCGAGGAGTCCGAGCGGGCGTTCTTCCGGTCCATGGAGGAGCTGGTGCCGATCTTCGAACGCGAAGGCATCGACGTCCGAATCGACCCGCACCCCGACGATTTCGTCGAGGACGGCATGGAGGCGCTGCGCATCATCCGCGGGGTCAACTCCCCCAACATCGGCATGGTCTATGTCGCGTGCCACACGTTCCATATGGGGGGCACGATGGGCTCAGGCATGGGCGAGATCATCCGCGCCGCGGGCAACAAGCTGCGGCTGGTGCACGTGGCCGACACCATGGACCATCGTCGCAGCCACGGCCTGCGCTACATCACAAACCCGCCGGGCAGCCCCGCCCGCGTGCATCAGCATCTCAAGATCGGGGACGGCGATGTCGACTGGGACGAGTTCTTCGGCGCCCTCGGCGACATCGACTTCTACCACCGTCCCGACACCGTGATGGTCTCCTCCGTCTTCGCCGAGGACGAGAACGCCCACGAGGTGTCGCGCTATCAACTGAACACCATGACCGAATACGTCTCGAAATACGGAAGATGACCATGAGTAAGACCATTTCGCACTGGATCGACAACAAGCCCTTCGCCGGCAGCAGCGGGTCCACCGCGCCGGTGACAAACCCCGCCACCGGTGAGGTCACCGGCCAGGTGGCGCTCGCCAGCGTCGAGGACGCCCGCGCGGTGATCGACGCGGCGGTGGCGGCGTTCCCGGCGTGGCGGGACACGTCGCTGGCCAAGCGCACCCAGGTGCTGTTCAAGTTCCGCGAACTGCTCAACGAGCGCAAGCAGGAATTGGCCGAGATCATCACCAGCGAGCACGGCAAAGTCGTCTCCGACGCGCTCGGCGAGGTCAGCCGCGGCCAGGAGGTCGTCGAGTTCGCCTGCGGTATCCCGCATCTGCTCAAGGGCGGCTTCACCGAGAACGCCTCGACCAAGGTCGACGTGTACTCGATCCGGCAGCCGCTGGGCCCGGTGGGCGTCATCAGCCCGTTCAACTTCCCCGCCATGGTGCCCATGTGGTTCTTCCCCATCGCGATCGCCACGGGCAACACCGTCGTGCTCAAGCCGAGCGAGAAGGACCCGTCGGCGTCGCTGTGGCTGGCCGAACTGTGGGCCGAAGCCGGCTTGCCGCCAGGGGTTTTCAATGTGTTGCAGGGCGACAAGACGGCCGTCGACGAGCTTCTGACCAACAAAGCGATCAAGTCGGTGAGCTTCGTCGGCTCCACCCCGATCGCGCAGTACGTGTACTCGACGGGCACCGCGGCGGGTAAGCGGGTGCAGGCGCTCGGCGGCGCCAAGAATCACGCGGTGATCCTGCCCGACGCCGACCTTGACCTGGCCGCCGACGCGATGGTCAATGCGGGCTTCGGCTCGGCGGGTGAACGCTGCATGGCGATTTCGGCGGCCGTGGCCGTCGGCCCGATCGCCGACGACCTGGTCGCCAAGATCGCCGAACGGGCCCGCACCATCAAGACCGGCGACGGCACCCGCGACGCCGACATGGGCCCGCTGGTCACCAAGGTGCACCGCGACAAGGTCGCCTCCTACATCGACGCAGGCGAGGCCGACGGCGCGAAGATCGTCGTCGACGGTCGCGGGGTGAAGGCCGACGGTGGCGAGCAGGGGTTCTGGCTGGGCCCGACGCTGATCGACCACGTCACCCCGGAGATGAGCGTCTACACCGACGAGATCTTCGGCCCGGTGCTGTCGGTGGTGCGTGTCGAGTCCTATGACGAGGCACTGGATCTGGTGAACTCCAACCCGTACGGCAACGGCACTGCGATCTTCACCAACGACGGCGGCGCCGCGCGGCGCTTCCAGAATGAGGTGGAGGTCGGCATGGTCGGCATCAACGTGCCGATCCCGGTTCCGATGGCCTACTACAGCTTCGGCGGCTGGAAGGCCTCGCTGTTCGGCGACACGCACGCCCACGGCGCCGAAGGCGTGCACTTCTTCACCCGCGGCAAGGCCATCACCAGTCGCTGGCTCGACCCCAGCCACGGCGGCCTGGAACTCGGCTTCCCCCAGAACAAGTAACAAGCCCAGCACTTTGCACCGCGAGCGCGGTCACCCAGCACCGCGAGCGTGCGTGTTTGCACGCGACACGCCGTGATATTGCGTGCAACTGCGCACGCTCGCGCGGATTGAGGGAGCCACAAATGAGCGAAATGGGTGGGCTGCGACTTGCCGCCGGCATGGTGGGCGGCGGCGAGGGCGCCGACATCGGCAAGACGCACCGGCATGCGATGCGTCTCGACGGGCACTACGACCTGGTGGCCGGTGTCTTCGGGCAGCACCCCGACGCGTCTTCGCGGGTGACACATCAGTTGGGCATAGCGGGCGATCGCGTATACCGCGACTACGTCGAGATGGCCGAACGCGAGTCGGCGCGCCCCGACGGTGTCGACGTCGTCACCGTCGCCACGCCGAACGACAGCCACTTCGCCATTGCGAGCGAGTTCCTGCGCAAGGGCATCTCCGTGGTGTGCGAGAAGCCGCTGACGCGGGACTCGGCGACGGCGGCCGAACTGATCGACATCGCCGAACGCTCCGGTGCGATTCTCGCTGTGCCCCACTGCTATTCGGCCTACGCGATGGTGCGTCAGGCTGCGCGCATGGTCCGCGACGGCGAACTCGGCGCCATCCGCTTCGTGTCCGTCGAGCACGCGTCGGGTTGGGCAACGACCGCGCTCGAGCGCACCGGCCACAAGCAGGCGACATGGCGCACGGACCCCGACATCGCGGGCGAGACCAGTGTCGTCGCCGACCTCGGCACCCACGCGTTGCACCTGCTGCGCTACATCACGGCCCTGGAGGCCACGCGGGTATCGGCGGAACTGAGCACGCTGGTGCCGGGCAGGCGGGTCTTCGACAACGCCGCCATCCGGCTGACGCTGTCCAACGGCGCGCCCGCGACGCTGTGGGCCAGCATGGCGGCGACGGGCAACGAGCACGGCCTGCGGATCCGGGTGTTCGGCGACACCGCCGGCCTGGAATGGCGCCACGAGGACCCGCACCACCTGTTCATTCGCGACCAGCACGGTGGCACAAGGGTTCTCGCGCACGGCATGAGCACACTGTCCGACGATGCCAAGCGTCTGACCCGGCCCGGGCTCGGGCATCCGGAGGGCTTCCTTGAAGCGTTCGCGAACTTCTACACCGACCTCGCCGAGCAGTTGCGCGCCCGGCGCGACGGCAGTGTTCACTCCGGTCGTGACCTCTCGATTCCGACGGGCGTCGACGGTCTGATCGGCGTGCAGTTCGTCGAGGCTGCCGCGGCGTCGCACGCCGCCGCGGGCACCTGGGTCGTGCCGGCCTCGTCCATGTCGACGGCGGTGGCCTGACATGGCGCGCTTCGCACTGATCGGCGCCGGCTTCATCGGCGGCGTGCATGCAAAGAACCTGGCCGCGCATCCGGATGTGGACTTCGCGCTCGTGTACGACGTGGCCGAGGCCCGCGCGAAAGCGGTTGCCGACCAGTACGGCCCGCGAGTGGCGGCCCTCGACGAGGTTTTCGACCCGGCCGCCGTCGACGCCGTGTTCATCGCCTCGTCCACCGATACGCACGCCGATCATCTGCGCCGCGCGGCCTCCGCCAATCTTGCTGTGCTGTGCGAGAAGCCGATCGATCTCGACTACGCCCGCGCGGCCGAGGTGGTGCGGTACGCAAGCGGTCGCGACGTCGTCGCCATGGTCGACTTCAACCGCCGCTTCGACCGCGACTACGCCGAGCTTCGACATGTGGTCGCCACCGGCGGCGTCGGTGACATCCAGCTGATCCAGATGACGACGCGCGGCCCGGCGCTGCCGCCGCTGGACTACGTCGCTGTCTCCGGCGGCCAGATGCGGGACCAGACGGTGCACTTCTTCGACCTGGCTCGGTGGATCGCACAGCAGGAGCCCGAGGCGGTGTTCGCAACGGGCTCGGCGCTGACTGAACCCAGGCTGACCGACTACGGCGATGTGGACATGTCGGCGGTCACCCTGCGCTTTCCCGGCGGCGCGCTGGTGCAGATCGACAGCGCCCGCCAGATCGGCTACGGCTACGACGAACGTATCGAGGTGCTCGGCACGACGGGCATGGTCGAGGCGCGCCGACACCGTGCGGGCGCGGTATCCCGCTACACCAGGAATCAGATCGTCGACGACGGCATGCAGGACAGCTGGTTCGACAGGGTCGCGGCGAGCTACCGCACCGCGCTGGACCACTTCGTCGACGCACTCCATGGCCGCGGCACCATCGGCCCGGACCTCGACGAGGCGCTCAAGGCGCAGGCGATCGCCGAAGCTGCGGTCCGGTCACTGAAAACCGCACGGCTGGAACCGATTCACTACGCCGAGGTGTCGCGGTGCCCCGCCTGATCGCCACGGCGTGGACCAGCGCGGGCAACACGTCGCCGTTGAACACACCCGCGACGAGTCCGGTGCCGATCGCCCAGCGGGTCGCCGCGGTGGCGGAGGCCGGCTATATCGGCCTCGGGCTGATCGCCGACGATCTCGCGGTCGTGCGCGAAACCATCGGGTTCGACGGACTGCGCGCCCTGATGGCCGACCACGAGCTCACCCACATCGAGATCGAACTCATCGAACGATGGTGGATCCCGCGCGGCGAACCGGGGCACACGTACGAGACACGCGACTTGCTCATGGCGGCGGCCGACGCGCTCGCGCCGGCTTTCATCAAGATCGGCTCGCAGAACGGCCCACCCATCGCGGACCCGCTGACGCTGGTGGGGCCGCTGCGCGACTTGGCCGACGAGGCCGCAGCTCACGGCACAAAGGTGGCCATCGAGACCATGCCGTTCTCGGCGATCGCGACGGTGCCGATGGGAATCGAGATCATCGATGCCGCAGACCATCCCGCCGCAGGCCTCATCATCGACGCGTGGCACGTCTTCCGCGCGGGCACGCCGCTGAGCGACCTCGGCGCCGCACTGAAGCCGCAGCACGTGTTCGGCGTCGAACTCGACGACGCCGCCGAAGACGTCGTCGGCACGCTGTTCGAGGACACCGTCGAACGCCGACTGCTCTGCGGCGAGGGGTCATTCGACCTACCCGGTCTGATCGGCGTACTGCGCAACAAGGGATTCGACGGACCGTGGGGCGTCGAGATCCTGTCGACGTCGTTCCGGCAGCTGCCGATTCTTGAGGCCCTGGGGTCGGCCGCCAGGACGGCACTCAAGGTGCTTTGATCAGTCGGGGCGCACCGTGCTCAGGCAGAACGGATGGCCCACGGGATCGATGAGCACGCGCCACTTGTCCGGCTGCGGTTGATGAGCGGCTTCGGTCGCACCCAGCGCGATGGCCGACGCCACCGCGGCCGCCAGGTCGTCGACTCCCACGTCGAGGTGCATCTGCTGATGTTGCGGTCCGTTCGGCCAAGACGGTGCGATGTACGTGCCGACCCGCATCAGCGTGAGCATCGGACCCGCGCCGGAAAGCGACACGACACCGCGGTCGGGTGTCGCGAACGCCTCCTCGAGGCCCAGTAGCGCGCGGTAGAACGGCGCCAGCGCATCGGGGTCGGGGCAATCGATCGAAATGGAACCAAGGAAGCCGATGGGACTGGGCACGCCCCAACCCTAGAGAACACGGCGCGAAGACAAGATCTGTCTGCACCCTCGCCTCACTACGAGCGTGCACAGTTGCACGCAGACCAGCGGCGTGTCCTGTGCAGACACGCACGCTCGCGCGGCAAGGGTGACCGACGTCGATAGCCGCCGAGTGTGGGGGTTGCGGGTTAACAGTGCCTGCCCCAGCGCAGGCGATACCCCCACACTCGACGACGTCGTCAGTGAGTTTCGTCAGAGGACGTAGAGCATCTCCTGATAGGTGGGCAGCGGCCACAGGTCGTCGGCCACAATGCCTTCCAGCGCATCAGCGGCCGCACGGACCGCGGCCATCGCGGGCAGCAGGACGTCACGGGCGTGCACGGCCTCCGCGTGGGCATCCTCGGCCGAATGGTCCAGGCCCGCCTTCAGCGAGGCCAACGCCGAAGTCAAGTCCGTCATCGGCGCCGAAACCGACTCCAGCACCGCCATACTCGGCTCGACACCGGCGGCCTTCAGCGTCGCCACGTTCTGCGCGACCTCGGTCTGGTATCGCATCGCCGCGGGCAGCACGATCGTCGAGCCGATCTCGGCCGTGAGCTTGGCCTCGACCGCGATGGTGAGCGCGTACTGCTCGAGCCGGACCTCGTAACGGCTGTGCAGTTCCCGCTCGTTGAACACGCCGTACTTCTCGAACACCTCGACCGCCGCCGGCTTGATCAGCTCCGGGATCGCGTCGAGCGTGGTCTTGAGGTTCGGCAGGCCGCGCGACGCGGCCTCGATCTGCCAGTTCTCCGAGTACCCGTCGCCGTTGAACACCACCGCCCCGTGGTCGGTGATGACCTCGGTGAGCAGCTTCTGCACCGCCCCGTCGAAGTCCTCGCCGTCCTCGACGGCCTTCTCCAGGATGGTCGCCATGTAGTCGAACGAGTCGGCCATGATCGTGTTCAGGATGATCATCGGCACGGCCACCGTCTGACCCGAGCCGGGGGCCCGGAACTCGAACCGGTTACCGGTGAACGCGAACGGGCTGGTGCGGTTGCGGTCGCCGGGGTCGGTCGGCAGCACCGGCAGCGTGTCGACGCCGATGAGCATGCTGCCCTTGCCCTTCGACGACGTAGCAGCACCCTTGGCGATCTGTTCGAACACGTCGGCCAGCTGCTCGCCGAGGAAGATCGAGATGATCGCGGGCGGCGCCTCGTTGGCCCCGAGTCGGTGATCGTTGGTCGCCGAGGCGACCGAAACCCGCAGCAGCCCACCGAACTTGTGCACCGCGCGAATCACCGCGGCGCAGAACACCAGGAACTGGGCGTTCTCGTGCGGGGTGTCACCGGGAACCAGCAGCGAGCCCAGTTCGGCGTTGCCGACCGAGAAGTTCACGTGCTTGCCCGACCCGTTCACCCCGGCGAAGGGCTTTTCGTGGAACAGGCATTCCATGCCGTGCTTCTTGGCGATCGTCTTGAAGACCGTCATCAGCAACTGCTGATGATCGGAGGCGATGTTGGCGCGCTCGAACATCGGCGCCACCTCGAACTGGCCGGGCGCCACCTCGTTGTGCCGGGTCTTGGCCGGGATGCCGAGCTTGAACAGCTCTCGCTCGGTGTCCATCATGAAGCCCAGCACCCGCTCGGGCACCGCCCCGAAGTAGTGGTCATCGAACTCCTGCCCCTTCGGCGGCTTGGCGCCGAACAGGGTGCGGCCCGCGTTGATCAGGTCCGGCCGCGCCAGGAAGAAGTGCCGGTCGACCAGGAAGTACTCCTGCTCCGGCCCGCAGAACGACACCACCTTCTGCGGATCGGCGTGACCGAAGAGGTTCAGGATGCGCTCGGCGTGCGTGCCCATCGCCTGCTGGCTGCGCAGCAGCGGCGTCTTGTAGTCCAGCGCCTCACCGGTCATCGACACGAAAACCGTTGGGATGCAGAGTGTGTTGCCGTTCGGGTTCTCCAGGATGTACGCCGGGCTGGTGACGTCCCATCCGGTGTAGCCGCGCGCCTCGAACGTCGAACGCAGGCCGCCGGACGGGAAGCTGGACGCGTCGGGTTCACCCTGGATCAGCGTCTTGCCCGCGAACTCGGCCAGCGTCTGGCCGTCGGACACCGGCTCCAGGAAGCTGTCGTGCTTCTCGGCGGTCAGCCCGGTCATCGGGTAGAACACGTGGGCGTAGTGGGTGGCGCCCTTCTCCAGCGCCCAGTCCTTCATCGCCGCCGCGACGGAGTCGGCGACCGCGGGATCGAGCTTCGCGCCCTTTTCGATGGTGGCGACCACCGACTTGTACACCGACTTCGGCAGCCGCGCTTGCATCTCGGCCTTGGTGAAGACATTGGCACCGAAGATCGCTCCCGGCGCCTCGGCCGGGTCGAAGCTGATGGCCGGCGGCGCATACGCCTCGACGTTGTTGATGGCCTGCAGGCGCACCGCATTTCCACTCAAAGTTCGTTCCCTATCGCTTGTGATCCGCTTCTGCTCCACGGACAGTTGACCGGCCAACTTTAGGAACGATCGATGGCAAACTTGTTACGCCGGCGTCAACGGCGCAATTCTTCGGTGACTGTGTTGTGTCGCGAGACTCCCGCCAACTAGCTGGTGGCGCCGAGCACGGCGACGCCGGCGCGCGCGGTCAGGTCGTGGGCCAGTTCGAGCACGCGCGCGGCCTCCTCGGACGTCGTCCCCTCCTGGGCGGACCCGCGCGCATGCCGGGCGAAGGCCTCGGCCTGCAGTTTCAGCGCTTGCAGCTGCGGTTCCTCGCCCAGTTCCGGCGACACCACGTCGAACCGGGTGTGATCCCTGGATCCGAACAGCGCCACCGAGACGATGTCGCCGCCCTTGTAGAAACGCCCCAGCGATATCACCGCCGATGTCCCGCCGGAGAGCATCACCAGGGCCTGGGTGCTGTCCGGGTCGTTCTCGACGCCGGAATCCTCGATCGTCGGGAACGACTGCGTGGTGAACTCGGTGACGTCCTGGCCGAGAAGCCACAGCGTCTGATCGATCTCGTGCACACCCATGTCGATGTAGATGCCGCCGCTGTCGTTGCGGAAGGACAACGGCGGCGGGGCTTCGTCCCACTGCGAGCACACCAGAAAGTGCACGGTGCCGTACGCACCCTCGGCCAAATCTTTGCGCAGCGCCGTCAACTGCGGCACGAACCGCCGCCAATAGGCGATCTGCAGCGCCAGCCCCTTCTCGGCGGCGAACCTGCCCGCCGCCCTCGCGTCGTCGGCCACCAGCCCGAATGGTTTCTCGCACAGCACCGGAAGGCCGGCTTCCAGCGCTTTGCGGGTGGTGTCGATGTGCTGCGGTGTCGGCACCGCGATCAGCACACCGTCGAGCGGCGACTCGGCGAACATCTCCTCGGCGCTGGGAAACACCGCCAGGCCCTGCTCGCGCAGCGACGCCGCGGCTGCCTCGACGGGCTCGGTGACCGCCACGATCTCGACGTCGGTCGAATCCGCCAACCCCCGCAGATGGGTGCGGCCCATCCGGCCGCCGCCGATGAGCCCGAACCTGAAGGGCGCGCTCACAACCCGCGCTCCCGCAGGAATTCGCGATTGGCCCGCTGGTCGGCGGCTGCCTGCGCGAACCGCTCCGCGGTGGTCGGGAAGATGTCCTGCTCGACGACCATCCAACCGGCGTAGTCGATCTCGCGCAGGGCCGCCAGGAACGCATCCACGTCGAGGGCGCCCTCGCCCAGCTTCGGGAACACCTCGCGCTCCCAGATGGCGTTGGTGGGCAGTCCCTCGTCGACGACCTGTCCGAAGCGCGACAGGTCCGCGGTCTTGATGTGCACGTGGTCGATCCGGTTGGCCCACTTCTTCACATACTCGACGGGGTCACCGCCGCCGAGCAGGAAATGGCCCGCATCCATGCACAGCCCGATCTCGGAGACCGCGAGCATTCTGCCGACTTCCTCCGGGGCTTCCACGAACGTGCCGGTCTCGTTGTGGAACACCGGTTGGTAGCCACGCGACCGGCACCTGTCGACGACGACGGCCATCCCCCTTGCGAATTCGGCCCACTGCTCTTCGGTGTACCCGCGGCCCGGGTGGCGCGCGCCCGAGCCCGGGTTGTTGCGCCGGTAATCCGCACCGTCGCCGACGCCGAGGTCGGCCAGCGTCGGGCGCGGGTCGGGGCCGAGCCCCAGCGGCTTGATCGCGTCGAAGATGTCGAGCATCGCGTCCAATTCGGGCAGCGTCTTCTCCAGCATCTCCGGGTCGGCGTAGGGCAGTTCGAGGTAGGCGCCCGCCAGCCCCAGGCCCCGCTTGGCGAGTTTTGCTCCGAGGTTCTCGGTGGTGCCGAGGTAGCCGACGGGACCGAGATCGATGCCCGCATAGCCGGCCTCGCTGACCTGGTCCAGGATGTCGTCTCCGTCAGGGACGTTCGGGTCGAATCCGATCGTCACCTCGAATGCGCCGTAGCTGACGGGGGCGTTGGCGACGATGATTCCGCTGTTGCTGCTCATTGTTTGTTTCCTTCTAGTTGGCCGACGTCAGGGCGGGGATGGCGCTGGGGTCCGGGATCGGCCGCGGCTCTTGCACGAACCGGATGATCGCCTCGCACAGCGCCAGGTCGTGGATGGCGTCCTCGGCGCCGGTGGCGGGCGCCTCCCCCGTCACCACGCACTGGTGGAAGGCCTCCAGCTCGAGCTTGAAAGCGCTGTCATACGAGGTGATCTCGTTGATGCTGCGCGACGCCGTGGCGCCGGTGTCCCCCTCGACGATCTCGACGCTCGCCGGCGCGCTGCGCAGAAACGGCGATGGGAAGGTCAGAGTGACCCGCCGCTCGGGGCCGTAGAGCGCGAATTCCATTCCGTAGCGGGTGATGCCGGGCAGATCCATCCAGTGAATGGACACCGACAGTTCGCCGAACTTGAGGATCACCGTCAGCTGACCCGGCTGCATGTCGACGTACTCCAGGCTGGTCGGTTCGCCGAGGACGCCGCGGACGGTGTTCAGTTCGTGCACCAGGGTGTCCAACAGCACGAGGTGATACTCCTCGCGCAGGAACGGGTTCGCCTCGCCGATGGCGCGGGTGATGCTGGCCTGGGTTTCCGCGGTGAAGGTGGCGATCGCGTCCTGGGGAATGGGTGCGACGGGTGCCAACGAGTAATGGCCGACATAGGGCAGGAACGGCGCCTCGAACGTGGTGACCCGCATCAGTCGTGGTTCGGCGACGTCCGTCGCGACCTCGCGGAAGCGATGAAACGCCGGGTCGTAGCGCTTGGGGTAGGCCACCATCAGCGTGACGCCCGCCGCGTCGGCGGCGGCCTTCATCTCGAGACCTTCGGCGACGGAGAAACACATCGGCTTCTCCACCAGCACATGCTTGCCCGCGTTCGCCGCCGCGACGGCGATGGGCGCGTGACTGCCCGACGTCAGGATGAAGACGGCGTCGATGTCGGCGTCGGCGAGCATCTCCCGCCAGTCGGTGTACCTGCCGGCGATGTCGTAGCGGTCGGCGTTGTTGGCGACGTTCTGATCGGAGATGTCGCACAGCGCGACGACGTCGAACAGATCGGACAGCTCGCGAAGGTAGTTCAGATGCATCACCTGCGCGATGATTCCCGCGCCGACGACGCCGACCTTGAGCCGTTGGGTCATTGGGTATTGCCTCCTGTGTTGCTCTGCGCAGCGGTCAGCGGGACTGGGCCAGCGCGGACCTGATCAGCTGCGCGCTTTCCTTGACCCCGGTTTTGGAGTCGACGAACGGGTCCTCGTGTTCGATGGAGAACGCCTTCACGGCGCTGTCCTGGAAGCGGGCGATGAACTGGTGCCACCACGCGGCGTCCTTGCCGTGGCCGGGCACCGAGAAGTTCCACGGCATCTTCTCCGGCGTCGCGGGCCAGCGGTGGTCGAGCAGGCCGTTGAGCGCGAGGGCGTCGTCGTTGAAGGTGACGTCCTTGGCGTGCACGTGGCCGATGCGCCCCATGATGCGGTCGACGATGCGGTCGGCGTCCATCTGCATCCAGAAGAAGTGGCTGGGATCCAGGTTGGCATACAGGTTTTCGCCGAGACCGGTGAACTTCTCGAAGGTCTCGACGTTGTACACCGTGGTGCCGGGGTGCAGCTCGATGCAGATCTTGACGTCGGGGTTCTCCTTCTTGGCGAACTCCGACAGCTGCGACCAGTACGGGACGACGGCGTCCTCCCACTGGCGTTCGTGCACCCCCTCGAGATACGGCAGCCATCCGCCTGCGCCGAACACCGCGGCATGGTCACCCGACGCGCCCGCTGCCGCACCGGACATCGCGACGACGGTGTCGGTGCCGAGTTCGCCCGCCAACCGCACCGCACGTCGCAGCGCGGCGTCGTGGTCGTCGGCGATCGCCCGGTCGGGATGCAGCGGGTTGCCCCAGACATTCAACGCGTCCAGCCCGATGCCGTGCCGATCGAGGGTGTCCAGCCAGTTCTGTCGCGCCGACGCGTCGGCGAGCACCGCGTCGGGGTCCAGGTGCGGGTGCGGGGCGTAGCCACCGGCGCCGACTTCGACCGCGGTGATCTCCGGCACCTCGGTGCTCAACCAGGTCAGCACCTCGTCGAGCGAGTAGTCGAGAAACGCCTCGAGGACGACGGAAACGTCACGGTCAGGCACGGGCGGGTTCTTCCAATCGGTCGGTGGACTCGGCGGTCTGGCCGCCGGCGGGCCTGCGGCCTCGGACGGACGCGAGCATCTGGACCAGGCGCAGCGCCCCGAATGTCGCGGCCGCGACAGCCAGCGTGCCGAGCAGCATCAGCGTCGCCAGGGCGTTGACCTCGGGGGTGATGCCGAACTTGAGCTGGTTGTAGATGTAGATCGGCAGGGTCTGGTCGGCGCCGATGATGAAGTTGGTGACGACGAACTCGTCGAGCGAGAGCGTCAGCGCGATCAACGCTCCGGCGATGATGCCCGGATAGATCAGCGGCAGCACCACGAACCTGATCCGCTGCGCTGCATTGGCGCCCAGGTCCGCCGCGGCGCGCTCGAGGTTGCGGTCCAGCGCCTCCAGCCGCGAGGACACCACCAGGATGACGAACGGTGTGGCCAGCACCGTCTGCCCGATGATCGCGGTGTACAGCGACGGCTGGATGTGAAGCACGTTGGTCGCCAGCACCAGGATGGCCACGCCGAT
This sequence comes from Mycolicibacterium moriokaense, assembly GCF_003347205.1. Taxonomy (GTDB): domain Bacteria; phylum Actinomycetota; class Actinomycetes; order Mycobacteriales; family Mycobacteriaceae; genus Mycobacterium; species Mycobacterium moriokaense_B. The sequence goes on from NZ_QQBJ01000002.1 coordinate 321,654, forward strand.
CAACAGGCCGGGCATCATGATCGGCAGGGTGATGAAAACCCGTACCCCGCCGCGGTTCTTGATGTTGGCGCGCACCAACGGGAAGGCCGCCATGGTGCCGATGACGGTGGAGAGCACGGTGACCCAGAACGCCACGATCAAGGACTTCTCGAGCGCGTTGAGGATCACGGTGTCGTGCGTCAGCCGCGCGTACCAGTCGGTGGTGAAGCCGGCCATCGGGAATCCGACGACCCGAGACGTGTTGAAGGACAACAGGATCATCACCGCGATCGGCGCGAACAGGAAGATGTAGATGGCGATGCCGTAGACCGACAGGATGGTCCGGAACAGCCGGGCCCTCGGGTTCACCGCCGCCAAATCGTCAGACATAGATGTCCTTGGTGTCGAGGCTGCGCCGGAACACGATCAGCACGATGAAGATCACCATCGCGATCAGCACGCTGGCCGCCGACCCGAGCGGAAGCAGGTAGCCGGAGAAGAAGTTGGCGACCAGGTTTCCCATCATCACGCCGTGTGTGCCGCCGATCGCCGCGGGCGCCAGATACTCGCCGAGAATCGGGATGAACACGAAGATTCCGGCCGTCACGAACGCCAACCGCATCTGCGGCAGCAAGGTATTGGCGATGGCGCGCATCGGGGTGGCCCCGAGGTCGACGGCGGCGTGCAACAACCGCCAGTCGAACCGCTCCAGCGAGGCATACAAGGTCAGCGCCGCGAATGGGAAGTACAGGTACACCAGGACGATGAAGACGCCGGGGTTGTCGTACAGGAACAGCCGGATCGGAGCATCGGTCAGGCCCAGCGCCTTGAGCAGAGAGTTGATCGCACCGTTGTCGCCGAGGATCGCCACCCACGCGTAGACCCGCAGCAGATAGCTGGTCCAGAACGGCAGGACCACCAGAAGCAGACCCACCCGCTGCAGCCTCTTCGGGACATAGCGCACCAGCCAGTAGCAGAACGGGAACGCCAGCGCCAGCGCGGTGAGCGTGGCGAGGGCGGCCATCAGCACCGTCTTGCCGAACGTCCGCACATAGGTGCCCGTCGTCAGGATCGACTTGTAGTTGGCCGTGGTGAAATCCGGAACCAACTCGTAGTTCTTGGTGACCCAGAACGAGTAGACGACGATCAGGCACAACGGGGCGATGAAGAACACCCCGAAAAGGATTGCGGCCGGTGCGAACCCGACGAACTGACGCCAGTCTCGGCGATCCTTCTTGGCGTCAGCGCGTCGTGGTTGCGTCTCACCAGGCCCCCCGCCCGCGTCGCGGGCATAGGAGGCAACAGTCATATCAGGCCCCGAACACCTTGTTGAACGCCTCGGTGTAGGCCTGCTGGTCCTGCGCCGGGCCCTTCAGCGTCATCTGCAACGCCTTCTCGGGATCGGTCATGAACAGCCGCTTGGCGTTCTCGGCGGTCTTCGGGTCCGCCGTGAGCGCCTCGGCGGCCTTCTGATTGAACAGCGGACGCCAGTTGGTGGTGAAGTTCTCGACGATCCACTCGGACTGCTGCATCGCATCCAGGAACGGCTTGACCAGATCCTTGTTCGACCCCTTGGCGACGATCATCTCGGAGTCGATGAAGCCGATCGTGCCCTCGGGTGGGTAGGCGGACTTGAGTTCGGGGCCGCCGGCGTCCTTGACACGCACGTCGGTGCCGAGGTTCGAGATGCCGATGGCGGCTTCTCCGCTGGCCATCATCGTGACGATCTCGTTGTTCTGCGAGGCGAGCTTCACCATGTTCGGCTTCAGCGCGGTCAGGAAGCCCGACGACGCCGAGATCTGTTCGGGCGACTGCGCATACGGCGAACCCTTCGCGCCGGTCGCGATGCCCGCGATCGCCATCAGGTCGGTCGGGATGTTCTCCGCCACGACCAGACCCTTGTACATGGGATCGGTCAGCGACTCCCACGACGTCGGCGGCGTCTTGACCTTGTCGGGGTTGTAGTAGATCTGCACCGTCGACCACGAGAACGGATAACCCAGTGCGCCCTTGGGGTCGTTGAGGAACTCGAACTTCGTCGCCATCGGGTACAGCTGCGAACTCGACGAGATCGAAGCCAGGTCGAACGGCTCGATCAAGCCCTCTTCCATGTACTTCTTCACCCAGAGCGCGTCACCGGAGACCATGTCGAACTGCGAACCGGTCTGCTTGATCTGCAGGAGCGCATCGGCGTTGTCGGAGAACAGCTTCGGCTGCCCGGTGATCTTGGTCTGATCGGCGACCTTGGCGAGCTGATCCTGCGAGTAGTGATCGGACCACGTCAGCCAGTTGACGTTGCCTCCACTGCCGGAGCCGCCGCTGGACGAATTATTCGACGACGAACACGCGGACAGCAGCAGCGGGCCGGCCGCGCCCAACATCAGTGCACCCCCGACGAACGCGCGGCGGCTCAGGTTGACTTCAGACATTCGGGACATGCGACTTCCTGACTCTCAGTGGGTTTCAAGAGGATGGGCTGCTTCCGTCGACCAGGACAGCTTCACGAAGTCACCTGTCTGAAGGCCGATGTCAGCGAGATTTGCGATGTCGCCGTCGTTCAACGACGACACCACCTGCAGTTCCGAATTCTCCAGCTGAAGCACCATGCGAGTGACCGACCCGAGATACCCACGTGAGAGCACTTGTGCGCCGATGAATCCGTCTTTGCCGATCCGCAGGGCCTCGGGCCGCACCACCAGCGAGGTGGTCTTCTCCGGCACTTGCTCTGAGATCGGAACCCTCGCACCATCTTCCAGTACGAAGGTGCCCCCGTCTTTCTTGCCGTGCAAGATGTTCGACTCCCCGATGAAGTCGGCGGCGAACAGGCTGGCCGGCCGCCGGTAGATCTCCTCGGGTGTGCCGATCTGCTCGATACGGCCCTCGTTGAGGATCACGATGCGATCCGCGAGCGCCATCGCCTCCTCCTGGTCGTGGGTCACGAAGACGAACGTCGTGCCGACATGGCGCTGGATCAGCGACAACTCGGTCTGCAGGCGCTTGCGCAGTTTGAGATCCAATGCCCCCAGGGGTTCATCGAGCAGCAGCACGCTCGGCTTGTTGACCAGCGCCCTGGCGATCGCGACGCGTTGCGCCTGGCCGCCGGAGAGCTGGCTGACCGGGCGCTCCGCAAACTGCCCGAGGCCGACGAGGTCGAGCGCTTCCAGTGCGCGCGCACGTTGTTCGCTCTTGCGCACGCGGGCCATCCTGAGCCCGAACGAGACGTTTTCGATGACGTTGAGGTGCGGGAACAGGGCGTAAGACTGGAAGACCGTGTTGACCGGTCGCCGGTTGGGCGGACGCTTGGTCATGTCGCTTCCCGCGATGCGCACCACGCCCGACGACGGAGCCATGAAGCCGCCGATGATGTTCAGTGTCGTGGTCTTGCCGCATCCCGACGGCCCGAGCAGGCAGAAGAACTCGCCGTCGCGGATGTCGAGATCCAGCGGGTGCAGCGCCACGGCATCGCCGAACGTCTTGGTGACGGCCCGCAATTCGATCGCGTTGGCGCGCTCGCCGGACTCTGCTGCGGGCGTCGTGAGCATTTCGTCCACCGGGAAACTAGTCAATGCTTACCGCCCTTCGAGTGCGAGCACTCGCCTGGATCGCCTCGACCAGGCCGACCATGCGGCGGCCGTCGGCCAATGTCGGATAGGACACGTCGGCTCCCCCGATCGCGGAGTAGACGTCGCGGAACAGATTGCGAAACGCGTCACCGAAGCCCTCTGCGTGGCCCGCGGGCGAGAACGACAGGCGCGCGGCGCCCGGAGCCAGCGCGTCGGGGTTCCGGGCGATCGTGGCAACCGTTCCGTCGGCCCTGCGGTGCACGATCTCGTCGGGACGGTTCACCTTCCAGCCGAAGCCGCCCTCGGTGCCCTCGACGCTGATGGTGCAACCGTTGGGTTCGCCCGCGGTGACACCCGAGAACGTCGCGGAACCGACCACACCGCCGTCGAGTTCGACGAACAGCCGCACGTAGTCCTCGGCCTCGACGTGCACACGCTTGCCGTCGCGGTACCGGGTGGGCCGCAGGGTCGAGAAGCGCGCATCGACCTCCGTGATCCGCCGACCGGTGACAAACTCGGCGAGGTCCAGCCAGTGGACGCCCAAATCAGCAGTGGCATAGGAGGTTCCGGCGATCGCCGGGTCGAAGCCCCACGCCCAGTCGTCATGACTGGAGTCCCACGACAGGAACCCGCCGCCGACGGCGTTGACCTCACCGAGTTCACCGCCGAGCACCCGCGCGCGCAGCTCGGCGACCATCGGATACGACCGTTTGGTCAGGCACACCGCGGAGGTGACACCGGCGTGCTCCGCGGCGGCGATCAGCGTGTCGGCGTCCGAAGTGCTGGTGGCCATCGGCTTCTCGACGATCACGTTGATGCCGCGACCGACCGCCTCTTTCGCATGCGCCGCGTGCAGAGCGTGCGGGCTGCAGACGTGCAGGACATCCGGTTGCGTCGCGTCGAGCATGGCCGCGAGGTCGTCGAAAGCCGCCGGCGAATCAGACGACCCGCGCGGACGGAACTCGTCGGCAATCGAGCGCGCCTTGTCGACCGATCGGCCGCAGACCCCGACGACAGTCGACCCGAGGTCCTGCAACCGCCAACCGTGGATGCGGGAAATCCCGCCGGTGCCCACGATCGCGGCACGCAGTCGAGGAGCGTAATAGCTCGCCCCGCAAGACATCCCCACGCCGGATTCGGCCGGAGAACTGTTTGCTGTGGCGACTGCCAAAAGTCTTCTCCATCGAGTGTTGTGACACCGTTCGAAGCGTCAGACGCCAGGCGTTGCGCCGTCCAGCGTGCCGTGTGAACCGAGTCTGGACATGTGTTGACCGATTGTCAATACATTACGACACATTCGCTAACGCTCGGTGTCTCAGCTCTGAACAACAGCCCCGCGGAAGGCGCGAATGAACTCAAAACGCCCGGAACACGTAGCTTGGGGTATGCGGCGAATCGCGGCGCTGATGGCGTGTGTCCTGATCGCCGGAGGTTGCTCGCAGGGCTCTCCGGCCGACAATGCGGCGCCCTCACCCCCGCCGAGCACGACGGGTGACAACCCGCGGCCCATCCCCAGCGTGGTGCCGACCGTCGGCGCGCCGCCGCCCACCGACAACCTGCCGCTGGCCGCAGAACCGCAGTCCGCACCGCCACAGACCGCCCCGGTGCCCGGCAAGATCGTGGACGTCGGCAAAGCGCCCGAAGGCGTCGTCGTCGACGCGGCCACCCGAACCGTCGCGGTCGCCAAGCGGGATCCCAACGAACTGGTCCTGATCAATGTCGACAGCGGCGAGATCACCAACCGCGTACCGCTCCCCGGATTCGTCCGCCACCTGCAACTGGCCAGCCCGGGCGGGCCGGTGCTGGTCCCCGTCGAGAGCGCCAACGCGCTGGTGCGGGTGGAGTTGCCGGATGGGCGCCCGGTCTCGCAGGTCCTCACCGGCATCGTGCCCCACGACGCCTCGGAGGCCGCCAACGGAACCGTGTTCGTCGCCAACGAGCAGGGCGGCACGGTCGCGGTGCTGCGCGGTCTGGATGTGGTGAAGGTATTCGCCAACAGCGTGCAGCCTGCGGGCCTGGCGGCCGTCGGCACGTCGATGGGCAACATCGACGTCCGCAAGAACGACCTGACGGTGTTCGACACCAAAGACCTGAACATCGTCGGATCGACGCCGGCCGGCGACGGCCCGACGCATCTGGTGGCCGACAAGCACGGCCGCTTGATCGCCACGGACACCAGGGGCGACGCGGTACGCGTCTTCGATCCGCTGCCCGCGCCGCATCAGGTCGGCGAGATCGCGCAACCGGGCGGCCCGTACGGGATCACCTACGATCCCACCCGTGACCTGCTGTGGGTCGCATCGTCCGGCACCAACGAGGTCGTCGGCTACGACATGAGCCAGCCGACACCGCGCGAAGTGCGCAGGCTGCCGACCGTGCAGAACCCCTACACGCTGGGCGTCGACGCGACGACCGGCAGGCTGTTCATCGCGGGCGTGACCGGCGGCGTGGTCCAGATCGTCGACCCGCCGACGTAGATTGGAGTCATGCCCGCTCGACGCCACCCCGGCAGGGACAGCGCTGCCGGCTACGACGAACATGCCGTGACCGTTATTTCTCGCGAACGCGAGGCCGCGGGCGTCAAGGCGGTGATGGTGTCGCTGCAACGGGGGCTGCGCCAGATGGGCGCCGTGCGCACGGCCGCCGCGCTGGCCAGGCTGAACCAGCGGCACGGCTTCGACTGCCCCGGGTGTGCGTGGCCCGAGGAGCACGGCGGCCGCAAACTGGCGGAGTTCTGCGAGAACGGCGCGAAAGCCGTCGCCGAGGAGGCCACCAAACGCGTCGTCACGCCCGAGTTCTTCGCCCGCCACTCGGTGGCCGAACTCGGCGCCAAACCCGAGTACTGGCTGTCGCAGCAGGGTCGGCTGACCCATCCGATGGTGCTTCGGCCCGGCGACGACCACTACCGGCCCATCGACTGGGCCGACGCGTACCAATTGATCGCCGCCGAACTGCGCCGCCTGGACAGCCCGAACGAGGCGATGTTCTACACCTCGGGGCGCACCAGCAACGAGGCCGCGTTCCTGTACCAGTTGATGGTCCGCAGCTTCGGCACCAACAACCTGCCGGACTGCTCGAACATGTGCCACGAGTCGTCCGGCGCGGCGCTGACCGACGCAATCGGCGTCGGAAAGGGCTCGGTGACCGTCGAGGACGTCACGAAGGCCGACCTGATCGTCATCGCGGGACAGAACCCGGGTACCAACCATCCGCGAATGCTGTCGGTGTTGGAGAAGGCAAAAGCCAACGGCGCCAAGATCATCGCGGTCAACCCGCTGCCGGAGGCCGGCCTGATCCGGTTCAAGGACCCGCAGAAGGTGCACGGCGTCGTCGGACACGGGGTGCCGATCGCCGACGAGTTCGTCCAGATCAGGCTCGGCGGCGACATGGCGCTGTTCGCGGGCCTGGGCCGGCTGCTCATCGAGGCCGACGACCGCGCGCCGGGCAGCATCATCGACCGCGACTTCGTCGACTCGCACTGCGCGAATTTCGCCGAGTACGAGGCACGCACCCGCGGGATCGACCTGGACACCGTTGTCGAGGCGACGGGCATCACCCGCGACCAGTTGGACCGGGTCGCGACGATGCTGGCCGAATCCGAACGGACGGTCGCGTGTTGGGCGATGGGCCTGACCCAGCACCGGCACGCGGTGTCGATGATCGCCGAGCTGTCCAACGTGCTGCTGATGCGCGGCATGATCGGCAAGCCCGGCGCGGGCCTGTGCCCGGTGCGCGGCCACTCGAACGTGCAGGGCGACCGCACCATGGGCATCTGGGAGCAGATGCCGGAGTCGTTCCTTGCCGCGCTCGACGACCGGTTCGGCATCGTCAGCCCGCGCGAGCACGGCGTCGACACCGTCGACGGGATCCGGGCCATGCGCGACGGCCGCGCGAAGGTGTTCATGGGGATGGGCGGCAACTTCGCCTCGGCCACGCCCGACACCGCCGTCACCGAAGCGGCCCTGCGCAGTTGCTCGCTGACCGTGCAGGTGTCGACGAAGCTCAACCGAAGCCACGTGGTACACGGCGCCACCGCACTGATCCTGCCGTCGCTGGGCCGCACCGACAGGGACGTCCAGGCGGGCGGCAAACAGATGGTGTCCGTTGAGGATTCGATGTCGATGGTGCACCTGTCGCGGGGCAACCTGACACCGCCCGGCGACCAGGTGCGCAGCGAGGTCTCCATCGTCTGCCAACTCGCCAGGACGCTGCTGGGTCCGGAGCATCCGGTGCCGTGGGAGACGTTCAACGACGACTACGACCAGATCCGCGAGGCGATCGCGGCCGTCGTGCCCGGCTGTACCGACTACAACACCAGGGTCCGCCGACCCGACGGCTTCCAGCTGCCGCACCCGCCGCGCGATGCACGCGAATTCCCTACCAACACAGGCAAAGCCAATTTCTCCTTGAATCCGCTGGAGTGGGTGCCGGTGCCGCAGGGACGGCTGGTGTTGCAGACACTGCGCAGCCACGACCAGTACAACACCACGATCTACGGTCTCGATGACCGCTACCGCGGTGTGAAGGGCGGCCGACGGGTGGTGTTCGTCAACCCCGCCGACCTCGAGGCGTTCGGCCTGTCCGACGGCGACAGGGTGGATCTCGTCTCGGAGTTCACCGACGGCCACGGTCACCTCCAGGAGCGCAGCGCCAAGGACTTCCGGGTGGTGGCGTACTCCACCCCGGTCGGCAACGCGGCGGCCTACTATCCGGAGACCAATCCGCTGGTGGCGCTGGATCACACCGCGGCCAAGTCGAATACGCCGGTGTCCAAGTCGATCGTCATCCGGTTGGACAAAGCATGGGACGGGTAACGGCGCGCAGGCGGGTCAGGCACGTCACCGCCGACGACGCGGTGGCGCGGCCCGAGACACTGGTCGTCGAGGAGCCGCTTGAGCTCCGCGTCAACGGCAAGCCGATTACCGTCACGATGCGCACGCCGGGATCCGATGTCGAACTGGCCCAAGGCTTTCTGCTCACTGAGGGCGTCATCGGGCATCGTGATGACCTGCTGACCGTGCGCTACTGCAAGGGCGTCGGGCCGGAGAACCTGAACACCTACAACGTGCTGGACGTGACGCTGGCGCCCGGGGTGGCGATGCCGCAGGTCGACATCACCCGCAACTTCTACACGACGTCGTCGTGCGGGGTGTGCGGCAAGGCGTCGCTCGACGCGGTGCGCACCATCAGCCGCTACTCGCCGGGCGACGACGCCTCGCAGGTCAAAGCCGACACGCTGTCTTCGATGCCGCAGCAGCTGCGCGCCGAGCAGAAGGTCTTCGCCAGCACCGGCGGGCTGCACGGCGCGGCGCTGTTCGACGCCGACGGCACGACGCTGGCCGTGCGCGAGGACATCGGCAGGCACAACGCCGTCGACAAGGTCATCGGCTGGGCCGTCGAGCAGAACAGGATCCCGCTCAGCGGCACCGTGCTGCTTGTCAGCGGCCGCGCCTCCTTCGAGCTCACCCAGAAAGCGGTGATGGCGGGCATCCCCGTGCTCGCCGCGGTGTCGGCGCCGTCATCGCTCGCCGTCGACCTGGCCAGCCAGTCCGGAGTGACCCTGGTGGCGTTCCTGCGCGGCGAGTCGATGAACGTCTACACCCGGCCGGACCGCATCAAGCGCTAGCCGCAGCGCGTCTACCTGCGATCTCCCCGCAATCTCCACACATCCTCCAAGTTCCGTCGCGCCTTCTTCGACACGCTCTGAGTCGTCGGTGAAAACACGCGAGCACAGCTGAGGCTCGCCAATCGGAAGGCTCGAAATGAAGACGATCGCGCTCGCAACCCTGACCGCTGCCGCGCTGGCGGTTCCTGCTCTCGTCATGGCGGGTCCGGCGGCGGCATTCCCCAACGCCGGAACGGCCGAGGACACGGTGACCGATCTCGAGTCCGAGGGCTACAAGGTGGAACTCAACGGCAGCACCAACAACGTCGCGCTGTCCCGCTGCCAAGTGACCGGCATGCACCCCACCCTGCCCGACTCCGCCACGTTGGCCGAGAAACAGAGCACGACGGTCTTCGTCGACATCGCCTGCCCGTCGCACTGAGCCTCGACGATCGAAAGGAGGACACAGCGGTGTCAGAAATACTGATTGCGGCGCTGTCGCCCCTCGGGCACATCACCCCGCTGCTCAATGTCGCGCGGGGCCTGGTGGATCGCGGTGACCGCGTCACCGTCTTGTCCGGCGCCCACCGCGTCGAGGACATCCGCGCGGCGGGTGCCACACCCGCGACGCTGCCCGCCCAAGGCGATCTCGACCCCGCCCTGCTGGACTCCGACAGCGGTCGCGAGCTCACCAGCGGCATCAAGCGGCTCAACTTCGACATCGTGAGGCTCTTCGTGGCGCCGATGCCACATCAGACCGGGGCGCTCGCTGATCTGTTGGCGCACAGGCGGTTCGACGCAATCCTCGCCGACTACGGTTTCTTCGGCGTACTGCCGTTCGTGCTCGGCGATCGCGCGGCGCGGCCGCCGGTGGTGCTCTATTCCACCACCCCGATGATGTTCAGCAGCCGTGACACCGCGCCGGCTGGGCTCGGGCTATCACCGTCGACCAGCGCGCTGGGTAGGTTGCGAAACCGCACCCTGAACCTGCTGTCACAGACGGTGTTGCTGCGCCGGGCGCAGAAGGCGGCGAACTATCAGCTGAATCGGCTGAACTCCCGTCAGCTGCCGATGTTCCTGCTGGACACCGGCGCGCTCGCCGACCGGTTCGTGGCGCCCACCGTGCCCGAATTCGACTATCCGAGAAGCGATCTACCCGCCAATGTGCGCTACGTCGGCGCGGTGCACCCGGCGCCGGCCCTGAACTTCAGACCGCCGCCGTGGTGGCCGAAACTCGACGGCGACCGGCCGGTGGTGCACATCACCCAGGGCACCGTCGACAACACCGACGCCGGCCGGTTGCTGCGACCGGCGATCGAAGCGCTCGCCGCCGAGAACGTCATGGTGGTCGCCACCACGGGCGGGCCGCCGGCCGCCGAGCTTGGCTTCCCGATACCGCCCAATACCTATGTCGCCGAGTATATTCCGCATGATCACCTGCTGCCGAAGGTCGACGTGATGGTCACCAACGGCGGCTACGGTGCCGTGCAGCGCGCGCTGTCCAGCGGGGTGCCGTTGGTGGTGGCGGGCGACACCGAGGACAAACCCGAGGTGGCGGCGCGCGTCGCATGGTCGGGCGCGGGCATCGACCTGCGGACCGGCACGCCCACCGCGAAGGCCGTCCGCGCCGCGGTGCGGGAAGTCCTCGGCGACGCCCGCTATCTGCGCCGGGCGCGTGACCTGGAGGCGGCCTACGCCCAGCGCGACGGCGTCGCCGAGATCGCGGCGCTGATCGACGAGGTGGTCGGCGAACGGGCGGTGACGACGTGACGTGTGCCGACCCGTTCAACCGGCCGCCGGATTCGAGTAGCCGACTACGCGTGCCCGCGCCGCGCTGCCAGGAAAGGGTGGATCCATGGTTTCGAACCTGCAGTTCGTCGCGGTCGCGGCGTACCTCCTGTGGTGCCTGTTTGCCTCTCTGTCCGACGTGCTCGGGCACGGCGACGGCCACCCGCGCGCCGAGATCGACGAAAGCGACAAAAACGCGACAGCCACCTGAGCCGGAGGCGCACGATGGGGGCACGGGGACCGGAAAGGAGTCCGATGACGGAGCTCAAGACGCCGACCGCAGTGCTGCACGAGGGACCACGCAGCCTCTCCGAGAGTGAAACCGCCGACATCGAGCGGCGCGACCTCACAGAGATCCGGCAGGTCGACATCGACGACGTGATCGAGTACGTGCACCAGGGCCTGCGGAAGCTACCCGACTTCGTCACCCTGTACCGCAAGTACCTCAAGCAGCGCTGGGACGTCTACGAGCTGGACTTCACCCAGGACCGCATCGACTGGACCGAGAAGATGACCGAGGACGAACGCGAGTCGTTCGTCGGGATCGCGTCGGGCTTCCACCACGGCGAGCGCCAGGTCGAGATCGAGCTTCCGGTGTTCATGATGGGGGCCACCGAGGAGGAGAAGCTGCACATCGCCGCGCAGATCGAGGACGAGGCGCGGCACACCGTCTTCTTCGACCGCTTCTACCGCGAGGTCGTCGGCATCGAGGGCGCCGACATCATGGAGGTGCTGGACAAGTCGTTCCCGTGGGTGCAGGAGACCTTCGTCGGGCCGTTCGGTCTGCTCGCCTATCAGGCCGACGAGTTGCGCAGGAACCCCTACGACCAGCGGGCCAGGGTGCGCTACGGCACGACGTACTTCCTCTGGATCGAGGGCGTGCTGGCGTTGTCGGTGATGAAGGTGACGCTGTCGTATGCGCGCTGGCGGGGATTCCTGCCCGCCTACTACACCGGTTTCACCGCGACGTGCCGGGACGAGTCGCGCCACGTCCAGGGCGGCATGCGCTATCTGCAGGATGCAGTGCGCCGTGACCCGACGATGCTCAAGGAGATTCACGACACGCTGCGCACGATCCTGATGATCAGCGGGGTGTCCAGCCGCAAGCTGTACTACGAGCCGCTCGGCTGGACCGAGGACGAGGTTCGGGTGCTGTTGATCCAGCAGTTGCGACGCAAGTGCAACGACGTCGGCATCTCACTGTCCCAGGAACTCGAGGATCTGCTGGTGCAGATCGAACCGGTGCTGGCAGGGGGCTGACCGTGTCGATGTTCTTCAGCCAGCCGTGGGCCGACGACGTGCGGGAGTCGCTGAACGCGGGGCCGTCCGAGGAGGCTCTGGCGGGCAAGCTGCCCGAGTACTGGGACTTCTACAACCTGATCCGCTACACGTATCCGTCGTCGTGGGCGTTGGGGGCCAGGAACCTGCCCGCCGAGTTGGGCGGCGGCACACAGTTTCTCGTCGTCGGCTGGAGCGAGGGATCGGTCACCGACTGCCGGATCGTCGACGAGGAGGAAGCGGCGCAGTCCACCTACGTGCTTGCGGCCGACTATCACGACTGGAAGGCGTTGTTCGAGGGGTACGACGCCCTCCGGACCGTGATGTATCGCAAGCTGCTGCTCGAGGAGGGCGATCTCCTCGAGTTCTTCAAGGCGATCTACTTCTTCGTCGAATGCCTGGCGTTGATCGCCACTGTGCCGACCACGTTCCCGGCGAACACGGCGGCGGTACCGGCCGCAGTCTGAGGTGCCTGTCTTGCGGCGAGCAGACGGATATGCCCGCAAGATCCCAGGACAGAGCGGACCTTAGCGTCTGCTCGCGGTGAGAAACTCAGGCGCTCTTGTCGCGGCGCTCGGGCCGAGAAGGCTTGCGCGGCACGATCGTCGGCAGGACGTTGTCCTCGACGGTCTCCTGCGTGACGACCACCTTGGCGACGTCGTCGCGGCTGGGGATGTCGTACATCACCGGCAGCAGGACTTCCTCCATGATCGCGCGCAGGCCGCGGGCGCCGGTGCCGCGATGGATGGCCTGGTCGGCGATGGCCTCCAGCGCCTCGTCGGTGAACTCCAACTCGACGCCGTCCATCTCGAACAGCCGGGTGTACTGCTTGACCAGCGCGTTCTTGGGCTCGGAGAGGATCTTGACCAGCGATTCCTTGTCCAGGTTCGTCACCGACGCCACGACGGGCAACCGGCCGATGAACTCGGGAATCAGCCCGAACTTGATCAGGTCTTCGGGCATGACCTCGGCGAAGTGGTCCTGGGTGTCGATCTCTGCCTTGGAGTGCACCTCGGCGCCGAAGCCCAGCCCGCGCTTGCCGGTGCGGTCGGAGACGATCTTCTCCAGACCCGCGAACGCGCCCGCCACGATGAACAACACATTGGTGGTGTCGATCTGGATGAACTCCTGGTGCGGATGCTTGCGGCCGCCCTGCGGGGGCACCGACGCCTGGGTGCCTTCGAGGATCTTCAGCAGCGCCTGCTGCACGCCCTCACCGGAGACGTCGCGGGTGATCGACGGGTTCTCGCTCTTGCGGGCGATCTTGTCGACCTCGTCGATGTAGATGATGCCGGTCTCGGCGCGCTTGACGTCGTAGTCGGCGGCCTGGATCAGCTTGAGCAGGATGTTCTCGACGTCCTCACCGACGTAGCCGGCCTCGGTCAGCGCGGTGGCGTCGGCGATCGCGAACGGGACGTTGAGCATCTTGGCCAGCGTCTGCGCCAGGTAGGTCTTGCCGCAGCCGGTGGGGCCGAGCATCAGGATGTTGGACTTGGCCAGCTCGACGGGCTCGGCGCGCGAATCGCGGGACTTCTCGCCGGCCTGGATGCGCTTGTAGTGGTTGTAGACGGCCACGGCCAAGGTGCGCTTGGCGGTGTCCTGCCCGATCACATAGCCCTCGAGGAAATCGCGGATCTCGGCGGGCTTGGGCAGTTCATCGAGTTTGACGTCGTCGGCGTCGGCGAGTTCCTCCTCGATGATCTCGTTGCAGAGGTCGATGCACTCGTCACAGATGTACACGCCGGGGCCGGCGATGAGTTTCTTGACCTGCTTCTGACTCTTTCCGCAGAACGAGCACTTCAGCAGGTCACCGCCGTCTCCAATGCGCGCCATGGTGGTGGAGTCCCCTACTTCCTGTCGCAGTCGTTCAGTGTCAAGTCGGTGGGCCGCTCGAGCGTATTGCCCGACGCTACCCGCTCTTTCCGGCACGGTGCGACCGATAAAGCCGAATCGCGTCGGTGATATTTAGCTGTAGTTGCAGAGCATTGCAAAACATAACGCCTCATGCGTCCCACAGCCCCCATGGACGCGCCGCCGTGTCCTTGGCGTGTCGTCGCCGTTACCGGACTGAGCTGCGGCCCCCGAGGTGATAGTCGAGTTGCGAAGTGGCGTTCGCAGCCTCCAACATACCGTGCTGATCTGCGATGGCGACCTCGCTGCAAAACTCCATTCTGCGCTCAGATCGCGAAAAGAACGCCGATCGCGATCTGGCCGCAGAATCGATACGTCCGACGGGAACTAAGCCGTCTGCGCCGAGAGCTTCCGGTACTCCAGCACCGTGTCGATCACGCCGTACTCCTTGGCCTCGTCGGCCGTCAGGATCTTGTCGCGGTCGGTGTCGCGGCGGATGGTCTCGGGGTCCTTGCCGGTATGGCGCGCCAGCGTCGACTCCATCAGCGTGCGCATCCGCTCGATCTCCTTGGCCTGGATCTCCAGGTCGGAGAACTGGCCCTGGATGACGCCGGACAGCGCAGGCTGGTGGATCAGCACGCGGGCGTTCGGCAGCGCGAGGCGCTTACCGGGCGTGCCCGCGGCGAGCAGCACCGCGGCGGCCGAGGCGGCCTGGCCCAGGCACACGGTCTGGATGTCGGCGCGGACGTACTGCATGGTGTCGTAGATCGCCATCAGAGACGTGAACGAGCCGCCGGGCGAGTTGATGTACATGGTGATGTCGCGGTCGGGATCCAGCGACTCCAGCACCAGCAGCTGGGCCATGATGTCGTTGGCCGACGCGTCGTCCACCTGCACGCCGAGGAAGATGATGCGCTCCTCGAACAACTTGTTGTACGGGTTGGACTCCTTGACGCCGAAGCTCGAGTGCTCGATGAACGACGGCAGGATGTAGCGAGCCTGCGGCGTAAGTCGGGCGTCCAAAGACGGGTGAGTGTGGTCGGTCATGGCTTCACTCCGTTGAGGTTGGCGCTGGTGATGATGTGGTCGACGAAGCCGTACTCGAGGGCTTCCTGCGCGGTGAACCAGCGGTCGCGGTCGGAGTCGGCTTCGATGCGCTCCAGCGTCTGACCGGTGAATTCCGCATTGAGGCGGAACATCTCCTTCTTGATGACGGCGAACTGCTCGGCCTGGATGGCGATGTCCGCGGCGCCGCCGGTGATGCCGCCCAGCGGCTGGTGCATCAGGATGCGGGCGTGCGGCAGGGCGTAGCGCTTGCCCTTGGTGCCGGCGGCCAGCAGGAACTCGCCCATCGAGGCGGCCATGCCCATGGCGTAGGTGGCGACGTCGCACGGCGCGAGCACCATGGTGTCGTAGACGGCCATCCCCGCGCTGATCGAGCCGCCGGGCGAGTTGATGTAGAGGTGGATGTCCTTGGTGGGGTCCTCCGCCGACAGCAGCAGAATCTGGGCGCACAGCTTGTTCGCGATGTCGTCGTCGACCTGTGATCCCAGGAAGATGATGCGCTCGGCGAGCAAGCGCTCATAGACGGAGTCGACGAGGTTGAACCCCTGCCCGTTCGAACGCATGTCAGTCACGACTGGATACCTGCTTTCTTGATTGCTCTCACCGAACACTAACCAACCTGCGCCGCGACGCACTCCCTGACAGGGGCGCGTTCGCTCAGAGCATCACTTCGTCTCGGCGGATGCCTCTTCGTCAGCTGCCTCGGTTTCGGTGTCTTGCGCGTCGACGACACCGTCGTCGGCGCCGTCCGCAGCGCCCTCGTTGGCCGCCTGCACCTGTGCGGCGATCTGGGCGGCGGCTTCGGCGGCATCCGTGGACTGCGACGGGCCGAAGAACTCGGTGGTGTCGATCACGGTGCCGTCGGTGTCGGTGACGGTGGCGCCGTGCACCACGGCGGCGACGGCCAGCCCGCGGCGCACGTCGGCGAACATCACCGGCAGCTGGTTGTTCTCCTGCAGGTACTGCAGCAGCTGCTGCGGCTCGAGGCCGTACTGCCGCGACATCAGCACCAGGCGCTCGGTCAGGTCGTTCTGGCCGACCTGGACGTCGAGCTGGTCGGCGATGGCGTCCATCACCAGCTGGGTCTTGACGGCGCGCTCGGAGTTCTCCTTGTTGTCCTTGTCGAACTCCTCGCGGCTGCTGCCCTGGGCCTCCAGCGCCTTGGCGAACGCGTCCTCGTCGTGGTCGAGCTGGTGGATCGCGTTGTGCACGGTGTCATCGATCTGGGCCTGCACGATCTTCTCGGGCAGCGGCACCTCGATCTGGTCGAGCAGCGTCTCGAGGGCCTTGTCGCGGATCTGCTCGGCCTGCTGGACGCGCTTCACCCGCTCGACCTGATCCTTGAGGCTGTCCTTCAGCTCGTCGATGGTGTCGAATTCACTTGCCAATTGCGCGAATTCGTCGTCGGGCTCTGGCAGCTCGCGTTCCTTGACGGAGTTGACGGTGACCGTCACCTGCGCCTCTTGACCCGCGTGCTCGCCGGCGGCCAGCGTGGTGGGGAAGACCTTGGTCTCCCCCGCCTTGAGGCCGACGAGCGCGTCGTCGAGGCCTTCGATGAGCTGTCCGGAGCCGACCTCGTGGGACAGGCCCTCGGTCTTGGCCTCGGGCACGTCCTCGCCGTCGACGGACGCGGACAGGTCGATGGAGACGAAGTCGCCGTTCTCGGCGCCGCGCTCGACGCCGGTGAGGGTGCCGAAGCGGGCGCGCAGGTTCTGCAGTTCGGTGTCGATGTCCTCGTCGGTCACCTCGATGGGGTCGACCTCGATCTTGAGGGCCTCCAGATCCGGCACCTCGATCTCGGGGCGGATGTCGACCTCGGCGGTGAAGACGAGCTCCGCGCCGTCCTCGAGCTTGGTGATCTCGATCTCGGGTTGGCCGAGCGGCTTCACTTCGGAGGTGGTGACGGCCTGGCTGTAGCGGCTGGGCAGGGCGTCGTTGACGACCTGCTCCAGGACAGCGCCGCGGCCGATGCGGGCCTCGAGCAGTTTGCGCGGCGCCTTGCCCGGCCGGAAGCCCGGCAGGCGGACCTGCTGGGCCAGCTGGGCGAAGGCCCGGTCGAAGTCGGGCTCCAGTTCAGTGAAGGGCACCTCCACATTGATGCGAACCCGGGTGGGGCTCAACTGCTCGACGGTGCTCTTCACGGTCGCGCTCCTCTATAGATCTCGTTTGCGGTTCATTCGGTACTGCTGGTCGGGGTGACAGGATTTGAACCTGCGGCCTTCCGCTCCCAAAGCGGATGCGCTACCAAGCTGCGCTACACCCCGTCGGACCACCGCAGATACTACGGCCCAGCCACGCCGAACCTTTAATTGGATTTGGTTGGATAGCCGCCGGTACAGTGTGGTGCTGCTGTACACGCGGGCGTAGCTCAATGGTAGAGCCCTAGTCTTCCAAACTAGCTACGCGGGTTCGATTCCCGTCGCCCGCTCCATCGGGATCGCGCAACGCCGTCCCCACCGCATTTGAGCGTGATCCGTCATTCACCGTTTGCAGTCGATTCGACGCTGGCCCGAGTCAACGTTCAGCAACTTCCCAGCTGGCTCAAAGGCTGTTGCCCGAAATCAGGGTCCTGGGAACCCGTATCCCCTCCGACTTCGCGAAATCGTCGTCAGGCGCCTTCCGAATTGCGGTAGCTTTCCGGCACTGTGCGGAATCTTGGGAAACTTCGGGGGGCGAATGGCAACCGCGACGAACGACGAATTGCGGCTTCCTCCGGGACCGCGTATTCCTAGCGCTGTTCAGGGCATCGGCTTCGTCGGCGCGAGAATCAAAATGCTGGCGGCCTTTCGACGTCATTACGGGCCGGTCTTCAGCATCAACGTGCCGCTGATCGGGAAGACGGTGGTGATCAGCGACCCGAACCTGATCAAGGATCTCTTCACCACCAGCAGCGACCTGGTCGGCGTCGTGAACAACAACTTCGCCAGCATCATCGGACCGGGTTCGACATTCGGCCTCGACGGCGAGGAACACCTCAAGCGCCGCAAACTGCTCACGCCGCCATTCCACGGCAAGCAGATGAGAAGCTACGAGTCCGTCGTCGAGGAAGAGACTCTGCGCGAGATCGCCACCTGGCCCGAAGACCGCGAGTTCAAGATGCTCGAACCGATGGAGCGACTGACCCTCAACGTGATCCTTCGCACCGTCTTCGGCGCTGAGGGGCCCGCGCTGGAGGAACTGCGCCAGTTGCTGCCGGCCGCGGTCGCGATCGGATCGCCTTTTGCTTTGTTGCCGCCGAAGGCGCGCCGTGACCTCGGTCCGTGGAAGCCCTGGCAGAAGTTCCTCGACTACCGACGCAGGTACGACGAGATCGTGGGCTCGCTCATCGCGGATGCGCGCACGGACCCCGATTCGGATGCGCGCACCGATGTGCTCTCGCTCTTGCTCAAGGCTCGCTATGAAGACGGCGGGGCGATCTCCGACGGACATATCGCCGACGAGTTGCTCACCTTGCTCACCGCCGGTCACGAAACGACCGCCACCGCGCTCACGTGGGCGATAGAACGGTTGCGCCGGCACCCGCGGTTGCTTGCTCGACTGACCGAGGAAGTCGATGACGGCGGCTCGGAACTACGGCACGCGACGATCTTGGAGGTCCAACGCATCCGCCCCGGCATCGACTCCGCAATTCGCGGTACCAAGAAGCGAATTCGACTGGGCGAGTGGGTCATTCCAGAGAACCACACGCTGATGGTCAGCTTCCCGCTGGTCCACGAATGGGCGGACAACTACCCCGATCCCGCGTCGTTCAACCCGGACCGCTTTCTCGGCGCCAACCCCGACGCGCGCACCTTTGTCCCGTTCGGCGGCGGCATTCGACGATGCACCGGAGCCGCGTTCGCGAGCATGGAGATGGACGTCGTGCTGCGCACGCTGCTGCGCGAATTGCATTTCGAACCAACCGACGCACCGGATGAGCGGCGCGCCTTGCACGGTGTGGTTATCGCGCCCGGTAACGGCGGTCGCGCGGTGATTCGTCGACGCGCGGGCGCCGCGGCATTCGCGGTGGACGAGCAGGCGGGCAAGCGCGCCGGCTGAGCCGACGGTCCCAAAAATCGCCGGCTTAGCCCTGCAGCACGGCCCTCGATGGCCGGAAGTGGACGACCCCTATGCAGCGGTCAGCGTCACCGGAGAGGTGATCGTGTTGTCTCCCACGCAGTGATTCGTCGATGCCTGCGTCCCCTGCAACGTCGCGGCATCGATCGACGTGATGGTCGTGATGTCCGGTCCCGCACCGCACTTCATGAGTGTGGTTTCCTGCGTCATCTCCCACCGGCCGTTGTTCAGGTGCAAATCGCCGCCGTTGGATGCCCCAGGCAAGCTGGGCATATCCGGCATGGCGACATGGGCGCAGCCCGCTCCGCACGAGGTGATCACCCATGTGCTGGTGCGAACCTGCGGGTTGGACAACGGGAAGCCTGTCGTGGTGGCCTGAGTGTCGTCCTTGGTAAGGGTGTACGACCCGTTCAATTCAGGGTCCGCCGCAGCCTGTCCCGCCGGTCCGATTGTGAGGCATACCGCCGCCGCGGCGATTGCCACGGATGCAGAGCCGAGGATCTTGTTCATCGCTATCCCTCCGTACCCGGGCTTTTCCCGGGATGGGCCGAAGGTAACCCTGTTTGCTGGATCTGTCCGCCCGTTTTGAATCTATGACGCAGATCGCAGTGCGCGCACCGCCGTTACCCGCGTTACCGGCAACTCCCCCGAACTGAGTCCGCGAGATCTGCACGAGGGCTGTGACCCCGGCCCGAACTCACGACCCTGGTGCAGATCTCGACGTAGGACAATGCAATTCGCCGTACGGCAGGCGCGCAACGCCTGCAACTAACCGCCTAGCTCCGCAGCGCGTCGTCCAGCCAGTTTCGTAGCGCCGCGACCGGGGCGGCACCGGCCTTGCGGGCCAGCACACGGCCCTTGTCCATCAGCAACAATGTCGGAACGGCTTGCACCTCAAACCGTTTCGACAGATTCGGCGCGGTATCGACGTCGACCTTGACGAGTTTCAGCGATCCGGCGCGCTCGCCGGCGAGTTGCTCCAGCGCCGGGCTGACCATCCGGCACGGTCCGCACCAGGTGGCCCACAGGTCGACCAGCACCGGCACCGACGCGCCCTCCGCGATGTCGGCGAAGTCGCCGTCGCCGGCCGACGCGATCCAGGGCAACCACTGGCGGCACTGCCCACACCGCGGCCTGCCGCTGCCGCCGGCGGAGACGCGGTTGCGCCGCCCGCAGTGCGGGCAGGTCACGGTGTTGGAATCCATGAAGTCGATTGTCGCCGCCTCGCCCTGTCGGCAGCGGCCTTTCGGCCGTGAACGATGCGGCTGAGGTCATCCGACGTCAAGCGCCTAAGGTCGTCGGTGGCGCGCCCCTTCATCATCCAGACACCGGGGCGCCGAACCGGTAAGTCGAGCCGACGGAGGCGCGAGCACCGCATGGGCCATGACATCCTTGCCCGTCTCGACCGCATCCCGGTCTGGGCTTTGCCCCGGCATTTCCTGGCGATCATCGGCATCGGCTACTTCTTCGTCTTCTACGACATCGCCGACATCGGCTACGCGCTACCGGCGATCACGGATGAGTTCGGTCTGACCGGCAGCGAGGGCGTATTCGTAGCCGTCGCGGTCGGTCTGGTCGGGTATGCCGTTGGGTCGATCGGTATCGGATCGCTGGCCGACCGTTTCGGCCGTTACAGGATGCTGATCCTGACCATGACTCTGACGGCCGTCGGATCCTTCGGCGACGCCGCCGCGCAGGGTCTCGTCTCGTTGGCGGTGTTCCGGTTCGTCACCGGGATGGGTGTCGGCGCCGACCTCAATCTCGTGTCGACCTACGTCAGCGAGCTCGCGCCGGCACGGGTGCGCGGCCGGATCACGGTGCTGACGTTCGTGATCGGCATCCTCGGCCAGACCGTCACGCCGTTCGTCGCTCTGGCCCTGGTGCCGCACTTCGCGCACGGCTGGCGTCTGTTGTTCGTCATCGGCGGTGCGATCGCGCTGCTGGGCCTCGTCGCGCGGACGGTGTTGCCCGAGTCGCCGCGCTGGGAAGTGCTGCACGGGCGGGTCAGTGAGGCCGAACGCACGGTGGCGCGGATGGAGCAGACGTGTGCGCAGTGCGGAGTGTCGCTGCCGGATCCAGCGGCCGAGTCCGTCGACGAGGGGCGCGCTGGTTGGCATGGTCTGTTCGCCCGCCCGTACGGCCGAAGGCTCGCGATCCTGATATCGATGTGGTTCCTCTGGTACATCGGCAATTACGGATTCCTCGGCGACGCAACCCAGCTGATGACCGACAAGGGTGCGGCAATCGGCGGGTCGATCCTGTTCTTGGCCATCGGGGCGGCCGGTTATCCGGTGGGCGCCGCGGCGATGCTGGTGCTCGTCGATCGTCTGGAGCGGCGAGTGCTCATCCTGATCTCGACGGTGGTGTGGTTGATCGGGATGCTGCTCGTCGGCTCCTTCGCCGGCGACGTCGCGATCTCGGCGGGCGCGTTCCTGGCGGCGGTGGCGCTGGGTTCCTACCTTCAGGTCGCCTACACGTTTACCGCGGAGAGCTTTCCCACCCGCGGCCGTGCCACCCTGTTCGCGCTCTCCGACGGCATCGGCCACAGCGGCGGCGCGCTGGGGGCGCTGGCGCTGCCGGTCGTCGTCGCGCACTGGTCGTTCTTCGGCGGTTTCGCCGCCATCGGTGTCACGGGTCTGCTCGCCGGTCTGGTGGCCCTGCTGGGACCCGCCGCGACCGGACGCCGGCTCGAGCACGTCTCTGGTTGACGGTCCCCGCGCGCCGCACCGGCGCCGGAGCGTGACCGGCCGCGACGGAGTTCTTCGAAGGCTGTAAGAAACGGCTGCCAGCATCGCAGCCATGGACTCACCGCGTTCGGGCTTCCGCCGCGCCGCCGCGACGTCGTGGGCGCTCACCGGCATCGGCATCGCGGGTATTGCGGGTGCGTCCGCCCTGGCCTACGCCGACACCGTCAAACCGGCCCCGGCCGCCCCGCCTGCCGATGTCGTCGACGTCGCGCCCCCCGACCCTGCCACCGACCCCGGCGCGGCCCTCCCACCGGCACCCGAGGCGGCACCCGAGGCCGTCACGCCTACCGTCGCCCCGCCACCCGCGCCGGTCGCACCACCTCCCGCACCGGAGACAATCGAACAGAAAGCCGTCGAACAGGCCCCGGTCGTCACCCGTACCCAGGTCCCGCAGTACGTCCCCGAAACGACTGTCCAGCAGGCGCCGGTCAGCACCGAGGCGCCCGCGCCCGTGGTGAAGACTCCCCCGACGACGACCCGCAAGCGCTCGCTGACCCCGACGACCGTGATGGCGCCGAAGTACTCCCCGCCCATCGTCATATCCCGCGGCTCATGACCGTCGCGAGCGAACACGTCTCCGTCGCGACCACCGAGTGGCAGCAGTGGAGCACGACCATGACGATCGCCGTGGCCGAACCCGACTGCCTCGCCGCCGCGCGCGCCGAGGTCGACTGTGAACTCGACGCCGTCGAACGGGCGGCATCCCGCTTCCGGCCGGACTCCGAAATCAATGCACTCGCCGCGACACCCGGCCTGCCGACTCCGGTGAGCCCTCTGCTGGCCGAACTGCTCGACGCGGCGCTGGCGGCCGCAGAGGTGACCGACGGGGATGTCGACCCGACCGTCGGCGCCGCGCTCATCGCACTCGGGTACGACCGCGACTTCGCCGGTGTTCACCGCGCCGACCCGGTGGCGGCGTCGATGACGATTCCGGCGACGTGGTCGATGATCAGCCTCGACGACGGTCTGGTCACCGTGCCTGACGGCGTGACGCTCGACCTGGGTGCGACGGCCAAGGCGGTCGCCGCGGACCGCTGCGCGCAGCGGGTGCACACCGCCACGGGAAGCGGCGTGCTCGTCAGCCTGGGCGGCGACATCGCCACGGCCGGGCCGGCGCCGCAGGGCGGCTGGGAGGTGCTGGTCCACGACCACGATGACGATCCCGCCGCCGCGATCTCACTGCCCGCAGGGGCTTCGCTGGCCACGTCGAGCACCGTCCGCCGCCGCTGGGGCGCGGGCACGACGCCGGTCCACCACATCCTCGACCCCCGGACACGCCGCCCAGCCCAGCCCGTGTGGCGCACGGTCAGCGTCGCCGCGCCGGCGTGCTTCGCCGCCAACACCGTCAGCACGGCCGCCATCGTCCGGGGATGGCGCGCGCTGGATTGGATTGACTTCCTTGGTCTTCCGGCCCGCCTGGTCGATGGCGACCGCGTTGTACACACCGTCGGCGGGTGGCCCGAACCCGATGCTGGGAGCCGGCCGTGATCGACCAGGCGCTGTGGGCCCTGGGGCGCGGCACCGGAATCGTGGCGCTGGCCTTCATGACGTTGTCGGTGGCGCTGGGCATCGCGACGCGCTCGGGACGCTCCTTGATCGTGTTGCCGCGGTTCGCCGTCGCCGATGTGCACCGCTTCGCGGCGCTGGCCGCCACGCTGCTGGTGGCCCTGCACGTGTCGCTGCTGTTTCTCGATCCCTACGCGCAGTTGCGCGTCGTCGACTTCGTGGTGCCTTTCCTCGGTGCGTACAAACCGGTGTGGCTGGGGCTGGGCACACTGGCGCTGGACGTTCTCGCCGTCGTCATCGTCACGAGCCTGCTTCGGCATCGGATCGGCGTACGGGTCTTTCGTTGGGTGCACTGGCTGACCTACGCGTTGTGGCCGGTCGCGCTGGCGCATGCGCTCGGAAACGGCACCGATTCCGGACGCCGATGGTTCCTGCTGTTCGCCGGATGCTGTGCGCTGGTGGCGGCCGCCTCACTGCTGTGGCGGCTGCGGGCCGACTACGTCGAGTACGCAGACGCGCGAGTCCAGGCGGACACCCGATGACGGGCACTGTGCAGCCGCCGAGCCTGCCGAGGCTCTTCGCGGCGGGCGGACCCACGCTCGACGAACATCGTCGGCGTTTCGGCCCGATGCCCGCAGGCCTTGGGCGCGAGTTGATCCCGATGCTCGAGCAGGCGGGCCTGACCGGGCGCGGCGGCGGCGGGTTCCCGACCGGCCGCAAAATCGCCGCCGTCACCGGCCGCAAGCCGGTGGTGGTGGCCAACGGCGCCGAAGGCGAACCGTTGAGCCGCAAGGATGCAGCCTTGCTGGACCGCGCGCCGCATCTGGTGCTCGACGGCTTGACGGCCGCTGCGGCGGCCGTCGGCGCCCGCACGGTCTACCTGTATCTGCCCGCGCGACTGATGCCCGCGGTGTCATACGCCATCGAGGAGCGCAAAGCGGCACGACTCGACCGCTACACCCCCACCCTGGTCGAAGCCCCTGACACATTCGTCGCCGGCGAGGAGTCCGCGGCCATCCGGCGAATCGAAGGCGGCCCCGCGCTGCCACGCGACCGAAAAGTCGTCACCGCGATATCGGGAGTGCGCGGACGGCCCACGCTCGTCAACAACGTCGAAACCCTGGCCAACATCGGGTTGATCGCGCGCTTCGGCGCCACGTGGTTTCGGGGCGTGGGCGACGGGGCCGAGCCGGGCAGCATGCTCGTCACGCTGTCGGGTGCGGTGCACTGTCGCCGCGTCGCCGAAGTGCCCACCGGCGCCCTCGTGGCGAGCGTGATCGCCGCCGCCGCCGACACCGATCCGGGCAGCGTTCGCGCGGTGCTCGTCGGCGGCTATCACGGCAGTTGGATCCCGGCAGCGGCATTCGACACCGCGCGCATGTCGCGCACGGGTTTGGCGCCGTTGGGGGCAAGCCCAGGCGCGGGAATCATCCACGTGTTGGGCATGGATGAATGCGGGCTCGCGCGCACTGCGAACGCCGTCGCCTATCTCGCCGAGCAGAGTGCCCGCCAGTGCGGTCCCTGCCTCAACGGTCTGCCCACGTTGGCCGCTCTGCTCGACGACCTCGCCTACGGCCGGGTCGATGACGCGCTGCTCGATGAGGTGGACCGAATCGTCGATCTCGTCGACGGCCGCGGCTCGTGTCGGCATCCCGACGGCACGGCGCGCCTGGTGCGCAGCGCCCTAGACACGTTCGGCTCCGACATCGACCTGCATCGGCGTGGCGGTTGCGAAGCCGCGCTGGCACCGCAGCCGCAGCCCAGCCACCGTCGCGCGCCAACCGGGAGCGCCGGATGACGCCCGCCGCCCGGTTGCACATCGACTGGACCCGCTGCGACGGCCGCGGGCTGTGCGCCGAACTGCTGCCGGGACTGCTGCGCCGAGACGACTGGGGCTATCCCGTGGTCCGCGATGGCACGCGCGAACCGGCGATATCGCCACGGGACGCGCGCTACGCCAGGGCAGCGGTACGTCGATGCCCGAAGTTGGCGCTGTCACTGATTTCGGAAACCGGCGGCGACTAAACCGCCGATGCCGGTCGATGACGACGCGATGGCGTGGCACCCTCGCTACGTGGCCACGCCGACGTCTGGCGCCGCGGTGCTGATTGTGGAAGACGACCGCGCGCTCAGCGCCATGCTCAGCGACCTGTTCGCCGAGCAGGGTTACCGCGTCGACACGGCCTACGACGGCCAGCAGGGGCTGCACCGCGGTCTCATCGGCGACTATGACGCCATGATCGTCGACCGCGGGTTGCCGGTGATGGACGGCGCCGATCTGGTCGCGCTTCTGCGTGCCCGCGGGGTGACGACACCGGCGTTGGTGCTGACGGCCCGCGGGTCGGTGGATGACCGCGTCGAAGGCCTGGACGCCGGCGCACAGGACTATCTGGTCAAACC
The DNA here is from genome assembly GCF_003347205.1 of Mycolicibacterium moriokaense. Taxonomy (GTDB): domain Bacteria; phylum Actinomycetota; class Actinomycetes; order Mycobacteriales; family Mycobacteriaceae; genus Mycobacterium; species Mycobacterium moriokaense_B. Next base: position 347,492 of record NZ_QQBJ01000002.1, read on the forward strand.
CTTCGAGATAGCCGAACTGCTGGCCCGGGTGCGGGCGCTGCTGCGGCGCACCGACAGTGCGGGCAGCGTCGTATGCGCCGGAGGTCTGCGGCTGGATCGGGTGAGCCGGCGCGTGTCAGGCGCGCCGCTGAGCGGGGTCGAGGTCGAACTGTCCGAACGCGAGGCGTCGCTGCTGGCGACGCTGATGGGCGCGCCGCGACGGGTGTTCAGCCGCGATCAGTTGCTCGACTCGGTGTTCGACGGCGCGGAAACGCCCGGTGCCGTCGACTCCTACGTGCACTATCTGCGGCGCAAGCTCGGCAGGCAGGTGGTCAGGACCGTGCATCGGACCGGCTACCGGTTCGGACTCGAGTGACGCCTCGGCGCCGCACCGCCGGCCACCGTCATGAATCGCCGCCGCCGCCCAGCGATTTGAGCGTCGTGAAGCGCGCCGGGCGCCTGGCCGCGATCCAGGCGTCCCTGGCGTTGGCCGCGGTGCTCCTGGTGGTCGGCGCCGTGGTGTTCACCGTCGACGTGCGGGTGCAGAACCGACAGATCAACGCGCAGCTGGAAACGGTGGCCGCGACGGCCGACGACGTCAACGACCCGCCGCCGGGGATGGAATTGGTGCTGCGCGACAACGACGGAAAGGTTTCGACGAGCGACGGAGGCAGCCCCGGGGTCGAACTGCTCTCCGGTCCAACGGGATTCAGCACCATCGGTGCCGACGACAACGAATTCCGGGCATTGGTGATGGATCGTCCCGAGGGGCGGGTGGTAGCGATGCTCGACATGGCGCCCTACCACGCGGGGCGCAATCGGCTGTTGCTGTCGCTCGGATTGGCGGAACTGGCAGGCATTTTGGCCTCGATCGCAGTGGTGGTGCTGCTCACCAGGCGCTCAGTTCGGCCGCTCGCGCAGGCGTTGGCGCTGCAGCGCCGGTTCGTCGCCGACGCCTCGCACGAGCTGCGGGCACCGTTGACGGTGCTGCACACCAGGGCGCAAATGCTGGCGCGGCGCATGGCCGCGGGCGATCCCGACACGTTGCAGCACGATGCCGACGGACTGGTGGCCGACACCCGCGTGCTCGGCGAAGTGGTCGAGGACCTGCTCGCCTCCGCGACGATGACGTCCGCGGGCGCCCCGCAAGACCGCGTCGACGTCGCATCGATCGCTCAAGAGGTGCGGACCAGCATGGCACCCCACGCGCAATCCCTGGGTGTCACAGTGGGTTTCGACCGCGAGCAGACACCGGAGACCTTCGAGGTCGCGGGATCGCGAGCCGCGCTGCGCAGGGCGTTGACGTCGCTGGTCGACAACGCCGTCGCACACGTGGACGACGGCGGACGTGTGGACATGCGGGTGTCGCGGGACGGGCCGTCGGTCATCGTCACGGTCAGCGATGACGGGGAGGGCATCGACTCACAGACCATGGCGACGCTGTTCAACCGTTTCGCCCATGGTGGTGAGGGGCGCGGCAGGCGCGAACCGTACGGGATCGGGTTGGCCCTGGTTCGCGAGATCGTTCAGGCGCACAGCGGCGAGATCAGGGTGGCGTCGACGCCGGGCCACGGCGCGACGTTCACGCTGACACTGCCCGCCGCCTGACACGAGCAGCGCTGCGCGCGTGCATCTCACGGCAGGGTGATGACCGAAACCGTGCCACTCTCCTCGTTCGCGACGTACACCCGCCCGTTGGAGCCGAAGGCCACCGCGACCGGCACATCGCCGACGGCGACCGTCGACAACACCTGAAGCGTTCCGGTGTCGATCACCGACACGGTGTTCTTCTCGACGTCGGTGACAAAGGCGGCGACCCCGTCGTCGCTGAGGGCAACGGCGCTCGGCAGCGTTTTCAACGCTGCCTGTCTGACGACCGTGCGATCTGACGTGTCGATCACCTGTATCCGACCGTCCAAACTGTCGTTGGAGACGACGTAGACCAGATCACCGTCGGCGGTGATCGCAGTTCCCTTCGGAGACACGGACACCGGCACCGAGCCGAGGATGTCTTTGGTGTCGGTGTCCATCACCACCAGGCTGTCACCGTCGGAGATGAAGTACAGACGCCCGTCGCCGGCCGTCAGATTCAAGGGATACGGATACGAGTCGAGGAACACCGTGTCGGTGACGGCGTTGGTCTCGGTGTCGATGAACCAGACGGTTCCGCGCTCGCCCGCCTGGCTGACGTATGCCTGTTTCCCGTCGGGGCTGATCGCGACGTCCGCCAGGGCGCCCTCGGCGTCCGGCAGCGTGATGGTGTCCTTGACCGTGTTGGTCGAGGTGTCGATCACCGTCACCGTCGTGCCGTCCTGGTCGGGGACATAGACCTGGGTGCCGTCAGGGGTGATGGCGATGGCGCCGGGATTCGTGTCACCGAGTGCGATGGTGGCGACGACCGTGTTGGTTTGGTTGTCGATGACCTTGATCGCGTTGCCGCCCTGTGCGGGTGCCGAGACATAGGTGTGCATGCCGTCGGGCGCGACGACCACCGCTGCCGGCTGGCCACCCACGTCGATCGTCGAGACCTCATGGCTGGTCAACGACACGGTGACCGTGTCGGTGTGGAAGTTGGGGTTGACGAGGCGCAACAGTCCGTGGATCAGCGACCCGGAGTCGGCCGCGCGAACCTGGAAGCTGTCGGGGCCGAAGTAACCGTCATTCGGTGTGTAGGTGAAGGTGCCGTCGGAGTTCAGGTCGACGGTGCCGTGTTCGGGCGCTTGGGTCACGACGTAGGTCACGGTGTCGTTTTCCGGGTCGGTGGCGGCGACGAGGCCGGTGATGGTGCCGTCGGTGTTCTGGACAAGATCGGCGGAGTCGTAAGTCGCCGTTGGCGATTGGTTGAACAAGGTTTGGCTGACCTGGTTTCCGATCCACCCGAACACCGTCCCGAGCCCCAACCGCGGCGACGCGGGCGTTGACGTGGCCGAGGCGAGGGTGAGCACCGACACGGTGCCGCTGTCGTAGTTGGTGACGTAGGCACGGCTGCCGTCGGGGCTCAACGCGAGATCGAGGGGCTGCTGGCCGTCGACGGCGATGGTGCTGACGACGCTGTTGGTGCTGGTGTCGATCACCGTCACCGAGTTGCCGCTGGCGTTGGTGACGTACGCGCGATCGCCGTTGACCGCGATGCCGAAGGGCTCGTCGCCGACGTCGATGGTGGTGACGGTGTGAGAGTCGGTGGTGTCCAGCACGGTGACCGTGTTGTCGTAGTCGTTGACTATGTAGGCCCGCCGGCCGTCGTCGCTGAGCGCGATCCCGATCGGCGACTTGCCGGCGTCGATGGTGATGACCTCGGTGCTGCCGGGCACGTAGAGAGAAACGGAGTCGCTGAAGCGGTTGGTGACATACACCTGGTCGCCGCTGGGGCTGACGACGACATCGCTCGGCTCGTCGCCGACGGGCACGCTGGCGATGGTGTCCTTGGTTCCGGTGTCGATGACCGTCAGCGTGCCGGCGCCGGAGCCTGCCCGCTCGGTGACATAGACGCGGTCGCCGTTGGGGCTCAAGGCAATTGCGCTGGCGGGATCACCGACATCGATGGTGTCGATGACGGTGTTGGTGTCGGTATCGATGATCGAGACGTGCGATGTGCCGAGGTTCGCGACATAGACACGGGTGCCGTCAGGGCTGACGGCGACTCCGCGGGGTGCGCTGCCGTCGCCGACCTCGACGCGGGCGATCACCTGATTGGTGGCGTTGTCGATCACGACGACTTGGTCGTTACCGCCGCCGGCGACATAGGTGCGAGTGCCGTCGGGACTGACCACCACGCCGTACGGTTGACCGCCGACATCGATCGTGTCAGCGGTAGCCGCGACCACCTGAACGTCGGTCGAATCGCTGTGCAAGCCGGGGAAGACGGCGCGCAGCAGGCGATGCACGACAGATCCGGTGTCGTCGGTGGCGCGCACGGTGAACGTGTCCGGTCCGGCGAACCCGGCGTCGGGGGTGTAGGTGAAGGTGCCGTCGGCGTTGACGACGACGGTGCCGTTGTCGGGTTGGCGGGTCACTGTGTAGGTCAGCGGGTCGCCTTCGGGGTCCGTGGCCTGCAGCAGGCCGGTGGTGACTCCGGTGAGGTCTTGGCTGGTCTGGGTCGAGTCGACGGTGACCGTCGGCGGCTGATTGAACAGGGTCTGGGCGATCTGGTCACGCAGCCATGCCAGCGGCCCGGGCTGCTGCGTCGGGCTGGCTGAGACGGCCTGAACCGCTTGCAGTTCAGCGGCTTTCAAGTCCACGGGGGGTCGGGTGAGGTCCACGGTTTGGCTGACCAAGGTGGGCACGGGCGGGGCGGTGATGGCGCTCGGGCGAACCGTGCGTTCGAATTCGCGACGGGTCCACGCCAGCAGTGCCCACAGCCCGGGGTGCTCAGGCGGGGGAACCGAGTCGCCGGTCGCACTGGGGGCCACGCCGACCAAGCCGAGCACGCCGGCCACTGCCCGGACGCTGGCCCGCATGGGCGTGGCGGAGGCGGCCGAGATCCGAGGGGTGGCGGGAGCGACGTGCGATGTCGTGGTGTTGATCGTCGTCCGCGTCGTCGGAATAGGCCCGGGCGGTGTCGCCGATCGACTCGCGGCATCGGTGTGGACGGTGTTACTGCCGGCGGATACGTCGATCCGTGGAGAGATGACCGTACTGATTGTGGTGTCTTCGACAGGCTTCCGCTTTTTGGGTGACAGAGTTTTCGGCGTCGCGGCGGTGGTGGTGCGCCCGCGGCTGCCGCCGGTTGGCGGCTTTGGCGCCTCGGTACTCACGTCGTCAGAGTCGCCGCGAAAGTCGATGCGGGTGAGCAGGTCTCGCCGCCAGTCCCTGATCGATGTGTTTCCGCCGCCGGAACTGCGGACCGCCGACGAGGAGTCATCGTCGATGGGCGGAGAGGGCTTGTTCGGGTTTGTCCGCACGGCGGTGCGGGCGCCGCCGGAACTGCGCACGATCGAGAACGGTCGCCGGCGCTCGGTTGTTGACGACCGAGACGACGACGCGGTCGTGTCGTCGCTGTCCGATGCCGAAGGCGGGTTTGTGTCGTCGCTGTCGCCCGTCGGCGTATCGGTTGTCTCCGAATCTGTCTTGACGGGCGCGGGGCCCGTGTCGGATGTCTCTGCCGCGGCGATGCCGGGCGGATTACCGACCGCCAAGCCCAATCCCACCGCGACGACCAAACCACTGAACCGTGCAACACCGCGTCCGCAAACCATAACCCGTATCAACCCACCACACTCGGCAACGACCTTCACCGAGAACTTAGCAACTCGACGCCGCGCGCGTGGCCGTGATAGCAAACTCGTCCCCCTTGGGGGTCGATCGTGGTGACCTCAGGTGACACAGGCTTCCCGGGGCCTTCTCGCCTGACAGATCGCCGGGGGCGGGCGCGCCCGGCGGTTCGCGGCACTCGCTCCTCAGGTTCCTCTCCGTGTGCGCTCATGCACCGGCGCATCCTGGTTGCAGTAACGGCCGCTCTTGCGGAGATTGGCCTTCCGGGCGATCAAAGAAAGATTTGCTAGGGAATTTTCGAAAAGGACGGAGAGCGCACACAAAAGCCGATTATTCGTGCACCTAAGCAGTCGTGCGATCGGCACGAACTAATCCGGCAGGTCGACGTTTATTTGAACCATCAACAAGTTCCAAATCCAACGCTTGCGCCCTTTGAAGCAAGACTGCGTCGGGAAAGAGGATGCCAAGACCTAGGCTTCAGCCGGTCACGGACGCGCCGTCACTGGCTAATGGACCATTGGTTTGTGGCATGAGGCGCCAGCGGGTACACGACCATAAAGTCTCTGCGTATCTGACTCAATATGGCGCGTGGTCGGGGTCGGCGATCAACCCGGATTCGTCGATCGATCGACCTCATCGGGGCCGACTATGGGGCGCAGAGTTCGCCGAGCTTGGTGTTGGCGGCGTCGGCGGCTTTGAGTCGCGCGGCCTGGTCGGGGTCGGAATCCGATGCGCCGGCGGTGGCCGAAGCGCCGATGTCGGTCAGCAGATTTGCGAAGTCGCGGACCTGATTGGCCAGCTCCTGGGGTGTAGCGGGGTCCAGCCGCCCCATGAGATAGAGGCCGCCGACATAGGCCGAGAGCCGGGCGTTCGCTCCGACCGCGAGCGTCCCGACAACGTCGTCCGGCCCGCCCGGAACCGGGATGCTGGTGTTCAGCTTCACCCCGCGACGCACTTGGTCGAACGCCGCGCAGACTTTCGTCTTGGCCTCGGCGCGTTGAGAGTCGCTGTAGTGCTGGCTGGCGCCGATTCCGGAGCGCAGCAAAGCCCATCCAGCCAACGCGAGTGCGGTGACCGCGATAATCGCAGTTATGATTTGGCTCAGCGAACGTCGACTCAGTGGCCTCTTGGGCCGCTGAGGACCCGGTTCAGGTATCGGCTCATCCGCCTCAGGCGTATCAGACATGCGGAGAATCGTAGCGGCATCTCCCGCAATGGCCGACTCTTTGCCGCACCTCTTTGAAAAGGCAAAAGGCGCAGCTGAAAAAAATCTGAGATTTGCTCGTTATATTTCACAGCTTTTGCTAAGTTCCTCTGCAAGCTGGCGGGGCCAGCCCTCGTTTCAAGCGTTTTAGCAGCCTGTAAGGGGACGCCAGCCATGAGCCAGCACAACAATGCGTACGTTCCGCCAGCCCTTCGGGCCGCGGGACCGAAGCACGAAGCGCCCAAGAATCACACAGCACGCCGTGTCGCGGGTGGGGCGATCGTGAGCGCCGCCCTGGCCACGGGGCTCGCGGGCCTCGGCTCACTCAGCGGGCTCAACACCGGAACAGCCAAGGCCGCGCCGTGCGCATCGAACGATATCCAGTGCTTGGCTGCCGAGGGCGGCGCCGAACTGTTCGGCGGCGGCGACGGCTCTCTCTTCGGTACGGGTGTCACCTTCGCGGCGACCCAAGCCGATAACTTCGCTTTCTTGGACCCGCTGAATCTTGTAGGTCCGGGTGGCTTGCTCATCGGTAACGGCCTGGACGCGCAAGAACTGGATCCCGCCTGCACCGAGAACTGCCGGGGCGGCGACGGCGGTCTGATCCTCGGCAATGGCGGCGCAGGCTATAACGGCGGAGCCGGCGGCAACGCCGGTTTGATCGGCAACGGTGGGGCTGGCGGCAGCATCATCGCGACCAACGTCGTAACCGCCACAGACACCGACACTGCCACGGGCAAAACGGGCGGCGCCGGCGGCGCCGGCGGCGCACTCATCGGCTGGGGTGGCGCTGGTGGTAACGGCGGCGATGCAGTCACCGAACAGGGCGACGCCACCGGCGGCAAGGGCGGTGCGGGTGGCAACAGCGGATTGTTCGGCGGCGGCGGCGCAGGCGGACTCGGCGGCAACGCATCATCAATCGGGGGTGGCTCGACCAAACTGGTAACGCCATCCCATATCGATTACGACGTGCCGGACAGCCCGACCCCCGCGTTCAAGGGTTCCTACACCGTCGCAAATCCGCTGTACCCGAAGTATTCGTCGAATCCGACTATCACCTTCACGTACGACATCCCTGCGACCGTGACTACGACCGACAAATATGACGACATCACCACAACCACGACTGGCATCGCAGCAGGCAACGCCACAGGCGGCGAAGGCGGCGCGGGCGGCGCTAGTGGCCTGATCGGACAGGGCGGCGCCGGCGGCGGTGGTGGTAACGGCACAACCGTCTCCGTCGCCAATCTCGGCAAGGGCGGAGCCGGCGGGGCAGGAGGCGCCGGCGGCAGGCTGTTCGGCGGTGGAGGATCCGGCGGCGCCGGCGGTGACGGCATCAACAATGGCTCCGACCAGACAACGATTGTCCAGACGGATACCACGACGGATAGGACGACCTATTACGATTCGGGCCCGTTCAAGGGCTTGGAGGTCGGCACGCTCAAGAGCGGCTCGAACACCCTGCCGGGAGGCGGCACTGCAAACTGCAGCTCCAGTTGTGTCCTGCAAGATCAAGCCACAGCCCTTGCCGTAAAGGGGCTGCAGCCTGACGATTTCAAAAGTACGACATCGGATCCATCGGTCGTCAACGTCGCCGGACCGGCCGAAGGCGGCGCGGGGGGCATCGGCGGTGACGCGGGACTCGTCGGTAATGGCGGCACTGGCGGCCCGGGCGGCGACGGCACGACAGCCTCGAAGATCGCTGACGGCACGGGCGGCGACGGCGGTGCAGGCGGCAAGGGCGGGCCACTTGCGGGCAACGGCGGTGGTGGCGGCGCTGGCGGAACAGGAACGGGCCTGCTGAGAGGGATCGGCGGTGACGGTGGCGCCGGCGGGCTCACGGGCCTCTTCGGATTCGGCGGAACGGGCGGCGCCGGCGGTCTCGGCAACGGGACTGGAGAATCCGTAGACAGCAAAGGCAAGGTCACTCCGTTCGGCACCGGCATCGGCGGAACCGGCGGCATCGGTGGCTTCGGCGCGGTCTTCGGCGGCGGGGGCGGTGCAGGTGGCGAGGGTAGGGGCACTCTCGTTGGCAAGGGCGGCCTCGGCGGCGACGGAGCCGACTCCAACGTCTTCGGCGGCAAAGGCGGACTCGGTGGTGCCGGCACCGGTACCGATCAGCAGATTGTCGTCGGCTTGCTCACCACAACCGGATCCACCGGTACGGGCGGCGGCGGCGGCAACGGCGGCCAGGGCATATTCGGCGGCGGCGGCGGCGACGGCGGATCAGGCACCGGCGCCGCGGCAGGCACCGGTGGCGCCGGCGGCATTGGCGGGATTGGCAATCTTCTGGGCGGAAAAGGCGGCAACGGCGGGGACGGCACCGCGACCGGCATTTTCACTGGTCTCTCTCTGTCAGGACCGACAGGGAAAGGCGGAATCGGTGGACTCGGGGGCGGCGGCCTGTTTGGCGGCGGCGGCGGTAACGGCGGCGATGCTACCGGATTCAACGCGTCCGCTGGTAACGGAGGCGCCGGTGCCGACGGTGTCATCCTGGGCGGCAATGGTGGCGCCGGGGGAACCCGGACCTACACCAACATCCTCGGGCTTATCGATCTAAGTGCAATCAATCCGGCGGATCTTGGCGGTATCGGCAGCGGCGACATCAGCGGCCTCGCCGATCTGATCAACACCGGCGCTGACGCCAAGGGTGGTGACGGCGGCAGCGGCCTCATCGGAGGCGCGGGCGGTGCAGGCGGCAAGGGCATTTTCAGCCTTGGCGGCCTCTTCGGCGGGGTCACAGACGGCGGCACCGACACGACCGGTGGGCTGGGCGACCTGTTCGGCGGGTTCGACCTGGGCAGCATCTTCGACATCAGCAACCTGACAATCGAAACCGGCGGTCAAGGCGGCAAGGGCGGCGACGGCACTCTGATCGGCGGCCTTGGTGGTCGTGGCGGCAACGCCGGGTCGCTGGGATCGAGTTTCCCCTTCCTGCCGAACTCCCTGTTGTCCGTCGGCGGCGACGGTGGAGACGGAGGCGATAGCGGCCTGATCGGCGGCATGGGCGGCCTCGGCGGCAATGCCCTTGCTCTCGGCCTCGGGTTCGGCGGCGACGCCGGCGACGGTGGCGGCGGTTTGATCGGCGGTGCCGGCGGCCTCGGCGGTTGGGCCGAGGCTCTCGCAATCGCGGCCGGCGGATCGGGCGGTGACGGCGGTCCGGGCGCGATCCCGGGCGTGGGCGGTCCCGGCGGCGGTGCGATCGCACTGCTTTCCGCCACCGGCGGTCCTGGCGGTGTCGGCAGCATCGACGGTTTCGACGGGCCGTCGCTCGCGCTTCCCCTGGACGCCCTCGGGAGCCTGGGCGGACTGACCGGTACGCAGAGCACCGCTACCCCATTCGTTGCTACGGGCAACGGCCAGGGCGCCGATCCGAACAAGTTGACCAACTCCGGTATCAGCGGCGCACTGACGGGCGGGGGAACCAAGCTGAACAGCATCCTCAACCCGACCAGCGGCGGCAACAAGGTCACACCTGGCAGCGGCGCCGTGAAGGACGCCATCACCAACAATCCCGTGAGCAAAGCGATCCAGAACACGATCGATCACGTGAAGGACGCTGTCAGCAACGCCACCGGTGGCGGCTCGACTACCAGCGGCGAAAACTCCAGCCAGTAACCCTACGAATAGTCCACTGCGCGTGGTCGGCCCGATCGGGTCGGCCACGCGTGGTGCTTTTCGGTGTCCGCCTCTGCGACGATTGGTTCGATGAAGAAGTACTGGAACCTCACCGAAGGTGTCGGCCTCGGCATCGCCGGTCTGGTGGTCAGCTTCCTCGGATGGGCCGGCGACGGCTACAAGTGGATCATCATCGCCCTCAGCGGCGCAGCCATCGTCGCCTCCGTCGCGCTGTTCCTCTTTCAGCGCAGCCGCGATAAGGCCGACGGCTCGACGGAGTAAACCTCAGCCGCGTAATCCTCACCGCCCCAGCCCGACTCGCCGTCATCACGAAAGCAGCCGAGCCGTTCGCGGACCAACCGATGCGGCGACCTCGCCTACATCTCGAGTACGCCCCCAGACGATGACGACCCCAGCGTCGGTGCAACGCTGACGAACGGGTCACCCGAGAGCGGGGTGAATGTCGCCAAACCGTCGTCGTCGATCGTCATCGCGAACACCGCCCAGTACCGCTCTGTGCCGGTGTCGTCAGCATCTTTCGCCGGTAGCTCGAATGCATACAGAGTCTGACCGCTGCCCTGATCTTTGATGGTCACCGTCGTGGCAGACGTGATCAACCCGCCGTCGTTGGAGAAGTTGTCGACGTAGTAGAGGTAGGTGCCGGGGCTCAGTCGATTGAAGGAGATGACCTCGGGGCCGCCCCCATCGCGGTCGTCGACATTCAGGTCGGCACCGGTCTCGTCGCCAACCGTCCATGTTGGGTTCCCGTAATACACGTGGAATGTGCCGTCGTCGGTGGCACCGAGAAGGTGAGCGTCCAAGTCCGCCGGCTGCGAGCCCCAGGCCAGGGTGATCGTGATCGGCGCATCGGTGGTCACGGCGGATTCTTTCACCAGCGAGATGGCACGTGCTTCGGGGTTGGCCACAAGAACGGTGTTGGTTCCCGGTGCGACGGCAACGCCCGTGGCAGCACCGGTCTGGATCGCATCGAGCACCGTCAGTTGGCGAAGCCCCACCACCGACACGCGCTGGTCTGCGGCGCTGGTGACGTATGCACGACCGAGGTCGTCGCTGATCGTCAACGCCGTTGCGTCGCGGCCGACTTGAACGCTCCGCCCCTCCGTCAACATGCCACTTTCGGGGTCGACGTTGATTCTCACCAGCCTCGCTGTGCCGGCATCTGCGCTGGCGACAGTCGCATACAAGGTGCCGTCCGCTCCCACTTCCAATGCGGTGATCTCATCGCCCGACTCGAGGGTGATGTCCATGTCCGCCCGGTGCACGAGTTCCGTCGTCGCGACGGCTGTCGCGTCGGCGTCACCGACGAAGCGGGCCGTGGCAACGGGTTGCTTCCTCAGCACCGAGATCTTGTTGCCGCTGGCGACATATACCGTCTGGCTGCCGGGTGCCACGGCAAGCTTCGGCGAACCGCTGACGGCGGTCGCAGTGGCGTCTGCTGCCAGGAAGACTGTGCGGGTGTCGACGCGACTGACCACCTCTCTTCTCGCGGCGTCGATTTCGTAGACGGCTCCGCTGGAGTCGACGGCGTAGACCACCTCGGCGGTCGGTACCCGGCGGTCGACGGCCACATCGGTCACGTCGTCGAAACGGTAAGCGAGACCGGTTCTGACGTCGGTCACCCGCCCGAGGTCAGCGCCCGTTTCAAGATCGATGACGGCCATGGTGTCGGCGTCGTCGGGGTTGTCCGAGGTCACGTCCGCGTACCCATATCCGGCGTCCAGGGCTATGTGACCCACATCGAAGGTGACGTCGACGCCTGCGCCCACGCTCCAGCCCTCGTCCTGGTCATAATCGAGCCATGTCAGGGTGCCGTCTTCGTTACGGATGACTCCGCGGTCGCCGTCGTATCCGAACTCCACATCGACTGGCGTCGCGTCGCCCGTTGATATGGAGCCCGTGTTGCCCAAGCCGCTGATGGTCACCGAGACTGTCGCGGTCGCGCTGGCGCCCTGGGAATCGGTAACGGTATAGGTGAATGCATCGTTCGCCGTCTGACCGGACAACAGGGCGGCCTGCGTCTCTGGGGAGGGTGTGTAGGTGATGGTGGTCCCCGTGACGGTCGCGGTGCCCTTGGTGCCTTGCACGACCTCGATGCGGTGTCGGTCGCCGAGGTCGGGGTCGACGACCTGCACCAAGATCGCTCCCATCTGGTCCTCTCGGATACTGAGCGCTGAATCCTGCACCACCGGTGGGTCGTTGACGCCGATGAGGCTGATCGACACCGTTGCCGTGCTCGTCGCCCCACTTCGGTCGGACATGGTGTAGCTGAAGCTATCGGTTTGGGCTTCGTCTGCGGCCAAGGCGTCGGCGCGAGAGTCAGGGGTGTACGTGAGAGTGCCGTCGCCGTTGTCCGTCACTGTGCCGTAACGACCTTGGGTGACCCCGGTGATGGTCTTGGTATCACCGTGATCGGGGTCGACATCGTTGGCCAACACGTCGATCACCGTGCCGCCGGCGTCTTCGCTGACCGGGTTGTTGACTTCGTCGTTGACCGCTGTGGGAGCGTCGTTGACGCCTTTGAGGGTGACAGTGACCGTCGCCGTATCGGTGTGGCCGCGGCCGAAGAAGCCGAGGAAGCCGTGCAGGTGCCACGGGCTGTCGGCGTCGCTGACTGTGTACGTGAAAGTGTCGGTGGCTATTTCGTCCGCGGCCAGGGCATCGGCGGCGGCGTTCGGGGTATACGTGACGGTGGTTCCGTCAAAGGTGACGTTGCCATACATGCCGTTTGTGACCCCGGTGACCTTGACTGTGTCGTCATCTCTGTCGTTGGCCCGCGGATCGAAGGTCAGCGGTGTGTCTTCATCGGTGGCGACCGCGTCGTCCCGGGCAACCGGGGTGCGGTTGAAATAGGTGCGGTGGATCTGCTCGATCTCACGTCGTACGAAGGCGAGCACCGCCCAGGTGAAGGTGGCGGGCGCGGGCGCCGGCGTCGCGGGCGACGTGAGCGACGGCGCGAGACCAACCGCGGCAAGGAATCCCGACACCAACGCCACCGGTCTGACGGCGACGCGAGCAGGAGCGGCGGGTGGCTCCGGGGTCGCAGCGGTAGCGGCCGCCGGCCGAAGCGGCGAAACGGTAACCGCCCGGGCCGCTCTCGCTCGATTCACGATGACCGGCGTCGCTGCAGAGGTCGCCGGCGTAACCGACTTGGCGTCCACGGCCCTTTGGCGAACGGCAGGCGCGCGCGTCGTCGTGGCAGCGCCAACCGCGGTCGCGGGCAGGGATGGTGTCGGCAGCATAGTTCTATCTGAAACGCGCTGCCGGGCAGCATCGTCGGTTGATCGACGCACGATCACCGTGCGCGCACGGGGCGAACGGGTGGTAGCGCCGCCGACCGCACCCTCTTCTGCCTTGGCCTCGGCGACGGTGTTTCCTGAGGCTTCGATCTGTTCGGCAGAACTCTCTACGGGGTCGTTTTGTTGCTGAGTGTCCCGGCGTTCGGCTGCCCTCGGGCGGCCGAACCGCGGCGGTCGGGCCGATTGGGCGGTACCGCCCGCGAACGCTTTGATCATTCCGGGTACGTCCGAAGCCCGACTATGACGTCGTTGGCTCGTCGAGTCCGCCGCTGCCGCACCGGCACCATCCGTCGGCGTCGCGTCGGTTGTGGTCGTATTGGTCGATTCGTCGGCGTACGCAATCCCGGGCGTACTCGCGATTGCAAAACCCACTCCCAGTGAGACGGCCAGCGCGCCCACCCGACCGACATAGCGTGCGTATCGCAGGCCCAAAATCGGCCGTAGCGACGTTGAGAATTGAATGCTTGATGACGACATGGTGCCTCCCGACTCGACCGAACAAGTGGAGCTTGGCATTACTGAGAGGCCGGTCGCGGGCGAATAAAGTAATGGCCGTATATCCGGCGCTTGCGCAACTAAGTCAGCGGACGATCGAGCGTTCGCCTTGCAACGTCGCGAGCGCGATCGATAGCAAACACGCCTCCTTACAGCGAAAACGCCGTTCCCGAGCAGTAACTTGGTTGAGAGGTTGGCGATTCCGACGCATTGGGCTAAATTATCTACGACAGTCGCAGCAATCAATGTCACTTCGCTTGCAAATTTAGCAAAAGGGCGGAAATTCGCGAAATTCACATACTCGTTGGTTTGTTTCAGCAAATCGATTGACGTGTGCGACAATAATCTCATCGATTCCTTAAGATGCTCGCCTTCGCGCGAGTCGAAGACCTTCCGGAACTGCGATCGGATTGCATTCAAATCAGGGGCTTCCCATCGTCGCGCCAAGGCGAGCACGCACCGCAACTCGCGGGCCGACAAATGTAAAAATTCGGTCTCCGCCGCGGTTCCGCAAGCTAGCCTTTACCGGAAATTAACGCTGTTGCAGAAAGGTGCTCGGGCTCCCGCTGATGCCTCCTGACAAGACTCCGCCGCATCGGCTTACCCCACCGTGGGCGTTCCCTAATCTCGACGCCGCGCTCGCGGTGCGCGGAATCGCGATCAAGGCAGCCAGCACTCCCTGCAAGGCGCCGGTGACCGACGCCGATGAACCGCCTATCGATGCGGACGAGCGTTCGCAGCCACATCCCGCGGCGTTCGCAGGAGCCGTGCTCGCACTGGTGTTGATCGGCCTGCTCGTCTTCGCAGTGGTCAAGGTGTCCGGTGATTCGGTCCGGCCTGCCAGAGACCCCATGAATGTGCCTGCCTCCAACGCAGCCGCGCCGGCCTCGCTTCCCGCCGCACCGTCGGAACCTGCTGTGGCAGCACAAGCACCTGACGTAGCGGCGCCTCAATTCGTGGTGGCTCCCCCCGCCTCGCCGTTGCCGCCACCGCCGATGGCACCCGCTGACGCGTCAACCGCGACCGCCCAGACGATAGTCACCGAACCGCAGCAGCAGGAGATCGCACCGCTGGACAGCTTGCGGTCGTGGCTGCACGAACGCTTTCCGCAGGTGTTCGCCACCCCTTAGGCGGACCTAACGCTCCCGGCGGTCAGGGGAAGACGCTGATTACGGCGCCTTCGCCGACGATCCATGTGCTCGCGTACGGTTTAGAGGCGGTGCCATCATTTGCGGTGGCGATGACGGCACCGGTCCCGATGACAGTTCCGTGGTTGGTGGCGGTCGCAGTGTTGTTGGTCAAGTTCATGCCGGAGCCCGCTGTCGCCTGAATCGCGTTGGTGCCCTGTACGGTTCCGTCGCTGGTAATCGTCGCGGTGTTGTTGGTGTTGTTGTTTCCGTCGCCCGCGGAAGCGATCACACTGCCGTCGAGGGTGCCGGTGTTGGAGACGGTGGCGACGTTGCTGCTGTTGTTGGTTCCGACACCCGCGGATGCGGTGCTGTTATCGGCGGTGACGGATGCCGTGTTGTTGACGCTGCCCGCACCGCCGGCGTCCGCCGTGCTGTTGTCGCCGGTCACTTCCGCTGAGCTGGTGGTCCCGGTCACGCTCGCCGTGCTGACGTTTCCACTGACCCGCGCGACATTGCCGCTGCCCTGCGCGGACGCGTGGCTGTTGTCGCCCATCACGGTCACGTTGTTGCAGCCCGACACCTGCATACCGCGGCACTGAACAGTCGCGGAACCGGCGGGCGTGAGCGCCGTGCCGCTGCTGTTGTTTCCGCGCACGACCACCCGGTTGAAGCTGCCGCCGGTGGCGCTGGCTTTGCTGTTGTCCCCGAAGACCACCGCGGTGTTGAAGTTGCCGCCGGTGGCTTCGGCAGTGCTGTTGTTACCGAATGCCACTGCCCCACTGAGGAATCCGCTGGCCGTCGCGGTGCTGTTGTCGCCGCGCGCGATCGCGATCGAGAAGGGCTCCGACGTCGCACTCGCTGT
The DNA here is from genome assembly GCF_003347205.1 of Mycolicibacterium moriokaense. Taxonomy (GTDB): domain Bacteria; phylum Actinomycetota; class Actinomycetes; order Mycobacteriales; family Mycobacteriaceae; genus Mycobacterium; species Mycobacterium moriokaense_B. The sequence continues at coordinate 363,308 of NZ_QQBJ01000002.1, forward strand.
CCCGTGCTGTGCCAGTTGCACACCGCCGATCGACACGCTGAAGTTGCCGCGCGAGTTGGTCGAATTGACTGTCGTGGCGGCCGAATCGGTGGAGACATCGGCGGAGGCCTGCCACGGCACAGCAGCCAGTCCGACGCCGATGCCCAATGCCACCGCGAGTCCCCCGATGCGCCCGACGCTCGGACCGATTGCCGCTGCAGGAGCACGGTGTCGGCCCGTGCCGGCGACGAGGACGTGTGTGGTGGTCATGACGGCTTCTCCGATCGCAATCGCGCGAACAATTCGTGTTTGCGGAAAAGCGCGCCGCGGTCCAGCGCTATCGGGCGACCGCTCCTCAAACCCTGTGCTTGTCGAGCATATGCGCGTAAATAAGCGCGCATGTCAATATTCGGCAATTAGACCGGATCCAGCAAATATAGCAAACTCATCGATTCCAACAATTCGGCAATTTACTGCAACATTCAACTGCGAGTACAAGTTCAGCAATAAAATCGGCCCTGAAATCCGGCGAACCCGTTTGCGGGCTCGTGACCGGTGCACCGGCGCTGAAGAAGGCGCGGTTCGGGTCTTGGCGCGGCGTCCCCCGTCGGCACGGCACAGATACGAGCGACCCGCCACTGTCCTGGTTGCTGAGCCAACACCGGGACAGCAACTAAGCGCGCCGAAAGTGCGCTTTCGCAACAAAATCGCAACCCAACCACAGTCTTTCCGTAGCCGCGTCGGCAATTTGCCATGCCACACTTTGGCGAGCTCATCGTCGTCAGGAGGCTCGTGAACGACCAGCCGCGGGTCACCGTCAACGGATCCTGCTCTCCTGCCTTCGTGGGGGTCCGCGACGCGTTCTGCGCCAACTTCCGCGACCGCGGCGAGGTCGGCGCCGCCGTCGCCGTCTGGGTGGACGGTGACCTCGCCGTCGACCTCTGGGGCGGCTGCGCTGGCGCCGACGGTGAAAGGCCTTGGCAGCAGGACACTCTCGCCAGCATCTTCTCCGGGTCGAAAGCTTTGACCAGCACCTGCCTTCACCTGCTGGCCGACCGGGGCGAAGTCGACCTGGGCGCGCCCGTCGCAGAGTATTGGCCCGAATTCGCCGAAGCCGGAAAGCAGGACATCACAGTCGCCATGGTGATGGGGCATCGCTCCGGCGTGATCGGGCCCCGAACCCGCCTGTCGCCGAACGAAACTCTGAACTGGCACGACGTCTGCGCGCAGCTCGCGGCGGCCGAACCCTGGTGGCGGCCCGGCAGCGCGCAGGGCTATCACATGGTCAGCTTCGGTTTCATCGTCGGCGAGATCGTTCGTCGCGTCTCGGGCCGAACCCTCGGCGAATACCTCCGCAAGGAAATCGCCGAACCCCTTGGCCTGGACGTCCATATCGGGCTACCGCACGCCGAACATCATCGCTGTGCCGACATGATCAACAAACCGCACATCCGCGCCGTCCTCGCCAACGGCGGCGCACCCGGCTATCCCACCCGCCTCGACGAGCACCCGATGGCGGCGTTCTCGGTCGCCATGGGCTTCATCCCCGATGACGAACTCGGCTCGAACGACATCACCGCCTGGCGATCCGCGGAGTTTCCCGCCACCAACGCCCATGTGAGCGCGCTCGGGCTCGCCACGTTCTACAACGCGCTCGCCCACGGCAAGATCCTCAGCCATGACCACATGGAGAAATGCCGAATCTCGCAGGGCGGCTTCGACACCGACGTCGTCCTCGGACCGCGGGTGGCCGACCACGGGTGGGGTTTGGGCTACATGCTCAACCAGCGAGGCGTCAACGGCCCCAACACGCGCACGTTCGGCCACGGCGGATCGGGCGGAAGCTTCGGCTTCGTCGACCTCGAACACCGCATCGGCTATGCGTACGTGATGAACTACTTCGACGCCACCAAATGCAATGCCGACCCCCGCAGCGTCGCGCTGTCCGACGAGGTCTACTCCGCTCTGGGCGTAACCCGCAGTTAGTTCGCAGCCCGTTCAGCGGGTTCACAGCTAGGTACGCTGGACGCCATGAACGGGGTCTTGCTCGTCCTCATCCTTGTGGTGGTTGCCGCGATCGGACTGGCGGTCTGGAGCGCGTCGCGTAACTCGGCCAGTCGAAACGCGGCCTCGCTGGCCGACGCCAAGGCCGACGCGCGCCGGGTCATCGACCGCCTCGGCGGCCAGGTGCTCAACCTGACCGGCACCGACGACGCGTCCAAGCAGGCGCTGGTCGACGCGTCGGAGCGGTTCACCGCCGCGGGTGCGCAGATCGAACAGGCCACCACCGCCAAGCAGGCACTGCTGGCCAAGGAGAGCGCTCTCGAGGGCCTGTACTACGTGCGCGCCGCCCGCACGTCGATGGGTATGGATCCCGGCCCGGAGTTGGAGACGCTGTCCGGTCAGAAGTCCGCGGGCGTCGTCACCGAAGACCGCCGAATCAACTTCGAGGGCCGCGAGATCGAGGCCTCGCCCAACCCGACCACGCGCACGCCGAACTACTACCCCGGCGGACGTGTCGCCGGCCGGCCCGTACCCGCAGGTTGGTACTCCGAGCCGTGGTGGAAGCCCGCACTGGTCGCCGGCGCCTGGGGCCTTGGCTCCGTGTTGTTGTTTGACGCGTTGTTCACCGGCATGCACGGCGTCGACTACGGCGCTCAGGGCTTCGAAAGCGGTTACGGCGACGGCTATTCCGACGGCTTCGCGGCCGGGCAGGACGGCGGGTACGACGGCGGCGGCGACATGGGCGGCGGCGACGGCGGCTGGGGTGGCGACAGCTGGGGCGGTGGCGACGGCGGCGGCTGGGGCGACTTCGGCGGCGGCGACTTCGGTGGAGACTTCGGCGGCTTCTAGCCCGGCTGCGCAGCGAGCAGCGGCCGCGGATCGAATCGCAACTCGATACTGCGGATCAACCCGTCGCGCACCACATGCCACTCTGCGCACTCCAGCGCGCCCGCGGCCGTGTCGAGGCGGTAGAACGCCGCCACGTTCACCCCGTCCTCGTCGGCGAAAATGATGTGCCAGACGATGCCGGTGGTGACCTGCGCCAGGCCGGTCAGCGCCGCGACCATGTCCTCGGCGTTGGTGAACGTGTCCATCGGACCGCGGAATGCGAGGTCGTCGGCGATCAGCGCCCTGGCGGCCGCGATATCCCCCGATGCCCATGCCTCGTTGTAGGTCCTGACGGTTTCCACGCTGCCGGTCATCACGACATCGTATCGGGCGCAGTTGAATTCAGAACCGGCTTTCCAGACGCGCGGACACCCCGGCCTCCTGAAGGTCGAGCCGTTCCAGCATCGCGCGCACGGCTTCGTCCTCGATGCGGCCGGCGTCGCGCTCTTCGATCAACACCGTCCGCTGCGCGGTCAGCACATCGCGATACAGCGCCGAGAACACTTCGGAGCGCTTGGTGTGCGCCTCGGGATCCGGCATCTCGTCGGCGTCCTGGGAGTGCCGGGCAATCACCGCGCGGATCTCGGCGAGCACCCGTGGATCCATCCCCTCAGGCGGGTTGGCCCGGAACTCAGCCAGCACGTCGTCGGCGGCGTCATGCACCACGCGTTCGGCCTTCAACTCCTCTTCCCGGTCGGCGGCGTGGTCGTCGGTGAACCGCGACACGTGCAGCCGCCTGATCAGCAGCGGCAGCGTCCACCCCTGGATCAACAGGGTGCCGACGCTGACCACGAACGCGATCGCCTGAACCATCGAGCGCTCCGGAAACGGCGCGCCGGACGCCGTCGTCGCCGGGATCGCCGCCGCCGCGGCCAGCGTCACCACCCCGCGCATCCCCGTCCACGACACGACCACGCTCTCCTGCCATGTCAGCGGTCTGCGGTCGATGCGCGAGCGCCACTTGCCCGGCGGCTTCGAGCGTCGTCGGGTGCCCAGCGCGCCGCGGCCGCCGGTCATCGGGACGGGCACGCTGAGGCGGTTCTCCACATGCGACGACAGTTTGTTGCGCCCGAACATCGCAAACACCGATATCGGCCGGATCACCAGCACGATGAGCAGCACGATCGCCGACCCGACGGCGGCCTGCGTCAGCGAGTCGTGCGACTCGCGCAGGTCCTCCAGCACGAACCGCAGATGCAGCCCGATGTAGGCGAATACGAACGCCTCGAGCAGCACGTCGACCGAATTCCATACATGCCGCTCCTGCAGCCGTGTCTGATAGCCGGCGCCCAGCGTCCCGTTGCCGACGACGAAGCCGGCGACGACCACTGCCAGCACCCCCGATGCGTGCAATTCCTCGGCCGCGAGGAACGCGGCGAACGGCACCACCAGCCCCTGCACCGTCTCCAGGCCGGGGTTGGCCAGTCGCCGTCGAATCCACAACGTCACGTAGCCCAGCGCCGCACCCACCAGCGGGCCCAGCACGGCGCTGTAGCCGAACAGCAGCAGCGGGTTCTCGATGAAGGTCTCGGTGCCCGCGACCTGCGCGACGGCGATCGTGAACATCGTCAGCGCCGCCGCATCGTTGATCAGGGACTCCCCGGTCAAGATCGCCATCACCCGCTTCGGCAGGCCGAGTTTGCGACCGACCGCCACGGCGGTGACGGCGTCGGGCGGAGCCACGATCGCGCCGAGCACCAACGCCGTGCCGAACGACAGCGGAACCACCACCAGCCACGACGACACCATCGCCACGGCGAACGCGGTGACCACGACGAGGCCGACGCCGAGGCCGAGGATCGGCCGAATGTTGCGCAGGAACGTCGGAAACGAGAAGTCCAGCGCGGCCGAGTACAGCAGCGGCGGCAACACCACCGACAGCAGGATGTGCGAATCCAGTTCGGGCGCCTCGAATCCCGGCAGGAACGACACGGCGATGCCGATGACGACGATGATCAGGGCGGGTTCGAGTCCGCGCCGATGCGCCATCGCGGTGACCACGATCGCTCCGACGACCACGAGGATGAGTTCCACGCGCCCGATTGTCTCTGAGCCGAGCGCCGATTTCTTCCCGCGGCGAAGAGGCGCCCTACTTCTGGCAGTTCGGGCACCAGAACAGGTTGCGTCCTTCCAGCACCGCGGTGCGCACCTCGGTGCCGCACACCCGGCACGGGTCGCCGGCGCGCCGGTAGACGTAGGTGCGCGGCCGGCCCTTGCGGTAGGAGCCCGGGCCGTGGTCGTCCTCGGGATCGACGGTGATGATCTTGCCGCGGCGCAGCCCGACCTTCATCAGCTCGACCAGGTCGGTCCACATCGCGTCGAACTCCTCGGCTCCGATCTTGGTGCCGGGCCGGTACGGGTCGACGCGATGACGGAACAGCAGCTCGCAGCGATACACGTTGCCGACCCCGGCGATCACCGTCTGGTCCATCAACAATGCGCCGATCGGCCTGCGCGACTTGGTGATTCGAGCCCATGCCAGCGAACCGTCGGCGTCGCGGCGCAGCGGGTCGGGCCCCAGGCGCGCGACGACGTCGTCGACCTCGGCCTCCTCGATCACCTCACACACCGTCGGCCCGCGCAGGTCGGTGCCGAACTCGGTGCCGACCATCCGCATCCGCACCTGGCCCACCGGCGCAGGCATCGGCAGGGCGACCTCGCTGAACGTGCCGTACAACCCGAGGTGCACATGCACGACGCGGCCGCCGTCGTAGTGATGAAACAGGTGCTTGCCCCAGGCGCTGGTCTTCTTCAGCACGCGGCCACTGACTGCCGCGGCGCCGTCGGCGAAGCGCCCCTGCGGGCTGGACACGATGACGGGCGCTCGCCCGAACTTGCGCTGATGGAGCCGGGCCAGCCGGTGAAGGGTGTGGCCTTCGGGCATCCGTCAGGCCGGCGCGTCGGGCACGGCGGGCGGAACGTGCGTCTCTTCGTACTTCTTCAGGATGTCGATACGACGCTGGTGCCGCTCGGCCTTGGACCACTCCGCGTCGAGGAAGGCGTCGACGATCTCCAGCGCCTCGGGCACCGTGTGCATGCGCGCGCCGATGCCCATCACCTGGGCGTTGTTGTGCTGTCGCGCCAGTGACGCGGTCTCGGTGCTCCACGCCAGCGCGCAGCGCACTCCGGGCACCTTGTTGGCGGCGATCTGCTCCCCGTTGCCCGAGCCGCCGATGACGATGCCCAGGCTCTCGTTGTCGCCGACGGTCTTCAGCGCGGCGGCGATGCAGAACGCCGGGTAGTCGTCCTCGGCGTCGTAGGTGTAGGCGCCGCAGTCGACGGGGTCGTGCCCGTTCTTCTTGAGGTGCTCGATGATCTCGTTCTTGAGTTCGAAGCCCGCATGGTCAGAGCCCAGGTAGACGCGCATGGCGGCCATTCTGGCAGACGCGGATGTCGGGCCCCAGACGTATCAGCCAACGCGAGCCCGTCAGCGGTTACGCCGATTTCTGCACCACGGCAGCGGTCGAGGAGTTATCCACAGCCCAGGTGCAGAATTCGACGACGGAGTCGTCGAAACGTCAGTCGCGGTCGCGACCATCCTGGTCATGTCGGACCCATTCATCGCCGCCGAGGCCATGCGCGCAGGCCGACTGACGCGCGGGCAACTGCGGTGGAATCACACCGCTATGCAGCCTGGCGTGTACCAATTGAACAGCGCCGAGCACACGCTCTACCGGAAAACGATTGCGGCCTGGCTGTGGACGCGTCGCAGAGGAGTGATCGCCGGCCGCGCCGCCGCAGCACTGCACGGCGCCAAATGGATCGACGCGTCGACGCCCATTGAAGTCATCGCGAAGCACACACGCCCTCGCAAGGGCGTCATTGTCCGCGAGGAGCGCATCGCCGCCGACGAGATCGTCTACGTCGGCGACCTTCCCGTCACCAGCATTGCCCGAACGGCACTGGATATCGGCCGTCATCTCCCACGCGATATCGCCGTCGCGCACCTAGACGCGTTGGCCGCCGCGACCGGAATCACGTTCACCGACGTGATGGGCCTCGCGCAGAGACATCGCGGCGCTCGGGGCATCCGTCGAGCGCGCGTCGCAGTCGCGCTGATGAACCCTGGGGCACAGTCGCCTGGGGAGACGCGACTGCGATTGCTCCTCGTCGACGACGGACTGCCCCCTCCGCGTACGCAGATCAAAGTGACCGACGGCTACCGCCAGGCGTTCCTCGACATGGGGTACGACGAGCCGATGGTCGGACTCGATTACGAGGGCTACCACCACAGCGAGGACCGCGACCGCTACGTCTACGACATCGGTCGGGCCGATCTGATCGAGAGCCAAGGGTGGCTCGACCTTCGAGTGGTCAAGGAGCACAGCAGGCGTTTCACGCTTCATCGCGTGCGCGAGGCATTCGCACGGCGCGGGTGGACGCCGCCGAGATCTGCACACGGGTCGTGGATTCGCGATTGACCACAGCCATCATGCAGAATTCGGCGTTGAGAACTCAGCCGACCCCTGCCCAATCGTCGGCTCAGCCGACCCCTAACCAATCGTCGGCTCAGCCGACCCCTAACCAATCGTCGGCTCAGCCGACGGTGATCGCGTCGAGGCGTTCCTTGATGAACTCCGACGACGTGACAGGCGCCAGACCCGCCACCCGTCCGATCGGCGGCGCCAGCGGCGTGACCAGCGCGTCGTGGTTGGCCTCGTAGAAGTAGATGAGCGACACCAGATCCTCTTCCGGGGCGTGCGGCTGCGGCGGCAGCACCCGGTGGCGTCCCGACGGCCACCGCCTGCCGCTCCAGTACTCGAGCAGGTCACCGATGTTGACGGTCAACGCGTCGGGGTCATACGGGGCGTCGGCCCAGTCGTCGGCGTCCGAATACACCTGCAGCCCACCGGCTCCGGGCTCGCGATCGAGGATCGTGACGGTGCCGAAATCGGTGTGCGGGCCGATGCGGAACTGCCCGGGTTCGGGCTCGCCGACCACGCTGACGGGCGGATAGTGGTTGATGTTCATCGTCCAGGTAGGGCGACTGGCGAGCTCGGTGAACGGATTTTCGGACAGACCGAGCGCATGCGCGAACAGCGCCAGCAGCTCGTCGGAGACGCGCCGCATCTCGGCTGTATACGCCGTCACCAGCGTCTGCAGCGTCGACACTTCGGCGGGCCACACGTTGGGCGCGAACCAGATCCGGTCGACATCGGGGTCACCGGTCGCCGTCTCGGCGCCCAGGCTGTAGCTCTCCTTGAGGTCCGGCGGTGTCTCGGTGCCCTCGGCGTAGGCGTTGGCCTCGGCACCGGGCGCGATCCAGCCGTGGCCGCCGACCGCCACCGAATACCGCTGCTTGACGTCGTCGGGCAGCGCGAAGAACTCCCGCGACGCCGCGCGCACGTCGCGGGCCAGCGTCGGGTCCACCCCGTGACCGGTGACCAGGATGAAGCCTGCCCGCTGCAGCCCTTCGTCAACGGCTGCTGCAACGTCGTCGGCCTCCGTGCCGCCCGCGCGCCAGCGCGAAACATCAACGGTGGCAATTGTATTCATTCGCCGATGTCCTCCGCCCAGAGATCCGCGTTGGCAGCGATGAACTCGTTCATCATCGTCTTGCACCGAGTGTCGTCGAGCACCGTGACCGTCACCCCGTGTTCAGCAAGCCAGTCGTGCCCGCCGTAAAACGTCGACGCTTCGCCGACGACGACGGCGCCGATGTTGAACTGCCGCACCAGGCCGCTGCAGTACCAGCACGGCGAGAGGGTCGTCACCATCACCGTCGAGCGGTAGTTGCGCTGACGGCCCGCGGCCCGGAACGCGTCGGTCTCGGCGTGCACCGACGGGTCGTCCTGCTGCACGCGGCGGTTGTGTCCGCTGCCGAGCAGGGCGCCGTCGGCGCCGAACAGCGCTGCACCGATGGGAATGCCGCCCTCCGCGAGACCTTTGCGCGCCTCGTCGACGGCGACGTCGAGCATCTGCTCGGGTGTCACAGTGCTTCCGCGCGCTCCGCGGCGATTTTCGAACGGCATAGCACTAGATAGCATGCGCCGGCCAGAAGGAAGCCGACAAAGAAGGTGATGTCGCCGAGTTGTGGGAACGCCCTGGCGATGTAGCCGACGAATTTCTCCTGATTGGAGAACAGCAGCACCGACAGACCCAGTCCGATGACGAACGACAGCAGGCCGTTCCAGTTCGCATAGCTCCTGTCGTAGAGGAACCCGGCGATGTTCTGATCACGCCGCAGATACTGGTCGGCGAACACGACGCCGAGCCACGGACCGATCCAGTAGGCGATGATGAGCAGGAACGCCTCGTAGCTGTGGGCGGCATCGGGCAGCGCCCACCACGCCACCAGGAAGCCCGCGACACCGAAGAACACCGTCACCAGGGCGCGCGCGATGTGAGCGGGCAGCTTCACCCCGATGGTCACGAAAGCCATTGCGCCCGAATAGATGTTGATGGCGTTGGCGGCGATCGCACCCACGGCGATGGCCAACAACGTCGCCTTGGCCAACGGCGAGGCCAACTCCGAGGTGAACGACCCGGTCGGGTCCCCCAGCGACGCTTCGCCGGTGGTCACCGCCGCGGCGCCGACGATCTCCAGCAGCGCGCACGACACGAACAGGCCCGCGGACGCAAAGAAGCCGGTGCGGGCCGTCGACACCGTGGCGGGCAGGTAGCGGGTGTAGTCGGCGGCGTACGGCGTCCAGCCCGCGGCGTAGCCGAACGCGGTGCCGACTGTGAGCAGGAAACCTCCCATGCCGCCGACACCTTCGGGCGGGGCGGGTGAGGCGAAGTTCGCGTGCATGAAGATCGCCGCCGAAGCCAGCGCGAAGATCACGGCGAGAATCGGGAACGACCAGCGTTCGAAGACCTGCACCAGGTTGTGGCCGAAGAACGCCAGCGCGGTCTGCAACAGCACGATGATGACGAGGCCCGCCAGCGGAGCAATGCCGAACAACGTGGACAGCGCGAACGCGCCGCTGACGCTGTTGGTGGCGAACCAGCCGACCCCGGCGGTCACCGACATCAGCACCGCAGGCACGGCATTTCCCTTGAAGCCGAATGCCATTCGGCCCAGCACCATCTGCGGCACACCGTGCAGCGGCCCCCGCGCGGACAGGAAGTAGTGTGCGATCGCGCCCAGGCCGGTGCCGATCACGATGCCGAGTACGGCCTGCCAGAACGTCATCCCGAAGGCCAGCACGGCGAGCATGCCGACGAAGATGGTCGCGAACTCGAGGTTCGGCGACGTCCACGTCCAGAACAGCTGGCTCGGGGTGCCGTGGCGGTCGGCCTCGGAGATGAACTCGTTGCCGCCGGGCTCCACTGCGACGACGCGGTCGCGGTAGGTGCCGTCGGTCTGGACTGCCGGTTCGGGCGGGTCAGCGACTGTCATCGTCATACCGTCGCCCCAGCGTGGGGTCCCCGCAACTCGAGCGGTTCGCGTGGCTAGCGGCCGGATCGGTCACCGAGTTCCGCACCACGGTCGCCAACTCGCACGTGAGTCCAGCCCTGGCGCAGAATTCGGTGCTTCGAAAAGCCAGCTAGTCGAACGTCGGCGGCTCGGTGCGGGTGCGCTTGAGCTCCCAGAAGTGCGGGTACGACGCGAACGTCACCGACGCGTCCCACAGCTTGCCCGCCTCTTCGCCACGCGGAATCTTCGACAGTACGGGACCGAAGAACGCGACGCCGTTGACGTGGATGGTCGGCGTGCCGACGTCGTCGCCGACGGGGTCCATGCCCTCGTGGTGGCTCTTGCGCAGCGCTTCGTCGTACTTGTCGGTGTCGGCGGCTTCGGCCAACTCGGCCGGCAGCCCGACCTCCGCCAGCGCCTCCTTGATCACGACGTCGAAGTCCTTGTTGCCCTCGTTGTGGATGCGCGTGCCCATCGCGGTGTACAGCGGCGCGAGGATCTCCGGCCCCTTGGCCTGCTCGGCGGCAATCGCCACCCGCACCGGCTTCCACGCCTCCGCCAAGCCCTTCTTGTAGTCCTCGGGCAGGTCCTTGTTCTCGTTGAGCACCGCCAGGCTCATCACGTGGAAGTTGGCCTCGATGTCGCGGACCTTCTCGACCTCGAGAATCCATCGCGAGGTGATCCAGCACCACGGGCACAGCGGGTCGAACCAGAAATCGGCGACGGACTTCTCGGCCATATCGGCATCCTCTCGGGTACGGGGTCACGGCTGCCGTTCAGCACAACCTTGTACCCACCGAGCGTGTTCCCCATTGCCACCGATGTCGGATAGACGCCGCATAGGACACGCATAGTGTGCAAATGGTTATCTAACCGTGTTGTCAATGAGACCGCTGTCAACCAGTGTTGCTCCCGTGAATAAAGCGAAACGCAATCTGACCGTGACTTTGGTCGGGTTCGCCACTGCGGTGACGTTCGCGGCCCCGGCTTCCGCCGACCCCGTCGACAACAGCTCGTTCCTCAACGCGCTGAACAATGCGGGTATCAGCTACGGCGACCCGGCGAACACCGAGCAGCTCGGCCAGTCGATCTGCCCGATGCTGGTCGAACCGGGCAAGAACCTGGCATCGGTGTACTCCAGGGTCTCCAACAACGGGATCAGCCCGGATATGGCGGCGTTCTTCACGGGCATCGCGATTTCGATGTACTGCCCGCAGATGATGGGCTCGATCGGCAACGGGACGTTCCTCAACCAACTGCAGGGCCTGCAGGGACTCGCGGGCATTCCCGGCGTTCCCAGCTTCTGACAGGACGACGCTGGTCCGCCCGCCTTGGCGCGGGACCATTAAGTTGTACCTGTGGTTCTTCCCAATCTGACACGCGACCAGGCGATCGAACGAGCAGCGCTGGTCACCGTCGACCGATACCTCGTCGACCTCGACCTGACCGACGGCGCGGGCGCGCCCGGTGACAAGACATTCCGGTCGGTGACGACCGTCGAATTCAGCGCGCTCCCCGGCGCCGACACCTACATCGACATTGCCGCGGCAAGCGTCGCGCGCGCCACCCTCAACGGCGTCGACCTGGATGTCTCCGGATACGACGAATCGACCGGCATCGCGCTGCCCGGCCTGCAACAACGCAACACCCTGGTAGTCGACGCCCTGTGCAGCTACTCCAACACCGGCGAAGGCCTGCACCGCTTCGTGGACCCCGTCGACAACGAGGTGTACCTCTACTCGCAGTTCGAAACCGCCGACGCCAAAAGGATGTTCGCGTGTTTCGACCAGCCCGACCTGAAGGCGACTTTCGACATCAAGGTCGTCGCGCCCGCGCATTGGGAGGTGGTGTCGAACGGCGCCCCGGCAGACGTCGACGTCACCGGGAACTCCAAGACGCTGACGTTCGCCACCACGCCGCGGATGAGCACCTACCTCGTCGCGCTGATCGCCGGGCCCTACGCCGTCTGGCGCGACGCCTACACCGACGAACACGGTGAGATCCCGCTGGGCCTTTTCTGCCGCAAGTCGCTCGGCGAATTCATGGACGCCGACCGGTTGTTCACCGAGACCAAACAGGGCTTCGACTTCTACCATCGCAACTTCGGCGAACCGTACGCGTTCGGCAAGTACGACCAGCTGTTCGTGCCGGAGTTCAACGCTGGCGCAATGGAGAATGCCGGTGCCGTAACGTTTTTGGAAGACTACGTCTTCCGCAGCAAGGTCACCCGTGCCTCCTACGAGCGTCGCGCCGAGACCGTGCTGCACGAGATGGCGCACATGTGGTTCGGCGACCTGGTCACCATGAAATGGTGGGACGACCTGTGGCTCAACGAGTCGTTCGCGACGTTCGCCTCGGTGCTGTGCCAGAGCGAGGCCACCGAATACACCGAGGCGTGGACGACGTTCGCCAACGCCGAGAAGTCGTGGGCCTACCGCCAGGACCAACTGCCCTCCACACACCCGGTGGCCGCCGACATCCCCGACCTGCATGCCGTCGAGGTCAACTTCGACGGCATCACCTACGCCAAGGGCGCCAGCGTGCTCAAGCAGTTGGTGGCCTACGTCGGCCTCGAGGCGTTTCTGGCCGGGCTGCGGGACTACTTCCGCGACCACGCATTCGACAACGCGACGTTCGGCGATCTGCTTGGCGCGCTGGAGAAGTCGTCGGGCCGCGACCTGTCGCACTGGGGCAGGCAGTGGCTCAAGACCACCGGGTTGAACACCCTACGCGCCGACTTCGACGTCGACGCCGACGGCGCGTTCAGCCGATTCGCGATCAGCCAGAGTGGCGCGGCGCCCGGGGCGGGCGAAACCCGGGTGCACCGGCTGGCCGTCGGCATCTATGACGACGACAGCTCCGGCAAGCTGGTCCGGGTGCGCCGCGAGGAACTCGACATCGAGGGCGACCTCACCGATGTTCCTGCGCTGCAGGGTGTTCCGCGCGGCAAGATCGTTCTCGTCAACGACGATGACCTGACCTACTGCTCGCTGCGGCTCGACCCGGAATCGCTGGATACGGTGCTCACCCGCATCGCCGATATCGCCGAACCACTGCCTCGCACGCTGGCCTGGTCGGCGGCATGGGAGATGACGCGCGAAGCCGAATTGAAGGCGCGCGACTTCGTCGCGCTGGTCATGGCGGGCGTGGGCGCCGAGACCGAAGTCGGTGTCGCACAACGGCTTCTGCTGCAGGCGCAGACCGCGCTGCGGTCCTACGCCGACCCGGACTGGGCGTGCTCGCAGGGCTGGCCGCCGTTCGCCGACCGGCTGCTCGAACTGGCGCGCGCCGCAGAAGCCGGCTCGGACCACCAGCTGGCCTACGTCAACGCGCTGTGCACCTCGGTGCTCGCGCTGCGCCATGTCGCCGTGCTGGCGTCGCTGCTGGACACCGATCCGGCCGAGCACGGGCTGGAGGGGCTGATCGTCGACACCGATCTGCGCTGGCGCATCGTCACCGCGCTGGCCGCCGCGGGCGACGTCGACAGCGACAGCGAGGCCACGCCGTTCATCGACGCCGAGGCCGAGCGCGATCCGACCGCCGCGGGCAAGCGCAACGCGGCCCGCGCGGCAGCGGCGCGCCTGCAGGTCGCGGTGAAGAACACCGCATGGCGGCTCGTCATCGAGGACGACACGCTGCCCAACATCGTCGGGCGTGCGATCATCGACGGCTTCGTGCAACCGGGTCAGCAGGCGCTGCTGCAGCCGTTCACCGCGAAGTACTTCGCCGCGATCCCCGGCGTGTGGGAGCGACGGTCCAGCGAGGTCGCGCAGACGGTCGTCGTCGGCCTGTACCCGTCGTGGGACATCAGCGAGGACGGCCTCGCGGCCGCCGACCGCTTCCTGTCGGGTGAGTTGCCGCCGTCGCTGCGTCGGCTGGTGCTCGAGGGACGGGCGGGCGTCGAGCGCGCACTACGCGCCCGCGCCTTCGACATCACCTAGACGACTCCGCGAGCGTGCACAGTTGCACGCCAGTCACCGGCGTTTCGTGCGCAAACACGCACGTTCGCGGAGCAAGAAAGAGGGGTCAGGCCGGTGTGACGCCGGCGCTCATCACCTTGACCGCGCTGATCAGCCCGGCCATCAGGTTGCCGTAGTTGAACGACGCCGCGGCGGCCTTGACGCCCATCGGCGCCGACTCCTCGATACCGCGGCCCTGCACCTGCGAGCCGTAGACCACCTCGATGGCCTTCTGGTTCGGCGACACCGCGAGCAGCACCGCGTTGTTCGGCGTCGGCACCTTCGCGAGGACGTCGCGCGCGGTCGCCGCCGTGTCATCGCCGAGGTCGCCGACGTAGACCGCGAAGCGGGCCTTGGCCTTGCGCGAGCCGAACTTCAGCGCGTCGTCCAGCCGCACCAGGTCCTTGACCGGGAACGGATAGTCGACCGACAGTTCCCCGGGCTCGGTGACGCCGGAGACCCGTCCACTGGAGGTGACGACGAAGCCGGTGGGCAGTTCGGCCGGTTCACGCGTCGCGACTTCACCACTTGCCACTTGCGCCGCCTCCGATCGTCAACGGGTGGTCATGGCCATGCGACTCGGGCTCGTCGGACGCCCACAGGATCGGGTCGTGTGTCCACTCCGAGTCGGACATCTTGTAGGTCTCCGGGTGCGGGCCCTTGCGGTTCTTGCCGACGCCCCAGATCAGCACGACGAGAACCAACAGGATTGCCAGCGGCACCCCGCCCAATAGCGAATGTGTAAGTGCGGTGCTCACAGAGCAAACCCTATCGCGGCCACCGGCTACGCCGCGCCCTCACCCAGATATCGCATCCATGCCGGGTCGAGTTCCTTGACCGTCGACAGCAGCCGCCAGTGCTGCCCCTTGGGCCGCGCGGGGATGCAGCGAAGCGTCCAGCCCAGCTCGGCGAGCAGCCGGTCGGCCTTGCGGTGGTTGCAGGTGGAGCAGGCGGCCACACAGTTCTCCCAGGTGTGGTCGCCGCCCCGGCTGCGCGGCACCACGTGGTCGACGGTGTCGGCCTTGCTGCCGCAGTAGGCGCAGCGGAACCGGTCGCGGTGCATCAGCGCCGCTCTGGTCATCGGGATGCGGGCCCGGTACGGCACCCGCACGTAGGTGCGCAGCCGGATCACCGACGGCACCGCGACCGAACGCGTGGCCGAGTGGATCACCGGCCCCGAGGGGTCGTCGTGCACAACGTCGGCCTTGCCGCACATCAGCATGACAACGGCCCTGCGCATGGGTAGGGCCGTCAGCGGTTCGTACGTCGAGTTGAGCAGGAGTACCCGGCGGCGCCCCCAGAGCGAGCCTTCGCGGGGGGCAGGACCGGTTTCGACGCTGTGCAGCAGCGTCGGGGCTGGCGCGGTTCCGGACAGGTTCGCAGCGGCCCCGGTGTGCCGGTGACCGGCCAATCGAGGCCGGCTCTTCTTGCGATGCGCCATTCGTCCTCCGAGGAGACAGTCCACCATGGATTGGGGTCGATCGCATAACAAATTCATTCGTGTCTGCTGGTCAACCGGATGAACTTCACATGACATCCGACGGCGGGGAGCGGGGTCGGGTCGGCTCCCGGCGGTCAGGAACAATGGGTGGCGTGACACAGCCCCAGCAGTCCTTCTACGACGAAGTGGGTGGCCACGACACGTTCGACGCCATCGTGTCGCGGTTCTACCAGCTGGTCCGCGAGGACGAGATCCTCCGTCCGCTGTACCCCGAAGAGGACCTCGACGCCGCCGAGGTGCGGCTGCGGATGTTCCTCGAGCAGTATTGGGGCGGGCCGCGCACGTACTCCGATCAGCGCGGCCACCCGCGGCTGCGGATGCGGCACAGCCCGTTCAAGATCGGCTTCATCGAGCGCGACGCCTGGCTGCGCTGCATGCACACCGCGGTCGCGTCGATCGACTCGGAAACCCTCGACGACGAGCATCGTCAGGAACTGCTGGCGTATCTGGAGATGGCCGCGAACTCGATGGTGAACTCACCGTTCTGACGGCGTTACCGCCGGGGTGTAGGTTGCGGGCGTGCTTGATCCCAATGCCCGGCCATGGTGGTCGCACGCGGTGTTCTATCAGGTCTATCCGCGGTCGTTCTGCGACGCGGACGGCGACGGAGTCGGCGATCTCGACGGCGTGGCCTCACGGTTGGACTACCTCGACACGCTCGGCGTCGACGCCATCTGGCTGAACCCGGTGATGGTGTCGCCGATGGCCGACCACGGCTACGACGTGTCCGACCCGCGCGACGTCGACCCGCTGTTCGGCGGGATGGCTGCGCTGGACCGGCTGATCGAGGCCGCCCACGCGCGCGACATCAAGGTGACGATGGACCTGGTGCCCAACCACACCAGTTCCGCGCACCCGTGGTTTCAGGCCGCGCTGGCCGCGGGTCCGGGCACCGACGCGCGCGAGCGCTACATCTTCCGCGACGGTACCGGCCCCGACGGGATACACCCGCCGAACAACTGGGTCTCGATCTTCGGTGGGCCGGCGTGGACACGCATCACCGAACCGGACGGCAACCTCGGCCAGTGGTACCTGCATCTGTTCGACGCCGAGCAGCCCGACCTGAACTGGGACAACCGCGAGGTCTACGACGACCTCGAGAAGACGCTGCGGTTCTGGCTGGAACGCGGCGTCGACGGATTCCGCATCGACGTCGCGCACGGCATGGCCAAACCGCCGGGCCTGCCCGACATGGAGGTCGTCAAGGCCGAGGTGCTGCTCGCCGACATGGACGACGATCCTCGGTTCAACCACGACGGCGTGCACGACATCCACCGCCACATCCGCACGGTGCTCAACGATTACCCGCAGGCGGTCGCGATCGGCGAGGTGTGGGTCTACGACAACGAACAGTTCTCGCGGTATCTGCGCGCCGACGAATTGCACCTGGGCTTCAATTTCCGGTTGCTGCGAGCCGGTTTCGACGCTGCGGACCTTCGCGGTGCGATCGAGAACTCGCTGGCGGCCGCCGCGCTCGAGGACGCCACACCGACGTGGACGCTGTCGAACCACGACGTCGACCGAGACGTCACCCGTTACGGCGGCGGCTCTGACGGGTTGGCGCGCGCGTGGGCGATGGCGCTGGTGATGCTGGCGCTGCCGGGCGCGGTGTTCATCTACAACGGCGAAGAACTGGGCCTGGCCAACGTCGAACTGCCCGACGAGGCGCTGCGCGACCCCGTGTGGGAGCGCTCCGGACACACCCGTCGCGGGCGAGACGCGTCGCGGGTGCCGATGCCGTGGGAGGGCGACACTGCACCGTTCGGCTTCTCGGCCAACGCCGACACCTGGCTGCCGATCCCGCAGGAGTGGTCGGAGATGACGGTCGAGAAGCAGCTGTCCGACCCGGCCTCGACGTTGTCGTTCTATCGCGAGGCTTTGCGATTGCGTAGTGCCCGAGCCGAATTCGACGGCACCGCGATCGAATGGCTGGAGTCACCGGATGACACGTTGGCATTCCGGGCAGATGGCGGGGTGGTGTGCGCGTTGAACGCGGGCGACGAGCCCGTCGCGCTGCCCGCCGGCGAGGTGCTGCTGGCCAGCGCCGAGGTGGTCGACGGCAAGCTGCCGCCCAACGCCGCCGCCTGGCTGGTCTAGTTCCTCCGCCGAAGGGAAATTCAACGCAGCACCAGCGCGGGGTCGCCGCGACGGCGGTACACCGACCCGAACCGCGCGTCGATCCGCAGCCACGCAGGCAGCGCCCGCACCCGCACGATCTCGTCGGCGGCCACCGTCTGCGGGTCCAGCCCCATATCGCGGTCGGCATTGGTGGACTGCGGCAGGAAACCCATTGCCGTCAAGGCGAATACGCAGCGCATCGGGATATGCACCTCACCGTGTTCGGAACTGACCGCCAGCACCTCCTGATCGAGCAGCGACGCCGGCGGCCCGTGGGAGCTGCTGTGCTCCTTGGCCAGCGCGACACCACGCTGGGCCAGGTCGAGCACCACCCGCGCGGGCACGTCATCGATATGCGCGAAGCCGGAATCCGGCGGCAGGGCACCGCGCCACGCCGAGTCCATCGGAAAGCCGGGGTCGACGTGTCCGCTGCGGTCCATCGCGCTCAGGCCCTGGCCGAGTCCGTCGGCGCCGGCACTCAGATCGGTCGGTCGCACCCGGCCGGCCACCACGCGACTGGCCAGAACGTCGAAACCGGTTGCGACCCAGGCCACGACGTGTCCGCCCGGCCGCTCGCGCAGTCGGATCACAGCGGCGTCATCGAGTCGCGTCGCCCGCTCGACGAACGTCGCGAGGTCCTCTCGGTGGGTGGCGTCGTCCAGCCAGACACCGCGCTCGGGGCTGCTCATCGCATCCAGCTCATCGCATCCAGCGCTGCAAGTATTCCTGCTGAGCCGGTGACAGTCGTTGCAGCCGTTGTTCTTTGATATGGACGGTGGCCAGTTGCGTCTCGGCGATCACCGCGGGCCGGGAGTCCGCCGGCTTGCTCACCGACCGCACCTCGTAGCCGATGGTGAAGTCGACCGCCCGCACCCGCTTCGACCACATCGTCACCTGCAGCGGCGAATCCCGCAGCCGCAGCTGGCCCTTGTACAGGATCTTCACCTCGTGGATGAGCAGGCCGATGTCCTCGATCACGTCCTCGAACGGCTCACGCAGGAACGGTATTCGAGCCTCCTCGAGGATGGTGACCATGGTCGCGTGGTTGATGTGCTGGTACATGTCGATGTCCGACCAGCGAACATGCACGGGCGCTACAAAGCCTGCGCTTTCGGCTGTCACCCAGTACTCCCCGTTCCACTTGTTCGCGTCATGCTGCGGATCTGGCGCGCCGCCACCGACAAGGTCGCGAGGTCACGCTCGTCGGACTCGTAGATCTCGTTCAGCGTGCGCCGCGCCCGCTGCACCCGGGAGCCGTTGATCAGCTCCCACTCCTCGATCTTCTCCTCGCCGCGCTCGTCGGGCTCGCCGACGGCGAGCACGTCCAGGCACAGCGCACGCATGGAGCCGTAGATGTCGTCGCGAATCGCCAACCGGGCCAACGAATGCCAGCGGTCGTCACGCGGCAGCCCGGACACGGCGGTCAGCAGCGAATCCGAGCTCAGGTAGTCCATCAGCGCGAAGTACGCATCGGCCACTTCCGCGGGCTCGCGATCGACGATGTCGGCGATGTCGATGATGTCGAGCAGGCTGTACTGGTAGAGGCCCGAGGCGATCTTGTACGCCAGGTCTTCCGGCGCGCCGTGCGCGGAAAACTGGCCGACCTCCTTCTCGACGATCGCGCGGTCGTCGCCGCGCAGCCACTCCCGCATGCGCGGCGTCAACTCGGCGACTTTTGCCGCGAACCGGTTGATCTCGGCGCCGACGGCCAGCGGCTGCGGCCGGTAGTTCAGTAGCCAACGGCCCGCGCGGTCAATCTGCCTGCGCAGGTCCAGCGTCATCCGATCGGAGATGTTGACCGCCACGTCGGCGGCACGGATGCTTCGCCACGCCTCTTCGATGCCGAAGATCGCGTCGGTCGCGACGTAGGACCGCACGGCGTCGACGGGTCCCACACCGACGTCCTCCATCACCCGGTACACATACGAGATGCCCGCGGTGTCGACGACGTCGTTGACCAGCATCGTGGTGATGATCTCGCGGCGCAGTTGATGCGAGCGGATCTCCGTGCCGAACCGCTCACGAAGCGGCGTCGGGAAATATCGCGGCAGCCGGGAGGCGAAGACCTCCTGATCCGGCAGGTCGCTGGCCACCACCTGGTCCTTGAGCTCCAGCTTGACGTGCGCCATCAACGTGGCGAGTTCCGGTGAGGTGAGCCCGATTCCGGCCTCGGAACGCCTGCGGATCTCCTTCTCCGACGGCAGCGCCTCGAGCTCGCGGTTCAGCCCGGCCTCGGCCTCGAGGTCCTTGATCTGCCTGGCGTGCACCGGCAGCAGGCTGGCCGCATTCACCCGGCTGGTGCCCATCAGGTCGTTCTGGTCCTTGTTGTCGACGAGGACCAGCTCGCCCACCTCGTCGGTCATCGACAGCAGCAGGTCCGTCCGGTCCTCGGCTTGCACCTTGCCGTTGCTCACCAGCGAGTCGATCAGGATCTTGATGTTCACCTCGTGGTCGGAGCAGTCCACCCCCGCCGAGTTGTCGAGCGCATCGGTGTTGATCCGGCCGCCGGTGAGGTCGAACTCGATACGGCCGAGCGGCGTCACACCGAGGTTGCCACCCTCGCCGATCACCTTGGCACGCACCTGATTTCCGTTCACCCGGATCATGTCGTTGGCGCGGTCGCCGACCTCGGCGTCGGATTCCGTCTCGGCTTTGATGTAGGTGCCGATGCCGCCGTTCCACAGCAGGTCGACCGGAGCCTTCAGCACGCGACGCAGCAGATCCGGCGGCGGAAGTTCCTCGACGTCGTCCTCGATGCCGAGCACCCTGCGCACCTGCGGGCTGATCGGGATCGACTTGTGCTCGCGGCTGTACACCCCGCCGCCCTCGCTGATCAGCGACTTGTCGTAGTCGTCCCAGGTGGAGCGCGGCAGCTCGAACATCCGCTTGCGTTCGTCCCAGGATCTCGCCGCGTCGGGGTTGGGGTCGAGGAAGACGTGCCGGTGATCGAACGCAGCAACCAGCCGAATGTGCTGGGAGAGAAGCATTCCGTTGCCGAACACATCACCGCTCATGTCGCCGATACCCGCGACGGTGAAGTCCTCGGACTGCGTGTCGACACCCATTTCGCGGAAGTGCCGCTTGACGCTCTCCCATGCGCCCTTGGCGGTGATTCCCATCGCCTTGTGGTCGTAGCCGACGGAACCGCCGGAGGCGAACGCGTCGCCCAGCCAGAAACCGTAGGACTTCGCGACTTCGTTGGCGATGTCGGAGAACGTCGCGGTGCCCTTGTCGGCGGCCACCACCAGGTAGGCGTCATCGCCGTCGCGGCGCACCACGTCGGCGGGAGTGACGACCTTGCCCGTGGTCTGGTCGACGTTGTCGGTGAGGTCGAGCAGGCCGGAGATGAACAGTGTGTAGCAGGCGATGCCCTCGGCGCGTTGCACGTCGCGGTCGGCGGCGGGATCACCGGACAGCGCAGGCGGTTGCTTGACGACGAAGCCGCCCTTGGCGCCGACAGGGACGATGACGGCGTTCTTCACCGCCTGCGCCTTGACCAGCCCCAAGATCTCGGTGCGGAAGTCCTCCTTGCGGTCCGACCAGCGCAATCCGCCGCGGGCGACGAAGCCGAAGCGCAGGTGCACACCCTCCACGCGGGGCGAGTAGACGAAGATCTCGAACATCGGCCGCGGCAGCGGGAGTTCGTCGATCAGCCGGGAGCTCAGCTTGATCGAGAGCACGTTCTGTGCACGCGCCGAATCACCGCGCCGCACAAAGTAGTTGGTTCGTAGCGTGGCCTGGATCATCGACGCGAAACCGCGTAGCACCCGGTCGGTGTCCAGGCTGGTCAGCGCATCGATGTCGGCGGTCACCGACGCCGCGGCGGCCTGCGCGGCCTTGCGGTCCGGGTCGGCGGCGGGGTCGAACATCGCCTCGAAGAGTTCGACCAGCGACCCTGCGGTGCGCGGGTTGCCGTTGAGCACGTTCTCGATGTGGGCCTGGCTGTACGGAAATCCGGCCTGCCGCAGGTACTTCGCATAGGTGCGCAGGATCACGACCTGTTCCCACGTCAGCCGTGCGCGCAACACCAACTCGTTGAAGCGGTCGATCTCGGCGCGGCCGTGCCAGATCGCGGTGACCGCGTCGGCGAACCGCACCGCGGACGCATCACGTTCCGGGACGTCGTCTTCCTCGGGAATGTCGGGCAGCACCGAGATCTTGAACTGGTAGATCCACACCGGCAATCCGTCGGCCCTGGTCACCGTGAACGGGCGTTCCTCCAGCACGATCACGCCCATGGACTGCAGCATCGGCAGCAGCTGGCTCAACGACGCCGACCGGCCGCCCAGATACCAGATCAGCCGCGCGGCGTTGTCGCCGCTGTCTTCGACACCCCTGCCGTGCGGGTCCTCGGAGAACACCAGCTTGACCGAATCATCTGACAGCTCTTCGATGATCGCGATGTCTTTGATCGCCTCATCGGGGGCGATGGCTTGCTTGTAGTACTCGCTGAAAGCGGTCGAGTAGTGCTCGGCCTTGGCCTGGTCGATGGCGCCGGTGCGCACCGCGCCGAGCAGTCGGTCGCCCCACGTGCGCGCCGCCTCGGTCAGCAGGTCCTGGATGCGCGTCTCGTTCTCCAACGACACGTCGACGTTCTGCGGGCTGGAGCCCTCCGGCAGCCGGACCGTGAAATGCACTACCGCCCAAGGTGATTCGCTGACCCGCGCGGTGTATTCGATGCTTTCGCCGCCGAGCTCGCGAACCAGGATGTCCTGCATCTCCAGCCGGACCACCGTGGTGTACCGGTCGCGCGGCAGATACACCAGGCAGGAGACGAAGTGGGCAAGCTGGTCGGCGCGCAGGAACAGCAGCGTCCGCCGCCGCGAGCCGAGGTCGACGACGGCCATCGCCATGTCCAACAGCTCGCGGGCGCTCAGCGCGAACAGTTCCGACCGGGGAATGGTCTGGATGATGTCGAGCAGCAGTTGCGCCGGATGGCTCGGATCCCGCTGCGCCATGGCGACCGCTTCGCCGACACGTCGCGAAATCAGCGGGATGTCCATCACGTTGGCATTCATCGCGGCGACCGTGAACAGGCCGACGAAACGATGCTCGATCGCGTGATGCCCGGGGTGCTCGCGGACGACGACGATGTAGGGGTAGGCGCCGTAGCGCAGGAAGCTGGGGATGGTGGCCTGCGCCAGCACCAACAGGTCGTCGCTGTCGGTCAGCTGCGGCAGCACCTCCTCTCGGAACCGCAGGATGCCCAGGCGACTCGACTCGTCGACCGTCGACTGCCCGCTCTGCACCGGGCACCGCTGATAGCCGAGCAGCACGAAATGCCCGTCGGCGAGCCATCGCAGCAGGGCCGCCACGTCTTTGCGGTCGGCGCGCGGAAAGCGCCCCTCGGGGTCGTTGTCGAGTTCGTTGGCCAGCCCGAGCAGCGTGCCGCTCAAGGCGCGCGAGTCCAGCGCCACCTGTCGGGCGTCGGCGAGCACGCCGGGCAGCATCCGCCTGGCCTCGGCGACCACCTTGGGGTCGGCGGAGCCCGACAGCTCCACATGGATCCAGGCCTCGTCGACGCCTTCGCGGGAGTGGTCGGCCTCGGTGGCCGGCTGGATGTCGCGCAGTTCGCCGTCGGGCCCGCGGCGCACCCACAGGACCGGGTTCATGATCGCCTTGTAGGCCACCCCGAGGCGGTGCAGCAGCACCGTGACCGAGTCCATCAGCAGCGTCGCGTAGTCCGTGACGATCTGTATCGACGGGCCGATGCCCGAAGGGTCGTCCGACGGGTAGACCTCGACGAGTGTTTCGCCTGGCCGCCGCCGCTTGCCCAGCCGGTAGTGGGCCGACAGCAGCTTCGACGACATCAACTGGCCCGCGGCCGACATGTCGACCGGCCCCGTGGTCGCCTCGGCGATCGGCGCATCGCCGTGCGGCCCGTGATAGGTCGCGATATAGGCCCTTGCGAGCTTGTCGAGGGTCGCTGGGGCAACTATCCGTTCGGTCTGCCCCTGGGTCTCCCCCGCTTCCGGATTGACCGTCATCCCGCGCGCTCCTGACTCAGCTCTGCGCGCCGCCCGTCGTTGGATGTCGCCGCTGTCGCGGCTCCGTGGCGCGCAGAGGCGACATTAGTCGCGTGTGAGCCGACGGTGGGTAACCCTGTGCGGACGAGCAGCTTCGATACCAAGTCGTTCCACTTTGTTTTCCTCGTAGGCGGCGAAGTTGCCCTCGAACCAGAACCATTTGGCCTCGTTGTCCGTGTCGCCCTCCCACGCCAGGATGTGCGTGCAGGTGCGGTCGAGGAACCAGCGGTCATGGGAGATCACCACAGCGCAGCCGGGGAACTTCTCCAGCGCGTTCTCCAACGAGCTCAGCGTTTCGACGTCGAGGTCGTTGGTCGGCTCGTCAAGCAGGATCAGGTTGCCGCCCTCTTTCAGCGTCAGCGCCAGGTTCAGCCGGTTGCGCTCACCGCCGGACAGCACGCCCGCCGGTTTCTGCTGGTCAGGGCCCTTGAAGCCGAACGCCGAGACGTAGGCGCGCGACGGGATCTCGTTCTGGCCGACCTCGATGTAGTCGAGCTTGTCAGACACGACCTCCCACACCGTCTTCTTCGGGTCGATGCCCGACCGGCTCTGGTCGACGTAGCTGAGCTTGACGGTCTCGCCGACCTTCACCGTGCCACTGTCGGGCTGCTCGAGGCCGACGATGGTCTTGAACAGCGTGGTCTTGCCGACGCCGTTGGGGCCGATGACGCCGACGATGCCGTTACGCGGCAGCGTGAACGACAGGTCCTTGATCAACGGCCTGCCGTCGAAGCCCTTGTCCAGGTGGGAGACCTCGACCACGACGCTGCCCAGCCGCGGGCCCGTCGGGATCTGGATCTCTTCGAAGTCGAGCTTGCGGGTCTTCTCCGCCTCGGCGGCCATCTCCTCGTAGCGCTGCAGCCGCGCCTTGCTCTTGGCCTGGCGGGCCTTGGCGCCCGAGCGCACCCACGCCAGCTCGTCCTGCAGGCGTTTCTGCAGCTTGGCGTCCTTGCGGCCCTGCACAGCGACGCGCTCGGCCTTCTTCTCCAGGTACGTCGAATAGTTGCCCTCGTACGGGTAGGCGCGCCCGCGGTCGAGTTCGAGGATCCACTCGGCGACGTTGTCCAGGAAGTACCGGTCGTGCGTGACGGCGAGGATGGCGCCCTTGTACTCGGCGAGATGCTGCTCGAGCCACTGCACACTCTCGGCGTCGAGGTGGTTGGTCGGCTCGTCGAGCAGCAGCAGGTCCGGCTTGGACAGCAGCAGCTTGCACAGCGCCACCCGGCGCCTTTCGCCGCCGGACAGGTGAGTGACCGGCTCGTCGGGCGGCGGGCAGCGCAGCGCATCCATCGCCTGCTCCAGCTGCGAGTCGAGGTCCCACGCGTCGGCGTGGTCCAGCTCCTCCTGCAGCCGGCCCATCTCCTCCATCAGCTCGTCGGTGTAGTCGGTGGCCATCAGCTCGGCCACCTCGTTGAACCGGTCGAGCTTGACCTTGATCTCGCCCAGGCCCTCCTCGACGTTGCCGCGGACGGTCTTCTCCTCGTTCAGCGGCGGCTCCTGTTGCAGGATGCCCACGCTGGCGCCGGGCTGCAGGAACGCGTCGCCGTTGTTCGGCTGGTCCAGGCCCGCCATGATCTTCAGGACGCTCGACTTACCCGCCCCATTGGGACCGACCACGCCGATCTTCGCGCCGGGAAGGAAGTTCAAGGTGACGTCGTCAAGGATCACCTTGTCGCCGTGTGCCTTGCGGACCTTCCGCATCGTGTAGATGAAATCGGCCATGCCGTAATAACGCCTCTCTGGTCTCGGTATTGCTCGCGGACCATCGTAGGCGTGGACACCGGCCGTCCCCACATCGCCGTCAGCGCATCGGCCGGCTCACGCCGACATCGGCAACACCTTCGGGTCCACGGTCTCCTCCGATTCGCCGGCTTCGGTGTCTTCCTCCGACTCGTCGCTCTTGGATTCGTCGGCGTCGTCGCTGTTCGCGGCGGTGTTCTTGGCCCGATGGATGCTGGCGCTGCTGCGCGCCAGGTCCGGCCCCACCGCGGTGGCCCGCACTTCCAGCGAGGACCGACGGTTGCCGTCGCGGTCGTCGTACTCGCTGGTGTGGACGAAACCGACAACGATCACCGGGTCGCCCTTCCCGACGGAGCCGGCGACGCCCTTGACCAGCCGGCTGCCCCAGCAGTTGACGGAGACGTACAGCGAGTTGCCCGGCTCCCACTGACCGTCGGCGGTGCGGCGCCGCGAATTGCTGGCCACCCGGAACTTGTAGACCTCCTGATCGCCCACCCGACGCAGGATCGGGTCGGTGATGATGTTGCCGACCACGTGAATTGGTGTCTCGAACATTGCTCATCCCTTCGATTCGTTTGACTGAGCCACCGCCATTCACTCGGACGCCACCGACGCGACGGTGGCGACGCGACGCCGCGCGCCGTCGGCCTGTGGATGAATCTCGGACTGTGGACAGCCGCCGCGGACCGTAGGTTGAGCTGCTATGACGGTGGCGATCACCCCGACAGTCGGCGCGCCGGTCCGGGCAGACGATCTCGCGCAGGCGAACCAGGCGATGGCGGCGCAGGCGGGAATCGGGGGCGGCTGGCCCAGTGACGTGCGTTTCGCGGCGCCGCCCGAGCCGCGCATCTCGGCGGTGACGTCGCTGCCCCGCGAGCTGCCCGACGGCCTCGACGCGCTGACGGTGCCGACCTCGGCGATCGCCGACGACGTGACCGGCATGTGCGCGGTGACTGTCGCCGGCGTCACGGTGCTCGCCCGGCCGTTCGACGACGCGGTCGCTCTCGACGTCGCCGCGGCGATCTTGGGAGTCCAAGCGCCGCTCGATGTTTGGCCGATCACCGTGGCCGAGCACATGGAACTCGCGGTGTTCGGCGCGCACCTGCGTGGCGGCCCGCTGGAGCATCAGCTGACGGGTCTCGGCGCGCGATGGGCCGGCGAGATCACGACCGCGCCGCGCTACCGCATGACGGTGTTGCCGACGACGCCCGCCAAACCCGCCGTCACCCGCGTACCCGCGGACGCGCATGGCATCGCGTTGCTAGGTCACCGGTGGCTGCTGTCGCCGGCGGCGCTGGGCCGCTTCCTCGCCGCGCTGCCCGCGCCGATGCAGCTCGGCAAGGTCGAGTTCGCCGACGGCAGCTGGCGTACCGGTTTCGGCTGCGACGGTTCCGCGGCGACCGGCCGCGACATCAGCTCGTACGGCAGCTGGCCCGCCGCGGTCGCCGCGGGCGCGGTGTAACCCGCGAACGTCAGTTCGCGGCCCGTTTCTGCCATACGGAGACATGACGCATGCTCTCGTGGTCGAACGGCGTGCCGTCCCAGTCCTGCCAGCGCTCGACGAGCACCAGACCGGCGATGCGGGCCATCAGGTCGAGTTCGGCGGGCCACACGTAGCGGAACGGGATCGACCGGAGCCGCGCAGCGCCGCCGTCGTCGTCGACGTAGTTGGAGCTCATTTCCTGCGTCGCGCAGTCGTAGAGGTCGTAGGCCCAGAATCGGTCGCCCACGTCGAACGGGACCGCGCGTTGGCCCGGCGGCAGAAGCCGTAGCGCGGGCACCCCGACCTCGATGACGAAGAACCCGCCTGCCACCAGATGCGCGGCGGCGTTGACGAAGCAGGCGACCTGCTCGTCCTGCGTCGTCAGGTTGTTGATCGTGTTGAAGACCAGGTAGGCCAGCGAGAATTCGCCGGGCACCCGCGTGTCGGCGAAGTCCCCGATCGTCACGTCGATCGCCGCCCCACCGGGCTTGTCTCGCAGCCGCGTGACCATCGCCTTCGACAGGTCGATGCCGTGCACGGAGACGCCGCGCTGCGCGAGCGGAAGGGCGATTCGGCCGGTGCCGATGCCGAATTCGAGCGCTCTTCCGTCACCGGCCAGTATCGCGAGTACGTCGACGACTTCGGCGATGACGCTCTGGTCGTGCATTCCCGATGTGGCGGCGTCGTACCCGGCGGCTATCTCCTCGCCGAAGTACCCGTCATCAGTCATCAACGCGAACGCTAGACCGCGAAACCGCGAGACGGAATCTACGCACGCCGTTACTTGCACTTCTCGTACTGGAATTCCGTTTCGCGGCAAGACCGCGGCAAACCACGCTAGTGCCCGTCCCGCTTCGCGAGTTCGGCCAGCATGTTGTTGTACGCGGTCAGGTCGGCATCGTCGTCGCGGTCCGCGGCGCGGTCGAGCCTGCGGGCCGTCCGCCGGTCGCTGCGCGTCCATTGCACCAGCAACGCGATCATCACAATGACGAGGGGGATTTCGCCTGTCGCCCAGGCGATTCCGCCGCCCAACCGTTGATCGCCCAACAGGTCGGTGTGCCAGTACAGCTGAAGCGACTTGTAGAAGCTGCCGCCCATCACGTTCTTGGTGCTCATCAACACGACGCCGAAGAACGCATGCAGCGGCAACGACGCGAACACCATCGCGACCTTGCCCAGCGGCGGCAGTGGCCTCGGCGTCGGGTCGACGCCGATGACGACCCAGTAGAACAGGTATCCGGTGAGCAGGAAGTGCACGTTCATCGCGAGGTGCGCCGCGTGGCTGTCGGCGACGGCGTCGAAGATCCCGCCGAAGTACAGGCCGTAGAAGCCGAAGACGAACAGCACCGTCGCCACGATCGGGTTGGTGAGCAACTGCGACACCCGCGAATGCAGCGCGGCCAGCAGCCATTCGCGCGGGCCAGGCGGATCGTCCTTCCCCGCGGTCGGCAGCGCTCGCAACGCCAACGTCACCGGCCCGCCGAGCGCCAGCAGGATCGGCGTCAGCATCGACAGCGACATGTGCGAGGCCATGTGCATGCTGAACATCGCGGGCACGTACCGGCCCACGCCCGATGACGTGGTGAACAACAACGCGGAGCAGCCGAGCACCCACGCCACGATCCGGCCGGTCGGCCAGGCATCACCGCGCCGACGCAGCCGTCGCACCCC
The DNA here is from genome assembly GCF_003347205.1 of Mycolicibacterium moriokaense. Taxonomy (GTDB): domain Bacteria; phylum Actinomycetota; class Actinomycetes; order Mycobacteriales; family Mycobacteriaceae; genus Mycobacterium; species Mycobacterium moriokaense_B. The sequence goes on from NZ_QQBJ01000002.1 coordinate 392,037, forward strand.
GGCCAGGTACAGCAGCGCCAGCACGATCGCCGCGGTCCCGAAGATCAGGTCGAAGCGCCAGTCGAACAGCAGGCGAAACACCGTCGGCGGCCCGTCGAGGTCGTAGCCGATCTCGACGGCGGGAATCGACGGGTTGGAGGCCGGCGGCGGTGGCGGCGTGCGGCCCAGCGCCACCGCGATACCGAAGGTCAGGCCGAAGACCACCGCTTCCGTCAGCGCCAGTCGGATCAGCGGCCCGCGGTTCTGCGGATCGGATTGCAGCGCGGCCACCCCGCTGCGGCGTTGCCGCCAGCCGATGAAGCCCAGCGTGCACAGCGCCGCGGCCTTGGCAAGGATCAACACCCCGTACATGCCGTCGAAGAAGTCCCCGAGAGGGACCCGCACCAGGGCGTTGACGATTCCGCTGAGCGCCATCGCGACGAAGCACCACAGCGCGACCGCCGAGAAGCGGCGCGCCGCGAGGTCGGCGTGCCCGCCGCGGCGCAGCGCATGCACCAGCAGCGCCAGCAGACCGCCCGCCCACACCGCGGCGGCCGTCAGGTGGATGATCAGGCTGTTGGTGGCCAGGTCGTGGGAGCCGCCCGTGGCGGAATGCCCCGTCAGGGCCAGCGGCAACAGCGTCAGCAGCGAACCCGCGAACAGCACCGGCGTCGGCGACCAGCGCAGCACCGGGATGCTCGCGACCGTCACGATGGCCGCCAAGAACGCCGTCCACCGCCAAGCGCCCGCCGTCTCGATCAGCCCCGCAACCGTCCAGATGTCCGACAGGCTCAGCCGCGACGTCAGCGGCTGCCCGGTGACGTCGGAGACGGTCAGCGGCACCAGCAGCGCCGCGCACACCGTCCACAACGCCGACGCGGCCGTCCCCACCCGCAACGAGCGGTAGCCGTCGGCGTCGAGCACTCCGCTGCGCTGCGGCGGCACCATGAACGCGGTGAACATGAACGACCCCGCCGCGACGACGGCCGCGATCTCGCCCGTCGCCCGGACGAAGGGCAGGCCGTAGTTGGTGACCGGCCCCGGATCGGGCAGTCCCGTGGCACTCAGCGCGGCGGCCAACGTCAAGCCGCCGAGCGCGGCCGCGGTCACGCCGGCCAGCAGAGCGACCCCGAACAAGACGGGCCACACCGGGTTGGTGCGCACGCTCGAGGTGGTCGTCATGCATCCAGCGTATGGCCACCCGCTGTGGGGCTATTCGGCTGTGTCGCGCAGAGCGCGTCGCTCCATCTCGCGGACGTAGAACTGCTCGCGGGAAACCCGCTCGATCTTGTCCATGTCGTGCAGGATCTCGCGGAGTTCGTCGCGGAAGGCGGTCCGGCGTTCGAGGAGGTCCGCGGCGGGCTCCAGCAGGTGCTGATCGGCGGCCACCTGCCGCGCGGTGGCGAAGAGCAGCGCCGACACCGACTCCGTGCTGCGCACCCGGTTCTGCGCGACGTACTGGTTGCCGACGCCGAGCGCCCTCTTCGTCAGCTCCTTCTCGTCGATGTCGGCGGGCGCGTCGCGCAGCACGTCGGCGACGATCTCGTAGGCCTCGATGTAGGGCCGCAGCACCGCGGGGCCGATCAACGGGCGCTTGGCCCGCAGGATCGCGTCGATCTCGCCGTCGGCGACGTGCGCCTCCCAGCTGTCGTGCCAGGCCATCTCCTCTTCGAGGTGCTCCCGAAACGCCGTCGACTCCGCGAAGTAGAAGTCGAACTTCAACAGGTCGCGCATTCGCATCGCCTGACTCCAGAACGCCGCCAACCGGTCGCCCTCTGCGCGTAGGGCGTAGGCGAGTGCCATCTCGACGATCGCGGTCTCCAGGAATGCATCGATCACCGTGTTGCGGTAGAACGCCGCCTCATGCTCCTGCTCCGGCGCGATCCGCCACACCGGTTCACGCCCGCCCTCCACACAGGTGACCGGATGCCCGTTGGACAGCGCGTCCAGGGCGGCCCTCACGCCGTCGGCGGTGCGCAGTCGCAGCACGCTGTTGGTCACCGGAGTCTGCTTGCGCTCCAGGTAGTCCAGCGAGTCCTGCAGGGTGTGGTGCAGCTGATCCAACGTCAGCGCGGTGCCGCGGGTGGTCAGCAGCAGCGCCGAGACCAACCCCGTGGCATTGACGGGTGTGGCGCGCAGGATCCGCCACGACACCTCGATCGCCATCTTCTGCATCGCAAGGCGTTTGGCGGCGTCGTCACGCGAGATCGGGCCGCCGGGCTCGCCGAGGTATTCACGCATCGACACGGCGGCGGGGAAGCGGACGTAGATCTTGCCGTAGCTGCGTTCGCCCTGCGCCTTGATGTAGTTGTACAGCCAGGACAGGCCCTCGGGTGTCTTCTCGCCCCCGCGGGCGTACGCGGCGTACTCGGCGGTCTCGTGCAACTGGTCGAAGCTGATCGACACCGGCTGCAGCAGGATGTCCTCGCTTCTGCCCTCGAGGTAGGCGTCGGCGACGTAGCTCATCAGACCGAGCTTGGGCGGCAACATCTTTCCGGTTCTCGACCGGGTGCCCTCGATGGACCAGCTGAGGTTGAACCGCTTTTCGACGATGTAGCCGACGAACTGGCGCAGCACGTACTTGTACAGCGGGTCGTCGAGTTTGCGCCGCAGGAAGATCACGCCTGAGCGACGCATCAACGGGCCCATGAAGCCGAACGACAGGTTGATGCCCGCGAAGGTGTGCACGGGCGGCAGCCGGTTCTCCTGCATGGCGACCGGCACGATGACGCCGTCGAGATACGACCGGTGAGAGAACAACAGCACCGCCGGATGAGCCTCCAGGGCGTGGCGCATGTTCTCGATCTCGGCGCGGTCGTAATCGATGTTGGGGTCGAAGCCGCGGCTGAAGATGGCCCGCCCCAACGACGGAATGAGGTCGACGGAGAACCGGCTCCAGCCGGTGGAGAGCTCGTCGAGCATCTCGCCGGCCTTCTCGTCGGTGGCGCCGTCGATCTTGTGCAGGCCCTCCTGGAAGCGTGACGACGCCAACAGTTCGGGCTTGATCAGCTTCGGCGACTTGTATTCGGGCCCGAGCAGCCGCAGTTCGACGCGCTCGACCGCGAGGCTGGCCCTGCGCAGAACGAAATGCGCCAGATCGCGCGGATTTTCGCCGACGGTGGTGTCGCTCCACTGCTGACGCAGCTCGGACACCTTCGCCGGTTCGCCTGCCACCACCCGGGCCCGCGACGGGTCCCGCTTGAGGATGCGCCGCTGCAGGACCTCTGGCGGCCGGTAGGTGTCGCGCCCGGAGATCAGCGCCACCACCTTCGACCGCGTCGGCAGACCGCCTGGGACCCAGAAGACGCGCACCGGGACCACAGTGCGGTCCTCATCGGATTCGAGTTCATGTACGAGTCGGGCCAGCACGCCCGGCGGCGGGTCTCCGTCGGGCAGTTCGAGGACGGCGACGTTGGATTCGGGATGCTCACGCCGCTGCTGTTGCAGCCAGTCGCTCAGCAACTCCCGTTCGGCGGGCGACGACACCGACGCCAGCACCAGCGCGTCGTCGGTGGTGGAGAAGCTGGCCATCGGGTCTAACGCGGTCACGACCGCCCCCTCTTGGCGGCCGTCTTCTTCGCAGCAGTCTTCTTCGCAGCAGTCGCCTCGGTAGCAGTCGTCTTGGCAGCAGTCGCCTTCTTGGCGGCCGACTTCCTCGGCGCCGCAGCCTTCTTCGCCGGTGTCTTCTTGGCAGCTCTCGCGCGCGCATATGGGCCGAGTTTCGGAACCGAGTCGTGCGGCCAGTCCTTCAGCGTGTCGAGGTAGAGCTGGCGCACCTCGGCGATCTTGTCGGGCAGATTGTCCACCGTCCAGTCATCCACGGGGATGGGCGGATACACGACGACGTCGACGGTGCCGGGGTTGAACGTCGTCGAGTCGCGCGCCGAGATGACCTCCGCGTTGCGAATGACGATGGGCACGATCGGGATTCCGGCCGACATCGCGATGCGGAAGGGCCCCTTCTTGAACGGGCCGACCTCGGTGGTGTCGAGCCGGGTGCCCTCGGGCGCGATCAGAATCGACAGCCCCTTCTTGGCGTTCTCCTCCACCTTCTTCAGCCCCTCGACCGCGGCCTTGGGGTTGTCGCGGTCGATGAACGCCGCGTCCATCACCTTGCCGAGGGTGCCGACGATGGGGTCGTTCTCGAGTTCCTTCTTGCCCACCGAGGTGAAGTTGGTGTCCACCAGCCGGCCCGCGATGACGGGGTCGACCTGGTTGCGGTGGTTGAAGATGAACACCGCGGGCCGCTTCTTGGTCAGGTTCTCCTTGCCCAGCAGGTTGATGTTCACGCCGGTCGCGGTCAGCAGCGATCGACCGAACGCCGACGTGAAGAAGTTGACGCCGGTGCGCCTGTTGCGCGTCAGCAGGCCCAGGCCGACGGCGCCCGCGGCGATGGGCACCAGCGACGCGACACCGGCGGCGGTACGCAGCTGCGACACCGGGTTGCTGCCGCTGCGGCTGGTGAACCGCAGCACCGGCCAACCCCGTTTGGCCGCAACGGCGGCCAGCTTGCCCGCGGGGTTGGTGGGCCGCGGATTGCCGACCAGATACATCAGCGCGACATCTTCGTCGCCGTCGGCGTAGAAGTAGCTCTTCGACAGGTCGACGCCGTTCTCGGCGGCGAACGCCTGCACCGCACGCGCCTTGCCGGGACCCCAGATGATCGGTGTCTTCACCTCGCCGGTGATCAACCCGTTCTCGTCGGTCTCGAACTTGTTGCTCAACACGTTCTTGATGCCCAGGAAGCGCGCCACCGGTTCGACCTGCACCGTCAGCGCCGACGAACTGAGCACGACGGTGTGGCCGCGCTCCATGTGCGCGCGCACCAGATCGCGCATCTCCGGGTAGATGCGGCCGATGATCTTCTGCACGAAAAGGCGCTCGGCCAGTTCGTCGATGTCGCCGAGTGAGCTGCCGCGCAGCATGCGCGCGCCCTTGCCGATGAGGTCTTCGAACTCCGAGCGGCCCAGCTGATGGTTGAGCCCGGCCTGCACCATGCCGATGAATTCGCCGACGCCCATCTGGCCGCGCCGCAACCGGTCTCGCGTCATGATGACGCCGGTGAACCCGGCCACCAGGGTGCCGTCGAGGTCGAAGAAGGCGCCGACCCCCGGTCCGGCCGGGCTGCCCTTGATCTCGGCGACGGAGCCGGGCAGCCGCATGGTGCGAGGGTTGGCGCGTCGTGTTGTCTGGCCGTCGTCAGCGGTCACTGGGCACTACTCCCGTTCGGTGACGGCGGACGCGGCAGGTCGGCGTCCGGCGTGAATGATGCTGGGATGCAACGGCCTTCGCCGCCGAGGGCAAGCACCTCGTCGAATCCGTCTTGCAGGCAGCGGGCGAAGAGATCGCTGTCGGTGACGGCGGCGCGGTCGTAGCGCGTCGTCACGGTGATGTAGCCCGCCCGCGATATCAGCACCACCATCATCGCCACCCCGGGCAGCGGGCCGAGCCCGTACTGGCGCAGGATCTTCGCCCCGGCGATGAAGGTGTCGCCGGGATACACCGGCACGTTGCTCGCCTGCACATCGGAGTTCACGATCGAACCGGCCATGCCTTCCAGCACGGTGTCGGGCAGCAGGCTCAGCACCGGCGCGATGACGCCGACCAGGTTCATCGCCCGCTCGTCGCGCTTGCGGGTCATCTGGCGGCGGATGCTCTGGATTCGCTTGGCGGGATCGACGACGTTGATCGGCGCGGCGAGATTGACTCCGGCGAAGCGGTTTCCGCCCGCGGGGTCGTTGTCGGAGCGCATGTTGACCGGTATCGCCATCGGCAGGCTGTCGATGGGCACGCCCAGATGTGCGTGGTAGAGACGCAGAGCGCCGCACAGCCCGGCCAGGTACGCGTCGTTGATGGAACCGCCCGCCGCTTTCGCCGCCTTGTGCAGGTCGCCGAACTCGATGTCGATGGCTTCGCTACGCGACGACAGGCTGCGGCGCCGCAGCACCGGCGACGGCTCGGCCGCGGCTCCCATCACCCTGGCGCCGGACATGGCGTAGTCCACGGCGCTGCCGACCGACGACACGGGGTCGCGCATCACGCTTCCGACCGCGTGCGCCGCGCCATAGACTGCGTCGCGCACACCGCCGGCGATCGTGCCGGGCAGCCGGTTGATCCCTTGCCGCATCAGATCATTGGGCGACAGATCCTGCGGGATGGGCAGCGGCGGGGCGGCTTCCTGCGGCGGATCCCGTTCCAGGTCATAGATGTTGGCGAACATCTCGACGCCGCCGACACCATCGGTGACGGCGTGGCTGAGGTGCACCATCATCGCCGCCCGGCCACCGGCCAACCCCTCGATCAGCGTCGCGGTCCACAGCGGTCGGGAGATGTCGAGCGGCGACTGCAACGCCACCTCCGCGAGGTCGAGCACCTCGCGCAGCGTGCCCGGTTCGGAGACGCGGACCCGGCGGACGTGGAAGTCCAGGTTGAAGTCGGGGTCGATCACCCACCGGGGCGCGGCCGTCGGCAGGGTCGGCATCACGACCTTCTGGCGCAGCCGCAGCACTTTGCGCGACGCATGCTCGAACCGCGTCCGCAGCCGAGTCCAATCTGGGGTGGTGTCGAGGATTTCCAGCGTCATGATGCCCGACCGGGTGCGGGGATTGGCTTCGCCGCGGTGCAGTATCTGGTCGACGGGGCTGAGCTCCTCCGGAGGCCCGGCCGCAACCTCCCAATCCCCCACGTCGCTCACGGCTGTGGCCACCCTGCCATCGCTGCTGTCCCCTCCCACGGCTCGCTCATGCTGTACCACGCTAGTCCGCGCCAACTCGCTGTGACGTGCCTTTCGTGGCGATGTAAGGCGGCCACCGGACGGGCCTCGCGGCACGGCCCGCGGTCGGTCTGCTCAGCTAGGGTGAGTGCGCTGCCCCCGTAGCTCAGTGGATAGAGCAACCGCCTTCTAAGCGGTTGGCCGCAGGTTCGAGTCCTGCCGGGGGCGCTGTCCGCGCTTACGCCCGAAGCGTCTGCGCCCGTGCGTCATTCCACAGCCGTGCCGTCGGGCCTGATCACCGACCAGCGGCCGCCGAACACCTCCAAGCTTTGGCCTTTGGCCTGGCCGGAAGCCGTATCACCGTCGTAGAGGTAGAGCGGGTGCCCGTAGTAGGTGGCCTGCAGTCCACCGCCCCGCCGCTCGATCGACCCGACCGCGCCGGCATCCAATCCGAGGCCGCCGGTCGGGGCGCCGTCGGTGAGCTTGGGCATCCACGTGTCGGCGCAGGCGTCATAGCAGGCCGACGTCTGTGGGGTGTCCCGGTCGAAGATGTAGAGGGTGCTTCCGGAGTCACTGGTGACGACGGTCCCGATGCCGGGCAGATCGGCGGTCGACAACCACGTATCCCCCGCGGGCGCGACGGACGTGTCGGTGGGCAGAGGGGTCGGCGCGGGCCGGCTGACCGGCACGTCGGCCTCTGACGCGGCGGATTCGGACGTCGCGGTCGAACTGCCTGCGGCGTTCTGGGCGCCGCCGCAACCCGTCAGCAGCGCGACGCCGAGGGCAGGTATCGCAAGCGCCCGCAACATGTCACCCATGCCCGCGACCCTACGCATCCGGCGCGAAACGCATGCGGAGAGGCCGGATCGACGGGGCGGTCGCCGGCCGGTCAGCTACCCCGCGATAATGGGTGCATGCGAGTGGGGAGAGGACGGCTCGCGGCCGCGGGGACCGCAATTGCGCTGTTCGGCGTCGGAGTCGGGGTGGCCGCCCCCGCGGTCGCCGAGCCCGGCACCGGGGCGCAGGACACCACGACGGCCACGGGACCGTCGGTGGACTACAGCGCCGACGGAAGCCTGCCCGACGGTCAGCGGTTCAGCCCGTTCGATCTGTCCAGCCCCGCGGTGAACCGCCTCGATCCGGCGCTGCTCGACGCCATCGAACGGGCCGCCAACAGCGCCGCCGCCGACGGCATCACGATGGGCCTGACGTCGGGCTGGCGGTCGCCAGAGTTCCAGCGGCAGCTGTTCGACGACGCCGTCGTCCAGTACGGCAGCACCGAGATCGCCAGCCAGTACGTGGCATCACCGCAGGTCTCCAAGCATGTGATCGGCAAGGCCGTCGACGTCGGGCCCACCGCGGCCGACGAGTGGCTACTCCGCAACGGCAGCGCGTTCGGGCTGTGTCAGATCTATGCCAACGAGATCTGGCATTTCGAGCTGGCGTCCGACTACGGAGGCGTCTGCCCGCCATTGCTCCCCAACGCCGCCGGCTGACGCAACGCGTCGTCGCCACACCCATCGATTCTGCGCACAGATCGCGATTCGACCGAAAAACGCGATCTGTGCGCAGAATCGATGGCGCCTGATGGCGCGTACTGGCATGTATATCGGGAATACCGTCGGCCGCACACGCGTAGCAACCAGGCAGTAGACACACCCGGAGGTGGACATGAAATTCGGAATCGCGACATTCGTCAACGACGACACCATCGACACCGTGTCGCTGGCCCAGGCCATCGAAGAACGCGGCTTCCATTCCCTGACCATCGCCGAGCACACCCACATTCCGGCCAGCCGCGCGACGCCGTATCCGATGGGCGGCGAGTTGCCCGACATCTACTACAAGACCCTCGATCCGTTCGTCACCCTGGCCGCAGCGGCGGCGGTGACCTCGACGATCGAACTGATCACCGGCATCGCGCTGCTGATCCAGCGCGACCCGATCACCACCGCGAAGGAGACGGCCAGCATCGACCTGATCTCGGGCGGCCGCTTCGTGTTCGGCGTGGGCGCAGGCTGGAACATCGAGGAGTTGCGCGACCACGGGACCGACCCGGCGACGCGCGGCGCCCTGCTCGACGAGCGCATCGAAGCCATCCGGGCGTTGTGGACCGACGAACCCGCCGAGTACCACGGCAAGTTCGTCGACTTCGAGCCCTCCTACAGCAGGCCCAAGCCGGTGCAGCGCCCGCATCCGCCGATCTTCATCGGCGGCGACTCCAACGCCACGGTCAAGCGGGTGATCAGGCACAACGCCGGCTGGATATCGAACCCCAGCCCGGTCGAGCACCTGAAGAAACGAATCGACCAGATGCGCGACGGCGCCGGTCGCGACGTGCCGCTGGCGACGTTCGGCACGCCCGTCGATCCCGACTATTGGAGCGACCTCGAAGACCTCGGCTACGGCCGGGTCGCGCTGATGCTGCCGACGAAACCCGCCGACGAGACGTTGCGACTGCTCGACGACTACGCCGCGGCGGTCGAAAAGTACAGCGCGTAGGACATACGCTTCGTGCGGTGAGGGGAAGACGGGGCTCAGGGGCGGTTGCGGTAGCGGTCTGCCTCGCCACGGCCGCCTGCTCACACCAACCGTCGTCGCCGTCGACGCCGCCACCTGCACCGACTCCGGCGGCGTCCGCCCCCGCCGCGGCGCCTCCCACGGTGACCCTGCTCGACGACGAGACGACGTCCGCGGGTGCGCAACCCCTGCTGTCGTCGGACCCGGCTCAACTGGCCGCCGACCTGGTCGCCGACGAGCAGACGCTGCGCGACCCGTCGGCGCCCGAGGCGGCGAAGCAGTCGGCGGCCCGTCGCCAGCAGGCCGCCTACCGCGCCATCGGGTATCACCCGGAGTGGGACTCGATCACGCGCGCGCAGATCCCGCCCGCCCTTGCCGACGTCTACGACCTCAACGTCGACGCGCGCCGAGCGCTCACCGCGATGGCCGAGACCAAGGACGCGGTGCCGGCATGGCGCATCGTCGCCCCCGCGCCGGCAGGGGAACTGCTGGCTTACTACCGCGACGCGGAGGCGGCTTCCGGCGTCGGCTGGAATTACCTGGCCGCGATCAACCTGATCGAAACCCGGCTGGGCAGCGTCGTCGGCCCGAGCAGCGCAGGCGCGCAGGGCCCCATGCAGTTCCTGCCCTCGACGTTCGCGGCCTACGGCAACGGCGGCGACATCTACTCCCCGCGCGACTCCATCGCGGCGGCGGGCCGCTACCTGGCCGCCAACGGCTTTACGAACAACCGCGACCAAGCGCTCTACCGCTACAACAACGACGCGCGCTACGTGCGGGCGGTCAACGACTACGCGGCGGTGCTGGCCGCCGATCCCGCAGCGTTCGCCGGGTTCTACCGCTGGGACGTCTACCTGAAGACGACGGCAGGCGATGTGCTGTTGCCGATCGGTTACGCGTCGACGACGCCGGTCCCGATCCAGGAGTATCTGGCGACTCATCCGCAGTGACGCGCGGGTGGGCCGTCATCGCCGCCAGAAGTCGAAGCGGTCGCGACCGGGCCGGAATCCGGCCGCCTCGGCGATGTCGACGGCCACGTCGAAGTGCTCGCCGACCCGCAACGGTTCGTGCGCGTCGCTGCCGAAGGACACCGCGTCGCCGCCCTCCTGCCACCACCAGCGCAACTGCGAGACGGACGCCATCGGGCTGCGGGTGTTGATCTCCAGCGCGCGCCCCGACGACGCCAACGCCCGGAACACCGTCCGGTACTCCTCCTCGAAGTCGGCGTCGTCGTAGTCGCCGACCCGGTCGGTGGGCCAGTAGCGGCGGGGGTAGTCGCAGTGCGCCAGCACGCTGAACACCGACGACCCGGTGACGAGGTCGACGAGTTGGGTGAAGTAGTGGCGCATCAGCTCATGCGGATCGAGCGCCTCGAAAAGCCGTCGGCCGATGGCGCGAAGACCGCCGTCGACACGCAGGCCGTGCAGGCTGCCGAGCACCCGCTGGAAGTCGCCAGCGGCCAGCATTGCGCCCACCTCGACGGGAAACAGGTGCGGCTCGCCCGCCTCCATGCCGGCCAGGATCCGTAGATCGGGGAACTCGTCGCGGCAGCGGACCACATCGGCGAGATAACCCTCGACATCCAGCGGCGCCACCCGTCTGCCGTCGGCGAGCACCCAGTCGGTGAAGTCCACGTGCTCGGTGAAAGCTACTGCCGGAATGCCCAATTCGACGGCGCGCGCGCAGGCCAGCCGCATCGACGACGTCGTCGCGGTGTCCCAGGACCACCGGGTGTGCACATGGTTGTCTGCCGGCTTCATCGCCTCGATCGTGCCGTACGTCGACGCGATGTGACCGACCGGCGTTCACCAAACACCGAGAAATCCACTCCCGCAACACCGACAATGGCCGGGGCTACTCGAGCCTCACGCCGGCGACGCAATGCAACAGGGGGATCTCATCAGTGTTCTAGCGACGGCCGCGACGCTGGTGATCTTCCCCATCGTTGCCGCCAGCGTCGGCGGCGTCATCGCCGTGATGCGCACCCCGTCACCGGCGATCGTGAGCGGCGTTCAGCATTTCGCGGCGGGCGTGGTGATGGCCGCCGTCGCCGGGGAGGTGCTGCCGGAGGTGCGCGACCGCGCGTCGCTGTGGCTGATCATCATCGGCTTTTCGGCGGGCGTCGCGGTGCCGTTGGCGATGCGTCGCTTCGAGGGCGGCGAGTCGACGCGGACCGGAGCACTGCCGGTCGGCCTGCTGGTCGCCGTCGGCGTCGATCTCTTCGTCGACGGCGTACTGGTCGGCACCGGCGCCGCGGTGTCCAGGGACACCGCGATCGTCATCGTCATCGCGCTGACTGTGGAGGTGCTGTTCCTGGGCCTCGCCGTGGCGGTCGAATTGACCAGTTCCGGGGTGTCCCGGGCGACGAGCGCGGCGGTGACCATCGGGTTGAGCCTGCTGGTCGGCGTGGGCGCGGTGCTCGGCGCGCTGCTACTCGCCGATGCCGGCGACGCGGTACTGGGCGTCGTGCTCGCCTTCGCCGCGGCCGCCCTACTGTGGCTGGTGGTCGAAGAACTCCTGGTCGAAGCCCATGAGACGGCCGAAAAGCCGTGGATGGCCGCCATGTTCTTCATCGGGTTCCTGGCGCTGTTCTGCCTGGAGGCGGCCGCGTGACTGCCGCGCGGCGGTCAACCGCGTAGCACACTGCTACAGTTGTTACATATTGCTACAACCAGGGAGGTCCCGATGGCACCGACCACCGACCGGGTGACCCGGTTCGCCGCCGACCTACTCGACAGCGCGGCCGCAGAGGGTGCGCGGCAGAGCCGGTCGGCCAAGCAGCAACTCGACCACTGGGCGCGGGTAGGCCGCGAGGTGTCCAGCCAGCACACCGCCGCGCGCCGCCGGGTGGAGGCGGCGCTGGCCGGCGATCTCGAGCCGGCCGAACTCGACGTCGAGGAAGGTGTGGTGTTCAACGCCGAGATCGCCGCGGCCATCCAGGAGAACCTGGCGAAGGCGAACTACGGCGAGGTGCTGGCCGAGCGCGGCGTCACCACCGTCGCGCTCAACGACGCGGGCGAGATCGTCGAGCACCGACCCGACGGCAGCTCGGCCGTGGTGCCGGCCGGTCCGCGGCCGCCGCGGCGCAGGAAGTGACCTCGCAGCCACCCGATGCACCGGCTTGATCTCGTCGTCGGCCCCAATGGCGCAGGCAAGTCGACCTTCGTCGAGCTGACGCTGGCGCCGCTGCTGCCGCGAAGCGGATTCGTCAACGCCGACGAGATCGCCAGGCAGCGCTGGCCCGACGACCCCGCCACGCACTCCTACGACGCCGCCCGGGTTGCCGCGGAAACCCGCGCCAAGCTCATCGAGCTGCGACGGTCGTTCATCGCCGAGACCGTGTTCTCGCATCGCTCGAAACTGGAGCTGATCGACGCTGCGCACTCCGCCGGCTACACCGTCGTGCTGCACGTCCTGCTGATTCCCGTGGAGCTCGCCGTTCAACGCGTGCGGCATCGTGTCAGCGCGGGCGGCCACGATGTGCCCGAGCAGAAGATTCGCGAACGCTACCAACGGCTTTGGCCACTGGTCGCGGCCGCCATCATGCGGGTCGACTCCGCCACCGTGTACGACAACAGTGCATTGCCGGGACCTCGGATCGTCGCGCAGTTCAGCGACGGCTTCGTGATCGGTCTCTCCGCGTGGCCGGACTGGACGCCCAAGGAGCTCTCGACGCGATGGTGACCGTCAGTCCGCCACGATGCGGAAGCCGGTGATCACGTCCGGTTCGATGGCCAACACAGTGTCGGCGTGATTGACCCACGGGTGGAGGAGCTGTTCATACCGCGCGACGTCGTCGTCGTCGGTGACGGTCTGCGCGCGGCCGGTCACCACGACACTCCAGCCGGTCCGACGATCCGGGTCGAAGTCGTCGGCCTCATACGCCACCACCACCGCATCGTTGGCAGCCGACCGCACCGCGGCCGAGATGGCGGCGCCGAGTCGGGTGCGGATGACGATCCGATCGCCGTCCACCAGATGGTTGACGGGACGCACCGCAGGCAGCGCATTCAGCGTGAACACCACCCGCCCGTACTCCACACTGGCCAACAGCCGCATCGCCTCCCCGCGACCCACGCTGTTGGCGCCGACCGCTGGTCGCGCCAAGCCAAGGCCACCGTCGTATTCCCCGTCGTTCATGGGCTGCCTCTCGTCCAGACGATCGGTGCGGCGACGCCTGCGGCCTTCTTCACAGCGCATCCATTGTGGTGACAGCCTGGTACATCCGGCCGTCATCGAGCTAGGGGCAAATTGCTCTAACCGCAGGTGACCTTCGCGATGCCGACGCGTGAAGTGCTGAGCCTGTTCTACGATCCAGACATGATGCGGCTCGTGATGGCCTTCTGCGCGACGTTCGCCCTGGCACTGGCGGGCGTCGTCGGCAGCGGTGCAGCACAGGCAGAACCCTGGCCCCCCTCGCCGTGCGGCTTCACGTTGACGCCCCCGGAGGTGGTGCAGGTCGACGGCGTCAGCAAGGTGTCGGCCACCATCACCTCGGCGGCGTGCGGCGTCGCGGCCAGCCCGTATCAGAGCGTCGCCTGCGTCGCACTCGCCGGCCAGCAGGGCGGGACATGCATGCAGGGCCTCGACACCGCGCAGGTGTATCTGGAGCCGTACACGCCCGGCGCGACGTACACGTCGCGGGGCCGCGGCTGCGGGATCATCGTCCCGACGCTTCCCGCGGACAACTGCCAGATCCTCGGGCCGATCTCCGCGACGCTGTAGCCGCTCACTAGCCTGGAGCGATGTCCGATCGCGTCCTTGTGCAGGTCGAAAACCATGTCGCGCTGATCACCGTCAACGACCCCGAACGCCGAAACGCCGTCACCGCCGAGATCTCGGCCGGGCTGCGGGCGGCGGTGGACGACGCCGAGGCCAACACTGACGTGCACGCGCTCATCGTCACCGGCGCGGGTAAGGCGTTCTGCGCGGGCGCCGACCTGACCGCGCTCGGCGAGGCGACCGAGGACGGCCTGCGCACCATCTACGACGGCTTCCTCGCGGTGGCCAACTGCGCGCTGCCCACCATCGCCGCCGTCAACGGCGCCGCGGTCGGGGCCGGGCTCAACCTCGCGCTGGCGGCAGACGTGCGCATCGCAGGGCCCGCGGCGCTGTTCGACCCGCGCTTCCAGAAACTCGGCATCCACCCCGGCGGTGGCGCGACGTGGATGCTGCAGCGCGCCGTGGGCGTGCAGGCCGCCAGGGCCTCGCTGCTGTTCGGCATGCGCTTCGACGCCGACGCCGCGGTGCGACACGGGCTGGCGCTACAGGTCGCCGACGATCCCGTCGCCGCCGCCAAGGAGCTGGCCGCCGGGCCCGCGGCAGCACCGCGCGACGTGGTGCTGGCGACCAAGGCCTCGATGCGGGCAACCGCCAATCCCGGCGCGCTCGACCTCGACCAGCATCGCATCGCGGTCGACACCGAACTGAAACCGCAAGCGGCATCGATCCTTTCGCCCGAGTTCGCCGAGCGCCTGGCCGCCGCCAAGCGCAAGTAGTCTTCTCCCGCAAGCTGGGCCCACACCGAAGGTAGGGGAACGCTAGCTCGCATAAAAGGCGCCAAAAATGTGCGAGTTAGTGTCTTCTCGGCAGAAATAAGTCAGCTGTCGAGCAAGGCCAGCTCGGGGGACTCGATCAACTGCCGCAGTTCGCCGAGGAACGCGGCGACCTGTGCACCGTCGGCGATGCGGTGGTCGAACGCACACGTCAGCGTCATCGTCGGCCGCGCCACCACCGCGTCGTCGACGACCACCGCACGCGGCTTCAACGAGCCCATGCCGAGGATCGCGGCTTCGGGATAGTTGATGACGGGCACGCCTTCGTCCAACCCGAGGGCGCCGAAGTTCGACACCGTGAACGTCGAGCCCTGCAACTCGGCGGGTTTGGCGGTTCCCGCGCGCGCCTCCTCGACGAGCCGTGACACCGTCACCGCCAACTCCCGCGTCGACTTGTCCTGCGCATCCTTGACGACCGGTACCAGCAGCCCGCGCGGCGCGGCCACCCCGAAGCCCAGGTGCACCGCGGAGTGGACGTGGATGTGCGGTCCGCCCGCGGTGTCCACCCACGTCGAGTTGAACATGGAGTGATGCGTCAGCGCGATCGTCAGCAGTCGAAGTGTCAGCACGAACGGGGTGATCGCAGGCCCGTCGGCGCCCACCGCGTCACGCATCCGGTCACGCACCCGCAGCAGAGCCGAACAGTCGACCTGCACGCTGGCATGCGCATCGGGAATATTGCTGCGCGACAGCGCCATTCGCTGCGCCATCGTGGCCTGCACACCGTGCACGCCGACGGTGCCGGAGCCCGACTCCCCCGCGGCAGCCAGCACATCCTCGCGGGTGACGATGCCCTCGGGACCCGACCCGGGCGTCAGCGCGGCCAGGTCGACGTGCAAGTCGGTCGCCAGCTTGCGCACCGGGGGCTTCGCCCGGGGTCGGGTGCCGTTCTCGACGGGAGCCCGCCTGCTGGTGTCCATGTCGTCGTCGGCGCCGTAACCGACCAGCACCGGCTTGCGTTTCGGTTTCCCGTTCTGCGCGACCGGAGCTGGCGCATCGGTCGCGATGCGCACCAAAACCGCACCGACGGCAACCGTTTCGCCGTTCGCGCCGCCGAGTTCGACGATGCGGCCCGCATACGGGCTCGGGATCTCCACCTCGGCCTTGTTGGTCTCCACCGTGCACAGCGTCTGGTTGAGTTCGACGTCGTCGCCGACCGCCACACTCCAACTGGTGATCGTCGCGTCCTCGAGTCCCTCACCGAGATCGGGAACCAGGAAGTCCCGGACGCTCTCGCCGGTCATGACCGCATGCCCTTCTCGACGCAGTCGATGATCCGGTCGACGCCGGGCAGCCACAGCTTCTCCAGCCGCGCAGGCGGATACGGCGTGTCGAAACCGGTGGCGCGCAACACCGGCGCCTCCAGGTCGTAGAACAACTCCTCTTGGATGCGGGCGGCCAACTCGGCGCCGAAGCCAAGGGTGCGCGCGCCTTCGTGGACGACGACGGCGCGTCCGGTCTTGCGCACCGACGCCGCGACGGTGTCGAAGTCCAGCGGGTTGAGACTGCGCAGATCGACGACCTCCAGGTTCCAGCCGTAGTGATCCGCCGCCAGATCCGCTGCCGCCAAGGCGGTTTGCACCAGACCGCCGTACGTGAGCACAGTGACGTCGTCGCCGATCCGTCGGACGGCCGCTCGCCCGATGGGCAGTCCGGGCACGCTGGTGTCGACGTCCTCGCGCGCCCAGTACCGCCGCTTCGGCTCCAGGAACACCACCGGGTCCCGGCTGGCGATCGAATGCCGCAGCAGCCAGTACGCATCCGACGGAGTTGACGGCACAACCACTTTCAGGCCCGCGGTGTGCGCCCAGTACGTCTCGGTGGACTCCGAATGGTGCTCCACCGCGCCGATGCCGCCGAACGACGGGATCCGGATGGTCACCGGCATGTCGACGTCGCCGTGGGTGCGCACCCGGTACTTCGCCAGGTGGCTGACCATCTGATCGAACGCCGGATACGAGAATCCGTCGAACTGGATCTCGGGCACGGGTACGAAGCCGCGGATCGCGAAACCCACCGCGATGCCGATGATGGCCGACTCCGCCAGCGGTGTGTCGAAACACCGCCCGTCGCCGAAGGTATCGGTCAGGCCCTCGGTGACCCGGAACACGCCGCCGAGCTTTGCGACGTCCTCGCCGAAGACCAGGACGCGGTCGTCGGCCGCCATCGCGTCGTGCAGGGCACGGTTGATGGCGGCCACCATCGTCAGGTTGGTCGTGGCCGGCACCGGCGTGAACAGCCGGGGTTCGTGTGCGTCATCGCCGTAATCGGCAGGCCGCTCAATGCTTTGGGTCATCTCACGCCTCCTTCGCCATCTCGGCGGTCAGCTCGTCGCGCTGCGCGCGCAACGTCGGGGTGATCTCGGCGTAGACGGTGTCGAACAGGTCGCCGACGTCCATGTCCGGAGTGTTGATGACCGCGTCTCGCAGCTCCGCGCACAGCCGCGCCGCCCTGGTGTCCACGCGGTGCTCCAGCCGGTCGGACCATGCGCCGACGTTCTGCAAGTAGGTGCGGTAGCGCGGAATCGGGTCCAGTGCCGTCCACGCGTCGACCTCGTCCCGATCCCGGTAGCGGGTCGGGTCGTCGGATGTGGTGTGCGGCCCCAACCGGTAGGTGACAGCTTCGATCAATGTCGGGCCGCCGCCCTCCCGCGCGCGCTGAGCGGCCTGCGCCATCACTGCGTAGCAGGCCAGCACGTCGTTGCCGTCGACGCGGACGCCCGGCATGCCGTAGCCGATCGCCCGGTGCGCAATCGAGGGTCCCGCCTGCTGACGGCTCACCGGAACCGAGATGGCCCACTGGTTGTTCTGC
The DNA here is from genome assembly GCF_003347205.1 of Mycolicibacterium moriokaense. Taxonomy (GTDB): domain Bacteria; phylum Actinomycetota; class Actinomycetes; order Mycobacteriales; family Mycobacteriaceae; genus Mycobacterium; species Mycobacterium moriokaense_B. The sequence continues at coordinate 409,614 of NZ_QQBJ01000002.1, forward strand.
ACGAAGAACACGCACGGCGCCTTGTACACCGACGCGAGGTTCAACGCTTCGTGCACGTCGCCTTCGCTGGTCGCCCCGTCGCCGAGGTACGCGACGGTCACCGAGTCCTCGCCGAGGCGCTGCGCGGCCATCGCCGCGCCGACCGCGTGCAGGCCGTGGGTGCCGATCGGGATCGCGATGGGGGCGACGCACTTGTCGGTGAAGCCGAGGCCGCCGTGCCATCGGCCGCGCCAGACCGCACCCACCTGCGCGGGCGTGATGCCGCGCAGCAGGAACGCGCCGATCTCCCGGTACTGCGGGAACAGCCAGTCGGTCTTGCGCAGGCATGCCGCCGAGCCGATCTGCGCGGCCTCCTGGCCGCGGCACGAGGCGAACAGCGCGAGTTCGCCCTGGCGCTGCAGGTTGACGAACTCCGCGTCGAGCGCGCGGGTTACGGCCATCGACTCATACAGCCAGCCCAGCGTCTCGGGGGGTAAGTCTCGGCGATATCGGGTCTCGGGGGTCGGCGTCCCGTCCGGGGCGACCAGCTGTATCGGCTCCAACTCGACATCCGTCGGCGGTGCCGACGATCCGACGTCGGCCCGATCGATGTCTTCGACATCAGAAACCGACGTCAGGGGTGCCTGAACGGACCCTGCCATACCGCCTCCTAGGGTCACTGACGGCGGATCGCGCCGTCAGGCGACTGAGGTGCTCAGCACGGAGGCGATCAGAGCAAAACCCCTGGTGAGAGGCCGCCGGCTAGGTGCCAGGGTGAGGCGCTAGCTGGACGATGCGCTCTGCTCGCCGCAGCACTGGGGCATCCACCATTATGCCCTCGAATTGGAAGACGCCGCGTTCACCGCGCGCCGTGTCGAGCACTCGGCGCGCCCAGTCCGCCTGCTCGTGGGTCGGCGCGTAGGCGTCGCGGATGACCGCGACCTGCGTCGGGTGGATCGCCACCTTGGCGTCGAAGCCGACGGCGACGGCGTCGTCGGCCTCGGCCCGCAGCCCGTCGAGGTTCTTAATGTCGAGGTACACCGAATCCAGCGCCATCCGGCCGTACGCCTTGGCGGCCAGCAATGTCTGCGACCGGACGTGCTTGGCGACGTCGCGGTAACTGCCGTCGGGCCAGCGGTTGGCAGTGCCGCCGGTGACCGCGAACAGGTCCTCGGCGCCCCACATCAACGCGAACGCATTGTCGACGCGCGCCAGGTCGTTGACCACCACCGCGCCCAACGGCGTCTCGATCAGCACCACGACGTCCAGCGGCGCCAGGTCCCGGATCTGCTGCGGATCCTCGGTTTTCGCCAGCATCACCGTGGTGTAGCCGGTCTTAGCCAGCGCGTCGAGGTCCGGCCCGTGATCGTCGGTCGTGGCGGGGTTGATCCGCACGACAGTGCGCGCAGGATCCAGCGGCGTGTCGATCAGCGCCTGCCGCGCCGAGTCCCGATCTTTGGCCGCCACACCGTCTTCCAGGTCGAGGATCACCACATCGGCTGCCGCGGCGGCCTTCTCGAAGCGTTCGGGACGGTCGGCCGGGCAGAACAGCCAACCGGGCCCCGTCTGCGCGAGCGCCACTATGCTTCTCCCTCCGGCCGCTTGCGCACCATGGTCTTTCGCGATGCAGTCGCGACGACGTCACCGTGCTGGTTGCGGCCGGTGTGGGCGAACGTCACGATGCCCTCACCCGGCCGGCTTTTGGACTCCCGTTTGTCGGTCACCTCGGTTTCGGCGTACAGGGTGTCGCCGTGGAAGAGCGGCTTCGGGAACGCGACCTCGCCGAAGCCCAGGTTGCCGACGATCGTGCCCTGCGTCAGTTGCGCCACCGACAGGCCGACGAGCGTCGAGAGCGTGAACATCGAGTTCACCAACCGCTGGTTGAACGGCGGCAGAGCATCGGAGAAGGCGGCATCCAGATGCAGCGCCTGCGTGTTCATCGTCAGCGTGGTGAACAGGACGTTGTCGGCCTCGGTGATGGTGCGCCCTGGGCGGTGCTGGTAGAGCACCCCCGTCTCGAACTCCTCGAACCACAGCCCGCGCTGGATGACGACCTTCTTCTCGCTCACAGGCCCGCCTCGCGGGCGATCAGCATCAACTGCACTTCCGTTGTCCCTTCGCCGATCTCGAGGATCTTGCTGTCGCGGTAGTGGCGGGCCACCGGATACTCGTTCATGAAGCCGTAGCCGCCGAACACCTGCGTGGCGTCGCGGGCGTTGTCCATCGCGGCCTCGCTGGCGACCAACTTGGCGATCGCGGCGGCCTTCTTGAACGGCTTACCCGCCAGCATCAGCGCAGCGGCGTCGTAGTAGGCGGTGCGGGCGGCGTGCGCCCGCGACTCCATCCTCGCGATCTTGAATGCGACGGCCTGGTAGGTGCCGATGGCGGCACCGAACGCCTCACGTTCCTTGGCGTAGCGCACGCACTCGTCCACACAGCCCTGCGCGGCACCGACGGACAGTGCCGCGATCGCGATGCGGCCCTCGTCGAGGATGCGCAGGAAGTTGGCGTAGCCGCGGCCGCGCTCGCCGAGCAGGTTCTCCGCGGGCACCCGGACGTCGTCGAAGCTCAGCGGGTGTGTGTCCGAGGCGTTCCAGCCGACCTTGCTGTAGGCCGGTTCGGCGGTGAACCCCTCGATGGGAACCGGCACCAGGATCGACGAGATCTCCTTGCGCCCATCGGTTTCCCCGGTGACGGCGGTAACCGTCACCAGCTTGGTGATGTCGGTGCCCGAGTTCGTGATGAACTGCTTGGACCCGTTGATGATCCAGTCCCCGTCATCGAGCTTGGCCGTCGTCCTGGTGGCGCCGGCGTCGGTGCCGCCGCCCGCCTCGGTCAGCCCGAACGCGCCCAGCGCCTTGCCACTTGCCAACAGCGGCAACCACTCCTGCTTCTGGTCCTCGTTGCCGAACCGGTACACCGGCATCGCGCCGAGCGACACGCCGGCCTCCAGCGTGATCGCCACGCTCTGGTCCACCTTGCCGAGTTCCTCGAGCGCGAGGCACAGCGCGAAATAGTCGCCGCCCATGCCGCCGTACTCCTCGGGGAACGGCAGCCCGAACAGGCCCATGTCGGCCATTCCCGAGACCACCTCATACGGGAAGGAGTGCTCCTCGTCGTGTTTGGCGGCGACAGGTGCGACGACGCTCTGCGCGAAGTCGCGGACCGTCTTGGCGAGTTGCTCATAGTGATCGGGCAGCATGCCGGTGGCCATAAATTCACTCATGACTGCTCTGCTTTCTCAGTAGCTGTTATCCGGGCCAAAAGTTGGCCCACCTTGACCTGGTCGCCGACTGCGACGAGCAGTTCCACCACACCGTCGACGGGCGCGGTCAGCGCGTGCTCCATCTTCATCGCCTCGACGGCGACGACGACGTCACCAGAGGCCGCCATTCCCCCGTTTTCTATACCGACGGCGACGACGGATCCCGGCATGGGGCTGACGAGTTCGGCGTCGCCGCTGTGTTCGTCGTCGGGTCGCACGGGCGCTTCGCGCACCTCGTCGAGCATGGCGGTGTGTCCTGCCCGCGCCAGCCAGATCTGATGATCGGCTGCGGCGACGAGGTAGTCCGTGCGCAGTCCGTCGACCGTCACCACCAGCCGCGCGCCGTCGAGATAGGCTGTCAGCGTGCGTGATTCGCCGTCTTCGACGGTGGCAGTCGCCGCCGCAGGTGTTCCGGTCAGGTACACGTGGTCGGTGCGCTCACCGGCGTGCAGCCGCACTGTCGTGGGGGCGTGCGCCCCGATCCGCCACCCCGACGGCACCTGCCACAGGTTGGTCGACGGCGCCTGCCAACCGGCCAGCCACTTGTACGCGGCGGCGGCGATCAGCTCGTCGTCCCCCGGCGGCGCGGCGGCGAAATCCGGTGTCCTGCGGTCCAACAGGCCGGTGTCGAGCCTGCCCGTGATGACGTCGGGGTCGGCCAGCAGGAAGCGCAGGAACTCGATGTTGGTCGTCACTCCGAGCACCGCAGTGTCGGCCAGGGCCCGGTCGAGCGCGCGCAGCGCGGCGGGCCGGTCGGCGGCGTGTGCGATGACCTTGGCCAGCATCGGGTCGTAGTCGCTGCCCACCACGGTGTCCTCGGCCAGGCCTGAGTCGACGCGCACGCCCGGCCCGTCGGGCTCGGCGAGGCCGAGCACCTGCCCACCGGTCGGCAGGAAGCCGCGCGCGGGGTCTTCGGCGTAGACCCTGGCCTCGATGGCGTGCCCGGTCATCGCGATGTCGTTCTGCGCGATCGGCAGCTTCTCCCCCGCGGCGATGCGCACCTGCAGTTCGACGAGGTCGACGCCGGTGACCATTTCGGTGACGGGGTGCTCGACCTGCAGGCGGGTGTTCATCTCCATGAAGAAGAACTCGTCGGGCCGGTCGGCGGAGACGATGAACTCGACGGTGCCCGCCCCGGTGTATCCGACGCTGCGCGCGGTGTCGCAGGCCGCGGCGCCGATGCGGGCCCGGGTCGGCGCGTCCAGCAGCGGCGAGGGTGCCTCCTCGATCACCTTCTGGTGGCGGCGCTGCAGGCTGCATTCGCGTTCGCCGAGATGGATCACGTTGCCGTAGCCGTCGGCGAGCACCTGCACCTCGATATGGCGGGGGTTCAGCACGAACCGCTCGAGGAACAGCGTGTCGTCGCCGAACGCCGCGCCGGCCTCGCGCCGCGCGCTGGTCAGCGCCTGCGGCAACTCGGAGGCCTCGTGCACGACGCGCATGCCCTTGCCGCCGCCGCCCGCCGACGGCTTCACCAGCACCGGGTAGCCGATGTCGCCCGCCGCGGCAACAAGTTCTTCGTCGGTCAATCCGGGGCGCGCGATGCCGGGTACGACGGGCACGCCGAACGCCGACACCGTCGTCTTGGCGGCGATCTTGTCGCCCATCGTCTGGATCGCCTTCACCGGCGGCCCGATGAACACGATGCCCGCGGCGTCCAGCGCGGCCGCGAATTCCGCGTTCTCCGAGAGGAATCCGTAGCCGGGGTGGACGGCCTGCGCCCCGGTGCGCCGGGCGGCGTCGACGACGGCGTCGATGTTGAGGTAGCTCTGCCGCGCGGGGGCGGGGCCGATTCCGACGGCGACGTCGGCCTCGGCGACGTGGCGGGCGTTGGCGTCGGCGTCGCTGAACACCGCGACCGAGCGGATGCCCATCGCCCGCAGCGTGCGGATCACCCGCACCGCGATCTCGCCGCGGTTGGCCACCAGAACCGTATTGATTTCCATCATCACATCCGGAATACGCCGTAGGAGACCGGTTCGACGGGCGCCTGTCCGACGACCGAAAGCGCCAGCCCGAGAACGGTTCTGGTGTCTGCTGGATCGATCACGCCGTCGTCCCAGAGCCGCGCTGTCGAGTAGTACGGGTTGCCCTGGCTCTCGTACTGTTCGCGGATGGGAGCCTTGAACTGCTCCTCCTGCTCCGGCGTCATGTCGCCGCGCACCGTCGCCAGCACCGAGGCGGCCTGTTCGCCGCCCATCACCGAGATCCTGGCATTCGGCCACATCCACAGGAAGCGAGGCGAATACGCGCGCCCGCACATCGAGTAGTTGCCCGCGCCGTACGAGCCGCCGATCACCACCGTCAGCTTCGGCACCCGCGCGCACGCGACGGCGGTCACCATCTTCGCGCCGTGCTTCGCGATGCCGCCCGCCTCGTAGTCGCGACCCACCATGAACCCGGAGATGTTCTGCAGGAACAGCAGCGGGACCATGCGCTTGTCGCACAGCTCGATGAAATGCGCGCCCTTCACAGCGGACTCGGAGAACAGCACGCCGTTGTTGGCGATGATCCCGACCGGATGGCCGTGGATGCGGGCGAAGCCGGTGACCAGCGTCGAGCCGTATTCGGCTTTGAACTCGGCGAATTCGCCGCCATCGACCACCCGGGTGATGACCTCGTGCACGTCGTAGGGCACCCGAGCGTCGACGGGGACGACGTCGTAGAGCTGGGTCTGGTCGGCCACCGCGTCGACGGACGGGGTGACGTCCCAGGGCGGATCGAGGCGCGGGCCCAGTGTGGAGACGATGCGCCGCACGATCCGCAGCGCGTCGCGGTCGTCGTGCGCCAGGTGGTCGGTGACACCCGAGGTCTTGGAGTGCAGGTCACCGCCGCCGAGCTCCTCGGCCGTCACCACCTCACCGGTCGCGGCCTTCACCAGCGGCGGTCCACCCAGGAAGATCGTGCCCTGGTTGCGCACGATCACCGCTTCGTCGCTCATCGCGGGCACGTAGGCGCCGCCCGCTGTGCACGAGCCGAGCACGGCGGCGATCTGCGCAATCCCCTTGGCGCTCATGGTCGCCTGGTTGTAGAAGATGCGGCCGAAGTGCTCGCGGTCGGGGAACACCTCGTCCTGGCGCGGCAGGAACGCCCCGCCCGAGTCGACGAGGTAGATGCAGGGCAGCCGGTTCTGCAGCGCGATCTCCTGGGCGCGCAGGTGCTTCTTGACCGTGATCGGGTAGTAGGTACCACCTTTGACGGTCGCGTCGTTGGCCACGATCATGCATTCGCGCCCGGACACCCGCCCGATGCCGGCGATCATGCCCGCGCCGGGACACTCGTCGTCGTACATGCCGTCGGCGGCCAGCGGCGCCACCTCGAGCAGTGGGCTGCCGGGATCCAGCAGCCCGTCGACCCGGTCTCTGGGCAGCAGCTTGCCGCGGTTGACGTGGCGCTCGCGGGACTTGGCCGACCCGCCGAGCGCGGCGGCGGCCATCTTCTGCCGCAGTTGAGCGACGAGCTCGACGTGCTGCTCGCGGCTGGACTGGAGCGTTGAAGTCATCGGTGCTGGCCGTTCGGTTGAGTTAATGACGACTAACTCGTAGTATGTTAGTCACGATTAACCGAAATGTCCACCAGCGCGGAGGGGGGTGACGCGATGTCCGTCCCGGTCTCCGGCTCTGATGCGGCCGCGGCCGGCACCAGCCGCAGCCGTGCCAAATCCGATCGCCGCGACAAGCTGATCGCCGCGGCCGAACGCCTGGTCGCCGAACGCGGCTTCCTCTCGGTGCGGCTGGAGGACATCGGCGCCGCGGTGGGCATCAGCGGTCCCGCGATCTACCGGCACTTCCCCAACAAGGAAGCGCTGCTGGTCGAACTGCTGGTGGGGATCAGCACCCGACTGCTGGCAGGAGCCAGGACCGTCGTCGCGCAGGCGGCCGATGCGGATGCCGCGCTGAACGGGTTGATCGACTTTCACCTCGACTTCGTGCTCGACGAGTCCGATCTGATTCGCATCCAAGACCGCGACCTGGGTCATCTGCCGGAGCCGGCGAAGCGCCAGGTCCGAAAGGCCCAACGGCAGTACGTCGAGATCTGGGTGAACGTCCTTCTTCAGTTGGACCGCGCCGACGGTGAAGCCGACGCCCGGTTGATGGCACATGCGGTGTTCGGGTTGTTGAACTCGACGCCGTACAGCGTCCGTTCGGGCACAACGAAATCGGCCGGCCAGGGAACAGTGTCTCGGTCGCGGGCCATCTTGCGGGAGATGACGGTCGCGGCCCTGTCCCCGGCCGGCCGAAGCGGCGCCTAGGCGCTAGTACCAGTATTTTCGTCCGCCGACCGCGCGGCCGGTGGAACCGAGAATCCAGAACACCGCGCCGATCACGATGAGCACGACGCCGATGTAGGTCAGAATCGATATGCCAAAAAGGATCCCCAGTATCAGGAGGATCACTCCAAGGACAATCATCGCTTACTCCATTCTTTCGTGTGGATTACCAAGAGCCCGTTGATTACTGGCTGGGCTGGGGTAGGTCGCAGGTTGTCACCTTCGGGTTTGCGCCCGCGTAGTTCAACGGCCCGGCTACGACCGTCAACGCGATGGTTCCCGCTGTGGCGCAATTGCTTGTGTCGGTCTTGAAGTAATCACGCTGGTATGCCGCCACCACGCCTATCAGCAACCACACCAACACGATCACGCCGAGAATTCCGCCACCACGCATGCTGGCCTCCTCCTGTCGAGCGCCGATTTGACGCAGGAGGGTTTTACCCCGCGGATAATTTCAGTAAACGCAGAAAATTGATCTTGAACCGTTCAGGATTCCAGCGCGCACGCAAACGCGGTGGTGAGCCAGTCGCTCATGGCCTTGACCAGCGCGGCTCGGTTTTCGCGCTTGTCGATCTCGTGGCCGTCGTCCTCGAACAGCAGCTGCTCGACGGTCCGGCCCATCGCGCGCAGAGCGTCGAACATCTGCTGGGACTCGCTGGGCGGCACGTTGGTGTCGTTGAGGCCGTGGACCAGCAGCAGCGGCGCGGTCAGGGCGTGCGCGCGGAGCAAAGGCGAGAGCTGATCGAGCAGCTCGCGGTCGCCCACCGGATGGCCGTACTTGGAGTAGGCCGCCGCCGCGATCCACGGTTCGGTGTTGCGGTACCAGGTGTTCAGGTCGCTCATCCCGCAGATGCTGATCCCGGCGGCGAACAACTGTGGGTGAAAGGTGAGTGCGGCCTGTGTCAGGTAGCCGCCGTAGGACCAGCCGCAGCAGGCGATGCGGTCGGCCGGGGCCAGGTCGCGGTCGGTCAGGAACAGGGCGGCGTCGGCGACGTCGTCGATGGCCGCGAAACGCCGCTCGCGGTCGTCGGCGTGCATGAACGACCGGCCGAATCCGCCGGAGCCGCGCACATTCGGTAGGAACACCGTGATGCCGGTCTCCAGAAGCGGCGGGAAGAACTCGTTGTAGCCCGGCCTGCCCTGGCCCTCGGGCCCGCCGTGCAGAAACATCATCGCTCCGATGGACTCCACCCCGGGCGGCGGCCGGAAGAGCCAGCCGCTGATGGTTAACCCGTCGCGCGTGGTGATGGTCTCCAACGTGGGTGCGGCGGACAGCGGACCGCGGCTGGGCTCGCGGTCGATGCGTTCCCACTCCCGGGTGCGCGGGTCGACCAGCTCGACGGTGCGCGGCTTGTCGGGGCCCTCGACCGTCACCGCGACCATCGAGCCGCCGGCGCTGATGCTCAGCTCGGTGGCCACCATGCCGGGCAGCGGGATCGGGTCGTGCAAGGTGTTGTCGGCATATTCGAGTATCTGTAACTCGCTGGCGCCGTTGATGTTCCACAGCAGAGCCACGGTCGAGAGATCGTCGCTGACGACGAACTCGTCGAGCTCGTATCCCGGCCGTTCGGCGACCACCTGGTAGGACACACCGTCCGGGGTGGTCGTCACCTCCAGCAGACGCGCGTAGTCGGTGCCGTTCTCGCTGCGGATCAACGCGCGCACGTAGCCGTCGGTGCTGTTCAGCCCATACACCTTCGCCGGGTGATACAGCTCGAAGGTCTCCCCCTCCAGACCCGACCGCAGCCGGCGCGGGGTCTGGTCGTCGAGGATGACACCGGTGTCGGTCGTCGAGCCCGGATCGTATGGCAGCAAAGCGGTTTCGGTGAGGCCGCGCAGCATGATGAGGTCGCGGTAGCCGCGCGGGCCGACGCGCACCAGCGCTGCGCCCGCCCAAGCGTCGACGAGTCGGCCGCTGGTGCGTCGGTCCAGAACAGTCGTGATGCCGTCGGCGGGGTTGATCAGACAAGAACTGCCGACGCCGTCATCGCCGGTGAGGATGGCCGCGACTTGTGTGCCGTCCCAACCGATCAGCTCGGCGGTGCCCTCCGGCACGCCTGCGGGCCACATGTCGATTCGCCTGGCCGCGCGGTCGTCGGGGTCGGTGGTGACGACCCAGATCTGGCTGCGGTCGCCGCCCTCCGGCGCCACTTCGCAGGCCAGCCAGTGCCCGTCGGCGGAGTGCATGACCCGGTTGACCGGACCCTCGACGGGCAACTCGACGTCGCGGGACGAACTGGCGCGCCAGCCGCGCAGGAAACGCTGAACCGCCCTGGGATATCCACCGTCATCGACGAGGTGCGCGAACGCCGTCGCGTCTGGCGACAGCGACGCGCCGTAATTGGTGCGCACCGACTGCGTCATCAATATCAGCTTGCCATGGAAGCGCGTTTAAGCAATGTGCTTACTCGCTGCGCGAGGGCGGACTCCACAACGCAGGTACCCTGCAGCCATGAGGTGGGTATGACGAATACACCACGAGGCGAGGGACCCGAGCCGAATCAACCGTCGGGTTACAGCTATCCCGCATACCCCGACCCGGCGTATGCGGGCCAGCCTCCATACGGGTCGCCCTACCAACCTCCCCAGGCTCCCGACACCACCCGGCAACTGCCGCCGTACCCGCAGTACGGGTACGACCCGTACGGCACCGGGCAGTACGGCACCGGCCAGTACGGCACCGGCCAGTACGGGGCGCCCTACTCCCCGGGCGAACCGGAGGAGGGCCCGCCGTCGCCCAAATCGCCCCGCTGGCTATGGGTGGCGGCCGCGGTGGCGGTGCTGCTGGTCGTCGGTCTGGTGATCGCCCTGGTCGTGGTCAACAGCTCGAACCAGGAAACCGTCGTCGCGCCGCCGCCGATGCCCGAGCCCCCGAGTTCGACGACGCGCACGACTACGCCGCCGACAACGTCCCTGCGTCCGCTGCCGCCGATCGTGCCGGTGCCCACCCCGAGCACCACCTCGCCGAGCGAGTCGGCGGCGCCGGGCACCACCGAGCCCGTGGTCTACGAGGTGTCGGGGACCGGCAGGGCGATCAACATCACCTACGTCGACACCGGCAATCTGTTGCAGACCGAGTTCAACGTCGTGTTGCCGTGGCGCAAGGAAGTCGAATTGCCGAGCCCGGCCGAGGATTCGGCGAGCCTGACCATCATCAACGTGGGCAGGCAGGTGTCCTGCACGGTCACGGTCAACGGGGTCGAGGTGCAGTCCAACACGGGCAACGGCCTGACCATCTGCACCGCGATGCGTTAACTCACCGCCACCCGGTGCGGGGCGCGGACGGCCACCATCGCCGCCAGCCCGACGGCCAGCACCACCAGCAGGCCCCCGACGCCGGCGCGGACCGCGCCGAAGAGGTCGATGAACACCGAGATGAGGGTCGGCGCCAGGAATGACACCGCGCGACCGGTCGTGGTGTAGAGGCCGAACGCGACGCCTTCCTTGCCTTCGGCCGATATCCGCAGCATCAGGGTGCGCGCCGAGGATTGCGTCGGGCCGATGAACAGGCAGAGCAGCAAGCCGCAGATCCAGAAGGCGACGGGCCCGGACAGCGTCATCAGCACCAGCCCGGCGATGATCATCGACACGAGCGACCCCACGATGACGGGCTTGGAGCCCACCCGGTCGTCGACCAGACCGCCCAGCAGCGCGCCGACAGCGGCGATGACACTCGCGCTGACACCGAACAGCAGCACGTTGGCAGCGGAGATGCCGTACGCGCTCACACCGAGCACGGCACCGAACGCGAACACGCCGGCCAGCCCGTCGCGGAACACCGCGCTCGCCAGCAGGTAGTAGACGATGTGGTGGTCGCGCCGCCATTCGCCGACCACCTCCGCCCACAGCTTGCGGTAGGCGCCGAAGAACCCGATGCTCTGCCGTCGCTCCTCGGCGGGCGCCTTCGGATGGGGCACCACGATGAAGACCGGCAGCGCGAACAACACGAACCACGCCGCCGCCAGCAGCATCGCGGCGCGCACGTTCTGCCCGTCGGCGACCGGAATGCCCAGCAGCCCGCGCGACTGCCCGTCGCCGGACATGAAGCCCAGATAGACGACGAGCAGCAACATCACGCTGCCGAAATAGCCCATCCCCCAGCCGAACCCGGAGATCCGGCCGGAGGTCTGCGGGGTCGACAACTGGCGCAGCATGGCGTTGTACGGCACGGAGGCCAGCTCGCTGCAGGCCGCCGCGCACGCCAACAACGCCAGCCCGGGCCACAGGTAGTGGTAGTCGTCGCGGATCAGGCTCATCGCCGAGGTCAGCAGCACCACCAGCCCAGTGAGCACCGCCAGCACCCGGCGCCGCCGCCAGGGCGCGTCGACCCAGATTCCGGTGACCGGGGCGAGCAGGGCAACCGCCAAGCCGGACAGCGCCAGCGCGCGGAACAGCCAGCTCTGCGGCGTCGTCGCGCTCGGCAGGTCGTTGCCGACGGTGCCCGTGAGGTAGACCGAGAAGACGAATGTGACGACGATCGCATTCACGCCGGTGGAACCGACATCCCACAACGCCCAGGCCAGGACTTGTGACCGCCGAGCGGATTGCCCAGGCGGCCGCAGATCCTCCATGGTCGCCCACGATATAGTCCGGCCCATGCCGGTACCCGCCCCCAGCCCCGATGCCCGCGCGGTCGTCACGGGCGCCTCGCAGAACATCGGCGAGGCCCTGGCGACCGAGCTGGCCGCGCGAGGGCATCACCTGATCGTCACCGCGCGCCGCGAGGACGTTCTGACGGCGCTGGCCGAGCGGTTGCGGCAGACCTACGGGGTCGTCGTCGAGGTGCGCCCGGTGGACCTCGCCGATCCCGGTGAGCGCGCGAAGCTGGCCGAAGAGCTGGCCGGTCGTGACATCTCGATTCTGTGCGCCAACGCCGGGACCGCGACCTTCGGGCCGGTGTCCAAACTGGATCCCGCCGACGAGAAGGCACAGGTGCAGCTGAATGTCCTCGGGGTGCATGATCTGGTGCTCGCGGTGCTGCCGGGGATGGTCGAACGCGGGGCCGGCGGAATCCTGATTTCCGGTTCCACAGCAGGCAATTCACCGATTCCGAATAACGCCACCTATGCGGCGACCAAGGCGTTCGTCAACACGTTCAGCGAGTCGTTGCGCGGCGAACTCAGGCGCGCGGGGGTGAACGTGACGGTGCTGGCGCCCGGCCCGGTGCGCGAGACCTTGCCCGCCGAGCACGAGCAGTCGCTGGTGGAAAAGCTGATCCCCGACTTCTTGTGGATTTCGACGGAGTACACCGCGAAGCAGTCACTGGATGCGTTGGCGCGCAACAAGATGCGTGTGGTGCCCGGTGTGACGTCCAAGGCGATGTCGGTGGCCAGCGGCTACGCGCCCCGCGCGATCGTCAGCCCGATCGTCGGCGCGGTCTACAAGAAACTCGGCGGCGACTGAGCTTCCTTGTCGCTGACATGTCGCTAATTTGTCGCGCATTTTCCGCGAAACGCGCCGTCAGCGACGGCGGCGGCCGGTGCCGAAGATGCTGCGGGTGATCTCGCGGCCGATGACCGTGCCCGCGGAACGCATCGCGCTCTTGAACGCCGGGCTGCTCATCATCTTCTCGAGCATGCCGGGTTCGGCTGTGTTCTTCGCGGTGACCGTGCCCTCGGCGCTCGCGGGGGCCGGCGGCACGTAGACCGGGGGCGGCAGCGACGAGTCGTCTGCGGCGGGCTGTTCGGGCGGAGCGAGGCGGGCGTTGAGCCGCTCGTAGGCCGATTCGCGGTCGATCGTCTGCCCGTATTCGGCCTGCAGCGGTGACGACGCCGCGGCGGCCTTGATCGCATCCGGGCCGATGGTGTCCATCAGCGATCGCGGGGCGCGCATCCTGGTCCACGCCACCGGCGTCGGCGCGCCCTTCTCCGACAGCACGGTGACGATCGCCTCGCCGATGCCGAGGGACGTCAACGCCGACTCCAGGTCGTAGACATCGGTTTTCGGGTAGGTGCGGACGGTTTTCGACAGCGCCTTCTGGTCGTCGGGGGTGAACGCGCGCAGGGCGTGCTGTATGCGGGCGCCGAGCTGGCTGAGCACGTCGTTGGGAACGTCGGTCGGCAACTGCGTACAGAAGAAGACGCCAACGCCCTTGGACCGGATCAGCTTGACGGTCTGCTCGACCTGCTCGAGAAACGCCTTGGAGGCGTCGGTGAACAGCAGATGCGCCTCGTCGAAGAAGAACACCAGCTTCGGCTTGTCGATGTCGCCGACCTCGGGCAGCGTCGTGAACAGGTCGGCGAGCACCCACATCAAGAACGTCGAGAACATGACGGGTCGCGCCGCCTGGTTGCCGAGTTCGAGCAGGCTGATGATGCCGCGCCCCTGCGCGTCGACGCGCAGCAGAGCCGTGGGCTCCAGCTCAGGCTCGCCGAAGAAGGTGTCGGCGCCCTCGGCCTCGAGATTGACCAGCGCACGCAGGATGACGCCAGCCGTCGTCGACGACACCGCCCCCAGCGCCTTGAGTTCGGGCTTACCCTCGTCGCTGGTGAGGAACTGGATCACCGCGCGCAGATCCTTGAGATCCAGCAGCGACAGCCCCTTCTGGTCGGCCCAGTGAAAGATCAGTCCGAGGGTGGACTCCTGTGTAGCGTTGAGGCCCAGCACCTTTGACAGCAGGATGGGGCCGAAGCTCGAGATGGTGGCCCGCACCGGCACGCCGATGCCGTCGGTGCCCAGCGAAAGGAACTCCACCGGGAAGCCCGTCGGCGTCCAGTCGTCGCCGGTGTCCTTGGCGCGTTGCTGCACCTTGTCGCCCGTCTCGCCCGGGCGTGACAGACCGGACAGGTCGCCCTTGACGTCGGCCATCACCACCGGAACACCTGCGGCGGACAATTGCTCGGCGAGCACCTGCAGCGACTTCGTCTTCCCGGTGCCGGTCGCGCCGGCCACCAGGCCGTGTCGGTTGACAGTGGCCAGCGGGATACGCACCTGGGCGGCGGGGTCTACGGCACCGTCAACGACGACGGTGCCGAGTTCGAGCGCCTGCCCCTCGACGGCGTAACCGGCGGCGATCTGCTGGGCGGGCGAAGCTGTCGACTCGGTCGTCATGCGTCGAAACATTACTGTGCAGAGACCGCGCGGGTGGGTGTGGTAGGGCCGTTGTGGGCTGTGGGCATACTGTTGATCGCTGTGCGCGACGAACTGGTGTGGATCGACTGTGAGATGACCGGGCTGGACCTCAAGTCCGACCTGCTCATCGAGATAGCGGTCCTGGTGACCGACGCCGACCTCAATATCCTGGGCGAAGGCATGGACGTCGTCATCCACGCCCCCGACGAGGCGCTGGGCTCGATGATCGAGGTCGTGGCCCAGATGCACGATCGATCGGGGCTCACCGAGGAGGTGCGAGCGTCGACCATCGACGTGCCGACCGCCGAGGAGATGGTGCTGGACTACATCCGCGGCCACGTCAAGCAGGCGAAGACGGCGCCTCTGGCCGGCAACTCGATCGCCACCGACCGCGGCTTCATCGCCCGCGACATGCCGGCGCTGGACGACTACCTGCACTATCGGATGATCGACGTCAGCTCCATCAAGGAGTTGTGCAGGCGCTGGTATCCGCGGATCTACTTCGGTCAGCCGGAGAAGGGCCTGGCGCATCGCGCGCTGGCCGACATCCACGAGTCGATCCGCGAGCTGCAGTACTACCGGCGCACCGCGTTCGTGCCGCCGCCCGGGCCGTCGACCAGCGATATCGCGACGATCTCGGCAGAATTGAGCCCGGGCGGGGCCGACGACGACGGAATCGATTCGGCCGCCGAGGGCACGAGCGGCTAGTATCGACGGGCCGCATGTGCGGCGATGGTGGCTGTAGTTCAGTTGGTAGAGCACCAGGTTGTGATCCTGGCTGTCGCGGGTTCGAGTCCCGTCAGCCACCCAGCAGGTGGGAGAGGGTTTTCGACTCTCCCACCTTTCGCTCTCCGAGACCCCTTGCACCCTATATTGCAACGCTCTCTCTCGGACCAAACCGAATGACACCTGTGTAGTTACCCGCGTACCCTGAGTGAGATTTCAAGGAGCATCTCAACATGTCGCCACCCGCCGGGGACGCCACACCCAACTTCCTCGACATAAGCCCTTAGGACGCACAGCCGGAGGGTTACGGCCCGAATGCAGCCGAGTCGGTACAACTTGCTCAGGGGACATATCACGATCTGTTCAGCCGACTGAATGAGACCGACTGGCCGCAAGATCCAGTTGGCCCACTAGCCTTCCACTGGCGAACAGCAACCAGACAATCTGCCACCTATCTCATCAACATCGCATACGCCATGAACCGGTTCTCACGCAACATAACCAGCAAGTCCGTGGAACTGTTCAACGCGAAACTGGCATCGTAACCGAAAGGCTTTGGCAAAACCCACGGTATCGCTGGCTTTCAGGACTTATCGAGTACACACCCGCACGACATTCACCTCTACCGTATGGACAGGGCGCATTAAACCTGAACTTCAACCCTCATGCGGACAAGTTGGTACCCGATTCCATGATTCGTGCCGCAGTTGACGGCCACCAATTCCACTGGCCTTAAACGGACTTAAGTGAACGATCAACCCACAACTGACGGGGACATCCCTTGGGCGCGGGTTGCTCTAGACACACAGAACCCCACCGGTCCCAAGGTTTGGAGGAACCTTCCGGTGGGGTCTGTGTTTGGGTGCGCCCAATCTCCTACAAAAGTATGCACCCCGCACACTGAGACGGGACATTCCACTGTCGCCCCAGCGGCGTTGTTCATTAAGTTGTCGCCTGCACTTCCACCCAGTAGTAGGAGGAAAGAGATCCGGTCAGTACGTTCTCCCCGACCCAAAGCCGGTCAGAAACAACGGCATACAGTGTCGAGTTGACAAGCAGGCGATCATACTCAACTCTCCGATTTAGTGCTTTTCAGTGCCTCGGCGGCTTGCTCTCCGGCGCCGTTGAGCGCGAACCACGTTCGGAAAACCCAGTTCCGGTCTTCGTGGTGGACGACGTACTCGTCGTAGATCCGAGCCATCGCATCGTCCAGCGACATATCCCAGGGTTCGACACATTCAGCTGTCTCCCCGCCAATCCAGCCGACCACCATCAGCCCGTCATCTATCAACGACCGAATCGTGTCCATTAGGAGTTTCTGATGAGCAGTCAACGAGTCTGCTTTCATGCCTTGCGTCACATGGTCGACGTGTGCCAGCGAAAGACACTCGCCGCCCGACGCATCGCGGAGCAATTGGTTGCGCAAGGCCGAAATCGGTTCGATGGCGTCGTCGCTTGTGTTGCGCATGAAGATCCCTTTGTCAGTGAACCGGCTCAGAAAGTCGATACGCCTATCAACTTTCTGAGCCTTTCGTTTCCGCTTCCGCCGCGCGCTTGCCCTTATCGGTAAGAGCGAACCACGTCCGAAAAACCCAGTTCTGATCGTCGTGGTGGACGACGTACTCGTCATGAATCCGAGCCATCGCGTCATCTAGGGACATGTCCCACGGTTCAACGCGTTCAACTGTTTCCCCGCCGATCCGGCCAACTACCATCAGCCCGTCGTCAATCAATAAGCGAACGGTTCTTAACAGAACGTCTTGGTGCTCAGAGAGCGTCCCGTCTACTGCACTTGAGACCACGCTATGAATGTGCGCCAGCGGCAGGCAGTCGCCCAGCGCATCGCGAAGCAACTGTTCGTGCAATCCGGCAATTATTGGTTCGAGGTTGTCACGTCCGGCGCAATCCGGCATGTGCGTCATCTTCATTCGATCCTTCTCATCAGGGTTCAGCGTCGGGTATGCCGTCACCGATCACCGGTGATTCTTTAGTTTGCGGCGGCTGGATGAAATGCGGCAACGTGTTATCGGGCAGAATGCCGCCGCCCATAACGCGGCCAGGCACGCCGCCGCCTCGCGCAGCGGACGACTCCGTTGGTGAGGCAAGCTGCGGCGCTTGTGCCTCCAGACCCGCCGCTGGAATCTCTGGGATGCCGCCTCGAGGATTTATGTGGACCTTGACGAACTTGCCGCGAACATTGATGTCGATTGTGGGCTTACCCGTCGAATCGCCACGTAGCCGCTGACCGATGCGACTGCCGTCTGGCAGATAAAACTCAACGCCCTTGCCTGTTCCGTCGTACGGGTCCGTCTTCGCGGACCCGCTCTGCTTCATCCACTCCCAGAACCTCTGCAGGTCTTGAGGCGTGCGCACCTCACGAATCCAGGGCCTGTTGCCTTGTGGCAGCTTGTCGATCACAGACCAGATTTCGGCGCCGGTTGGCCCTGCGCCGCTACCCGCGGGGTCACCGGGTACGCCCGGATCCGGAATCGGTGCGTTGGGTAGCGGCGCATAGTCGACAGCCTGAAAGGCAGATCTCTCTCCTGCGGCGACATATGTGTCCTCGAATACCGCCCCGTCGACATCGGCGATTGCTGCAGTGACTCTGCGCGCGACCTCGGAGTCGACGGCCGCCAGCATTTCGGCTCGCATCCGAATCGCGGATTCATGTGTGTGCGCTTCCGCTTCGCGAATAATCTGTTCCACCTTGGAACCGCCAATACTGCGATTAATAACCGAAAGATCTTGGCTTACTTCGAAACCCGCGGCTCGCGCATCATCGATCGCCCGCATCGTCAGTTGTCGTGCAGCAGTGATGTCGTCAACACCGCGGTGCGCAGCCGAGGCGGCGACATGCAAGCCATCGGCTGCTTCGGCGACAGCGACCCGATCCACACCGGTACGCAGGGCGGCAGCATCGGCTGCCGCACCCGACCAAACTGTGCCCCCAGGAGCGAGGGCTTCGCGATGCGCGGACGTGAAGGTGTGCGCCCAGGTATCGGCGGTATACGCCCAATGTTTCGCGGCGCTTTCGAGGTGATCCGTGCTCCAAGCTTCGATTTGGGCCAGCGAAGGCAGGAGAACTGTCGCAGCAGTCATCACACTGCTTCCGCCGCACCCAAGGCGCCGACTGCGGTAGCGGCCGACCTCTCTGTGCTCATGTAATCGTGAGCTGCAGCCGATGCGGCAACCGCAGTGGCCCGCATTCGAGCGGCCAACCGCGCCGACGCTGCGGCCACGGCCGTCTGTACTGCGCCCACCGCCGCGGCCGAGGGCTGAAATTCTTCGTCGTATCCGGACGGCACGTTCGTCGCCGCTAGATGCGCAGCCTGTTTCTCGCAGTGCCGGGCCAGCACTGTCAGCCCCGCTGCATCGACCTCGATTGACGCCACTACTCGAGCCTAGGTTCCGTGGAGGGGACTCTTTGCAGAGATTTTCTCGGCTGATATGGGCCGCCCGCGCACTAATCCAGAGCCCGCGATCCCGAATTTGAGCACCCAATGTCGGTCGCCGCCTTAGGCTCCGATCAATATCGAGTGGCCGTGTGCGGAGGTATTGAATGAGCAGTGTCGCCAAAGTCGCCCTGACCGCACTGTGCTCCGTCGTTCTCCTGGCCGCCTGCTCGTCGACGTCGTCGACCACGACGTCCGAATCGACCACGACAACCACCTCCGGATCTGCCTCGGCCCCAGCGGTGCTCAAACCGATCGACCAGGCAGCGCTGCAGTCCATCGTGGAAACCGCCGCCAAGGACATGCTCGTCCCGGGTGCGGTGGTCGCGATCCGCACGCCGCAGGGCAGCTACGTCGCGGGGGTCGGAACAACCGAACTGGGCCAGCAGACGCCGCCGGATGCCGACACCCACTTCCGCATCGCGTCGAACACCAAGACATTTACGGCAGCGCTCATCGTCCTGCTGGCGCAAGACGGAAAGCTGAAGTTCGACGACCCCGTATCCAAATATGTTCCCGACGTGCCCAACGGCGACAACATCACCGTCGCCAACCTCTTGATGATGCGCAGCGGGCTCTACGACTACACCAGCGCACCGGAGTTGGCGGCCCAACTGGACGCCGACCCCACGAAAGTCTGGACGCCGCAGGAGGGTTTGGCGTTCGCCTACGCCCATCCGCCAAACGCCGCATCCGACACTGAGTACGAGTACAACAACACCAACTACGCCCTGCTCGGTCTGATCGCGGAGAAGGTGGGCGGCCGTCCGCTGGAAGAGCAGTTCCGGGACCGGCTCTTCGGGCCGCTGGGTCTGCAGCAGACATCCCTACCCACCGTCGACGACACCGCGATGCCGTCTCCCTACTCGCACGGCTACATGTACGGGAATTCGCTCTTTGCGATGGTCGACGACCCCTACCCCGCCGACGTCAAGGCCGCCGCACAGAACGGTACGCTCAAGCCGATCGACTACACCAATCAGAACCCGTCGTACGCGCACGCTGCAGGCGGTGCCATCTCGACGGCAGGCGACCTCGCAACCTGGATTCGGGACTTGGTGTCGGGCAAGGTCTTCAACGCCGACTACCAGAAGCAGTGGCTGAAAAGCGTGCAACCCGAGGATCCGCAGAACCCGGACGGGCAGAAGTACGGCTACGGCATCTCATATCAGCGGTTCGGTCCGACCGCAGCGATGTACTACCACGGCGGCGAGATGCCGGGCTTCAACTCGTTCATGGGATACGACCCCGACAACGATGTGACCCTGGTCATCTGGACCAACCTGACCATTTCGCCGACCGACGACCGGACAACGGCGAACGCCCTACTGCCGACCGTGCTGGATGAGATCTACAGCGGTCTGTCGTTGGCACCGACACCGACGCCCGCCCCGACCACCACCCGGTGAACCGAATGCCGTTGCGGCATCAGATGTTGGCGTTACCGGCTTTCCACTGATCCCAGGGAATGTTCCAGTCGCCGAGACCGTCCACACCGGGCAGGATCGACCCGACGGTGTTGGAGATCTCGACGATGTCGCCGCGCTTGGTGTTGTTGTAGAACCACTGCGCGTTGCTGGTGCTGACGTTCAGACAGCCGTGGCTGACGTTGCTGTAGCCCTGGCTACCCACCGACCACGGTGCGGCGTGCACGAAGATGCCGCTGTAGGAGATCTGCGTCGCGTAGTCCACCTCGGTGCGATATCCGTTGGGCGAGTTGGACGGGACGCCATAGGTCGAGGAGTCCATCACCATGTGGCCGAACCGGTCGCCGACGATGTAGGTGCCGTTGTTGGTGGGCGTGCTGTTCTTACCCATCGAGATCGGCACGGTCTTTTCGATCTCGCCGTTGCGCCGGATGGTCAGCGTCTTGGTGTTGTCGTCGGCGGTGGCGATGACCTCGTCGCCGATGGTGAAGTGCGTCGTGACGTTCTCCTGGCCGAACAGGCCATCACCCAGATCGACGCCGTAGGTGTTGACGGCGACGTCCACGGTCGTTCCCGGCTTCCAGTACTGTGCTGGGCGCCAACGCACTTCGCGGTTACTCAGCCAGTAGAAGGCGCCCTCCACCGGCGGGTTGGTGGTGACGGTGATCGCCTGCTGCGCCGCAAGTCGGTTCGGGATGTTCTCGTCGAACCGCACCGCGACGGGCTGACCGATGCCGACGACCTCGCCGTCGTTTGGCAGCAGATACGGCATGGTCAGGTTTTCCGGCGAGTGCGTCTGGAAGGTCATCTGCTGGCTGGTGGCACCGCCCAGGCCCAGCGACTGCGCATTCAGCGTGTAGCGGGTGTTGTAGTCGAGAGGCTCGGTGGTGTGCCACGTCAGACCGTCGGGGCTCAGTTCACCGGCGACGGGAACGCCCTCGTCGTCGTTGACCATCGCGACGGGTCCGAGAACGCCGTCGCCGGCGCTGACGGTCACGGGCTGATCCACCGTCACACCCACCGCGCCGTCCTTGACCGAAGCTGTGAGCTTGGGCACCAGCAGGTCGCCGAACGGCGTCCCCTTCTCGTTGATCACCTGAGGTTGCGCAGGAGCGGACTCGCCGCTGCAGGCGCTCAGGCCGAACACCAGGGCCGGCACCACGGCGACGGCCATCAACAAGGTATGCAAACGACGCGGACGGGCCATGTCTTTGACCTGCCACATACTCGGCTCCAACTCGTAACGGGGGTGTTCGACGGGATTCTTGGCAATAGTCTAAGGGAAACCTGTGTAAGTGCGCGACTGCGCGGGCGCTCGGACCGGCATCGGCCTGGATAGGGATTTCACCCTCCGCCTCGGTGCCTGTTATTGTCGTCTACCGCGCGCCGTTAGCTCAGTTGGTAGAGCAGCTGACTCTTAATCAGCGGGTCCGGGGTTCGAAACCCTGACGGCGCACTTCAGAGGCCATTTTTAGTCGTGCCCGCAGGACCGTGCAACGGTTTTGCACCGCTTATGGCGTCGTCCAGGGCCTCCGCGACCGCAATATGTACTTTGCCGCGCGCCATGTACCGGTCCTGGGTCATCGACGGCCTGGCATGCCCTAACTGATCTGCGCTTATGCGCGCTGAGAAGCCTCGGTCGTCGATCAGGGTGGCCACGCTCTTGCGAAAGCTGTGCGTCGTGACATTCGGCGCTCCCAGCTCGGAGCGGACCCGCCGCCAGTCCCGACCGAAGTTGTTCGGGTCGCGCCAAGTGCCTGCCGTTGACGGGAACATGATCGTCGGGTGCTCCCCGAAGTACGGCAGGCTGCGCCGAGCCGCCAACATGTCGATCGCGAATAGCGGCAGCGCGATGGTCCGGCGACCCGCGGCGGTCTTGGTCTCATCGCCGCGCACAAGTCCCTTGCCGGTCACGCGGACGACCTTGCCGCAGATGGCGAGCGTTCCTGCCATCTCGTCGTAGTCGCTCCAGCGCAAACCAAGCAGCTCCCCGCGACGCAGCCCTGTGGCAACCAGGAGAGTGAACGGATCAGCCAGGTCATACTCGCGGCAATAATCGGACGACCGCAGACCGACCAAGAGATCACGCAACTGCTCCACCGAGAGCACCGGCGCCCCCTTCGGGGGTCGTTGTGACCTAATCGCGGCAACGTCTCGAACCGGATTACCGGCGAGCACGTTCGCCATCACGGCGAGCTGAAGGGCACCACTCAGAATCGTTTTACTTTGACGCGCCATTCCGGGTCCGTGAGTGTTTGTCATCGCTCTCAGCACCGCATCGATGCGAGCGGGGTTCGCCTCGGCGATCCGTACGCCGCCAAGCTTTGCGCGCAACTTGCCGGCCACCAGCTTGTAGGTGTCCTGCGTGGACGGTGAGCGTCCGTCCTCGGCAAGGCGGTTTAGGTGTGCCTCAACCAATGTCATGACCGCCGTGTCCGGTCCGATCTCATCGGTGGGTGGTCGCCGGTCGGCGAGCGCCTCGATCAGCAAGCCCTCGGCTAGCTTCCCGTACCGGTCGTGTTCGTCGGCTGGGCTGCGTCGCCGCACTTGCCGGGTCACGCCATCGGTATCCCGGTAGCGGCATTTGGCTTCCCACACACCTTCGCCGACATAGGTCCGGCTTATCTTCCCGCGCTGCCCGATGCGCAGCGGAGTTCTACCGGCCATCGTCTCGCCAACACCCGCATGGATTCTGTCGGCCATACCCAACCGTGGCGGCCAGATCGGCTTGAGAAGTCAAGCAGTACTTCGCCTCTCGCGCGGAAACTGGTCGCGCTCCCAGTCGATGACATCGCTCAGTCGGTATCGCACATGCCGGCCAAACTTCGCATAACGGGGTCCAGTCCCTTTGGACGCCCACTCAGCGGGTGTCTTCACGGGCACCCCATATCGCTCCGCGAGCTCGCGGCGGGTAAGCCACCGTTCTTCCGTTTGGTCCTCCATGTCGGTTGCTTCCCTTCGGTCCGCCGCGAACCAGCGGCCACCTCACTGTAAGCACAGGTAGAGCCGCCGGTTTCCGCATTCTTCGCCCCCTACCCACTCGCGACGCGTGACGCCAAAAATTGTGTGCTGAGCCCATGCCGGCCGGCGTGACAATTGACAACGCAGAGGCGATTTCAAGTCGATTCGGCCTATGCCGGGGTTGTAGCGGGAGCGGAGAACCATGACGCACGACGACAGGGACAGCATCATTTCCGGCGTGCTTATCGCCGAACTTAATCGGAGCCTCGAGGAAGTAACCGCAGAGATCGCCACGCGAACAAGCCGCACTGCGAGCGATCCGGAGACGACGAAACGAGACAGACGGTTCATCGCAGCAAAGGCCGCGACGCTATCGGAAGCTGCCGGGATCGCGCGTGCCGCAGCACGGCAGCTGATGTTAGCCAGGACCCGAATCCTTGAGGAGATCGCCAAGGCTGAGGCAGCCGGCTTCGTTGTCCGAGAGGACTTCTCGATAGAAGATCCAAAGTCGCCGTGTACTTCCATTCCGGGCGCGCACGACTACGCGAGAATGATTCAAGCTGCGGTCGCGGACTTCAATGATCTTGACGACCGCGTGTCCCTGCGCCTTCGTTCCGCGACCGACGCCCTTGGTGACTTGCGGGACAATTGACGCGAACGCGTTAAAGACGATGCTGCTCACTCTGGGTGGCGAGCTGATTAGTACACGTGTCGGTGCCGACGGATAGCGTCGCCGCTCATGAGCAACGCAGCCCCCTGGGCCTCCACCGCAGGAAACAAATTCCGCGAGGTCACCAGAACTACCGAGAACCCCACCACCAAACTTCTTGCCGAAGGCCTGACAGCGCTGACAGAGGCCCTACGCGAACTGGATGCCAGGCTGGAAACCATGGACAGGCAGATGCGATCCACACTCGGCAACTAGCAAGATCGTCCCTGCGGAAGGCTCAGCTTCGTCTCTTAGACTGACGCTCAGAACACTGACATCTCCACGATCAGCCCGATGCTGGCCACCCTCGGCCAACCCCCGGAGCGCTTGGCCGACTTCGCAGTGGAAGCGAAGTACGACGGACAACGAGGACTGGCCGTGATGGACGGCGGGATGGTGAAGCTTCTAAGCCGAAACGGTGCAGAAATCACCCGCACGTTCGCAGAGATCGCGGCCGCCCTGCCCGCAGCGGTGAAGCACCGACGCGCGGTCCTTGACGGCGAAATCGTCGCTCTGGACAACAGTGGGGTTCCGTCATTCAGCCGACTCCAGCGCCGGTGGCCACAGAACCGTCGTCCATCTGCTGAGCTGCTTCGACGGGTGCCGGTCTGCTTCTACGTCTTCCACATGCTGACCCTCGACGGCGAGGACGTCACTGGTCACCCCTACCACCGACGCCGCGCGCACCTATCTCACCCCTCGAAGGAAACGATTCCTCGGTAGTTCGACTGCCAACGAACTGGACTGACACCGACCCGCGCGTGGTGCTCGCCGCCTCTGCCGAACTCGGACTCGAGGGAATCGTGTGTAAACACCTCGACTCTCGATACTCCCCAGGCTCGTGGTCGCGCGACTGGATCAAAACGCCGCACCGACGGAGAAGCGAGTTTGTCATCGGTGGCTGGCTTCCTGGAAAGGGACCGAATAGACACACCGTTGGCGCGCTTTTCGTCGGCGCCACGGCCGGAAAGCAACTGCACTTCTGCGGCGTAGTCGGTGCAGGGTTGGGCACCGGAGAGCGGCGACGGCTCATGCAAGCCTTGAAGCCGCTGCAGTGCAACGTATCCCCCTTCACGAATGTCCCGCCGCAAGTCGCAAGGACTGCATATTGGGTGCACGCCGAAGTAGTAGGCGATGTCGAGTACCGCGAGTTCTACGGGTCGCTGAACCACCCCTCATGGAAGGGATTGCGCGCTGACATCGACAGCTTTCTCGTGGAGCTCCCTTCAGAAAGGGTTCAACGCTCGGAGCGTTGGGCGGCCACCCGCCTCCCTTCCTCCTGACATAAGACATCAGCGTTTACTCGGCGCGCCAGACATCACCCAAGTTGGCAGCACCGGAAGATTTCGGCCGCCGCCCTTCCCGCCACCTTTATCTAATCTCTAACTCGAACCGACATCACATCTGCCCCAGGATTTGGCGGCGCCGCTGCACAGGCCGTTTAGCCGGTGAACCATTGCGCTATGGCCGTCGTCCAGCGCACAACTGTCGTCGCGGTTGCCGTCAAGACTGTCGCCGATGAGGCCGCTCAAGCGCAGAAGAAGGCTGTCGTAGTGGTCTGTTACAGGCGGCTGTAGGAGCCCCGGAACGCCTTGACGATTACGGGCCAGCAGATCGGCGAAGGAGCTCTTCGGAACGCTCGCTATGCGCTACTGCCCGTGCTTTCAGCAGTTGAGTATTAGGCATTGAACAATCAGGACTTTGCATAGTTACCGGATTTCCGCCGGCTGAGTATCGTGGCTGCCCCAAAAAAGGGCTTGCAGAATGGCGTCTGCATCGACGAGGCGCTCCGCTTCGCATGTGAGAGGTGGCATCTGCGTGGTTGCCTAGCGCTGTTTCGCGGCGGCACTTAGTTCGACTGCAGCCGTGTTCATTGCCTGCTCATTCTTATCACGCGCACGCCTATAAACCAGGTTGGGCACAAGAGGAGATGATGTGCGGAGACTGTAAAGCCGCTCTTGCCATACCAACAGATCGTCACTTGAAAGCGAATCGGATCCTTGGCCTCGAATCGCTCGCTCGATGTCGTCCGCCATCGAGCGCCTTTCGGCCCCAGCTCGTTTCGTCAGCCTCCACTGATCCGTCACATCGAGAAAAGCTGGCAACAGAGGCGCCACAACGCCCAACATAAAAGTCGACAGTTCGACGTGGAAGGCAAGACTCAAAGCAATCACCACCACCGCCCACAACATCAGCACGGCGAGCCAGCACCTGGCGTTCAAATGTTGTAACCGCTCGGAATAGGCTGCATTTGCCCGCTGGGCGATGGCAATCGAACAGGTACCGTCGAGGTCCCGATCGAAGGGATACCAGTCCGTGAGCTGCTCCTTTGCTGCGGTGGCCAAAATCTCATTGTCCGGCCCGACGACCGCCGCAAGTTCTTCAGGAGAAGGCCGCGGCGTGCGCACTGCCAGCACTGGCATTCTGAAGATGAGGCAATCGAAATCTTCCTGAAGTGCCCCCGCCTTCGCCACGTTGGTGGACTCCCACCCCGCAAATAAAGTTCGAGAAAGGAAGACCCAAATACCAGCGAGTGCGCCCACGGCCACCGCAGCAGCAGGAATGAAGACCGCAACCAGTGGTGCAACGATACCGATTGCGCTGAAGCCCAGCCAACGCAAAGAACTCCAAATCTTAGCTCGCGAGTAAAGTCTGCGCTGCCCAATCAATAAGCGCAGGGCTGTCGGAGAGTCCTGCTCATCGGCGATGGTTTTAGTGGCTGGAGCGGCGTAGCTGCCAATCATGCGACAACTATGAGGCTTTATGCCCACGCCGTCGACAACACGCGCCGGTGAAGTCCCGGATGGTGTCGGACCGGCAGGCTACCGTCGGACTGCAGCGAATCACGAGGAGGATGTATGGGCGAGATTACGGTCGGATACCTGAACTCGCTGCTCGATTATTACACTCCATCGTCGTCGTACTTCGACAAAGCACGAGGGCATAGATCGAGTATCGAGGCTCGTCTTGACATCTGGCTCGGCGTGACTGAGATGTTCGAAACCGGCTCTCTGCGGCATGGAACAGGCGTCTGGTACTACAGCGACGTCGACTACATAGTTAGCTTGAAGGGCACTCGTCCGACTCCGACAACTGCACTTAATAAAGTACGCGACGCTCTCAAAGATAAATTCCCGAGCACCACAATTCGCGTATCTCGTCCCGCCGTCGTAGTTGAGTTCGCTTCCGGCGATGAGACCGTGGAGATTGTGCCCGCATATCAGGCAGCCGACACAGGATACTGGATCCCCGACCCGGCCGATATAAACGGTTGGATGAAGACTCACCCGAAAAGTCACAACACTTGGGTCAACGACGTAAACAAGAAACATTCGGGGGCAGCGAAGAAGCTTGCACGCCTCGCGAAGGTCTGGAAGTACAAGCGTAACGTACAGATCTCGTCTTGCTATCTAGAGATGCGCGCAGCCAAATACGCGGATGATCAAGAGAGCTGGGTTCTTCCAATGGATCTTTGCTACTATTTGCGACGACTACAAACCTCGGGCCTCGCTGCGATGAATGATCCGACGGGATTAGGTTCGCGTTTCACTGCATGTTCCTCTAACGGGAACCGAGACGACTCGTTGTCCAAGCTGGACACCGCCGTCAGTCGCGCTGAAAAAGCGCTCGACGCTTACCTTCAGGATGATCACAAAGCCGCAATCGCTCAGTGGGAGCTCGTTTTTAACCAGTAGCTCCGTTCGCTACCGCAAGTTTGCAATAAGCTGATTGCGCTCCGCTTCGCGCAACCACACAGCTCGATAAGTGTTGCCGTGGTTGAAGGCAGCGTTTGGCGCCCTGAACCTACCTCCGCCAACCGGAAGATAGCTTGCGATCACGCCGCCCGCCGATAATGACCGATTCCGTCGCCCCGTCTGTCGGGCTCGCTGATCAGAAGCTGCCGCAGCACGCGCCTGGGCGATCGCGACGTCGATGGCGCACGGCCACAACCACGCGATGGATTCCGACAAACCGAGCGTGACGGCCAGCGACCGCAGCGCGCCGAACGACAACACGAACGCGCACTCACCACGGTGCAAGTGGTCGATAGCCAGAAGTGCGCGCTCGGCTGACTATGAATAAGTGGCGTAATCCACCAGTTCCCGCGAATGCAGTAGTCGATTACTGATGTTGGGCGGCATATTGAGCGAGATCGTTGAGTGTGTGTGGGACAGTTGCCGATTCGAGTAACTGACTACTCACGACGTGGCACCACGCTATACGTAGCCTCACTGTTACGTCGAGGTTCACAAATGTCATTCGCCGGACCGAAGAGGTCCGTCGCAGGAGAAGGGTGTCGCGATGACCAGTTCCGATACAACCACGGTCGATGTCGTCGTTAAGACGCGCCGCGGAGCCATCCTTCCCGAGAGGTACAAGAACCGATCACGGCCGTACATCAATCGAGGCCTGCTGGCCCGCGTCCCACAGCACGACCGGTTCTCGGACGCGTTGTGGCGATACGAGGTCATTACGGTGGATTCGCGTGCCGGCGCCGACGAGCTCGCACACGAGCTGGCCGCACTGCCCGAAGTCGAGATCGCCTACGTTGCGGGTGGGCCGACAGCACCACCCGTCCTCGCGATCGACGATCCCCGCAATGTCCGTCAGCGCTATGAGGACGCCGCGCCGATCGGCATAGACGCTCGTTGGGCATGGAGTCAGTCCATCGACGGATCCGGTGTCACGTTCGTCGATCTGGAACAGGGTTGGACACTGACCCACGAAGATCTCGCGGCGGCGAACATCACCATCGTCTCCGGCGTCAACACCACCTGGCACGGTCACGGGACGGCTGTCCTCGGTCAGGTGGTCGGGGTCGACAACACCCTAGGCATCGTCGGCATCGCGCCCCACGCGAACGCCTCAGTCGTGTCGCAATGGAGGTCAGACGGCTCCTACAACACCGCCGAGGCGATCGTCAGCACCGCCAACTGGATTCAACGCGGCGATGTACTCCTCTTGGAAGCGCAGACAGACTATTCCACCTCCGAGACTACCCTTAAAGACCTTCCAGTCGAGGTCGAGGACGCCGTATTCGACGCCATTGCTTACGCGACAGCACGCGGAATCGTCGTCGTCGAGGCCGCAGGCAACGGCGGACACGATCTTGACACATTCCGCAACACGAACGATGAAGCTGTGTTCGACCGGGCAAGCGACGACTTCAGGGACTCAGGGGCCATCATGGTCGGAGCAGCGACATCGACAAGCCCACATTCGCGAATGTCCTTCTCGAATTTTGGCAGCCGCATCGACTGCTACGGCTGGGGCGAGAACATCACTACGACCGGCGACGGACTCACCGGCAATGGCGACACGACGTATACCGATAACTTTCGCGGCACATCCGGTGCGTCGCCAATCATCTCAGGCGCCGCCCTTCTCGTGCAGTCATACCTGAAGAAGTGGAATGGCACCCCAGCCGACTCTGTCGACATGCGTTCGATGCTGACCGATCCTGCTTGGAGTACCGCCAGTAGCGCACCGGCAACCGACCGGATCGGTGTCATGCCGGACCTGCGCGCGATCATCACAGGCCTAGGTAGTGCAGGAAAACTCAAGATTCCGAACATGGGCTGGGTCGGCGGCATCCTTTTCGGAATTGTTGATGACACACCCGGCGTCTGGTGGGGTCCGAACGGACCGCGACCGGTGGACCCTGGCTGGGGTCAGCACCTTTCACCGGGAGTGAGAGATGTGCTTGTCGGCTTAGCGGTACACGAACTCGCTCGCCGCGTTGAAAGCCCGCGGTCGCGAGACTCGCTAGTCAAATCAAGTCAGCATTTCCTTGAACAAGCAGTGGAATCGCTTAATCACAGCGACGGTCCGCAGTTTGGGTAGCGCACCCGACTAGGTCGACCGCGGTCAGTCCCTTATCTGGAAGAGCCGGGGCGGGTCTCGCCGCGACATTGAGCAGGTGACCTAGGTTGCTTACTGCCGATAATCATCAATTCTGTTAGCCGGTTGCGCATTTCTCGGCCATCATCTTGAACCTGCCGATTTTCAGAATCACGATGTTCACTGCCTCCGAGCCGGGCTCCCGTCCTGCCCACGCGCTGCGCGACACCTGCGCACGGAACCCGGCAGTGCGAGCGTAGATGTCGTCGGCGGCGCTACTCGCTGTTCGTGCGCAATTCCCAGGGCCGCATGCCGAGGAATCCAGCGAGGAGCCGCTGCATCTGGGCGGCGGACGGCAGCGGGCGCCACCATATGGTCACCTCGGTGATCTTGCCCTCGGCGTCGAGCAGGATGTAGTCCATCCCGTTGACCACAATGTCTTCGATCTGCAGCCGGAAGTAGGCGGCGTGGTGCGTCTCGCCGCTCAGGACTTCTTTGTAGGTGAGGTCGGCCGCCACCGTGCCGACGGTCCGCATGGCTTCCAGGACCGCCTCGCGCCCGGTGAGTGGCTCATCGCCGAGTGGGCCGTACAGCACGACGTCCTCGGCG
Source organism: Mycolicibacterium moriokaense (assembly GCF_003347205.1). Lineage (GTDB taxonomy): Bacteria > Actinomycetota > Actinomycetes > Mycobacteriales > Mycobacteriaceae > Mycobacterium > Mycobacterium moriokaense_B. The sequence continues at coordinate 439,924 of NZ_QQBJ01000002.1, forward strand.
AGGACTCCGGAAAGCACGTCTTTGTCGGCGCCGCCGTGCATGCAGTCGACGAAGCGTTCCACAGTGTCGCGGTGCGGGGCGAACGTGGTCATGGTCAGTCCATCTGTCCGTTGTCGCTCACTCAGATCACCGTGGTGCCGCCGTCGGCAACCAACTCCATGCCGTTGACATAGCTCGAATCGTCTGAGGCGAGGAACAACGCCGCCGACGCGATCTCTTGCGGTCGGCCCATCTCTCGCCGCGGGATGACGGACTCGAACTGCGCCTTCGCGGCCTCGTCCATGACCTCAGCCAACATCGGCGACGCGACCTGGCCAGGGGTCAGCACGTTCACCCGAATCTTGCGATCCCTCAACTCCGACACCCAAACCCGTGCATAGGCGGTAAGCACGGCCTTGCTTGCTGCGTACACGCTCCAATTGGGATAGCCCCTGAGCGAAGCGTTCGACCCGGTCATCAAGACCGAGCCGCCGTCGTTGAACAGCGGCAGCGCCTTCTGCACCGTGAACAGCGTGCCGCGCGCATTCAGCCAGAAGGCATCGTGAAAATCCTTCTCGGTGATCTCGCCGAGCCTGCTCTGTTTGCCCACCCCGGCGCTTGCCCACAACACATCGATCGAGCCCTTCTCCTGCTTCACCGTGTCAAACAAACGGTCCAGATCTCCGAGGTCGGCCGAATCGCCCTGCACGCCGGTCACATTCCGGCCGACCTGCTTGACGGCGTCGTCCAGCGCGTCCTTGCGTCGGCCGGTGATGAAGACGTGAGCTCCTTCGTCAACGAACAACTTGGCACCGGCCAGCGCCATGCCACTTGTCGCGCCAGTGATCACCGCGACCTTGCCATCGAGTTTTCCCACGACTACTCCTTTCTTTGAATGATGCTGAGCGCCAAGCTCAGCCGAGGTTGACGCCCAGGGAGAAGTCGAAGTTCCCAACGCCGTAGCGGGCCAGGCCCATCGTCAGTAGGCCCGCCCCTTCAAGCCAGTGCGCCATACTCAGGTCGCCAGTGTCTCGCGGGCGCAGTCCGAGGCTCTCGATGAAATCCGAAACACTCGCCTTCGCTTGCGCGTCATCGCCGGCGATGAACACATCCAGCGGGCCGCCCGCGGCCAGGACGTCGCGGAAGAGGGTGTTGAAGGCTTTCAAGACATGGGCGCCGGCGGGGGCGGCCTTCGCGATCCCTTGCGCGACGGAGGTGTCGTGAGGGACGGCCAGGCCGGTCGCGCTGGCGTTGAAGGGGTTGGTGATGTCGATGATGATCTTGCCGGCCAGCGCGTCCCCGTACTGACTGACGACCGGCACGGCGTTGTCGAACAGCACTGCGAGGATCACGATGTCGCCGGACGGGGCGTCGCCAAATGTCCCGGCCGTGGCGCTGCCACCGAGCGCCTCGGCCAGGGCAGCGGACTTGGCCGCATCGCGGCCCACGATCTCGACGGCGTTGCCGCCCTTGACGGCCAGGGCGCCGATGGCGCTGGCCATGTTCCCCGAGCCGATGATGCTGATGCTGCTCATAAAGCTTCCTGTCGTCGGTTGGCGATCAAAAGGTTGACGCCTCAACCATATGGAAAGATGGTTGAGACGTCAACCAATCGAGTAGCATCGAGCCCGATGGAACCGAACTGGCTGAGCCCTCGCGAGGATCGCGCCTGGCGAGCCTTCATGCACGCGCATCATCAACTCGTCGCGCACCTGAACCGCGGCCTGCAGGAATCGGGCCTGTCCGGCGCCGACTACGAGGTGCTGGCGGTGCTTTCGGGCCACGACGGAGACCGCATGTCCGCCCAGGACCTGTGCAACACCCTGAACTGGGAGAAGAGCCGCCTCTCCCACCAGATACGGCGCATGCAACAGGACGGGTTGATCAGCCGCGAGCCCAATCCTGACGACGCCCGCAGCACCATCGTCCGGCTGCTGCCGGCCGGCCGCGCCGCCATCGAGAAGGCCGCGCCCGAGCACGTGGCCGACGTCCGGCGAAACTTCATCGACCTGCTCACCCCGGCCGAACAAGACACCATCGCCACCCTCAACGAACGAATCCTGAACCATCTCGCAACTGACGACGACTTCCCCGCCGGCGACGAGACTTCCTAGCGCGCCACCAACAGATCTTGCGAAAACGGGTGGCGACCTCGGGAATCCGAGCAAGCGCGCGCCCGCAATCAGCGGGTGCGGAGTATTTTCTCGATTCGACCGGATCGCTCTCTGGAAAGACATTTAGTGCGTGTTTGCGGCAAGGCAGGCCGTGTCAGACGGCGTCGCTTATCAGCTGGGGGTCGTCGGCAAGCTCTGATGCTCGGCTAGGGGTCCTATGCGGCGACGTCAGTGTTGGCGTGCGAATACAACGAATGCATCGGCGTCCTCGCCGAAGACCGTTCTGGCACCCGATTAACTGGAGGCTCCCACCCCATTTGCCTCAGCCGTGGGTGTCTTTTCACGCCCAGCACCGCGAGCGCGGTTTTCCCGGAGCGCCTGCTGTGCAGATTCCAAAGTGATTCTGCGCGGATCGACTTCTTCCCGTTCAAAGCCTTTCACCGCAATCGGCAAGTACAAGAACTTCAGCGGTAGCAGACGCTCGAGAATCGCGTAGAACCGCCGATACATTTTCATGAAGCGGCGCAAAAGTTCCTCGTCTTCCGGCGTCCACTCCAAATTGAACAGCTTTTGCACATGAGGCGGGAAGCTATTGACAATGACTTGCCGCTGCCCCACCACCCAAGGCCAGAGAAATTTCTTCATGACCGAGGGCCACCACCGTGGCGCCAAGCGCCGCTCCATGAATTTTTCCAGCATGAGCTGGGTGACCTGTGAGTTCACCAAATAGTTGTGTTCGATGTTGTCCAGATACCGCTCGAAATCGTCGTATGTATCTGGCTGAGGGCTATCGTCCACCCCCCATATGCTGTGCCACTCCTTGGATTCCTCAAAGATCTGCTCCTTCATCGCCCGCGGCATACACCCGCCGAAGTACAGTTGCTCGATTACCATAATCAACAGGTAGTAAAAGAACGTGACGTGCGCAAAATAGAAGGTTTCTGCATTCAACGCATTGTATGTGCCGTCCCGTAACGCACCTTTGACGGGCTTATGCATATTCCGAGTCTTCAGCCCGTACTTCTTCGCATCGTCTGGAGCGCCGTATACCGCGCCATATATGTACTCACGGGACACCCGAGTCCGCTTCTTGTATATCTTAGCGCGCGCTCCGAAGGAACTGTCACCGGTGAAGAGAACCGAACCCGTGGTCGCTTTTGCCATCTGTGGCCACGCCCCCGCAATGGGCCCCATCACTCTGTTGCCGAAAAACATCACATCAAGGCGTCCCCAATACTTCCATATCAGGGAACCGGGAGGAATCGGATGCTGAAAGAGATCTTTTCGCGACAAACTGTTGTCGCCGGTAAATTCCTTCACGCTGACTTCGTCTGGAATCACCGTCTCCGGATCAAAAGTTGTCTGCATGATTTTTTTCATTGCCTTGATACCCCGGAACGCCATGTCAAACCCCCTTGAGTTGCCGATACGCGATGATTAGTTAACTTCACTACACAGCCGTCTATAACGCCCACACTATGGTAGCTAAACGATTGTCTTCGGAGATCATAAAGTCGTCGAATTCGCGAATTTGCTGCGGGAGACCATAATTAACTTGCATGTCAGGAGCAAACAAAAGTTGCAGCACCGACTCTTTGCCAACACCGGCTTGTTCGGACAGGCCGGTCGACCAAGCCGCCTCACCCCACAGCTAGAAAACCCTTCCCTTCGCTCGCGGGAATCTGGCTTCCGAGCGATTACCGACGCGCCGTCGAGTGGCGATGCTGTCTTTCCATAGAAGTCGACAACAGCGGCCAACGGCTCGCCTGTTCCAAGGGGAAACTCATGAGCGCCATCAACACCGCCAACATTCGTCGGCACGCAACCAAGACCGCCACCGCAACAATGCTCGCGGCCGCCGCCGTAACTGGCGCGATCGGTGCTGTCGCCCCGGCGAACGCCGCGGTCAATCGTTATCTCGCGATCGCTTACTCGCCGGCAACAGGACAGTGGGGCTACACCCAGAGCCTGCTCGACGCCAACCAGGCGAAATATGACGCCGTAGGCTACTGCCTGAACAAAGGCGGTACCGATTGCCGGATCGTCCTCTGGGGCGACAACGAATGCGCCGCACTCGCCACGGGTGACAACCCCTTCAACCACACCCCAGTCTGGGGAACCGGAATCGCCCAGACTGAGCAGCTCGCACAGAGCAAGGCCCGGCTTTCCACCCCCCTCGCCGGCACCGTCGTCTTGTCGTTCTGCTCGTTGGGAACTGAAAACTGAGATTTCGAGGATCACCCCAAGTTCAGTCCCAATTCCTTCACATGTTGATCTACGGGTCGTTGCGCCGGCGCACGATAACGACACAGACGTCGTCGATGCGCGGTGTCAAGGCAAGCGTTTCGGTGAGCTGTCGACATCCTGCAGCCAGCGGACTGTGCGACCCCCAGCCTTCTATCAGCCGCTGCGCCTTCGAGATTCCTGTCTCGATGTCGCGCCGGGGACCCTCGACCAGACCGTCGGTGTACAGCACCAGGGTGTCGCCCGGCTCCAGCTGGACATGCCCCTGGGTGTAGCTGGCGTCGCGGATGGGTCCGAGCACCGGGCCGTGGCCGTCGACAAGCCGCACGACGCGCCCGTCGCTCGAACGCCGCAACAACGGCGGCGGATGACCGGCCACACCATAGGACAAGGCACCGGACTGCGGATCGAACACGGCCACAGCCATCGTGGCGAACCGTCCGTGGCTGGCGTGGGCCGTGAAGGTGTTCAGCTCGGCGAGCAGCCGGGCCGGCGGCAACCCCTGCAAGGCCATCGCGCGTCCGGCGCTGCGCAGTTGCGCCATGTCCTCGACCGCGGGCAGGCCGTGCCCCACCACGTCACCGACGGCCAAATAGGTTCGCTGCTTGGGTAACGCCATGACGTCGTACCAGTCGCCGCCGAGCCCGTGTTCAGCGTCTGCCGGCTCGTAGCTGACGGCGAAATCGAGGTCGGCGATCTCGGTCGGTTCCGTGGGCAACACCGCAGCCTGAAGCACCGCTGCCCGCGCATGCTCGTCGGCATACACTTGAGCGCGCACCAACCCCTGCCCGACCATGGTGGCCACCGCGGAGATGTAGGCCAACTGCGCGGCATCCAGCGATTGCGGCCGTGTCCACATCATGGAAAGCACGCCGATCGACTTGGCGCCCGAGGTCAGCGGCCAGTTCACCACCACCTCGGCCCCCGTCATCACCATCAGGTTCGCGTTGTGGGGGTAGCGCCGCTGGTATTCCGCCGAGTTGCCGATCACCACGGGTCGGCTGGTACGCACCGCCTCGGTCGCCGCCGTGCGGCCGCCGAGCGGGACACCCGGTGCGAACTTGTCGTGCACGAGCTTCGGATAGCCCGCCGTTTTCACCCACTCCAGCCGACGCCCGTCGGGTGACACAAGGCCGAGTGCAACAGCCTGCGCGCCCGCATCATTGAACAACTCTTTGACGACGGCCTCGCCGATCTGGCTGGGCGTCAGCGCGGCCGAAAGTAGTTGTGCCAGTTGCGCCAGGATCTGCAACCGGTCGCGCTCCCGGCGTTCGTCCTCCTGCGCTCTGACCGCCGCGACGCGCCCGGCGGCCTCCTGCGCGATCAGCATCGCCACCAACACCATCACCGCGATGAACGCCTGAGTCACCGCCAGCCGGATCGGCTCGGCCAGGTCCAGTTCCCTGAACGGGCCTCGGCCGGAGTCCGTCATGTAGTTGACGGCGAACGCCGCCACCGCGCCTGCCAATGCCGCGCCGATCACGTCGAGCCGAAGCGCCGCCCACACCATCACCGGCAGCAGCGGCAACGCCAGTGGCGCCTGCCACCACAGCGCCGCCACGGAGAGCGCCGCCGTGACGCCGAGCACGAGAGCGGTCTCCGCGGGCCGCGCCCGAAGTTTGTGAGCTTGTATGGGCCACAGCAGAATTGGGGCGCCTACCACCAGTGCGCCAATCCCGTCGCCTGCCCACCAGTGCATGACCGCCGTGGCCCAGGCGATGTTGTTGGACATGGCGCTGACCGTGCCGCCGATCAGCCCGCCCACCAGAGGTCCCGCCACGCACGCCGCCGTCAAGAACTTCGCCAGGTCGCGTCGCGTCCGAAGGTCCGGCACGCCCTTGCACCAGGCCAACACCACTGACGCCCCGACGACGGGCTCCACCGAGTTCGCCAACGCATAGCCCCAAACGGTGCGTAGACCGACGCCGTAGTAGAGATCCACGGCGACCTCCACAACAGCGATCGCGGCGATGATGACTGCCCATCGCGAGCGAGGTGTCAGCAGCATCGCGGCGACTGTCACGCCGGCAGGCGGAAAGAATGCCGGATTCGTGTCGGCGCCGAACGATTGCCAGGCCAACACCGCACCCGCGCCGTAGGCCAGCGCGACAAGCGCGAAAAGCACGGACGCCGAGCGCCGGCCCGGGCCTGCACCGCGACCCGGCTCGCTCGGCATCATGCGTGGCCACGACACCTTCGGCAGCCTATCGACACCGTTCTCACGACGTCGTGATACCGCAGGTTATGCCGGGCCGATGCCTCTTACCAGCCGCGTTCGGCGAGGCGGTGGGGGGCGGCGATGTCTTCGACGTTGATCCCGACCATGGCCTCGCCCAGCCCGCGG
>NZ_QQBJ01000011.1 GCF_003347205.1 Mycolicibacterium moriokaense
TAGGCAGTTCGCACTTCACTCGGAGGTCTTCGTCATGTCACCACACCACGCCGTACCTAACGTCCGTGGTCAGTACATCTAGTTGTCGTTGTTGCTCTCGGTCTTGTTCTTGGTCAGGCCGCCGGTGACCTTGCTGACCGCGTCGTTCACGCGGTCGGAGAACTTCTGGCCCGGCGTGGAAGCCGTCGACGTCGACCCGAGGCTCGGCTTCTTCAACCCGGACAGCAGCGAATTCCCGCTGGTCAACGGGCTGCCGTTGGTCTGGGTGGTCTTGAGCGTCGAGTTGGTCGACGACGTGGAGGCCACGGCGTTGGTCAGCGTCGAGATGCCCGGCAGCTTCGCCGCCTCCCCCAGCGGCTTGGTGATGAAGTTGGTCGGGTTGGCGATGTCGGCGGTCGCCGTGTCCTGTCCGGCCTGCAGGCCTTCCTGCACATCGACCTGCAGGCCGCCCGCGCTGAGGGCTGACAGCGACGAGAAGGGCTTCATCGGGCGCGTCACCGTCGGGTCCTCGGGTATGGCGGGATTGTCGGCCGTGCCCTTGCCGTCCGCATAGCCGGCGTCGACGAGGTCGGTCATGAGCGGATCCACCGCGTTCGCGATGATGTCGCCACCGGGCAGGAGACGCAGAGGCCTGGTGAGTGGCAGGTCGCCGGAGTCGACGGTGACGAAGACGGTCGAGTTCTGGTCTCCGGCCGGGTAGGTCTCGACGACATTCCCGTCCTTGACCACGTAGTGCGTGCCTGGTTCCAGTATCTGGTCCTCGCCGTTCGCCTGATGGAGAGTGAGGACGCCAGTCGATTCATCCTGCGTGATGTCAAGCGCCGAGGACTCCTGACCGTAGCCGTAGGCATAGGCCATCAGGCTGTTGCCGAGAGCAAACGGGTTCAGCGGGTCGACGGGAGCGTCCCCGTTGATGTTGTACTCGTAGCCGACGTCCAACACGGTCACGCCGTCCGGAAGATCAGTGGGTGTGGGGTCTGCCGTCGTGCCCAACAACGGCGCGAACGGATAGTAGGTCGTCCAGAACCCGCCGCCCGCGCGGTTGGTGTTGTTGTCGAGGATGACGAGACCAACGTTGTCGAGGTCGCCGTTGGCTGCCGCGATTCCCAGCGCGGTGCCCGCCTGACCGGCACCCCAGCCTGAGGCCGTGACGCCCGTCTTCTCGGTGTCCGTCTGGTGCGAGGCGATCGCGTCCGCGATGCCCTGTGGACCCTGGTAGAACGGCACGACCTGTTGGGTGCCGTACACGTCGGTCCAGTCGGTTCCGTAGTACGACGAGCCTGCGAAGAACTGCGACGTCGAGTTGGCGGCCGAGACCAGCGCCATCAGCTGCACGTTCGGTGCGACCGCCGCAGTCGTACCGGTCACCACCGCGGTCCCCAGCCCGGTGATGCTCAGCGCCGCGGCGGCTACCCCCGAGCCACCGCGCTTGGCGACCGTCGTGCGAACCTCTGAATGCTTGCGGTGCTTACCGGCCATTGGGAGCTTCTCCTACTCATGCCAACGCGGCGGACGCACTTTGTTGCCTGTCCCCCAGATCGAGCAAACGCTAACACGGCGAGGAGCAGCTAGCCACGATTTGTATGCAAACGCAACTAAGCGTGCTGGTTAGCCCCGCAGCGGCGCATACGCGAACTCGCGCAGACCGTCGCGCGGGTCGACGACCGCGCGGAAACTCAGCAACTCCGCCGCACCCGCGGGGCTGGCCACGATGTGGCGGACGTCGCCGCTGCGGTACTGCCCCGTCACCAACGGCGGCACATCCCCGCGCGCATCGCACAGTTCCCTGGCCACCTCCAGGATCGAGATCGGCCTCCCGGAGCAGACGTTGGCGGGCGTGAAGCCCCCGCGGTCGGACTCGATCGCCGCGACATTGGCCGCCGCGATGTCGTCCACGTGCACGAAGTCGCGCATCTGGCCGCCGTCCTCGAAAACCCTTGGCACGTCGCCCGCTTCGAGTGCCGACCGGAAAATCGCAGCGACTCCCGAATACGGGGTGTCTCGCGGCATGTGGGGCCCGTAGACATTGTGGTAGCGCAACGCCACGACGGAGCCGCCGACCGCTTCAGTCCATGCCAGCGCGTAGTTCTCCTGCGCGACCTTGCTGGCCGCATAGAGGCTGCGCGGCCGCAGCGGTGCGTCCTCGTCCACCAACTGCCAGGCCAACTGCTCGCCGCCGATCGGGCAGCGGTGCTCGAACACGCCCGCGTCCAGGTCGGTGCGCGTGCGGGGCAGCGGGTCGACCACCCCGTGTTCGGCGCAGCTGTACCGGCCCTGGCCGTAGACCACCATCGACGACGCGAGCACCAAACGCTGACAGCCCGCCGCGAACATTTCCGCGAGCAGCACGCACGTGCCGTAGTCGTTGTGGCTGCCATACGACGGGGCGTCGGCCGCGTCCACCCCCGCGCCGACCACCGCCGCCTGGTGACACACCACGTCCACCCCGTCGAGCAGGGGAGCGATGGCTCCCGCGTCCCGGACGTCGACGCGCCGCACCCCCTCGGGCGGCTCGGCGCCGTCGCCGTGGGCGGCGGGCAACATCGCGTCGACGCCGACGACCTCGTGGCCCGCGTCGGCCAGCGCGGCAGCCACCCGTGATCCGATGAACCCGGCGGCGCCGGTCAGAAGCACCCTCACGGCAGTTCGAACGGCAGGTCGACACCCTCGTGCGGCTGGCAGTCGGTGCAGGTGGATTCCTGGGACACGTTCTCGATGGCCTCGTGCACCAGCTTCTTGAACGGCACCAGGTTGCGCTCGAACTCGGCGAACACGTCCACGGCGCGCACTCCCGCGCCCACCGCCACCCCGGCATCGACGTCGGTCACCAAAGCGATTGCTGCATAACACATTTCGAGCTCACGCGCGAGCACCGACTCGGGATAGCCGGTCATGTTCACAAGCGTGAAGCCCTGGCGCGCGAACCACTGGCTCTCTGCGCGCGTCGAGAACCGCGGCCCCTGGACCACCACCATCGTGCCGCCGTCGATGACGTCGGGCAGCCCGGTGACCGACGCGCGAAGCGACGGGCAGTACGGGTCGGCGAAGCCGACGTGGATGCCGCCCGAGTCGAAGTACGTGTCCGCGCGGCTGCGGGTCCGGTCGACGAGTTGGTCGGGCACCACCATGCTGCCCGGTCCGAGGTCGGGGGTCAGGCTGCCGACGGCGCACGGGCCGAAGATCCGCCGCACACCGAGCGCACGCAACGCCCACATGTTGGCGCGGTACGGAACCGTGTGCGGCGAGAACTCGTGTTTGACGCCGTGGCGGGGCAGGAACGCCACCTCGTGCTCGCCGACGGTGCCCACCGTGATCGGTGCGCTGGGCGGGCCGTACGGCGTGTCGAGGCTGACGCTGCGCGCGTCCGAGCCGAAGAACGAGTAGAAACCGCTGCCTCCGATGACTCCAAGCATCCGCCCATTGTTATCCATTGACCGGACGGCCCAATCATGACGCTGTTGTGACGTCAGCGGCCGCGCACTGTTACGGGGCCGAGCAACGCGGGCACCCTGGCTGACGATTACATGACTGCCGACACCCCGCACCTGCGCACTTGGACGGCCGTCCTGATCGGCCTGTGCGGCACGCTGGTTGCGCTGGCCCTTCCGTTCGCCCCCGTCGTCGCCGAATCCTCGACCATCACCTGGCCGGCGCCCGGCCAGCCGGTCTCGTCGAGCACTGCGACGGTGGCGCCCTACCGGCCCGCCGCGCTGACCGCGTCGATCCCGTGCACTGCACTGCGAGCCGACCGCAACTCGCAGCCGGTCACGGTGCTGGCCACGAGCAGCGCGGGCGACGGCCTCGTGGTGCTCGCCCGGCCTGGCGGGGCTGAACTGCAGCTGCGCGACCGTCGGTTGAACCTCGCCGTGCCGGACGGCCCCACGGCGTGCCGCGTGGGCGTCGACGCAAACTCGGCCGGGGTGAGCGTCGTCGGCGCCGACGGACGAGTCGCCTACCTGGCTGACGAACCGGTACCCGAATTGTTTGGATTGCGAACCGATTTGGACCCCGCACAGGCGCGCGGCATGACGGTGACCGCCCACGTCAGCAGCCCGTTCGCCACGTCGCCGGCACCGCTGAAGGTCGCGTTGATCGCAGCACAGCTGGTGGCGGTGGGGCTTGCGCTGGCGCTGCTGACTCGTGGGAAACCGCGGCTGCCCCGGCTGCCGCGGCTGCGGTGGTCACGGCTGTGGTGGGTGGACGCCGGGGTGCTGGCAGCCCTGTGCGGATGGGCTGTCGTAGGGCCGTTGTCGGTGGACGACGGCTGGGCCACGATGATCGCCCGCAACGTCGCGTCGGCGGGCAACCCCGGGAACTACTACCGCTGGTGGGACGCGGCGGAGACGCCGTTCGCGTTCAGCCAGCAGCTGCTGGCCCCGTTGACCGAGGTGAGCATCGCGCCCCTGTGGCTGCGGCTGCCGAGCACCGTGCTCGCGGCGGCCACGTGGTTCGTTCTGTCCCGCGGCGTGCTGGGCTATGTGGTGCCCGGTTCGGCGACCGTCAGAATACGAGCCCTGGCCGCGGGCTTCATGCTGGTGGCATGGCTGCCGTTCAATCTCGGGACTCGGCCGGAAGCCTATGTGGCGATGTGGGTTACGGTGGCGTTGGCACTGGCCCTGCGAACCAGAACTCCCGCCGGGCTTGGGTGGCTGGCGCTGGTCGTGGGACTGACCATTCCGATCAGCCCGAACGGCTTGCTGGTGGTGGCGCCCATCGTGGTGTTCGCGCCGCGGCTGGCCGCCGTCCTTCGCGGAGGCGGGCGGACCCGACTTGCGGCCGACATATTGCTGCTGTGTTGCGTTGTGGCCGTGGGGATCACCATCGTGTTCGCCGACCAGACATGGGACGGCCTGGTAACGGCGACGGACTGGCACACTTTCTTCGGGCCGTCGATCCCGTGGTATCACGAGCCCGACCGGTACGCCTACCTGCTGGAGCAGACCCAGCAGGGCGGCGCGGCCAAGCGGGTGCCTGTCTTGTTGTCGCTGGCGCTGCTGCCCCTGGTCGCGATGCTGACCCTGCGACGGCGACACCTCGATCTGCTCGACCGACGGGTGATCCGGCTCGCGGCGGTCGTGCTGGTCTCGTTGCTGGCATTCGCACTGACGCCCTCGAAGTGGTCCTACCATTTCGGCGCTGCTGCAGGGGTATTCGCGGCGTTCATGGCCGCGGGCGTGGTCCTGATGGTCCGCCGCGCGAAGGGTCCCGACACGAGGACGGTCGTGGTCGGTGCCGTCGGGTCGGTGTTGCTGGCCTTTACTGCCGCGCTGGCGTTCGACGGGCCGAACAACTGGTGGCTGGCCACCCTGTACGACGTCCCGCGGGTGGCGGTGCCGTTGAAGCCGTTGAACAATCCGCTGTTCTGGCTCGGTCTGCTTGCGGTCGGCATCGGCATCTTCGCGCTGCTCCGCCGACGGCGCCGCGATCGGCCTATCGCGCGGACGGTGGCGGCGGGCCCCGCGTTGGTGGCCGTGACCGCCTGCGCGGTAGCGCTCGCGGTCCTCGCGGGATCGTTTGTGCTGGCGCCGTTTCGACGACAGGAGGGTTCGATCGCGCTCGCGAACCTGGAGCGGGTGACGGGCGACAAGGTGTGTGGCCTGGCCGACGACGTCGAGGTGCTGCTCGACGGCGATCCGCTGAAGTCCGCGGGGGGTCAGTGGTTCGCGCTACCGTCGATCGCACCGAACAGCTCAGTGGCGGTGTCTGTTTCGGACGGCACGCCGGTCGGCGGCGACGTGGTGTTCGACTTCGGGCGCGCCGACGGCACGGACCTGACGGTGCAGCCGACGTGGCGTGGCGTCGGCGCGGCGGATGTTCCCGTGGGCGCGGACCGGGTCAGGATCCGCGGAGTCGGCGGCGCCGAAGCGCCGGGGTCCGGCGTCCCGCGGCTACGGCCGGTCGTCGGCCTGACGGAGTTCCTCGCCGGCCACGGCCCGGTGATGCTCACCTGGCCGATGGCTTTCGTGTTTCCCTGCGTGCACGACATCGCCCGGGTGTCGGGCGGCGTGGCGGACACGCCGCGCACCGTCGTCGAGGCGCCGGAACCGAGGGCGACCGAGGATCGTCGGCGAGATCTCGGCGGAACGTTCGCCGAACTCGACGTCTACGGCGATCTGCGCGAGGTTCCGAGCAGGCTGAAGGGCCACCCGGAGATCGACTGGGGATCGGTGTGGGTGTCCGACGACCCCGCGGCCCACGACGACTATCAGCGGACCGTCAGTCGCGCCGTAGTACCGGGAGCGGGCGCCACCCGCGGGCCGCGCCCGGAGCGCTGATCGAGCCGCTCACACCTCGTCGTCGGAGCGTTCCTGCGCACGTCGGACCCCGTCGCGGATCTCGAACACATCCGTGGCCAGGCCCCCGATCGCCCCGAAGACGTCCTTGACCGCGGTGGTGATGATCGCGGTCACCTCGCCGACGGTCGTCGCGACGGATTGGGCGGTCTCCTGAAGGGCGTCCTTGCGGATCTCGGTGATGCTGAGTCGGTCTTCCATGGCACCAGTGTTCGACCTGCGCCCCCGGCGCGACAATGTGTCCGTCGTCACTCCGCCCGCGTTCGGACCCGTCATGACACGATGTCGTGCGTGGCCAGTGTCGCGCAATGGGTCGAGGGTGCCCGCCCACGTACCTTGCCGAACGCCATCGCCCCGGTGATCGCGGGCACCGGCGCCGCGGCATGGCTGGGCGGCGCGGTGTGGTGGAAGGCCCTGCTGGCGCTGATCGTCGCGGTGGCGATGATTGTCGGGGTCAATTACGCCAACGACTACTCCGACGGCATCCGCGGCACCGACGATGTCCGCGCGGGGCCGCTGCGGTTGGTCGGATCCCGGTTGGCCACACCGCGTTCCGTGCTGACCGCCGCGTTCGTGAGTTTCGGGGTGGCCGCCGCGGCAGGGGTGACGCTGGCCTGGCTGAGCCAGCCGTGGCTGATCGCCGTCGGCGGGGTGTGCATCGCGGGTGCGTGGCTTTACACCGGCGGCTCGAAGCCGTACGGGTATCTGGGGCTCGGCGAGATCGCGGTGTTCGTGTTCTTCGGCCTTGTCGCGGTGCTCGGCACGCAGTACACGCAGGCGGGCACGGTCGACTGGGTGGGGCTGGCGCTGGCGGTGGGCACCGGTGCGCTGTCGTCGGCGGTGCTGGTCGCCAACAACCTGCGCGACATCCCGACCGACAAGGAGGCGGAGAAGATCACCCTGGCGGTCCGACTCGGCGACGCCCGGACCCGGCTGCTGTATCAGGGCCTGCTCGCGGTCGCGCTGCTGATGACCCTGCTGCTGATGATCGCGACGCCGTGGTGTGCGGTGGGGCTGATCGCGGCCCCGCTGGCGTGGCGCGCCGCTCGCCCGGTGCGTACCGGCGGCACCGGACGAGAGCTGATCCCCGTGCTGCGCGACACCGGGCTGACGATGCTGGTGTGGGCGGTCGCGGTGGCGGTGGCGCTGGCGCTCAGCTGACGCTCGTCGGCGCGTCGGCCGCCTTGACCAATTGCACCTCCGGACGGGCGGGTACCTCGTCGGCGAGGAACCAGCGAAATGCCAGATTGCCCAACGGATAGTCCAGCGTGGTAATGGAATTGGGGTGCGCGGTCATCCCGCGGGACAACACCACCGTCACCGAGCCGTCGGCGTTGGGCACCGCGCTGTGGCCGTTGATCGAGCTGCGGGCGTCGTCGACGCCCGGTGTGGCCATGAACTGGTTCCACACCACGAGGTTCCAGAATCGGCACGGGGGCGGCCGGTGGGTGATGACGAGGGCCTCGTCGTCGGAGAGGACGAAGCTGCCGTAGGCATAGCACGCGTCGCGGGCCGACCAGCCGAAGTTCGCGTCCGGCACCTGGTAGGGGTCCGCGAATTCGTTTGCCGCCTGGGAAATCTCATGGCCGAGCGTGTGGGTGTCCTCCACCCGGGCGCCGACGGCCAGCGGCAGGATCGCGAACATGGTCCGCATCCACGCGGCGCCGGCCCGCAACGCGGCGGCCGTCTCCGCGTCGCCGTGGCGGAACGGATCCGGGTCGTCGAGCGCCTCGATCCGCCAGCTCACCGGCCGGCCGGAGCGCGGGTCGGCCTGGTAGTCGCGGGTCATCAGCACCGCCGCGTCGGGCGTCGGGCCGAGCTCGAAGGAGAAGTTGCCGTCGGCGTCGACGTCGAGTTCGTCGTCGCGGATGATCGCGACGATCCGGTCCGACCAGGCGCCCGGGGACGGCTCGTTGTAGGCCGTCACCGAGAAGTAGACGCTGTCTCCCTTGTTGCCGCTGATCCGGTAGCGCCGCTTCGGGTCGACCGGGCACATGAAGTAGTAGGCGTCGGTGTTGTCGCCGCCCCAGCGGCGGTCCTGCCGCGACGGCGAGTTGACCTCGACCCATCGCGGCCGGCTCGGGTCGGGGAACAGGTACGTGTCGAAGGCGACGCCGAGGGTGGTCGCGAGCATTCGGTAGCCGTCGGCGATGTGCCGGTCGTCGGTGACGGCGCGGTCGCCGTCGAGGAACGAAGCGTCAAGGCTGCCAAGCGTTTCGAGCAGTTCGCGCCATGCGTTGGTGGATTCGTGGGTGCTCATGCGCTGATTCCCTTCGTGATCAGGGTGGCGGTGCGGTCCACCCAGGTGTCGTCGAGTTCCTGATTGCGCGTGATGATGGCCATCAACGCCATGCCCGCGATGGCCTCGACAAGGTCGGCGGCGGTCACGTCCGGCCTGACGTCGCCCCTGCGCCTGGCTACCTCGAGCAGCTCGGTCATGCCGCGGGCGGTGACGTCGCCGAACCGGTCCAGCAGCTTGGTGTGCAGTGTCGGGTCGGTGGCCATCTCGGCCAGCAGGCCCGGCATCGCGGCGCGGGCGGCAGGCGTGGTCAGCACGCCCGTCGAGCGGCGCACCATCTCGCGTACGTCCTCGGCGAGCGAGCCGGTATCGGGCAACTCGGTGGCCTCCGAGATCGGAAAGACCGCCTCGTGCACCAGGTGCGCCTTGCTCGGCCAGCGCCGGTAGATCGCCGGCTTGCTGGTGCCGGCCCGCCTGGCGATCGCGTCGACCGACAATTCCGCATAACCCGAGCTGCCCAGCAGTTCGACCGTCGCGCGCAGGACGGAGTCGTCGATGCGCGGATCCCGGGGGCGGCCGAGGTCTGTTGTCATTACGAAACTCAGAGTAACCTAAGTCGCCCCGGATGCGAGGAGGACCCACAATGCCTGTGACCGATGCCAACGCCGCCGTCGTGCACCTCGACGACCTGGCGCAACCCCGCTTCGGCCCAGAGGCGCAACAGATTCTCGATGCGATGGCCACGATCGCGGGCGACTGCCCGCTCGATGCCGAGGTGCTGCACGCCAAGGCCACCGCCGAGACCGGCCTCGACGACTTCGGCCCCGACGACTACCGCGACCGGCTCGACGTGTATCTCACTGCGCTGCAGGAGATCCCGAACATGCACCCGGCGGGCGTGGTGAACTTCCACACGCAGCTGCTGCAGTGGCTGAAAAACCGGCTGCTGCTGTCCGAACTGCTGGGCCGGCATCCCGAGATCCGCGACATCGAACTGGTGGCGCCCATCGTGATCGCGGGCCTGCCCCGCACCGGCACCACGCACCTGCACAACCTGCTGGCCGCCGGGCCGACCTTTCGCACCATGCCGTACTGGGAGAGCAACGAGCCGTTCCCGCTGCCCGCGGAGGCGGGCGTCGAACCGGACCCGCGGCGGCGGATGGACGTGGCCGTGCAGGTGATCGACATCGTCATGCCGCATTTCCGGCTGATGCACGAGATGACGACCGATCACGTGCACGAGGAGATCCAATTACTGGCCAATGATTTCTCCACGATGTTGTTCGAGACGCTGGGCCATGTGCCGCGGTGGCGCGACTACTACATGGCCCACGACCAGACGTCGCATTACGAATACCTCGAGACTCAGCTCAAGGCGATGCAGTTCCTGCGCGGCGGCCGGCGGTGGCTGCTGAAGTCGCCGCAGCACCTCGAGCAGCTTCCCGTGCTGAACAAGGTCTTTCCCGGGGTGTTCGTGATCTTCACGCATCGCGACCCGACGCCGGTCACGCTGTCGATGCTGGCCATGCTCACCTACTCCGCGCGGATGCACTGTTCGCCGGTGCCGGTCAACGACATCGCGGCGACCTGGGTGGACCGGCTGGGCTCGATGCTCGGCGCGCTGGTGCGCGACCGCGACGCCATTCCGCCGGAGCGGTCGATCGACGTGCGGTTCGACGAGTTCATGGCCGACGAGTTGGCCGTCGCCGCGCAGGTGTACGAGCAGGCGGGCGAGACGCTGGACGACGACGCCCGGACGGCCATCGCCGGCTACCTGGCCGGGCACCGCCGCGGCAGGCACGGCACCGTCGCCACGTCGCCCGAGATGTTCGGCCTCGCCGAGGCCGACCTGCGCGAGCCGTTCACCAGCTACGTCGCCCGCTTCCTGTCCTGATTTCTCCCCGCGAGCAGGGCCGCGGAAAGCGTGGCTAGCCGGTGGAGGTGCCGGTCCAGTATTCGGCGAAACGGTCGCCCTCGACGCGCAGGATGTCGTTGCCGGTGAAGCGCATGGGCCCGTCGTCCGAGCGGCCCGTCCCGACCCACCGACCGGCCACCATGTCGCCGTCAACCAGCGGTCCCAGCTCGATCGAGAAGGTCAGGCCGGCGAACATGTTCCGGGTCTCGGCGATGATCGCCGCCAGCCCGTCGGGGCCGCGCACATCGCGGTCGGGCCAGTGACCGACGAAGTCGGCGCTGATGATCTCGGAGGCGACGGGCTCGCCCGCCCACAGCTCGTTGATCCAGCGCTCGTAGAGCTCCTTCGGCGAGGTCATGATCAGCGACTACCCTGCGCGGACGACCCATAACCGGTGCCCCGAGGTGTGCGACGTTGCGACCGCGGGTACCCGACGGCTTTACTTCAGGCAGAAAACCCCAGCTCAGACACGGGCAACTCAGAAAAGGCAGCGATGACATCGGCACCGGTACGCCTCGACCAGCGCGATATCGCCCAGGCGCAACGCATCGTCGGGGCGGTCAGCGACGCCTTCGCCGCGAAGGTGGTCGGGCAGGACAACCTGCGCGAGTCGCTGCTGATCGGCCTGCTCGCGGGTGGACACGTGCTGATCGAGAGCGTGCCGGGGCTGGCGAAGACGACGGCCGCACGGGTGGTCGCCGAGTCCATCCACGGCGGCTTCCAGCGCATCCAGTGCACACCGGACCTGCTGCCCAGCGACATCATCGGCACCCAGATCTACGACTCGACGAGGAACTCGTTCGCCACCGAGTTGGGCCCCGTCCACACCAACATCGTGCTGCTCGACGAGATCAACCGCTCGAGCGCCAAGACGCAGAGCGCGATGCTGGAGGCGATGGAGGAGCGCCAGACCACGATCGCCGGCCGCGTCTACCCGATTCCCGAACCGTTCCTCGTCATCGCCACCCAGAACCCCGTCGATCAGGAGGGCACCTACCCGCTCTCGGAGGCGCAGACCGACAGGTTCCTGCTCAAGGACGTGTTGGCGTACCCCTCCCCCGAGCAGGAGGTGGAGGTGATGGACCGGATGGACGCCGGCCTGTACGACAGAAATCACCGCAGCAGGCCCGTCGTCAACCTCGACGACGTGCGGCGAGCGCAGGAGATCGTCCGCCGCGTCCACATGGACCGGGCGCTGATGCTCTACGCCAGTGAACTGGTGGCGGTCACCCGCACACCCGAGCAATACCTGCCCCGCGAACTCGCCCGGCTGATCGAGTACGGCGGAAGTCCCCGCGCGACGATCGCATTCTGCAAATCCGCACGCGCACTGGCGGTTCTGTCGGGCCGCGGCCACGTCATTCCCGACGATGTCGCACGGCTCGCCTACCGGGTGCTGCGGCACCGCCTCATCCTCGGATTCGAAGCCGCCAGCACCGGCGTCACCCCCGAGATCATCATCGACGCGGTCCTGCAAGCGGTGCGGGTGCCCTGAGGGCTGTCATGAGCAAGCATCTCAACCGGGCGAGGTCGCACTTCGGCACCGACACCCGCGGCCTGCTGGAAGGCGGGCGATACTCGTTGTTGCACAGCCGCAGTTTGGAATTCGACGATCTGCGGCCATATGTGCGCGGCGATGACGTGCGCGACATCGACTGGAAGGCATCGGCGCGTTCGGGCAGCGTGCTGATCAAGCGCTTCGTCGACGAGAAGCACCACAAGATCCTGCTGGTCGCCGATGCGGGCCGCAACATGACGGCCGCCGCGCCCAGCGGCGAGGCGAAAGCCGATGTGGCCGCCAACATCCTCGGCGCCGTCGGCCTGATCACCCTCGGGCGCGCCGACCAGGTCGGCATGGTGTACGGCGATGCCCGAGGGTCCGTGAACATCCGACAGGGCCGCGGCGAGACCCACATCGAGAACATGCTGCACCGGTATTACGGGCATGCCCTTGCCGAGCCCGGGCTCAGCAGCATCGTCTGCCAACTGGATTACGTGGCAACGCATTACCGTCGCCCGATGCTCGTCGTGGTGGTGTCCGACGAACCCGACGTCGACGACCGTCTCACGGACGTGGCCCGCCGCCTCGCCGGACGCCACGATGTCATCTGGGCCATGGTGTCCGACGCCCCGGCCGTAGGCGCACCTCGCACCGACGACGACGGATACGACGTCGCGACCGGACGATTCGTCATCGGCGGCGCCAACCTGAGCCCGCGGATCGTCGCCGCCTACCGGCGCGCCGAGCAGAACCGGCGCCGCGAACTCGACGAGTTCATGACCGCACTGTCCGTCCCGCACACCATCGTCGGTGGCAGCAGGCAGATCCGCACCCGGCTGACCGAGACGATGCAGGTTTTCGCGCGTGCCGGATAACGTCCTCGATTTCGTGATCGGCCCGTCGCCGTATGCGGCGATGTGGCTGTGGCTCGGCCTGGCGCTGCTGGTGCTCGTCATTGCCTGGTTTGCCGCAATCATCGTCTGGACGCTTCCGGCGCAACGGCTGCGATCCATCCCTTGGATCCGGTCCGTGCACGCAAAGCTGTTGCGGCGCCGGTTCTCCCGCGCCATCCGCGGCATCGAGACCCGCTACCGTGCGGGCGAGATCTCCGCGGCGCAGGCCGGTGGGCAGATGAGCCGGACACTACGCAGCTTCCTGCACCAGGCGACGGGCACGCGCGCGCAGTACATGCACGTCGAGGCCATCGCGTCGAGCGACCTCGCCGGGGCGGCACCGCTGTTCGAAACGCTCAACGACGCGCAGTTCAACGGCGCTTCGGCGGTGCAGATCAGCGATGCCGGCGCGACGGCCGAGGAGTTGATCCGGTCGTGGACCTGACCTGGTGGCCGGTCGCCGTCGCCGGGTTCGCCTGTCTCGCAGTGGCTGTGGGCCTCGCGCTGCTACTCCCGATGGAGCAGGTCCGCCGGCAGCTGCGCCGGATGGCGAACACGTCACGGCTCACCCGGCTGCCCGAGTACGCGCGACTGGCCAGGACGCGGCTGCTGTCGATGATGGTCGCGGTGGTGCTGCTCGCGGTGTTGTTCAGTGCGGCCGTGGTGGCGGGCGCCCGGCCGAGCGGTTCGTGGTGGGCGACGGCGCCGTCGGACCCGCCGCAGGACATCATGCTGTGCGTCGGTCAGCCGGTCACCGATCCCTTGACGGGCGACTTCCTCACCTATTTCGCGAACCAGGCGCGAACGTATGGCACCCAGCGCATCGGGCTGACGTCGACGAACCGCCGGGTCATCCCGATGACGCGCGACTATCAATACGTCGCCGCGACGTTGGGCGACCTCGCCGCGCTGTCGCGCGACACGGGCGACAGGTCCACCGCGGGCTTCTCCCCCGCGGTGTCCTACATCGACTACGCACCCAGCGTTGAGGACATTCTGGCGTTGTGCCTGACCGGATTCCCGTCGTTCGATTCCACCAGTCCACAACGCCGTTCGCTGATCTACCTGGGCCCCGGGCAGCTTCGGCAACCCGACGAGGCGCGGCCGTCGCTGCTGACCAGCTCCCAACTCGGCGCCCTGGCCAGCGAGGCGGGAGTGCAGATCAACGCCCTCAGCCCGTCGGGCCGCGTGGCCGGTGATCTGCCATCGATCGCGAAATCCACTGGTGGTCAGTACTTCTCGCTGGAGAATCGCGAAGACCGCCTCGGAGGCGATCTGGACGCCATCCGGGCCAACCCGCCGGTCGCGTCCGCACCGGCCGACGAGACCGTCACCTCCTGGTACGGCGACGCGCCCGCTCTGCCGCTGCTGGTCGCCGTCGTCTCGGCGGCGCTGTTGTGCGTGTCGCTGGTGGTGTTGCGCCGATGACGCTGCAGCCGGTACTGCCGCCGATCGTGCTGCTGGTGATCGCGATCGTCGTCGTCGCGCTGCGATTGCTGACCATGCGTCAGTTGCACGCCAGCGCGGGCGCACGGTGGGCGACCGTCTGGCGCTGGTCCGGGCTGACCCTCGCCGTGCTGCTGGTCCTGATCGCCGCACTGCGCCCGGGCATCGAGCACGGCGAGCGGGCGGACGCCGCGGCCACCCGGTCGGCGGGAAACACCAACGTGTTCTTCGTCGTTGACCGGTCGGCGGATTCCGCGGTCGAGGACATCGGCGCAGGCCAGTCGCGAATGTCGGCCATCCGCAATGACATCCAGGCGCTCATCGAGCGATACCCGCACGCCCGCTTCGCGATCATCGCGTTCGCGGCCCGGCCGTCGCTGGACTGGCCGCTGTCCGAGGACGCATGGAGCCTACGGCCCGAGGTCGCCCGCATCGCACCGTACGCCGCGGGCGACACCCCGGAAGACGTGAATGCCGCGGCCGCGTCGAACGTGCTGCGCTATCAGCTGATCGCCGCCGGCCAGCAGTATCCGGACTCCACGAGCCTGGTGTACTACTTCGGCTCGGGCGCGCCCGGTTCCAGCGCACCGCAGGGCGAGTTCGACCCGAACGCGGGTTCCGTCAACGGCGGCGCGGTGTTCGGCTACGGCGCCACCCAGGACGAACGGCGTCTGCGCGCGATCGCCGACCAACTCGGCGTGCCCTACGTCGACCGCGGTGACGGCGGGCCCGTCGCGCAATCCGTCCCCGGTGGCGATGCTGCGGTGATCTCGCCTGCGGCGCCGTCGTCGGGCGTCGCCGACCGCACCGAGTTCTACTGGTTGTTCTCGACACTGGCTGCCGTGCTGATTCTCTTCGAGCTCTTCGCCAGCATCCGCGACATCCGGCGCACGCGATCCGCCCGACGGGATGTGACGTCGTGAGCAGGCCGTCGCGGTTGGCGTTGCGGCGCAGGCTGATTCTGTTCTCGGCGCCGGTGATGCTGGTCGCCTTGCTGGCCGCCGTCAAGATGATATCGGTGGTGGTCGCAGGCGATTCCGCCGTCTCGAACTACCGCGACCGCGACGCCGACGCATTGAGCGGGAACGTCGCCACGCTGGATACGCTCAACGTCGTCGAGCGGGCCAAGGCGCCGTTCGCTGCGGGCACGCTGGCCGTTCTGCAGGGCCGCCTCGACGACGCCGACGCGCGGTTCACCGAGGCGCTGGCGCTGACGGACGCGGGTCAGACCTGCCCGGTGCTGGTGAACCTCGAACTCGTTCGCGAACGCCAGGGCGACGTCGACGGCTGGGAAGGCAGGCCGGAGCAGGCGCGCGAGCGGTACCGCAGCGCATTGGCCGTCGTCCAGACGGCGCCGCGCGGATGCTTCGAGAACAACGACGACGCCGACCCCGACCGCCGGGCGGTCCGCAACGACTCGGCCGCGCGCCTGACGGCCAAGCTGGCCGGAGTCGACGACGCGCCACCACCGCCGCCGCCCGCACCGCCACCTGCCCCACCTCCGCCGCCGTCGGCTCCGCCGCCCCCGGCGGGCGCGTCGGATCCCGACGGACAACCGGGCGAACTCCGGCTGGACCCGGGCAACGGAGACCCCGTCGACAAGCTGCGGCAAATACTGCAAGACGCCGCAGGATGAGCCGTCTTCGCGCGTAGCCTCGGCCCATGAGTGACGATGACGTCGAACAGGCAGGTCGACTGGCGAGCGGAAACGTCGCGGCGCTGCTCCCCGAAGACGGCCGCACCATCGACGAAGAGCGCCTGCACCGCAAGCAGAACCTGGCCGCGGCGTTCCGGCTCTTCAGCCGCTTCGGTTTCGACGAAGGCGTCGCGGGCCACATCACCGCCCGCGACCCGGAACTGACCGACCATTTCTGGGTCAACCCGTTCGGCATGCACTTCGGCCACATCCGCGTCAGCGATCTGCTCCTGGTGCGCCATGACGGGACTGTCGTCGAAGGTGACCGACCGCTGAACCAGGCCGCGTTCGCCATCCATTCGCAGGTGCACGCCGCCCGCCCCGACGTGATCAGCGCCGCCCACTCGCATTCGGTGTACGGCAAGACGTGGTCCACGCTCGCGCGGCTCCTCGACCCGATCACCCAGGACGCGTGCGCCTTCTACGACGACCACGCGCTGTTCGACCAGTACTCGGGTGTGGTGCTGGACCTCGAGGAGGGCAAGCGCATCGCCCATCAGCTCGGCGACAGCAAGGCCGTCATCCTGCGTAACCACGGCCTGCTCACCGTCGGCCATTCCGTCGAAGAGGCCGCATGGTGGTTCATCACGATGGAGCGGTCCTGCCAGGCGCAGCTGATGGCCGAGGCCGCGGGCACCCCGGTGCTGATCGAGCCCGCGATGGCCAAACACACCGCGGGGCAAGTCGGCACCCATTTCGCCGGCTGGTTCAGCTTCCAGCCCCTGTACGCGCGAATCACCCGCGAACAGCCCGACCTGTTCGATTGAGCACGCCGACGCCGACGCCGGCACCCGACCCGCACCGCATCGGTGGGCTGGCCTGGGCGCAGCGAACCAAGGGACGTCTGACCGCGGCCGAGCGGCGCCGCCTGCTGGGCTCGATCGCCACGGGGCTGAGCACATACGTTGCGGGCCGCGTCAAAGCCGCGACGGGCCGGGTGCCGCCGGGGGCGCGCGACCTGTCCGCCACCGCGCTGACACCGCCCGACTCGCGGCTGGCCCGCGTCGCCGAAGAGGCCTGCCGCGAGCAGCCGGCGCCGGTGATCGGCCACGGTTACCGCACCTGGATGTTCGGCGCGGGCCTCGCCGCGCTCGACGAATCCGCGCTCGACATGGAGCACTTCTACGCCGCATGCCTGCTGCACGACTACGGGATCGCCGAGGCAGTCGACGGAGAAGACTTCACGCTGCGCAGCGCCCGGCGACTGCTGCGGTGCGCAGAGGGCGCGGGGTTGGAGCCCGACACCCTCAACATCGCAGCGGACGCGGTGACCGTGCACGCCACCCCCGGTATCACCGTCGAGCGCGACGGCGCTCTCGGCGTGTACATCCAGCAGGGAGCCATGTTCGACCTGGCGGGCCTGCGCCTCGGTGATCTCACCCGCGGCTACCGCCACGACGTGATCACCCGATATCCCCGCGACGGGGTCAGCGCCGCCATTCTGCCGTTGATCGCAGCCGAGGCCTCGGCCAACCCGGACGGCCGGTTCGCGTTGTTGCGCAGGTGCGGGCTGCCAATGTTGGTGCGGATGAACCCGATTCGGCCGCGCTGAGGGCTAGCGCAGCGCGTCGAGCAGCCTGTCCAGGTCGTCCTCGGTGTTGTACAGGTGGAAGCCGACGCGCACGGCGCCCGCGCGAATCGACGCCCGCAGCCCTGCGCGCTCCAGCTGGTCGGCGGCCGCGGTCGGAATGGAGACGATCGCCGAGGGTTGCTGCGGCAGTTGCAATTCGGTGCGCAGCTTCGATGCCAGCCCCAACGCGTGTGCCTCGACCGCGGCCGCATCCAGCGACGCCAGCCACGGCAGGGTCAACCCGCCGCCGAGTGCGCTGAACCACGCAGGCGACACATCGAACCGGCGCGCGTCGGCGGCCAGCCGCAGCGGCAGGCCGTAGATCGTCGACCACGGCTCGTCCCCGGCGTACCAGTTGGCGGCGTGCGGGATCATCGACCTCGACACGCGCTCGCTCAACGACATCCACGCCGTGCCGCGCGGCGCCAGCAGCCACTTGTACACCGCGGCAACCGTGACGTCCGCCCAACCCAACTCGACGTTCTTCCAGCCCAGCGCCTGGGTGACGTCGATGACCGTGAGCGTGTCCGAACCCGCCACGTTCGCGCGCAGCGCATCGGCGTCGAGCACCGCGCCGTTGGCGGACTGCACCAGGCTGACGGCCACCACGTCGTAGCCGCGCGCCGTCGTCACCAACTCGTCAGAATCGACCTCGGTGATCGTGACGCCCCGCGCCGCCTGCGCCGCGAACGGAAAACTGGTGCTGGTGAATTCGCCGGGCAGCGTCGCCACCCGGCTGCCGTCCGGTATCGCGGCGGCGACCAGGCCGAGCGCCGAGGACACCGTCGCCGCCATCGCCACCGAGTCGACCGGCACGCCGACCAGCGCGGCATAGGCGGCCCGGCCCGCGCTGACCGAGCCGTCGAAGGACGGCACATCCAGCGTTCCCGACTGCCAGGCGCGCAGGCAGCGCTGAAGTTCGTCGAACATGAACCGCGGCGGCAGCCCGTACGTCGGCGAGTTCAGAAACCCTTCGGCGCCGACGAATTCGGCTCCGAACGCTTCGCGGGTCACTGCGCTGAGGTCACTTCTCGGGTGGTTCGTCGCCGCGCAGCCTGGCCTGCAGCTGCTCGCGATCCTGGCGCCGTCGCTCGTCGAGTGCGGCGACGCTGGCGGTCGCGCGCCTGCGTAGCGGCGCGAAGATCCAGATGCCGAGCGGCAACGCGATCACGATCGCGAACAGCAGCGCCACGACGATCGGGAAGTCGCGCACACCGAGCAGATGCCCCACGCCGAAGATGACCGCCGTCAGCACGATGACAAGCGCCAGCCGGGCCAGCGTATAGGCGAGTACGTCGATGACAAGGCGGGATCCGGGGCGGGGCTGCGACACGGCCTGAGCCTACCCACGACGCGTATATTCAGATCAAGGAGGTTTTGCGTGGCTTTTCTGTTCCTCGTACTCGTCTTGGCCGGCCTGATCTACGCCGGCTGGCGGCTCACCCGCGCAACGGCAGGCCGGCCCAAGACGCGCACGATCGGCCCCGACGACGACCCGGAATTCCTGCGTCGGCTCGGGCACGGGGACAATCCCCGTCCCAAGTAGCAGCGCGGTCTTTCAGAACAGGTCGTTGGGCCGCTGCGCGCCCGGAAACCCCTCGGCCACCACTGCCGCCAATTCGATCAGCGCCTCCCGCGTGTCTCGGCGCAGGTGCTCGAGGCTGATCTCGGCGCCCTCTTCCAGATGCGGGTCGAACGGCACGAGACGCACCGCACGGCAGCGGCGCGAGAAGTGATCGACGACCTTCTGCATGTCGACCTTGCCCGACCGCGGCCGCACCGCGTTGATCACCGCGACCGAGTTGCGCACCATCTCCTCGTGCCCGTGCGCGTCGAGCCAGTCCAGCGTCGCCGACGCGCTGCGGGCGCCGTCGACCGATCCGGAGCTGATAACGATCAGCACATCGGCCTTGGCCAGCACCGACGACATCGCCGAATGCATCAGACCGGTACCGCAGTCGGTGAGCACCAGGCTGTAGAAGCGCTCGAGGATGTCCAGCGTCCTGGCGTAGTCATCAGCGCTGAACGCCTCCGAGACAGCCGGGTCGCTCTCGGAGGCGAGCACCTCGAGCCTGCTCGGTCCCTGCGACGTGTAGCTGCGGACGTCGCTGTAGCGTTCGATCCCCTCGGCGTCGCGCAGCAGGTGACGCACCGTGGACGGGGTTTCCAGCGGCACCTTCTGGCTGAGCGTGCCACGGTCGGGGTTGGCGTCGACGGCGACGACCCGGTCGCCGCGGATGGAGGCGAACGTCGCGCCCAGCGTCGCGGTGATCGTCGTCTTGCCGACGCCGCCCTTCAGCGACAACAGCGCGATCCGGTAGCAGCCCTGCAGCGGCCGGTTCACCTGCGCGATCAGGTTGTTGTGGTGCACCGCTCCCGGGCTTTCGCCCAGGTTGACCAGCTTGCCGGAGGCCAGGTAGAGCCAGCGGCGCCAGCCCGACGACGGTGGTCGCTTGTTCTGCCGCAGCAGCGCCGCGGTGGACAGCTCGGGGTACGGCTGGGATACGGCGTCCGGTCGGCTGACCGGGATCCCGGTCGGCGGCGTCGGATCGGTGCTGCCCTCCGGAGGCGGCGGGTCGTCGCTCGCCGGGTCGCTGAACCGCTGTTGTGACCGAAAGCCCTGCGATGGATCGTCAGACAACAGCTAGCCCTTCTGTGGTAATCGCCCGCTCAGCCGACGCCGGCATACGAGTGCAGGCCCACGGTGACGAGGTTGATGAAGAACAGATTGAACACCATCGCGATGAAACCGGCGACGTTGATCCACGCGGCCTTCTTGTCGCGAAAGCCCGCCGTCGAGCGAGCATGCAGGTAGGCGGCGTAAATAACCCAGGCGATGAACGACACCGTCTCCTTGGGATCCCAGCCCCAGTACCGGCCCCATGCCTCCTCGGCCCAGATCGCGCCGAAGATGACACCGAACCCGAACACCGGAAAGGCGAAAATGGTTGTGCGATAGGCGATCCGGTCCAAGGTCTGGGCATCGGGCAGGCGCGCCGCGATGCGGCCGACGGCGCCTTGGGCTCCGTCTTCTGACGGTGCGCCCAGCGGCGACGTCTTCACCAGGAACAGGATGCTGGCCACGCCGGCGACCAGGAACACGCCAGAGCCCAGGCTGACCACCGAAACGTGAATGGGCAGCCAGTAGGACTGCAGCGCGGGCATCACCGGGGCGGCGTTGGTGTAGAGCCAGCGGCCCGAGACCGT
This sequence comes from Mycolicibacterium moriokaense, assembly GCF_003347205.1. GTDB lineage: Bacteria > Actinomycetota > Actinomycetes > Mycobacteriales > Mycobacteriaceae > Mycobacterium > Mycobacterium moriokaense_B. Next base: position 20,761 of record NZ_QQBJ01000011.1, read on the forward strand.
CAGCAGTATCAGCACCGGGACCAGCACGAACACCCACAGCGCGCGGTACTGCGGGCGGCGCAGCACGATCGCGGCGGCGACCAGACCCGAGAAGCAGGTCAGGTTGATGAACTCGTACATGTTGCCCCAGGGCACACGCTCGGTCGCCAGCCCGCGCAGCACGATGCAGGTGAACAGCAGCGCGATGCCTGCATAGACCAGGACCAGCCCCGCGCGCCCGAGGCGCTCGGCCAGCGGCCGCCGCGGCGCGTCGACGACCAGGCCGGGGGTGGCGCTGTCCGCGCTGACCGACGCTGTGTCTGCTCCTCGCGCGCGCGGCGCACCGCCCGCGGCGACAAGTTCGCGCTCGGTCACCTTCCGGCTGCGTGCGTACGCGAGCTCGAAAGCCAGGAACAGCATCGCGATCACCAGGATGACGACCGACGATGTGAATGCCCAGTCCGAGTAGCGGGCCAGCCCTATGTCGATGTGCTCGGTATTCATACCTAGACCTTCTCCTTCGACGGCTCCGCGGCGTCGAGTCCGTCAAGCAATCGGGCCGTCAATCGCTCGAACTCGTCGCCCCAACCCGAGTTGTCGGTGCGTGCGAGCCCGCCCACCTCGACGCTTACCGTACCCGCCGCACCTGCTGCTATTCGAACCCAGACCCGGCGCCGGCGCACGATCAACGACACCAGCAGGCCCGCCATCATCGTCAGCGCGGACACCAGCACCCACACCTGCGCCGGGTCGTGGCTGACCTGCAGATTGATGAACGGCACCGCCCCGTCGAATCGGACCAGGGTGCCGTCGTCCAGCCGGGTCTGCTCACCGGCGCGCAGGTTCACCCGCGCCACCTTGTTCAGCCGCTTCTGGTCGATGAGGCGCGGGTCGAGGTTGAACAGCGACTGGGGCCGTCCGGTGTCGAGGCCGGTGTCGCCGCGGTAGACGTCGACGGCGACGGCAGGGTCGTTCAGCGCGGGGAAGCTCGACGACAGCAGCGTGCCGTGCAGGAACTCGGTCGGCGCGAAGAGGCCCTGGATCGCGATCTGGTGTTTGCGCCGTTCGTCGGCGTTGGGATAGGTGCCGCCGGGCGGGTCGAACCGCATCACCCCCGACGACAGCAGGGTGATCGCGTCGTCGGGGCGCCACTGCACGGTCTGCGTTCGGGTCTGGCCGTCGGGGAAGGTGACGGTGAACGTCGGCGCATAGCCGTGGCCCTGCAGGTAGACCCGGTCGCCGGCGATCCGCAGCGGCTCGTTGACCTTCAGGTGGTAGGGCCGCCAGGTGTTCGAGTCGAGGTCGGCGCCCTCCTGGTAGTCGATGTTCGCGGCGAAGGATAGGGCCTGCCCGCTGGGCAGATAGTGCGCGTCGAAGTCGTTGACGCGCAAGCAGATCGGGTTCAGCGAAGTACCGTCGACGGTGTTTCCCGCCCGGAACGAGTCGAAGGCCGCGGGCGACGCCGAGCAGAAGCCGGGCCCGCCGTCGGCGATCACGATGACATTGCCCTCGTAGCCGAACAGCTTGCCGACGGCCACCGCGATGAGCAGTCCGAGCAGGGCGAAGTGGAAGACGATGTTGCCGAACTCGCGCAGATAACCCTTCTCTGCCGAGATTTCGACGGTCCCGTCCTCGGTTCGGGTGGTGCGGCGCCATCCGGACAGCCGGTCCGACACCGTGGACGCGACGTCCTCGGGATCGCCCGTCACCTCCGCGATGTGGTGCTTGGGCAACCGGGCCAGGTTGCGCGGCGCGGCGACGGGTGTGGCGCGCATGCTGCGGATGTGTTCGGCCAGGCGCGGGGTGAGGCAGCCGACCAGCGAGATGAACAGCAGCACGTAGACGGCGGTGAACCAGAAGCTGGAGAACACCTCGAAGGCCTGCAGTCGATCCAGCCACGGCCCGATCGTCGGGTGGTCGGCGATGTACTGCTCGACCTTGCTCTCGTTGAGGCTGCGCTGCGGCAGCAGGGCGCCGGGGATGGCGCCGAGCGCCAGCAGGAACAGCAGGACGAGCGCCGTCCCCATCGAGGTCAGCGTGCGCCAGGTGTTGCGGACGAGCGCGAGCACACGCCTCATATCGGCAGCCTCACGTCGCTGACGAACGCGTCGCGCACCCATGACACGAAGTCGTTCCACACACCGGTGACCAGCGCGGTGCCCACCAGGATCAGCAGCACGCCGCCGAAGATCTGGATCGCACGGGTGTGGCTGCGCAGCCAGCCGAGGCCCTGCACGGCCCGTGCCGAGCCGAAAGCCAACAGCACGAACGGGATTCCCAGTCCAAGGCAATACGCGACGACGAGCAGCACGCCGCGGGCCACATTGGCACCGTCGGTTGCCGAGGCGACGGCGATCACCCCGGTCAGCGTCGGGCCGAGGCACGGCGTCCAGCCCAGCGCGAACACCGCCCCCAGCAGCGGTGCGCCCCCGATGGTGGACAGCTGGCGGGGCGCGAAGCGGGTATCGCGTTGCAACAGCGGGATGAAGCCGACGAACACCAGGCCCATCAGGATGGTGATGACTCCGCCGATCCGTTGCAGCAGTAGCTGATTGGTGATCAGCGCGCCCGTCATGCCGAGCACGGCGACGGTGCCTAGAACGAAGACCGCGGTGAACCCGGCGACGAACAGCAGCGCCGCGCCCGCGACCCGAACCCGCGCCGTACGGACCGCGATGCGCCCGGGTTCCTCCTCGACGCCGACGACCGCGGCGAGGTAGGACAGATAGCCGGGCACCAGCGGAACGACGCACGGCGATGCGAACGACACCAGGCCCGCCAGGATGGACACCCCCAGCGCCGCCAGAAGCGGTCCCGCGGCGGCGATCTCGCCGAAACCGGTCATGTCTTCGGAACCGGTTCTGCGGCCAGCCGCTGCACGACCGGCTGCAGATCCTCGGCGAGCAGTTCCCGCAGGAACACCGCCGCGACGCGGTGCTCGCGGTCCAGCACGATCGTCGACGGGATGACGGTGGTCGGGTACTTGCCGCCGAAGGCGATCATCGTCCGCATCGGCGGGTCGTAGATGGACGGGAAGGTGATCTTGCGGTCGGTCACGAAGTCACGCGCCGCATTGCGGTTGTTGTCGCGCACGTCGATGCCGAGGAACGCCACACCGTCGGCCTTGGTTGCGTCGTAGACCTTCTGCAGTTGGCCGATCTCCGTGCGGCAGGGTCCGCACCACTGTCCCCATACGTTGATGACGACGACCTTGCCTGCGAAGTCGTCGAGCGAGAGGGTCTTGTCGGGCTCCATCAGCGCCGGGCCGGTCAACTTTCCCGGCCGGCCACGACTTTCGGGCGGGTCATAGAAGATATCGGTCTTGCCGCCCGGAGCGACGAACTCGAAGCTGCCGCCCTGCGCGACGGCGTCGTGACCGGTGGAGCATCCCGCGAGCGCGACCAGTGCCGCGCTCGCGATGACGACCCACCACCTCACTGCCCGGCCAGCTCCGAGTAACCCCAACCGACGCATGTGTCGCCGTCGAAGTAGAACGAGGTCAGCGAGGCCAGGTTGCACAGCCGGCGAGTCGGGAAGTGATGCAACGGCTTTCCGGTGACCGCCCGGCGTAGCGTCTCGACGGGAAGCTGGTGGCTGACGCACACCGACTCGTGTCCGTCAGCCTTGACCCTGGCGCGGTGCAGCGCGGCCGTCATCCGCTCGGCGATCTGCTTGTAGGGCTCACCCCAGGACGGCGTGCGCGGATTGCGCAGGTGCCACCAGTTGCGGGGATCGCGCAGGGCGCCGTCGCCGGGAGAGACCTTTTGGCCCTGAAAGATGTTGGCGGACTCGATCAGTTCGTCGTCGGTGGCGATCGGCAGGCCGTGGGCCGCCGCGATCGGCGTGGCGGTCTCCTGTGCCCGCTCCAGCGGCGAGGCGACGACATAGATGATGTCGCGGGCGGCCAGCCAGTCGGCGACGGCCTGCGCCTGCGCGCGGCCCCGGTCTGACAGGTGGTAGTCGGGAAGCCGGCCGTAGAGGATCTTGTCCGGGTTGTGTACCTCGCCGTGCCGCATCACGTGCACAACCGATCTGTTCGTCATGCCGGGGTGGCCTCCGCCGCCGCACGCGCGGCACCCGGCAGTGCGTCGGCGATCCGGTCGAACGCCGCATCGTCGAGTGCCGCCGAGACGAACCACGTCTCGAAGGCGCTGCACGGCGGATAGATTCCCGCGTCGAGCAGCGCGTGGAAGAACGCCGGGTAACGCCACGTCTCGGTGGCCTTCGCCGATGCGAAGTCCGTCACGGGGGCATCGGTGAAGAACAGGCTGAACATGTTGCCCGCCCGGGAAATCCCGTGCGCGACACCGGCGTCGGCCAACGACTTGGACAGCATGTCGGTCAGCCGGTCGGCGTTGGCGTCGAGGGTCGCATAGACCTCGTCGTCGGCGGCGCGAAGTGTGGCCAACCCTGCCGCCATCGCAACCGGGTTACCCGAGAGGGTGCCTGCCTGATACACCGGCCCGAGCGGGGCCAGTCGTTCCATCACCTCGGCCCGTCCGCCGAAGGCCGCCGCGGGCAGGCCGCCGCTCATCACCTTGCCGTAGGTGAACAGGTCGGCGTCGACGGGATCCACGCCGTACCAACCGGATCGGCTGACCCGGAAACCCGTCATCACCTCGTCGAGGATCAGCAGCGCACCGTGGGCGGCGGTGATGCGGCGCAGCGCCGCGTTGTAGCCGGGCAGCGGCGGCACGGTACCCATGTTGCCCGGGCTGGCTTCGCTGATCACGCAAGCGATCTCGTCGCCGAAGCGGGCGAACACATCTTCGACAGCGGGAATGTTGTTGTAGGGCAGGACGATCGTGTCAGCGGCCGCGGCTCCGGTGACACCGGGAGACGACGGCAGCCCGAGCGTGGCGACGCCGGAACCCGCGTCGGCGAGCAGCGCGTCGCTGTGGCCGTGGTAGCAGCCCGAGAATTTGACGATCTTGGCGCGGCCGGTGAATCCGCGGGCCAGCCTGATCGCGCTCATCGTCGCCTCGGTGCCGGAGTTGACCAGCCGCAGTCGCTCGACGGCGTCGACCCGGCCGATGATCTCGGTGGCCAGTTCGGTCTCGCTCGGTGTCGGCGCGCCGAAGGACAGGCCGCCGGCCGCCGCGCGCGTCACCGCGTCGACGACCGCCGGGTGTGCGTGCCCGAGGATCATCGGCCCCCAGGAGCACACCAGATCCACGTAGCGGTTGGAGTCGGCGTCGGTCAGCCAGTAGCCCTGGGCGGAGGTGATGAAGCGCGGGGTGCCTCCTACGGCGCTGAAGGCCCGCACCGGCGAGTTGACCCCGCCGGGGATGACCGCGCACGCGTCGGCGAACAGCCGTGCGGAGACGTCGGTGCTGGACATGGCAACCAGTGTTCCAGCTGGCCGGAAAGCGTCAACTACAGGGTGTAGTGGGCCGGCCTGCGGCATGCACCTCGGTACCGCGTCAGCTCGGCCGGCTTGCGACGACGCTTTGGTGCGCGTCTAGTGGCCGAACTGCAGCGTGATCGCACTGCCTGGGGCGATGTAGGCGCCCGCAGACGGGTCCTGCGCCATGATCCGATTCCGGTCGTTCGGTGATGCGGGCACGTCCGGCCCTTTGACGACCGCGCCCTCCCAGCCCAGCGCCCGCAGCTGCGGCTCGGCCTGCGTCCAGTACAGCCCGACGAGCTTCGGCACCCGCACGTCATCGGGCGGCGGCTCCGACGAACAGCCCGCCATCCCGACCGCCACAAGCGCGACGACCATCGACTTCTGCATGCGGGTCATGACAGACCCGGCACGGTCAGCCCGGCGCAAGCGCGAACGTGGGGTGGTCGGCGTCGTCCGGCAGCTGTTTCCAGTAGCCCTCGACGACCTTGCCCGCCAGCGGCCGATACGCCGCGATGATCGGGCCGCGATCGGCCACCGGCACCTCGGTTGCGGTGTAGCTGACGTCGTCGAGCTTGACGTGCGGCTCGGCACGGACGTTGCGCACCCATTCGGCCTCGCCGCGGGTGGACACCAGGTACTTGACCCCGCCGACCTCGGGGACGACCACCGGAATCTGCTGCGGTTGCTTGCTGACGCGCTTGGTGACGGTCAGCGTCTGGCTGTTGCCGACACCGGTCGCCATCGCGACCCTGTTGAAGATCTTGCGGACGAACCACGGAGGCTTGAGGTAGGCCATGACCGAGAGTGTGATGGCGATATGCCGCTACCGCAATGGCCGGCCCGGTTCAACCAGCACGTGACCAACCCCGTCCAGCGCCAGTGGGCAGGCCGACGGCTGCGCTTTTGACGCGCGCGTAGACGTCAACGCGTTTTGAATATGCGCATTTCGTTTGCCGGATAAGTTGAGATCGGTATTGCATTCAGCGGTGTGCACTTGACACCTGGTCTCCGGCGCCGGAGACCAGCTCTGCCATCACACCGGGGGGAAAGAGCTGCCGATGAGCCGCGAATGGTCTTTGGTCGGGCGTGCCGAAGAACTGAAACTGATCGCCGATGCCACGCGCGCGGGGCCCGATCGCGCCTGCGGAATCGTGATATCGGGGTCGGCCGGCGTCGGGAAGACGCGGTTGGCCCGGGAGGCGGTGGCCGGCTGCGGCCCGCGGACGCTGCACCGGCACTGGATCGTCGGCACCGCGTCGGGCCGCGGCATTCCGCTCAGCGCGTTCGCCGACGTCGCCAGCGACTTCGGCCCCGACCCGCTGCGCCGGGTGCGGGAGGTGATCAACGCGTTGATCCGCGACCGCCCGCGGGGCCAGGTGGTGCTCGGGGTCGACGACGCCCACCTTCTCGACGATTTGTCGGCATTCACCGTCCACCAACTCACCACCCGACGGCTGGCCACCGTGATTCTCACGATGCGCTCCGGGGAGTCCGCGCCCGACGCGATCACCGCGATCTGGAAAGATAACCTGCTGAATCGGCTGGAACTGCAACCGCTTTCGCTGGACGAGACGACGGGTCTGTTGGAGCATGCGCTCGACGGCCCCGTGCATTCCACGAGCGCACAACGACTTTGGCAGTACACCCGAGGCAACGCACTGTATCTGCGTCACCTGCTTGAATCAGAGGTCAGCGCGGGCCGCATCGTCTGCCGGTCCGGGATGTGGTCGTGGAACGGAACACCCGCGCTCTCGCCGACGCTGGCCGAGCTCGTTGAGGCCCACATCGCGCAGGCACCCCAACCGGTCCGCGACGTTCTCGACGCGCTCGCAGTCGCCGAACCGCTGGACACCGATGTGCTCACCGCCGTCACCAACCACGACGGGCTGGCCGAAGCCGAGTTGCTGGGCCTGGTGGACATCGACGCCGGCGTGCGGCCCTCATCTGCGCGGCTCGCACATCCCATGCTCGGCGATGTCCGCCGTACCGGGTCTCTGCGGATGCGGCGGCTGCGCGGTCGCATCGCCACCGAACTCGCCCGAAAAAACAGCGCGGACCCGCGTGATCTCGTCCGTCGCGCGGTGCTGACCGTCGAGTCCGACCTCGAACCTGATCCCGGCCTGCTCAACGCCGCGACATGGGCGGCCATGCAACTGCTCGACCTGAGGCTCGCCGAGAAACTGGCCGAGTGCGCGACGGCTGCGGGCAGCGGCATCGAGGCGAAAATCAGCCACGTCATGGCCCTGAGCTGGCAGGAGCGTGGCCAGGACGCCGAAGACGTGCTGGCCCAACTGGCCGAACAGGCGTCCGGTCCGCTGGGCGCACAGATCGCACTGCTTCGCGCGCTGAACTTCACCGTAATCCTGGGCCGACCGGCGCGCGCCGAAACCGAACTCGATACCCACGTGTCCGCCGACGACGACGCCGCTGCGCCGCTCGCCGCGGCGTTGCGCGCCTTGATCGATGTGGTGCGCGGACACGCACAGGCCGCGGTCGACCGCGCCCGCGCCTGCCTCGAGTCCGCCTCCGCCAACGACCTGGCCGCGATGATGTCGATATTCGCCTTGGTCAGCGGGCTCGGCGAACTCGGCCGTCCCGACGAGGTCGAGTCCGCCGCGAACGCCGGCTACGAACTCGCCGAGCGGTCGGCCGAGGTGTCGCACCTGCGCGTCCCGCTGGCATTCCTGCACGCGTACTCATTTCGGCCGAGCGGTGCACTGGCTCGATCCGACGCAGCGATCACCCGGATCCGTCGTGACACCCACGATGTGTTGTTCGAAGGCTCGTGGGATGTCGGCGCCTCGTGGCACGCCTTCGTGGCCGCGCTCTCGGCGATGAACCACGGCAGGCTTGCCGAGGCGCGACGGCTGTGCCAGGAATCGCTGACCGATGTCGGTAGCGACCACAGCGGGCGGATGCGAAAGAGGTTCGCGCGACTGTGGCTGGCGACCGTCGCGGCCATGGCGGGCCAGAGCGACGAAGCGCGGCGAGAGTTCAGCCCGATCGAAGGGTGGGACACCGACCCGGATGCACTCGGCTGGCAGGGCGACCGAGCCATCGCGCACGCGTGGGTGTGTGCGGCTGAAGGCGCCGTCTCTCAAGCAGTTTCAATTGCCCGCACCGCGGCCGAGCAGGAATGCCTGCTGGGCCGGGCGGCGTGGGAGGTGCTGCTGTTGCAGACCGCGACCCAGTTCGGCGACCACACCACCGCCGCGAGGCTGGCGCATCTGGGCGAGCACGTCGGCGGTCCACGTGCGTGCGCGGCGGCCGCTCACGCCGCGGCACTGCAAGCCAAAGACGGCGATGGATTGCTGCACGCATCAAGTCAATACGAGCAATTCGGCGATCGGCTGGCCGCCGCTGATGCCGCCGCCCAAGCCGTCGTCGCCTACCAGAACACCGGGCGTAGCGGTGCGGCGCTGTCGGCGACCGCGGTGGCCCAGAGGTTGAACACCGAATGCCAGGGCGCCCGGACTCCGGCAATCGTTGCGGCGAACACTCGGCAGCCCTTCACGCCACGGCAGCGTGAGATCATATCGCTTGCTGCACAGGGGCTGTCGAACAAGCAGGTCGCCGAGCGGCTCAGCATGTCCGTCCGATCCATCGAAGGACACCTGTTCCGCGCCTCGCAGCGCGTCGGGGCCAACAACCGCGAGCAGCTGGTCGCCATCCTCCAAGGCGCCCGGTCCGTGTGAGACCGCGGGGCCTACCCGTGCAAACTGCGCCGGAATGCGGCGTCGGAGGTGGCCTTCTGACGCTTCAGCGCGGCTTTGAGGTTGATGCTCGGATGCCGGGAGTCGAAACGGACCCGGCCGGTGCGCGGATTCACCAGCAACGGGACCCGCGCACCCACCATCACGTCGATCATGTTCGGCTCCAACAGCCACGATCGTGACTGCTTGAGTTCCACGCGTTCCCGCTTGCCGTCCAGAACGTACTCGACGACATACTTCATGCGGGTCACCGTCTCTCCGTCCTGGTGGCGACCGACGGAATGGACGGCTGCGGTGATCACGGTGCCTTCGGCCGAACGCTCTTCTGCCACTGCCCTTACCCTTTCACCGGCTCGCGGCCCTACGGGCAGGTGACGTTGATTTCGAACGGCTTGTTCACCGGCTGCAGCGGGTTGGCCATGTCGACACCCACGGCCGTACCCGAGATCGTGTAGCTGTCACCGTCTTTGGTGGCGGTGGCATCGCCCTGGCCGGCGCCGCTCTGATAGGCGAGTGTGACACCGTTGACGTTGCCCAGGCCCACGGACGTGACCTCGGGTGAATCGCCTTCGCTGACGACTGCGCCGATGCCCGTCGCCGCGTCGCCGATTGCGATGTTCATGTTCCCGCCCATGGCGCTGCACACGACCGTGCCGGCGACGTCCTGGTCCTGACCGTCGATGGTGACCTGCGGCCCGCCCGCTCCCGCGGACGCAGTTGCCGCGTCATTGCCGGCCCCGGCCGACGAAGCGGGAGTCTCGGGCTTCTTGTCATCCGACGAACAACCGGACACGCCGGCTACGACGAAGGCCGCACCGACCACGGCCACCAGGACGCTCTGCTTCACCGGGGCTGACCCGATGCCGAAGTGATCTCTCATGACAGCAACGTATTTCGGTCGCGATCCGCCGGATGGGGTAATGGGCTACCCCATTCTGGGGTCGGGTCGAGCCCGGTACCAAGGCGAATTGGAGTAGCCGCTTACCCCAGCCGGGCTCGCTCAGCGGCATCAGTGTGGACCCATGGCCGACGATCCCCGCCGCGCCGAGGCGCTCAACCGATTGCCCTTGCCGTATGCGACCGCACTTCGATTGCGCGACGCAGGCTGCGCCGACGCGACGATCGCCGATTGGATCGGGGTGGACCGAGAAGTATTGCCGACGTTGATGCAGGTGGCCGAGGCCAAATTGGCAGCCGCGTCCGAACCGCCATCGATCTGAATTTCAGCGCAAGCGTCAATACGCAGCTTTGCTGCAAGCGGCATCGAGTGAGGCTACGATCTGCCGGTGATCCGTGACTGGCCGCTGGTCGGGCGAGCGGAAGAGCTTGCTTTGATCACGGCCTCCGGCCGGCCCGATCCAGACCGGGCGTGCGGGATCGTGTTGTCCGGCGCGGCCGGTGTCGGCAAGACGCGGATCGCGCGGGAAGCGTTGGCGGCAACCGCTCCTCGTGCGGCGAGGCGTCGGTGGATCGCCGCGACGGCATCGGCACGCGACATTCCACTGGGCGCATTCGCCGATGTCGTCAGCGACTTCGGCCCAGACCCACTGCGGCGGGTACGTGAGGCGATCGACGGGTTGGTCGGCGACGGTTGCGACGGACAGGTGATAGTCGGTGTCGACGATGCGCATCTGCTCGACGACCTGTCGGCATTCACGGTCCACCAGCTGGTCCTGCGCCGGCTGGCGACCGTCGTACTGACCGTTCGCACCGGAGAACCGGCACCGGATGCGATCACGTCGATCTGGAAAGACCAACACCTGACCCGGCTTGAACTGCAACCACTGTCACTGGAGGAGATAGTGGCACTGGCCGAGCTGGTACTCGATGGGCCAGTGGATTCTTACAGCGCACAACGTCTTTGGCAGTACACCCTGGGCAATGCGCTGTATCTGAGGCATCTCCTGGAAAACGAGGTCAACGCGGGGCGCATGCAGCAACGCTCCGGTGTCTGGGTGTGGCACGGCCAACCCACACTGTCGCCGACACTCACCGAGCTGCTATCCGCGCGGCTGGTGGACGTAGCGACCGACGTCCGTGATGTGCTCGACGCCCTCGGCATGGCCGAACCGTTGGACTCCGATGTCTTGGCGGCTGTCGTCGGCGCCGACGCCCTTGCCGAGGCCGAGACCCTCGGCCTCGTCGCGGTCGACCATGGCTCGCGGCGGGCATCCGTTCGGCTTGCGCACCCGCTACTCGGCGAGGCCAACCGCACCAATACCTTTCGCCTTCAGCGTCTTCGCGGCCGCCTGGCCGACGAATTGTCCCGAACAACCTCGGACCCACGCGATCTGGTGCGACGCGCCGTGCTCACCACGCAGTCCGATCTCGCACCTGATCCTGCGCTACTCGTCGCGGCCGCGTCGACCGCATTGCAGCTGAGCGACCTGAAACTCGCCGAATCGCTGGCGGAGCGCGCCGCAGTCGCAGGCGGCGGACCGGAGGCGCGGATCATTCAGGCCATGTCGGTCACGTGGCAGGAACGCGGGACGGACGCCGCCGCGATCCTCGCGGCGCTGGCCGCAGAAACCACTGGTCCGATCCGGGCTCAGATCGGAATTCTTCGCGCGCTGCTCTTCGCTGCCAGTCTGGGCGATGCAGCCAGTGCCGAAAGAGAACTCGACTTAGCGATTCCGGGTGACGAAGACGCCGCAAAAGGGACCGCGATGAGCTTGCGCGCTCTTATCGCTCTCATCCGCGGACGCTCTGGACAGGCTGTCGAGTCAGCCGCCGAGGCGATGGCCGGCTTCACCGGAAACAGCCTCGCCACGATGGTGTCCGTCTGGACCGTCGTGGCCGGTCTCGGCGATCTGGGCCGCGCCGGCGAGATCGCACCGGTTGCCAACGGCGGCTACCGGCTTGCCGAGAGTGCCGCCGAAGTATCGCATCTGCGGCTGCCCCTGGCGGCCCTACACGGCGTCGCGTACCGGCTCAGCGGGATGCTGACCGACGCCGACGCCCTCTTCGCGCGCATTCGATCCGACACCATCGATATCCCTTTCCAACAGGAGTGGCACGGCTTCTTCACCGGGTTGGCGGCGGCGGGGCGTGGCGACCTCGGAGCCGCGCAACGGTCGTTACGAGAAGTGCTCGCCCATCTGGAAAGCAGCGATGGCGCGCGGATGACAAAGGGATTTGCGCGGTCATGGCTGGCCACCTCGTTCGGAATGGCGGGCAACGCTGCCGACGCCCGACGCGAGTTCGACGCGATCGACTGGTGGACTGCCGACCCCGACGCATGCGAGTGGGATGCGGAAGTATGCCTCGCAGAGGCGTGGGTATGTGCCGCGGAAGGTGCTACCTCGCAGGCGATCTCAGTCGCTCGGACAGCGGCGGGGAAGGAAAGCGAGCGGGGCCGCTGCGCATGGGAGGTCGCGCTGTTGCAGGCGGCGACGCAGTTCGGCGACTGCACCACCGCAGCGCGGTTGGCGGAGTTGGCAGGCAGGGTCCAAGGCCCGCGGGCGCCTGCGGCGGCCGCTCATGCTGCGGCGCTGGCATCCGGCAGCGGCAACGCGCTGCTCGACAGCTCTCGCCAATACGAGGGATTTGGTGATCGCATCGCCGCGACGGACGCCGCGGCGCAGGCTGTCATCGCCTACCAGGATGCCGGGTTGCGGGGGAAGGCACTGACCGCCTCGGCCGTCGTCCAACGCCTGGCCGCCGAATGCGGCGGAGCTCAGACCCCGGCGGTGCGGGCAGTGTCGTCGCCCCAACCGTTCACCGTTCGGCAGCGGGAGATCATTTCGCTTGCCGCGCAAGGGCTCTCCAACAAGGAGATCGCTGACCGGCTCACGATGTCGATCCGCTCGGTCGAGGGACACCTCTTCCGCGCGTCCCAACGCGTCGGCGCCAACAGCCGCGATCAACTGATCGCCATCATGGCGGGGGCAAGCACCGTCCCCACGTGATCGTTGCACGCGATTACGGGGCGGGGTTGACGACAATTCTCACCGCGACCGGCCTCGGCCAAACTGCCGGGGTCGGTCGCAGTGGCTGTGTTGTTGTCGGACTGACCCGTTACGGCGTCGGCGTGATAACGGTGTTCCCGCCGCTCGCGTCGGCGGTGTAGCCGTCGGCGCCATTGCTGAGGTTGCCTGCCGAGGCGTAACTTCCGGGGTCCGTCGCCGTAGCGGTGTTATTGGTGTTGTTGTCGCCTCCACCTCCGGCGGCCGCGCCGGCCGGAGGATCGTAGGACGATCCGGTGTTGGTGGCGGTAGCCGTGTTGTTGGCATTGTTGTTGCCGATTGCGCCCGCTCCGGCCGCGCCGTTGGTCGCGGTCGCGGTGTTGTTGGTGTTGTTGTCGCCCCACACGCCCGCCCCGGCTGCTCCATTGGTCGCGGTCGCCTGGTTGCCGGCGTTGTTGTCGCCGAGATAACCGGCTTGCGCCAGGGAGGGACGCGACTGACCGTCGTCGAGCAGCCATTCGCCCTCGGCGGTGGCGGTATTGCCGCTGTTTCCGGAGCCACCGACCCCGGCAAAGGACTGTGCTCCGTCAGCGGCCGTCGCGGTATTGCGGCTGTTGTTGGCCTGCTCGATCCAGTAGAGCGTGGGGTCGTAGCCCGCATACGCCGTGCTGCCGGTGCCGGTCGCGGTGGCGGTGTTTCGGTTACCGTGGCCTGCCACGGCGACGTTGTTGATGCCGTCCGCGCGGGCAGTGTTGAAGTACCCGCCGGAAGCCGTCGCCCGGTTGTTGGTGCCAGTGGCGATCGCGGTGTTGAAGAACCCGTTGGCCGTCGCAGTGCTGCCCGACCCGGTCGCGATCGCCACCGAACCCACATTGCGGGCACTGGCAGTGTTACTGGTACGCAGAATCATGTTGGAGGACAACCCGATCCCGGGCGCCACACCCACCGACACCGCGGGCAGATTCGACCGTGTCGCGGGCCTGGGCGCGGGGCCCTCCCCCGTCGCGGGAGTGTCCACTGCCGCCGGATTCTCCGTCGCCGGTGCCGCCGACGCGGCCCACGGCGCAGCGAACGCCGCGGCGCCGATACCCAGCGCCACTGCCAGCGCACCGACCCGTCCCACATGCTGACCCGAAGCGGCGATCACCGTGTCACGCACCTCAACCCGCGGCGTGCTGTGCTTACCCATGACATTCCTTCCAATAAGGGGAGTGTGGCCCGTGATGGCTCAGGAAGCCCGAGCCCGCGTTTGCTGAATTTTCCGCTGCGTCAATAATGGGGATCAGCCCGGTGAACTGCGGGAATCCGACAGCAACCAAACTGCTGATCGCGCCCCTTCGCCCTGCGGCCTGCTTCCCACGCATAAGTAGGAACTTCCCAGGGTTCTTTCAGGTCCGTTGGGGTAAGGCACTACCCCACTTTCACAACCGTCAGCTACCAGCCGTTGGAGTACAGATGGACGTCACCCCGGATGCTCGACCAACCGTGGCGTATTTGCTGTCGCGCTAGTTCAACGAGACTGGCCCCGCGCCCGCACACGGGCCCGGATCGGCCCCTTGGCGACGGTGGTGAACGGCACCTCGACAGGGAAGGCGTCGTCGATCGACGTGATCTCCATCGACCGCGCGATGGTGGCGAGCGCCAGCGTGGTCTCCAACCGCGCGAAGTGTTCGCCGATGCACGACCGCGCACCGCCGGCGAACGGGACGAACTGCCAGCGGCCGCGCTCCTTGGCGGCCTCCGCGCTGAACCGGTCGGGATCGAACTCGAGTGGATTCGGCCACAGCGCCGGATCCCGATGCACCGCATAGATTCCCACCAGCACCAGCGTGCCCGCCTGCACCCGGTAACCGTCGACGGCGATGTCCTTCACTGCCGTCCGCCCCACCCCCGCCGCGGGTGGACACAGCCGCATCGCCTCGTGCAGCACCTGCACTGTGTAGCCGAGCCGGGGCACATCGGCGGGCGTGATCTCGCGATCCCCGATCTGGCGGGCCTCCGCGGCGACGCGGTCCTGCACGTCGCGGTGGTGCCCCAGCAGCCACAGTGCGTGGGTCAGCGCCGTCGCGGTGGTGTCGTGCCCGGCCAGCATGAAGATCAGCAAGTCGTTGATGATGTCGTCGTCGTCGATCGAGCGCCCGGTCTGCGGGTCGGTGGCCGCGATCAGCGCGTGCACCAGCGGCGCGTCGAGCGTCGGATCCGCCCGGCAGGCCCGCAGCATGTCGGCGGTGACGCGGCGCAACGCCGCCACGGCCGCGCGCGCACGGGCCCGCGCGGGCGTCGGCAGCCACCGGGGTGCACGTACCGGGCGCAGCGCACGGTCGGCGGTGTACGACGACGCGACGTGCATGTGCTCGGCGATCACGTTCTCGCGGTCGTTGAGGTCGAGCCCCAGCACCGATCGGCCCAGGGAGCGCATGGTCACTCGCCGGCAGTCGACGTCCAGATCGACTTCGCCGCTGGCGGGCCAGCTTTCGCACAGCGACTGTGCCGCGCGCGACATGTGGCCACCGAACGTGCGCACATTGGGTTTGGTGAAGACCGGTTGCAGCGCGCGCTTGCGGGGCAGCCACGGTTCGTTGGGCAGAACGAAGAGGCTGTCACCGGCCAAATGGCGCACCTCGTCGTGGACGACGCACCGTTCGGAGTAGGCGTCGTTGCGGCCCAGCACGTCGCGAATGCCGTCGGGCGAAAAGACGGCTACCACGGGTGGGAACAGCCGCGTCGGCCCGACCTGGATACGGGTGACAGTGCCACCCGCGTCGCGCAGCACTTCCTGTCCGGCGTCCAGGCTGCGCATTGCGCGCAGCAGCTGGCGGACCGACAGCGGGTTCTTCGGTGCCAGCGGCAGTGCGCTGATGTCGCTCACGAATGCCAGAGCAGGACCTCGCCTTCACCCCTGGTCATCACCGCGCCAGCCATCACCCGTAGCCGATATGGGTGCAGCCGAAGTGCCGCGAACTGTTCCGACGTCGGGCCGTGCTGCCACATCGGAATGATCCGCGGGTCGTAGCCCACCGGCTCCGGACCGTTGGCGAACTTGTCCCACACCGCTTTTCGGGTCTCGTCGTCGAAATACCACTCGACGAGGCACTCCGCGCTGCACGTGTCGTGGCTGGGCGACCAGTAGCTCACCGCCATCTCGGGGTGGGCGGCCAGGTGCGCCCGCTTCACGGGGCTGGGTAGTGTGGCGATCCAGCCGAACAGGTCCGTGCCGTCCCACTCCCAGAACGGGTGCAGAATGCGGGTGCGCGGCCGACTGTCGGCGTCGACGGTCGCCGCCGAGGCCCACACGATCGAGTGGGCCATCTCGACAAAGGTCGGCGCAATCTGGTGCAACGGTGTCATCGCCGACCAGCTTAATTAACCGGGAAATGCTTGCGTGCGCGTCAATTTCGCAAGCGGGCCCACCCGGTGCTCAAGCCGGCACCGACCGCAGCGCGGCGGGCAGGCTGGGCAGGAAGTGCCGGGTCGCGAAGGCGCGAATGTCCTCGGCGGTCTCCAGCGGTTGCACGCCGGGCAGCAGCAGCGCCATCGCCGCATACCGCAGGATGGTGTCGGCAAGTTCGTTGACCGCCTGAGCGCCGATGCGGTCGGCGAAGCCGTCGGGGAAGATCTCGCGCAGCGCGTCCGCCATCCGTTCGATCGCGGCGCCGTAGTGCGCGCGGGCCATCTCGAGCACCACGGCAGGCTCGTCGCTCATCATCCGGTTGAGCACCCGGTGCCGTCGGAATCTCAGGATCGACAGCGTGAACGCCTCGACGTAGTAGTTCGCCTGCGGCCCCGCCCGTTTCAGCTCTGCGGCGATATCGCTGAACAGCGCGACATTCTCCCGTTCGATGACGGCGGCCACCAACTCGTCCTTGTTCGCGAAGCGCCGGTAGATGGTGGTGCGGCTGACGCCGGCGCGCCGCGCCACGTCGTCCAGCGCCACCTTACGCAGGCCGTGCCGTTCGAACTCGACGACCGCGGCGTCGAGGATGGCTTCGCTGCTCGGGTCAGGCAGCCGGTGCGGAATGGCCATATCCGGTTTGGGCGAACTTGTTGTAGCGCAGCCGCATCGGCAGATGATCCCACAGCCAGTTGACCGGCCGCGACCGCCACAGCGCTGCGAAACGTTGATAGCGCCGTTCCTGGCGCTGCGTCCACGGCAGGCCGAGCAACTCGCGGGTGCGCGGCGGCATGCCGCCGGTGGTCAGGAACGCAGCCGCCGGGTTGAACGCCGCGGAGAGCACCCGCCACAGGCCGGCAGGCACGCCCTTCGGGCACGGATAGCCCTTGGTGACGTAGCCGACGCCGTACTTGGCGGTGGGGTGCGCGACGACGATCTCGTCGATCATCCGGTTCCAGTACCGCTCGAATTCGTCGTAGTCGGCGGGCATCGCCCGGTCGCTGACGCCGTAGCGTCGATACCAGGTCTTGGACTCCAGGTAGATCTGCTCTTTCTCCTGCCGGCTGAGCCGCTTGACGAAGGTGTCCGCGAAGTAGAGCACCTGGTCGACGAACGTGGCGTGCGCCCAGAAATACGTCTGCGGGTCCAGCGCGTGGTACCGGTCGCCGTCTGGCATCTCGCCCTTGATGTCGGTGTGGAAATCGCGGACCTGCCGGCCGGGGTTGTCCGAGTCGCTGCCGTACACCGTCATGAAGATCGGCGGCAGCGACCGCTTCACGCGCGCCGCGGTGTCGGCGAAGAACACCGAGTGGTCGGCCACGCCCTGGCCGAGTTCGGCGAGCATGTTCTGCAGCACCGCGGGCCGCGGGCCGATCAGATACATCCGGTTGTCGCCGAAATACCGCCAGACCAGCGACTGCGGGCCCAGCGGCAGGGCGTCGAGGGTGTGCGGGGGCTGCGCCAACTCCGTCATGTGAAACAGTGTTACAAAATCCGCACTTTGTACCAAGGTCGCCGGCGGCTTTGTGAGACGGCTCACGCCCCTCGGCGCAGTCGGGCGATGCCGTCCACCGCCAGCACGCCGGCGGCCGTCGCGAGCAGCAACATCATTACGAGCATCGGCGGGCTATAGGCCACCGACGTCGTCTCCGGCTCCCCCGGCACGATGGGCGCCACCGTGACCAGCGACTGTGCGCCGAACCAGCACCACAACGCGCCTGCCGCGGCGACAACGGCGGCCACCGACTGCAGCATCCCCCGACGCCGATGCCTCACTTCTTGGGCTCCGGAGGAATGCGCTCTTCGACAAGGTGGATCAGTTGAGCCCGCAACTGCTGGTGCTTACGCGCCCACGCCTGAGCGGTGCGGTCGTTGGTCAGCTTGACGCCGATGCCGGTGCGGCCCTTAGGCACGCCGGTCAGCTCGCCCAGCGCCCGCGAAGTCATCCATTTCAACTCCTCGTTGCGCTCCGGCTGCGGATAGATCCGGACGATGTCGTCGACGCTGATGCGCTCGGCACCCTGACGCAGTGTGGTTGGCGTCAGCTGCACAGACGTGTGGATCCTGGCCGCCTTGACCTGGATTCCGATGAACCCCGTCACCAGCACCAGGAACACCCCGGGCACCAGCAGCTGGACGCCGTATCCGGCCGACAGCTGGATCAGCAGCATCGCGATGGCCGACCCCGGCCCGGTCAGCAGCCACAGCCAGCTCGCGCCCTGCTCGTAGAACAGGACGTCGGTCCCGTCTTCTGCCCGCGTCACGTCTCGTCCCTGGGGCCAAACCAGTCCTGCGCCGACGGCCACATGATCAGCACGCCACCGACCACCGTCAGCACCAGCGGGATCAGCCAGAAGATACCGGCGGTCTGCACGGCAAGCAGGGCAAGCAGCACGACGATCGGAAAAGCCAGCCCGACGGCTGCGCGGCGGAATCGCTCGTCGCCCGCCTTGCTGCGGCGGGCCAGGAACGCGAGCACGGCGCCGGCCACGGCGAGCAGAATTCCTGCGCCGCGATAGATGGCCGGGACGTTGAGCGAGGCCGTCATCAGCCCGCCGAGCAGCAACATCACCGCCGCGATCACCCAACACCAGAATGCGGCGTTGACGGGAGTCGGGGGCGAGGACGGTGCTGTCATGATCGGGCCAGCCTAACTTCTGTCAGCGAACGAAGAAGGCGTGGGCGTCCTTGCGGTGCAGCAGGAACACCCCTCCGATGATCAGGACCGAGCCGACGATGACGCTGACCGCGTAGAGCACCGCCGGTGTGGCGGGCCGGTCGACAGAGAACAGGCTGGTGCCCGCGTATACGACCGACGCCACCCCGCCGCCCGTGAGCACCGTCCTGGCCCACCGGTAGCCCTGACGCATCAGGAACAGGAAGGTGACCACGACCGCTGCGACGACGAACACGAACACCCCGGACAGCACGAGGACGGCGACGGGAGGCCGCGAATCCTTCGCACTCACCAGGTCCACGATGTAGCCCATCACCATCAGCGGCACCGCCACCAGCCACAGCCAGAAGCCGGTGTCGACGTCCGCTGGGCGTGTCGCCTGGCTCACGCCAGCCAGCCGGCGACGTCGGCCGCCCAGTACGTCAGCACGATGTCGGCGCCCGCGCGCCGGATGCTGGTCAGCGACTCCAGCGCGGCGGCCTTCCCGTCGATCCAGCCGTTGGCCGCCGCGGCGCTGATCATCGAGTACTCGCCGCTGATCTGGTAGGCCGCCACCGGCACCGGCGAGATGTCGGCCGCAGCCGCGACCACGTCGAGGTATCCCATCGCCGGCTTGACCATCACGATGTCGGCGCCCTCCGCGATGTCCAGTTCGACCTCGTGCACCGCCTCGCGGGCATTGGCCGAATCCTGTTGGTACGTGCGGCGATCCCCGCTCAGGCTGGAGGCCACCGCCTCACGGAACGGGCCGTAGAAGGCCGACGCGAATTTGGCGGCGTACGCCAGGATCACCACATCGGTGTGTCCGGCCGCGTCCAGCCCGTCGCGGATCGCGGCCACCTGACCGTCCATCATGCCGCTGGGACCGACGACGTGAGCACCGGCATTTGCTTGTGCTACAGCGAGTTCCACGTATCGGTCGTTCGTCGCGTCATTGTCGACGCTGCCCGTCGCGTCCAGCACGCCGCAGTGGCCGTGGTCGGTGAACTCGTCCAGGCAGGTGTCGGCCATCAGCACCGTCTCGTCGCCGAGATCCTTGACCAGGTCACGCAGCGCGACATTGAGGATGCCGTCCTCGGCGACCCCGGCGGAGCCGGTGGCATCCTTGTCCTCGGCGCGCGGCACACCGAAGAGCATCAGCCCGCCGACGCCCGCGGCCACCGCATCGGCGGCCGCTTTGCGCAGCGAGTCTCGAGTGTGCTGCACCACGCCGGGCATCGACTCGATGGGCCTGGGCTCATCGATGCCGTCGGCGACGAACATCGGCAACACCAGATGCCGTGGCTCCAAAGAGGTCTGGGCGACCAGACGCCGCAGCGCCGGAGTCGACCGGAGCCGACGCGGACGGTGCCTCGGGTAGGCCATCCTGGCTCCTAGCGGCGACGACTCTTCTTGCGCGGCGGCGGCAGTGCCCCCTCGGCTCGCAACCGAGCGGCATGCTCGGCCAGCGCCTCCACCAACGGACCCACGGCCGCGACCTCCGGCTGCACGTCGACGCGAAGGCCGAATTCCGCTGCCGTCTCGGCGGTTTTGGGCCCGATGCACGCCACGATCGTGCGGGCGTGCGGCTTGCCCGCGATGCCGACCAGGTTGCGCACCGTCGAACTCGACGTGAAGCACACCGCGTCGAAGCCACCCGTCTTGATCATCTCGCGGGTGTGCGCGGGCGGCGGAGCGGCACGCACCGTGCGGTAGGCGGTGACGTCCTCGATCTCCCAGCCGCGGTCGCGAAGGCCCTCGGCCAGCGTCTCGGTGGCGATGTCGGCGCGCGGCAGCAGCACGCGGTTCACCGGGTCGAAAACGTCGTCGTAGGGCGGGAATTCGTCGAGCAAGCCCAGCGAGGACTGCTCACCCGAGGGCACCAGTTCGGGCTCGATGCCGAAGGCGCGAACGCGGTCGGCGGTGGCCTGCCCCACACACGCGATCTTCACACCGGAGAACGCGCGGGCGTCCAGACCGAACTCGTTGAACTTCTCCCAGACCGCGCGCACCGCGTTGGTCGAGGTGAACACCACCCACTGGTAGCGGCCATCGACGAGGCCCTTGACGGCGCGCTCCATCTGCGCCGGGCTACGCGGCGGCTCGACGGCGATCGTCGGCACCTCGATCGGCAGCGCGCCGTGCGACACCAGCTTCTCGCTCATCTCGCCGGCCTGGTCCTTGGTCCGCGGCACCAGCACGGTCCACCCGTACAGCGCGCGGCTCTCCCACCAGTTCAGCTTCGCGCGGTTGGCGACCGTCTTACCGATCGTCACGACCAGCGGACCGGTGAGGGCCCCGGAGGGCTCGCCGGCGCCCAACGCAGTCTTGTCGTTGAGGCCACCGAGCGTGGTCTCCACCGAGCGCTGCTGACACGTGGTGCCGTGCGCGGTGACAACACACGGGGTCGTGTCGGCCAGGCCGTATTCGATCAGCGTGCTGGCCGCGTCGGCCAGATGCGAGGCGGTGGCCTGCAGAATCAGCGGCCCCGGCGCGGCCGCCAGCGCCGCCCAGTCCACGTCGCCGCGGACGTCGGCCTCGGTGTGCGACGAACCGAGCGGCAGGCCCGCGTACGTCGGCACAGCGGTGGTCGCAGGCAGGCCCGGCACGATCTCGAACGCCAGATGCGACCGGGTCAGCGCGTTCACCTCGGTGATCACCGAGTCCACCGACAGCGGGTCGCCTGCGACCAGCCGAACCACGTCGACGCCGGTGCGGGACTCGGTGGCCAGCGTCTTGGCCACCTCGGCGGGATCGCCGAGCGCGGGCCGGATGTCGGGGCCGCCTGGAATGGTCGACACCGCATCGGCGCCCTCGTCGGCGTCGGTCGCAGTCTCCGACGCCGCGGGCTCGGGTCCCGACGGCGGCGGCAGCTCACTGCCACACAGCGCCAGCACCGCTTCGGGTACATCGGGATCGGTGAATATCAGCGCGGCGTTGGCGAGCACGGTGCGCGCCCGCGTCGTCAACAGGCCAGGGTCGCCGGGCCCAGAGCCGACGAACGTGATGCGGCCGGGCCTTTGCTTACGCCCTCGGGTCGTCATATGTCTATCCCCGTGCCTCTCCCAGCTTCTACCAACAGGTCGCGTGCGCCCAGTTCGAACAACTCCGCTGCGACCGAGAGACCGAGCTCTCGTGCCCGCTCGGGAGTCCCGATGCCGGACGCACGGATCACGTCGGATCCGTCCAGCGTCGCCACGCAGCCGCGCAGCGACAGCTCTTCGAAGACCCGGCCGTCCTCATCGATGGACTCGACCACCTCGGCGATCGCGCCCACCGGTGCGGAGCAACCCGCCTCCAGTTCGGCGAGCAGGGTCCGTTCAGCGGTGACTGCGGCGCGCGTGTCGGCGTCGTCCAACTCCGCCAGCAGCGCGGCGAGCTCGGTGTCGCCCGCGCGGCACTCGACCGCGAGGGCGCCTTGAGCCGGGGCCGGCAACATCTGCACCGGCTCGAGAGTCTCGGTGACATCGTCTAACCGCCCGATGCGGGCCAGTCCCGCCCTGGCGACGACGACGCCGTCGAGATCACCGTTGCTTACCCTGTTCAACCTGGTGTCAAGGTTGCCTCGTAGGGGGCGGATTTCCAAACCGAGACCCAATGCTCTAAGCTGCGCCGCCCGCCGCGGGCTGGAGGTGCCGATCACCGAGCCCACCGGCAACTCGCCGAGCACCATGCCGTCGCGGGCCACCAACGCGTCGCGGGCGTCCTCGCGCGGGGGTATCGCGGCGATCGTGAACCTCGGGTCCTCGGCGGTGGGCAAATCCTTGTAGGAGTGCACGGCGACGTCCACGCGGCCGTCGTGGACGGCCTCCCGCAGCGCCGCGGTGAAGACACCGACGCCGATCGAGGCGATCGGATCGCCGGCCCGCTCGTCGCCGTGGGTGGCGACGATGACCAGATCGGCGGCGCGTCCCTTGGCCACCAGGGCGTCTCTGATGACACTCGCTTGGGTCTTTGCCAACAGGCTGCCCCGAGTGCCTATCCGGATGAAGGATGCCAAGCGTTACTCAGGTTTTTCGAGATCGGTTGTGAAAAAAGGCATTTCGGGCCCGGCCACCGCTTCGACAGCCTGCGGATCGAGTTCGAAGAGTTCGCGAAGGGCCTCGGCGTAGCTGTCGCCACCCGGCGAGCTGGCCAGCTGCTTGACCCGCACCGTCGGCGCATGCAGCAGCTTGTCCACCACCCGGCGCACGGTGCGCGCCACCTCGTCGCGGTGCGTCGCCTCGAGCCCGGGCAGCCGGTTGTCCAGCCGCAGCAGCTCGGCCTCCACCACGTCGGCGGCCCGCTGGCGAAGTGCGGTGACGGTGGGCGTGACCTCGGCCATCCGCTGGCCGGCCAGGTAGTTGGCCACCTCCGCGGCGACGATGGTGCGGGCGGCCTCGGTGTCCGACGAGGCGGCCTTGGCAGCGGGATCGCGCTGGATGCGGTCCATGTCGACGACGAAGACGCCGGGCAGCCCGGCCACCGCGGGATCGACGTTGCGCGGCATGCCGAGGTCGCAGATCACCAGCTGCTTGAGCTCCTGACCGTGCGCCAGGCCGCGGTGCACGTCGGCCAGCGAGACGACCGGACGCACCGCGCCGGTGCAGCTGACCACCACGTCGGCATCGGTGAGCACGGGCGTCAGGTGGTCGAACGGGAACGCGTCGGCGGTGACGCCGAGCTCGCGGACCTTGTCGGCGAGCTTCTTCGCCCGCGGCAGCGTCCGGTTCACGATGTGCACCCGCTCCACGCCCGCCCGCACCAAATGCTTCGCGGACAGCGCGCCCATCGCGCCTGCGCCGATGACCACGGCGCGGCGGCCGGCCAGCCCGTCCAGCTTGCTGTCGGCCATGCCGAGCCCGACGGAGACCACCGATGCGCCCGCGGCGTCGATGCCGGTCTCGCTGTGCACCCGCTTGCCGACGGACAAGGCCCGCTGCGCCAACTCGTGCAGCGTGCGCCCGGCGGTGTGGTTGGCCTCGGCCGCGCGGTACGCGCGGCGCACCTGGCCGAGCACCTGCTGTTCGCCGACCACCGCCGAATCCAGGCCGCTGGCGACGGCGAACAGGTGCTCGACGGCGGCTTCGGCGTAGCGGACGTAGGCGTATTTGGTGAGTTCGCCAAGGCCCATGCCGGAGTGTTCGGACAGCACCTGACCGATCACCGAGAGGCCACCGTGGAAGGCGTCCACCACCGCGTAGATCTCCACGCGGTTGCAGGTGGACAGCACCATCGCCTCGGTGACGAGCGAGGATTGCAGCACCTGGTCGACGATCTTGGCCTGATCGGACTCGTCGGTGCTCAGCTGCTCCAGCACCGAAACCGGCGCGCTGCGGTGCGAGACGCCGAAAAGCAGGACGCTCATGGCCTCATCACCGGGCTCACCACGCGTTCAACGGTAGTCGTTCACCAGCTGGGCTACCAAATTTGCCCAGCTGGTCGCGAAGCGGAAGCTCAGCGGGCCAGATCCGCCCGCAACCGGGGCTCGTCGAGTTCCCAGTAGCTGTGCTCCCTGCCGTCGAGAAGCACCACCGGCAGCCGGTCGCCGAACTCGGCGCGCAGCGCGGAGTCGCCCGCGGCGGCCGCCTCATCGACGTCCGTCGTCGCGAAGTCGAAGTCGAGTTCGTCCGCCAACTCGACCAGCCTCGCCGCCGTCCGCTCGCACAGCGAGCAGCCCTCCCTGGTCAGCAACACCACCTGCGCGCGGTTCACGGCGACCAGTATCGACAATGGGGGCAATGCCGAGTGTCTTAGGGTTGACATGTGCCCGTTCGCGATGGTGACGAAGCGGCCGTGCAGGCGTTGGCAGGCGACGCCAGCGCGGAGACCGCTGTCGCACACCTGCCCGAGGTGGACGAGGCGGCCTCGGCGCCGCCGCCCGACCTGACCGCGGCCGCCTTCTTCGACGTCGACAACACCCTGGTGCAGGGTTCGTCACTGGTGCATTTCGCCCGCGGGTTGGCGGCGCGCAAGTTCTTCACCTACGGCGATCTGTGGCGATTCGCCTACGCGCAGGCCAAGTTTCAACTCACCGGCCGGGAGAACAGCGACGACGTGGCCGAGGGCAGGCGCAAGGCACTCGCGTTCATCGAGGGGCGGTCCACCGCTGAGCTGGTCTCGGTCGGCGAGGAGATCTTCGACGAGATCATCGCCGACAAGATCTGGCCGGGCACCCGCGCGTTGGCGCAGATGCACCTGGATGCCGGCCAGCAGGTGTGGCTGGTCACCGCGACGCCGTACGAGCTGGCCGCCACCATCGCCAGCAGGCTCGGCCTGACCGGCGCGCTTGGCACCGTCGCCGAGTCTGTCGACGGGGTGTTCACCGGCCGCCTGGTCGGCGACATCCTGCACGGCAGCGGCAAGGCGCACGCGGTGCGGTCGCTGGCGATCCGTGAGGGCCTGAACCTGAGGCGCTGCACCGCGTACTCGGACAGCTTCAACGACGTGCCGATGCTGTCGCTGGTCGGCACCGCGGTGGCCATCAACCCCGACGCCGACCTGCGGGACCTGGCCCGCGAGCGCGGCTGGGAGATCCGCGACTTCAGGACCGCGCGCAAGGCCGCCAGGATCGGGGTGCCGTCGGCGCTCGCGCTGGGCGCCGCCGGCGGCGCGCTTGCCGCGATCGCCTCGCGGCGGCGCTGATAGGCTCTGGCCGCCATGGCCATCGCTGAAGACATCATCGGAACCCACTACCGGTACCCGGACTATTTCGAGGTCGACCGGGAGAAGGTCCGTGAGTTCGCGCGCGCGGTCAAGGACGACCACCCGTCGCACTTCGACGAAGCGGCGGCCAAAGAGGTGGGCTACGACGCCCTGGTGGCATCGCTGACGTTCCTGGCCGTCGCGGGCCGCAAGGTGCAGTTGGAGATCTTCAACCAGTTCGCGATCCCGATCAACATGGAGCGGGTGCTGCACCGCGACCAGAAGATCACCTTCCACCGGCCGATCCTGGCCGGCGACAAGCTGTTCTTCGACTCGTATCTGGACAGCGTCATCGAGGCGCACGGCACCGTCGTCGCCGAGATCCGCGGCGAGGCGAGCGACGAGAACGGCGAGCCGGTGATCACCAGCATCGTCACCGTCATCGGCGAGGCCGCCCACGATGACGAGGCCGACGAGATCAGCGCCGCGATCAAGGAACGCCGCGACGCCGCAATCGCCAAAATGATTGCCGGGCAAAGCTCGAAGGGTTGACCGGCGGGGCCGGTCGGGCCCCGGGCAATGCGACTATTCGTCAGCCGAGGAACATATTCCTGCGGTTGGCCAGCAATTGATAGAGCGTCTGCTGGATGGTTTCGCGCACCTGGTCGGTCAATTCGAAGGTGACCATCGGGTCGTCGGCCGCGGTGTCGTCGTAGTCGGCGGTGGGGATCGCCTCGCCGAACTGGATGTGCCACTTGGACGGCAGCGGCACCAGGCCTGCGGGCCCGGCGAGCGGGAACAGCGGGGTGATCGGGAAGTACGGCAGCCCGAACAGCCGGGCCAACAGCTTCACGTCGGCAATCATCGGGTAGATCTCCTCGGACCCGACGATCGAGCACGGGACAATGGGCGCCTTGGCGCGCAACGCCGCGGCCACGAAGCCGCCGCGGCCGAATCGCTGCAGCTTGTAGCGGTCCTTGAAATGCTTGCCCAGGCCCTTGTAGCCCTCGGGGAACACCGCCGTCAGCTCGCCGGCCGCGAGCAGCCTGTGCGCGTCGGAGGTGCAGGCCATGGTGTGGCCGGCCTTGCGCGCCGCCTGCCCCATCACCGGCATGTTGAATACCATGTCGGCGGCCAGCAGCCGCAGGTCCCGGTGCGCCGGGTGGTTGTCGTGCACCGCCACCGATGCCATCAGGCCGTCGAACGGCAGCACGCCTGCGTGGTTGGCGACCACCAGCGCGGCGCCGTCCTCCGGCAGGTTTTCGATGCCGGAGACCTCGACGCGGAACCACGAGTTGAAAAGAACCCTCAGCAAAGGCAAAAAGACCGCATTGTTGAGGTGCTGATCGAAGCCGAATTCGTCGATGACGTAATCGCCCATCATGCGCTTGCGAACGAATTCAGCAACGGCGGCGATGCGCTTGGCGAGTTCGTTCGGCGTCTCCTCGACGGGCGGCGCACCGGCCGCCGAGGCGCGGCGGTCGTCGATCTCGCGGACGACGGCGGCGATCTGCTCGGCCGACGCCCGGCCATTCGGGTCACCCAGCAGCGACGGATGCCGGCGCGCGGCATCGCCACGGGCAGCCGCTTTCCGCTGCGCGGCCTGCCGACCCGTATTCGAGTGCAGCGGAATCACTTTCGCTTTTGATTCGCCCGCCACGTCGCTACCTTCTCCCCACCCGATTCAGAGCCTGTATTCAACGTCCCCAACGTTGCGCCGCCGATACGGCGCGACTCTCCATTGAGCGTACCCATCGCGGGTCAACGATCGGAGTCAATCCACGTCCGCGGACGTAATCGTCGAAAGCCTCCGTCGTGGTCCACTTGGGGCTATAGCCTAATTCACTGCGCATGCGCGCGGTGTCCATGACTCGGCCATAGCTCAGGTAGTCCAGCTGCTCGCGATCCAACTCAGTGTAGCGAGTTGCGCGTCTCAGCGAATCCACAGCCCAGAGCGCAAACCTGGGCACCGGCAACGGCACTCGGCCGGCCCGTCTGATGGCCTGAGACATCATCATGATCCCCGGGGCGCCGACGTTGAACGTGCCCGGTTTGGCCGCCACCGTCGCGTGCTCCAGCGCGCCCAGCGCGTCCTGCTCGTGAAGCAACTGCAGGCGGGCGTCGTGGCCGACGACGGTGGGCACCACAGGGGCCGCCAGGTACCGCGACAGTGCGGTGTCCATCGCGGGCCCGATCATGTTGGCCAGCCGCAGGATCGTCAGCGTGATGTCGGGTCGGCGCCGGGCCAGCCCGCGCGCGTAGCCCTCGATGTCGATGCTGTCGCGGGCGAAGCCCTCGCCCGGCGGCCGCCTGCTGCTGGTGTCCTCGGTGAACAGCACCGGGTCGAATGCGCTCGAGCCGTACACCTCCGACGTCGACTTGAGCACCACCCGCCGCACCGAAGGGGCCTTCTGGCACGCCGCGAAGAGCTGGATCGCGCCCATCACGTTGAGTTCCTTGAGCGCCGCCTTGCCGCCAGAGCGCGGCGTGTAGGACGCGGCAGCGGCGTGCACGACGGTGTCGACGTCGCCGTTGCGGATGACCTTCGCGATGAAGGGATTCCGGATGTCGGCGCGGACGAACTCCGCACGGCCCATCCGGCGCAGCAGGTCCTTGCTCGGCGCGATCGCGTCGACGGCGATGACGTGGTTGATCAACGGGTTCTGCGCCAGCCGGGCGGTCAGGAACGCGCCGAGAAACCGGCAGGCGCCGGTTACCAGCACGACCTTCGGATAGGGCTGGGCGTCTTGCCCCGGGCCGCGGCCACCGGAGCGATCTTGCGAATCCATCCGGTTCAGCCTATCGGCGAACCTTCCCGAATTACTTGCCGAGTTTTCTGCGCTGCACCCGGGTGCGACGAAGCAGCTTGCGGTGCTTCTTCTTCGACATGCGCTTACGCCGCTTCTTGATGACTGAACCCATGAACTCCGCTACCTAGATGTGTTTCAACTCGACCCGCCTACTTTACCGGGCCGCCGTCCGGAGCAAAAACCGCGCCGTCCGGGCCGAGCGCTCACCCATGTACGGTTTCGGCGGGGCCCGAGCCGTACAACAGTGAGCGCTCACGCAGGATCAACGCGGCTCGCGCCGCTCGATCGTCACCCGGCTGCTGATTCGCGCCGGCTCCTCAACGCGGCTCGCGCCGCTCGATCGTCACCCGGCTGCCGATTCGCGCCGGCTCCTCAACGCGGCTGTCACCCGGCGTCGAAGTACGAGGTCTCCAGCAGGTCGTGCACCGCCTTGGCGTGCACGCGGAACGACCGGCCGACCCGGACCGCGGGCAGCTCGCCGTTGTGCACCAGCCGGTAGACGGTCATCTTGCTGACCCGCATGAGACTGGCCACTTCCGCAACCGTGAGAAATTGAGCCCGCGGTGGCTGTTCTGGCGCCGGGTCGTTTCGTGAATGCTTCCCGCTCGCCGAATCTCGCCCCGATGGCCCGTTCATAGACGTCATCGCAACCCAATCCTTCAGGCACGGGCTGTTCCAGCGGCTTCCCCACCGCTGGGTACGACCCCGCGCTTACACGAGGAGAATAGCGGGGTTATTGGGGTTATTGCGACGGGTGTGGGCTAATCGATTGAAATTCGTTGAATTACCTGGATGTGATTCCGAGCTGCGAAGATCGCTGCTTGGCGGCCTCCACGGCGTCGGCCAGCGCCGCGCGAAGCCCGCCCTTTTCGAGTTCTCGCAGACCAGCGGCGGTTGTGCCGCCCGGCGAGGTGACGGTGGCCCGCAGTTGGGCCGCCGTGGTGTCCATCCCGGTGCCCATCGCCGAGTCACTGGCCGATTGGGCGGCATCGAGGCGCTCGAGCAACATCGCGGCCGATCCGGCCATCGTTTGCGCAACCAGATCGGTGGCCACCGGCCGCGTCAGCCCCGCTGCGACACCCGCGTCGACCAACGCTTCGACGACGAGGAAGAAGTACGCCGGGCCGGACCCCGACAGCGCCGTCACGGCATCCATCTGTGACTCCGAGACCGTCAGCACCCCGCCGACGGCGTCGAAGATGCCCGCGGCCTCCTTGAGTTGCTCGGCGGTGGCGAACCGGCCGGGCGCCAGCGCGCTCACGCCACCACCCACCACGACGGGCGCGTTGGGCATCACCCGGATCACGGGCGCGCCCGCGGGCAGCTTCGACTCGTAGAACTCGGTGGTGACGCCTGCGGCCACGGTCACGAAAACCTGCTCCGCGCTTTCGCTCTCGGCGTGCGCCGCGGCGTCGGCGATCTCGTCGATGACCAGCGTCACGTCGGCGGGCTTGACGGCGACGATGACGAACGAGGCGTTTTCCGCCGCGTCGGCCACCGACGTGACCAGCACCGAGTACGTCTCGGACAGGTACTTGCCGCGCTCTGCACTCTTCTCGGCCACCACCAGGTCCTTGACCTGCCTGCCTGCGCGGATGAGTCCGGCCAGCAGTGCCTCGCCGATACTTCCGCCGCCGATGATCGCGATCCTTGCCACGCCCAAAGCATTGCAGACGCCGCAGCCGATCACTGCGGGGGCGGCACCATCGCCAACTGGCGGCTCTGCACGACGATGTGGCCCTCGCAGTCGACGACGATGTGGTCCTCGTCGAACCACTGCTGGCCGATCTGCACCGTGGTGCAGACGACGCGCAGCCAGCCGTCGGCGGGCAGCGTGCGCAGAAACGCCGTCAGCTGCACGGTGGGCGCCCAGCCGAATCGGTTGACGCCGAACGTCACCGGTGCCGACACGTCACCGCACAGCAGCGCGAACAACGGGTCGGGCGCCACCCCCTTGGGCCGGACCCAGTATTCGATGACGGGAGGGCCACCGTCGGCGCGCGGTTCCAGCGTCGTCAACGACGGCCGGATGTCGCAGCCGTGCGCCAGGTTGACGACGGCGGCCATCGGATGGCCGGGCCCGATCGGCTCCAGACCGGGCGGCGGCTCCGGCGGCATCAACGGCACCACCGGGTTGACCGAAAGAAGCGGCGGGACGTGGTGCTCCGGCTCGCCCATCGTCACGGAGGCCCGCACGGCCGTCCGGTCACCTTGTCCGAGCTCGACATCGATCAGGCTGACCCGGCGACCCCGCTTGCGCACGGCCGTCGACACCCGCATCGGGCCCGGGTCGGGCGCCCACAGGAAGTTCCCCGCGATCGCGATGGGCCAGACGTCGGCATCACCGTGCTCCAACCGGGCCGCATTCGCACACAGGGCGAGCATCGCGCCGCCGTGCACCTTGGGGCCCGAGCCCTTGGGTCCGATCGTCCAGTGCTCGTTCAGCTCGCCGTCGTAGTGGCCGCCGCCCGCGGGCGTCAGCGCCATGGCATCGGTGAACAAGGTGGATCCGGTCACAACCGTCCTAGGGATCAGCGCAGCAGGTGCTTGCGGGCGAACTGGAGCGATTCGAGAAGAAGGGCCTCTCGTTCGGGGGCCGTGCGCGCCCCGGAGGTGGTGACTTCGAGGATGACGTGGCCGGAGAAGGCGCCGCCGGCAAGCATCTCGCAGACCTCGACCGTCGGTTGGGTGCCACGGCCGGGCACCAGGTGCTCGTCGGTCGATGCGCCGCTGCCGTCGCACAGGTGCAGATGCACCAGCCCCTCACCCATCCGGTGGGCCATGTCGACGGCGTCGGTGCCCGCCGTCGCGGTGTGCGACAGGTCCAGCGTGTAGTGGGCGTGATTGCCGTCCAGCGGGTCGTAGGACGGCGCGAACGCCGAGATGCCCGGTCCCGGCTTACCGCCCCGCTTGCGCATCCGGTCGATGGACGTCTGGCCGGCGCCGAAGAACCGGTCGGCCCGGAACGGGAACATGTTCTCCACCGCCACCATCACCTCGCTGCCCGCCTCGAGCTCGGCGACCTGCTCGGAGAACCCTTCGGCGTAGCGGCGCTGCCACCGGAACGGCGGATGCACGACGACCGTCTCGGCGCCCAGCTGTTCGGCGGCACGCACGCTGCGCTCCAGCTTCGAGATCGGGTTGGCGCCCCAGACCCGCTGCGAGATCAGCAGACACGGTGCGTGCACCGACAGCACGGGCATCTCATAGCGTTTCGACATCGCCTCGATGGCGTCGATGTCCTGGCTGACCGTCTCGGCCCACACCATCAACTCCACGCCGTCGTAGCCGAGCCGGGCGGCGTACTCGAAAGCGGCCTCGGTCCTCAGCGGGTAGACCGAGGCCGTCGACAGACCGACCTTGATGGCGGGGCGCACAGGGCTGTCTGGGGCGCTATCCCGATTGCAGGAGCGCCAGCGGCCCCAGCGTCACGAGCGCACCGACAGCGACGGCGATCAGCGTGCTGCCGATGTCCTCGGTCTTGCGCACCACGCGGACGCCGACGACCAGGCCGAGGATCACGAGCACCGACAACACCAGCGCGACGATGTTGTTCCACTTCCAGAGCTGGTCGAACGCGATGAACAGGCCCGCACCGAACAGCACGGCGAGTATGCACTGACCGACGACCAGGGCGCCGCGCGCCAGCGACGACATCGTCGACTCGTCCCCGGCCTCCAGGTCCTCGTCGTAGTCCTCATCGTGTTCGAGGTCGTGTTCGAAGTCGTGCTCGACGTCGTGCGCGTCTTCGCGGTCGAGGTCGTGGTCGATGTCGTGCTCGAGGTCGACGTCCGAGTCGCCGCCGAACAGGGATCCGCCCGACGAACGCAGATAGGACGGCAGTTCGTCGGCGTCGTCATCGGTGTCGGGCGCGCTCGCCACGGGCATCGCGGGCCGGGTGAGATCGGCGGCGTCGGCCGCGTCGAGGTCGTAGACGGGATCGGGGCTCATCCCCTCGGCGCCGACGCCGGAGCCGCCCGGGTAGCGCTTGGGCCCGAGACCGTACTGGGGGCGCCGCGGCGGGGGCGCGAAGAACATCGGCTCGGCGTCGCGCTCCTCGAGGTGCGCGGCGTAGTCGGCTTCCGCATCGGTCTCTTCGACCGGCGGGGCCTCATCGACGACCTCCCCGACGCCGTCCTCGTCATCCTCATCGACGTGCTCATCGACCTCGTCTTCGACGTGTCCGGCGACGCCGTTGCCCGCGTATGGGCCC
This sequence comes from Mycolicibacterium moriokaense, assembly GCF_003347205.1. Classification (GTDB taxonomy): domain Bacteria; phylum Actinomycetota; class Actinomycetes; order Mycobacteriales; family Mycobacteriaceae; genus Mycobacterium; species Mycobacterium moriokaense_B. Next base: position 53,402 of record NZ_QQBJ01000011.1, read on the forward strand.
TGGTACTCGTCGCGGACCTCTTCGAGCTGGTCAGTGGTTGGGTCGGCGGTGTCGTGATCGGAGTCGTCGGTGACGATCGGGATCTCGCCGGTCAGCTCGGCGACCGTGACGGCCTCGGAATTGCCGCGACGGCGACGGCGACGGCCGCCGACCGGCGGTGCGCCGATCGTCCCGTTCTTTGCCAGTAGCTCCGCGACCGAGATCGGTCTGGTGCTGCTGTAGCTCTCTTCTGGTCCAGTCATCGTGTGTTGCCTCTGGGCTTAGCGGGGTGTCGGTCCGCATCGCGTACGGACGTTTCCACCAGTGCGGTTCCGTCGGCTTCGCTGTCGAGTTTCCGCAGAATCAGGCCTTCTCGCAACGCCCACGGGCAGATGTCCACCGAATCTATCGCCAGCGCCCGCATGCTGGCCTCAGCCACCAGCGCTCCGGCCACTATCTGTGGCGCCCGCTCGGCACTCACCCCTTCCAACTCTGCTCTGTCAGCAGCGGTCATCCTAGAGATGAAAGATATGAGCTGCCTAAGGCCGGTAGCTGTCAGCGTCCTCTTCACCCGCGGACCCCGGCCCGAGGGCGCGGCGCCGGTGAGCCGGGCCAGCGAGCGGAAGGTCTTCGAGGTGGCGACCGTGAGGTCTGGGGCGCCGGCGTCGAGCATCTTGGCGCCCGCATCGGCCAGCTCGGTGGAAAGCCAGTCACGCAGCATCTCCACCCGCCTGCGGCCGGGCGGGTCGTCGGGCAGCCACTCCCTGGTCAGCCGGCCGGCGCCGAGCGGCAGCGACAGCGCCACCTCCGGCTCCTCGTCGACCCCGCTGGACAGCTCCAGCGAGCCGCCGCCGATGTCGATGTTGATGATGCGGCCCGCGCTCCAGCCGTACCAGCGGCGCACGGCCAGAAACGTCAGCCGCGATTCGTCGACCCCGCTGAGCACCTGCAGCGCCACCCCGGTCTCGGCGAGCACACGGGCCAGCACGTCCTCGGAGTTCTTGGCGTCGCGCACCGCGGAGGTGGCGAACGCCATCAGCTCCGCACAGCCCGAACTGGCGGCGATCTTGGCGAATTCGTCGATGGTGTCGATCAGTTTGTCAGCGCCCTTGCGGGTGAGTTTCCCCGACGAGTCGATGGCCTCGGCCAGCCGCAGTGACGCCTTGGTGGAACTCATCGGCGTCGGGTGGCCGCCGCGGCGAGCGTCCACCACCAACAGGTGGACGGTGTTGCTGCCCACGTCGAGCACGCCCAGTCGCACGCGTTCAACCTATCCGGTCTTGGAGTGAACTTTGTGAGCGCATCGCGGTGTGGCGCTGCCGACATCGACTTCACAGGTCGCCCACCGAATCATGATCACCGAAATTGTTGTGCGGCGCAGGCCGTGGCAACTTAGCGTTCGGCGCCGTTCGGCACTAGCGTTGAGCCTCGTGACGTCAGAACATCCCGGCGAGGTCGAGCTGGATTTCGCCCGCGAATGGGTGGAGTTCTACGACCCGGACAACGCCGAACACCTGATCGCCGCCGACATGACCTGGCTGCTGTCGCGCTGGACGTGCGTGTTCGGCACACCTGCCTGCCAGGGCACGGTCGAGGGACGGCCCGACGACGGCTGCTGCTCGCACGGCGCGTTCATCTCCGACAAGGACGACCGAAAGCGCTTGGACCGCGCGGTCAAGGAGCTCACCGACGAGGACTGGCAGTTCCGCGAGAAGGGCCTCGGCCCCAAGGGCTACCTCGAAATGGACGAGTACGAGGACAAGCCCAACCTGCGGACCCGAAAGTACAAGGGCGCCTGCATCTTTCTCAATCGGCCTGGATTCGAGGGTGGCATCGGCTGCGCGCTGCACAGCAAGGCGCTGAAGATGGGCGTCGAGCCGTTGACGATGAAACCGGACGTGTGCTGGCAGTTGCCGATCCGGCGCAGCCAGGAGTGGGTGACGCTGCCCGACGGCACCGAGATCCTCAAGACCTGGATCACCGAATACGACCGGCGCGGCTGGGGCGAGGGCGGCGCCGACCTGCACTGGTACTGCACGGGTGACCCCAACGCGCACGTCGGCCAGAAGCAGGTGTGGCAGTCCTACGCGCCCGAGCTGACCGAACTGCTGGGCGAGAAGGCGTACGCGGAGCTGGCGGCGATGTGCAAGCGGCGCAGCAGTTTAGGGCTGATCGCCGTGCATCCCGCCACCCGCGCCGCCGAGTAGCGCGCCTTCGAGGTTTTCGAGTTGATGGGTGACCGGCCCCGCCGGCCGTCCGTCGGGCAGACGCCAAAGCCAGATGGTGGTGGCCACCAGTACCGCAGCGAAAATGAAAATGTAAGCACCGGGCAAGATTTCGCGCCACACGCCGCCCGGATGCAGGGACAGGATGCCCGCCTGCGGGGTATCGCCGGCGACGGACACGAACCAGCCGCCGACCAGGGCGCAGACCGACCACATCGCCGCGGCGGCCGCGCGGCTGCCGAGCACGAACCCGCGATACCCCAGGTGAACGACCAACGGCACGAACCACACCCAGTGGTGGCTCCAACTGAATGGCGACGCCGCCGCCGACGCCATGCCGACGATGGCGATCGCGAGAGCGGATTGCCCGCGCCGATGGGCGATGGCCGCGAGAACGATGGCGACCGCCGCGACGGCAACGGCGGCGACGTGTGCGGTCGCGACGGGAATGTGCAGCCGCAGCAGCAGGCCGGCGACGCTCGTGTTGGCCAGGGGATCGTGCGAGATACGGTGCACGTCGTCGAATCTGCCGTGCAGCCAGTATGTGACGGAATCGCTTGGCGCTAACGCGAATCCAAGCCCGACCGTGAGGGCGAACGTTGCGGTGGCCACCGCGGCCGCACGTATCCGTCGGGTCAGCACGAGGTACACGATGAACAGCGCGGGAGTCAGTTTGATGCCCGCGGCCAGCCCGATCCCGATCCCCGACCACTTGCTCTGCCGGCACAGATCGCCGACCACCAGCACGAGCAGGATGATGTTGATCTGTCCCAGTTCCGCCGTGAGCCGGATCGGCTCCAACCAGGCCGTCAGACCGACCAGCAGCGCGGCCAGGCTGACCAGAGCGCCGCCGCGGCGCATGCCCATCGACCGCAGCAGTCGGACCACCACGTACGTCAGCGCGGCAGCCGCGCCCAGCAGCCACAACCACTGCACGTCAGCGGCGTTCAACAGCGCCAGCGGTACCGCACAGACCGCGGCGAACGGCGGATAGATGAACAGCAACTCGTCCGGTTTGCCGGTCAGACCGGTCGAGTAGAGGTCAAGGCCCTGCAGCAGGCGCTCCGCGGAGAACCGGTACACCATCAGGTCGACTTGCATCCGCAGCGTCGGCCAGTGCGCGCACACGACGATGTAGGCCATCAGCGCGGTTGCCGCGACGATGGGGCCGCCCCTGGCCACCCACGGGGTGAGGCTTCTGGTGCGTTCGTTGTCTGGTGTGGTCTGCGTGGTCACTCGTCTTTCACCCGTGTCCGTCAATCGACTGCAAATGACGCACGGTAGACGAGCTGGTTGTGAACGCCTTTCAGGAAGCCGCGCTAGGGGCTACATACCCCGTCGACGGCGAATTCATGTCACGCTCGGCGCTACAGGCTCAGCCCTCGAGCTTGTAGCCGAGGCCGCGCACCGTGACCAGGTGCACCGGGTTGGCCGGGTCCCCCTCGATCTTGGACCGCAACCGCTTGACGTGCACGTCGAGCGTCTTGGTGTCGCCGACGTAGTCGGCGCCCCACACCCGGTCGATCAGCTGCCCGCGGGTGAGCACCCGACCGCTGTTGCGCATCAGATACTCGAGCAGGTCGAACTCCTTGAGCGGCAACGTGATCTGCTCGCCGTTGACCGAGACGACGTGGCGCTCGACATCCATCCGCACCGGACCGGCCTCCAGCACGCCGTCGCCGATCGCGGATTCGTCGGGGTCGGCGCCGCGGCGCAGCACCGCCCTGATCCGCGCGATCAGCTCACGCGCGGAATACGGCTTGGTGACGTAGTCGTCGGCGCCGAGTTCCAGGCCGACCACCTTGTCGATCTCGCTGTCGCGTGCGGTCACCATGATGACGGGGACGCTGGAGCGCGACCGTAACTGCTTGCACACGTCGGTGCCACTCATGCCGGGCAGCATCAGGTCGAGCAGCACGATATCGGCACCGACTCGCTCGAATTCGGCCAGCGCAGAAGGCCCGTCGGCCACCACGGTGGCCTCGAAGCCCTCCTTGCGGAGCAGAAACGCAAGGGGATCGGCCAAGGACTCCTCGTCCTCGACGATCAACACGTTGGTCATGGACGTTGGTAATCCTCTCGTTCGTCCGACTCGCTGACGCGGTCCGGATACGCCGGTATCGACAGGGTGAACGTCGATCCCGTGCCCGGCTGACTCCACAGCCGGATGGTTCCGTTGTGATTGGCAGCAACATGTTTGACGATCGCCAGGCCGAGGCCGGTGCCTCCGGTGGCCCGCGATCTGGCTTTGTCCACGCGGAAGAACCGCTCGAACACCCGCTCCTGATCGGCGGCGGCGATGCCGATTCCCCGATCGGTGACGGCGATCTCGATGTTGTCGCCCCGGCGCCTGCGGCTGATGGACACCGGAGATCCGTTGGATGAGTACGCGATTGCGTTGGACACCAGGTTGGCCAGCGCAGTTACCAGCAGCGGTTGGTCGCCGAGCACCTTGTAACCGGTCGGCGCATCGGTGGTGACCGCGATGTCGGCGTTGTCGGCTACCACTTTGTAGCGCGAGACCGCCTCTGCAACAACGGTGTCGACGTCGACGGCTTCCAGGTCGGGCAGCGGCTCGGCGCCTTGCAGCCTCGACAGCTCGATCAGCTCGCCGACCATGTTGGCCAGCCGGTTGGACTCGGCGACCATCTTCTCGGCGAACCTGCGCACCGTGTCCGGGTCGTCGGCCGACGCCAGCAGCGCCTCGGCGAGCACGCCCATCGCTCCGACCGGCGTCTTGAGTTCGTGGCTGACGTTGGCGACGAAGTCGCGGCGGGTGGCTTCCATCCGCGCGTGTTCGGACTGGTCGTCGACGTAGACGACGGCGAAGCGGCGGTCCTCCTCGGTCAGCAACCGGACGTGGCCGCGCACCGACAGCCCGGACCGGCCCGGCAGCGCGCGCCTGCGCGGGGACAGGTCGACTTCGACGTCCTCCCCCGTCGCCAGGGTGCGCTGCGCCGCCAGCCAGGCCCGGTCGTCGAGCAGACGGTCGCGGACCAAACCCAGTTCCCGGGCTCGGTCGTTGGTGTAGACGACGTCACGGTAGGTATCGACCACGACGATGCCGATCGGCGAGAGCGCCACGATGTGGGCGAGCATCTCCGAAACGGTGATTCCGGACTCCTCGACGGCGCGGCGACGCCTGCGCTCGTCGAGTCTGGGAATCAGAGCCACTCCGACCCCGACACCGATCACCAGCGCGAGCAGAGCCACGGCTGCCGTCAGCAGCAGCGCGGATACCACACTCACGAGCAAATCGTACGAAACTGGTGAACGTCATCCCAGCAGCGTGCGGCCAAATCGGGACAAGTCACACAGTCAAGCGCAGGTGTTCGGCTCTCGTTCATCCAGTGTTTGCCCACAATCGGAGTCCTGTCGGCTATTTCGCCCCCTGGCTTGCCACCGCCGCGGCGCCCGCGGCAGCCGCCTCGGGGTCCAGGTAGGTGCCGCCGACGATCTTCGGCCGCAGATCAGCGTCGAGGTCGTAGCGCAGTGGGATGCCGGTCGGGATGTTCAGGCCGACGACGTCCTCGTCGGACATCCCGTCGAGGTACTTCACCAGCGCCCGCAGCGAATTTCCGTGCGCGGCGATCAGCACCGTCTTGCCCGCCTGCAGGTCGGGCACGATCGCCTCGGTGAAATACGGCACGAAGCGGGCGACGACGTCCTTCAGGCACTCGGTCAGCGGGCCGCCGTCGATGTCGCTGTAGCGCGGATCGGCGTCCTGGCTGTACTCGCTGCCCGGTTCGATGGGCGGCGGGGGCGTGTCGTAGCTCCGCCGCCACGCCATGAACTGCTCCTCGCCGTAGCGCTCCTTGGTCTCGGCCTTGTTCAGGCCCTGCAGCGCCCCGTAGTGCCGTTCGTTGAGCCGCCAGTCGCGGTGCACGGGTATCCAGTGCCGGTCGGCCCGGTCCAGCGCCAGGTTCGCGGTGGTGATCGCCCTGCGCAGCAGCGAGGTGTACAGCACGTCTGGCTGGCGCTGCTCCTCCTTGATCAGGTCGCCGGCGCGCAGGGCCTCGGCCCTGCCCTTCTCGGTGAGGTCGACGTCGACCCATCCGGTGAACAGGTTCAGTGCGTTCCATTCGCTTTCGCCGTGGCGCAGCAGGATCAGCGTGGAATCTCCCATGGCCTCGATCCTCTCACGGCTCGCGCGCCGCGCGCTGTGCGTGCCGAGATCGATGCAACGGCCCGGAGTGCTCGGCATTTTGCGCCGGCGGGCTTGGGCGTCAGTTGTGGCCGTTGGTGTCTTCGTCGTCGATCAGGTGCTCGAATGCCTGCAGGTTCTTCAACGACTCGCCGCGCTTCACCCGCCACTCCCACTCTTTCTGGATGGACGAGCGAAAACCCAGTTCCAGCAGCGTGTTGAAGTCGTGGTCGACGGCCTCGAGCACCTGCCCCAGCACCCGGTCCACCTCGTCGGGCGTCACCGATTCCAGCGACATCCGGCCGACGAGGTAGATGTCGCCGACGTTGTCGAGGGTGTAGGCGACCCCGTAGAGCCTGCGGTTGCGCTTGAGCAGAAACCGGTACACGCCTTCGTGGTTCTCGTCGGGCTTGCGGCACACGAACGCCTCGACGCGCACCGAGTGCTCGCCGATCGACATGATCGTGTTGGTCTTCAGTCGGCGTTCGCCCGGCAGTTCGACGATGATGCCGGGCAGCCCGCCGTGCGCGCCCTCGTGGCGACTGCACACCAGCCCGCTCTCCTTGCAGGCGTCCTCGATGACCTGGACGGCGTGGGTGCTCATGCGCGCACCCCCCGTCGCATCGAGAACCGCCGGCCCGCGCGCCGCGCGGCCACATCGCGACGCTGATGGCGCGATCGGTAGTCGCTGATCGCCCGGCCGTAGCTGCCCAAGAGTCCGTCAACGGTGTGCGCCCAGGAGAAGGACGCGGCGTGCTCGACCGCCGCGGCGCGCATGGCGTCGGGCCCGCGCTGCAGCAGATCGGCGATGGCCCGCGCCCAGTCGTCGACGTCGTGGGTGGGCACCAGCGCGCCGCTGACGCCGTCGCGCACCGCGACCGGCAGGCCGCCGACGGCGGCGGCCACCACGGGCGTGCCGCAGGCCTGGGCCTCGACGGCGACCAGCCCGAACGACTCCGAGTAGCTGGGCACCGCGACCAGATCGGCGGCGCGGTAGACGTCGACGAGTTGTTCGCGGGACTGGGGCGGTAGGAACGTCACCCGATCCGAGATACCCAGTTCCTCGGCGAGCCGAACCAACGTGTCGGGCGCCGCGAGACCGCTGCCGGAGGGGCCTCCCGCCACCAGCACCCGCAGCTTGGGCAGCCCGCCGGTCAGCCGGGCCGCCGCGCGCAGCAGCACATCGGGTGCCTTCAGCGGCTGGATGCGGCCGACGAAGGCCAGGATGAGCTCGTCGGGCGCCAGCCCGAGGGCGCGTCGCGCGGCCTGCTGATCGCCAGGCGTGAAGGTCTCCAGGTCCACTCCGGGATGCACCACGTCGATGCGATCCGGATCGGCGTTATGCAGCGAAACCAGTTGTCGCGCTTCGTGTTCGGTGTTCACGATCAACCGGTCCGCTTCATCGACGACCTGCTGCTCGCCGACCGCTCGCAGCGGCGGTTCCGGCGCGTCGCCGTTGGCCAGCGACGCGTTCTTCACCGCGGCCAGGGTGTGCGCGGTGTGCACCAGCGGCACCGCCCAGCGGTCGCGCGCCAGCCAACCGACCTGCCCGGACAGCCAGTAGTGGCTGTGCACGACGTCGTAGTAGCCCGGCTCGTGGGTGGCTTCGGCGCGCAGCACGCCGGCGGTGAACGCGCACAACTGGGTGGGCAGGTCGTATTTGTCCAGACCCTCGAACGGGCCCGCGACGACGTTGCGCACCAGCACGCCGGGCGCCACCCGCACCGTCGGCTGATCAGCCGAGGAGGTGGCCCTGGTGAAGATCTCCACCTCGACGCCGCGGCGCGCCATCTGCAGAGCACTCTGCAGCACGTAGACGTTCATGCCGCCGGCATCGCCCGTCCCGGGTTGCGCGAGCGGGGAGGTGTGCACCGACAACACGGCTACTCTGCGCGGAGCCGCCACGGTGGCGACATTTCTGCGCGGAGCCGCCACGGTGGCGACATTTCTGCGCGGAGCCGCCACGGCGGCGACATTCGAACGGGGCGATTCCGTCGCTGAGCGCACACAGTCATGTCTACACCGTGTCGCGAGACGGAAGCCACGCGCGCAAATGTCGAGAGGCCGCGTACTGGAATTCCGTGTCGCGGCGAGTCAGGCGAGCGCCCGTCGCATCGCGGCGATCGGGTCGGCGTAGATGCCGCCCAGCGAGACCACGCCCGCACCCGCCTCCTGCACGCGGTTGCCGAACGTCGTCACCCGGATCTCGCGGGCGGGCAGCACCGAACGCTGCCGGTAGGCGTCCTCGACCAGGCGCATACCCTCCGGGTACTCGGTGAAGGCCTGGCCGCCGACCACCAGATCATCGGGGTTGAGCATGTCGCGCAGCAGCGCGATCGCCTCCCCCAGCACCCGCGCCCGCTCGGCGAGCAGGGTGGCAGCCGCCTTGTTGCCCTGCCTGGCGGCCCGCAGCACCGCCATCGTGGAGCCGGGGCCCTCGGCGGGGATCACCCGATGCTTGCGAGCCGCGATGAGCACCGCCTCGTCGCTGACCGTCGACTCCAGCGCCCCGGAGCCGCCGAGCAACTCGGAGTGGGCGGGCAGCCCCGCGATGGTGCCCGGTCCGCCCGCCGGCGAGTGCACCTTGCCGCCGATCGACAACGCGAACCCGACGGTCTCGCGGGCGTAGACGTACAAGCTGGTCGCCGACCGGGCCGCCCTGCGCGCGCCGAGCAGCAACTCCGCGCCCGCCATCGCGTCCACATGCGAGGCGACCGACACCGGCAGCCCGAGCGCTTCGCCGAGCACGGGCCCGACGGGCGCGTCGGTCCAGCCCAGCCGTGGGTGGTCGAGATGGCCGGAGGGGCTGTCGACGACACCGCCCGCGGCCACGCCGACCCAGAGCGGACGACGCCGGTGCCAGCGCGTCAGATAGCGCCGCGCACTGTCCGCCAGCGACGCGAGGGCGGCTGCCTGCGTGCCGCGCGGCGTCGGCGTCTCGACGACGTCGAGCGTGCGGCCGAACAGGTCGGTGGCCACGATGCTCGTGGTCCGAGCGCCGATGTGGATACCGAGGGTGAGAAACGGCTCGTGGTTGACCTCGACCGGCACTCGCGGCCTGCCGATGGCGCCCGACGCCGCGAGATCGGCGCGTTCGCGCAGCACACCCGCCTCGAGCAGCGCGCTGACCTGACGGTTCACCGTCGCGATCGACAGCCCGGTGACCTTGGCGATGACGTCGCGCGCGATCGGGCCGCGTGACCTCGCCGCGTTGAACACCGAAGCCGCCGCGGCGTCGGCCACGCACAGCGACGGCGCCACCACGTGGTGGCGCGTCAGCAGCGCGCGAGTGTGGGCAGGGCGAGCTTGGCGAACAGCGGTGGTGTGCACGGGAACGTCCTCGGAGGTAGTCGGCTGGCGGGCTGTGCCACACCTGGCGACCGAGGGACGAGCGGAACGTCTGCGATCAGGTCAGGCGCGGCGGAATGCGCGGCGACAACAACACGCGCGCCGTGCGCCGATGGCCTGACCACTGAAAAACACGCGGTGAACTTAGCACAGCCAACTAGCCCTCTGCCCAGCGACGTCGGCCGCTACCGGGGAAAGTGCACCGTCTGGCCGGCGAACAGCTGGTGCGGCGCGCCCAGGAAATTGGCCGCCGCGACCACGCCCGTCCACGTCGGGATCAGCTCCGAGTCGCCGTAGACGAAGCGGCAGGCCGACTCGAGGGTGTGGCCGGCGATCGTCATCGCGAAGTTCAGCCCCGGCTGGATGAGCACGGTGCCCGGGGCCGGCTCGGTCGCCGGGTCCATCTCGTTGGCGAAGGCGATGACGACAGCCAGGTGGTCGTCGCCGTACCACCGGGCCGCCAGGGACTCGAAGCTCTCGCCGTCGACGACGGTGTGGTGGCCGACATCGCCGAGGTCCGGGATGAGCAGCCACGCGCCCGGCTCGATCGGCTGTTGGGCGACGCCGCTGGCGACTTCCCAGATCAACTGGATCTTGGTGTCCAGTGTCCCGTAGTAGTGCTGGGTGAGCTGCGCTCGCGCGGCGGTGGTGTCCTCGCCCGTCCACAGATGCCTGCGGGTGACGAACGGAACCAGCAGCTGCTGACCGGCGACGATCAGGTCGGGGTTGGCGATGTCGTTCATCCGGGCGATGACCGGGTACAGCTCGCCGTCGCCGTATTCGCGCGTGGCGATGCCGAAGAGGGTGTCGCCCGCTGCGACCGTGTAGTTCTTCATCTCGATTCCTTTACTTGAATCCGAAAGGGACGGCGGCAAGCCTTCGCCGGCGGGCGCGACGGCACACGAGTAGCCGACTACTCGATTTCGTAGAGTGGGTGCCATGTCATCACCCGAGTCCGACCGGCGGGTCGCAGTCGTCACAGGTGCCAGTGCCGGTATCGGCGCAGCGACCGCCAGAACCCTTGCCGCCCAAGGCTTTCATGTGGTGTGCGTGGCGCGCCGCGAGGGCCCGATCAAGGAGCTCGCCGCCGAGATCGGCGGCACCGCGTTCGCGGCGGACGTCACCGACGAAGCCGCCGTGTCCGCGCTCACCGACAGCCTGGACCGGGTCGACGTGCTGGTCAACAATGCGGGCGGAGCGCGCGGCCTGGAGCCTGTTCTCGAGGCCGACATCGACCACTGGCGGTGGATGTGGGAGGTCAATGTGCTGGGCACACTGCGGATGACGCGCGCGCTGATTCCCAAGCTCATCGAATCCGGCGACGGCCTTATCGTCACGGTGACGTCGATCGCCGGGATCGAGACCTACGACAACGCATCCGGCTACACCTCGGCCAAACATGCCCAAGGTGCTCTGCATCGCACCCTGCGCAGCGAACTCTTCGGAAAACCCGTGCGGCTCAGCGAAGTTGCGCCGGGAATGGTCAAGACCGACTTCTCGCTACGCCGCTTCGACGGCGACGAGGACCGCGCCGCCGCCGTCTACAAGGGCGTGACTCCGCTGGTGGCCGAGGACGTCGCCGAGGTGATCGGCTTCGTGGCGTCGCGGCCGTCGCACGTCAACCTGGACAGGATCGTTGTCCTTCCCAGGGACCAGGCCAACGCGTCGCGGTTCAACCGCCGGTAGCCGTCAGCCCCCTGGCCGGTCGTTGACCGGTTGCGGCGCGCCCGTCGGGGTGACGGGCGCGGTGCTGGGGATCCCCGACGGCGGGGGCTGCTGCGACAGCGCCGACATCGACACCCACTCGTCCCACGGCACCGCCCAGTCCCAGATGTCGCCGTCGGAGTAGGACAGCTCGATCGAGGTTCCGGTGACCTCCACCGGGTCGCCGTAGACCGCGCTGTTGAAGTACTCCTGGGAGTTCTCCAGGTTCAGGTTGATGCAACCGTTGGTGACGTTGGTGTTGCCCTGCGAGGCAATGCTGTTCGGGTTGCAGTGGATGAACTCGCCGTTGTTGGAGATGCGCACGGCGAAGCGCTCGTGCACGTTGCTGTAGCCGGCCGCCGGGTTGGTCATGTAGAAGTCTTCGTACTTCTCGGTGACGACGTGGATGCCGCTGCGGGTGATGTTGCGCGGCAGGTCGCCCTCGCCGTAGCTGCAGGGGAAGTCCATGATCACGTTGCCGTCGCCGTCGAGCACCTGGATGCGGTGCGACGACGCCTCCGCCTTGACCACCTGACGACGCCCGATCGCGAAGTTCAGCGAGATGTCCTGGTCACCGTAGGCGTCGTCGCCGAATTTCACCCCGTAGAGCTTCGCGTCGACGGTGATCTTGGTGTCGGGCGGGTAGTAGTCCTTGCTGCGGTAGTGCACCCGCGAGCCGCCCACCTCGTCGGGCAGCCAGGCCCAGCTGCCCTCCACCGGCGGGTCGGTGGTCACCTTCAGCGCCTTCTCCACGGTGGCGCGGTCCTCGTCGGCTATGGAGGCGTCGAACTGCAGGATCACCGGGGCGGCGACGCCGACGACCTGGCCGTCGGCGAGCTGGAACTGGCCGCTGACCCGGGTGGACGGGTTGACGGTGGTGAACTTGCCCTCGACCGGGACGGCCTTGCCGTCGCGGCCGACCACCGAGCCCGCCCAGGTGTAGTCGGCGCCGTAGCCCAGCGGCTCGGTGGTGGTGTAGGCGGTGCGCTCCCGGTTGACCGTGCCCGCGACCACCTTGCCGTCGGCGTTGGTCAGGCTGACCCGCTGGAACCAGCCGTCGCGCACCTCGACGCGGACCGGCGACGTCGGCACCACATCGCTGGCGGAATTCGCCGGGGTGTAGTTCAGCGACGGCGTGGGAGGGGCCTCGACCGCCTGCGACGGCGATTTCGACTTGCCCGAGCAGGCGGCAAGCACCCCAGGCGCCACCACCCCGACCGCGAGCGCGGTCAGGGCCCGCCGCCTGTTCAGACGCGGCAGCTCCGGGGGCGTGCTTCGGCCAGGGCTCACGTGTTCCAAAGATACCTAGAGAGCGGCTCCAACCAGAATCGGCTCGGCTGTGAGTTCGATCCCGAATTCCGCTTTCACCCCGTCGCGCACCCGTCTGGCCAGCGCAATCACGTCGGCGGCGGTGGCGGAGCCGCGGTTTGTGATTGCCAGCGCGTGCTTGGTGGACAGCCGCGCAGGAGCCCCGTCCCCCGGGTAACCCTTCGCGAACCCGGCGTGCTCGACCAGCCATCCCGCCGCCAGCTTGACCCCGTCGTCGGCCGGATAGTTGGGCACCGGCGCCGCCGCGCGGGCCGCGATCCGGTCCAGGTCGGCGGGCGCGACGACAGGGTTGGTGAAGAACGAGCCGACGCTCCAGGTGTCGTGATCGTCCTCGTCGAGCACCATTCCCTTGCGCCCGCGCAGGGCGAGCACGGCATCGCGCACCGCGGCCGGGTCGGTGCGCGCGCCCGGTTCGGCGCCCAGCGCTGCCGTCAACTCGCCGTAGCGCAGCGGCGCGCTTCGGCCGTCCGCGTCGAGGGCGAACTCCACCTCGAGCACGATGGCGGCATCACTATGCTTCAGAATGCTTGTGCGGTAGCCGAATCCGAGTTCGTCGCCGCCGACCCAGCGGTCTTCGCCCGTGGCCCGGTCGAGTAGCCGGACCCGCCGGATGGTGTCGGAGACCTCCGCCCCGTACGCGCCGACGTTCTGCACGGGCGTCGCGCCCGCCGAGCCGGGGATGCCGGACAGGCACTCGAGGCCGCCGAGGCCGTGCTCGAGGCTGGCGACGACGACGTCGTCCCACACCGCGCCCGCCTCGGCGCGAAGCAGGTCGCCGTCGACGTGGATACCGGTGTTGGCCAGCCGAACCACGGTGAGGTCGTCGACCTCGTCGGCCAGCACCACGTTGGATCCGCCCGCCAGCACCAGCGCCGTACCGCCCGCGGCCGGTTCGTCGCGCAACGCGCGGATCACGGCGATGATGTCCTCGGTGGTGCCGCAGCTGATCAGGCGACGCGCGACCGGGCCGACGCGAAGCGTGGTCAGCGGCGCGAGCGGTACCCGCTCGGCGACGGGGACACCCCCTAGGGACGCGCTGACCACGGGCCGTAACGGTAGCCTGGCCTGCTATGCCGCGTTCATTCGACATGGCCGCCGAGTACGGGGGCAGCGTCGAACAGGTTCACCGGGCATTGCGTGATCAGGCCTACTGGCTGCAGCGACTGGCCGACTCCGGCGCCGATGTGGCCACGCTGGACTCGATGACGGTCGACGACCACGGCGGCGTCGACGTGGTCACCACGCAGGTGCTGCGCCGCGACCGGCTGCCCGGAATGGTGACCCAGTTTCATCCCGGCGACCTGTCGATCGTGCGCGAGGAGGCCTGGACCCCCGTGCGCGACGGCAGCGCGACGGCCGCGGTCACCGGCGCCATCCCCGGCGCGCCGGTCTCGTTGACAGGGACGGCGACGCTGGCCCCCACCGGCGGCGTCAGCTCGCGGCTGACGTTCACGGCCTCCGTCGAGGTGCGGATCCCGCTCGTCGGCGGCAAGGTGGAGAACTTCATCGGCAGCCAGCTCGTCGAGTTGCTCATCGCCGAACAGCGGTTCACCACGGCGTGGATCGAAGACAACCCGTAACCGGGCGGTAACCTCGGGTTATGGCGCGTCGAATGGACTACCGGGTCGCCTTCGACGCACCGGCCGAGAAAATCTATGCCGATTTCACCAGCCGCGAGTACTGGGAAACCCTGATGGACGCCTACCGGTTCCTCACCCCGCAGTCCGAGATCACCCGGTTCACCTCCGACGCGTCGGGCACCGACATCGTGTTCAAGCAGAACCTGCCGCGCATGTATCTGCCGTCTATCGCGCGCAGCGTGATGCCCGTCGACATGATCATCACCCGCGAACAGCACTTCGACCCCTACGACCACGCGAACGGGCGCGGCAAGGGCACCTACCGCGCCAGCGTGCCGCGAGGGCCCGGCCATTTCGGCGGCGACTACCTCCTGACCGACACCGACGGCGGAAGCGAGTTGCGCCTCGTCAGCGTCTGCAAGGTGTACATCCCGCTGCTCGGCGGGCCGCTGGAAGACCTGATCCTGCACCACATCAAGACGCTCTTCGACGCCGAGGAGGCGTTCACCGCCGACTGGATCGCCAAGCACCACTAGCGATTTCAGCCCGTGGCGCGCATACCGTTCAGTGAGTTCTGGACATAGTGGTCGAGCACCTGCTTTCGCACGGGACCGTCGGGAGGCAGCGTGAGCAGCAGGGCGTACAACCCGACGTGGAAGAACAGCCCGCTGTAGAGCGGGCCGACGTCGGGCGATAACTCGCCGCGGTCGCGCGCGCGACGAAGATGCTCGACGACGACGACGATCACCGGATGCTTGTCCCAGATCTCTTCCGGTGGTCTCGCCGCCGAGAAATGCAGAGCCAGGAAGTCTTTGAACAGATAGCTGCCGAGCCGCTCCTCGAGGGCGACGATCGTGGCGACCGTCTTGCGCAGCGCATCCGGCAACGGCGGCGATTGCGAAAAGAAGCGAGCGAGCTCGGCGGCGATCCGTTCCTCCTCCCGGCATTCCAACTCGATGAGCACATGGTTTTTGGTCGGGAAGTGGAAGTAGAACGTGGCGGGCGACACTCCCGCCGCGGCCGCGATGGCCTTGATATCCGCCGACGCAGCACCTGCCCGCCTGAATTCCGCGACCGCGGCCCCGAGGAGGCGTTCTCTTGTCCGCTCACCCTTGGCGCCCACGAAACTGATTTTAATCAGAACCCTTCACCAGTTGAGAATCACATGGTTACATGTCTGCCCAGGTGGAAAAACTGACATCTGTCAGAAACGAGGGCGACGATGCAGCTGCTGTCCGGGGTCGAGGACATTCCGCGGACGTCCAACGTCCGCACCCAGTCGATCGCGCTGTGGGTCACCGGGGTATCGCTGGTCGTCCTGCTGATCGCCTACGCCGCGTTCCCCGGTTTCTGGCCCCCTATGTCGCCGCGGACGCCTGCCGCCGACGTCGCCGCCTTCTACCGCGACAACACGGCCTGGATCCGGCTGAGCATGGTGACGTTCAACCTGTTCGGGGTGATGTTCCTGCCGCTGTTCTGTGTGGTGGTGGTGCAGATGAAGCGGATGACGACGCAGAGTCAGGTGTTCGCCTACTGCTATCTGAGCGCCACCGTGAGCGGCTCCACGATCTTCGCGCTGGCAAGCGTCTTCTTCGCGACAGCGGCGTTCCGCCCCGACCGGGACGCGGATCTGACGCAGGTGCTCAACGACCTCGGCTGGATCGTCTTCGTCGCGCCGGTCGGCATGGCACTCGCGCAGAACCTGATGCTCGCCCTCGCGATCTACCACGACACCGCGGCCGAGAGGGTGGCCGAGCCGGTCTTCCCGAGGTGGGTCGGGCACTTCTCGGTGTTCGTCATGGTGGCGATGGCGCCCTCTGCGGCCTCGGTGATGTTCGACTCCGGACCGTTGGCATGGAACGGGCTGGTGTCCTTCTGGCTGCGCAATGTCGCCTTCCTGCTGTTCGTCGTGGTGATGCTGGCGATGTGCCGCAGGGCCATTCGGCGCCAGGCGGTCGACGAGGGGCTGCTCGAGGAACCGGCCCGGTGACCACGCTGGCCGACCCGCAGACGAAAGCGGGTAAGCGCGATCTCTGGATCGTGATGGGCATCTTTCCCGCGTTCTTCGGCATCTTCGGCGTCGTGTTCGTGCTGCTGCTGCACGTCATCCCGCCGCCGCGGCCGGACGTCGGCTACGGCTACATCGTCGACTTCTTCGACGCGCACCACGCCACCATCCGCGTCGGGCTCGCGGTGCTCTGTCTGGTCTTCGGCGGCGCGGCGATCGCGAACGGCTACGTGGCCTACCAGATGAAGCGCATGACCTCGGGGCCCGTCATGGCCTATGTCTACATGGGCGGGATGGCCGTCGGCACCCTGCCCGGGATGCTGCTGGTCGCGGTCTGCTTCGGGGCGGCCACGTTGCGCACCGATCGTCAACCCCGGATCATCGCCACGCTCTACGACCTCGGCATGCTCTCGTTTCAGGGACAGATGGGCTGCTTCGCCACCGCCTACCTGGCGTTCGCGCTGGCGATCCTGTACGACCGCAATCAGATTTTTCCGAAATGGCTTGCCTACATGTCGATCTGGCAGATCGTCACCGAAGTGATCGCCACCCAGATGTGGGTGCTGCGGTCGGGACCGTTCGCCTGGAACGGATCGATCGCGTTCTGGCTGGCCGTCATCGTGTTCGGCGTGTGGCTGAACTTCCAGGGTCTGTTCCTGTGGAAAGCGACGGGCTCGCAGCCCGCGGGAACGCGGCCGCAAGAGTGACCGCCGTCGAAGGGCCACCGCGCACGGACAGCTCGCCGCACCTGCCCGGCGACACCCACATGTGGGTGATGGTGCTCGGCGATCTGGGTATCTTCGGCTGCTACTTCCTGATCTTCATGGTCCATCGCGCGATGGCGCCGGACGCGTATCTGGCTGCGCAGCAACACCTCAACGTGACGATCGGGGTGATCAACACGATCGTGCTGCTCACCAGTTCGCTGTTCGTGGCCCGCGGGGTGGCCGCGACACGGTGCGGCAGGCACACATCGGCGGTTCGCCTTCTCATCGCGGCGGGCGCCAGCGGCGTGCTGTTCATCGCCGTCAAGGCCTACGAGTGGTCGGTCGAATTGGCCGGCGGCCACACCGTCGCAGACGAGTTCTTCTCGTTCTACTACGTGCTCACCGGTGTCCACATGCTGCACGTCACGCTCGGGCTGATCATCCTCGGCGTCTGCGTGCGTGAGTTGCTGGCGCCGAAGCGCCGCCGGATCACCCTGATCGAGCAGGGGGCCACCTACTGGCACATGGTCGACCTGCTCTGGATCGTGATCTTCGGCCTGCTCTACGTGATGAGGTGATCGGGTGACGTCGACAGGGTTACGGGCCATCACCGTTGCGTGGATCGCGTTGTGCGCGATCACGATCGGCTCCTGGTGGCTGGCGCCCGCACATCCAGGGGTGGCGGCGGTGCCCAATGTGGCGATCACCGTCGCGGTCGTCGTGCTCGGCGCGATCAAGTGCCGGTTGATCATCCGCTATTTCATGGAGGTCGCGACGGCGCCCCGCTGGCTGCGGCTGGCCACCGACGGCTGGGTGCTCGCCCTGTGGGCGGGCGTGCTGGCCATCTACCTGTACTGAGGAGGGTCCCGTGTCCGGCCTGCGCATCGGTGTCATGCACAACACCATCAACTCCAAGTTCGGCCCGAAGCCGTTGATCCAAGCCGACTACCTCACCGGTCTGGCCGCAGGCGCCGACTCCTTCTGGGTGGCCGACCATCTGAACTCTGTTCTGCCGCCGTCGATGTGGAAGCCGAAGTACGTCGGCGCCGCCAAGATCATCCCGAAGATGGATGCCCACGTCGAGCCGTGGACCATGCTGGGCTATCTCGCCGGACACAACAAGATGGGGCGGATGACGCTCGGGGTGGCGGTGACCGACACGGGTCGGCGCAACCCCGCGGTCACCGCGCAGGCCGCCGTGACGCTGCAACACCTCACCAAGGGGCGGGCCATCCTCGGCATCGGCACCGGCGAACGCGAAGGCAACGAACCGTACGGGGTCGAATGGTCCAAGCCCGTCGCCCGCTTCGAGGAGGCGATGGCCACCATTCGCGCCCTGTGGAATTCGGGCGGCGAACTCGTCAGCCGGGAGTCGCCCTATTTCCCGTTGCACAACGCCACCTTCGCGCTGACCCCCTACAAGGGCAGGTGGCCCGAGATCTGGATCGCCGCGCACGGCCCGCGGATGATCCGCGCCGCAGGACGTTACGGCGACGGCTGGTTTCCCGGCACCACCCGCGCGGTCGAGTACGGCGAGCAACTCGGTGCGCTGCGGGCGGCCGCCTCCGATGCGGGGCGCGATCCGATGGCGATCACGCCCGCGGGCATCCGGTTCATTCTCACCGGCCGGTCGCGCGACGAGATCGACGAGATCGTCGACTCGGAACTCGTCCGGTTGTTCACGCTCAACTGCCCGGCCACGGACTGGGCGCGCCATGGCGCCGAGCACCCGCTCGGCCCGGACTTCACGGGCGTGCAGGATTTGATTCCGCAGCTGATCGACGAGGAAACCGCGCTGTCCTACGTAGCCAGGGCGCCGCGGGAACTGGTCAAAGAGCTGTTCGCGGTGGGACTGCCGGACGAGATCGTGGATCAGGTGGCCGAGTTCCGCGACCGCGGGTTGCGCTGCCTGGTGGTCGGCAACATGGGCGCGCTGCACCCGAAGCTGTCCAAGAGCGCGGCGGCGATGTCGCCCTACGTCAAAGTGCTGCGCCGGCTACGCAAGCTCTGACGGCGAGGCATCCGAGGCGTCGACGTAGCTGCTCGCCACCGACTCGATGTGGTCCATCAGCGTCTGCAGCGCGGCTGCCGGGTTCAGCTCGAGCGCCTTGGTCTCTTCCTCGTAGATCAGTACGTGCCCGGCGGGGAAGAAGTAGGCCTCGCCGTCGGCGGCGATCTCGTCGGGCCGATCGGAGCCGGGAAACCGGCAGCGGATACGACCGGAGAAGACGTACCCGTAGTGCGGGCACGGGCACACGCCGCCGGGCAGCCCCTGATACAGCGCCGTGTGGTCACCGACCCCGGTGGTGGTGTAGCCGATCTCCATATCGCCCCACTGCGCGGACCGAAAACCGCTGCCGCACAGCGGCCAACGGCCGTCGCCGCCGACCGGAAGATCGTCGAGTCTGCTCACCGGCATGGGCCACCTCCGTGCGTGCGGGTCAGGTTAGCTTCTCCAACCGAAACGGGAGTTCGATCTCGAGCTTTTCGTTGATGCTGCAATTGCCGCTGTCCGCCGAGGTCCTGTCGACTCCGGCGAACGTCTCGGTCGGCCATTTCGTGTCACCCGCTGCGTGGACGGGCAGGCCGCCGACCACGTCGACGGGGTAGAACTGGAAACGCTGGTGTCCGGGAAAGGATCTCCCATCGGCGCAGGGCTCCCAGTTCGGGAGTTCTCTCTTGACGACGTACTGGCCGTTGGTGGTGTAGATGTCCGCGGTCCAGCCCGCATCACTGGAGACCGTGCCGTTGCACGTCACGACGTCGCTGCACGCCATCGTTATGGTCCAGGTACTGCGGACGCTGGCCTCGTTCCGGTAGACGTCATTGGTCATCGCCCAGTCGCCGTTCGACACGGCGGCGTAGGTGCCGTTGAGGGCGGCGTCGCCGGCGTGCGCCGCGGGGGCGCCGACGATTGCCAGCGCCGGCAGCAGCGACAACGCGGCGACGGGCTTCATCATGCCGGGGTGAACCGCAGGTGCAGGTCTGTCAGGCCGCGCAGGATGTACGTCGGCTCATAGGTCAGCCGCCGATCGTGGTCGGGGCCATGGAAACGCTCATCGAGGGTGATGTCGCGCATGCGGGCCAAGATTCGTTCCAGAGACACCCGCCCCTCGACGCGGGCCAACGGCGCACCGGGGCACGAATGCGCACCGCGGGCGAAAGCGATCTGCTCACGAACGTTCTTGCGGTCCAACCGGAATTCGTGCGGACACTCGAACTTCTCCGGGTCGCGGTTGGCCGCCGCGGCCGAGATCATCACGGTCGTCCCGGCGGGGATCTCCACCCCGGCCAGTGAGGTCGACCGCACGGCGAGGCGGAACTCCGTCTTGACGGGGCTTTCCATCCGCAGCGTCTCTTCGATGAAGATCGGCACCAGCGTGGGGTCGTCGCGCAGCGTCTGCTGCAATTCGGGACGCTCGCAGAGGATGCGCATGGCCGCGCCGAGTAGTTTGGCGGTGGTCTCCTGGCCGGCGCCGAAGAGGAAGCTCGCGGTGCGCACCACGTCGGTGACGGCCGGTTGCGAGCCGTCCGGGTAGGCGGCCGTGGCGAGTTCGCTCAGCACATCGTCACGCGGCTGCGCGCGGCGCTCCTCGGTGTAGGCGCTGAACTTCTCGTCGAGGAACTCCAGCGGGTTGATCGCGGCCGCGTCGCCTTCGATGTTTCCCATCAGGTGGGGGCTGGCCAGGGCGTCCCGGAATTCCTTGTGGTCCTCCCTGGGCACGCCGAGCAGGTCGGCAATCGCCAACAGCGAGAACGGCTTCGAGTACGCGGTGAGGAACTCGCACTCCCCGGACAGAGTGAACTCGTCGAGCTGGGCATCGGCGAGCTCCCACAGGAAATCCTGGTTGGCCTTTAGCCTGCTCGGCGTCAGAAGGCGCGTCAGCAGCGATCGGGCACGGGTGTGGTTGGGCGGGTCCATCGCGACCATGTGCTCATGCAGCGGCATCTGGGTGCGGTGTGCGTCGATCTGCGCGCTGATGTCGTCGCCCTCCGGCGTGAACGGCAGCGGCGGAAACGGCCCGCCCACCGCGACGCAATTGGACCACAGTTCGGCGTCCTTGAAGACCTCGAGCGTCTCGGCGTACCTGGTCACCGTGACGACGCCGTGGTGCGGTTCCCTCACCACGGGTCCTTTGGCACGCAGGTGGTCGAAATACGGCTGTGGGTCGGGCACGAACGCCGGGTTAGTGAAGAAGTCCATCGCATCGAAGTCGAAATCGGTCACTGACCAACACCTTTCGGGTGGGCTGACAGAGGGTGGTTGCGTGGTGTGCGAGCGCGTCAGGGCTTGACGCGGCCACCGAGGGCGGTCAGGCAGAACCGCCACAGCCGCTCCTTGACCTCGCCCATCTCGTCGACGTCGTGTTCGGCGAACGCGTAGTAGTGGTAGACGGCGCGGACCAGCTCGGTCAAAAACCACG
Organism: Mycolicibacterium moriokaense; assembly: GCF_003347205.1. Classification (GTDB taxonomy): domain Bacteria; phylum Actinomycetota; class Actinomycetes; order Mycobacteriales; family Mycobacteriaceae; genus Mycobacterium; species Mycobacterium moriokaense_B. The sequence goes on from NZ_QQBJ01000011.1 coordinate 74,850, forward strand.
AATCCCATTCGGAGTCGGGAGGATTCAGCTGTCCCGCCTCGACCGCCGCAGTCACTTCGGTGCGCAGCAGATCCACGAACGGCTTCTCCGCCTCGGCGAGCTCCTTGGGGAACTGCCGATGTAGCCGCCACCGGGTCGACACCACGAAACGCGACATCGCGGCGTTGTGGGGATCGCCCTCCAGCCGCTCCAGCGTCGTCAACAGCAGGTAGCGCACCCGCCCCAGAGGATCCGGGATCTTCTCGGCTTCGGCCGCCCAGCGCTCGCAGGCGTCGGTCATCGCGTCGCCGATCACCGCCAGCAGCAGTTCGTCCTTGCTGGAGAAGTAGCGGTAGAAGGTCTGCAGGGCGACGCCTGCCTCGGCGACCAGATCCTGCGTGGTGAATTCGTCGCCCTTGGCGGCGATCAGCCTGCGCGCGGCGTCGAGCATCACGCGCACCTGCTCGGCGATGCGCATCCGCGACCGCTGCACGGCCGCTGACCGCTCTACGGCTCGATCGACCCAGGACACCGAAGAAATGCTAGCGGTATTCATGCCGGCGACAGCCTCACGACGGGGATCTGCCGTTCGGTGCGGGACTGGTAGACGTCGTAATTCGGCCAGATGGCGATCATGATGTCCCACAGCCGCGGCCTGTCGGCCGGCCCTGCTGTGCTGGCCAGGACCGCAATGCGCCGATCCTGCACCTGAATCGTCGCCCGTGGGTCGGCCTTCAGGTTCAAATACCACTTCGGGTGCATCGGCGCCCCGCCCATCGACGCCACCACCAGGTAGTCGTCGCCGTCGCGACCGAAGATGAGCGCCGACGTGTGCTCGGCACCCGTCCTCCTGCCCGTCACGCTCAGCAGCAGTGTCGGCACGCCGTTCCAGAGGTAGCCGACCTCGCCGCCGGATTCCCGGTAGGCCGCGACGTGGTCCGCGCCGACCAGCGCGAGATCGGGTGGTTTGTAATCCTGCTCGGTCATGTCAAACGCCTTTCCTCTTTGTGCTCCTCGCGTGCGCGTCACGCCTTGTCGAACAGCACCGGTATGGCGGTGGCGCCGCGTTCGTACATGCCGACGAAGCGCGGCGGTTCGGCATCGGGATCCAGGCGCAGATTCGGCAGCCGGTCCAGCAGGGCGCCGATGGCGACGGCCATCTCGGCGCGGGCGACGTGCATGCCGAGGCAGATGTGTGCGCCCTGGCCGAAGCCGAGGTTGGGTCGCAGCGGCCGGGTGATGTCGTACTCGTCGGGGCGGTCCCAGCGGCTCGGATCGCGATTGGCCGAGCCGATGTTGATGTGCACGACCGCGCCCGCGGGCAACTCGACACCGCCGAGTTCGGTATCGGTGACCACCCAGCGGGAGAACATCGGGTCGGTCGGCATCCAGCGCACCGACTCCTCGATGGCCGGCCGAAGCAACGAGCGCTCGGTGCGCACCGCGTCCAGCATGTCGGGCCGCTGCAGCAGTGCCGTCAGCGTGGTGCCCATCTGCTTCCACGTGGTGCCCGAACCGGCCCCGAGGAGCAACAACACGAACGAGTCGATCTCCCGGTCGGTCAGGCGGTGGGTGACACCGTCGTCGTCGGTGATCTCGGCCTGCACCAGAACACTGATGAGGTCGTCCTGAGGCTGGTCGCGACGCGCGTCGACGACGGGGCGGATCAGGTCGACCACCTTCTGCGGATCTCGCGACAGCGCCTCGCGGATCACCAGCGCCTGCTCGATCGGCACCCCGAAGCTGCCGGTGATCGTCAGGATCGGGATGGCGGCGCAGAAGTCGACGTTGAGCTCGGCGTGGCCGTCGGCCGCGAAACCGTCGATGAGCATGTCGACGGTCTTGGTGATCCAGTTGTCGGTCCACCAGCCGCCCTTCGACGACATGAACGACGGCTGCACCAGGGCGCGGTAGCGCTTGTGCTGCGCGCCGTCCATCGACAGCATGCTGTTGGTCAGCCCGAGCGGGCCACCATCGAGGTCCACGGGTTCCGCCGAAGACGCGAAAACCTCCGGATCACGATGTGCGGCAAAGCAAGTCTCGAAGTCGAACAGGGTGAAGTGTGGCCGGTCCGGGTACGGCAGGCCGTGAAAGAACATGGTGTCGGTGGAGCCGGTCAGCTGGTGCAGGATCCCCGGCAGCACCGGTCCCTGCTCACGCAGCCGGTGCCACGTCGGATACGGGTCGCCCTCGTAGCCGCCGCCCGCCCACTGGTTGTATGAGCTGCGCAGGTCGAACAGCTCCCGCAGCCGGTCGCGGTCCAGAGTCCGGGTGGTCATCTCGCCACGTACCCGCCGTCGACCGGCAGTGCGACCCCGGTGATGTTGCGGGCCGCGTCGGACACCAGGTAGAGCGCGGCCTCCGCGCAGTCCTCCGCCGTGATCGCGCGGCCGAGCGGGTGCTGGGCGCCGACCTTTTCGGCAATCGCGGCCTGTTGCGTCTCGTCGACGTCGAGGCCGCCCGCGGCCATGAATCCCGTCAAGGGCATCGCGGCCGGACAGATCGCATTGCACCGGATCCCGAACGGTGCACCCTCGATCGCCACGGCCCTGGTCAATTGCAGCACACCGCCTTTCGTTGCCCCGTACACCGACCCGCCCCACGACACCAGGCCCGCGACCGATCCGGTGTTGAGGATGACGCCGCCGTCACCCTGCTCCTTGAACTGCAGCACGGCATACTTGCTGCCGAGGAACACGCCGCCGAGGTTCACCGCGACCAGTCGGTTGAAATCCTCGAGGCTGTGGTCCTCGAGCACCGCGCCGAGTCGCGGCGTCGGTATTCCGACGTTGTTGAACAGGATGTCGAGCCGTCCGAACTGGTCGACCGCCGCCGCGATCATCGCCTGCACCTGTTGCTCATCGGAGACGTCCACGCCGAGCGCGACAGCGGTGCCGCCCGCGGCCTCGGCCTGCCGCACCGTCTCCTTGGCATGGTCGAGGTCGATGTCGGCGACGACCACCCTGGCGCCCTCCTCGGCGAACCGCAGGGCCGACGCCCGGCCGACGCCGGAGCCGGCCCCCGTGACGATGGCGGACTTGCCTGCCAATGCCGCGCCCATGTCGGTCACGCGGTGGCCACAGCGGGCGGCTCGGCCGGGGTGAACCGGTACAACTTCTCCGCGTTGCCGCGCAGCAGCTTGTACTGCACGTTCGCCGGGAGGCCTTTCATTGTGTCGCGCGCGACGTCGATGCAGTTGGGCCATGTGGAATCCGAATGGGGATAGTCGGTCTCGCACATGATGTTGTCCTCGCCGAGTTCGTCGAGGCTCTTGACGGCGTGGCGATCCTCGATGATGCAGCCATAGATGTGGTTGCGGAACGTTTCGCGGATGTCGAGGGTGTCGAGGTCGATCGCCTTCCCCGCACCGGCGTGCGTGTCGAACTTCGCACCGCGCATCACCCAGTACCGCTGCTTGTCCAGCACCTGTTCGGCGCGCTCCAGGAAGTACGGCATCCAGCCCACCTCGCCCTCGGACAACGCGATCTTCAGGTTCGGGTAGCGCTGGAACATTCCGCTGAACAGCCAGGACAGCATGGTCCCCGAGGTGCGCGACGCGCCCCAGGTGAGGTTGGCCATGAACGGCGCATCGTTGCAGATCTTCGGCAGCTGTGAGGACGACCCGACGTGCATGCTGGCCACCATGTGCAACTCGTTGGCCGCCGCCATCACCGGCTCCCAGTAGCCGTCGGCATCGTGAATCGTCGGCAGCCCCAACGGTTCCGGGTTCTCCGAGAAGGCGAACGTCGTCACCCCTCGGGCCGCCATGCGCTCCATCTCCTTGGCGGCCAGCTTCGGGTCCCACATGGGAATCAGCATCAGCGGGATGTAGCGGCCGGGAGCGGCGCCGCACCACTCCTCGACCAGCCAGTCGTTGTAGTGCTGAAGGCATTCGAAGCCGAACTCGCGGTCGCCGGCCTCCATGAACAGCTGCCCGCAGAACCGCGTGATCGTCGGGAAGCACAGCGAGGCAAGCACACCCGAGCGGTCCATGTCCTCGACCCGGGCCTTGGCGTCGTAGCAACCTGGCCGCATCTCGGAGTAGGACAACGGCTCGGGGCTGAACTCCTCCTTGGACTTGCCCACCACGGCGGACAGGCCGGAGTTCGGATAGCGCTTGCCGTCATACACCCAGTTGTCGACGCCGTTCTCGTTCTTCTCCATGTGCGGCGCGCGGTCGCGGTCCTTGCTCGCAACACGGTCGACCCACAGGTTGGGCGGTTCGAGAATGTGGTCGTCGACCGAGATCAGCCAGTTGAGATCGATGTCGCCGCCACCGCTCTCGCTGGTTTCGCTGCGTGCTTCGGTGATCGTCATTGCGAAAGCTCCCCTATCGACATGTGCTTGACTTCCTGGAATTCACGGATCCCGTCGGGACCCCGTTCGCGGCCCAGGCCGCTCTGCTTGTAACCGCCGCTGGGCGCGTACGCGCTGAACACGGTGGTGTTGACGTTCACGGCGCCGGTGCGCAACCGGCGGGCCACTCCGACCGCCGCGGCCACGTCCGCGCCGTAGACCTGACCCGACAGGCCGTAGATGCTGTCGTTGGCGATCTGCACGGCGTGGTCCAGGTCGCGGTAGCCCAGGATCGCGATCACGGGCCCGAAGATCTCCTCGCGCGCAGCGGGATTGGAGTTGTCGGGCACGTCGAGCACCGTGGGCTCGAAGAAATAGCCGCGGTCGAGGCCCACGGGTCGGCCGCCGCCGCAGACGACTTTGCCGCCCTTGTCCTCGGCCGCCTCGACCAGTCGCTCGCACTTGTCCCGCGCGGCGGCGGTGATCACCGGTCCCATCGCGGCGTCGTCCTGCGTCGGCGGGCCGACCTTGATCGAGCGGTACACACCGCTGACCGCTTCGAGAACCTGTTCGCGCTGCCCCTCGGGCACCAGCATGCGGGTGGCCGCCACACAGGCCTGGCCCGCGGTGCTCATCACCACCATCGCCGCACCCATCGCCGCTCGGTGAACGGCGTCGGGCAGATAGATCTGCGCCGACTTGCCGCCGAGTTCCAGCGACACCCGCTTCACGGTGGGGGCCGCCTGGGCCAGGATCTTGCGGCCGGCAAGCGTCGAGCCGGTGAACGACACCATGTCCACCGCCGGGTGCGAAGTGAGCAGTTCCGCACTGGCAGTGCCGGATTCGACGACGACACTCAGCACACCGGGTGGCAGTTCGACCGCCTCGGCGGCCTGCCCGAACACCAGCGACGAGATCGGTGTGAGCGGGCTCGGGCGCAGGATCACGGAGTTACCCGCCATGAGTGCGGGAATCAGCTTCTGGAAGCCCATGATCAACGACGCGTTGTACGGCGTGATGGCCGCGACGACACCGACCGGTTCGTGCCGCCGGATGCTCAGCGCGACCCGACCGCGGACCAGGTCGTCGACGGGCACGGGGCTGGCCTCCTCGTGCTTCATCGACAGGTACAGATCGATGGTCTGGCGTGCCAACGCCGCACCCGCCCGCAACTGGGTCATGTCGGCGAACCGGGTGGACTGGCCGGCCTCCGCGACGAGCGTCGGCACCAGGGACTCCGCGCTGCCCTCGATCGCATCGACGAACCCGTGCAGGATGCGCGCGCGGTCGGCGACCGGCAGTTCGGCCCAGGCTCCGGTGTCGAAACTGCGGCGCGCCTCGACGATGGCGTGCTCGACCTCGTCGGGCGGCGTCACGGTCACGTCGGCGACATGGCTCTCGTCGGCCGGATTCTCGACCGAGACGACGGCATCGCCGGTGACCCACCGGCCGGCGACATAGGTCCGTTGTTCCGACAAGATCGCCAAAGCAGCTCCTAAATTCCTGATGGAAGTAGAACCTTATTCTCGCTGATTAGAGATTGCAACTGCAATTGTGCTTGTGTACTCTTCTCGTCGCCGCAACTATGAGATTTCCGTCACAGTAGCCGAGGAGGTCTGTTGACCGCCGGATATTGGCCGATTCACCGGGCATGAACAGGCGCGCAGCCACCGGGGTCGTGGCCTTCTTGGCGATGTCGGCGATCGTCGTCGCCGCCGCCGCGCAATTCCGGGGTGACTTCACCGAGACGGTGCCCGTCACGGTGCTCTCCGACCGCGCCGGACTGCTGATGGACCCGGGCGCGCGGGTGAAGTTGAACGGCGCGCAGATCGGAAAGGTGTCGTCGGTGCGACAGACGCCGGAGGGTGGGGCGGCACTGACGCTGGCCATCGATCCCTCCCGGATGTCCATCGTCCCCGACAACGTTCTCGTCGACATCGGCTCGTCGACGGTGTTCGGCGCCAAGTCCGTTGAGTTCGTGCCGCCGCAGAATCCCTCTTCGACCCACCTGCGCGCGGGCCAGGTGCTCGATTCCCAGCACGTGACGGTCGAGGTGAACACGATCTTCGAACAGCTCAACGCCGTGCTGTCACACATCGACCCGGCCAAGCTCAACGAGACCCTGGGCGCCATGTCGATGGCGTTCGGCGACCGTGGTCAGACGTTCGGGCAGTCGCTGACCGACCTCGACGCCTTTCTGACCAAGCTCGAACCGAGCTACCCACGGCTGCGCGGCGAACTGAGCGCGCTTCCCGACGTCACCGGCGCGTACGCCGACGCGGCGCCCGATCTGTTGGGAATCGTGAAGAACGCCAGCGCGATCAGCCGCACCGTGGTCGACGAGCGCGCCGGCCTGGACCGCTTCCTGGTCTCGACCATCGGCCTCGCCGAGATCGGCAACGACGTCCTCGGGGCGAATTCGGCGCCGCTGGCGAACCTGATGCATCTGCTGGTGCCGACCACCGATCTCACCAGCGAATACCGCGAGGCGCTGAACTGCAGCCTCACCGGAATGATCGACTTCGTCCGCAAGCCGCCCAACCCGCTACCCGGGGTTTACGACCTGGGTGCGCTCACCTTGGGCATCGAGCGATACCGCTACCCGCAGGATCTGCCGAAGGTCGCGGCCGCGGGTGGGCCCCAGTGCAAGGGCCAGATTCCGATTCAGTACAACACCTTCCCGCCCAAGGTCGTCGCAGACGTCGGAACCAGCGCCGCCGGGTACGGCAACCAGGGCATCGTGCTGAACTCCGACGCGCTCAAGGAGTGGCTGTTCGGCCCGATCGACGGGCCGCCACGCAACAGCGCACAGTGGGGTCAGCCCGGATGAGCCTGCGAGGCAACGCTTTACGATTCGGCGCCTTCGGCGTGGTGGCGCTGTTGCTGACCGGTTGCCTGTTCGCCATCTTCGGGGAGTTCCGCGGCGGTTCGACGCACGGCTATTCCGCCGTGTTCACCGACGCCTCGAGCCTGAAGGGCGGCGACTCCGTTCGGGTGGCGGGCGTGCGGGTCGGCACCGTCGACGCGGTCACGCTTCGCGGCGACAACACGGTGCTGGTGACATTCGACGCCGACGACGACGTGGTCCTGACCACCGCGTCGCGGGCCGCCGTGCGCTATCTGAACCTCGTCGGCGACCGCTATCTCGAACTGCTCGACGGGCCGGGGCCCGCTCAGGTCATGGCGCGTGGTTCGCAGATTCCCGCGGACCGGACCCAACCGGCGCTCGACCTCGACCTGCTGCTCGGCGGGCTCAAACCGGTGATACGCGGACTCGACCCACGCGACGTCAACGCGCTCACCGAAGCGCTGCTCCAAATCTTTCAGGGCCAGGGCGACACCCTGCAGTCACTGCTGAGCAGGACGTCGTCGTTCTCGAACACGCTGGCCGACAACAACACCGCCCTGCAGAGCGTCATCGACAATCTCGACACCGTGCTCGGCACGCTGAGCGAGCAGGGCCAGCGATTCTCCGGCGCCCTCGACCGGTTCGAACGGCTGACCACCGAACTGGCTGCCGACCGCGACACGATCGGCGTCGCCATCGACTCGCTGAGCACCGGAACGGCCTCCATCGCCGACCTGCTGACCAACGCGAGAACGCCTCTCGCGGGCACCGTCGACCAGTTGAATCGCGTTGCACCGCTGCTGGATCAGGACAAAGGCCTGATCGAGAAGGCGATACAGCGCGCGCCCGAGAACTACCGCAAGTTGGCCAGGGTCGGGTCCTACGGCAGCTTCGTGAACTACTACCTGTGCGGCGTCAGCATTCGGGTGTCGGACCTACAGGGGCGTACCGCGGTCTTCCCGTTCATCAAACAACGCGACGGGAGGTGCGCGGAGCCCGATGCTTAAGTACCGCAACAACCCCGCACTGCGGCGGGTGGGATTCCTCGGAGTCGTGCTGGCACTGTTGGTCGTCGGCGTCGGTTTGCAGCCCGAACGGCTCATCGCGTGGGCAACCGGCATCTCGTATGAGGCGGAGTTCGCCGACGCGGGGGGCCTGGCGTCGGGCAACGACGTGAAGGTCTCGGGCACAAAGGTGGGTACCGTCACCGACGTCGCGCTGGGCGAACACGGCGCGGTGGTGACCTTCATGGTCAGAGGCAACGTGCGCCTCGGCGAACAGACCACCGCACACATCCGAACCGGCTCCCTGCTCGGCGCGCGAATCATGACCCTGGAACCGACGGGCAGCGGGTCGATGCACGTCGGCGACGTCATCCCGCTGTCGCGCACGGGCTCGCCGTACTCACTCAACGAGGCGGTCAACGACTTGACCACCAACGTCGCAGGCACCGACACCGAATCGCTGAACCAATCGCTGGACACCCTGTCGGCGACGTTGAATCAGGTTGCGCCCCAACTCGGCCCGACTTTCGACGGCTTGACCAGGCTGTCCAGCTCGCTGAACGCCCGCAGTGAGAGGCTGGCGGACCTGCTGGAGAACGCGGCATCGGTCACCCGGGTACTCGCAGACCGCGGCCAGCAGGTGAACACACTCATCCTGAACGCCAACGACCTGCTTGCGGTCCTGGTGCAACGTCGCGACGCCATCAGCGAACTTCTGGCCAACACCGCCGCGGTCGCCAGGAACCTGACGGGTCTGGTCAAGGACAACGAGGCCGAACTCGCGCCGACCCTCGATCGGCTCAACTCGGTGACCGCCATGCTGGAGAGGAACCGCGACAGCCTGTCCAAAGCACTTCCGGGCCTGAAGAAGTTCGAGAGGACCACCAGCGAGTCCGTCTCCAGCGGTGCCTACTACAGCGCGTATGTGCCCAACCTCATCCCGCCGCAGTTGCTGCAGCCGTTCCTGGACTACGCGTTCGGCTTCCGGCGGGGCGATCCGGACATGCCCCGGGCACTGTTCCCCTGGCCGCACAACGGCATCCCGGGAGGCACCCGGTGAGCCCGCGGTGGCGGGCGGCGTTGCTGGTGGTCCTGGTGGCTTTGGTGGCCGCAGGCACCGGGGTCCTGGTGCGCCAGACCTGGTTTCGGCCGCAGACCATCACGGCGTACTTCTCGTCAGCCACCGGGCTCTACCCCGGTGACCAGGTGCGCATCGCCGGGGTGAGGGTCGGCACGATCCGATCGATCACTCCGCAACCCGAGCATGCCGCAGTGACGTTGGAGGTCGATCACGACGTGCGGGTGCCCGCCGACGCCAAGGCGGTGATCGTCGCGCAGAACCTGGTGGCGGCCCGGTACGTGCAACTCGCCCCGCTCTACCGGGCGGGCAGTCCGCGGCTGGGCGACGGCGCGGTCATCGGGCAGGACCGAACGGCTGTTCCGATCGAATGGGACGAGGTCAAGACGCAGTTGTCGCGATTGGCAACGGAACTCGGTCCCGACAGCACACTGTCGAGCAGTTCGGTGGGCAGATTCATCGAGAGCACCGCGGACGCGATGCAGGGCAACGGCGACAAGCTGCGGCAGACCTTCGCCCAGCTGTCACAGCTCGCCCGCATCCTCTCCGACGGCAGTGGCGACATCGTGGCCACCATCGAGAACCTGCAGACCTTCGTCAGCGCTTTGCACGACAGCAGCGACGATCTCGTCCTGTTCCAGAATCGGCTGGCGACCTTCGGCACGGTGCTCGACGACAGCAGAAGCGACCTGGACGCGGCCATGTCAGAACTCGCGGTGGCTGTCAAAGAGGTGCAGCGTTTCGTCGCCAACACCCGCGACAAGACAGCAGAACAGGTCCAGCGCCTGGCCAACGCCACCGGAGTGCTCGTCGAGCACCGCACGGACCTGGAGAACATCCTCCATGTTGCCCCGACCGCATTCGCCAACGCGTACAACATCCTTCACCCGAACGTGCCTGGCGGACTGGGCACATTCGTGTTCGCCAACTTCTCCAACCCCGTCGCGTTCATCTGCTCCGCGATCGGCGCCGTCGAAAACGCCACCGCGTCGGAGACCGGCAAGCTCTGCGCGCAGTACCTCGGCCCGGCCCTGCGCCTGCTCAACTTCAACGTGCTGCCGCAGCCACCGCTGAACCCGGCCCTGATGCCGTCGGTGACCCCGGACAAACTGGCCTACAGCGATCCCGCGCTCGCGCCCGACGGCGCAGGGCCCGCCCCCGGCCCGCCCGAACCACCGCCCGCGGTGTCGGCGTACACGGGCGCAGGCGACGTCGCACCGCCACCGGGGTTCGCGCCCGAACCGCCCGCGTCACCCACGCCGACACTTCCGGACATGCTGCTGCCCGCCGAGGGGACACCGCCATCATGACGACACGAGGGGTGTGGCGGTCCGCGGTGGCGGGCCTGTGCGTCGCGGTGGTCGCGACGTCGTGCGGATTCGGCGGGGTCAACTCGTTGCCACTGCCCGGCGCCGTCGCCAGCGGTTCCGGTAGCGACGTCTACCACGTCCTGATCGCCAACGTCGGCACGCTGGAATCGAATTCGCCGGTGATGATCGGCGACGTGGTGGTGGGCAGCGTGGGCCGCCTGAAGGCGCGGGACTGGCACGCAGTGGTCGATGTGCGGGTCAGGCCCGACGTGGTGGTCCCCGCCAACGCCGTCGCCACCATCGGGCAGACGAGCCTGCTCGGGTCCATGCACCTCGCGTTGGACCCGCCGCTGGGAGAACCGCCGAAAGGTCGACTCGCGCCCGGTTCCACGATCGCCCTGAACAAGTCGTCGACGTACCCGTCGACCGAACAGACCCTCTCGTCGCTGTCGGTGGTGACCAATGCGGGCGGTCTCGGCCAGATCGGCGACTTCATCCACAGCGCCGCGACAGCGCTGGCGGGTCGCCAGGGCGATGTTCGTGACCTGATTTCCCGGCTGAACACGTTCGTGGGCGTCGTCGACGAGCAACGGGACCACTTCAGCGACACGATCACGGCACTGGACCGGCTGACCGCAACGCTGTCGAGCCAGAGGGACGACATCACCGATGCGCTGGACACCGTTCCGCCCGCTCTCGACGTGCTGCTGGCCGAGCGGGCGCGACTTGTCAGCGCGATGCAGAAACTCGGCGAGTTCAGCGACACCGCAACCGAACTGGTCAACAGCACCCAGGACGATCTCGTCCGCAACCTGACCAACCTGGAGCCGACGCTGGCCGCACTGGCCGACGTCGGCCCCGACCTCGATACGGTCCTGGCCTACATCCCGACGTTCCCGTTCTCCCAGAACTTCGTCGACCGCGCCATCAGAGGCGACTACATCAACATCTTCGCCACGATGGATCTGACCTACGGACGGCTGAAACGCTCACTGTTCCTGGGCACCCGATGGGGCGACCCCAACGCCGAATTGGTGCCCGCACCTGGCGACCCGATCACCCTCAACTACACCTATGCGCCGCTCAGCGCGGGCGTCACACCCCCGCCGCAGCAGGGTGCGCCGTCGCAGGCCGAACCGGCACCCGCAGCCGAACCGGTCCTGCCGGTCACACCGCCACCGGCGCCCGTGAACCAGTCGTCGACGATATTCGCGGGGCCGTTCTAGATGCTGACCCGATTCGCCCGAACACAACTGATCGTGTTCACGATCGCCTCCGTCGTCGGCATGGCCGCGATGGTGTTCGGATACCTTCAGGTGCCGACGTGGCTGGGCGTCGGCCATATCAGAGTCACCATGCAGCTTCCGGGAACCGGCGGACTGTACCGATTCGCGAACGTCACCTACCGCGGCGTACAGATCGGCAAGGTGTCCAGCGTCGAGCCGACCGCAAGGGGCGCGACAGCTGTTCTCTCGCTGAGTGATTCGCCCAAGGTCCCCGCCGACGTCGTGGCCAGTGTGCGCAGCGTGTCGGCTGTCGGCGAACAATACGTCGACCTGATTCCCCGCAGCGGCGGACCCCCGTATCTGACCGACGGTGCGGTGATAGCCAGAGCGGACACGACGGTCCCGGAAAAAGTCGGTCCGGTACTCGACCGACTCAGCGCCCTGGTCGGCAGCGTGCCCAAGGACAAGGTCTCCGCCCTGCTCGACGAATCCTTTCGCGCCTTCAACGGCGCGGGCTACGACGTCGGATCGCTGCTGGACTCCGGCGGGCGCATCGCCGCCGACGCCAACGCCACAGCCGACCGCACCAGGACGCTCGTCGACGACAGCGGCCCACTGCTGGACTCCCAGGCGCGAAGTGTCGATGACCTGCGCTCGTGGGCGCGCAGCCTGAACGCCGTGACCGGGCAGGTCGTCGCGAACGACGATGACCTGCGAACGATATTGAACACCGGACCCGGCACCGCCGATGAGGTGTCGAAACTGCTCGATCAGGTCAAGCCGACGCTGCCCGTGCTGCTGGCGAACCTGACCACCGTCGGCGAGGTCGGAGTCACCTACAACCCGTCGCTGCGTCAACTGCTCGTTCTGCTGCCGCCCTACATCGGCGGGTTCGGGGCGCTCTCTCCGTTGAACAATCCCACCGGCCTGTCGCTGGGCGGGTTCTCGCTGATGAACGGGGACCCTCCGCCGTGCACGGTCGGCTTCCTGCCGCCGTCACAATGGCGGTCGCCTGCCGACGAGACGGTGATCGACACCCCCGACGACCTCTACTGCAAGCTGCCGCAGGACTCCCCCATCGCGGTGCGCGGCGTTCGCAACAACCCGTGTATGGGTCAACCGGGCAAGCGCGCGCCGACAGTCGAGATCTGCGACAGCGACAAACCCTACGAACCAATCGCCATGCGGCAGCACGTCTTGGGGCCCTACCCGTTCGACCCGAATCTCATCGCGCAAGGGGTACCCCCCGACAGCAGGGCGAACCTCAACGACAACACCTACGCACCGATCGAGGGCACCCCGATGCCGCCCGACGCGCCGGAAGTGCCGCCACCGGTGGAGGGTCCCGCAGCGGCACCGAACTCTTTCTCCGGCAATGGATCCGGTCCGCAGGCCTCGGCGGCGGTTTCGCAGTACGACCCGCGCACCGGACGCTACGTCGGGTCCGACGGACAGGTGTACCGGCAGACGGACCTGGTGGCTTCGGCGTCGTCCGGCCAGTGGCAGGATCTGCTGCCTATCGGGTGACGGACCGGTGTCAACCGCCGCGGGCTTCGACCATCGCGGACCGACTCACCTTCGTCGCCGCGCTGCGGGGTATCTCGGTGATGAACTCGACCGTCTTGGGCGCCTTGTAGGACGCCAGCTTGCTCTTGGCGTAAGCGATCACGTCCTGTTCCGAGAGCCGGCGGTCGGGGTCAGCGAGTTCGACGACCGCATGAACGCGCCTGCCCCACTCGGGGTCTCGCAATCCGAGCACGACGACGTCGGCGATGTCCTCGTGCTCGGCGAGCGCGCTCTCCACCTCAGCCGGGTACACGTTCGCGCCGCCGGTGACGATCATGTCGACGCGCCGGTCGGTGACATAGAGATACCCGTCGCTGTCCAGCCAACCGATGTCACCCCCGGTGTGGAACCCGTCGGGTGTCGCCGGAAGCTGCGGCGCCCCACCGATATAGCGATAGGTCGCGCCCATCGGCGCGCGCAGGTAGATCTCGCCGAGTTCACCGGCGGGCACGGGTCTGCCGTCGCTGTCCAGGATCTGGATCTCGGTGTCGCGGAATCCACGGCCCACGCTGCCGGGGTGGCGCAACCATTCGTCACCCCGCAGCGCCGCAAGGCCGAAGTTCTCGGTCATGCCGTAGGCCATCACCACCTTCTCGGGGCTGAGCAGGTCGAACCACCTGTGCAGCAGAGAAGGCGGCATCACCGCCGCGCCCTGCAGGATCCACACCACGCTGGACAGGTCGCGCTCGTCGACGTCGGGGACCCGGGCCATTCGGGCCAGCATCGTCGGGGTGGCCGTGAAGTTGGTGACCCGGTGCTTTTCGATGGTGCTCAACGCCAGGTTCGCGTCGAAGCGCTCCAGCACCACCAGACGGTCGCCGCCGAGCAGGTGCTGCAGCGTGTTGAAGCCGTTGGTGTGGTACATGGGCGCGGGCACCATGATCGTCTGCGGTCGCGGCACCGGCGCCCACGTGGCCATGAACGGCTCGCTCTGCTGCGGCGTCCACATCGCGGGCCTGGTGGTGAGGATGACTTTCGGCAGACCTGTCGATCCGCTGCTGCAGATACCGTTCACCATCGGTGAGACAGCTTGCGGGAGAATGTCATCGGAGCGTGCGGCGGCACCTGCGGTGAACATCTCCCGGTTGCGTTCGTCGACCACGACAGCAGGGTCGATGGCGTCGATCAGCCGAGACAGCTCCCATTGCGGGAGGTCCCACCGCACGGTGATCGGAACCGCCCCGATCTTCCAGCAGCCGAGCACGGTGAGCACGAGGTCGGCTGAATTGGGGATCGCGATCGCGACGAACGATCCGTGAGTGGCGCCGGAGGCCAGCAATTCCCGGCCGAATCGGTTGGCTCCCGACTCGAGTTGCCGCCAGGACAAGCTGCGTTCAGCGCCGTCGGGCGCCACCGTCGTCAGGCCGATCCCGTCGGGGTCGGTCGAGGCCAGCGTGCTCACCCGCTCCCCGAACGGCACTTCGTCGGCCGCGTCCTGGACTCCGGCTGCCGCGAACATGCCTACTTCACCGTCGTGTCGCTGCCGTTGACCGCGGTCAGGACCTGGCCGACCTCCTCGGCGGGGTCGTTCATCACCGTGTAGTCGGTTTCGTCGCGGATCTCCGCGAAATGCTCGGCGACCGCCTCGATGGACAGTTCGCGGCTGAAGTAGCCCTTGGTCCGGCCGATGAACCATCGCGACACCTGCCCGCCGCCCGCGGTGTAGAGCTCGCCGGACACCGGGCAGTCCTCGTGGGCCAGAAACGCCACCACCGGTGAAACCAGCGCTGGGTCAAGCGTTTCGGTGAACATCTTGGTGAGCTGCTCTTTGACCCGGGCCGCGTCGGGGCCGAGCTGCTCGTCGGCCTCCGGGACCTCGAGCGAGTGGGCGAGCATCCGGGTGTAGGCGATCGGGCTCAACGCGTTGGCCTTGATGTTGTGCGGCGCGCCCTCGGCCGCGATGACCCGGGTCAGGCCGATCAGCCCGGTCTTGGCCGCGGCGTAGTTGCTCTTGGCGGGCGAGCCGAGAATGCCTGACGCCGACGTGGTGCTGACCACGCGACCGTAGCCCTGGGCCTGCATGACCCGGAACGCGGGCACGGTGACGTTGAAGGCGCCTTTGAGATGGACGTCGAGCACCGGCGCCAGTAGATCGGCCGTCATGTGCTCGAAGTTCTTGTCGCGCAGTATCCCCGCGTTGTTGATGACGATGTCGATTCGCCCGAAATTGTCGATCGCGTTCTGCACGAGCGCGGCGCCGCCCTCTTCGGTGGCGACGCTGTTGACGTCGGCGACGGCTTCGCCGCCGTTGTCCCTGATCTCATTGACCAGCGCCTCGGCGGGGCTCTTGTCGGAGCCCTCACCGGTGACCGAGCCACCGATGTCGTTGACCACCACCCGGGCCCCGCGCGAGGCGAGCAGCAGGGCGTGGGACTTGCCCAGCCCGCCGCCCGCGCCCGTGACAATCGCGACCCTGCGGTCGTATCTCAGCTCGCTCATCGCGCCGAACCCGCTTTCCGTCAGCCGACCGCAGCTTAGTGCAGCCGCTACACCGGCTCGGCGGTGTAGGCCACCACGCCGCCGAAGTGGGGCGACGACTGGCACGCCAACCCGACGGACACGTCGCGCTGCCGCTCCCCCGCGCGGCGGGACAGTTGCAGGTAGCACTCGAGCATCTGTGGCACGCCGTGCATTCGGCCGTTGCCCAGCGCGCCCCCGCCCGACAGCGCGGGCAGCGCGCCGGGCCGGTCGCTGTCGATTCCGCCGCCGTCGACGAACCGGTGGGCCTCGCCGACAGGGCAGACGCCCAGCGCCTCCAACCAGAACCAGACCAGGGGGGAGAACCCGTCGTAGACCTGCGGCAGGTCGACGTCGGCGATGTGCAGGCCGGTCTGCCGCCACAGCCTGCCGACGGTGTCCACGCCACCGTCGATGATGTCGTCCAGCGGCCAGTGCAGCGGCAGCCTGCGACGGACGGTCGTGGCGCCCGCGTGCCCGGCCACATACACCGGCCGGTTGGGTAGGTCGCGTGCGCGTTCGGCCGACGTCAGCACGAACGCGGCGACACCGTCGACCGGGATGTCGCAGTCGAACCGGCAGATCGGGTCGGCCAGCGTCGGCTCGGCGAGGTAGTCGTCGACGGTCAGCGGCCGGTCGTACCAGTGCGACCACGGCAGCCGCGCGCCGTTCTTGCGGGCCTCGGTCACGACGGCCGCCAACGACTCCCGCCGCGCGCCGAACCGCTGCAGGTACTCGGTGCAGGGCAGCGCGATCATCGCCAGCGGTCCGAAGAAGCCCTGCGGCGCGGTCCACTGCGCCGCCCCGCGCGCCTCCCGCATCGGGTTGGCGTGATAGCTGCCCGCCGGGTTGTGCAGCGCGCGGTGCACCAGAACATGCTCTGCGGCACCGCTCTTCAATGCGTTGACGGCCATCGCCACCGATCCGCTGACCTGGCCGACGCCGTCGAAGCCCGCGACGTAGCCGGGCCGCGCGCCCAGGCTGCGGGCCAGCCACGCCGAGCTCACCGTGCTGACGCCGTCGACGGCCTGGTGCCCGCCGGCGCTGGGCAACATGGCGGAGCTGACGAAGCCGTCGACGCGGTCGACGGTCAGGCCCGCGTCGAGGATGGCGGCCCGGGCGGTGTCCACGGCGATGGCGCCCAACGGGCGGTCCGCGCGCCGCTCGATCTCGCTGTGCGCGTACCCGGCGATCGCGACGGCGTTCACGTTCGCACCACCAACTCGAAGGCGGGAACCGCGATGTCGTCGGTGAGGTCCTCGAACGCCACGGCGACCTCGGCGCCCAAATGCAGGCGCGCCGCGTCGACGCCCAGCAGCCTCCCGACGACGCGCAGGTCGGCCTGCTCGACGAGCTCGACGTCGACGAGAACGAACGGCACATCGAAGCCCGGCAGGAAGCTCTTCCGCACCACCGTCCACGACCGCACCACCCCGTTACCGCTCACCGGCGTGAACTCGTAGCGGGGATCGGTCGACCCGCAGGCCGTGCACACCACATCGGGCGGAACCGTCATGATCCCGCAGTCGGTGCAGCGTGCGATCGTCAGGATGTGGCGCGCGGCGGCGGCCCAATAGGGCTTCGACGATTCGTCGGGAACCGGCAGCGGGCGTCCGGAGCTCACGGAATGGCTCCCTCATCGGCCAATTCGGTGATTCGGTCCCACTCGTAGCCCAGCTCGAGCAGCACGGCCTCGGTGTGCTCTCCGTGCTCGGGCGCCCGCCGCAACGGCGGCGGCTGTCCGTCGAATTGCACTGGCACGGAGGGCAACCGGTAGGAGCCGCCGTCGTCGGTCGCGACGTCGCCGACGTAGGAGTTGGCGATCACCTGTGGGTCGTCCACCACTTCGGCCATCGTCTGCATCGGTGACCACGGCGCGTCGAGCGGGGCGAGTATCTGTTTCCACTCTCCAAGCGTGTGGGTGGCGAAGACGGCGTCGAGTTCGGCGATGCATGCGACGGCGTTGGTCCGGCGCGCGACCATGTCGGCGAATCGCGGGTCGTCGGCGAGGTCGGGCCGACCGACCGTGCGGCAGAACTCGCCCCAGTAGCGGTCGCCCTGCAGGAACATCAGCTGGATGTGGCGGTCGTCCTTCGTCCGGTAGGTGGCGGTCAGCGGGTTCACCAACGGCCCGCGGCCCGAAACCGGCTGCGCCTCTCCGCCGTTGAGCGCGGCGAGAAGATCCGACGACAGCATCCACATCGCGGTGGCCAGCAGCGAGACGTCCACCACCGAGCCCTGGCCGGTCCGGGTGCGCTTCAGCAATGCCGCGGAGATGCCGAAGGCCAGCGCCATCGCGCCGTTGCGGTCGCCCATCGCGCCGCGCTGGCTGATCGGGTAGTCCCGTTCGGCCGGGGTGAGCATGTGCCCGACCCCGCCGCGCGCCCAGAACGCCGAACTGTCGTAACCCGGCTGGTTCGCGTCGGGTCCGTTCACGCCGAAGCCGTGGCCCCGCGCGTACACCAGGTGCGGATGCCGCTCGCGCACGGCGTCGGCGCCGAGCCCGAGCCGGTCCAGCGCGCCGGGACGCAGGCTGGTGAGCAGCACGTCGGCCGACGCCAGCAGATCGTGCAGCACCTCGAGACCCCGCGGATGACGCAGGTCCAGCGCGACCGAGCGTTTGCCCCGGTTGGCAAGCGCCATGGACAGATTCACGCCGCCGCGGTCGGTCCCGATGCCCTGGGTGGCCAGCCCGCGATACGGGTCGCCGTCCAGTCGCTCGACCCGGATCACGTCGGCGCCCCAATCCGCCAACAGCGCGCCCGCGACGGGCACGAACACCCACTGGGCCAGTTCGACGACGCGGATCCCGTCGAAGGCGCCCGTCATGCCGGCACCGTCGCGGTGAAGTCGGCCGCCGCCGTGCCGAGGCGGTGCAGCAGGATCTCGATCACCGCGGGCTCCACCTTGGTCGTGATGGACCACAGGAAGAAGCCGTGCAGGACGCCTCGCCACAATTGGGCCCAGGCATCGTCGAAGGCGGGCGGATCCACCCCGAACGAGCGAAGCCGGTCCAGGTAGTGGCGCAGCAGGTCACGGTCGGCGCGCCTGCGGTCCTCGACCGTGAGCGCCGACGCGATGTGGTAGCCGACGTCGACGGACCACCAACCACGCTGCACCAGTTGCCAATCCACTAGACACGGCGCGCCGGTCGCGTCGAGGAACAGGTTGCCGACATGCGGATCGGCGTGGATCACACACCACTGGGCGGGTTGCGCGGCGGCGGCCATCGCCCGGTAGGCGTCGATCAGCCGGTGCTCGTCGCGCATCTCGACCGGCACCCCGCTGCCGTTGGGGCCGATCAGGTTTCCCGCGATGACACCCGTCGTGGCAGCCATCCCCCAGGACTCGAACACCTTGCCCAGCCGCGGCGCCAGCCACTGCGCGTCCGACCACCGCGGATCGGACCACGTCGCCGCGTGCAGCCGAGCCAACTCGGACAGGCTCTGCGCCGCCTGGTCGATTGTGTACGCGCTTCTGCCGTCGAGGAATTCGGCGCCCTCGGCGGCGACGTCGGCGGTGATGACGACCCCGTGCCTGGTGGCTGGGTCGACGTCGGCGTAGACCGGCCGCAGGGTGCGCACACCGGTGTCTGCGGCCAGGTCGCGATAGAAGTACGCCTCCGGCTCGCCGATGAACCGGGCCGCGCGCCCGATGTCGTTGAAGTAGCCCTTCACGCACAGCCGCGCCGGCAGGCCGGGGGGCAGCGGGCCCGCGCACGCGATGGTGAACCGCGCGTTGGTGGAGATCCGGTCCACCACCGGACCCGGCGTCACGTCCACCACCTCGACGCCCGGGAACCGTTGTCGCAGTGCCCCGGTGAGCCAGCGCGGCGACAGCGCCTCGCTCAGGGTGTCGGGCACGGTGGTCATTTCAGGCAGCTGCCCGCATCGATCGGCAACGGGACCCCGGTGATGTAGCGCGCCTCGTCGGACGCCAGGAACAGCACCGCGTTGCTGATGTCGGCGGCCTGCACCCAGGGGATCGGCAGCATGTGGAACATCTTGCAGATCGGCTCGATGTCGGCGGGCCCCGGGTTGTCCAGATCGGGCCGAAACGACCGGTACGTCGACTCGTTGAGCAGCATGTCGGTGCCGACGTGGGTGGGGTGAACGGAGTTGACGCGGATCGAGAACTGGCCCAACTCGACGGCGAAGGTGCGCATCAGCCCGACCACCCCGTGCTTGGCGGTGACGTAGTGGCCGACATGGGGATAGGCCTTCAGCCCGCCCACCGAGCTGGTCATGATCACCGAGCCGCCGCGCCCGCCGGCCTTGATGTGCGGTACCGCAGCCTTGACCGACTTCCACACCCCGGACAGGTTGACGTCGAGCATCTGCTGCCAGCGCGGCTCGTCCATCTCGTCGAGCATCGCACCCGGGGTGCCGATACCCGCGTTGGCGACGGCGATGTCCAGCTGGCCCAATTCGTCCACCCCGCCGTCCACCGCCTCCTTCAGCGCGTCGAAGTCACGGACGTCGACCTCGGCGGTCACCACCCGGCGATCGAGCGCCTTGATCATGTCGGCGGTCTCGGCGAGATCCTCCGGGGTGGGCGCGGGCTCCGGCGTGTTCTCGATGTGGCGGCAGACATCGATCGCGATGACGTCGGCGCCCTCCTCGGCGAGCCGGACCGCATGGCTGCGCCCCTGCCCCCGCGCGGCTCCGGTCACGAAGGCCACCTTGCCCTGCACCCGTCCGGCCACTACCCACTCCTCATGCTTGTGACGCCGGCAGACGTCGAACCTGTTCTCGCACCAGATATTTCTGCACTTTTCCGCTCGCCGTGCGCGGATAGTCGTCGACTTCGATCAGGTCCTCGGGCCACTTCTGGCGGGCCAGCCCAACGGCGGCGAAGTGTTCGCGCACCCGGTCGAGGCCGGGCATCCGGTGACCGGGCCGCAGCCGCAACACCGCGACCACCCGCTCGCCGAGGCGGTCATCGGGCGCCGCCACGACGACCGCCTCGGCGACCTCGGGCATGGCCAGCAGCGTCTCCTCGACCTCGAGCGCGCTGACGTTCTCGCCGCCGCGGATGATGACGTCGGCCTTGCGGTCGGTGATGGTCAGGTAGCCGTCGCCGTCGAGCACGCCGATGTCACCGGTGTGATACCAGCCGTCGTCGTCGAACGCCTTGGCCGACAACGCGGGATCGAGATAGCCGAGGCACAGATCGGGTCCCCTGCTGAGGATCTCGCCGTCGGCCGCCAGCCGGATCTCGACGCCTGGGCGCGCCTCGCCGTCGGTCAACAGCCGCTTGTCCTGGGGCGCATCCGGTTTGGCACCGGTGATGGACGGGTGCTCGGTGCTGCCGTAGGACCGCGTCACCGTCAGCCCGAGGTCGGTGACCCGCCGCGTGACGGCCGCGGGGACGGCGGATCCGCCGAGGCCGAGATAGGGCATGTACCGCAGATGGTCCTCGGTGAACTCCGGGTGATCCAGCAGGCTGGTGATGAAATATGTTGGCCCACCTCCGAACCCGACGCCGTCGCTGCGCATCAGCGCCAGCACCTTGCCGGGGTCCCATGCGTCGCTCAGGTGTATCGGCGCGCCCTCGAGCACGGGACACAGCAGCCCGCCGAGCATCCCGATGAAGTGCCCGACGGGCAGCGCCATCAGGGTGCCGTTGGGGTTGTCCGGATGGTTCTCGCCGAGTTGGCGGATCTCGAATCCCAGCGTCTGGTGGCTGTGCACCACGCCCTTGGGGTCGCGGGTGGTTCCCGATGTGAACGCGATCAGTGCGGGCCCGGACGGATCGGCGGCGACGACGCCGTCCATCGGCTCTTCGGCCAACAGCTCGTCGAAGGTGCGGCCGACCACGCCAACGATCGGGACCTCGGCCGAGACTTCCGGATCGAAGCGCATTCGGCCGAACTCCTCGGCGGCGACGAACACCGTCGGCCGGGCCGTGGCCAGGATGTGGCTGACCTCCTTGCGCCCGTAGAAGTGCACGATCGGCACCACCACGGCGCCCAGGAACGTCGCCGCCCAGAACGTGGCGGCGGCCTCCATCCAGTTGGGTAGCTGGAACGCGATGACATCGCCCGCGCCGACGCCACGCCTGCGCAACCCGGCCG
Source organism: Mycolicibacterium moriokaense (assembly GCF_003347205.1). Lineage (GTDB taxonomy): Bacteria > Actinomycetota > Actinomycetes > Mycobacteriales > Mycobacteriaceae > Mycobacterium > Mycobacterium moriokaense_B. The sequence continues at coordinate 96,690 of NZ_QQBJ01000011.1, forward strand.
CCAGCCTGCGGGCCGTCCGCTCCACGTCGCCGAACGTGCCCGCGAACGGCCGGACGGCGGAGTGCACCCGGAAGGGCAGCTGCCTGCGCGGTTGCACCGCCCCCGACACGAGGTCACCGAGGGTTTCGGAGGTCCACCAGCCTTGCGCTTCGTAACGCTCCCGCAGCGCCTTCGGTATCGTTCGGCCGACCTCAAACACCTGATCACAGTAGAACGAGCCTCTCGTTTAAACAAGCTTCGAACTATGCTCCGCGGCGCGGCGTGGATCAGGGCAAATGGCCCCCGACACCTTAAAATCGGGCCATGGGCGCCCCGGTCGGACAGCTGACGCGGGGCACCACCGGCCACAACCGGCTGCGCAGGTGCGACCGCTGGCTGGTGCACTCGCCGCGGGTGCGCACCTCCCTGCAGTCGGCCGCCGATCCCCTGGTGATCGATCTCGGCTACGGCGCGCTGCCGGTGACCACCCTCGAGTTGGCCAGCCGACTGCGCGCGGTGCGGGCGGACGTGCGGGTGATGGGCCTGGAGATCGACCCGGACCGGGTTGCCGGCGCGCGGGTCGCCGGCAACGACTCCGTCGAGTTCGGCCTCGGCGGCTTCGAACTGGCCGGCCACCGGCCGGTGCTGGTGCGCGCGTTCAACGTGCTGAGGCAGTACCGCGAGGACGCCGTCGACGAGGCCTGGTCGATGATGCGGACACGGCTGGCGCCCGGCGGCCTGATCGTCGACGGCACCTGCGACGAGATCGGCAGACGGTGCGCCTGGGTCCTGCTCGACGGCGACGGGCCGGTCAGCCTCACGCTGGCGTGCGACCCGTTCGCGATCGATGCGCCGTCAGACCTCGCCGAGCGGCTACCCAAGGCGCTGATCCATCACAACGTGGCGGGCCGGCCGATAAACACCTTGTTGTCGGCGGCCGATCACGCCTGGGCCAGCGTGGCGGGCCACGGCGTGTTCGGCGCAAGGGAACGCTGGCGCGCCATGCTGAATCTGTTGCGCGACAACGGATGGCCGGTCGAACCGCCCCGCCGCCGGATGCGTGACGGGGTGCTCACGGTGCCGTGGGCTATTGTTGCCCCGCCTCGACCCTGACCGGTTGTTGCTCGTCTGCAACGGCCGCCTCTTCGAGTGCGTCGTCGACGTCTTCGGCCACCCGGATATCGAGGCCCTTGATCGGCGACGCGGGGGTGAGCAGGGCGATGACCACATAGCTCGCCAGCGACGCACCGAACGCGATGAACGTCGGCCAGCCGTCGAACGTCGCATCGAAGACCCCGTTGGGGACGTAGAGGATGGTGTTGTCCAGGCCATACATCGTGGGCGTCATGACGAACAGCACGAGGCGCACGGCGAGGCCGACGACAATCGACACCATCGCCGCCAGTGCCGTGCCCTTACGCCACCACATGCCGAGGATGAACGGCACCACCAGGCAGGCCAGTAGAAGGTCGAAGGCCAGGGTCAGCAGGATGCCGGTCTGCTTGACATAGATCGCGACCGCGATCGCCAAGACGGTCACCGGGACCATCGCGATGCGGGTCGCCCACAGCAGCGGATCGCGCTGGCCCGTCACGTGCACGCGCCGCACACCGCCCACGTTGCGGACCGACACGTTGGAGATGGCCAGGATCGCGCCGTTGGCCGTGCTCATGGACGCGCCGACGAGACCGCAGAGCACCACGATCGTGATCACGAGTGGCACCTGGTCGAGCAGACGCAGCAGGATCGGGTCGTCGCCCTCGCCCAGCACCCCCGAGGCTGCCAGCGCGACGAGCGCAAACGGAACGCCGATCAGCGCGGTGCCGCCGGCGGCGGCGAAACATGAGCGACGGGCCGTCTCAGGCGATTTGGCCGAGAAGACCCGTTGCATGAAGTCGATCGCGACGATATCGCCGATGCCGAGGGCGATCAGCGTCGCCCAGTTGACGGTGGCACCCATCGCGGGGTCGGTGAGTTGCCCGAAGGCGAACGGCCCCATCCCGTCTGGGATGGTAATGCCGTGGGTGGAGCTCATCCAGAAGAACAGCGCCCAACCCCCGACCAGGATCAACACCATCTGGATGATCGCGGTGTAGGCGTCGGCGATCAGTCCGCCCGCACCGGTGTACGACACCGCCAGCACGGCGATGATCACGGCGCCCACCCAGTACGGCATCCCGGTGAAGTGCTGGAAGAGGAACCCGCCCGCCACGAGGTTGCCGGCCACCAGAAGGATGAAGCCGATGATCAGCATGATCGCCGCGACGAACTCGACCCTGCGGCCGAATCGCAGGTGGTAATAGTCCGGGAACGACGTCAGACCCATTCGGTTCATCGGTTTTGCGAAGAAGATGCCGGTGAACAAGAGACACAAGGCCAGACCGAGGGGCAGCGAAGCGCCCGCCCAGAAGCCGAACTCAGCGGTCAGGTCCGTGTTGCCGAGGGTGGCGTTGGTGTCGACGGCCGAACCCATCAGGGCGCCGCTGACGAGGATCAACGGCAGGCTGCGCCCGCCGACGAGGAAATTCGCGCTGTCGCCTTCGACCTTCTTCGAAACCAAGAAGCCGATGACGACGATGAGGGCGACGCTGATGCCTACGCCGAGAAGAATCATTGGGAAGCCTCCGTGTGAGGTGGTGCCTCCCGGGCTTTTGTCCCGCCGTGGAGCGTGCGGCCCCGTCGCCGTCCGCCTGCGTCTCTCGGACCAGACCCGGCGGACGGCGGAACCCTAGACGCGCCTCACAAGTGAATGTGAGTCGTCAGTCAGAAAAGCCCCGGCCGATTACGACGATGAACTCGTGGTGTTAACGCCTCGTTGCGATTCGAGTGGCGGGTTCGGCGAACGCTGCCCAAGATAAGGACAGGAGCCGCCACCGGTTGCGTTCGGCGGCTCCCCGGACGAGGTGCGTCGTACCCGGTCAGCGACAAGACGGCGCTCGAGGAGTCGTCATGTCCGACACGCCGTCTGAACCACTCAACCGCGAAGGCGCCTGGGCCCAGCAGGCCGAAGCCCAATTGCCCGATCGCCGCGAGCGCGAGGAGATCGAGCGCAGTCTGACCTACGGGCTGGAGGCCGCGCCCACGATCAACGACCGCAGGATCTCCACGTTCGTGCGCGGCGAGTTGCCGCACTTCGCCGGCGAGCGCGGGACGTTTCTGAAGTGTCCGTTCGTCGAGGACGTCAACCAGGTCGACGACGCCGAGGTGGCGTTCTTCGGCGTGCCGCTCGACGCGGGCGCCACCTACCGGCCGGGCACCCGGTTCGGCCCGCAGGGAATTCGCCGCTCCACCAACCTCTTCGGCACCTACAACTACGAGATGGGTGTCGATCTGCGGGAGCAGCTGAACATGGTCGACATCGGCGACGTGTTCACGATTCCGGGCAACCTGGAGAAGTCGTTCGATCAGATCAGCCAGGCGATGGCGCACGTCGTACAGAAGGGCGTGATGCCCGTTGTGCTCGGTGGCGATCACTCCATCGGCTTTCCCACCATCCGGGGAATGGCGCCATACCTGGACGGCAACATCGGCATCATCCACTTCGACCGGCACGTCGACACGCAGGAGTCCGACCTCGACGAGCGGATGCACACCACGCCGTGGTTCCACGCGACGAACATCAAGAACGCGCCCGCGACCAACCTGGTGCAGATCGGCATCGGGGGCTGGCAGGCGCCGCGGGCAGGCGTGAAGGTGGGCCGCGAACGGAACTCGACGGTGATCACCGTCGGCGACGTCGAGCGCGTCGGCGTCGAGAAGATCGCCGAGATGGCGCTCGAGGTGGCGTGGAAGGACGCCAAGGCGGTCTACCTGTCGTTCGACATCGACGTGATCGACGCAGGCTTCGTGCCGGGCACCGGCTGGCCCGAGCCGGGCGGGCTGTTGCCGCGCGAGGCGCTGAACCTGGTGCGCATGGTGTCCGAGCCTGGGCTGGCGGGCATCGAGGTGGTCGAATGCTCGCCGCCGTACGACTGGGCCGAGCAGACCGCGCTGCTGAGCTCGCGGGTGATCCTGGACAGCCTGGCCAGCCAGATCCGGTCCGGCAAGTTGGGCAACAAGGCCGCCGCACTCGACCGGCACGCCTGGGGGCCGTAGCGCTCTAGGCTGTCGTTATGCGAATCGCGTTGGCGCAGATCCAGAGCGGCACCGAGCCCGAGGCCAACCTGGGGTTGGTCGACGAGTACACCCGCCGCGCCTCCGACGCGGGCGCCGCCATGGTGCTGTTTCCCGAGGCCACCATGTGCCGCTTCGGGGTGTCGCTGGCCGACATCGCCGAGCCGCTGGACGGACCGTGGGCCGACGGGGTGCGCCGCATTGCGGCCGAGACGGGGGTCACCGTGGTGGCAGGCATGTTCGTGCCCGCCGACACCCGCGACGGCCAGCCTCGGGTCACCAACACGCTGATCGCCACCGGCCGCGGCGTCGAGGCGCACTACGACAAGATCTACCTCTACGACGCGTTCGGGTTCACCGAGTCGCGCACCGTCGCGCCCGGGCATGCGCCGGTGGTGATCACCGTCGACGGAGTCAACGTCGGGTTGAGCCTGTGCTACGACATCCGCTTCCCCGAGCTCTACGTCAAGCTGGCACAGCGCGGCGCGCAGCTGATCACCGTGCACGCGTCGTGGGGCACGGGCCCCGGCAAGCTGGACCAGTGGACCCTGCTGGCGAGGGCGCGGGCGCTGGACACCGGCAGCTTCGTCGCCGCTGTCGGCCAGGCGTACCCGGGCGACGAGATCGCCAAGGTGGGCCCGACGGGGGTGGGCGGCAGCGTCGTCGCGTCCCCGCTCGGCGAGGTCGTCGACGCGGCGGGAGCCGACCCGTCGCTGCTCGTCACCGACATCGACCCGGATGCAGTGGCGTCGGTCCGGGACACGATCGCGGTGCTGCGTAACCGCTCGACCCTCGCCCAGCCGGATAGGGCAGAATCGCGGGCGTGACTGATCCCTGGGCTCGCCCGGCCAACCAGCCCCAGCAGGGCGGCGCGGTCCCGCCAGGGCCGCCACCGCAGTACCCGCCGAGCGGACCGGGACAGCAGGCTCCCCCGCCGCCCGAGCAGAAGGACTCCTCGCTGGGTGGCAGGATAAAGAGGCTGTTCAGCGACCCGCTGACCATTGTGCTGGCGGTCGTCATCGTGGTGGCGCTGATCGCCGCGGGCCTGCTGGGCGCGGAACTCTACGCGCGCGACCGGGCTGACAACGTCGTCGCGCATGCCACCGAGTGCGTGGTGCAGGACGACGCCACGGTGTCATTCGGCGCGTCGCCGTTCCTGATCCAGCACCTGACCGGGCACTACGGCAACATCTCGATCGAAACGGCGGGCAACCAGATCCGCGACGCCAAGGGCATGAAGGCCAAGATCAACATCGACGACGTGCGATTGCAGGACAACGGCAACTCGAAGGGCACCATCGGCTCGCTGACGGCGATGATCACCTGGACCGCCGAGGGCATCAAGCAGACCGTGCAGGACTCCATTCCCGTGGTCGGGGGGTTTGTCACCGGGGTGAAGACCAATCCATCGGACGGCACCATCGAACTGGAGGCGGCGCTGGGTTCCAGCATCACCACCAAGCCGGTCGTGCAGGACGGCGGGCTGGCCCTGCAGGTGGTCAACCTCAGCGGGCTGGGCTTCACGCTGCCCCGCGAGACCGTGCAACCCGCGCTCGACGCGTTCTCCGCGCAGCTGACCAAGAACTATCCGCTCGGCATCAAGGCCGACGACGTCACCGTCACCGATACCGGTGTGACAGCGCGCTTTTCGACGAAGAACGCCGCGATCCCCGCCAGCAACGACGACCCCTGCTTCGCTGGCCTCTGAGTCGGCTCGGCCGACGTGGCCCCTGAGTCGGCTCGGCCGACGTGGCCTCTGAGTCGGCTCCGCCGACGTGGCCTCTAGGCCAATCCGTCCAGCACCGCGCGCGTTCCGGACAACCCGAGACGGGTCGCGCCCGCGTCGAGCATCGCGACCGCGTCGTCGGCCGTGCGGATGCCGCCGCTGGCCTTCACCCCGACCCGCGGACCGACCGCGGCGGCCATCAACTCCACGGCTGCCACCGAGGCGCCGCCACTGGGGTGAAAACCGGTGGAGGTCTTCACGAAGTCGGCACCGGCGTCGGCGGCGATCCGGCACACCGACGTCAGCGCCTGCTCGCCTGCGAGGCTCAGCAGCGCCGCCGACTCGACGATCACCTTGAGGACCGCGTCGGGCACGGCAGCGCGGACCGCGGCGACATCAGCCGCCACGGCGTCTGATTCACCGGACACGGCGGCGCCGACATCGATGACCATGTCGATCTCGTCAGCGCCCGCGGCGGCGGCCGCCACGGCTTCTGCGGCCTTGACCGCCGAAAGATGCTTGCCCGACGGGAATCCCACGACGGAGGCGATGTGCAGACCCGCAGGCACGGACGACTTCGCCACCGCGACCATCGACGGCGACACGCACACCGCGTACACCCCGAGGTCGGTCGCCTCACGCACCAGCGCCGTCACGTCGGCAGCGGTGGCCTCGGGTTTGAGCAGAGTGTGGTCGACCAGCGCGGCGACCTCGGCGCGGCTGCGCGGCACTAAAACGGTTCTTCTGTGCCGCCGGGATTGCAGTGCGCCGCCAACATCTGATCGGCGGGCACCTCCGGCCGCCACGGCTCGAGGTTCCAGCTGGTCTTGCCGGGATAGGCGAATTCCGCGTAATGCCAATGGCACATGAACTGGTCGCGCATGCCGGGAATGTCGGCGTCGGGCGACAGCGTCACCACTTCCGCCCAGGCCTCGTCGGCCTCGGAGTCGGTGCCGGGCTCGACGGACGCCGCGCGCGCCGAATCCGTCGGATACACGCGCAGGCTGGACAAGTCGCCCCACTTGGCCCACTCGAGGTGGGCGACGTATGGCGGACCGGGAACGGGATCGGCCGCCGCAGTGGCCGCGAGGCCAAGGGCAGCAGTCATGGCCACCGCCGAGGCGGCAAGAACACGACGCACGCGACTACCGCGACTTTCCCTGGATGTCGAGGATCTTGGGCCGGACGTCGACGAGGTAGATGCCCGAGGCAACGGCGGCGATGGCCGCACCGAACGGATCGCGGAACAGAAGCAGCAGAAGCACGCTGCCGCCGATGATGAGCAGCCAGACCGGCTTGGTGAGCTTGCCCGCCGCGGTGTACGCGTCAGGGCGTTGCATGGCGGCGTGCACGAAGGCGTAGACCGCCACTGCGAAGGCGGCTACGACGAGCACCAAAACAATGACGCCCGCTAGGTTGGCAAGGATCACCTCGCCAGCCTAAGCGGGCGCCACCGTCGGCGTCGAATTTACTTCTGGGTGACCTTCTTGGCCGGAGCCTTCTTGGCGGGGGCCTTCTTGGCCGGCGCCTTCTTGGCGGCCTTCTTCACCGGGGCCGCGGACTTCTCGGCCTTCTTGGGCAGCTCAACGCCAACCAGCTTGGCGGCGCGCTCGCCGACCGCGCGGGTCTGCGTGGCAACGTTGCCCAGCGCCTCCTGGGTCAGCTCGACGGCCTGGTCGGTGTAGGTCTCGACCCGGCCCGCGGCCTCTTCGAGGGCAGGCTGGCTGCGCAGCCGCTCGAGGGCGACCTCGCCGCGCTCGATCAGCTTGTTGTAGGTGGTCTGCGCGGCGTCCGCGTAGCTTTCGGCGAACTTGCGCAGCTCGTCGGAGCTCAGCCGGTCACGCAGGTCACCGAACTGGGTGGGCAGATCTTCCTGCAGCTTGTTCAGCCGGGCGCGGCTCTCCTCGACGCGCGCATTGGCGTCGGTGCGGGCCTCGCCTGCACGATCGCGCAGGGTGGCGACGATCTCGTTGACCCGCTCGAGGGCCAGATCGGCGGCGCCCACCGCGGCGAGCAGCGGAGCCTTGAGGTCGTCAACGGTCGGCTGGGTGTTCTTCTCGGTCTTCTTGGCCATTGTTGTGTACTTCCTTTCACTGATTTCTGTCGGTCATCTCTTGGCGGCGATTCGTCTTGTGTCAGTCAGTCGTCGGCTCCTCATCCATCTGCCTGTCCTCGGCGACAAGGGCGGCTTCGTTCTGCTCACAAAACGATGTGTAGATGTCGAGCAGCACCTGCTTCTGCCGCTCGGTGATCGCCGTGTCGGTGATGATCACGTCACGAACCTCGTTGGTCTCACTGGGTTCCAGGATTCCGGCCCTGATGTAGAGCACCTCCGCGGAGACCCGCAGTGCCTTGGCGATCTGGCTCAGCACATCGGCTGAGGGTTTGCGCAATCCCCGCTCGATCTGGCTCAAGTAGGGATTACTGACGCCGGCCTTCTCGGCCAGCTGCCGCACCGATACCTGGGCCGCTTCCCGCTGCGTGCGGATGAAGCTCCCGATGTCCTGCGCAGCGTTGGAGACCACGTCGACGAGCTTGTCGTCCTGCGACATGGGTTACCCCCTCGATGCGTCGGGTATGCGATGTGACAACACCACGGTACGACGGGGTGCTAACTTTTGCAAGCACTTGCTAGCGCAGGTCAGAAGAGTAGCTGGGCTATCGAATAGATGATCAGGCCGGCCAGCGCGCCCACCACGGTGCCGTTGATCCGGATGAATTGCAGGTCACGGCCGACATGAAGTTCGATGCGCCGGCTGGCCTCGTCGGCGTCCCAGCGCTCGATGGTGTCGGTGATGATCGTTGTGATCTCCGCCCCATACTGGGTGACCAGGTGTTGAGCGGCTCGGATGATCCAGTTGTCCACCTTGTCGCGCAGGTCGGAGTCGTCGCGCAGCGACTCACCGATGTGCACCACGGAGTCCGCGATGCGGGTGCGCAGGGCCGACGACGGGTCGTCGACCGACTCCAGGATCAGCCGCTTGAGCGTGTTCCAGGCCGTCTCGGCGGCGCGGGCCACCTCGTCGCGGGCCATCAGCTGTTCCTTGACCTTCTCGGCCCGCTCGATCGTCGCCTCGTCGTTCTGTAGGTCGTCGGCGAATTCGAACAGGAACCGGGTCGCCGACCGGCGCAGTTCGTGGTCCGGGTTGCGTCGCACCTTGTCGGTGAAGTCCATCAGCTCGCGGTGAATGCGGTCGCCGACGAGGTGGTCCACCCAGCGCGGCGACCAGGTCGGCGAGTCCCGCTCCACCACCCGCTCGATGATCTCGCCCGCGTTCAGCGACCATTGGAAAGCGCGGTCGGCGAGCAACTGGATCAAGGCCTCCTGGCGATTCTCGGCCAGCAGCGTGGCCAGCACCCGGCCCACCGGCGGGCCCCACTGCGGTTCGGCGAGCCGCTTGACGATCATCCGGTCGAAGACGTGCTGGACGTCCTCGTCGCGCAGCATCTCCACGCCGACCCGCAGCACCGTGGACGCCTCGGCGGCCACCCGCTGGGCGTGCGTCGAGTCCGACAGCCACTTGCCCAGTCGGCCCGCGACCTCGGCGTCGCGCAGCTTCGTCTCGACGACCTCGGCGGACATGAAGTTCTCCCGCACGAACGAGCCGAGCCCCTCCCCCAGCTGGTCTTTCTTGCGCTTGATGATCGCGGTGTGCGGGATCGGTATCCCCAACGGGTGCTTGAACAGCGCCGTCACCGCGAACCAGTCGGCCAGCGCGCCGACCATGCCGGCCTCCGACGCGGCGGCGACGTACCCGGTCCACGCGCCCGCCCCGCGCGCCTCGGCCCACCGGCAGACGAGGAACAGCACGGTTGCGCCGATCAGGAAACTCAGCGCGACGATCTTCATCCGCCGCAGGCCGCGCCTGCGCTCGGCGTCGGCGACGGTGTCGGCGCCGGCGAGGGCTTCGGCGAAGCTCGCCCGCTCGCCCGGCGGCGCAGGAAGCGCCCGCAGCCCGCGGTCGCCTGCGTCTGGTCGATGTGCCACAACACCATCATCCGCTACGCCTCGGAGTGTCACCCTGAGCCGACGGGCTGGCGTCACTGTGCGGCCGTATTATCGAGTGGATCTAGGGAACGGACTGGCGCGATAGTGGCTCAGCAGACTCCGCCGGGGGCGGTGAAGACCGATGGACGAAAGCGACGCTGGCACCAGCACAAGGTGGAGCGGCGAAACGAGCTGGTAGACGGCACGCTTGTGGCCATCAGACGGCGCGGTAGCAACGTCAGCATGGACGAGATCGCCGCCGAGATCGGCGTGTCGAAGACGGTCCTCTACCGCTATTTCGTCGACAAGAACGACCTCACCACCGCCGTGATGATGCGGTTCGCGCAGACCACCCTGATCCCGAACATGGCCGCTGCGCTCTCAACGAACCTGGACGGCTACGAGCTGACCCGCGAGATCATCAAGGTCTACGTGGAGACGGTGGCCGCCGAGCCGGAGCCCTACCGGTTCGTGATGGCCAACAACTCGGCGAGCAAGAACAAGGTGATCGCCAACAGCGAGGAGATCATCGCCCGCATGCTGGCGGTGATGCTGCGGCGGCGGATGGCCGAGGTCGGCATGGACACCGGCGGCGTGGAACCGTGGGCGTTCCACACCGTCGGCGGCGTGCAGTTGGCCACCCACTCGTGGATGTCGAACCCGCGGATGAGCTCCGACGACTTGATCGACTACCTGACGATGCTGTCCTGGAACGCGCTGTGCGGCATCGTCGAGGTGGCCGGCTCGCTGGAGAAGTTCCGGGAAATCGCTCACCCGTCGCCGATTCTTCCGCCACAGTTACTCAAGAGATGACCGAGGAACCCGATCTGCCGTCGCTGTGGTCGCACGCGCCCGGTGACCACCTGATGTTCCGGGCGGGCGACAAAGTCGCCGACATCGACACCAACGCCACTCCCGGCTTCAAGGGCAAGAAGTCCGACTCGGCGACCCTGCAGGCCGAACGCAACATCCGGCTCGCTGAGTTGCAGGAGAAGCTGTATGCCAACAGCAAGGCGGAGAGGGGCGCGGACCGCTCGGTGCTGCTGGTGCTGCAGGGCATGGACACCGCAGGCAAGGGCGGCATCGTCAAACACGTTGTCGGAGCGGTGAATCCGATGGGTGTGAGTTACACCGCCTTCGGCGTGCCGACCGAGGAGGAACGCGCGCACCACTACCTGTGGCGGATCCGCAAGGCTCTGCCGCCGGCGGGCCACATCGGCGTCTTCGATCGCTCGCACTACGAGGACGTGCTGATCGTCCGGGTGCACAATCTGGTTCCGCCAGAGGTGTGGGGCGCCCGCTACGACGAGATCAACGCGTTCGAGAAGGAAATCGTCGACGGCGGGACGAAGCTTGTGAAGGTCGCGATGTTCCTGTCGCTCGGCGAGCAGAAGAAGCATCTGACCGAGCGCCTGGACCGCCCCGACAAGTACTGGAAGTACAACCCCGCCGACATCGACGAGCGAAAGCTGTGGCCCCAGTATCAGGAGGCCTACCAGGTGTTGCTCGATCGCACCTCGACCGAGTACGCGCCGTGGTACGTGGTGCCCTGTGATCGGCGGTGGTACAGCAGGCTGGCCATCACCGAGTTGCTGATCGACGCACTGAAGAGCTTCAACCTGTCCTGGCCGCCGCCCGATTTCAATGTCGAAGCCGAGAAGAAGCGACTCTCCGAGGCCTAGTACCGCCGCGCTATTTGACGAGGGTGAACTGTCCGACGTTGGTGATGCCCCGCCGAAAGAAGTCCGCGCAACCGGTCAGATATCTCATGTAGCGGTCGTATACCTCTTCGGAGGTGATCTCGATTGCGGACGCCTTGTTGGCGGCGAGGTTGGCCGCCCAGATGTCGAGCGTCTTGGCGTAATGCGGTCGCAACAGGTGCGTGCGTTCGAGGGTGAAACCCGACGCTGCGGCCAGCGCTTCGATGTCCTCGACGGCGGGCAGTTGCCCACCCGGGAAAATCTCCGTGCCGATGAAGCGCATGAACTTCAGATCCGAGATCGTCAGCTTGATGCCGTTGTCGCGGAAGAACTTCTGCGTGTGAGCCAGGATGGTGTGCAACAGCATCCGGCCTGCGTCAGGCAGGATGGCGTGCGCCCGCTCGAAGAACATCGGGTAGCGATCCGCCTTGAACGCCTCGAACGCGCCGATCGACACGATCCGGTCGACGGGCTCGTCGAATTCCTCCCAGCCCTGCAGCCTGACGTCGACGGTCCGTCCGGTCGGAACCGAAGCCATCAGCGCCTTGCTGTACTCGTACTGATTGCGGCTCAACGTGATTCCGATGACGTTGACGTCGTACATCTCGACGGCGCGTTTCAGCGCACCGCCCCACCCGCAGCCCACGTCGAGCAGCGTCATACCCGGGTGCAGGTCCAGCTTTCCCAGTGCCAGATCGAATTTGGCGATTTGCGCCTCGTCGAGCGACATGTCGTCGCGCCCGAAGTACGAACACGTATAGCCCATGGTCGGCCCGAGAAACAGGGCGAAGAACTCGTCGGACAGGTCATAGATGGACTGGGATTCCTCGTAGTACGGTTCGAGGTCCGCCATGGCATCCGACATGTAAGGTTGCGCTCCGCTCTACTCGTCGCCGCGATCAGCGGGAGGACATGCGTAGCGGGCGGCCTCGGCCCTGACATGATCCGGCTCCCCGACTGAACCGGTAGGTCAACTAACGAAGTTAACCTATCCAGGTTACGAAGTCATGCCAGACATGCCGGTTAGTACGAGTAGAACCCTGTGCCGGATTTCTTGCCGAGTTGGCCGGCCTCCACCATCCGCAGCAGCAGGGGCGGCGGCGCAAAGTTCGGGTCCTTGTACTCGTCGTACATCGAGTCCGCGATCAGCTTCATGGTGTCCAGGCCGATCAGGTCGGACAGCCGCAGCGGCCCCATCGGATGCGACAGGCCGGCCACCACGGCCGTGTCGATGTCCTCGACCGTGGCCACACCGGCTTCCGCCATCCGGATCGCCGAGAGCAGATACGGCACCAGCAGCGCGTTGACGATGAAGCCCGACCGGTCGCCGCAGCGCACCACCTTCTTGCCCAGCGTCGCGCTCGCGAATTCCTCGGTGCGCGCAACCGCCTCATCGGAGGTGACCAGCGTGCTGATCAGCTCCACCAACGGGAGCACCGGCACGGGATTGAAGAAGTGCAGACCCAGCACCCGGCTCGGATTCTTGGTCGCCGCAGCGATTTTCATGATCGGGATGCTGGACGTGTTCGATGCCAGCACGGCGTCGGGGTCGGTGATGATCGCGTCCAGCTCGGCGAAGATCTTGGCCTTGACGGCCTCGTCCTCGACGACGGCCTCGATCACCAGCTGGCGGTCGGACAGGTCGGCGAGGTCCGTGGTGAAGGTGAGCCGGCCGAGGGCGGCGTCGCGATCGCTCTCGCTCAGCTTGCCTTTGGTGGCCGCACGCTCGAGCGAACTCGTGATGCGGTCGCGCCCGGCGTTGATCAGCGCATCGGTCGGCTCGTAGACCACCACGTTCGCGCCGGCCTTCGCCGACACCTCGATGATTCCCGAGCCCATCTGTCCCGCTCCGACGACGCCCACCCGCTCAATAGTCACGGTGACACTTTCTACTAGAGGCGCGAACAGACACAAACTCGCACTCTCGGGTGTCCGATCGTGCGAGTTTGCGTCTGCTCAGCAGAGGGTCAGTGGAACTGGCCCTCTTCGGTCGAGCCGGTCAGGGCCGTGGTCGAGCTGCTCGGGTCCACGGTGGTGGCGATCCGGTCGAAGTAGCCGGCGCCCACCTCGCGCTGGTGCTTGGTCGCGGTGTAGCCGCGCTCCTCGGCGTCGAACTCGCGCTCCTGCAGTTCGACGTACGCGCTCATCTGGTTGCGGGCGTAGCCGTAGGCCAGATCGAACATCGAGTAGTTCAGCGCGTGGAAGCCGGCCAGCGTGATGAACTGGAACTTGAAGCCCATCGCGCCGAGCTCCTTCTGGAACTTCGCGATGGTCGCGTCGTCGAGGTGCTTGCGCCAGTTGAACGACGGCGAGCAGTTGTAGGCCAGCATCTGGTCGGGGAACTCGCTCTTGACGCCCTCGGCGAACTTCGCGGCCAGCTCCAGATCCGGCGTGCCGGTCTCCATCCAGATCAGGTCGGAGTACGGCGCGTAGGCCTTGGCGCGGGCGATGCACGGCTCCAGGCCGTTCTTGACCCGGTAGAAGCCCTCGGCGGTCCGCTCACCGGTGATGAACGGCTGGTCGCGCTCGTCGACGTCGCTGGTGATCAGCGTGGCCGCCTCGGCGTCGGTACGGGCGATGACGACCGTGGGGACGTCGGCGACGTCGGAGGCCAGACGGGCCGAAGTCAGGGTGCGAATGTGCTGCTGGGTCGGGATCAGCACCTTGCCACCGAGATGGCCGCACTTCTTCTCCGACGCCAGTTGGTCCTCCCAGTGCGAGCCCGCCACGCCTGCGGCGATCATCGCCTTCTGCAGCTCGTAGACGTTGAGCGCGCCGCCGAAGCCCGCCTCGCCGTCGGCGACGATCGGGGCCAGCCAGTTCTCCACCGAGGTGTCGCCCTCGACCTTGGCGATCTCGTCGGCTCGCAGCAGCGCGTTGTTGATGCGGCGCACCACCTGCGGCACCGAGTTCGCCGGGTACAGGCTCTGATCGGGGTAGGTGTGGCCGGACAGGTTCGCGTCGCCGGCGACCTGCCAACCGGACAGGTAGATGGCCTTCAGGCCGGCGCGCACCTGCTGCACCGCCATGTTGCCGGTCAGCGCGCCGAGCGCGTTGACGAACTCCAACTCGTGCAGCTGGCTCCACAGCACCTCGGCGCCGCGGCGCGCCAGCGTGGCCTCCTCGACGACGGAGCCCTGCAACGCGACCACGTCGGCCGGCGTGTACGTGCGCTCGATGCCCTTCCACCGCGGGTTGGTGTCCCAGTCCTGCTGGATCTGATCGGGTGACTTCGGCGTGCCAACGGTAGACATCGGGCTGCTCCTTCTGTGCTTCTCGGCTATCGCGGGGGCGGCGCCGAGATTTCCCGGCTTGTTAACGCCCCGACAAGTTCGCGGATGTTGTAACCCGATAATGCACCGCGGCATATGTGCAGGTCCACCTGCGATCGATGCCAATTTTCGCTAACGGATGCCGCTACTTTGCAAAGTTTGCGAAGTAGCGAAGGGGCTGGAACGGTTCAGAAGCTACCGGCGGGTAGCCAATTCTCGCAGGTCAGTACGCCCGTACTGTTAAACCCGATCGGTCACAGCGCGAAGATGGATGCGACGGCCTTTGTCTCGCCGCTGACCGCATATGTGAGCGTTGTAACAGTGCGGTCGGACAACTCCGCGCCGAAGCGATCGGTCGATCCCGCCGGATGGACGTGGGCGATGATCTCCAGCTTGTCGCCCAGCGCCACCGGAGCGTCGTGCTCGATCGTCACCCGAAGCGGGCCCTCAAGCATCTCCGGGCGGGACAGCAGGTAGTCCTCCACCACCGTCCAGTACACCGAATTGTTCATGTGGTCGAACAGGTCGATGTCGGTCACCCGGACGGGATACTCGCGAATCTGTGTCGCGGTCTCGCGCGCCCCGCCCTTGAGGTAGGCCTTCCACCGCAACCGGTCCACACTCGTCGTGCGCTGCAATCCCTCGATGAAGTCGTCGGAGATGCGCGCCGGGCCCTGGGTCTCGCGGTTGATGTTGATCCAGAACGCCTCGGATTCCATCAGCCCGCCCTTGCGGCCGTCGATGCGCACCCGCATCTCGCACCACCGGTTCGACGTTCCCGAACACCATCGCCGCAACCGCAGCATCTCCTGGAACTCGATGGGCCTGATCAGGTCGATCATGGTGCGGCGGACGATCCACAGCGGGTGGGTCTCCTCGAAGCCGAGTTCGCGCAGATGGTCCTGGCCGATGTCCTGGATGTGCCGGCACGCGGAGTCGAACCGGAGCCGGCCCTCCCGGTCGATGTCGGCGACGCGCAGCGGCCACTCCCGGTCGAAAACGTCCGGGTGCGGGTCGGGCACCGGCATCAGAACCTTTGCCAGGCCGCTGGCCGGCCGTTCCGAGGTACCCACGGCTGCCGATACTGCCACAGGCAGCTCGTCTGCCAACTCTGCTAAGGCTTCCTTCACAGTCTCGTTATGCTTTGTGACGTGGCGAAAACGTTCGTCGGGTCCCGGGTGCGCCAGCTCCGCAGCGAGCGCGGGTTCAGTCAGGCGGCGCTGGCGCAGATGCTGGACATCTCGCCGAGTTACCTGAACCAGATCGAGCACGATGTCCGGCCGTTGACGGTGGCGGTGCTGTTGCGGATCACCGAGGTGTTCGGTGTCGACGCGACGTTCTTCGCCTCGCAGGACGACACCCGGCTGGTCGCCGAGCTGCGCGAGGTGACGATGGACCGCGACCTCGACATCGACGTCGACCCGGCGGAGATCGCCGACATCGTCAACGCCCACCCGACACTGGCCCGCGCCATGGTCAACCTGCATCGGCGCTACCAGCTGACCACCACCCAGCTGGCCGCCGCCACCGAGGACCGCTTCTCCGACGGCAGCGGCTCCGGCTCGGGGTCGGGCTCGATCACGATGCCGCACGAGGAGGTGCGCGACTACTTCTACCAGCGGCAGAACTATCTGCACGAGCTGGACACCGCCGCCGAGGACCTGACCATCGATCTGGGCATGCAGCGCGGCGACCTCGCCCGCGACCTGTCCGACCGGCTCAAGGCGGTGCACGGTGTGCACATCGTGCGGCGCACCGATCTGGGCGACACCGTGCTGCACCGATACGACCCCGTGACGCGGCGGCTGGAGATGGGCAACAACCTCTCCTCGGGCCAGCAGGTGTTCAAGATGGCCGCCGAACTGGCCTACCTCGAGTTCGGCGGCCTGATCGACAAGCTGGTCGACGAGGGACACTTCACCAGCGACGAGTCGACCACGCTCGCGCGACTGGGGCTGGCCAACTACTTCGCCGCCGCGACGGTGCTGCCGTACGGCCAGTTTCACGACGTCGCGGAGAAGTTCCGCTACGACGTCGAACGGCTCTCGGCGTTCTACCAGGTCAGCTACGAGACCATCGCGCACCGGCTGTCCACGCTGCAGCGACCGTCGATGCGCGGCGTGCCGTTCTCGTTCGTCCGGGTCGACAAGGCCGGCAACATGTCAAAGCGACAGTCCGCCACCGGTTTTCACTTCTCCTCCAGCGGCGGCACCTGTCCGCTGTGGAATGTGTACGAGACGTTCGCCAACCCCGGCAAGATCCTGGTGCAGATCGCGCAGATGCCCGACGGCCGCAACTACATGTGGGTGGCGCGCACCGTCGAACGGCGCGCGTCGCGATATGGTCAGCCGGGCAAGACATTTGCCATCGGGCTCGGTTGCGAACTTCGGCACGCGCACCGGCTCGTCTACTCGGAGGGACTGGACTTGTCGGGAGACCCCAACCTGTCGGCCACCCCGATCGGCGCGGGCTGTCGGGTCTGCGAGCGGGACAACTGCCCGCAGCGGGCGTTCCCCGCACTCGGGCGCGCGCTGGACATCGACGAACACCGCAGCACCGTCTCCCCGTACCTGGTGAGGCACACGTGAGCGCGCCTGCACGCATCGAGCCAGGCGGCTTCCGCGAGTTGGGCCCGATCAACTGGGCCATCGCCAAGATCGGCGCGCGGGGAATTCGCAGGCCCCGATTCAGCCTGTTGAACGTGTTGGGTCAGCACAAGCTGCTCTTCCTGGCCTGGCTGCCGTACAGCGCAATGCTGCTCGGCCTGCTGAGCAAGCTGCCGCACCGCGATGCCGAGATCGTCATCCTTCGTATCGCGCACCTGCGCGACTGTGAGTACGAACTTCAGCAGCACCGCAGGCTCGCGCGTACGCGCGGCATCAAAGCGGACCTGCAGGACAAGATCTTCGCCGGCCCCGACGCCGACGGGCTGTCCGACCGACAGCGCGCGTTGATCACCGCGACCGACGAGTTCGTCGTCACCCGCGGCGTGTCACCGGAGACCTGGGCGACGCTGGCAAGCCACCTGAACCGGGTTCAACTCATCGAATTCTGCCTGCTGGCAGCGCAGTACGACGGGCTGGCCGCCACCATCAGCACGCTTCAGGTGCCCCTGGACTTCCCGGACTGAGCCACACCCGCAGCTGATCCATCAGCGCGGCGGGTGCGTCGGCGTGCATGAGATGGCTGCTGTCTGCCACGATCTGCACCGACGAGCCGGGGATCAGCGCGCGCAGCCGCTCGGCCCGGTCGACGGGTATCCAGGTGTCCTGCTCACCCCACACGATCCGGACGGGGATGGACATCGTCGGCAGCAGCCGCTCGATCTCGTCGAGGAACCGCTCGTCGTAGTCGACGATCTGCCGGTAAAAGGCCGGCTGTCCGTCCTCGCCGGTCCACGGCCGGACCAATTCGTCGACGGTGTCGTCGCGCAGCCCGTGCAGGCTGGCGTTCTCGACGTAAGCGCGCACGATCGCCCGGTGGATGTAACCGGGAAGCTGTTCGAGCAGTCCCGGGTTTCCCTGCACGAACTGGAAGAACGGCGACCCGTTCGGCGGGATCGCCACCACGTCGACGAGCATCAGCGACGCGTACGCCCGACGCCCGACCAGATGGGTACGCAACGCGACCGCACCGCCGATGTCATGAGCGACCACGTGGGGACGCCGCAATCCCCAGTGGTCGAGCACAGCGGCGAACGCCTCGGCCTGCGCCCCGAAGTCGACGGGATGGCCGGCATGCTTCGACGATTGCCCGTACCCGGGCATGTCCCACAGGTGGACGGTGAAGTCCCGGCTCAACGCGTCCGCGAACCGCTGCCACAACACCGAAGAGAACGGTGTGCCGTGGCAGAACACCACTGCCGGCCCGTGACCCGCACGCCCGCAGGCGATTTCGCGCCCCTCCCAGAGAATTCGTTCGTCGAGCTCGATGCGGTTCACGCCGGTGCTAAAGATACGTCACCCCGAGCACGACCAGTGACAGCAACACCGGCGAAATCGGCAGCGCGCACAGGAAGGCCGCCCACACCTCCGACCTGCGCTGGTACGCGCGCCAACCCAGTACCCCCGCGATGATGCCGACGACGAACGACGCCGCGGCCACCACCAACACCCAGCTGCTGACCGTGCGCGTCGCGATGGCGGCAGAGATGCCTGCCAGCCACAGCATGTGTCCGACAATCAACCCGCCGATGCCGGCGACCCAGATCGCTCTCGCTGTGCTGGCGGTCTGCACGACGTTCAGAAGTTGATCATGTGGCCGACCAGCCCGTGGAAGCACTCCTGCAGCGCCTCGGACATCGTCGGATGGGTGTGCACGTTGCGGGCCAACTCGGTGGCGGTCAGATCCCACTTCTGGGCCAGCGTCAGCTCGGGCAGCAGTTCGGACACGTCGTGACCGATCAGGTGGCCGCCGATCAGCTCACCGTACTTGCCGTCGGCGATCAACTTGACGAACCCGCTCGGGTCGCCCATGCCGTGCGCCTTGGCGTTGGCGGTGAACGGGAACTTGGCGACCGTGACGTCGTAGCCCTCGTCGCGGGCCTGCTCCTCGGTGAGGCCGAAGCTGGCCACCTGCGGCTGGCAGAATGTCGCACGCGGCAACATCCGATAGTCGCCGAGCGGCAATGTGTCTGCGCCGCCGATGGTTTCGGCCGCGACCACGCCCATCGCCTCGGCGACGTGGGCAAGCATGAGTTTTCCGGTGACGTCTCCGATGGCGTAGATGTGGCCCACGTTGGTGCGCATGTAGTCGTCGATGCCGATGGCTTTGCGCTCGGTGACCGCCACGCCCGCCTTGTCCAGCCCGTAGCCGTCGATGTTGGGCGCGAAGCCGATCGCCTGCAGCACCTTGTCGGTTTTGATCTCCTCGGACTTGCCGTCCTTGCTGACCGTGACGGTGACGCCGTCGGCCCCGTCATCGGAGATCGCTTCGACCTTGGTTCCGGTGAGGATCTTGACGCCGAGTTTCTTGAACTGCTTCTCGATCTCCTTGGACACTTCGGCGTCCTCGTTGGGCAGCGCGCGCGGCAGGAACTCGACGATGGTGACGTCGACCCCGTAGTTCTTCATCACGTAGCCGAACTCCATGCCGATCGCGCCCGCGCCTGCGATGACGATCGATTTCGGCAGGTCCCGCGTCATGATCAGCTTCTCGTAGGTGACGACGTTCTCCGACAGCGACGTGCCGGGCACCAGCCTGGTGCTGCTGCCGGTGGCGATGATGATGTTGTCGAACGTCACCGTCACTGGGCCGTTCTGGCCATCCCCGGTCGGTTCGACCTCCAGGGTGTGGTCGTCTTTGAACTTGCCGTACCCGTCGATCTCGGTGATCTTGTTCTTCTTCATCAGGAAGTGCACGCCCGCGACGCGGCCGTCGGCCACCTTGCGGCTGCGGTCGAACGCGACGCCGTAGTCGAAGCTCGCCTCCCCGCTGATGCCGAACTGCTTGGCCTCCTTGGTGAAGATGTGCGCGAGTTCGGCGTTGCGCAGCAACGCCTTCGACGGAATGCAGCCGACGTTGAGGCACACACCGCCCCAGTATTTGGGTTCGACGACCGCGGTGTTCAGCCCAAGCTGGGCGGCGCGAATCGCGGCGACGTAGCCGCCAGGGCCTGCTCCGAGAACAACGACGTCATAATGGCTCACCCCGCCAACCCTAATAGGGGAGGACGCCTACCAGACAGCGGCTTGCGTGTTCGCAGAAGTAGACGCCGTAGAGCACGGCCGCCGAGGCCATGGAGGCGAAGGGGGCCGACATCAGCGCGACGCCCAGCGCCGCCATCGCCGGCCTGTTGCCCACCATCGCCGCGATCAGGGCTGCCACGGTGCACACGACCAGGTAAACGAGCACGACGAAGACCGCGGGCTCCTTGTTGATGGAGTGGAACCACCAGTAGAAGAGGCCCAGACCGATCGCCGCCGCCACCACCCACACGGCCGCCAGCACGAGCACCAGCGTCCAGCGCCGCAGCGACTGCACCTCGCTGGGCGGTTCGTCCGGTTCGGGCGGCGTCTCGGCCGGGGTCTCGGTGGGGACCACCGGTACTTCACCGGTGAAGGTCGGCGTGAACGGCGCCGTCGGCTCGCCGGGTGGGGTTTCGGTGTCCCCGTCTTTCGACGTGTGCTGGACGCGCGGCGGATGCCACCCCAGCGGCGCGCGGTGGCGGTGCGTGCCGCGATAGGTCTGCTCAGGCACCGTGCACCACCTGGATCGCGGTCAGCGCGCCGAACCAGGCGGGTGCGATGGCGAGGATGAACGCGCCGAGTGCCGTCATCCAGCGTCGGTGCGAGGCCAGGATCAGCACCAGCCCGAACAGGCTCGGCACGCCGACGACGACGGCGAGCACGACGTCCGGCCGAACCGTGGCATCCACCAACGTCGTTGCGGTGATTCCGCCGAGCAGCCCGACCGCCGTTCCGACCAGCATCGCGCTGGCCAACATCCACGCCCGCGGTACCGGGATCATGTGCTCGACGATAACGCCGCTTCGCGTGCGGGCCGTTCTACCTGCCCGGCGTGGCAGGTAACGGACACGCATCAACCGCTTCGGCGACGATGTGTGTGCCGTTCGACGCAGGCCGCACCCCGCGCTCGTAGTCCGCGCCGGTCACCGGCGAATCGTCGGCCAACCCGCGATTCTCGGCGTCGGTGAACGCGCGGCCCCGCGACAGGAAGCGCACGCCCTCGGGAGCCTCGACGCTGAACCCGCCGCCGCGGCCCGGCACCACATCGATCACCAGTTGGGTGTGTTTCCACGCCTCGAACTGGGGCCCGGAGATCCACACCGGCACGCCCGTGTCCCCGACGTCGAACACGGCCAGCAGCACATCGCGGTCGCCGACGATGAAATCGCCGTCGGGGTAGCACATCGGCGACGAGCCATCGCAGCAGCCGCCGGACTGGTGAAACATCAGCGCGCCGTGCTTGGCCTGCAGAGTCTGCAGCAGGTCTGCGGCCGCGCGGGTGATCAGCGCCCGCGGCGGCGTGGGATCGGGCATCAGCACTCCCCTTTCTCGCCAACAATTGGAATCTAGCCCCGTGAAGATGCTGAGCGCAGACCGAGCGCTGACCTAGGCTCGCGAGCGTGAGCGATTCCAGGCCAGACGTCGGATCGCCTGCGCAAATGGCGACGATGCTGGAGGCGACCGGCTATCTCGCCGACGACGGTGTGGCCACGGCCGCCTACCTGGCGCTGCGGATGGGACGGCCGCTGTTCTGCGAGGGCGAGCCCGGCACCGGGAAGACCTCGCTTGCCGCCGCGCTGGCCGACGCGTTGGCGCTGCCACTCATCCGGCTGCAATGCCACGAGGGAATCGACGCCGCACAGGCGCTCTACGACTGGGACTTCCCGCGCCAGCTGCTGCACCTGCGGGCACTGGAGGCGGCGAGCGCCGGCAATCTGGAGGCCGAATCCGCCGAACGCTCGCTCTACACCGAGCGCTTCCTGCTGGCCCGACCGCTCCTGCGGGCGCTCACCGAGGCGCCGTGCGTGTTGCTCGTCGACGAAATCGACAGGGCCGATGACGAATTCGAGGCGTTTCTGCTCGAGGTGCTCGACGAGAACGCAGTGACGATCCCCGAACTCGGTGAGATCCGCGCGGCGACGCCGCCGCTGGTGGTGCTCACCTCAAACCGCACCCGCGACGTGCACGATGCGCTCAAGCGGCGCTGCCTCTACCACTGGCTCGAGCATCCGGACCTGGCCCGCGAGATCGCGATCCTTCATCGCCGCATCCCCGGCATCGCCGACGCACTCGCCGAACAGGTGGCGCGCGCCGTGCACGCGTTGCGCGCCATGGAGCTGGTCAAGCCGCCGGGTGTCGCCGAGTCCCTCGACTGGGCGCGGGCGCTGCGCGAACTCGACCGCGATGTGCTCGACGCGCAGACGGCCGCCGCCACGCTCGGTGCGGTGCTCAAGTACCGCGAGGATCTGGAGCGGGTGGCCAGGGCGGGGCTGGACCGGCTGCTGGCCGGCTGAGGTGCCCATGTCCGTTGGCCCGGAGCCGCAACGGCGGCGACATTCCACCGCAGACCCGCTGGTCGGCATCGCCGGCTTCGCGCACGCGCTCGCCGCCGCCGGGCTGTCCGTGGCATCCGACGCCGTCGAGACCTACACGCGGGCGTTGCGTCACGTGGACGTCGCCGATCCCCGGCAGGTGTACTGGACCGGCCGCGCGACGCTGTGCCGGGCCCCCGACGACATCCCGCGCTACGACTTGGTTTTCGAGAGCTGGTTCGGCGGAACCGTGCCCAACCGGACGCCGCATCGCACGCAGCAGCCGCGTCGTTCCCGAATCGCCGCCCTCGACGCCGCAGGCGCCACCGAGACCGGCGCCGAGACGCCTCGGCTCCGGGTCGCCGCCGCCGACACCGAGATCCTTCGCCACCGCGACATCGCCGAACTGACTGCCGCCGAGCGGGCACACCTCGCCGAACTGATCGCCGAACTACGCCCGCACACCGCGGTTCGCCCGGCCCTGCGGCTGCGGCCGTCGCGCCGGGGGCGCGTCGATGCCCGACGCACCGTGCGCCACATGCTCGCCGCGGGCGGCGAACCGGTCCGGCCCCGGCACCACCGAAGGGCCACCCGGCCGCGGCGAACCGTGCTGCTGCTCGACGTGTCCGGCTCGATGAGCCCGTATGCCGACGCACTGCTTCGGTTCGCGCACGTCGTCGCCCGCGCGAACCCCGGCACCGAGGTGTTCTCGCTGGGCACCCGCATGACCCGGCTGACGCGGGCGCTGCGCATCCGCGATGCCGAACTGGCACTGGCCACCGCGGGCCGGGCGGTGCCTGACTGGGCCGGCGGAACCCGGCTCGGCGAGACGATGCGCGCGTTCCTCGACCGCTGGGGCCGACGCGGCATCGCCCGCGGTGCGGTCGTGGTCACCTTCTCCGACGGCTGGGAGCGCGGCGATCCGTCGCTGCTCGCCGAGCAGATGGCCGCCCTGGCGCGGCTGGCCCACGCGGTGCTGTGGGTGAACCCGCATGCGGGCGCTGACGGCTACCGGCCCGTGCAATCGGGGATCGCGGCCGCGCTGCCGTTCGTCGACCGGTTGCTGGCGGGCCACAGCCTCGCGACGCTGCAACGGCTGCTCGACGAAATCCGTGACGCCTGAGCGCGACTGATACGGAACCGGTTTCGTCGTTTCGGGCGTTCGCGGCCGCCGGTCAGAGCAGAGTGGGGCTATGCGCATCACTGTCACCGTCGATGGAACGACTTACACAGACGAGGTGGAGCCGCGGCTTCTGCTCGTGCACTACCTTCGCGACCGGCTGGGCAAGGTCGGAACCGTGGTCGGCTGCGACACCAGCAACTGCGGGGCCTGCACCGTGCACCTGGGCGGCTACAGCGTCAAGTCCTGCTCGGTGCTCGCCGTGCAGGCCGACGGCGGCGACGTCGTCACCGTCGAAGGCCTGTCGCGAGACGACGGCACGCTGCACCCCGTCCAGGAGGCGTTCCGCGACAACCACGCCCTGCAGTGCGGCTTCTGCACGCCGGGCATGATCATGCAGACCATCGACCTGCTCGCCGAAGATCCCCATCCGGACGAACACACGATCAGGCAGGGCCTGGAAGGCAACCTGTGCCGGTGCACCGGATACCAGAACATCGTCAGCGCGGTGCTAGACGCCGCGCAGCGGTTGGAAGCCAAAGGCGATGCGGCCCATGCCGATACGGCTGGAGGTGTGCGATGACCACCACGACTGAGCCGGAAATCGGCAAGGCGCGCGTTCGCAAGGAGGACCAGCATCTGATCACCGGGCGCACCCGGTGGACCGACAACATCGTGTTGCCGGGGATGCAGCACATGGCCGTGCTGCGCAGCCCCGTCGCGCACGCCCGCATCACCGGAATCGACACCACCGCGGCGCGCGGCATGCCCGGCGTCGTCGCGGTGTTCACCGGCGCCGACCTCGCCGCCGAACAGGGCAGCCTGCCCAACGCGTGGCAGATCACCGAGGACATGAAGGCGCCACCGGCACCGTCGCTGGCGGTCGACACCGTGAACTTCGCGGGCGAGGCCGTCGCGGTCGTGGTGGCCCGCACCGCCTATGAAGCCCAGGACGCGCTGGAGCGCATCGACATCGACTACGACGATCTGCCGGTGGTGCTCGACCTCGCGGCGGCGGCCGCCGACGGCGCCGAGTTGGTGCATCCCGATCTCGGCACCAACGTCAGCGCGGTGTGGACGTTCGACTCCGCGGAGGCGGGCACCGGTGGCGACGTGGAAGACGCCATCCGCGACGCAGAGGTGCTGGTGGAGCGCACCTTCCGTCAGCAGCGGCTGATCCCGGCGTTCATGGAACCGCGCTCGGTGGTCGTCGATCCGACCGGTCCCCAGCTCACGATGTGGTCGGCCACCCAGGTTCCGCACATCCTGCGGCTGATGCTGGCGATGACGCTGGAGATCCCGGAGCACAAGGTGCGGGTGATCGCCCCCGATGTGGGGGGCGGCTTCGGCGGCAAGCTGCAGGTGACGCCGGAGGAGGTGATCACCCTTCTCGCCGCGCGCAGGCTCGGCAAGCCGGTCAAGTACACCGAGTCGCGCAGCGAGTCGATGCTCGCGGCACACCACGGCCGCGACCAGATCCAGAAACTCACGCTGGCCGCCCGCCGCGACGGCACAGTCACCGGCCTGAAGGTCGAACTGCTCGCCGACATGGGCGCCTATCTCCGGCTGGTCACCTCCGGCATCCCGATCCTGGGCGCATTCATGTTCAACGGGATCTACAAATTCCCGTCGTATCACTTCACGTGCACCAACGTGTTCACCAACAAGGTGCCCACCGACGCCTACCGCGGCGCCGGTCGGCCGGAGGCGACGTTCGCGATCGAGCGGATGATGGACGAGCTGGCCGTCGAGCTGTCGCGCGACCCGCTGGAGTTGCGCGCCCAGAACTGGATCACCCACTCCGAGTTCCCCTTCGACACCGTCGCGGGGCTGACATACGACTCGGGCAACTACGAGGCCGCGACCGCGCAGGCGCGGGAACTGTTCGACTACGACGGGTTGCGACGCGAGCAGGCCGAGCGCCGCGAGCGCAAGGACCCGGTGCAACTCGGTATTGGCGTCTCGACGTTCACCGAGATGTGTGGCCTGGCCCCGTCACGGGTGCTCGGCTCGCTGTCCTACGGGGCCGGCGGCTGGGAGCACGCGGCGATCCGCATGCTGCCGACCGGCAAGGTGGAGGTGGTGACCGGGTCGTCGCCGCACGGCCAGGGCCACGAGACGGCGTGGAGCCAGATCGTCGCCGACCAACTCGGGGTCCCGTTCGAGGACGTCGAGATCCTGCACGGCGACACCCAGTCCTCGCCGCGCGGCCTGGACACCTACGGGTCGCGGTCGCTGGCGGTCGGAGCCGTCGCGGTGGTCAAGGCCGCCGACAAGGTGATCGCCAAGGCCAAGCCGTTGGCGGCCCACATGATGGAATGCGCCGAAGACGATCTGGAGTTCACCGCCGGGCAGTTCCGGGTGACGGGGACCGAAAAGGCCGTCACGCTACCCGAAATCGCGCTGGCCGTGTTCGCCGCGCACGATCTGCCCGACGGCGTGGAACCGAACCTGGACTCCGAGGCCACCTATGACCCGGAGAACTTCTCGTTCCCGCACGGCACACATCTGTGCGCGACGGAAGTGGACACCGAGACCGGGCAGGTGCGGATTCGTTCCTACGTCTGCGTCGACGACATCGGACATGTCGTCAATCCGCTGATCGTCGACGGCCAGGTGCACGGCGGCCTCGCGCAGGGCATCGCTCAGGCGCTGTACGAGGAAGCCGTGCACGACGAGTCGGGCACGCTGGTGAATCCCTCGTTCGCCGAGTACCTGGTGCCGTCGGCGGTCGACCTGCCGAGATTCACCACCGGGCGGACCGAAACGCCCGCCACCACGAACCCGCTCGGCGTCAAGGGCGTCGGCGAAGCGGGCACCATCGCGTCCACGCCCGCGGTCGTCAACGCCGTGATCGACGCGTTGCGACATCTCGGGGTCAAGGACATCGAAATGCCGTGCAGCCCAATGCGGGTCTGGCACGCCATCGAGGCAGGAGCCGGAAGGCCGGCGACATCCAATCAAGCACAGGGAGGTGCCCAGTGATACCGGCCAATTTCGACTACGTCGCACCGACCACCGTCGACGAAGCGGTGGCGGCGCTGGCGCAGGCCGGCGAGGACGCGAAGGTCATCGCGGGCGGGCAGAGCCTGATGCCGGTGTTGCGGCTGCGGCTCGCGGCGCCGACGGTGCTGGTCGACCTCGGCAGAATCGACGGGCTACGTGGCGTGCGCGACGACGGCGACAGCCTGGTGATCGGCTCCATGACAACGTATTACGCGCTGCTGGGCAACCCGCTGATCAGCAAGCACGCGCTGCTGCTCGCCGATGCCACGCGTACTGTGGCCGACCCACAGATCCGTCATCGGGGGACCCTGGGCGGGGCGGTCTCGCACGCGGACCCCGCAGGTGACGTCGCCGCGCCCGTGCTGGCGTTGGGGGCGACGATGACGGTCGTCGGCCCGTCGGGCAGTCGCAGCATCCCGGCCTCGGACTTCTTCGTCGACTACTTCACCACCGCGCTGGAGCCGAACGAAATCCTCACGGAGATAAGGATTCCCAAGCACACCGATTGGGCGGCGCACTACGAGAAGCTGCATCGGGTGGCGCAGGCCTGGTCGATCGTGGCGGTCGCGGCCACCGTGGACGTCGACGCGGGGACCATCCGGCAGGCGCGCGTCGCACTGACGAACGTGGCGCCGGTGCCGACGCGCGCGCTGGCCGTCGAGGAGGCACTGGTCGGTCAGACCGCGAGCGCGGAGGCGATCCGGGCGGCCGCCGAGCATGCCGTGGAGGGCATCGACCCACTCAGCGACGGCAATGCCGACGCCGACTATCGCAGCCACCTCGCCAAGGTGCTGACCCGACGCGCGGTCGCGACGGCGGCCGGCGTCTAGATGTCGCCGGTGCGCTCCGCCCGCGTGATTCGGATGGCGGGTGCCGTCGACGACGGCAGCAGCATCGACAGGTCGTCGGGGTAGCGCACGGTGGCGTCCACCGTGCCAGCGAACCGATAGGGCTGCGCGGCAAGCAATCCCGCGAACTGTTTGCGCAGCCGCGACACCTCGGCGCGCACGGTCACCACCCGGGTGCGGTCGCCGTAGAGATCATCCGCCAGCTCCGGCGCCGACCGTCCGGCGTCGTGCCGCGCGAGGATCAGCAGTATCTCGGCGTGGCGCAGCGAGATGTCATGACGCCAGCGGCCGAACTCGCCCGTCACCTCGAGCGCGGGTGCGTCGGCATTGCGAAGGTCGAGACACGCCCGCGTCAACGGGACGTCGTCGGACGCCTCCGGGCTGGTCAGCCGGACCAGCCAACCACCGGGCAGCAATTCGACATCGCACATCCCGAGCGTCGGGATCCATGCCCGGCCGGGCGCGATCTCCTCGGGCAGCAGGATGCGGTTGTGCAGGGGCATCGAGTCGACGGCGGCCACCCAGCCCTCGGCGTCGACGGCGAGCGCCGGGCTGCCGATCCTGGCCAGGATCGGCGCCGCGACCGTCCGCAGCTTGTTGAGGGTGCGGTCGTGTTGCTCGCGCAACTGCGATTCGGCGAGCCGCGCAACGGCATCGACGAGGGCCACCGTCGTCGGATGCACGGTGGCCGCCGGTCCGGAGACGTCGACGACGCCGAGGACGTGACCGGTGCGCGGGTCCCGGATCGGGGCGCCCGCGCACGTCCACGGATGGTGGGTGCGCAGGAAGTGCTCGGCTGAGAAGACCTGCACCGCGCGGTGGGTGGCCAGCGCGGTGCCGATCGCGTTGGTGCCGACGGTGTCCTCGTTCCAGGACGCACCCTCGACGAAGCCGAGACGGTCGGCGTTGCTGAGCACCGACGGCGAGCCGGACCGCCACAACACCCTGCCGCGCGCATCGGTGACGACGAGGATGTTGTCACCCTCGGCGATCAGCGATTCCAGCCCTCGCGACACCTCGTCGAGCACCGACATCAGCCCCGAGGCGCGCCGCAGCACGTCGACGGCGCCGGCCTCGACGACCGGCGGTACCCGGCAGTCCGGATCGATACCGCGGGCCATCATCCGCCGCCACGAGTCGCCGATCACCGACCGGGGCCTCGCGGGCGCGCGGCCACCGGCCATGGTGGCGTCGTACACGGCCGACATCAGCCGGGCATAGGTGCGTGGATCCTCGCCGACCGCGACGGCGGGCTCAGGCACTGGCGGACCTTGCATCAGTGCCGATTGTGCTCTCCATCACACTCCTCCGCCAGCGACTGGTCAGCGGTACACCAGACCGCCGTCGATCAGGCCGGACTGGCCGGTCATGTAGTCGGCGTCCTCGCTGGCCAGATAGGAGACGAAGCCGGCGACGTCGTCGGGCGTCTCGGCGCGGCCCAGCGCGATGCCGCCGACGAACTTGTCGTACGTCTCGCCCTCCGCGGCACCGGTCAGCTCGGCGAAGCGCTTGTCGATTTCGACCCACATGTCGGTGCCGACCACGCCGGGGCAGTAGGCGTTGACGGTGATGCCGTCGGCCGCGTGTTCCTTGGCCGCCGCCTGGGTCAGCGCGCGGACGGCGAACTTCGTCGCGCTGTAGACCCCGAGCATCGCAAAGCCATCGTGGCCGGCGATCGAGCTGGCGTTGATGATCCGGCTGATCTTGCCGCTGCGCCTGTTACCCAGCTCGTTGAACTTCGCGACCGCGGCCTGGATGCCCCACAAAACACCGTCGACGTTCACGGCCCAGATCTTGGCCACCTCGTCCGGGGTGACATCTGCGATCGGACCCACCAGCGCGATGCCGGCGTTGTTGACCATGATGTCGAAGCCGCCGAGCGCCGACGCGGCGTGGGCGACCGCGGCGAACACCTGGTCCCGGTCGCTGATGTCGGCCACGAACGTCGTTGCTTTGCAGCCGATCTCGGCGATCTCGCCGGCGACTCTGTCGATGCCGTCGTGTCGAACGTCGACCAGGGCGACGTCGGCGCCGTCACGCGCGAGGCGCAACGCGATGCCGCGCCCGATCCCGCGGGCGGCACCGGTGACCAGTGCGACCTTGCCGGTGAGTGTCATCTCGTCTCCCTTCTAGGCGGCCGGATCGACCAGCACTTTCATCTTCTTGCCCGCGTGCAATGCCTCGAATCCCTCGTCGATCACCGTCTCGATCGGGATCTGCGTCACCCATCCGGTGGTGTCGTACGCACCGCGCGCCATCAGCGCGATGACCGCTTCGAAGTCCGCGCCGGTGTAGCACAGCGAGCCCTGGATGCGGGATTCGTTCATCACCAGGTTGAGAAGCGGTGTGGTGAGCGGCTTCTCGTAGATCGCGACGCTGATCATCGGTCTGCGCGCCCCGACGCAGCCCAGCGCCGTCTCCACCGCAGGGGCGACGCCCGCCGCGTCGAACACCGCGTCCGCGCCGCGGCCCTCGGTGTGCTCGGTGATGAACGCGGGCACGTCGACGGCCGTTGGATCCAGCGTGCGCGCGCCGAGCGCTTCGATCGACGACCGCCGTGTCGCCGAGGGTTCGACGACGAAGACGTCGTCGACGCCGTTGCCGCGCAACGCGAACCACAGTCCGATACCGATCGGTCCGGCGCCGAACACCATTGCGGTGTCGCCGGCTTTCGCATCACCCAGCGTGACGGCGTGGTAGGCCACCGACATCGGTTCGACCAGAGCACCCAGTTCCAGGGAGACGTTGTCGGGCAGCCGGTGCAGCATCTGCGTCGGCACCACGGTGTATTCGGCCATGCCGCCGTCGGACATCAGGCCGTGGAAGCCGATCTGCGCGCAGATGTTGTAGTTGCCCGCGCGGCAGCTGGGGCACTGCCCGCACTTGTAGATCGGCTCGACGGCGACGCGGTCGCCCTCGGCCCAGCCGTCGACGCCCGCGCCGACCTCGGTGATGACGCCGGAGAATTCGTGTCCGATGGTCAGCGGCATCTGCGCACCGGTCAGCGGATGGGGCGCGGTGGGCACGAAGATCGGCCCGGCGTAGTACTCGTGCAGATCGGTGCCGCAGATTCCGTTGAATCCGACCTTCAGCTTCACGGTCCCGGGGCGGACCTCGGGTTCGATGACGTCGGCGACCTCGACCTTGTTCGGTCCGTAATAGACGGCTGCTTTCATGCCGCAGTTCTATGTGATCGCAACCACACCGCGAAAGAGTTGCAGACCGTTGCAACCCTGGCGTGCAGACCCTGCAACGGCTTGCAACCCTTGTGGCCGGGCCCGCACAGGGTGTGTCCTCAATCACATGACTCAGACGTTGGACCACCCCACCGCCCTCAGCCCCCAGGAACGGGTCACCGCGTGGCTCGCCGACTTCGAAGCGGCGCTGGCGGTACGCGATATCGACCGCGCGGTCGCGAAGTTCGCCACCGACAGCTTCTGGCGCGACCTCGTCGCGTTCACCTGGAACATCAAGACCGTCGAGGGACGCGACCAGATAGCCGGCATGCTGACCTCCCGCGTGGCCGGCACCGATCCGTCCAATTTCCGCACCCGCGAGGACGCGACCGAGGACGGCGGCGTGGTGTCGGCGTTCATCGAGTTCGACACGGCCGTCGGCCGCGGCGTCGGTCATCTGCGGCTCAAGGGCGACGAGGCCTGGACCCTGCTGACCGCGCTTCAGGAGTTGAAGGGCCACGAGGAGCGCAAGGGCGCGTCACGGGTGCTCGGCGCCGTGCACGGCAACGACCCGGACCCCCGCTCCTGGGCCGAGAAGCGGGCGGCCGAGGAGGCCTCCCTCGGCCGCGAGACACAGCCCTACGCCCTGGTCGTCGGTGGTGGCCAGGGGGGCATCGCGCTCGGCGCGCGGCTGCGCCAGCTCGGAGTGCCCGCGATCGTCGTCGACCGCCACGAGCGCCCCGGCGACCAATGGCGCAAGCGCTACAAGTCGCTGTGCCTGCACGACCCGGTCTGGTACGACCACCTGCCCTATCTGCCGTTCCCGCAGAACTGGCCGGTGTTCGCACCCAAGGACAAGATCGGCGACTGGCTGGAGTTCTACACCCGGGTGATGGAGGTGCCCTACTGGTCGAAGACCACCTGCCTGTCGGCGTCCTTCGACGACGCCACCAAGACGTGGACCGTCGAGGTGGACCGCGACGGCGAACGCGTCACCCTGCGACCGACGCACCTGGTGCTGGCCACCGGCATGTCCGGCAAGCCGAATGTGCCGACGCTGCCCGGACAGGACGTCTTCCGCGGTGACCAGCACCACTCCAGCGCACATCCCGGCCCGGACGCGTACGTCGGCAAGAAGGCCGTCATCGTGGGATCGAACAACTCGGCGCACGACATCGCAAAAGCGTTGTACGAGAACGGCGTCGACGTCACGATGGTGCAGCGCTCGTCGACCCACATCGTCAGGTCGGACACGTTGATGGACATCGGGCTCGGCGACCTCTACTCGGAGCGCGCCGTGGCCGCAGGCATGACCACGGAGAAGGCCGACCTGACGTTCGCGTCGCTGCCGTACCGGATCATGCACGAGTTCCAGATCCCGCTGTACGACCAGATGCGCGAGCGGGACAAGGACTTCTACGACAGACTGGAGGCGGCCGGCTTCGAACTGGACTGGGGCGACGACGATTCCGGGCTCTTCATGAAGTATCTGCGCCGCGGTTCCGGCTACTACATCGACGTCGGCGCGTGCGACCTGGTGGCCGACGGCAAGATCAAGCTGGCCCACGGCCAGGTCGACCACCTGACCGAGAACTCGGTGGTGCTGGCCGACGGCACCGAGTTGCCCGCCGACGTCGTCGTCTACGCGACCGGATACGGCTCGATGAACGGCTGGGCGGCCGACCTCATCGGCCAGGACGTCGCCGACAAGGTCGGCAAGGTCTGGGGGCTGGGCAGCGACACGACCAAGGACCCCGGTCCGTGGGAGGGCGAGCAGCGCAACATGTGGAAGCCGACCCGGCAGGAGAACCTCTGGTTCCACGGCGGCAACCTGCACCAGTCGCGGCACTACTCGCTGTATCTGGCGCTGCAACTGAAGGCCCGCCTCGAAGGGCTCGACACCCCCGTCTACGGCCTGCAGGAGGTCCATCACCTGAGCTGACGGGCGACCGGCCAGAATGGCGGTCGTGGACGATACGGATCCGGACCCCTACCTCTGGCTGGAAGACATCACCGGCGATGACGCGCTGGACTGGGTCCGCAGACACAACGAGCCGACGCTGGCCGAACTGTGCGACGACCGGTTCGAACGGATGCGCGCCGAAGCACTCGAGGTGCTCGACACCGATGCCCGCATCCCGTATGTCCGGCGCCGCGGCGAGTACCTGTACAACTTCTGGCGCGACGCCGCGAACCCCCGCGGCCTGTGGCGACGCACCACGCTGGCCGGCTACCGCACCGACGCACCCGAGTGGCAGGTGGTGATCGACCTCGACGCACTGGCCGCCGCCGAGGACGAGAACTGGGTGTGGGCGGGCGCCAAGGTGATCGAGCCCGATCACTCGCTGGCCCTGATCACGCTGTCGCGCGGCGGGTCGGACGCGGCCGTGGTCCGCGAGTTCGACATGCGCACAGAGCAATTCGTGTCCAACGGCTTCGCCGTACCCGAGGCCAAGACCCAGATCAGCTGGGAAGACGAGAACACCGTGCTGATCGGCACCGACTGGGGCGACGAATCCCTCACCGAGTCCGGCTACCCCCGGCAGGTGCGGCGCTGGCGCCGGGGCACGCCACTCGAGGACGCCGAGACGTTGTTCAGCGGCGCGCACACCGACGTGCTGGTGGCTGCGTCGCGGGACCGCACCCCCGGCTTCGAGCGGACCTTGCTCAGCCGCGCGGTCGACTTCTTCAACGACGTCGTCTACGAACTCCGCGACGGCGAGTTCATCCTCGTCGACGCACCCACCGACGCGACGGTGTCGACGCATCGCGACTGGCTGCTCATCGAGTTGCGCACCGACTGGTACACCGCGGACAACCAATACCCGGCCGGGTCGCTGCTCGCCGCGAACTACGATGAATTCCTCTCCGGCACAGCGGATCTCCAGGTGGTCTTCGCGCCCGACGAGCACACCAGCCTGCACCACTACGCATGGACGCGCGACAAGCTGATCCTGGTCACGCTCTGCGACGTCGTGAGCCGGGTGCAGACCGTGGCGCCGGGCAGTTGGGCGGCCCAGCCGATGCCCGGCATTCCCGACAACACCAACGCCGTCGTGGTGGACACCGACGACCTGGGCGACGAGATCTTCGTCGATGTCAGCGGGTTCACCACCCCGTCGCGGCTGCTGCACGGGCCCGCGGAAGGGCCCCTCGAGCTGATCAAGTCGGCGCCCTCGTTCTTCGACGCCGAAGACCTCACCGTGACTCAGCATTTCGCGACATCGAGAGACGGCACGGCGATCCCATATTTCGTGGTCGGTCATCGCGACAACGCCGGCCCCGGTCCGACGCTGCTCGGCGGCTACGGCGGCTTCGAGGTGTCCCGCACGCCAGGTTACGAGGGTGTGCTCGGCCGGCTGTGGCTGGCCCGCGGCGGCACCTATGTGCTCGCGAACATTCGCGGCGGCGGCGAGTACGGCCCCGGCTGGCACACCCAGGCGATGAGGGAAGGGCGCCACCTGGTCGCCGAAGACTTCGCCGCAGTCGCAGAGGATTTGGTGCGGCGCGGCATCACCACCGTCGACCGACTCGGAGCGCAGGGCGGCAGCAACGGCGGCCTGTTGATGGGCATCATGCTGACCCGATACCCCGAACTGTTCGGCGCGCTGGTGTGCAGCGTGCCGCTACTGGACATGCGGCGGTTCCACCTGTTGTTGGCCGGCGCTTCGTGGGTGGCCGAATACGGCGACCCCGACGATCCCGAAGACTGGGCGTTCATCTCCGAATACTCGCCTTACCAGAACATTTCGGCGCAGCGGCACTACCCGCCGCTGCTGATGACGACGTCCACCCGCGACGACCGGGTGCATCCCGGCCACGCGCGCAAGATGACCGCCGCACTCGAGGCGGCGGGCCACCGGGTGCAGTACTACGAGAACATCGAGGGCGGGCACTCCGGTGCCGCCGACAACGCGCAGACGGCGTTCCGGTCCGCGCTGGTCTACGAGTTCCTGCACCGCACGCTGGACAAGTAGTGCGTGGTGCGCCCATGGGGCGCCGGTAGGCTGGCAGCAAACAATCGCTGGAGGGGCTCATGCGGGTGGAACCCGACGTCCTCAGGGACGGCGCGAACATCTCGCGCAACGCCGGTCAAATGTCGCTCGACGGCGCCGACGCGCTGGCGCAGGCGCCGATCCCCTCCGGCATGTTCGGTGACTTCGCCGCGGCGCACGACTTCCACGGCGCGCTGACAGCCAGCCATCAGTCGCACGTGCGGGCCATGCGCGGGACCCATCGGACGCTGACCGACGTCGGCGACAAGACGCACCACGCGGCAATCTCATTCGAGCAGACCGAAGCGGACAACAAGGCCGAAGTCGACGCCGTGCCGGATGCCTGAGTATCCGCATCTTGTCAATCTGAGCGTTCACGAACTGATCGGCGCGGCAGGCGGCGATCCATGGCAGGTCGACGCGACCATCCAGGCGGGCGCGCCCGCCGCGATCAGTGAGCTGGCCGCCGCCTTCCGCGACGCGGGGGTGTGCGTGACCGAGACCGACGAGGAGTTCGCAGCCGCCAAGAAGCGGTTCGACGCCGCGTGGGACCGCGACGACCCGGCGCATCCGACCATCAACGACTCCGCCGAAATCCAGCGTGCCACGTCGGTCCTGCACGTCAATCGCGAGAAGCTCGCCCAAGTAGGCGCCGACCTGCAGAATATCGCGGCATCTTTGGCCGAAGCGCAACGCAGCGGCCATGTGTCGATCGGCAGCCTCAACGGCAGGCTCGTGCAGATCGACAACACGATCGCAGTCGAGATCGCCCGGGCGAAGGCCGACGGCGTCCACCTGGACTGGTCGGCACTGAAGACCGCCGCGATCGCCGAGGTCAAAAGCCGGCTCGGCGAGATCAACGCGGTACGCAATGCATACAGCGGCCAGCTGAGCCGGTCCCGCGCCGACATGGCGTCAGACGGTTATGACGCCGGACCGGTTGCCGCTGTATTACCGAACCCGGATGCACCACAACAAAATACGAAGCCCCCCGGTCAGCCGGCCAATCTCGACGACGCGCTCAGCCAGATCGCAGGCGCACCCGTGCCCGCTACCGCCGCTGCAGCATCACCATCATCGATCGACCCGAAAGACATCGAGACCTTCAAGGCGACGGCAAGGGAACTGATGCGCCTCGACGGCGTGCCGCCCGAGCAGATCGAAGCCCGGCTGAACGTCATGGTCGCGCAGGCGCAGCGGGGGTTGGGGCCGACGTACCGCCCACCGCGGCCGCAGCGTCAGCCGCCGCCGGGGTTCGGAGAAGGCTTCGCCGACCGCTGGTTCACCACCGAGCAGGGCATCAAGAACCTGCTCGGCCAGGGCGGCCCAGGCGCCCCCGGCGTCCTGGAGTCCTGGGGCGGGCTGCTCAAGGGCACCGCCGACACCGTCGTCAACCCGGCCGGCGCGGCGGTCGAAGAGATCAAGCACGCAGTGTCGTCGCCGTCCCCCGCGTACTACCTGGGCGAGAAGACCTTCGACGCCGCATCCACGGCCGTCACCTTGCCGTGGGGTGGCGAGGGGGCGGCGGTGAGGGGAGGTCTTCCGGCACGGGTGCTCACCGAAGGCGGCGCACCGGAGGCGCTGTTGCGGGGGTGGAATCCCACCGGCGGAATGTCGTGGGAGGACTTCGGAACGCGGTACGGAACGCCCTCATCCCGTGTTTGGCCGGACAACGACGGGTTTCCTCCCGGCTACCAGCCGCAGCCCGCACACCTGCCCGAGGGGGCCATCATCGACAGGTTCGGCTCCGAGTACGGCGAATACCTCGCGCCCGATGGCACCCCGTTCGCGGATCGCGCCCTGGCGCCGGAGTCGGTCGGCAAGGACTACAACCGGTACCTGGTCACCGGTAAACCATTGCCTCCCGGCTGGCAGATCGTCGAGGGACCCGTCGAGCCCTGGTACGGGCAGACCCCTTCGCCCGGGTCGGTTCAATATAGGATTCTGGGTCCAGACGGCGTTGAGCCGACGGTCTACGAACTCGTCAGGCGGGGCATCATTGACAGATATGGACCGCCCTTTGGATGAAAAGTCCAGCGAATTGCAGACGGAACTCAACGGGCTCGCGGAGAGGCTCGGAGTTCGACCCATGGCCGTCGGACTGCGAACGAACGACGACCTCAACATCTTCGTCGACGACGCCGGCAACTACCATTTCACCTACTACGAGCGGGGAAAGCTGGGCTTCGACCGCATCGGCGGCCTCGATGACGTTCTCTACTGGTTCTGTCAGGGAGTTGTCGCCGATGAAGCCGCCACACGAGTGGGCGATCGGGCGGAGCGCTTCAAGTACGAGTACAAGGTACTGAGCCGATTCAGTGTCGACTGGGCGAAGAGAAATGTCCGTGAGACCGCAGCGCTTTTTCGTAACGGCCAGCCGGAAGACATCGCCTTGCTCCCCGACATCGGCGAACCGTTGTAAATCTTGGACACTCGCGGGTGCGCGAGAATGACTGGCCTGTGCCGCAATTGTCGTCATGATGACGCGACCGCTACGAGGTCACCGAGGAGCCGTTCCGTCGGGCCGGCGGATCGTCGAAGGGCCTGTGGAGCCGTGGTACGACAAGACCCCATTGCCAGGAGCGGTTTCATAAGGTCGTCGACCCAGATGGGCCGGCGACAGTGTTTGTCAAACGTAAATAAGGAGTGTTGAAGGAATTGGACCCGTCCTCGGATTCGAAATCCCGTGACCTTCAAGCCGAGATCAACCGTCTGGCAGAGGAACTCGGCGTTCGCCCGTTGACGGTCGAGTTCCCCCCGCGGACCGCTGACGATATCAACATCTTCGTCGACGACGACGGTACCTACCACTTCGCCTACTACGAACGCGGAAAGGTCGGTTTCGACCGAGTCGGAAGCCTCGACCACATTCGGTACTGGTATTGCGAAAACGTCGTGCACGATCTCTCAAGAGGCATTGTCGACCGCAAAGAGCGCTTCCTTTTCGAGTATCAGACGCTGAGTCGCCACAACCCCGACTGGGGCAAGAGATATGTACGCGACCTCGCAGAGTTTTTCCGCAGCATCTCAAAGCCGCAAGACCTTGCGCTCCTCCCCGACATCGGCGAATCGCTGTAGTCGTCGAGCGCCTGTCGGCGGCGATGACAACGACTGGCCTGCGGTGAAATTGATGCGCCGAGCAGCGCTACGGCGACGGTAACCTGAATCCTGATGCCCGAGTATCCGCAGCTCGTGTACCTGAGCGTGCCGGAACTCATCGGCGCAGCAGGGGGCGACCCCTGGCACGTCGATGCCACCATCCAGGCGGGTTCGCCCGGCGAGATCAGTGAGTTGGCCACC
Source organism: Mycolicibacterium moriokaense (assembly GCF_003347205.1). Lineage (GTDB taxonomy): Bacteria > Actinomycetota > Actinomycetes > Mycobacteriales > Mycobacteriaceae > Mycobacterium > Mycobacterium moriokaense_B. The sequence goes on from NZ_QQBJ01000011.1 coordinate 134,912, forward strand.
TCGTTCCGCAACGCGGGCGTGTGCATGACCGAAACCGACGACGAGTTCAATGCCGCCAAGAGGCGCTTCGATGTGGCCTGGGACCGCGACGACCCGGCACACCCCATCAACGACGCCGAAGAGATCCGACGCGCGACGCAGTGGCTGAAGCTGAGCAAGGAACAGATGGCCAAAGTGTCCGCGGACCTGCAGAACATCGCGGCGACACTCGCCGAAGCCCAACGCAGTGGCCACATCTCCATCGGCAACCTCAACGCCCGGCTGGTCCAACTCGACAACACGATCGCCGCCGAGATCGCGCAGGCGCGGGCCGACGGAGTCAACCTGGACTGGTCAGAGCTGAAGGCGGCGGCGATCGACGCCACCAGTCAATCGCTCAAAGATATGACCGCGGTGCGTGACTCGTACGGCACCAAGCTCAGCGAGGCGCAGCTGGAAATGGCCGCCGACGGCTACGACACCGATGCGCTCGCCGGCGGCGAAGGTCAGGGTGAGCAGTCGGCTCAGGATCAGGCCGACCGTGCCGGCGAGAAGTACGACGAAACCCAACGTGCCGCCGACGAGGCCCTGGTGAACAGCGCCGGCCCGATGACACCGGAAAAGCAGGCAGCCGCCGCACGCCTGCGCGACTTCGCCACGGTCAACGATCCCAACGCCAACCCCTACGCGAAGCAGTACGCGGGTGAGCGCCTCGACGACTTCAACATGTCCCGCTTCGTCGGGCCTCTGCCCGCCGACCCGGTGCTAGGCATGGACCCCCGCCACCAGGCGCAGGTCCGGCTGGACTACCAGCGCAAGCTCGAGGCGGGTCTGCTCGGGTCGCCGATGAGCCCCGATGCGGCCACCGCCTACCTGGACAGCTGCGACACGCAGGCGCGCGCGATGGTGCTGAACCGCGCCGAGCAGCAGCTGAGAAGTATGGGGTTCTCCGATGACGGCATCACGAAGATCATGCTCGGCGGCGGGTCTCTGTCCAACAGCATCGGCACCGGTGTCGAGCGATACGGAGATTCCGTGGAAACGGGCAAGCATGCCCTGGCCGGGCTTTCCAAGGCCGACGCCGAACTGTTCTCGAAGTGGGGTGGGCGAGTCGGCTGGGTTGGCAATGGAGTTCAATTCGCGGTGGCGATCTCCGATTTCCTCGACGGCGGTGACACTCGCTACGAGGACCTCGGCAAAGCCGTCGGCGGCATAGGCGGCGGCTGGCTGGGCGGCATGGGAGCAGGCGCTGCTGTCGGCTCCTTCGGCGGGCCGCTCACCGCCGCAGGCGCGGCGATCATCGGCGGTCTGCTCGGCGGCTTCGCCGGATCTGACATCGGTGGCGATATCGGAGGTCTCTTCGATCCGAAGCTTCCGCTCGGCGCCGGCGGTGGCGGTGGAAGCTGGTAGGACAGATGGTGGATTACCCGGCTGTGTTGAAGACGCTCGGTTACGCAGGCCTCGGGTCGATAGTTCTGAGCGGATTGGGCGCAATGGTGCCCTGGAAGTCGCGGCGCCTTTCGACGGCGTCGATTCAGCGGCGCGTCTACTGGATCGGATGCGTCGTGGCGGCCGCGCTGCTCTTCGCCTCCCAGATTCCGGATTGGCAGGCGGGCACGATCATCGCGTTCGCAGTGGTGTTCGTGATGGTGGGTACCGCGTGGCGATTCACCTCCCACCTCAAAGTCGGCGGCCGGATCTATGCGGCGGGCCATTACCACAGGCAGCCCGACCCGCCGCCCGCACTCGGCGACGACAACTGAGACCTCGCCGACGCGATCCAATTGCCAGTGGCACATTGCATAGTTTTCGGCTGAAGCCAATCAAAAGAGTTCCACTTGGCAAATGATTTTTATGCGGCACCATCGCGCCAATATTGGCACCGGAACCGCAATGCGCCTCGGGTGGCGCACTTGCCGGATCCACCAGTAATTCATTGCGATCAGGCAAGCACGGTTTCGAACTGCGACGACGGCGCCTGGCGAGCCGACCTGGGCCGATCGGGGCCGACCGGTCCGCGAGCTTTACGGTCGCGACAATTTGTCGAAAGCGCCCCGCTCCTACGACACCAGTGGCAAACTCCAACTGATCATGATGCATCACTCCGATGGCGAGTTCATCGGGGTCGATGGCCGGTGATCAGGCTGACTATTGGGAGCTGTCATGGGCAAACACCGCAGCGCACGACACCCGGCACAGCGCCGAGCCGTCCTGGTGGGTGCGGCCACCGCGGCGATGCTGGTCGGGTTGGGCACGCCGATTGCCACCGCCGACGACGGCACCGCCACCAAACCCGGCTCGAAGAACACTCCGGACCGTGGGCACGCCCCAATCGGAGCCGGCGTCAAGAACCGCCTCAGCGAGGTCCGTACGGTCGGCGGGCGATCCTCGACCAACTTCGCCCCAACCGCCGGCGCCGCGGCGATCTCCGGTCACCAGATCAACCACGGCAGCCAAGGCACAGGCAACACCAATTCGGGGCAAAACACCGTCGCCAACGGCAGCCACGGCATCAACGTCTTCCGCATCGCAGACAACAACACGTTGGCGGCCAACAACACCGTCACCGGCCGCCACAGCTACGGCACCAACCTGACCGTCATGGGTGACGCGAACGTCATCGCAGGCATCAACAACGTCGTTGGTGACGATAGCCGGGGCAGCAACACCGCCGTCATGGGTGACGCGAACGTCGAGTCGGGCTTCAACACCGTCGCCGGCGACGGCAGCGGGGGCGCCAACACCGCCGTACTAGGCGACGGGAACGCGGAATCCGGTCGCAACCGAGTGTTTGGCGACGGCAGTTGGGGCACGAACCGGGCGATTCTGGGCAACAACAACAGTCTCTCCGGCCTCAACGAGATCCGCGGCGACGGCAGCGGGGGCGCCAACACGGCCATCCTGGGTGACAACAACACCTCCTCCGGCTTCAACGAGGTCGACGGCGCCGGCAGCTGGGGTGCCAACCAGGCGTTCCTAGGCAACAACAACAAATCGTCCGGCTTCAACCAAGTCATCGGAGACGGCAGCCGGGGCGCCAATACGGCCATCCTGGGTGACGGAAACCCCGCCTCCGGTTACAACTACGTCAATGGCAGCGGCAGCCTGGGGAGAAACCTGGCGGTCGCGGGTGACGGAAACGGCGACTCCGGCCGCAACGTCATCTACGGCGACAACAGCGTGGGCACCAACCTGGCCTTCCTGGGCAACGCCAACCAGTCCTCCGGCATCAACTACATCGTGGGGTCGAGCACCTCGGGCAGAAACCTGGCGGTCGTGGGGGATCACACGCACAACACCGGAAACAACACCGTTTATGGGAACAACAGCTGGGGCATGAACCTGGCGGTAGTGGGGGATCACACGACCGACTCGGGCAACAACATCATCAACGGTGATGGCATCTCGGGAACCAACGTGGCATTCGTGGGCAGGGGCAGCAGCGGCTCGGGCAACAACATCGGCGAAGGCCTGAACTTCGTGTTCGTGGGCGCCGGCAGCCAAGAGTCGGGCAACAACATCGGCGAAGGGATCAACATCGCCATAGTTCCGCCCAACTCGACCGGTGTGGGCAACTGCTCTAGCTCGCTGTGTGTCAATCTGTTTGGCGTCCAGCTACTGGGGGCGTAGGGCGATCCGAGGCAGCCCGACCCTCCGTCTGCGCTCAACGGCGATCGCTGACATCGCATAGAGTCCCGGTATGCGCGTCGTCATAGCGGGCGGACACGGAAAGATCGCACTAATACTCGAACGGCTGCTCTCCGAGCGCGGTGACAGCGTCGCGGGGATCATCCGCAACCGTGATCAGGCCGCCGATGTGACGGCCGCCGGCGCCGAACCGGTGGTCATCGACCTGGAAAAGACGTGGCTCGACAAGGTCGCACACCATCTCAGTGACGCCGACGCCGTCGTCTTCGCCGCGGGCGCCGGGCCCGGCAGCGGGGCGGCCCGCAAGGACACCGTCGACCGCGATGCCGCCATCCTGTTCGCCAACGCGGCCGAGGCCGCGGGCGTGCAGCGCTACGTGATGGTCTCGGCCATGGCGGCCGACCCGCAGGCCACCGCCGACGACGAGGTGTTCCAGGCCTACCTGCGCGCGAAAGGCGCTGCCGACGAAGCGATCCGGGCCCGTACCGCATTGACGTCGACGATCGTGCGGCCGGGCATGCTGACCGACGACGCGGGAACCGGACGCGTCGCCATCGCGGAGTCCACCGGCAGGGGAAGCATTCCGCGCGAAGACGTGGCGGCCGTGCTGGTCGCGGTGCTCGACAACCCGGCCACCGCGGGCACGACCTTCGAACTCATCGGCGGCCAGACGCCGATCGCCGAAGCGGTGGCCGCCCTCTCGGGCTGACCCGCGATACTGCAGGCATGCCCACGTTCGAAACTCTGCTGTACACGACCGAGCCACCCGTCGCGACCATCACGCTGAACCGCCCCGACGCACTGAACACCATCGTGCCGCCGATGCCCGACGAAGTGGAGGCCGCCGTCACGCTGGCCGACCGCGACCCGGCCGTCAAGGTCATCGTGCTGCGCGGCGCCGGGCGCGCGTTCAGCGGCGGCTACGACTTCGGTGGCGGATTCGAGCACTGGGGCGAGTCGATGAACACCGACGGAGAATGGGATCCGGGCAAGGACTTCGTGTTCACCACCGCGCGCGCCACCAGTCCCACCCAGAAGTTCATGTCGATCTGGCGGGCGTCGAAACCGGTGATCGCCCAGGTGCACGGCTGGTGTGTCGGTGGCGCAAGCGATTTCGCGCTGTCCGCTGATATCGTGATCGCCAGCGACGACGCCGTCATCGGCACTCCGTACGCCAGGATGTGGGGCGCCTACCTCAGCGGAATGTGGATGTACCGACTGAGCTTCGCGAAGGCGAAATGGCATTCGCTGACCGGCGAGCCGCTGACCGGCCGCGAGGCCGCCGACATCGAACTGATCAACGAGTCGGTCCCCTTCGAACGGCTGGAGGCACGCGTCGCCGAGGTCGCTGCGATGCTGTCCCGAATTCCGTTGTCGCAGTTGCAGGCTCAGAAACTGATCGTCAACCAGGCCTACGAGAACATGGGGCTGGCTTCGACACAGACGTTGGGGGTGATCCTGGACGGGTTGATGCGCAACACCCCCGAGGCCCTGCAGTTCGTCGACATGGCCGCGTCGCAGGGCGTGCGCGCCGTCATCGAGAAGCGCGACGGGCCGTGGGGCGACTACAGCCAGGCCCCGCCCGGGCGACAGCCCGACCCGTCGAACATCATCGAACCCTAGAGCCCGGCCCGCGGATACATCATCACCGAGATCTGCAGAATGGCTGTGGTTGGTTGGCGGACCACGACCACCCTGCAGATTTCGCGCAGGCTTGGCTGGAAATGTGCGCGTGCGAACTGTGAAAGACGGCTGCTGATCGAGGGATTCACTTGTCTGATACTGCGAGTGAACTTTTGACCCAAAACCCTAGAGCCCGGCCCGCAGATCGAGCAGCGCATCGAGGTCGGCGATCGCGCGCAGCGTGTCGTTGAGGTGCGTGCACGTGCTGGTGCCGACGAACTCGCCGCGGACGCGCTCACGCACCTGCGACAACCGCATGCCCGTGGTCCGTGCGGCGCTACCGATCGCGCCGGGGCACTCCTGCCACGGCAGCACTCGGACCTGGGCGCTGATCGAGGCGATCGTGCGCGTCGACGCGTCGACTGAGCCCTCGACCGTGTACTCGTGCACGATCGTCTCCACCCCGTCGCCGTCGACGTGGCTGTCGCGGAAGTGGGCGTCGAAGCCGCCATCGGGGTTGAGGTCGAGGCGCCGGAATCGGCGCATGCCGTGCGGGCGCAACGGTTCCACCGCATGCATCCCGTCCGCGTCGAGGGCCGGCGCCACCGGCCCGTGCACCGACGGAATGGTGCCGTTGCGCTTGGCGTACGGCACCAGCGACGCGTCCTCGGCGAACCCCGCGCAGATACCCGCCATGTGATCGGCGGTGCCTGGCGGCAGATTCTCCTCGACGCCCATCGTGATCGCGGCATGTTGCACGGCGTAGCCGGACACCAGCGAGGCGCCGACCCAGTCGTCCAGCAGCAGGTGGAGCAGCGAAGCGCGCGCAACGTCGTCGGGGAACAGCCTGCCGACCGTCGCCCTGAACCCGGGCCCGACCCGGCTACCCAGCAGCGGCGCCAGTCGGTCGCGCGGAGTGATGTCGTCGATGACTCGCTCGGCGAGACGAGCGCGCACGTCGATCTCGTCGAGCGTCTCCGCCGCGCCCTGTCCCCTGCCCACCGCATCGCGCGCGCGTAATTCCACGTCCGCCCTCTGTCCTCCTCCCGTGCGGTCCGCCCTCTGTCCTCCTCCCGTGCGGTCCGCCCCGTCGCCCGCCGGATGCGTGTCGATGGTGCTGGTGCGGCGAACGGTGCCGACTGTCAGCGGCGGCCGGATTGTGGTGGGTAGCTGCGGGCCCGCGATGTCGGTGACGAAGGGCATAGCGCCGACACTATTCGCCGATCAGGCGGAGAGTTCCACCGCATCACCGATGTCGACGGTGATGGGGTCGTCGCGGCCGACCGGCCCCAGCGACGGGGCCACGAAGGTCTGTGCCCGGGCGAACAGCGGATGCACGTCGACGACCCTCACCCGCAGTTTCTCGGGGCGCAGCCTGCCGAGAAACCGGCCGGTCTCCGGGTCGGCGATCGCCCGGCCTGCGCCGGAGTACACCGCGAAGATCATGCCGGGGGCCACGCCGGCGTCGGCACCTCGGTTGATGACCAGGGTGTGGTCGTCCTCGACCAGCGCCACCTGTCCGGTGATCCGCGCACCGGTCACGACGCTGCCAGCGAATTCGCCTGCCGCATCGTCGGTTTCGATGTCGATCCCGCTTGGATCCGCGGTCGTAGGTCGTGCTCGCCGAGCAACTGGCCGCCCGCCGGCGCCGTGGCCTGTTGCTCCGTGCCCAGCGTGAGCTCAACGGCCGTCTTGGCCTGGAACAGCGCGATCACCGCCTGCTGGTGCTGGTCGGTGCCCAGCGAGTTGAGCGCCATCGCCAGCTTGTTGTCGACGTACTCCACCGACCGCTGCAGTTCCGGTGCGCCGACAGCGGCGCGCCCGACGCTCGTCGGCGCCACGTGCCGCTCGGCCAGCCCGCTGTACAACCGGTGCCCCACCACACCGACCGTGATGGAACTGACTGGGACCACGACAACGGCGCTGATCAGGCCGGTCACGCCGGGCAGCGCAATCGCGCCCACCACACCCACGAGCATCAGCACGCCGGCGACGACCAGCAGCCGCACCGCCGGCGGGACCGCGCCGACCATCCGCCAGGCGGTCTTGATGGCGTCGGCCGCCCAGCCCGCGGCGGCGCGGAGGGCACGCCCGATCCCCGTGATGACCTTGACCACGATGCGCCCGACCTCGTCGGCGCGCTCGCGCGTCACCGGCGGCTTCGGCATCGTCCACACCCGTTGTTTCGGCACCTCCGGCTCATCGGCCGCAGTAGCTTCACCATTCACGTTTGCATCAGAAACCACATGCGTATCATCTCTCCATTCCCGCCTGATCGCCGTGCTGGCGCGCCGAGGCGCACCACGTCGGCTGGAATTGACCCGCGCCGGGGGGAACAGCGAAGGTCGTCGGCGACGTTGCCCTAAGACCAGACTTGAAACGGAGGTTTCGCATGGCTACCGACTACGACGCGCCACGCACCAAGGACACCGAGGACGCTACCGAAGAGTCACTGGAAGAGTTGGCCGCCGGCCGCCGGGCGGCCGCCGACACGGCCGTCATCGACGAGGATGACGCGGTCGACTCGTTCGATCTGCCCGACGCCGACATCTCGGGGGAGGAACTCTCCGTCCGGGTGATCCCCAAACAGGCCAACGAGTTCACCTGCTCGAGCTGCTATCTGGTGCAGCATCACAACCGGCTGGCGTTGCACCGCGGCAACCAGCAGATCTGCGTCGACTGCGTGTAACTAACTTCGGCGCAGACCGCCGAGCATCGCGACGATGATGCCGACGAGCACCACCCCGCCGCCGATCACCAGCGTCACGTTGAGCCACTGGTGGGCGCTGCCCTCGGCCGTGTTCACCATCACCTCGGCCACCTGCCGGATGTCACCGGTCGTCTGGTTCAGCGCGTCGTTGATGTAGCGACCGGCCACCTCCAGCCCGGCCCACCCCGCCGCCCCGACCAGCAGGGCCGAAACACCCAATGCGGTAAGCGCTTTCCCGCGCGACCGTGCCGAAGCAAGCGTCAGCAGCGCGAACACCCCGGTGAGCACGCAGACGCCGATGCTGGCCCACGGCCCCCATCTCGCCAAGGGCCGCAATTGACCCGGACGCAACGCCGAGTTCTCCGGAACGGTGATCGGCACGGTCAGCGTCTCCGGTACGTCCAGGTTGAGGTTGCCCAGCGTCTGCCGCAGCGAATCGTCGCGCAGCATCGGCGCGACGTCGACCAGCCACCGGTCGCCGGAGTCCCCGTCTTGACGCACCGCGTCGGTGAACATCCAGCGGTGTGCGATGCGGTTGGCCTGTGCGAACTGGCGGGGAAATCCGGAGTTGGCGGTGTAGGCGGAGGTCACGCCGCGAACCAGTTCGGTGTTGCCGAGGTTGTAGCCGTTGTCGGCGGCCAGTTTGGTGATCTGCGTCGTCAACTCCGAGGCCATCGCCTCCTGCAGCGCCGGTTTCTCGGCGGCCCTTGCGGCCAGCGCGGCGTACCCGTCCTCGTTGACGACGTTCTTCTGTGCCCAGACCGCAGGCACGGCCACCGCGAGCAGCGCCGTCGTGACGATCCAGAACAGCGAGGCCGCCAGAAACCGCACGCTGTCCTCCTCGGGATCGGGCGCGCGGTGTCAGTCGGCCAGTGCGCGCCCCACGATGAGGGGGTCCGGGCGACCGACCACCTCATGGTCCTTGTTGTCGTAGTCGAACTTACTCAGCACGTGGCGCATGGCGTTGATGCGGGCGCGCTTCTTGTCGTTGCTCTTGACGACGGTCCACGGCGCGCTCTCGGTGTCGGTCCAGGCGAACATGTCTTCCTTGGCCACGGTGTAGTCGTCCCACTTGTCCAGCGACGCCAGGTCGGTCGGCGAGAGCTTCCACTGCCGGACGGGGTCCACCTGCCGGATGGTGAACCGGGTGCGCTGCTCGGTCGAGGACACCGAGAACCACAGCTTGGTCAGGCTGATGCCGTCGTTGACGAGCATCTGCTCGAACAGCGGCACCTGGCGGATGAACTCCGCGTGCTGCCTGGGCGTGCAGAACCCCATCACCCGCTCGACACCGGCGCGGTTGTACCAGGACCGGTCGAACAACACGATCTCGCCCGCGGCCGGAAAGTGGTTGATGTAGCGCTGGAAATACCACTGGGTGCGCTCACGGTCGGTCGGCTTCTCCAACGCGACGACCCGCGCGCCGCGCGGGTTGAGATGTTCCATGAACCGCTTGATGGTGCCGCCCTTGCCTGCCGCGTCGCGACCCTCGAACACGATGATGTGCCGATGGCCGTTGGCCTGGCTCCACTTCTGCATCTTGAGCAGTTCGATCTGCAGCAGCCGCTTCTGTTCCTCGTACTCGTCGCGGCTCATGCGATGGTCGTACGGGTAGTTCTCCCGCCAGGTGTCGACGACCTCGCCGCCGGGATGGATCAACAGCTCCGGGTCGTCATCGTCGTCGTCTCGCACGATGTAGCCATGGTTTTCGTCTGCCAGCACCACACGGCAAAAGGTATCGACCCGGGCGTACGTGCAGGTGAAGCCTCGGTGAACGCAAGGTGCGCGCCGTCACATCACGACGAAGTAGATACCGAGCAGCAGCCCGAACAAGACGACCAGCCAACTCATCGTGGTGACGCGCAACCACGTCGGCGAGTTGCGCACCTCCATGAAATGCCAGATCACCAACTGGGTCTTCACCGCGGCGATCAGCAGGACCACCACGGTGACCGTCGCGTTGAGGACGTGCGCCGCGCCGCCGTCGCGCGCGGTCAGCCACGACACGACGGTGACCGTGGTGAGCAACGCCCAGACGGCGACCAGCGGATTGCGGAGGTAGGTCGTCAACGAGTCACCTCATCACGTAGAGCAACGCGAACAGCACCAACCACAAGACGTCGACCATGTGCCAGTAGGTGGCACCGGTCTCGACGAACGACATCCGCGGCGATGATCCCCGCAGGTTGCGGATGACGAACGACAGGATCACCAGGCCGAGCAGTACGTGACACAGGTGCAGGCCCGTCATCACGAAGTAGTACATGAAGAACAGGTTCGCGCCCGGTGTCAGGCCCGCGGTGATCTCGGGGACGTACTCGAACAGCTTCAGCACCGGGAAGGCCGCGCCGAAGGCCAGCGCGATGCCGAACAGCCGCACACCGTCGGATGCCTTTCCGGCGCGCGCCGCCGACGTCCCGAGCGCGACGAACAGCGAACTGGTCAGCAGCACAATGGTGTTCAGCGCGCCGATGTCCAGGTTCAGCCGCGCCTGGCTGGCCAGGAAGACCTCGACGTCCCGGCCCCGGTAGTACATGTAGCCGACGAAGTAGACCCCGAAGATGATGAGGTCCCCGATGACGAAGAACCACATGCTCGGTTCACCGGGAACGTGCCTGCCCACCTTGGTGTTTCGAGGCGGGTGGCCGACGCTGCCCCGCTGCCCCTCGGCGAGGTCGGTCATGCGTTCTCGAGTTCGTCGTCAGGCTGGTTCTTGATGGCGCGGTAGATGCAGATGTAGACGATGAACTGCCACGACACGTAGAGCACCATCGCGAACCAGAACGTCATCAACCCGTTCCACGCGAACGGCCCGGATTTGGAGATCCACACCGGCGCGGCCATCAGTTCGGTCACGTACTGCCAGACGGTGTAGTAGCCGAGCCACTTCGGCAGGACGTTGTTCTGGTCGAGGATGATCGCCAGGCCGAAGGCCATCCACATCACGCAGAAGCAGCCAAGGGAGCCGATGTAGGCCAGATAGCCGAAGTCGTAGAGCATCGCCAGGATCGACGGGTCGTACCCGGCGCGAAACGAGCCGAGACCGAAGCAGAACATCGGGAACAACATCCCGACGATCGCACCCGTCATCGAGCCGATCATGACCGCGTACCGGAACACCGGACTCACCGACATGCGCCTGATCTGAATCAGATAGACGGCGTTCGACAACGGGGCCAACCCGAACGAGAGCGTCAGGATCGCGCACGCGACAAGCAGATTGTGCGACTGCATGAACTCGACGATCTGCGGCGTGGAACTGCTCGGAGATCGCGGCGGCATCATCCAACTCAGCGGCACGAACACGATGCCGAACAGGTTGAAGAACACCGGAACCGTCCAGAAGGCGATCCACTGGTCACGTTTCCGGCTTCCGCGCCGCGGCGGCGCGCTGCCGGTCGAGGGCGGCGGAGCGGTGGCGATGCCGTCGCTCATATGAGGACGTCCCGCTCGTCGCCCTGCCGATTGACGACGCGCAGGAGCACCAGGAACATGACGACGACGTAGGTCGCCAGCACGGCGAGACGCAGGGTGAACGACACGCCGCCGTCCCAGGCCAGCGGGCCCGACTTGACCAGTATCGAGAACGCGCTCGGAGCCAGCAGGAGCGAGGCGGCGACGTTGAAATGCGCCACCCAGCGCGGGAATACCGGGTCCGGTCGTTCGTCGAGATAGATACTGACGGCGAGGCACAGGTTCGCCACGATGATGGCGCCGACCGGCGCGATGAACAAGAACCACGCCATGTCGTTGAGCAGGCTGATCAGTTGCGGGTCGCGGTCGGGCCGGAAAGCTGCTACGCCCCAGCAGTAGTCGGCCAGGATGAAGGCAGTGGTGCCGACCCCGATGCAGATGATGTAGGCGTAGGTGAACACGTTGCTCGACGTGCCGATGCGCGACATCTGCACCGCGGTCACCGCGAACAGCGGCACCAGTGACCCGGCGATCAGGTTGCACAGGATGACCACACCGAGGATCCCGGTGTTGTAGTCACGGAAGAACGCGGCGACCTGCTCGGGTGTCAGGGTCGGTGACAGCGGCGGCGAGACGACGGGAAAAAGCAGGTAGGCGAGCACGAGCAGGGCCATGGCCGGCGGCGCCGTCCACAGCATGATGCGTTGGCCCCTGGTGTTCATCGACACCGGCTTGTCCAGATGAGTCGCCACCATGTGACAGGTCTAGCACGCTGGCTGACAGATGACAACGAAAACTTGACTCTGGCGCCGCCCTCGGGCACATGCACCTGGCGGTTTGGGCTGAATTCAATGATAAATGTCAGCGAATGCCCTCTTCTGATGCACAATGGGCACGTGCGAGACGGTTCCATCGGGCGCGAGGCTCAGCGACGTCGGACACGCGCCCGGGTGCTGGACGCGGCCATCGTGGAGTTCCAACGGTCGGGTGCCGGCGCGGCCGACATCAACGCGATCGTCGAGACGGCGGGGGTCTCTCGCAGCACCTTCTACTTCCACTTTCCCACCAAGGAACACGTGCTGCTGGAACTGATTCGCCGCGACGAGAGCCGCCTCGGCGGGGAACTCAGTCGCTTTCTCGATTCACCCCACGACCTGCGGGCGGTGCTGGAAGAGATCATCAGGCTGGTGCTCGCACTCGAAAAGCAATGGGGCGCTGGGCTCTTCCGCGACGTCATCGGGCTCTACTTCACACCGTCGAGGCTGGGCGAGGAGCAGTGGTCCGCGCACCCGACGTATGTACTGCTCGCCGCCGAGATCGAGCGCGCGCGCCACCGCGGCGAACTCTACGACGATGTCGACGCGCTGCACAGCGCCGCGTTCTTCCTGATCGGTCTGCACGCCCTGCTCACCACGAACAGGGAGTTGAGCGCCGAACGCGACGACGTGCTCGAGAAGTTCGTCAAGAGCACGCTGCGAAGTGTGCAGCGACCGGATCTGCCTGACTGAGCGGCTATTTCGCGACGCGGCGCGGACGCCGCAGGGCCAGCCGCGTCATCAGCTTGTTCATCCGGGTCAGTGCCTTGTGGGAATTGTTGTAGTAGTTCCCGCCCGCGCCGACGTTGGTGCGCGGGGCCACCACGGTCTCCTGCCTGCAGTACTTGCGCAGCCCCTCGGCACCGCCGAAGCGCGCACCCATCCCCGATGTCTTCCAGCCGCCCATCGGGGCGGTGGTGCACATCAGGTTCGAGATCACGTCGTTGATGTTGACGGCTCCGCAATCCAACTGCACCGCAACGTCTTTGGCACGCTCGATGTCCTTGGAGAAGACGGCCGCCGACAGTCCGTACGGGCTGTCGTTTGCCAGCCGGACGGCCTCCGCGACGGTCGAGACCTTCATGATCGGCAACGTCGGGCCGAACGTCTCCTCGGTCATGCACGCCATCGTGTGGTCGACGTCGACGAGGACCGTCGGCGGATAGAAGCTGCCCTCGCCCGCCGGGCGCACTCCCCCGGTCAGCGCCTTGGCGCCCGCGGCGATCGCCTCGCGGACGTGCCGCTCGGTGACGGCCACCTGGCTCTCGTCGATCAGCGACCCGAAGTCGTAACCCTGGCCCGCGCCCATCTTGAGCTTCTCGACGTCTCGCACGACGGCGTTCACGAACTGGTCGTAGACCGGTTCGAGCACGTAGACCCGCTCCACCGAGACGCACGTCTGGCCCGCGTTGAACATCGCTCCCCACACCGCGGCGTGCGCGGCGAGATCGATGTCAGCGTCCTCCAGCACGATCATCGGATCTTTGCCGCCGAGTTCCAGGCTGACCGGCGTGAGCCGGCGCGCGGCGCGCTCCATCACCTTGGCGCCGGTCGCGCTGGACCCGGTGAACTGGATGAAGTCGGAATTGTCGATGACGGCCTCGCCCACCTCGCGGGTGCCCTGGGCCAGCGCGAGCACCTCGGGCGCCCCCGAGTCGTGCCAGCCGCGCAGCAGCACCTCGGCGGTCAGCGGAGTGCGTTCGGAGGGCTTCAGCAGCACCGCACAGCCCGCGGCCAGCGCGCCGATGGCGTCCATCAACGCGTTGGCGACCGGGTAGTTCCACGGCGCGATGATGCCGACCACCGGCCGCGGCCGGTAGTGCACGGTGACCTTCTTGATGGCCAGGAACGGCAGCGACGCGGGCCGCGTCTCGGGCGCGAGCGCCTTCTCCATCGTCTTGATGTAGTACGAGACGATCATGATCAGCAGCGGGACCTCCTGCGCTGCGTCGACGGCCGACTTGCCGGTCTCCTCGATCAACAACGACTCGATCTCGTCGCGGTGCTCGCCAAGCCAAACCGCGTAGCGCGCAAGCACTTTGGCGCGTCCCGCGGCACCCCGCGCCTCCCACTGCTTCTGCGCCTCGCGCAGGCCCGCGGCGATGCGCGGGATGTCGGAGGGGTCGGTCCAGCGCACCTGCCCGGCGACGGCGCCGGTGGCGGGGTTGCGGATGGTGGTCGCAGCCGAGGGTGAGTCGACATCTGGCGTCGCGGTCATGCAGCCATGTTAGCCACCGGTGTGATCTGCGTCGCAGCCGGGTTGACGCGTGTCAAGTTTCGGCGACGACCGCGCTCACGCACAGGATGGAGGTGCCGAGCAGGAGGCCGCCCACGGTGTCGGTGAAGTAATGGAACGTGATTCCCACCCCGAGCATCGCGAGCGGAACGAGGACCACGGCGGCCGCCACCGCCCACCGCGCCGCACCGGCCGCCAGCACGACGAGGCCGGCGACGATCACCGTCGTCGTCACATGGCCGCTCGGATATGCCAGGCCACCGCCCAACTCCCGCTCGAACACGGGCTTGAGCAGCCTGACGAACGAGATGCCGAGCAACGGCGCCACCACGGTCATGGCCGCCAACCGCCAGCGTCGTTGGTAGAGACACACCGCCAGCACCCCGACGAGAACCGCAATCAGCACACCCGGGTTGGCGATGACCTCGAGGTGGCGAGCCGGGGTGTCGTGAAAACGCGCGAACCAATCATCAACGCGCGTCGACTGTTTGCCGACCACCAACCCGAGCATCAGCATCGCCATCAGGCCGACGGGCGGCCACAAACGAAGTGCCCAGCCGCCGGCGGACAGGCCCACGTCAGGCGGCGATGCCGCGCACGTAGGCGGCTTGACCGAGATGCTGGGCGCAGTCGTCGATGATGCTGACCAGGCGCGCGCTTGCCGTCACCGGAGGATCCCAGTTCTCGTCGACGACACGGCTCATCTCATCGGCGGTCACCGACGCGAGGTAGGACAGCGTCACCTTGTGCACGGCGTGGTAGTAGCCGGCGAGCAGGTCGGCGGGTGGCCGGACCCTGCCGACGTCGTCGGCGCTGTGCCCGTAGCCGAAATCGTTGCCTTCGAGATCCAGATCGAAGCGGTCCTTCCACCCGTCCCGGGTCCACACCTGCTCGATCCCGGCGATGTCGCACAGTTGGAGGTCCTGCACCCGCGCGCTGTGCCAGATCAGCCACGCGATGCTGTTCGCCTCGGCCGTCGGCCGGAAGAACGACACCTCGTCGGTCAGCCCGTCGGTGAGGTCGTCGACGTGCTCGATCAACCGAGTGAAGGAGTCGCGCAGCAGTTCACGAACCGCTTGGACGTCGGAGTCAGCCATGGCATCGACGCTACCCGCGCGGCCCGCCGCCCAGCGCCTGCTGGTCGGCCAGCGCGATTGCCAGGGCTCCGGCCGCCGTCGGGTGAAACGGCGCGGCGGCATCGAGTCCCTGGACGTACGGTCTGCTGCTGCACAACCCGTGACCGCTGAAGTTGGGCCGGGCGACGCTGAACCCGGCGGCCCTGGCGCCCTCCGCGAGCACGGTGTTCAACGCGTCGATGCTGTCGGTCAGCCAGGCGCGCTTGGCTGCGGTAATACCTTTGGAAGCAACACAATTCAGATTGTCGCCAAGCGGGTTGTAGTACAGATTGACGATGATGGCCGGCGGTTCGGGGATGGTGCGCAGCGCTGCCACCAACACGTAGTAGTCCTGTGTGAAGGTCGCCAGCTGCTGCTGGAAGTAGGCGTCGAGCGCGGCATCTCGACAGTGCTTGCTTGCCGCGCATGCCCGCAGCAGCGCCGACCAGTTGACGTCGTTGGCGCCGATACTGATCACGATCGCCGACGGCGCACCGTCCACCGCGGCGGGCAGTTGAGGGGGAATGGTCTGCGAGCCGGCGTGCTGCGCGCCGAGTAAGCCGTGCCGGATGGTCGCCCCGCTGCATGCGTAGTTCGTCACCCTCCACGACGTGGCGGCGTTCAACACCGAGGCGAACGAGTCGGCGCTGCGGTGGCAGACCCGGTCGGCATCGCCGGCGCCCGCCACCAGCGGGTTGCCCAAGCCCGCGGCGGTGGAGTCGCCGATCACCGCGACACGGCCCGCGACATGCCGCGCCGGATGCGGCGCGGTGGGCAGGGTCGGCGCGGGCGCGCCGCCGACCAACGCCTGCAGCGACGTCACCTGGCGTAACCGGTCGGGAGCGGTGTATGCGGTGACCATGATGGCGCCCAGGTTGACGATTTCGGTGGCGACGACGCCGACGGCCACCAACGCGATCGCGGTGCGCGGGGAACTGCGCCGCCACCCGGCGATCGCACCGAGTAGCACCAGCGCGACCCCGCCCGCGATCACCACCTGCCACATCAGATAGCGCGTCCAGCCTTCGACCAGCGCATCCTGCAACGCCTTGGCGGCCGCGGACTTCGCCGCGGGCCGGCCGCCGCTGACCAGTTCGGCGAGCTGCTGCGACAACGTGATCCGGGTCAGCTCGAGCCGCGGCCGCACCGGCCCGGCGAACTGCACCGTCGTCGGGAGGCGCTGACCGAAGAGGTCCAATTCGCCCGGGCCCGACAGCGTCAGCGTCGGCGCGGCCGCCCCCACCCGCACGGTTTGGCCGGCGGCCTGCACCGTCTGCATGGGAGTGACCAGCAGGGCGACCGCGATGCCCGCTGCCGCGGCAGCGGCAACCACAGTCGCTCGAACGACGAAGCGCTCGGCCGAAATCAGCCGCACGACATGGGGATACCCGCGTGGTCCGCCGCGAATCGGGCGTCGCGCCGCTCAGGCGGCCGCGAGCCCGCGGTTGTGCACGTCGATCCTGACCAGTGCGGCGTCCAGCAGCGGCGTGCTGAGCCGGCGGCGGCGTGCCCTGCCCGCGAGATCGCGCAGCACGGTGACCTCGATGGGTCGGCCCGCATGCATGTCACGAAACATCGAGGGGCCGAAGGCGGATGCCGGATCGGTCATGATGCCGCGCAGCCGCGAGGTGAAAACGTCGCGCAGCGGATACCCGTCGGCGTCGGCGACGGCGACCACCTCCGCCTGCACGCTGCGCGACAGCTCCTCGCCCCCGTCGGCGCGCACGATCGGGCCGATCTCGTCGCCGACCAGACAGGTCAGCACGGCGGTCGCCGCGATGAACGCGAACTTCTCCCACATGGCGGCGATGATGTCGTCGCGCACGGCGACCTCGATGTCGGGCGCGCTCAACTCCGCCGCGGTGCGCTGCATGGCCGCCGCGTCGTCGCCGTCGAGCGCTCCGATCTCCATGTGCACCCCGGGTTGTACGACGTCGATCATGCCGTCGGGTCGCTGCGAGGTGACCAGCCGTGTCGCGGCGCCCAACACACGCGTTCGCCCGAACGCCTCGGTGAGCAGCACGAGGTGGTCGAGCCCGTTCATGATCGGCACCACCCGGGTGTCGGATCCGACGGCGGGCCGCACGTCGGCGATGGCGTTCGCCACGACACCGGCACGAACAGCGATGACGACGACGTCATACGGACCGCTCAGGTCGTCGGCGGTCACGGCGTCGACGCGCACCGTCCGCGTCCGGTCGCCCTGGCGCAGCCGCAGCCCTTCGGCGGCGAGCCGGTCCCGACTCGACTGATGCACCAGGAAGGTGACGTCACGGCCGGCGTCGTCCAACTGCGCGCCGAGGTATCCCCCGGCCGCACCCGCGCCGACGATCAGAACGCTCACCGTCGGAAAACCTACTGCGGCGGAGCGCCGTGGAAAACCGCCTCGACGTTGTTGCCGTCCGGGTCACGGACGAACGCGCCGTAGTAGCCCTGGTGGTATTCCGGCCACAGCCGGGGCGCGTGCAACGACTCGGCGCCCAGCCGCAGCGCGGTCTCGTGGAACGCGTGCACGGCCTCACGGTCCTTGGCCCGAAACGCGACGTGCACTTCTCGGTTCGGGCCGCCGGCGTCGCCCGCCCTCATGTCCGCGATCCAGAAATCGGGCTTGCCGTCCCTGCCGTATCCGATGGCGACCTGGTAGTCCAGCGCCCGGGTGTAACCCAGCGCCCCGAGCACCCCGTCGTAGAACGTCTTCGACTTTTCCCAATCCGCGCAGTTGATTCCCAGGTGGTCGATCACGGCCCCATCCTGGCATGGCGTATCGACACAGCCGTACATTCAGCTCATGGCGTTTCAGCACGGAGTCGCCCCGGCGACGACCTTCGACCTCTGTATCCGCAATGGCACCATCGTCGACGGCCTGGGCGGCGAACCGTTCGTCGGTGACGTCGGGATCTCCGACGGCGTGATCACCTCGGTCGGAGCCGTCGACGGTGAGGCCGACCGGGAGATCGACGCGACGGGTTTGCTGGTCACTCCCGGCTTCGTCGACCTGCACACCCATTACGACGGGCAGGCCATCTGGTCGGACCGGATGACGCCGTCGTCGGCGCACGGTGTGACGACCGCGGTGATGGGCAACTGCGGCGTGGGCTTCGCGCCGTGCCGGGCCGACGACCACGAGGTGCTGGTCGACGTGATGGCGGGCGTCGAGGACATTCCGGGCGTCGTGATGGTCGACGGGCTGCCGTGGACGTGGGAGACGTTCGGTGAGTTCATGGATGCCCTCGACGCGGGCGCGCGTGACATCGACGTCGCCGCCTTCCTGCCGCACTCGCCGTTGCGCGTTTATGTGATGGGCCGACGCGGCGTCGACCGGGAACCCGCTACGCCGGAAGATCTTTCGCAGATGCGCAAGCTGGCCGCCGAGGCGATCGACGTCGGGGCGCTCGGCTTCGCGTCGTCGCGGCTGACCATCCACAAGACCGAGAGCGGCCACCCGATCCCGAGCTACGACGCAGGCCGCGACGAGATCGACGCGATCGCCCGCGGTGTGCAGGACGCCGGCGGCGGGCTCATCCAGTTCGTGCCCGACCTCGTCGCCGGTGACTACGAACCCGCGCTGCAGACGGTGTTCGACGTCGCCGAGGACGTCGGCTTGCCGGTCACCTTCACGTTGGCGATCGGCAACGCCGGCCCGGCCTTCTTCGAAGACGCGCTGACGATGGTGGAGAAGGCCAACGCCAACGGCGGCGATATCACCGCGCAGATCTTCCCGCGGCCGATCGGTCTGGTGATCGGTCTCGAACTGTCGGGCAACCCGTTCGTCATGTATCCCAGCTACCGCGAGATCGCTGCGCTTCCGCTGGCCGAGCGCGTCGCCGAAATGCGCAAACCCGAAGTGCGGAAACGCATTCTGAACGACAAGCCGGCGTCCGACGGTCACCCGCTGATGTTCGCCGTGCAGGCGTTCAAGTGGATCTTCCCGCTGGGTGATCCGCCGAACTACGAGCCGGATCCGTCGGACAGCATCGCCGCACGGGCCGAGGCGCGCGGCGTCAGCCCGGCCGAGGAGGCCTACGACCGACTGCTCGACGACGACGGGCACGCGATGCTGCTCGTGACGCTGGCCAACTTCCGCGACGCCTCGCTGGACACCGTCGCCGAACTGGTCCGCCGCGAGGACGTCGTGCTGGGCCTCGGCGACGGCGGCGCACACTACGGAATGATCTGCGACGCAAGCTTTCCCACGTACATGCTGACGCACTGGGTGCGTGACCGGGCGTCGGGCAGGCTGACCGTCGCCCAGGCCGTGCGCGAACTGACCTCGGTGCCCGCGCGCGTCGCGGGCCTGGCCGATCGCGGCCGCATCGCGGTCGGCTACAAGGCCGACATCAACGTCATCGACCACGACGCGCTGCGCCTGCACAAGCCGATCGTGCGCCACGACCTGCCCGCGGGCGGGCGGCGGCTGGACCAGACCGCCGACGGCTACACCGCGACGATCGTCTCCGGCGAGATCATCGCCGAGAACGGCATGCCCACCGATGCCCGGCCGGGCAAGCTGGTCCGCGGCCGTCAGCCCGCGCCCGCCTCCGCGTGACGCGCGTCGCGCCGCTGGTGCCGCCGTGGAGTGAGGCGGACACCGCCGACATCAACAGCTGGGGACACCCCGACCGCACCTATGAACCCCTGCTGCTGGTCCGGTGTCTGCAGCGTCATCCGGCCCTGGCGGGTCGGCTGCGCACGCTGGGCGAGGCGCTCTACACCGAGGCGCGACTGCCCGCGCGGACGCGGACCATCGCGATTCTGCGGATCTGCGCGCTCGTGCGGTGCGAGTACGAGTGGGGTGGCCAGGCGGCGTTCTGGGGTCCGATCGCCGGGGTCAGCGACGACGAGTGCGACGCGCTGGTGACGGGTGCCGCCGACGATGCCCGTTGGTCGGCGGGCGAACGGGCGCTGATCGGGGCGGTCGACGAGGTGGAGCGCACCGGGTCGTGGTCGGATGCCACGTGGCGGGCGCTCGGTGAGGACCTCGACGACGAACAGCGGATGGAACTGCTGGTGGCCGTCGGCTGGTATCGCACCATCTGCACGCTGTGTAACGGGATGGCGCTGCCGGTCGACGGGTGGATGCGGCGCTGGCCTGTATCGGCCGCGCACTCGAGGAGCGAACAGACCTCAGGCTGAACGGCGGTCGCGGCGCAGGCCGGGATGCTGCTTACGCAGCGTGGACAGCAGCACCGAGCGCGGAAGTGCCTGCATGAAGCGGGTACTGGCCACATTGCGCTTGCCCGCGATCACGATGCCGCGGTCGTTGTCCAGGGCTTCGACACCAATGCGCGCCACCTCGCGCGACGGCATCCACAGGAACTTCGGAAACGCCGCGGCGAACTTGTCTTCGTCCATGCCCGCCGTCTGCAGAAACTCGGTGCGCACCGGCCCCGGCGCGAGCATCGCCACGGTGACACCGCTGCCCGCCAACTCGCCGCGCACCCCTTCGGTGTAGGTCTTCACGAACGCCTTGGTCGCCGCGTAGCCGGACTGGCCGGGAAAGGGGTGGAAGCCGGCCGTCGACCCGACGTTGAGGATGGCGCCGCGACCACGGGGCACCATCTGTTGCACCGCTCGGGTGGTCAGGTCGATGACGGCTTCCACGTTGACGCGCACCTGCGCGACCTCGTCGGCGACCGGCGTCACGGCGATCGAACCGATGGTGCCGACGCCCGCGTTGTTCACCAGGATGTCGACGGTCAGGCCGCGCCCGGCGACGGCGTCGAGCAGGCCGGCGCGGGCGTCGGGGTCGGCGACGTCGCAGCCGATCACCTCGACGCGCGACGTCCCGCCGAGTTCGTCGGCGAGTTCGCGCAGCTTGTCCTCGCGGCGGGCGACCAGCGTCACTCCGTGGCCGCGGGCGGCGAGTTCGCGCGCTATGTCGGCGCCGATGCCCGACGAAGCGCCGGTGATGACCGCGGTGGACGTGGGGCTTGGCGAAGGCAATGACATGCCCCCGAACCTACCTACCCGGCAGCTACGCCCAGATATCAGCTATCGCAGGCGCGTTGGCGGCCAGCCCGGTCTTGGGCAGGCCGTACATCTGCTCGACGGTCGACAGCACGTTGTAGTGGCTGATCGGTTCGCCGTATGCGCCGGGTTTGACGTGGGCGCCGTAGACGATCGTCGGGATCTGGTTCTGCGAGCCGCCGTCGTCCTCGTCGAACGTGACGATCAGCAGGCTGTTGTTGGCCAGCGCCCAGTTCGCGTAGTGCGACAGGTTGTTGTAGAGCCACGTGTCGGCCGCGGCGACGGAGCCGTCGTGCATGTCGTTGTCCAGGTTCGGGATCACGAACGACACCGTCGGCAGGCTGGCGTAGTCGGTGCGGTTGTTGAACGCCGAGAACGGAAGGGAGGTCGCGGCAGGCACATTCGTGAAGTTGGCCCACGGCGCGTGCTTGCGGGCGTACTTGCCCGCGCTGCAGTCCGCCGCGCCGACGGCGGGCAGATCCTCCGAGAAGCCGGCGAAGGTGTAGCCGGCCGCCAGCAGTTCCGAGGCCAGGTTCGGCGTCGCTCCGGCGTTGACCGGGCACGCGTCGGTGGTCAAGCCGAACGTGTTGCCGGAGAACAGCGCCAGGTAGTTCGGCTCGCTCGGGTGCGCCTCGGCGAAGGACTGCGTCATGTTCGCGCCGCCGGCGGCCAGCGCATTGAGGTAGGGCGCCGACTTGCTGCCGATGACCGCGCTGTCGGGCTTGTTCTCCTCGACGACGATCACGATGTGCGACGGGGTCGGCAGCGCTTGCGCGGCGGCGACGGGGGCAGGCCCGGCGGTCGCCAGCACGCAGAGCGCCGCGAGTGCACCGGCCCAGCGCGTCATGCGCCGAAGTGTAATCACCACGTCTGTGGGCATCCCCGCGACACGAGCGCGGCGGCGGCTCGACCGGATGGCCTGTGGATGAAGAACAGGCTGTTGGCGTACTGCGCCCACACACTCGCAGTCGCGACCTAAGCTCACGACATGAGCGTCAAGGTGGACCTCGAACAGCTGGCCGATCAGCTGGCCAACTACACATTCGCGTACCTGGTGACCGTCGACGACGGCTATCACGCGCACACCGTCGCGGTCGAGCCGGTGTTCAACGGCGGGGTGCTGGACGTGGGGTCGGTCGGCGGCAGCACACGCCGCAACATCATCGCCCACGGCGACGTCACCCTGGTCTGGCCGCCGCCCGAGCGCGGCGGATTCTCGCTGATCGTCGACGGCCACGGGCTGCCGGGCGACGACGCGCTGACCGTCGTACCCAATCGCGCGGTGCTGCACCGCAAGGCCGTCCCGGGCGTCGCCACCAAACCCGGCTGCAAGGACGACTGCCACCCGCTGGAGGCATGAAGCAAAGAAAAAACCCGACCCCTTTTGGGGGCCGGGCTTTTTCGTTTGAAACGTGGGCTCAGAAGTCCATTCCGCCCATGCCACCGGTCGGGTCGCCAACGGGTGCGGCGGCCTTCTCCGGCTTGTCTGCGACGACAGCTTCGGTCGTCAGGAACAGCGCCGCGATCGACGCGGCGTTCTGCAGTGCCGAACGGGTCACCTTGACCGGATCGGCGACGCCCGCCTTGAGCAGGTCCTCGTACTCGCCGGTGGCGGCGTTGAGGCCGGTGCCCGCGGGGGAGTTGCGAACCTTCTCGGCGACGACGCCGGGCTCCAGACCCGAGTTGAAGGCGATCTGCTTCAGCGGGGCCTCCAGCGCAACCTTGACGATGTTGGCGCCGGTGGCCTCGTCACCGGTCAGCTTCAGGTCGTCCAGCGACGGCGAGCTCTGCAGCAGGGCCACGCCACCGCCGGCGACGATGCCCTCCTCCACGGCCGCCTTCGCGTTGCGAACGGCGTCCTCGATGCGGTGCTTGCGCTCCTTGAGCTCCACCTCGGTGGCGGCGCCGGCCTTGATCACCGCAACACCGCCGGCCAGCTTGGCCAGGCGCTCCTGCAGCTTCTCGCGGTCGTAGTCGGAATCGCTGTTCTCGATCTCGGCGCGGATCTGGGAAACGCGGCCCGCGATGGCGTCGCTGTCTCCGGCACCCTCGACGATCGTGGTCTCGTCCTTGGTGACGACGACCTTGCGCGCGCGGCCGAGCAGCTCGACGCCCGCCGTCTCCAGGGAGAGGCCGACCTCTTCGCTGATGACCTGGCCACCGGTGAGGATCGCCATGTCCTGCAGCATCGCCTTGCGGCGGTCACCGAAGCCCGGTGCCTTGACGGCGACGGACTTGAAGGTGCCGCGGATCTTGTTGACGACGAGCGTGGACAGCGCCTCGCCCTCGACGTCCTCGGCGATGATCAACAGCGGCTTGCCGGACTGGATGACCTTCTCCAGCAAGGGAAGCAGATCCTTGACCGTCGAGATCTTCGACGACACCAGCAGGATGTAGGGATCCTCGAGGACCGCTTCCTGACGCTCGGCGTCGGTGACGAAGTAACCCGAGATGTAGCCCTTGTCGAAGCGCATGCCCTCGGTGAGCTCCAGCTGCAGGCCGAAGGTCTGGGCCTCCTCGACCGTGATGACGCCCTCGTTGCCGACCTTGTCCATGGCCTCGGCGATCAGCTCGCCGATGGACGGGTCGCCTGCCGAGATGCCCGCGGTGGCGGCGATCTGCTCCTTGGTCTCGACCTCCTTGGCCGACTTCAGCAGCGTCTCGGTGACCTTTTCCACGGCCTTCTCGATGCCGCGCTTCAGGCCCAGCGGGTTGGCGCCGGCCGCGACGTTGCGCAGACCCTCGCGAACCAGCGCCTGAGCCAGCACGGTGGCGGTGGTGGTGCCGTCGCCCGCGACATCGTCGGTCTTCTTGGCGACTTCCTTGACCAGCTCAGCGCCGATCTTCTCGTACGGGTCCTCCAGCTCGATCTCCTTGGCGATGGACACACCATCGTTGGTGATCGTGGGGGCGCCCCACTTCTTCTCCAGGACGACGTTGCGGCCCTTGGGACCCAACGTCACCTTTACCGCGTCGGCGAGGCTGTTCAGGCCCCGCTCGAGGCCACGACGGGCCTCTTCGTCGTACGCAATTGTCTTGGCCATTGCGAAGAAATTCCTCCGGATTGTCCGATGGCACGTCTTTGGTCGGGAGCAGTGCCCGCGACGGACGGCTGGGGATGTGCTCCGCGTGTGCGGCCCCGGCCTCACCGTCCCGACCTAGCACTCGCCGGTTGGGAGTGCCAAATGCATTTTTAGCACTCGACCAGGGAGAGTGCAAGGTCGGTCACGCGGTGTTCACCGCGGGCGTAGGCCGTCCAGAATCACCTCTGTCAGCCGTTCGGCCGCATCGCGGTTGTAGCCCTGCATCGCTTGTGCACCGACCATCAGCGCCTTGACGTCGGGTACGTCCAGGTCGCCTCGGACGGCGCCGGCCTTCTGCGCGGCCCGCAGCAGGTCGGCGAGCAACCCGAGGAAGGCCTCCTCGGCGTCGGGTGCCGCGCTGTTGATGTCGACGCCGACGCCGGCGAGCGCATCCACCAGGCCCTGGTCCGTGGCGCCCCAATCGAGCACCATCGACCGCAGGAACGCGAACAACGCCGTGGCCGGGCCCTCCGACGTGAGCAGGGCGCGCCCGTTGTCCACGATGTGGCTGATCCGGTCGGCGACCACCGCCCGGTACAGGTCCTCCTTGGTCGGGAAGTGCCGGTAGACGGTGCCCGCGCCGACACCGGCGCGCCGCGCGATCTCGTCGATCGGCACCGACAGTCCGTCGGCGGCGAACGACTCGTAGGCCACCTCGAGCACGCGAGCGCGGTTGCGGGCGGCGTCCGCTCGCAACGGCCGGTCGGGTTCTGCCACTGCCACCTCTCGCCTCCCGGGAATACAGAAGCGGGGCGCGCGTTCCGTATAGTCGTGATCAAACGGAGCGTCCGCCCCGTTTAGCCGATTCTAGGAGACATCGTGAGCAACTGGACCACTACCGACATTCCCGACCAGACCGGCCGCACGGCCGTTGTCACTGGAGCCAACACTGGCCTGGGCTATGAAACCGCCGCCGCACTCGCCGCCAAGGGCGCGCACGTCGTGCTGGCCGTGCGCAACACCGACAAGGGCCAGGCCGCGGCCGACCTGATCGCGCGGCGCGTTCCCGCAGCGGCCGTCGCCGTGGCTGAACTCGACCTCACCTCGCTGGACTCGATCCGCGCCGCTGCCGAGCAACTGCGCGCGCAGCACGACACCATCGACCTGCTGATCAACAACGCGGGCGTCATGTTCACACCTCAATCGAAGACCAAGGACGGCTTCGAATTGCAGTTCGGCACAAACCATTTGGGCCACTTCGCATTCACCGGCCTGCTGCTCGACCGGCTACTGGCGGTGCCCGGTTCACGGGTCGTCACGGTCAGCAGCGTGGGACACCGCTTCGCCCGCAACGGAATCGACTTCGACGACCTGCAGTCGGAACAGGACTACAGCCGTGTCGGCGCCTACGGGCAGGCCAAGCTCGCCAACCTGATGTTCACCTACGAGCTGGCTCGCCGGTTGCACGGCACCCAGACCATCGCCGCGGCCGCACACCCGGGCGGGTCGCGCACCGAACTCACCCGCAACCTGCCGCCGCTGATCGGCGCGGTGAGCAAGATCGCCGAGCCACTGTTCCAGGGCGCCGACATGGGCGCGCTTCCGACGCTGCGGGCCGCCACCGACCCCGGCGTGCTCAGCGGCCAGTACTTCGGCCCCGACGGCTTCGCCGAACAGCGCGGCTATCCGGTCGTGGTGGCCTCCAGCCGGGTTTCGCACGACACCGCAGCCCAGCGCAGGCTGTGGACGGTGTCCGAGGAGCTGACCGGCGTCACGTTTCCGGTGCCGGTCTTGGCCTGAGCGCGGCGGCAACCCTGGCCTTCAGCTGCCCGAGGGTGGCCGAGACTCCGCCGCGTAGCTCGTTGCGGACGGCCTGTCGGACCTCGCTGCGGTGCTCCCTGCGCTGCTGAACCGCTTCGGTCTCGCTGCGGTCTTGCGACTGCAGCCGCGCCTGCTGCTGGCTCTGCACGTTGCGGTGGATCTCGCCGTCGTACAGATACGGGCGGGTGTCACCGGGTTGGTCGTGGCGCACGTAACCGGCGTCGACGACGGGACGCAGCACATCGTCGGCCTGGTCCACGAGCGCGTCGGGCACGCCCACGTCACGAAACACCTGTGTGAGCGGAAGGTGCTCGGTCGGGACGAGATAGGTCGTGACGTGGGTCGTGCTGTCGACCTCGGGCGTCAAGCCGCTGACGTCAGCGGTGAAACTGGGCGGGCCGTGCACGTAGACGATGCCCGCCAGAGCGTTGGCCGACGACACCAGGTTCCATGGCCTGTCGGGCGGATCAGACCAGCCGTCGTACTCACCGATCACCACCGTCGTGTCGTACGGCAAATCCGCGATTCGGGTGACCCGGTAGTTCAAGACGGGAATGAACGTGCCCTCCTTGAAGTATTCGGCCACCCCTGCCTCCGGCGGGGCGATCAGCACGACCCTGACGTCTTCCGGCGGCGGGGGGTCCGGGCTGTTGGCCAGCTCGACGGCTGTTCGCCAGGCAACCATGCTGCCCATCGACTCGCCGATGATCACGACGTCGCCGTTGTTCTGCCGAACAGCGACCAGCGCCTGCGCCACACCGTCCTGGATGGCTCTGTCGGAGGCGAGGGCGTTCTGCGAATAGTCGACGATCTGCGGGTTGGGATCGTCGTGAAAATTCAGCCCGATGCTCGGGTAACTGGCGGCGACGATCGGATAGATCGGGTTGATGCTCTTGAAGACGGTCGCGCCGGGGATGAGGACGGCCTCTTCGGCTCGACTCGAAACAGCGCCGGACGCCCAGAGCAACGTCGTCGCGGCGATTGCGGGGACTACCGCTTTGTGCCAGTCGGCCATGACCTGTGCTCCTGCGTGACAGTTGCACGGCAGCCTTGCACATCGTCGATCGTCGGCTCAGCGAGTTCACAGAAATCGCCGGGGTCAGCCGAGGTCCAACAGCTCCTCGTAGAAGCCGCCGAACTGGCGCACCGGGTCGATCAGGTGCACCTCGAGGATCCAGTGACAGACCCGCCCGGTGCGGTCGGTGCGCCGCATCGGGTGGTCTGACCCCGGCGCGATGTACGACTCGACGTCGTCGCCCGCGATGGTCTCGTGCGGGAACTCGCCGACGAGGTGGCCCGCGATCGTCCCGCCGAACTCCCAGCCGGCGTCGCGGCTGAGTTGCACCACGTGGTCGAACAATTCGGCGCCCGTCACGTCGGGATGCGCCTCGAAGTAGTCCCGGCCCTTGTCGAAGACGATGGGCAGGTCGTCGCAGAGAGCGCGCTTGCCCGGGTCGTCGCCGAGCACGAAGGTGCGGCCGAAGTCGGCCTCCCACTCTTCGAAGATCGGGCCGAAGTCGCAGAACACGATGTCGTCGTCGGCGATGACGCGGTCCGGCGGGTTCTGCCGGTACGGCTGCAGGGTGTTCTCCCCGGCGCGCACGATCCGCTTGTGCCAGTGGCGGCTCACGCCGAACTGGGCAGCGGCCAGATCCCGGATCTCGTCGGACAACTGCCGCTCACCGACGCCGGCGCGGATCATGCCGCTGCGCTCGATCTCGGCGAACAACAGCTGCGCCTTATTCTGGGCATCGAGGAGCCGCTCAGCGCGGAGGTCCTCGTCAGCGATGGTCACTTGCTCGACTCTACGACCGCGATGGAGCGTTGATGTCACTCTGGGACCCCGCTCGGGTGCCGCCGTATCCGCCGCCGCGGTACACCAACGAGCAGCCCGAGGTCAGTGCCCGGCTGCGGCGGGGCACCAGCCCCGAGGACTACGACTCGTTCGGCTTGGTGAAGTACCACTATCTGGCCAATCAGCAGCAGACCGCGGGCGACTACGGCCTGTACCGCGTCGACATCGCCCCGAACGGCGGCGGGCCCGGTCCGCATTTCCACCGAGCGATGTCCGAGGCGTTCTTCGTGCTGTCGGGCACGGTCAGGCTCTACGACGGCAACGACTGGGCAGACGGGCACGCGGGCGACTTCCTGTATGTGCCGCCCGGCGGCATTCACGGCTTCCGCAACGAGGCCGACGCCCCGACGTCGTTGTTGATGCTGTTCGCCCCCGGCGCGCCGCGTGAGTACTACTTCGAGGGCCTCGCACATCTCGGGGACATGACCGACGACGAGCGCGCGCAGTGGTTCGTCGACAACGACAACTTCTTCGTCGAGTAGCGCTCAGACGAGCGTCTGGCCGGCCAGCGGCACGAATTGCCAGCCGGCGGCCCGCAGCACGGGAAGGGCGGCGGCGACCCCGGCGGCGGTGCCCGATCCGGGATGGTTCATGTGCGCCAACGTGATCGAGCCGGGTGTGGCCCGGATGAGAGCGGCGCTGACGGCTCGGGCCGGTGAGGTCGCCCCGTTGTCGGCGTTGACGGAGAACCCGACCGGTGTGAGGCCGAGTTCATCGACGATCTGGACCGCGACGTCGTCGTAGTGGGCCGTGCCTGGACGGAACCACTGCGGCGCCCGCCCGATGAGCGACGCGATCCGGCTCTGCTCGGTCCACACCTCGGCGACCGCTTCGTCGGCCGACCGGGTGCCGCCGATGCCGTATGCCGAGCGCCCCGTCACCGACAGCGGCACATGGTGGGTGCCGTGGTTGCCGATGTCGAACAGCGGGTTGGCCGCCAGTTGCTCGATTCGGCCGGGGTTCGCGTCGATCCACTTGGAGCAGATGAACAGCAGCGCGGGCGCCTCGTTCTGCTCGAGCGTGGCCAGCAACGCGTCATCGCACGCCCGGTCGCACGCGTCGAAGCTCAGGGCCAGTTGGCTGCCGACCGCGGCGAACCGGGTGACGACGCCGGGCAGCGCCATCCCCCACTGGGACGGCTGACGACCCCGGTTGCGGGCGGCGACGGTACCGGGGTCGAGGCCCGCTGCGGCGGCTTCGTAGCTGGTGAACAACGCGGCCGCCCCGGCGGCGGTCGCTGTCGCCGCGATGGCCGCCAGGAACGTCCGCCGAGTGGGCACGGACGAAACGTAGACCCGCAGCCTGCGGAGACGATGCGAACGCGATGCCAAACCGCTGGATGACGCGACACGCCAAATACGGTGTCCCGTCGTGTCATTGGACCCGCCCCGGCGCGTGCCCTAGACTTTCGAACGACCAGATAGGAGTCTTGGGTGCGGGCTAGTGCAGCGCCCGACACCCAGGCTTTGCGGAGCTGGCAGCGTCGGGCTTTGGTGCGGTATCTCGCCGCGCAGCCGCGTGATTTCCTGGCCGTGGCGACCCCCGGATCTGGCAAAACAGCGTTTGCCCTGCGTGTTGCCGGAGAGCTGTTGTCCGACGGGGCCGTCGAGCAGATCACGGTCGTGGTGCCCACCGAACACCTCAAGATCCAGTGGGCGATGGCCGCCGCGCGGGTGGGCATCGCGCTCGATCCCAAGTTCAGCAATTCGGCCGCGCACACGTCGTCGGAGTACCACGGCGTCGTCGTCACCTACGCGCAGGTCGCCAGCCACCCGACCCGGCACCGGGTACGCACCGAGAACCGGCGCACCCTGGTGGTGTTCGACGAGATCCACCACGGCGGCGACGCGAAGAGTTGGGGCGAAGCCATCCGTGAGGCGTTCGACGACGCCACCCGGCGCCTCGCGCTCACCGGCACGCCGTTCCGCAGTGACGACTCCGCGATCCCGTTCGTGAGATACGAACCCGACGTGGAGGGGCTGATGCGCTCGACCGCCGACCACACCTACGGCTACGCCGAAGCGCTGGCCGACGGCGTGGTCCGGCCGGTGGTGTTCCTGGCCTATTCGGGCGAGGCGCGATGGCGCACCAGCGCAGGCGAGGAGTACGCGGCCCGGTTGGGCGAGCCGCTCAACGCCGAGCAGACGGCGCGGGCCTGGCGGACTGTTCTCGATGCCAAGGGCGAGTGGATACCGGCGGTGCTGCAGGCCGCCGACACCCGGCTCACCCAGAAACGCAACGGCGGCGTGCCCGACGCGGGGGCGATGGTCATCGCATCGGACCAGAAGGCGGCGCGGGCCTACGCGGCCTTGTTGACGAAGCTGACCGGCGAGACGCCGACCGTCGTGCTGTCCGACGATCCCGGCTCGTCGGCGCGGATCGCCGAGTACGCCGCGGGCAACGGCCGATGGCTGGTCGCGGTGCGGATGGTGTCCGAGGGCGTCGACGTGCCCCGGCTGGCCGTGGGGGTCTACGCCACCAGCGCGTCCACGCCGCTGTTCTTCGCCCAGGCGATCGGCCGCTACGTGCGATCGCGCCAGCCCGGCGAGACCGCGAGCATCTTCCTGCCGTCGGTGCCTGCGCTGCTCGACCTGGCCAGTCAGATGGAGGCGCAGCGCGACCACGTGCTGGGCAAGCCGCACCGCGAGGCGCAGGGCTTCGACGAGGAGGCGCTGGAGGATGCGGCCCGCGAGAAGTCCGAGCCCGGCGAGGACAACGGGTTCGAATCGCTGGGCGCCGACGCCGAACTGGATCACGTCATCTTCGACGGCTCGGCGTTCGGCACGGCGACGCCCGCGGGCAGCGACGAAGAGGCCGACTATCTCGGCATCCCCGGCCTGCTGGATGCCGCCGCCATGCGAGATCTGTTGGGGCGCAGGCAAGAAGAGCAGATAACCAAGCGCACGGCGTCAGGCGAGGTGCCTCGGCTGTCGACGCACGGCCAGCTGCGGGAACTGCGCAGCCAGCTCAACGCGCTGGTGTCGGTCGCCCATCACCGCACCGGCAAGCCGCACGGCTGGATCCACAAGGAGTTGCGGCGCATCTGCGGCGGGCCGCCGATCGCCGCCGCGACCACCGAGCAGTTGCGCGAGCGGATCGACGCCGTACGAACCCTGCGTTAGGCCGCGTCGTGGAACGCGACCGCTGCGTTCACGAACGCCTCCATGGGCGCGGCAAGGAATCCGACGCCAGCGGCAGGCCGGTTGATGTGTCGCTGAGCGAGCCCCGAATTGATCGCCGGACGAAGGTCCTTTTCGACGATCTTCAAGATGTCGAAGCCCATGGGCGCACCGCGGCCGTCCAATGCGGGCACCCTGAAGACGTCGCTTTCGGCTTGCGTGATTCCGTAAGACTGCAAGGTCAGCCTGGTGGCGTTCTTGGCCGAACCAGAAATCGATCGCGCGGTGCCGCCGAGCCCGAGTGTCTCGGTAATGGCGCTGTCGCCCATATCGCGATTGACGTCGGACGGCGAAATTCCCGGCAGCAAATAACCACGGCCGATTTCAGCCAGTCCGGTGAACCACTTATCGCCCAATCCGGACACCTTGATACCGAATTCGGTGCCGTTGCGCGCCATCACGGTCACAATGCTGCTGTTTTCCACATTGGCGCCCGCGCTGGCGATCGACTTGCAGGTCGCCATCACCGGATTCAGCGCGAATAAATCGTCGCAGTAGATCAGATTGGTGACCCTCTTGAGGGTTTCCTGGTCACTGCAGGCCTTGATCAGGCCGGGCATCAATTGCCTCAGGAAAAGGGGCGTCGCGGCATTCATCGTGACATGGCAGTCATCGCCCATCAGCAGGCTCTTGCCGATGATCGGGAGGAAGTCGATGTACTCCGCCTCGGCGATGGCCTGATTGAGGATGGGCGCCAGGGTGCTCTCGATCCAGTGAAGGTGGTCGATGGCGGGCTTTTCGTACACCCCGAATCGAATCGAGGCGCAGCGGTAATCACCGAGATCGTCGCTGATGTTGGCATAGGTTCGGCGGCCCGATGTCTGATCTTCCACGATATAGACCGACATTGAATTCGTGATGATGCCCGCCATCGGGCCCACCGCGTCGTGGTCGTGGCAAGGCTCCAAGTCCACTTCGCCTTCGTTGCACTTGTGAACGGCTTCTTCCACGCTGTGGGCCAGTCCTTCGAACAACATGCCCGCGATGACGGCCCCTTTCAGCGGGCCCGAGGCCTTGTTCCAGGTGATCGGCGGCCCGGCATGCAGAATGAGGTTTTCCCGCATTCCGGGAACGTGCTCACGCGCTTTTCCGATACCGACCAGAACGGGATTGGCCTGCTTCATGCGCTTGATGGTCTCGGAATTGGCTTGTTCAATCGCTTCTGCACGCTTTGGATCGCCCTGGACTTTCTGCACAATTTCATCAACGCTGGGCTTGACAAAACTTTGAGAGTTCACGGAGCTCCTTGTGAATTTATGACAGCGATTCGCATTCCCCGTCGAGGCCTACCACCTGCGGAGTCTATCCACCACCAATCGCGGGATCAAGGAGTTTGCGCCGGCGCAATTGTGCTGGCAAAACGCGTGGCCGCCAGTCGATTACCGACGTGTCCGACTCTGCGCCAGCTCCGCCAGGTGCTGCAGCGAGTTGGACAGATGCGGCTTGTCGAACGGCGGAAACTGGATGTGCTCGCGCACCTGTGCAGGCACGGCCGACCAGTCGTAGGTCAGCGTCACGTCCGTCCTGCCGCCGTCGACCGCAGTGAGGTCGTAGCGCCAGATCCAGCCACCGAACTCGAGGTTGGCGTCATCGGCACCCTGGCCGGGCTGCCACGCGATCGCTCGAGGCGGGTCGAAGACCTCGACGCGGTTGGCCACCTCATAGAACCCGTCGGGATTGGCGGCGTTGTCGTGGTACATGTGCATCCGGAACACCTGGCCGACCTCGGTCAACGGCGTGTCCTGGTGCGGTTCGCGCACCCAGCCCGTGCCGTCGATCGCCTGGTGGGTGGTCGGGTCGGCAAGCACCGCGAACACGGTGTCGATCGGGGCGGCCACGGTGGTGCCTGCGGTCAAATTTTCATCGGTCACGACATAAGGACCGTCGAATGGCCGAAAATTCATCGGGACGTCCACCACACCGGTGCAGGAGGCAGAAGAGTTGTCGAAGGTTCTCGTCACAGGTTTCGGTCCGTACGCCGACACACCGGTCAATCCGGCCCAGCTCACCGCCGAAGCCGTTGACGGGCTGACGATCGCGGGCGCCAAGGTGGTGTCGCGCATTGTTCCCAACGCGTACTTCGAGTCGATCGCCGCCGCCGTTGCGGCCGTCGAGGAGGAGAAGCCCGACCTGCTGATCATGCTGGGGGAATTCGGGGGCCGCGCGGTGATCACCGTCGAACGGCTGGCGCAGAACCTCAACGACTGCGCCCGATACGGCGTGGCCGACACCGCTGGCAGGGTGCTGACCGGCGAGCCGACCGCAGTCGACGGGCCGGTCGCGTACTGGGCCACCACCCCCAACCGCGCCATGGTCTCGGCGATGCGCCGCGCCGGCATACCAGCCGACTTGTCCGATGCCGCAGGCACTTTCGTCTGCAATCACTTGATGTACGGGATGCTGCACCACATCGCCACCAACGACCTGCCCATCCGGGCGGGGTGGATCCACCTGCCGTATCTGCCCGAAGTCGCCGCCCTCGATCGCAACCTGGGCGCCCCGAGCATGTCGGTGGAAACATTGGCGACAGGTGTGTCCGCCGGCATCGAGGCGGCCGTCGAACACGCCGTCGACACCGAGGAGCCGTTTCTGTCCCGGCTGCAGATCTGACGGCGCCGGACTCGTGCTCGATGGGAGCTACAGGCCAAGCCCTTCCGGCAGGTCGGCCCTGAGTCTCGTCTCCTTCAGTACGGCGACGCCCAACCGCGGCGCGGTGGCACCACCACGTATCTCAGTACCTACGTCATCACCGTCGAGGAGTCGGTGCGCCTTTGAACGTCCTGATCAACTCGCTGGGGGTGTCGATCATGTCACTCATGCGACTGAAGAGCAGCCGCCAGAGTCAGCGCGCGCATGACGCTGTGCTTGCCGAGGTCGACTTTGAAGGTGTTCTGCGGCAACGGTTGCGCACCCTCCAGCGCTAACCGGGCGGCCGCGTCGAACGCGGCCGGACCAGGTGGTTGTCCAAGCAGTACCTGTTCGGCGGCGGGCAGCCGCCACGGTTTTGCAGCCACGCCGCCGAGTGCAATCGCCGCGTCCGTCACAACGCCGTCGCGGATGTCCAACCCGGCCGCCACGGACACCAGCGCGAACGCGTAGCTCTGACGGTCCCGAACCTTCAGATACCAACTGTTGGCGGCCAACCGTGATGGCGGCAGTTCGATGCCGATGATGAGTTCGCCCGGTTGCAGGGTGTTGTCGATGTGCGGCGTGTCGCCGGGTGGTCGGAAGAACTCGTCGACCGGGATCTGTCGGTCTCCGTCGCACCCCGACACGTGGACGACCGCGTCGAGGATTGTCAGTGCGACCGCCATGTCGGACGGATGCACGGCAACGCAGTGTTCGCTGGCACCGAACACTGCGTGCGTACGGTGGAATCCGGTCAGCGCGGCGCAACCGCTGTCCGGCTGACGCTTGTTGCACGCACCGAATGCGACATCCATGAAGTAAGGGCAACGGGTTCGCTGTAGCAGGTTGCCTCCCGCTGTCGCCATGTTGCGCAACTGTGCCGTCGCACCGCTCAGAATCGCCTGGGACAAAACGGGATACTGCCCACGCACCAGATCGTGATTGGCGACGGCGGTGTTGGTGGCCCGCGCCCCCATCAGCACTCCGCCGGTTGGTGTGGCTTCGATACCGGCGAGGTCGAGCCCACCGATATCCACCAGCGCGGGTGGCTCTTCGACACCGTTCTTCATCAGGTCCACCAGGTTGGTACCGCCTGCGAGGTAGCGCCCGCCGGACTGCGCGACAAGGCGGACCGCATCCTCGATGCTGACCGCGCGGTGGAAGTCGAACGTCTTCACCGGTCCTGCACCACCGAGCGAATGGCCGCCACGATGTTGGCGTAGGCGCCGCAACGACAGATGTTTCCCGCCATGCGTTCGCGAATCTCGCTCTCGGTCAACGGCGTTGGACCGGCAGCTGCGGCAGCTCCCGGCGTCTCGAAAGACACCGTGGACAGGTCGCCCCTGGCGTGCTCGGCCAGCATGGCGCGGGCTGAGGAAATCTGCCCCGACGTGCAGTACCCGCACTGGAATCCGTCGAAGTCGACAAAGGCCTGCTGCAGCGGGTGCAGTCCGGCATCGTCGGCGATCCCTTCGATCGTCACCACATCGGCACCGTCGATCGACACGGCAAGTGTCAGGCAGCTCAACACCCGTTCTTCATTGACCGCTACCGTGCAGGCCCCGCAGAGACCGTGATCGCAGCCCTTTTTCGTGCCGGTGAGGCCTAGTCGGTCGCGCAGCAGATCGAGCAGGGTGGTACGGACGTCGATCGCCACGGTGCGCGGCTCGCCGTTGACCCTCAGGGTGATCGTCTCCGTCACGGGAGGGGCCCTTCGTACGGCATCATCAGATTCTCGAGAGTGATTGGCAGGCTGCGCAATCGCTTGCCGGTGGCGTGGTGGATGGCGTTCGCGATGGCGGCAGGTGCACCGCAGATCCCGATTTCGCCGATACCGCGCACGCCGAAGGTGGTGAGTTCGTAATCGGGCACCTCGATGAACTCGATGTCGAAGTCCGGCCGGTCGACGTGGGTGGGCACGTAGTACTCACCGATCGGCTGGGCGGTGGGATCGTCGTAGACCACGCGTTCGAGCAGCGCCATCCCCACCCCGAAGGTGATGCCTCCCATCACCTGGCTGCGCGCGAGTTTCGGGTTGAGCACTCGCCCGCAGTCGAATGTCGCGACCCAGCGGGTGACGCTTGCCCGCCCGATCTGCTCGTCCACCTCGACCTCACAGAAGTGTGCTCCGAAGGATCGGATCGCCGAGCGATCTACACCCATCGCGCCTTCGACCGAAAAGGTGAGTGCGGCGCGCTCTTCCACTGAAAGCTCCGTCAATTCCTGCTCGGTGACAGCCCCGGTTCCCTTCAGTGTCGAAAGCCGGTGGCGCCACTCGGATGCGGCGGCGGCGACGGCCGAGCCGACGGTTGCCGTGGTCTGCGATGCGCCGCTGCGCGGGGTCTCGGGCAGGGTGGAGTCGCCGGACTCGAAGATCACTGCGGACAACGGAAGCCCGGTGATGTCGGCCGCTAATTGCGCCATCACCGTGCGCACCCCGGTGCCGATCTCGTGGGTAGCCGAGGCGAAGCGCACCCGTCCATCGGCGTCTGTGGTCACCCGGCAGCCCGCCGGGGCGCGCCGACCCGGGAATGTCGCGGTCGCCATCCCCCAGCCGATCTGAACTCCGTTACGCCGCAGGCTGCGAGCCGCCAGCGGTCGTTGCGCCCAGCCGAACCGCTCTGCCGCGGAGCGGTAGCAGTCGAGCAGGTGCTTTCCCGACCACGGCTTGCCGGTGGGCTGATCGAGGTCGGCGTGATTGCGGATGCGAACCTCCAGCGGATCGAGCCCAAGAGCTTCAGCCATCTCGTCCATCGCCACCTCGAGGGCGAAAAGGCCGGGCGCCTCGCCTGGACCGCGCATGAAGCACGGGCTCGGCACGTTCATCCGTGCAACACGGTGCGAAACCGCCAGTCGTGGCGAGTGGTAAAGGAATCGGCTCGACAGCCCGGCCGGCTCGCAGAAGTCCGCCACCGGTGAGGTCTCGGACAGGGTGTGATGCTCGGTACCGGTGATCAGACCAGTCGCCTCCGCCAAGAGCGTGACGTCCTGGGTGGTCGGCGGCCGGTATCCGGTGCCGGAAACCATTTGATCACGGGTGAGCACCATCTTCACTGGACGGCCCACCACCCGCGCGGCGACAGCACAAAGCAGAACGTGCATCCACAGAAAGACTTTCGACCCGAACGCCCCGCCCACCAACGGCGAGATCACCCGGACCGAAGACTCAGGCAGGCCCAGGCAGCTGGCGAGGAAGCGTTGTTCACCGGTGATCCACCGGGTGCTGTCGTACACCGTGAGTTGCCCACCGATCCAGTCTGCGATCACCGCCGACAACTCCATCGGGTACGGAGCATTCACCGCAGTGGTGTAACTCGCCGAAACCGTTGTCACCGAGGGTGGTTCGTCACGATCACCGCGCTGGTCCTGAAGCTTCTCGTCGACCACCTCGACCCAATGGTCCGGCCGGTAGCAGCCATGGCGCACCGCGGTGTTCTGGTCGTCGGCGTCGAGGTCGGACACCGCCTCCGCGCGAAGCGCCGGTTCACGACGTCGATAGGTCAACTGGAACAGCGAGGCCGCATAGGTCGCGTTCTCGAAGGTGTCGGCGACGACGACGGCGACGTGCTGACCGACGTAATGCACCATCAAGTCGGACAGCGGCGGCCGACGCTCCACCGGCCAGACGTCGCTGAAATCCGGCGGGGGCGGCCCAATCTGCGGGCAGTTCAGCGGTGTCAGAACGTGGAGCACGCCGGGTGCGGCGCCGGCGCGCGCGGCCGATTCGGTGATCGACTCGACGTCGATCTCACCGCGCGCGACCTCAGCGCTGACGAGCACTGCGTGCACGACGCCGGGGACACCGCGATCAGCGGTGTAGAGGGCCGCCCCGGTGACTTTCTCCTGGCCTTCCACCCGGTTGACCGGCATCCCGACGCACTCCGCAGGCCGTACCGTCGTCAACCCGCTCTCCTTCAATCGCCGGTCTGTGTGGCGCGGGCGGACCTCGCGATCAATGCCACCGCAAGAACGGCGGCGAGCGGCCCCAGTTGGACGATGGGCACGAAGAGACCCGCATCCAGCGCCAACAACAGCGCCGCGATGGCGGCCCCAACGACCAGGGCAGCGAGCAAGCCGAGGTCGAGTGCGACATCCCGCAGGCGCTCACCGCTTGCCAGTCGGATGATCAGTGTCGTCAACGTGCCGGTGAGGTACGTCGTCGACAATCCCGACACGCCGAACCGCCGCACAGCGGCGCTCTGAACGCCGAGGGCGATCGCGCACACACCCAGCAGCAGGGCCTTCATCACCGCGCCGGGTTGGGCGCCGGCCACCCACCATCCAACGGCGTATCCGAGGAACAGCACGGACTCGATCATTAGCGCCTTCGTCACCGCCGGAGGCCAACCGGGATCACCGTCGCCCGGTTTGCCGGCGATACGGGCGCCGACCGCGCAGCCGAGTACATAGCCCACGACCGCCAGCGCTATCTGCTCGGCGAGGCGCGGATCTCGCTGTCCCAGCGATATGCCGAGGAGCACGAGATTGCCCGTCATCACACTGGTGAACGCCCCACCCAGAGCCAGGAACGCCAAAGCGTCGGTGGAACCGCTGGTGACGGCGAGAGCGACCGCCGCCCCGGATAGCCTGCGCGCCGGAGAAACCTTCGCGAGCATTCTCACGATCGAATTCCGCGCGCCGTCTCGCCCTCCCGGGTCGCCGTCAGCGCGAGGGTGACCATGTCGGGTGATCCTATCGCTACAGGCCAAGCACTTCCGGCAGGTCGGCGACCGAGTCGATGACGTGGTT
The DNA here is from genome assembly GCF_003347205.1 of Mycolicibacterium moriokaense. GTDB lineage: Bacteria > Actinomycetota > Actinomycetes > Mycobacteriales > Mycobacteriaceae > Mycobacterium > Mycobacterium moriokaense_B. The sequence goes on from NZ_QQBJ01000011.1 coordinate 173,674, forward strand.
GGGCTGCATCGCGAACTCGTCGGCGGCCCACCGGTCCAGGGTGTCCTGACGGAACTTGCCGGTGCGCACCAGCACGCCCGTCATCCCGACCACCTGGGCGGCGAGCACGTCGTTGTTGAGGTCGTCGCCGATCATGTACATCTCGTCGGGGTCGACACCGAGGCGCGACGCGGCGGCCAGGAACCCGGCGGGCGCCGGTTTGCCGACGGCGGTGGCCTTGCGGCCCGACGTCTCCTCCATCCCGATCAGGTACATGCCGGTGTCGATGCGCAGGCCCTCGGCGGTGTTCCACGACGTGCTGCGGTGCATGGCGACCACCGGCACTCCCTGGGCCATCCAGTCGTAGACCCGGCTGAGCGTCAGGTGGTTGTACTCCGGTCCGGCCCCGCCGAGCAGCACCACGTCCGGGGTCTCGGGCACCGGTCCGCCGGGCCCGTAGTCGCCGGCGTAGACGATGTCGATTCCCGGCATGTCCTCGGCGATCTGGCCGCTGTTGACCAGGAAACAGCGCGCATCCGGATAGTGGCTGCGAACGTAATCCGCCGTCAGCACCGCCGCGGTGATCACCTCGTCGGACGCGACGGCCATGCCCGCGTCGCTGAGCAGTCCGGCGATCTGGGTGCGGGTGCGGGTGGTGGTGTTGGTCAGATACGAGCGGGCAATCTGGTTGTCTGCCAGCACTGCAAGCGTGTCGGCGGCACCCTCGATCGGCTGCCATGACGTCACCAGGACGCCATCGATGTCGAACAGCACGCCACCGACCGCCATGGTGCGACACTAAACAACGCGCGGGTCAGCGCAAGTCGGGGCCGGCCTGGGCCCGCGCCCAATGACTGTCGGCCACCCACGGCGAGGCCGCCGCCGCGATCGACCAACTGCGCTCCGCGGGAACGTCGATCACCTGATAGTGCTTCACCCCGGCCGCGGTCGCCGCGATCAGCGTGGCCACGCCGGCGCGCCGCTGGAAGAACGTCTGCCGCACGGTCCAGCCGATGATGCCGTCGGCGGCGATGCAGTCGCGACGGCGTTCCAGGCTGCCCGCGCGGGCGACCAGCCACCGCGCGTCGACCCGGTGCCCCAGCGCGCGGGCCCGGTCGGCGGCCAGCAGCGCGCAGCACAGCGCCAGCACCGCGGCCAGAATCCACGCCCACGGCGGCACCGCCACGAACGCCGACGCCACCGCCAGGCCGGCCGCGACGACGACCGGCAACGCGAGCCCACGGGTCCACCGCCTGCGCGTCGCGGTCGCGCCGTGGCCGCGCACCGGCCCCGTCACCGCGCCTTCGTCGTCGATCAGATCGGTCAGCACCGATTCCGCCGTTCGCACCGGGCAGGGCGGCAGCAGCAGCGACGCCTCGCCCGCCCCGGCGACACCGGTCATCACCGCGTCGAGTCGCGCACCGCCGAGCAGTCGGACCAGCAACGGCTGGCGCAGGGTGCCGCCGCGCAGCCTGCGCATGTCGAAGGTGTGCTCCCGCTTGCGCAACAGGCCGTGCGTCAGGTGCAAGACGTCCCGATCGCGGCGCAGCACCAGGTTTCCGTACGTCACCAGCGACCGCAGCACCGACAGCACCACCGACGCCACGACCACCACGGCGACGACGACGGCCACGCTGGCGATGACACCGAACCGTTGCGCGGCGTCGCGGCCCGACTCGGCGAGGCGCGAATGCTGTAGTGCCGCTCCCAGACCCGCCTGGTAGACGATGCCGACGGCGGCGACGATCATGGCCAGACCGGTGAAGCTCAGCGGGCTGTAGCGCAGCCAGGACGGCTGCCAGCGCGCCAGCAGCCTGCCGGGCTGTCGGCGGCTTTCGGCGTCGTCGCCCGCGGGAGCCAGCGAGTCGGCCAGCAGGATCGAGCGCAGCCGCGGCACCTCCTCGGCGCGCACCGCGTCGAGGGCGAACTCCGAGTCTCCCCTGGCCTGCTGACCGGTGCTGACCCGCAACACCGTCAGCCCGAGCAACTGGTGCAACAGCCGGGCCTCGGTGGCAACCGATCGAATCCTGTTGCGCGGCACCGAAACGACTTTGCGCTGGAACACCCCCGAGCGCAGCTGGACCTCGTCGGGTTCGATGCGGTAGGTGGTGGTGAACCAGCGCAGCACGCCGAAGCCGATGGTCACGCCGAGCGCCGCCACGGTCCACATCGAATTGCCCGTCGCCGAGCCCAACACGACCGCACCGGCCAGCAGCGGGATCTGACGCAACACCTCGTGTACGGGGTGCACCAACAGCATTCGCGGGCTGAGCCGGTGCCACACCCGCTCGGTGGCCGCCGAGGTGGTGGTCACGTCGCGTCCTCCGCGCCGATCGCGGCGATGTCGGTGAGTTGCGCGACCACCCGGTCGGCGACGTCGGAGTCCAGGGCGACGATCCGCACCGCACCGGCCGACGACGCCGTCGTCACCGTCACGTTGGCCAGCCCGAACAGCCGATCCAGCGGCCCGCGATAGGTGTCGACCGTCTGCACCCGCGACACCGGCGCGATCCGGCGCTCCTGCACCAGCCAGCCGGACCGGGTGTACACCGCCTGCGGGCTGACCTCCCACCGGTGCACCCGGTAGCGCCACAGCGGCACGACGACGACGAACAGCGCGGTGCCCGCGGCGGTGATGGCTGCCGCGGCGATGTGCGGCCACGCCGGCCAGCTGTCGAGGACGAACCAGACCACCTGCGCGACCGCGAGCACCCCCCACGGGATCGCCGCGCCGATCGCCCACACCAGCGGCGCCTTGCGGCTGGGTGGGTGCGCCGGATCAACCAGGTCCATCGGCCGACCTCTGCACGTGCAGGCACTCCGTCACGCCGAAGAGGCGCAGCGTCCGAAGCGTCCTGCCCGGAATCTGGTCGGCGACCTCGGCGGTGGCGGCGATGATCGGGTCGCCGACGGCGGTGCTCCGGCCACCGCTGACGATCGCCGCGCTGCCCGAGGCCAGCACGTTGCGCACCCAGTCCGCGTCAGTGCCGTACGGCAGCGCGATCAGAAACCCGTCGCCGGTGTCGATGACGTCCACCGGCGTCTCATAGGTGCGCCCGCTGGTTCTGCCGGTATGGCGGATCACCGACGTCTGGGTGCCCGCCGCGCCCGCGGTGCGCATCACCCGCGGGTTGGTCACAGCGCGGTTCATCCTCCGCACGGCGTTCAGCACTGGGGGCAGCTTCCACCGCATGCCCGCCACCAGCACTGTGAGTGAGACGACGGCGATCCCGACCACCGCCGCGACAGCCGTCGCGGCCATCCGCAGGCTCGTGCGATCTGACATGGGAACGACCGTAACCGCCTGTGGGTAATGTGCTGACGATGAGTAGGAAATGGACCTCCGCCGATGTCGGCGACCAGTCCGGCCGCGTCGCCGTCGTGACCGGCGCCAACTCCGGCCTCGGCTACGACACCGCCGCGGTGCTCGCCGGCAAGGGCGCCCACGTCGTGCTGGCCGTGCGCAACCTCGACAAGGGCGCCGAAGCCGCCGACAAGATCAAGGCCGCCAGCCCGAACGCCGTCGTCTCGCTGCAGGAGCTGGACCTGTCGTCGCTGGACAGCGTGCGCAGGGCCGCCGACGCGTTGCGCGCCGCCCACCCCCGCATCGACCTGTTGATCAACAACGCCGGCGTGATGTACGTGCCGACCCGCGAGACCACCAAAGACGGTTTCGAGATGCAGTTCGGCACCAACCATCTCGGCCACTTCGCGCTGACCGGCCTGCTGCTGGACAACATGCTCGCGGTGGACGGTTCGCGGGTGGTCACGGTCAGCAGCGTCGGGCACCGCATCCTGGCCCGGATTCACTTCGACGACCCGCAACTGGCGCGCAAGTACAACCGCGTCGAGGCATACGGCCAGTCCAAGCTGGCCAACCTGATGTTCACCTACGACCTGCAGCGCCGGCTGGCACGCGCGGGGGCGCCGACCATCGCCCTGGCCGCCCATCCCGGATTCTCCGACACCGAGCTGATGCGGTACCTGCCCGATTTCATCCCCGCCTTCATGTGGAAGATCGCCACCCAGCCGGCCGACAAAGGCGCGCTGCCGACCTTGCGCGCCGCGACCGACCCCGATGCCCGGGGAGGTCAGTACTACGGCCCCGACGGCATCGGCGAAGTCAAGGGCAGCCCGAAAGTCGTTGGCTCCAGCGCACAATCGCGCAACGAAGACATTCAGGAGCGGCTCTGGGCGATGTCCGAAGAGCTGACCGGCGTCAAGTTCTCTGTCTGATGCGATCCGTAGAGGAGCACGGAGACGTCGTCGCGGCCCTGATCACGCCGCGGCCGCCGGTCGCGGTACCACTGGCGGACGCGCTGGGTCTGGTGCTCGCCGAAGACGTGGTGGCGCCGCTGTCGCTGCCAGGCTTCGACAACTCGGCGATGGACGGTTACGCCGTGGTCGCCGACGACATCGCGGCCGCGACCGACGATGCGCCGGTGCTGTTGCCGGTCGCCGAGGACATCCCCGCGGGCCGTACCGACACGCTGACCCTGAAACCCGGTACCGCACACCGGATCATGACGGGCGCACCGGTGCCGTCCGGCGCCTCCGCGGTGGTGCCGGTGGAAGCGACCGACGGTGCCACCGACACCGTGTCGATCAGGGCGGCCGCCAAGGCGAGACAACACATCCGGCGTGCGGGCGAGGACGTCGAGGCGGGCTCCACCGTACTGCGGGCCGGTCAGGTGGTCACCGCCGCGGTGCTCGGCCTCGCTGCGGCGCTCGGCCTCGGTGAGCTGACTGTCGTTCCGCGGCAACGGGTTCTGGTGATGTCGACGGGCTCGGAGCTGGTCGCGCCCGGCACGCCGCTGCAGCCGGGGCAGATCTACGAGTCGAACGCCGTCATGCTGGCCGCGGCCGCCGCCGACGCAGGCGCGCAGGCGACAACGGCGCCGATGTCCAGCGACGACATCGAGGAGTTTCGCGCGGTGCTCGCCGGGCACGCCCGCGAAGCCGACCTGATCATCACCACCGGCGGTGTGAGCGCGGGTGCGTACGAGGTCGTCAAGGATGCGCTCGCAGCAGACGTCGAGTTCGTGAAAGTGGCGATGCAGCCGGGCATGCCGCAGGGCGCGGGGCGGGTGTTCGGCACGCCGATCATCACGCTGCCCGGCAATCCGGTCAGCGCGCTGGTGTCGTTCGAGGTGTTCATCCGTACCCCGCTGCGCGCCGCGATGGGTCTGCCGCACCCGCAGCGCCCACGACTGACCGCGGAGCTCAAAGAGGACCTCACCTCGCCGCGCGGCAAGCGGCAGTTCCGCCGCGGCGTGCTGGACGCAACCAAGGGCGAGGTGACCAGCTACGGGCCGCCCGCATCGCACCATCTGCGCTGGCTGGCGTCTGCCAACTGCCTGCTGGAGATCGACGAGGAGGTCACCGAACTGGCCGCGGGAGCCGTGGTGCCGGTTTGGGACCTGTCGACCGGGTAGCCACCCGTAGAATCGCGACACGATGGCCAGACGCCCCGACCTCAGATCAGGCCCCGCGCGACTGGTGGCCCTGGCGAAAACCACGATCCCCCCGATGCACCCGGCAGGCTTGCCGTTCGTCGGCGCAGGCCTGGCGGTGGCCGCGGTGGGCAGCCGCAACCGATGGCTGCGGCGCGCGGGCCTGCTCGCGGCGGGTGCGAACGCCGCGTTCTTCCGCCATCCACCCCGGGTGCCGCCCACCCGCCCCGGTGCGGTGGTGGCCCCCGCCGACGGGCTGATCTGCCTGGTCGAAGACGTCGTCCCGCCAGCCGAACTGAACCTGCCCGAGCGGCCGCTGCCGCGAGTGAGCATCTTCCTGTCGATCTTCGACGCCCATGTGCAGCGCATCCCGATCAGCGGTGAGGTGGTGACCGTCGTGCACCGTCCCGGGCTGTACCGCTCCGCCGAGTTGGCCGCCGCCAGCCAGGACAACGAGCGCAACAGCGTGCTGATCCGCACCCCCGAGGGGCAGCAGGTGGTGGCTGTGCAGATCGCGGGCCTGGTCGCTCGCCGCATCGTGTGCGACGTCCGGCCCGGCGAGAAGGTGACCATCGGCGACACCTACGGGCTGATCCGCTACGGGTCGCGGCTGGACACCTACCTGCCCGAGGGCACCGAGGTGCTGGTGCTGCCCGGCCAGCGCGCGGTCGGCGGCGAGACGATCCTCGCGGAGTTGCACCGATGAAGCCACGCGTGAAGAGGCCGAACGTCAACCTGCGGATGCTGCCCAGCGCGATGACCGTCGCCGCGATCTGTCTCGGGTTGTCCGCGGTGAAGTTCGCCCTCGACGGCCGGGCCACCGAAGCGATGGCCTTCCTGGCGGTCGCCGCCATCCTGGATGCACTCGACGGCCGCACCGCCCGGCTGCTGAAGGCCACCTCCAAGATGGGCGAGGAGATCGATTCGCTCGCCGATGCGGTGAATTTCGGTGTGGCACCGGCGTTCATCGTCTACGGGACGCTGTTGTCGCATTCGCGCATCGGCTGGATCGTCGTGCTGCTCTATGCGGTGTGCATCGTGCTGCGGCTGGCCAGGTACAACACCATGCTGGCCGAGGACCAGCCACCGTATACGAAAGAGTTCTTCGTCGGGATGCCCGCGCCCGCCGGTGCGATCGGCGCGATCGGACCGCTGGCCGCCAAGATGCAGTTCGGCGAGGGGTGGTGGACGTCGGAGCCCGCGGTGGTGATCTGGATGATCGGCGTCTCGCTGCTGGTGGTCAGCACCATCCCGATGCGCAAGGTGCACACGTTCGCGATCTCGCAGAACATGGTGGTGCCGCTGCTGGCCGCGCTGGCGATCCTGGTCGCCGCGTCGATTCTCTACGGCTACATCGTGATCATGCTGATCATCCTGGGCTACGTGATCCACATCCCGTTCGCGGTGCGGACCGAGGCGTGGCTTTCCAAGCACCCCGAGGTGTGGGGCGACAAGCCGAAGGCGCAGCGTCAGGCGCGACGGGCGGTCCGTCGGGCACAGCCGCGCACACATCGACGGTCGATGGCCCGACTCGGGCTGCGCAGGCCACCGGGACCCTGACGTGACGGAGTCGGATGTGGCCGACCGCAAGGCGCCACGGCAGGGGCTCACCCTCACCGCGCGGCTGAACACATCGGCGCTGGACTCCCGTCGCGGCGTCGTTCGGCTGCACCCCGAAGCGATTGCCGCACTGGGTATTCGGGAGTGGGATGCGGTCTCGCTGACCGGTTCGCGGACGACGTCCGCGGTCGCCGGGGTGGCCCCCGACGGAACCCCGGTAGGCACCGCACTGCTCGACGACGTGACGCTGTCCAACGCCGGGCTGCGGGAGGACACCACGGTGCTCGTCGCCCCGGTGACGGTGTACGGGGCGCGCTCGGTGACGGTGCGCGGATCGAATCTGGCGACCCAGTCGATCTCGCCTGCGACCCTGCGGCAGGCCCTGCTCGGCAAGGTGATGACGGTCGGCGACACGGTGTCGCTGCTGCCTCGCGAACTGGGCCCCGACATTCCGACGACGGCGGCGAGCAGTGCGCTGGCGTCGGCCGTCGGTATCACCTGGACCTCCGAACTGCTGACGGTGACCGGCGTCGATCCCGCCGGACCTGTTAGCGTGCAACCGAATTCGATGGTGAGCTGGGGCGACGGCGAAGCGCCCTCGCCTGCCCAGGCATCCGGTCAGTACACGGTGTCGGCCGCGGAGAAGTCGGCGACGGTGAACATCGACGACCTCAAGGGCCAGCACGCGCAGGCCGGCCGGCTGACCGAATGGCTCAAGCTTGCGCTCGACCAGCCCGAGTTGCTGCACACCCTCGGCGCCAAACCCAATCTCGGCGTGCTGATTTCAGGGCCCGCCGGTGTCGGGAAGGCGGCGCTGGTGCGGGCGGTGTGCGCCAACCGGCGGTTGGTCGAACTCGACGGGCCCGAGGTCGGTGCGTTGCGCCCCGAAGACCGCATCAAGAGCGTGGCGTCGGCGGTGGCGTCGGTGCGCGACGACGGCGGCGTCTTGTTGATCACGGACATCGACGCGCTGCTGCCCGCGACGGCCGACCCGGTGTCGACACTGATCCTCACTGAACTGCGCAACGCGGTCGCCACCCCCGGCGTCGCCTTCATCGCCACCTCGCAGCGACCCGAGGACCTGGATCCCCGGCTGCGGGCACCCGACCTGTGTGACCGCGAACTCGGCCTGAGCCTGCCCGATGCGGCGGTCCGTAAACAGCTGCTCGAGGTGCTGTTGCGCGAGGTCCCCACTGGTGAGCTGAACCTCGACGAAATCGCAGAGCGGACACCGGGTTTCGTGGTCGCCGACCTTGCCGCTCTGGTGCGCGAAGCAGCGCTGCGAGCCGCTGAACGCGCCAGCGCCGACGGCAAGGAGCCGACGCTGACGCAGGACGACCTCGTCGGCGCGCTCAGTGTCATCCGGCCGTTGTCGCGATCGGCGGCAGAAGAGGTCGCCGTCGGCTCGGTGACGCTGGAGGACGTCGGCGACATGGCCGACACCAAGCAGGCGCTCACCGAGGCGGTGCTGTGGCCGCTGCAGCATCCCGACACGTTCGAGCGGCTGGGCGTCGACCCGCCGCGCGGGGTGCTGCTCTACGGGCCGCCCGGCTGCGGCAAGACGTTCGTGGTGCGCGCGCTGGCCAGCTCCGGGCGGTTGTCGGTGCACGCCGTCAAGGGCGCCGAGCTGATGGACAAGTGGGTCGGCGCGTCGGAGAAGGCGGTGCGCGACCTGTTCCGCCGGGCCCGCGACTCCGCGCCGTCGCTGGTGTTCCTCGACGAACTCGACGCGCTGGCGCCGCGGCGCGGGCAGAGCTTCGACTCCGGGGTGACCGACCGCGTGGTGGCCGCACTGCTGACCGAACTCGACGGCATCGAGCCGCTGCGCAACGTGGTGGTGCTCGGCGCCACCAACCGGCCGGACCTGATCGACCCCGCGCTGCTGCGGCCGGGCCGGCTGGAGAAGCTGGTGTTCGTCGAGCCGCCGGACGCCGACGCCCGTCGCGAGATCCTGCGCACCGCGGGCAAGTCCATTCCGCTCAGCGACGACGTCGACCTCGACGCGCTGGCGACCGAGCTGGACGGCTACAGCGCCGCCGACTGTGTGGCGCTGCTGCGGGAAGCGGCGCTGACCGCGATGCGGCGCTCGATCGACGCTGCGGACGTGACGGCCGCCGACGTCGCCACGGCCCGCGAATCCGTCCGCCCGTCACTGGACGCCACGCAGGTGGAAGCCCTGCGCACCTTCTCCGCCGCCCGCTGAGTGGCTACGGCCGCGCCTCGAGCACCAGGTTGAACGGTGTCTCGGTGGCTCGCCGGAATCGGCTGAAGCCGCCGCCGTCAACGACGACCTCGCGAAGCCGCGCCTCACCGGCCTGCGCACCAAGAGCGGGGCCATTGCGCGCCAACGAAACCGGGACACAGATCTGCGTCGATGCGCCGTACATGACCCGGCCGACCGGATTCAGGTTGTCGGCCACCCGGTCGTTGGCGAACGGTTCCACGATCATCGCGGTCCCGTCATCGCTGATCGCCTCGCGCGCGTGCTGACACACACTGACCGGGTCGGCCATGTCGTGCAGGCAGTCGAAAAACGTGATCAGGTCGAAACCCTTGCCCTGGTAGCCGACTGCATCGGCCATCTCGAAGCGCGCATTGCCCGCACCCGCCGCCGCTGCTCTCGCGGTTGCGACGTCGATCGAATCACCGTGGTAGTCGTAACCCACGAATTCCGAGTCCGGGTACGTCAGCGCCATCAGAATCGAGCTGGCGCCGTGCCCACACCCCACGTCGGCGACCTTGGCGCCACGCTGCAACTTGTCGACGACGCCGTCCAGCGCGGGCAGCCACGAGCTGACCAGGTTGGTGTTGTAGCCGGCGCGGAAGAATCGTTCGGTTCCGTCGAAGAGGCAGGGATGGTGCTCACCCCATTCCATGCCGTTGCCGGACCTGAAGTGTTCGAGCGTCTGCTCGAGCGCGTGGAATGTCGCCTCGACGATGTTGTACGCCCCGGGCATGTCAACCGGACCACCCGGATCGGTCAGGCACATCGCCTGCTCTGGGCTGAGCGACCACTGGTCGGTCGCGGGGTCGAAGTCGACGTATCCGCCCGCGCCCTGATTGCCCAGCCACTCGCGAACGTAACGCTCATCGGTGTTGGTCCGCTTCGCCAGTTCGGCCGAAGTCATAGCGCCCGAGGCCAATTCGCGGTAGAGGCCGAGCCGATCACCCACCAGGACCAGCGCCGCGCTCATCGCGGCACCGAGATCGCCGACCGCCTTGCCGAGGAATTCATTCAACTTGACTTCGTCGACAGCCATTTCTGCCTCATTTCGTCACTCGTCGGATTACCACCCCATCCTGCGAGGCGACGCAACAGGGCGAGGAACATTCGACATTTCAATCTTGACAGTGGCAAGTTCGAGGCGCATAGTCGTACTCGAGAACTAGTCACTGTCAAGATCGAGCGTCGGGAGGCAGCATGACCGTCCCATCCACACCCGCCGTCCGGGCCGGCGATAGCGAACGGGAACGGACCGCGAACCAACTGGGCTCGGCGCTGGCCCAGGGCTATCTCGAGATGGCCGAATACGAAAGCCGGCTGCAGGCCGCGTTCGCCGCGCACACCACCGCCGAACTGCGCGCGCTGGTCGCCGACCTACCGCTGGCCCAGATGCGCCGCAACGACCCGCGGCGCCGCGAGGCCCGCCGCAGGGCCGCCCGCCGCGGCGTCCAGATCCACCTGGCCGGCTACCTGGCGATGGTCGTCATCGTGCTCACGGTGTGGCTGGCGGCCGGCCTGACCGCGGGCGCCTGGTACTTCTGGCCGGTCTGGCCGATCCTCGGCGCCGGCATCTGCGTCGTCGGCCACGCACTGCCGGTCCGCGCGCTGCCGGTCCGCGCCCTGCCGATCGGCGCCTCCGTAGACTGACTCGCGACAAAGCCTTCCTTCTGGCTGACACCCCGAAACACCGATCGGAGTGCCTTGCTCGCCGTCTTGTCCGCCCACGCGATCGCCACCGCGTTGGCTCCGCTGCTGGTCTACCGGTGGGGGCGGAAAGCGTTCTACCCGCTGGCGCTCGTCCCGCTCGCATCGCTGGTCTGGGTGGCGCTGAACTGGCCCGGCGGCGGCGGCCGCGACCATCGCGTGATCGTGTCCTGGGTGCCCGAGCTGTCGATGGACATCAACCTGCGGTTCGACTCGCTGGCCGCGATCATGAGCGTGCTGGTGCTCGGCATCGGCGCGCTGGTGCTCTTCTACTGCGCCGACTACTTCCACCACCACGACGAGCACACCGAGAACCGGCTGCCCAGTTTCGCCGCCGAACTGGTGGCGTTCTCCGGCGCCATGTTCGGGCTGGTGATCAGCGACAACATGCTGGTGCTCTACGTGTTCTGGGAGCTCACCACCGTGCTGTCCTTCCTGCTGGTCGGCCACTACGCCGAACGCGCCAGCAGCCGCAAGGCCGCGGTGCAGGCGCTGCTGGTGACCACGGCGGGCGGCCTGGCCATGCTGGTCGGGATCATCATGCTGGGCACCATCTCAGGCACCTACCTGCTGAGCGCGCTGATCGCCTCCCCGCCGTCAGGGCTCGCCGTCTCGGTGGCCATCGTGCTGATACTCGTTGGCGCGCTGGCCAAGTCGGCGATCGTGCCGCTGCACTTCTGGCTGCCGGGCGCGATGGCCGCACCGACGCCGGTCAGCGCCTACCTGCACGCCGCCGCCATGGTCAAGGCCGGCGTCTACCTGGTCGCGCGGATGACGCCCGGTTTCTCCGACGCGCCGCCGTGGCGGCCGATGGTGGTGACGCTCGGGGTGTTGACCGTGCTGCTCGCGGGGTGGCGGGCGATCCGCGAATACGACCTGAAGCTGATCCTGGCGTTCGGCACAGTCAGCCAACTCGGCTTCATCACCGTGATGGTCGGCGCCGGCGGCAGCGACCTGATGCTGGCCGGCTTGGCGCTGTTGTGTGCACACGCGCTGTTCAAGGCCGCGCTGTTCATGGTCGTCGGCATCATCGACCACGCCGCCGGCACCCGCGACATCCGCAGGCTGGCCTGGCTCGGGCGCGCCAGCACGCCGTTGCTGGTCATCGCCGTCGCCGCCACGGCCAGCATGGCGGCGCTGCCGCCGTTCCTAGGTTTCGTCGCCAAGGAAGCCGACTACGAAACCCTTTTGCACACTGAGGCATTGGGCGGCTTCGCGCCGTGGGTGCTGGCCGCCATCGCCACCGGATCGGTGTTCACCACCATCTACAGCCTGCGGTTCCTGTGGGGTGCGTTCGCCAAGAAGGGCCGGGCCGAACCCAGCAAGCCGGTGTCTGGAATGCACGCCCCGTCGGGGACTTTCCTCGCCGCGCCCGCGGTGCTCGCCGGGGCGGGCCTGCTGTTCGGGCTGTGGCCGAGCCCGCTCGGCCATGTGCTCGACACGTACGCCGACACGGTGCCCGGCGGGGCGAACTACGAGCTGGCGCTCTGGCACGGCTTCGGGGTGCCGCTGCTGTTGTCGGCGCTGGTGCTGGCGATCGGCGCCGCGGCGTTCTTCGGCCGGTCCCGGTTGCGCCGCACCCGGCTGGCGTACCTGCCGCTGGGCAACGCCGACCGCATCTACGACGCCGTGATCCGGGGCGCCGACGTGTTCTCCGTGCGGTTGACCGGGTTCACCCAGCGCGGCTCGATCCCCGCGACGCAGTCGGTCATCCTGACCACGCTCGCGGTCGTGCCCGCCGTGGCGCTGATGCTCGGGGCACGCGACCGGCCGCAGTTCGCGGGTTGGGGCTCGCCACTTCAGGTGGTCGTCGGCGTGCTGATTCTGGCCGCGGCACTCGGCGCGACGGCGATGCGCAACCGGCTGGCCGCGGTGCTGCTGGTCGGCGTCACCGGCTACGGCTGCGGCGCAGTCTTCGCGTTCCACGGCGCGCCGGACCTCGCGCTGACGCAGTTCCTGGTGGAGACCCTGATGCTGGTCATCTTCGTGCTCGTGTTGCGGACACTTCCCGCCGAATCCGACTACGCGAACATCCGCAGGAACCGGCTGCCGCGCGCGGCGCTGGCGCTGGCCGTCGGCGCGAGCGTGACCACGCTGGCGGCGTTCGCGTTGGCCGCCCGCACCGAGCGTCCGATCGCCGATCTGCTGCCCGACGCCGCCTACTACCGCGGGCACGGGGCCAACACCGTCAATGTGCTGCTTGTCGACATCCGGGCCTGGGACACCCTGGGCGAGATCTCGGTGCTGCTGGTCGCCGCCACCGGTGTCGCGTCAATGGTGTTCCGGCACCGGCGTTTCGGTGCCGCGCCCAGGGTCGCCGATGCCGGCCAGCCGGACATCCCACCGCTGTCGCCGACGGCGAACAGCCCAGCCACCGGCGACGTCACCTGGTTGCGCGGCAGCGAACTGCGCGACCCGCGCAACCGGTCGCTGGTGCTCGAGGTCGCGACGCGAATGATCTTCCCGCTGATCATGGTGCTGTCGGCGTACTTCTTCTTCGCCGGCCACAACACGCCGGGCGGCGGCTTCGCGGGCGGGCTGACCGCGGGGCTCGCGCTCGTGCTGCGCTACCTCGCGGGCGGGCGGTACGAACTCGGCGAGACGCTGCCCCTGGACGCGGGCAAGATCCTCGGCGTCGGGCTGGCGTTGTCGGCGGGCACCGCGGTGGCGTCGCTGCTGCTGGGCGCGCCGGTGCTGTCGTCCGCAGTGCTGCAATTCCACATCCCGGTGCTGGGCACCGTCAAGCTCGTCACCGCGCTGTTCTTCGACCTCGGCGTGTACCTGATCGTCGTCGGTCTCGTCCTCGACGTGCTGCGCAGCCTCGGCGCCAGGGTCGACGTCGACCTCGTCGAGCAGCGGGCCGCGGCGGTGATGCCACGATGACCGCCTTCCTGGTTCCGCTGATCCTGATCGGTGGCCTCACCGCCGCCGGGGTCTACCTGCTGCTGGAGCGCGGCCTGACCCGGATGTTGTTGGGGCTGTTGCTTATCGGCAACGCCGTCAACCTGCTGCTGCTGCTCGTCGGCGGCCCGTCGGGCAATCCGCCGGTGCGTGGCCGGATCAGCGACGGCCAGACCACCACCGCGGACCCGTTGGCGCAGGGCATGATCCTGACCGCGATCGTCATCAGCATGGGCATCGCGGCGTTCGTGCTGTCGCTGATCTACCGGACCTACCGGCTGACGACCGAGGACGCGGTCACCGACGACCCCGAGGACACCCGCGTCTCGAAGATGACCGACGAGGAGGCCGCCGCCTTCGAAGAGGCCCGCCCGCAACCCGACAGCAGCCGCGACACCGACGAACCCGACGACCTGGACGCATTGCCGGGGCTGGAGGGGTCGCGATGAGCTCCCGAAGACGAGCGCGAGTGAGGATCGCAGCGAGGCACGAGCGAGGACCGGAGCGAGCGGGAGGCGAGGCATGAGCGCCGCATCGGTGCTGACACCGCTGCCCGTACTGATCCCGCTGACGGGTGCGGCGGCGACGATGTTCGCCGGGCGCAGGCCCCGGCTGCAGCGCGCCATCACCCTCGTCGCGCTGACGGCGGTGGTCGTCGTCTGCGCCGCGCTGCTCTACCTCGCCGACCGCAACGGCACGATGGCAGTGCACGTCGGCGGCTGGGCGCAGAGCGTGCCCGGCATGGGCCCGCTGGGCATCACGCTTGTGGTAGACCGGCTTTCGGCGCTGATGATGGTGGTCTCGTCCATCGTTCTGCTGGCCGTTGTGTTCTACGCCATCGGCCAGGGCATCAGGGACGGCGACGACCGCCAGCCGGTGTCGATCTTCCTGCCCACCTACCTCGCGCTGTCGGCGGGCGTGTGCAACGCGTTCTTGGCCGGCGACCTGTTCAACCTCTTCGTCGGCTTCGAGGTGCTGCTGGCCGCCAGTTTCGTCCTGCTCACCATCGGCGCCAGCGCCGAGCGGGTCCGTGTCGGCATCTTCTACGTCATGGTGTCGATGGTGTCGTCGATGATCTTCCTGATCGGCATCGCGCTGGTGTATGCGGCGACGGGCACCCTGAACCTGGCCGAACTGGCCACCCGGCTGGACGGGGTCGCCGACGGCACCCGCAGCGCGTTGTTCGCGGTGCTGCTGGTCGCGTTCGGGATCAAGGCCGCGGTGTTCCCGCTGTCGACGTGGCTGCCCGACTCCTACCCGACTGCGCCCGCACCGGTCACCGCGGTCTTCGCCGGCCTGCTGACCAAAGTCGGCGTGTACGCGATCATCCGGGCGCACACCCTGCTGTTCCCGGACGCCGGGCTGGACCGGATGCTGATGGTCGCGGCGTTTCTCACCATGCTGGTCGGCATCTTCGGCGCCATCGCGCAGAGCGACATCAAGCGGCTGTTGTCCTTCACGCTGGTCAGCCACATCGGCTACATGGTGTTCGGCATCGCGTTGTCCAGCGAGCTCGGCCTGTCGGGCGCCATTTACTATGTCGCGCACCATATCCTGGTGCAAACGACGCTGTTTTTGGTCGTCGGCCTGATCGAGCGCCAGGCGGGCGCGTCGACGCTTCAGCGGCTGGGTGGCCTCGCGGCCGCCAGCCCGCTGCTGGCGTTCGTGTTCGTGGTACCCGCCCTCAATCTCGGCGGCATTCCGCCGTTTTCGGGGTTCATCGGCAAGGTGGCGCTGTTGGAGGCCGGTGCCCAGAGCGGCTCGGTGCTGGCGTGGCTGCTGGTCGGCGGCAGCGTGGTGACCAGCCTGCTGACGCTGTACGTGGTGTCGCGCGTCTGGACGCTGGCGTTCTGGCGCGCCCGCACCGACGCACCCGAGGGCCACGTCGCGGCCGCCACCCCGTCGGTGCTGCTCGACGAGGCCGAGGACATCGCCCTCGACGAACGCGTCGACGTCGGACGGATGCCCGTCGGCATGCTCGCCCCGACCGGCGCGCTGATCGCGGTCGGGCTGACGCTGACCGTGCTCGCCGGGCCGATCGTGGCCTACAGCGACCGCGCGGCCGCCGAGGTGCTGGACCGCGACAACTACATCTACGCGGTGCTGTCGCAGGTGACACCATGAGACGTCACGTGCTGCGGGTGTGGATGCTGTGCTGGCTGGTCCTGGTGTGGGTGCTGTTGTGGGGCAAGGTCTCTGCGGCCAACATCGTGGGCGGGTTGCTGGTCGCGCTGGTGATCACGGTGTTGCTGCCGCTGCCCGCGGTGCCCGTCGAGGGCAGGGTGCATCCGCTGTCGCTGGCGAAGCTGATCGTCGTCGTCGGCTACCAGTTGGTGATCTCCTCGCTGCAGGTGGCGTGGCTGGCCATCAAGCCGGGGCCGCCGCCGCTGACCGCGGTCCTGCGCGCGCATCTGGCGATCAAGTCGGATCTGGTGCTGGCGCTGGCCGTCAACATCTTCAACCTGATACCGGGCTCGGTCGTGCTGGAGATCGACCAGGAGCGACGGGTGATCTACGCGCATGTGCTCGACGTCGGCAACGCGAAGTCCGTCGACCGCTTCTACCGCCAGATCGCCCAGATGGAGCGCCTGCTGGTGGCGGCCTTCGAACGCGAAACGGAGTTCCGGTACGCCGCTTCTCGCACTTCTGGTACCGGAATTCCGTTTCGCGAAGAAAGCGCAGAAGAGGGGGGCGAGCAATGACGGTCGTGTGGATCATCACCGCGGTGATGCTGACGACTGCCGCGGTGGCCGTGATGTTCCGCATCCTGGCCGGCCCGAGCACGCTGGACCGCATCGTCGCGCTGGACACGCTGGTCGCCGTGACGATGTGCGCGATCGGCACCTGGGCGGCGTTCAGCACGGACACCACGGTCACCTACAGCCTGACGGCGCTGGCGCTGATCAGCTTCGTCGGCTCGGTCAGCATCGCCCGCTTCCGGGTCCCCGATATCCGGCGCAAGCGCGAGAGCAGGTATCAGCGATGAACATCCCCGACGTCATCACGGCGGTGCTGGTGCTCAGCGGATCCGCGCTGGCGCTCACGGCGGCGATCGGCGTGGTGCGCTTCCCCGACACGCTGTCGCGCATGCACGCCGCGACGAAACCGCAGGTGCTGGGGCTGCTGCTGGTGCTGGTCGGCGCGGCGGTCCGGCTGCGTGGCAATGTGGACGTCGGCATGCTGATCCTGACGGGCCTCTTCACCCTGATCACCGCACCGGTCGTGGCGAATCGGGTCGGGCAGTTGGCGTACCGCGAGCAGAACCTGCAGGACTCGCTGAGCAGGGACGAACTCTCCCACGCCGAAGGCGGAACCGATGGTACGAACTGACGACGACTCCTGGGACATCACCGAGGGCGTCGGCGCGACCGCGTTGGGGGTGGCCTGGGCGCGCGCGCAGGAGTCGGCGTCGCAATGTCCGCTCTACACCGACCCCTTCGCTGAGATGTTCATCGAGGCGGCCATCGACCGCGGCTGGGATCTGCCGCAGCGACACATGGCCGAGCGCATCCGGTCGATCTCGGGATACGCCGCGTCGCGCACCAAGTGGTTCGACGAGTTCTTCATCGCGGCAGGCGCATCCGGCATCGACCAGGCCGTGATCCTGGCCGCCGGGCTGGACGCGCGGGCGTGGCGGCTGCCGTGGAACGACGGCAGCACGGTGTACGAGATCGACCAGCCCAAGGTGCTGGCCTTCAAGACCGAGACGCTGCACGCCCGCGGCGCCGACCCCACCATCCGGTACGCGGCGGTGCCCGTCGACCTCCGGCAAGACTGGCCGAAAGCTTTGCGGGAGGCGGGATTCGATGCCCGCGAGCCGACGGCGTGGGCGGCCGAAGGGCTGCTGCCCTACCTGCCCGCAGCCGGCCAGGATCTGCTGTTCGAGCGCATCGCCGAGCTCAGCACCCGCGGCAGCCGGGTCGCGGTGGAGGCGTTCGGAGCCGGTTTCTTCGATCCGGAGTACCTGGCCAGCCGTCGCGAGCGGGTGCGGCAACTGCGCAAGGAGGCGGGCGTCCCTGACGACACCCCCGACGTACACGACCTGTGGTTCATCGAGGACCGCACCGAGGTCTCCGACTGGTTCGCCGCGCACGGCTGGGAGGTGTCGGCGATCGACGCCGAGGATCTGATGCAGCGATACAACCGGCCCACCGACGACGACACAACGCCGCGAACGACTTTCGTCGAAGCGCGGCTGCCCGGTTAATCGGCCGACAGCTGGAACTCGACCAAGGCGGTGACGGTGTCGACGGCCTCATTCAGGGCCGCCAGCCGCGCCGCGACCGTCGGGGCGGCCAGCACCGAGTACCGGTCGGCCTGCCCCATCGGTAGCCGGGTTGTCAACGCGTACAACCACATAGCCGCATCCGGTGCCGCATCGGCCCCGGCCACGATGTCGCGCCCGCTGACCTCCGCGCCGCGGGCCCCGGCGATCCGGTCGAACAGGGCGACCATCCGGTCCTCCACGTCGCGGATGGCGTCGGCGGCCACCGGTTCGCCCGGCTCGTCGGGCCACATCTCGATCGCGGCGCGCGGGTAGGGGGCGTCGGGCTGCCATTCCAGCACCCGGATGCGCTCGGCCATCACAGCGTTGAGTCGATAGCGCCCGTCGCCGAAGTCGGCGATCTCGGTGATGTGGGCCAGCGCACCGACATCGCTTCTGGCGTCGCCGCCGCCCACCTCGCGGCCCGCCTCGATCATCACGACGCCGAACGCCGGATCGTCCATCGCCAGGCAGTCGGCGACCAGTTCGGAGTACCGCGGCTCGAAGATCCGCAGCGGCAACTCCTCGCCGGGCAGCATCGGGCGCTCCAGCGGAAACATCGGTATCGACGGCATGGCTAGATGTCCAGCTCCCCGACGAGCGCATCGACCACCGCGCGCAGGTCGCCGTCGTTGTCCTCGGCGACGCGGCGCTGCCGCTGATACGACGCGCCGAGCCGGTAGATCTCGGCCACCTCGGCCAACTCGTCGGCGCAGCGCAACGACTTCGCCACCGGTTCGAGCCGGTTCAGCAGTTCGTCGAGATCGTCGGTGACCAACCGTTCATTGCTGTCGGCGTCCAGGATGATCACCGCGTCCAGCCCGTATCGCGCTGCCCGCCACTTGTTTTCCTGCACATGCCACGGCGGCATGGTCGGCAGTTGCTCGCCGGCGTCCAGCCTACGGTCGAGGTCGACGATCAGGCAGTGCGTCAGCGCGGTCAACGCGCCGAGCTCGCGCAGGTTGGACACCCCGTCGAAGACACGCACCTCGACGGTACCGAGGTGTGGCGATGGCCGGATGTCCCAGCGGATCTCGTTCATGTGGTCGATGATGCCGGTCTTCTTCTGGTCGCTGACGAACCCCTCCCACTGCGCCCAGGTCTGGAAGTGGAACGGCAGGCCCGCCGTCGGCAACTGCTGGAACATCATCGCGCGGTTGCTCGCGTACCCGGTGTCCTCGCCGTCCCAGTAGGGCGAGGACGACGACAGCGCCAGCAGGTGCGGGTAATGGTTGAGCAGTGACGTGACGATCGGCATCACCTTGTGTGCCGACGAGATACCGACGTGCACGTGCACACCCCAGATGAGCATCTGACGACCCCACCACTGGGTGCGCTTGATCAGTTCGGCGTAGCGCGGCGCGTCGGTCAGCTTCTGCGCCGACCACTTCGCGAACGGGTGGGTGCCCGCGCAGAACAGTTCCATGCCGCGGTTGCGGACGATCTCGCGCGCGGGCAGCAGCGTGGTGCGCAGATCCTCCATCGCCTGGCCGGCGTTGTCGCAGATGCCGGTGACGACCTCGACCGTATTGCGCAGCAATTCCTTGTGCACACGCGGGTTTTCGCCGATCTCGGCGATCACCGCCGCGGCTTCGTTGCTCAGGTCGCGGGTTTCGGCGTCGACGAGCGCGAACTCCCACTCGACGCCCACGGTCGGCCGGGCCGACCCGGCGAAATCGATCCGACTGCTAACCGGTGCCGATAACACCGCACGCGACTCGCTTTCCGGCGTCGCCGGTGGCCAGCGTGGTCTGATCGGGAGGAGGGGTGCCGTTGATCTGCTGGTAGCGCTCCGGCGGGATGTTGGCGAAGTTGTCGGCCTTCTCGTGGATGATGATCGACGTCTTGGCGCCCGCCATCAGGTCGTCCTGGGTGAAGGCGTCGGTCGTGGTGACCAGTTCCGCGGTGCCGTCCTCGCGCACCTGCAGCGACGTCAGGTCACCGCTGGCCGGGTGCCCACTGTGGCCGGGCGCCTGGAAATGCCCTCCGGCGGAGTTGAAGTCGCCCGGTTCGCCGCCGGTCGGCGCGACCGAGTTGGCTTCACACTTGCCCACCGAGTGGATGTGAAGGCCGTGGAAACCCGGGGCCAGCTGCCCGGGGCTCGTCGTCTTCACCGTCACGGTGGCAAACCCGCTGGAGAACACGATGTCGGCGGTCGCCACCGTCGCGCCGCTGGCGTTCTTCAGTTGGGCGGTCAGCTTGTCGCCCGCCGCAGGGCCGCTCTCGCCGCCGGTGGCGCCTTCGGCCCCTTCAGCCGAAGCCGACGGGGCGGCCGATGAGGTCCAGATCGACGGTGTGGTGCCGGGCTCCGAGGCGACCGGCTCATAGGGCGAGCAGCCACTCAGGGCAAGTGCGGGCAGGGCAAGCAGGACGGCAAAAGGCGCACGCGAAGCAAGCATGCCGTGAGCCTATCCCGTCACCGCCACGATTACGCCCGGTGGTTGGTCTGCGAGCTCCGGCACCCTGGGCTGCACCGGGGCGGCGAGCAGCTGCCCGACTTCGTTGGCGGACTCCTGCTCCCCCGGCGCGTCGCTGAAGTAGACGGTGGTGGCCGTGACGCCCTCGAGCGTGAGGTTGCCGGTCTCGGTGACGTTCCAGCCGGCGTCCCTGAGCTGGTTGGCGGTGTTCTCGGCGGCCCCGGCGACCTCGGAGATGTTGTAGACCCGGACTTCGGCCCTCGCGGCGGGTGCGGGCGGCTGCGACGACGTGGGTGACGGCGTCGAGGTGCTGCTCACCGCCACCGGCGACTCGTCGGCGCCGGAGTCGTCTCCCGAGCGCATGGCCTGGAATCCGACCAGCAGAAAGACCACGCCCAGGAACAACAGCACCATCACCATGGCGCGTAGGGGCAGCCCGGAGGAGTCGGAAGGGCGCTCGTTCATTGGGCCCACTGTATCGGCGTGGTGAGCGAAACCCGCGAATGGCCGCGAAAGGTCAGGTCACCTCGAAGCCGAGGCGGCGCGCCGCCCTGGCCTTCTGCCTGCTGGCGCGCAGCCGGCGCAGCCGCTTGACCAGCATCGGATCGGCTGCCAGCGCCTCCGGCCGGTCCACAAGCGCGTTCAGCACCTGGTAGTAGCGGGTGGCCGACATCGCGAACAACTCCTTGATGGCGTCTTCCTTGGCGCCCGCGTACTTCCACCACTGGCGCTCGAACGCCAGGATGTCGTGTTCGCGCCGGGTCAGCCCATCAGCGAGCTCAGAGTCGTCCCCGGATTGCTCAGCCCGCGCCATGGCGCCGTCTGTGTTGCTCCCCATGCGTCCTGACCCGTTTCCCACACTCGATGTCGCTAGCGATACGGCGATATTCAACCACGGCTTCGGCTGATGGGCCGTGAGGAAAGCGGGCGAGTCGGCTCACTTAAGCTTGCCAACCGTGGCAGTCGTACCCATCCGAATAGTCGGAGATCCCGTCTTACACACTGCGACCACTGAAGTGCCGGTGGCCGACGATGGTTCGCTGCCGCCCGAAGTCGCCGACTTGATCACAGATCTCTTCGACACGATGGACGCCGCGTACGGCGTGGGTCTGGCCGCCAACCAGATCGGGGTTTCGTCGCGGGTGTTCGTCTACGACTGCGCCGAGGACCGCGGCAAGACCGCGCGCAGACGCGGGGTGATCGTCAACCCGGTGCTGGAAACCTCCGAGGTGCCCGAGACGATGCCCGACCCGGACAACGACGACGAGGGCTGCCTCTCGGTGCCGGGCGAGTCGTTCCCGACAGGGCGTGCCGACTGGGCGCGGGTCACGGGCCTTGATGCCGACGGCACACCGATCACGCTGGAGGGCACCGGCCTGTTCGCGCGGATGCTGCAGCACGAAACCGGACATCTGGACGGGTTCCTCTATCTGGACCGGTTGGTGGGCAGGCACGCGCGCAGCGCCAAGCGAGCGGTGAAGTCACACGGGTGGGGGGTGCCGGGCCTGACCTGGATGCCCGGCGAGGACCCCGATCCGTTCGGGCACTGACATGGCAGGCGTGGCCGACCTGCCCCCGGTGGGCACCAGGGTCAGCCTCCGCTACCGGCGCCCGCCGGGGTCGACGCCCCCGCTGACGGACGTTATCGGCCGCCTTCTGCAGACCGGTGCTCTGCTGCTGGTGCGCACGAAGACCGGTGCGGTGGTGGAGGTCGCAGCCGACGACGTCGTCGCGGTGCGGGCCCTGACGGCCGCCCCGGTCCGCACCTCGCAGATCCGCGCGACGGAACATGCCGCCGCGCTGGCGTGGCCGGGAACCGAACAGCGCTGGCTCGACGGCTGGCTGCTGCGCGGCGCCGCCGGCCATACCCACCGCGCGAATTCGGCTGTGCCGCTTGGCGTCGAGGCCGGCATCGACAGCGTGCCGGAGATCGTCGACTGGTACGCGCAGCGCGGTCAGACCCCGTGGCTGGCGATTCCCGAGCGGCTGTTGTCGTTGCCGGGCGGCGCGCCAACGCATCTGGACACGGTCGTGATGGTGCGCGATCTGCCCGCGGCGGCAGCCGATACGTCGGTGACGTTGGCGCCGCAACCCGACTCGACGTGGCTGCGCCTCTACGAGCGCGAGGTTCCCGTCGAGGTGCTCACCGCCGTCGTCGACGGGGTCGTGGTGTTCGCCACACTGGGCGACGCTGCGGTGGGCCGCGGCGCGGTCACGACGGCACCGGACGGCAGGCGGTTCGCGGGGATGTCGGCCGTGCGCGTGACCGACGGGCACCGGCGGAGGGGGCACGCGCGGGAACTGTGCACGGCGCTGCTGGCCTGGGCCGCCGATCAGGGCGCGGACACCTGCTACGCCCAGGTGCTCGTCGACAACGCGCCGGCGATCGCGCTGTACGAGCAGTTGGGCTTCACCGCACAACACCGAGCGCGCTACTTCGACGCGGCGCACGTGAGGAGCGTTGGGCATCCGTAGCCTGTAGCAATGCGGCTGGCCACCTGGAACGTGAATTCGATCCGGGCCAGGGTGGATCGCGTCACCGACTGGCTGGAACGCGCCGACGTCGACGTGCTGGCCATGCAGGAGACCAAGTGCACCGACGACCAGTTCCCCACGATGCCGTTCGCCGCCATCGGATATGACGTGGTGCATTGCGGGTTCAACCAGTGGAACGGCGTTGCGATCGCGTCGCGGGTCGGCATCGACGACGTCCGGGTGGGCTTCGACGGGCAACCGACGTGGAGCAACGGGACCGGCCCAGCGGACGCGGCCGAGGCGCGGGCGCTCGGCGCCACTTGCGCCGGCGTGCAGGTGTGGAGCCTGTACGTGCCCAACGGCCGCACGGTGGATTCGCCGCATTACGGCTACAAGCTGGCTTGGCTTGCGGCGCTGAGGGATACAGCGCAGGGCTGGCTCGCCGAGAATCCGGCCGCGCAGATCGCGCTGACCGGCGACTGGAACATCGCCCCCACCGACGAGGATGTGTGGAGCGTCGAGTTCTACCGGGGCAGCACCCACGTCACCGAGCCGGAACGCGCGGCGTTCAACGCGATCGTCGACGCCCGATTCAGCGACGTGGTACGGCCTTTCACGCCCGGGCCGCAGGTGTACACGTATTGGGACTACACCCAGTTGCGCTTCCCGAGGAACCGCGGCATGCGCATCGACTTCATCCTCGGCTCACCGGCGCTGGCCGGCCGCGTCTCGCACGCCGAGATCGTGCGCGAGGAGCGAAAGGGTAAGGCGCCCAGCGATCACGCCCCGGTGCTCGTCGAACTCGCCTAGCCGGTCTTCTGGATCGGCTGCAGGGTCAGCGCGGTGCCGTTGTTGCCCGGTGTGGTGTCGCCGCCGCCGCTCACCTGCGCGTGGATGGTGCCGATCCCGGCGCTGTTGAACGTCACCATCACGGCGGGATCGATGTGGTCCTTGGCCTTCACGGTGCCACCCGTGCAACTGATCGCCGAGGACTCGCCGCCGACGGGCGGTCGTGGCGCACAGTTGAACCCGTTGGCCGACCAGCCTGCCGCCACCAGGCCCTGGTCACCGAACGTCGCGACGCCGGAGGTGGCGAGGTCGACGGTGACGTCCTTGGCTTCGTTGGCGCTGTTGTTGTCGACGAGGATCAGGTAGGCATACGTCTGGGGCGCCAGCGGGTCCTGCTTGCCGCGGATGTTCTGCAGGGCGAGATCGGCTTGGGCGGCCGTCTTCTCGGGATCGGTGCAGATCTGGTTCGACGGCGGCGACGGATCGTCGTTGAACCCGATGTGAACCGTCTTCCAGACGACGACGCTCACGCACACCGCGGTGCCCTCCGGCATGCCGTCCTCAGTTCTGGTGATGTCCCGGAACGCCCCCGGGATCGGCGTGACGCTGACGTCTTTCCCGTTGACGATGACGTTGTCGGGGTTGTCCCGTTCCCGCACGGTCAGCCATATTCCGCCGACGTCCTCGGTGTCCTGCAAGGCGAACGTGTAGGTCAACGTCGTCTTCTTGACCGTCGCGCTCTTGAGTTGGGCAGGCAGCGTGTCCGCCCCGGCCGTAGGCACACCCACCCCGAGCACAAGCGCGGCCACCAATACGGCCGCCGCCGAAACCGTGCGAAGAACATGTGAAACACCCATGGGCTCGACGCTATGGGCTCGGCACCGGGTTGGGAATCAGGTGTTTCCCTATGTTTTTCATCTCTACCCGAGCTTAGGCTCGCGTGATGAACTCCCATGAAGCCGAACTGCGGCTGGCACTGGTCTGCTACGGCGGCGTGTCGCTCGCGGTCTACATGCACGGGGTCACCAAAGAACTCCACAAGTTGGTGGTGGCGGCCAGGGAGTTCGACCAGCGGCGCGCCGACAATCCGTTCACCGACGGCACTGAGGCCGTCTACTACGACGCCCTGACCGACATCGCCTCGGACGGGCCGCGACTCGTCGTCAGCATCGACATCGTCGGCGGCACGTCCGCCGGCGGCATCAACGGCATCGCGTTGAGCAAGGCGATCGCCCGCGACGCCAGCCTCGAGCCCCTCAAGCAGGTGTGGATCGACGACGGCGACATCCGCAAACTGCTTCGCGGCACCAAGCTGTTCGGCCTGGCGATGCAGGTGGCCACCACGGTGGGTCGTCAACTGACGCACTTGTTCGGGCCGTCGTCACCGCTGCGCGGTGAGTACATGTCCACTCTGTTGTTCACCGCGCTGACCGACATGGAGAAGACCGGTGCCGATGACGGCAAGTCGCTGATGCCGCGCGACGCCAAGCTCGAACTGTACGTGCCGACAACGGATCTCAACGGCTTCGATGTGCTGGTGGCGTCCGGTGTCGGTGGCGCAAGTAATCGGGATCGCGACTATCGCCAGGTGCTGGTGTTCTCCGGGACCGACGACAAGCTGGAGCAGTTCGGCGCCGACTACACCGCCGACCTCGCGTTCGCCGGACGTGCGAGCGCCAGTTTCCCCGGCGCGTTCGCACCCGTGAGCCAGGCGTCGTTCAGAACGGAACTCGGCGGTCAGGGCGCGAACGTCCGCCTACACCCGGAGACCGTTTTCCTGTGCCAGTACCCGGCCGGCGATGCGGCCGACGTGTACTTCGTCGACGGCGGCGTGCTGGACAACGCGCCGTTCGATCTCGTGATCGACGCCATCGCCAGACGCAAGGCCGAGCGGCGGGTGCACCGCCAGCTGGTCTACATCGAGCCTGATCCTGGCCAACAGCTCTATTCGAAGAGCCGCAAGCAGAAGGACAGCAGCAGGCGATGGCTGAGGGATCTGGTCGCGGTGTCGGGTGTCCGCGGCAGCCACCCGATCCTCAGCGACCTGACCAAGCTGCGCGACATGAACTGGCGGATCGCCGAGGTGCGGGCGATCGCCGACCAGCAGGAGGTCTACGTCGAGGACCGGACGAAAGAGATTCTGCTGGACATGATGCCGGGCGCGGGCGAGCCGCGGCGCCGCTCGACTATGGAGGCGCTGACCAGCAGCCAGCTCTTCGAGGCACTGACCGCGGCCACCGACGACAAGAATCCCGACGGTCTGATCACGGCGATATCGGACAGGGCCTATGCGAGCGCGAAGGAATCGCTCGCGCCGTCCTGGTCGACCTACCAGCGGCTCAAGTTCGAGGCGGTACTCGAGCGGCTGGCATCCGAGATCAGCCTGTACTTCGGGTATCCCAGGCCGTCTTCGGAGGCGGGCTTCATCGCCGCGACCTGGATCGCCTGGGGCCGGGCGCATCCCGCGTGGCAGGAACGCCAGACGCCGACGACCGCCGACGCAGCGACGTTGGACGAGTTGTTGCAGGGCAGCGACATGCCCTACCGCGAGCGCCGGTTGGCGTTCATCCTGGCCCGGATCAACGACTGGTACGACAGCGACGACGCCAGTCCGACCCCGCCGGTCGATGATCTCGACGCGCTGAAGACTACGGCCTGGACGCTGCTCGAGGAGCTTCGCGACGCCACGCTGAGCGCGGTCGGCCAGGTCGGCCTCGGCGGCGCACTGGAACTGCTGCGGCTGAAGGACGATCAAGCCGTCCGGCTGGATCCCGAGGCGTTCGCGGCGGCCAATCAGAAGCCGCTGCAGGATGTTTTCGACGCCTACACCGCCGCGCTGGGATCGGCCCGCAACGACAGCGAGAAGCTGCTCGCCGCCTATCGCGAGCACACCGCGAGGTGGCCGAAGGACGCGAAGGACTCGCTGCTGCGGCGTTACCTCGGGTTCGCGTTGTGGGACGCGCTGCTGTTCCCGACGCTCTCGCTGAGCGAACTGCCGCAGCTCACCCCGATCCCGGTGGCCCAGTTCAGCCCGCTCGCCGCGACCGCACTGGCGCCGCCGCCGGAGAAGAACGCGCCCGACGAGAAGCCGGCCAAGCTCAAGGGCATACCGGTCAAACACTTCGCGGCCTTCTTCGCCGCCAAGTTCCGCGAGAACGACTACCTGTGGGGCAGGCTGGACGGGGCCGAGCTGATTCTGAAGATGCTCACCGACGTCGCGAATGAGCAAGCCGGCGAACGCGTCTCGACGGCGGCGGAGGCTCTGCCCGCACGTCTGCCCGACGCCCTGCAGGCCGTGCTGGACTCCGAGACGGGCCTGTCGAGGATCAAGGACCTACGGGCCTACCTCGCCGGGGAGGTCACGCGGCTTCGTCGTCGTCGGCCCCGCCGTAGCGACCCGGATTGAACATCGAGGCCGCCGCCCCGATCACCATCATCACCGCGGCCGCGACGAACACCACCACCAGACCGGTGTGGAACGGCTGGGTGATCAGTTCGGGGAAGAACGCCTTGCCCGTCAACTCGTCGGCGTTGACACCGGGGGCCTGCAACGCACCCGACGGGGCCAGCAACTCGGCGATCGGGTTGTAGCCGAGGAACGCCGCGAACAGGCTGCCGACGGGCGGCAGGCCCGCCACGTCCTGCGCGACGGATGCGGACACACCCTGGGCCTGCAGTCCGCTGCTCATCGCGGTAGGCAAGGTGTGGGCCAGACCGACGATCATCAGCGAGAAGAAGATGCCGATCGACAGCGACGAGCCGGCGTTGAAGAACGTCGCCCGCACACCGGAGGCCGAACCGCGTTCCGCCGCAGGCACACTGGACATGATCGCGGCCGTGTTCGGCGCGGTGAAGATGCCGCCGCCGAGGCCGTTGAAGAACACCAGCACCGCGAAGATCCAGTAGTCGAAGTTCACCGGGATCATCACCAGCGCGACGAACGTCACCGCCATCAGCAGCATCCCGCCCACGGTGAACGGGCGCGCCCCGAATCTGTCGGCCAGCGATCCGGCGAGCGGTGCGGACGCCAGGAAGCCCGCCGTCATCGGCAGCATGTAGATGCCCGCCCACAGCGGGGTGGATTCAAAGCTGTAGCCGTGCAACGGAAGCCAGATGCCCTGCAGCCAGATGATGAGCATGAACTGCAACCCGCCGCGGCCTACGGACGACATCAGGCCCGCCAGGTTGCCCAGCCCGAACGACGCCGACCGGAACAGCCGGATGTTGACCATCGGTTCGGCCACCCGCAGTTCGATGAGGCAGAACGCGACCAGCAGGCCCAGCCCCGCTGCGATCGCGCCGAGCACCCACGGGCTGGTCCACCCGGTGGTGGAGTCGCCATAGGGTTGGATGCCGTAGGTGATGCCGGTCAGCAGGGCGGTCAGCCCGATGCCGAAGGTGAACGTGCCCGCCCAGTCCAGGCGCCCCGGGGTGCGCACGCCGAGTTCCTTCAGCGATCGCATGCTCCACACGGTGCCGAGCAGGCCGATCGGCACGCCCACCCAGAAGATCGCCTTCCAGTGCCACTCCGAGAGCACGCCGCCGATCAGCAGACCGAGGAACGAGCCCGCCACGGCGGCCACCATGTTCACCCCGAGCGCCATGCCGCGCTGGTTCGACGGGAACGCGTCGGTGAGGATCGCCGCCGAGGACGCCATCAGCATCGCGCCACCGACGCCCTGCACCACCCGCCAGCCGATCAGCCAGAGCGCACCGCCGTCGAGATGGAACGGATCGAAGGACAGCGCGATCGCGGCGAATGTGAACACCGCGAAGCCGATGTTGTAGATCTTCACCCGGCCGAACATGTCGCCGAGGCGGCCGAAGAAGACCACCAGCACCGCGGTGACCACCAGGTAGCCCATCAGCATCCACAGCAGATAGCTGACGTTTCCGGGGGCCAGCGGGTTCAGCCCGATGCCCCGGAAGATGGCGGGCAGCGAGATCAGCACGATCGAGGCGTTGATCGAGGCCAGCAGCATGCCCAGCGTGGTGTTGGACAGCACCACCCACTTGTAGAAAGGGTGATCGTGGTCCATCCGCCTGCGACGGCGGGCGGTCTCGGCAACAGCCACTTCGGCGTTGGCCACGACAGGGGTTTTGGTCATCTCGATTTCGGTCGTCATCAGGTCGCTTTGCGTATCGTCTCGGCTCAAAATATATATGTTAGCTATACAAACCATTCGAGAGCAATTTGTGTTCCATGCGATAGCGTGGGAACTGCCTGTGCACATCGCGGGAGCACGCATGAAGCGTGCTGAGAGGACGGCTGGGGCTGCCGTCGACCGTATGAACCTGACCGGGTAATGCCGGCGTAGGGAGTTGTCTCGTGAGTTTTCTGCCACTTACACCAGGCGGCCAGACGCCGCCGCGGGTGATGACTATCGCCGGATCGGATTCCGGCGGCGGCGCAGGCATCCAGGCCGACATGCGGACCTTCGCGCTGCTTGGCGTGCACGGCTGCGTCGCGGTGACCGCGGTGACCGTGCAGAACTCGATGGGCGTGAAGGGCTTCCACGAGATCCCCGTCGACGTGATCGCCGGCCAGATCGAGGCCGTCGCGAGCGATATCGGCATCCAGGCCGCCAAGACCGGGATGCTGGCGTCATCGGAGATCATCGCGACGGTCACCGACATCTGGCGGTCGCAGGGGCTGGCGGATGCGGTGCCGCTGGTCGTCGACCCGGTCTGCGCGTCGATGCACGGCGATCCGCTGCTGCACCCGAGCGCGCTGGATTCGCTTCGCACCCAGCTATTTCCGCTCGCGACGCTGGTGACGCCGAACCTGGACGAAGTGCGCCTGCTCGTCGACATCGACGTCGTCGACGATGCGTCGCAGCGCGACGCCGCCCGCGCCCTGCATGCGCTGGGACCGACGTGGGCGCTGGTCAAGGGAGGCCACCTGCGCTCGTCACAGCACAGCCCCGACCTGTTGTACGACGGCACCGACTTCTACGAGTTCGACGCCACGCGCATCGACACCGCCGACGATCACGGCGCCGGCGACACGCTGGGTGCCGCGGTGGCCAGTGCGCTCGCGCACGGTTATCCCATGCGCGACGCGGTGGCACTGGCGAAGTCGTGGGTGACCGAGTGCCTGCGCGCCGCCTACCCGCTGGGCCACGGCCACGGCCCGGTCTCGCCGCTGTTCCGGCTGTCGGAATCGCCGTGACCCTCGACGACATCGCGGGCATCGCCCACGAACCCGACGGCACACCGAGGGGCGCGGTGGTGCTGACCCACGGCGCGGGCGGAAGCCGCGAGTCCGCGCTGTTGAAGAAGATCTGCGACGAGTGGGCCGCCCGGGGGTGGCTCGCGGTGCGCTACAACCTGCCCTACCGCAGGCGCAGGCCGAAGGGTCCGCCGTCGGGTTCTGCGGCGACGGACCAGGCGGGCATCGTCGAGGCGATCGCGACGGTGGCGGCGATGGCTGGGATGCCCGGGGGGCCCGTCATCGCGGGCGGGCATTCCTACGGCGGGCGGATGACATCGATGGTCGTCGCCGACGGCGCGGCGGTGGACGTGCTGACGCTGTTCTCCTATCCGCTGCATCCACCCGGGAAGCCGGAAAGGGCGCGCACCGAACACCTTCCGCGCATCGGTGTGCCGACGGTGTTCACCCACGGCACCTCCGACCCATTCGGCGCCATCGACGAATTGCGGGATGCCGCCGCGTTGATCCCCATGACGACCGAGATCGTGGAGATCACCGGCGCCCGCCACGACCTGGGCTCCAAGACGCTGGATGTGCCCGCCCTCGCCGTCGACGCGGCACTACGGTTGCTCTCGTGACCATGCCGCCGGGCACCCCGCCGCCACCGGACCAGCCGCCGCCGGGGCCGTACCCGGGGCCCTATCCGGGGGCCTATCCGCCGCCACCGCCTCCGGGGTACCCGGGCGGCTATCCCGCGCCACCGCCCTACTACCCGCCGCCGGGTCCGTACGCGCCGCAGGCCCAGGGCACCAACTGGTGGGCGGTCGTCTCGCTGATCTTCGGCGTCATCGGCGGCGTCCTGATCAGCGTCGTCTGCGGCATCGTCGGGTTGAACCGGGCCAAGAAGGGCCAGGGCGGCCGCGGGTTGGCGATCGCCGGCCTGGTGCTCTCGGGCGTCTGGGTGGTGGGGATCGTGGCCCTGGTGGCCTTCCTGCTGATCTTCGACAAAGGCAGCGTCAGCGCTACCGAGGTGAAGGCGGGCGACTGTCTCAAGGCGCTGCCCGCCTCGGGCCTGGTCATCTCCGTCGACACGGTGGCGTGCAGCGAACCGCACACGGGCGAGATCTTCTCGGTCATCACCATGCCCGACGGGGACTTTCCCGGACAGTTCGCGATCGAGGAGTATCAGAACAAGTGCGGGCCGGAACTGGCCAGGTATTCGCCGGAGGCGGTCGCCGACCCCGCGGTCGGCCTGTTCGTGCTCTACCCCAGCGAGGATTCGTGGGGCCAGGGCGACCGCGCGGTGACCTGCATCGCGACCACCGAGAAGCCCCGCACCGGGACTCTGGCCAAGTGAGCACGACGGCGTCCCGATTCCCGTTGAGCGACGACCGGTTCAGCTAAAACAGAGAGGATCGACAGTGTCACAGAAGAGTTCGGGAGGTTCGCGCATCGCTGCGCTGGCCGGCCTTGCCGTCGCCGGCGTCGGGGTCGCGCACTTCGTCAAGCCCGAGTTGTTCGAGGAGGTCACCGGCCAGGCCTTTCCCCGTGACACCCGCAAACACGTCTACATCGACGGCGGCATCGAGACCGCGATCGGGCTGGGGCTGAGTTCCCCGAAGACACGCAAGCTGGCCGTCGTCGGCCTGATCGGTTACGGCGCCTACCTCGCAGGCAACGTCGTCCGCAACCGGTAGCGGCCGAGCAGTGTGAGGTCGAGCAGGCCGGCGACCGTCATGCGCGACGACGCGGTGTTGTCGTAGTGCATCAGCCTGCCCACGTCGATCACCAGTGCCATGGCCGCGTGCACGGCGAACCGCGCCTGCCCGACGGTCCAGTCCGACCGGATCGCCGTCACCAGCCGCACCCACGACTCGACGGTCGCCCGCTGCAGGTTGCGCAGGATCTTCTGGTCGGCCGCTGCCATGTTGACCCGTTCGGTGTAGTAGACGTAGGCCAGTTCCGGATGGTCGAACGAGCGTTTCACGTAGGCGTCGATCAAACCCGTCAGCGCCTGCTCGGGGTCGGAGACCGACACCAGGATCGACGATGCCTCCGACGACAGTCGGTCGGCCGCCCGCCGGTAGATGGCGGCCAAGATGTCGTTCTTCCCGGAGAAGTACCGGTAGATGCCCGACGTCGGCATGGCGACCGCCGTGCCGATCTCCTCCATGGTGGTGTCGCGATAGCCCTTGCGGTTGAACAGTCGAACCGACTCGGTCAGCAGCGCTTCGTATTTCGACGCGTCGATACCAGTGCGCCTGCGGTCCGGGCCGTCGGCGACAGGCAGGTCGGGCAGGTCGGCAGTCGACACGGCGGTGGCGATTTCGCCGAGCACGGCCCGGATGTGGACTGCGGGCAGTTTCGCATGATGGTCGACGATGCTGCCGATGACGCTCAGCATCGACGACGACAGGATCCAGCGCTGTCGCGAGGTGAGCCCCGGGCGAATCCCGATCAGCGGTCGTTGAATTCGGCGGTTCACCGTACGCATCTGGCTGTTGAGCGTGGTCTGGTCGTCGCCGCGCAGGAAGCGTGCCTCCCAGCGGTAGAGGCCGCCCGACTCGCGATTGGCCAGCGCCGTTTCGGTCACCGCGGAGATGAGGCGCTGCAACGTCTCCGCGTCGGGCGCCGCCTCGTCGGCGAACGCCGTGCACGCCACCAACTGCTCGCCGAGGGCCAGCACCGCATCGCGGAACAGGTCGTACTTGCTCGAGTAGTGCCGGTAGAGAGCGGTGGCCGAGATGCCGACCCGCGACGCGATCGACTCCATGCTCACCGCGTGGTAGCCCAGCGCGCTGAACGCCTCCGCGGACGCCCGCGCGATCTGTGCCTTGCGGTCCTTCGGGCGTCGCCGGATGCCGGGATCGGGGCGCGCCATGGCGCTCACACTAACGGACTTGGCGCACACATTTCGGCCGACTTCCGCTGATAAATAATTGGCAAAGCCGTCATCGAGGGCAGAATGGCCATTAACATAATCGAGGAGTGCAGGCCGGATTGGGGGTCACGTGCAGGGCGCGCTACGAAGGATGCTCGGCTACCGGGTGAGCATCGGCCAGCTGACCGTCGTGGCCATCCTGCTCGGCACCCCGTACCTGATCGTCGGCGCGATCTGGTCGAGCACCCACACTGACCATTTGACCCAGATGAACGGCATCGACCTGGTCGTGTCCTTTCTCGGCGCGATCGTCTCGTGGCCGGTGCTGCTCGTCGCCAATGTCTGCATGACCTGAACGGAGGCACCACGTGCATCACTATCACCACCGCGCGTTCTACCTCGGTGTGCTGAGCCTGGTCCTGATCGCCGGTGGCCTGCTCGCGCTGAACTTCCCCGTCTTCATCGACGCCTACGACCAGTTCGGCTTCCAGATCAAGTGCGGCACCGGGTTCGGCGCCAACCTGACGCAGGCGGCCGAGGCCAGCGGCGGCGATTTCGTCGGCCAATGTGAGACGGCGCTGCTGCTGCGCCGGCTGTGGACGATCCCCATGGTCGCGATCGGCTCGATCATGTTGGCCGTCATCATCTTCGTCGCGGCGACGCTGTGGGGCCGCGAGTCGGTGTTCGGAAAGGATCCCGCCGCCTAATATCAGCTCCGGTGAGCACGCCGGACGGTCCCGCGCTGCAGCGCAGGCTCGGGCTGGTCGACGCCGTGACGATCGGGCTCGGGTCGATGATCGGCGCGGGCATCTTCGTCGTGCTGGGGCCCTCGCTGGTGGCCGCGGGTTCGGGGCTGCTGCTCAGCCTCGTGATCGCAGCCGTCGTCGCCTTCTGCAACGCGATGTCGTCGGCGCGGCTGGCCGCACTGTATCCGCAGTCCGGCGGGACCTACGTCTACGGCCGTGAGCGGCTCGGCGAATTCTGGGGCTACACCGCGGGGTGCAGCTTCGTGGTCGGCAAGACGGCCTCGTGCGCGGCGATGGCGCTGACGGTGGGGGTCTACGCGTGGCCCTCGTATGCGCACGCTGTCGCGGTCGCCGCGGTCGTCGCGCTGACGGCGGTCAACTACCGGGGCATCGAAAAGTCGGCGGTGCTGACCCGCGTCATCGTCGTCGTCGTGCTGGCCGTGCTGGCCGCGGTGGTGGTCGCGGTGCTCGGCGACGGCGTCATCCACAACGCCCCGACGGCCCAGCCCGACGGCAGCGCCCACGGGGTGCTGCAGGCGGCGGGCCTGTTGTTCTTCGCGTTCGCCGGATACGCGCGCATCGCCACGCTCGGCGAGGAGGTGCGTAAGCCGGAACACACCATCCCGCAGGCGATTCCGATCGCGCTCGGCATCACGCTGGTGGTCTACGCGGCGGTCGCGGCGGCGGTGGCGCTGCAGCTGGGCGACCGCATCGCGGGCTCGAGCGCGCCGCTGGCCGACGCCGTTCGCGCGGCAGGCCACGCCGGCCTCGAGCCGGTGGTCCGCGCCGGGGCGGTGGTCGCGGCGCTCGGGTCGCTCCTGTCGCTGATCCTCGGGGTGTCGAGGACGACGCTGGCGATGGCCCGCGACCGCCACCTGCCGCACGCGCTGACCGCGGTGCATCCGCGCTTCGCCAGCCCGTACCGCGCCGAGCTTGCCGTCGGCGCTCTCGTCGCGGTGGTCGCCGCGGTGGCCGATGTGCGTGCGGCCATCGGCTTTTCGGCGTTCACTGTGCTGATCTACTATGCGATCGCCAATGCGGCGGCCATCACCCTGGGTCGCTGGATGATTCCCGCCATCGGCCTGACCGGCTGCGTTCTGCTGGCGGTGCTGCTGCCGATCGGCTCGGTGCTGGGCGGCGCGGCGGTGGTACTGGGCGCGGCGCTGGTCTACGCGCTGCGCCGGTTACGGTAGGCCTCAACGGCCGTCGGCAGCGTCATGAAGATGCGGTCCTCGCCAATCTTGTCGATCAGGCCTGCCGCCGCCAGTGAGTTACGCAGATCCTGTTTCACCCTGGCCATCGCGAACACTATTCCGCGCCTTTTCAATTCGGCGCGCAGCTGGTCGAGGACGTCGAGCGCGGTGAGGTCCACCTCGACGTTGGACTCGGCGTTGAGCACGAACCACTCGACGGGGCCGGGGTGGTCGTCGACGGCGGCCAGCGCCCGCTGCCGGAAGTTCTCGGCGTTGGCGAAGAACAGCGGTGCGTCGTAGCGGTAGATCACCAGCCCGGGCACCGGGGCGGCGGCGGGGTAATCGTCGACGTCGTGCATGCCGGCGACGCCCGGAACGAAGCCCAGGATGGCGTCGTGTGGCCGGGCCACCCGGCGCAGCAGGTCGAGGATCGACAGCGCGATCGCCACCAGCACCCCGTAGAGCACGCCGAACAACACCACCGACGCCGTGGTCGCCAGCGCGAGCACGAACTCGCTGCGGCGAAATCGGGCCAGCCGCTTGAATTCCGAGATGTCGACCAACCGCAGCGCGGCGTAAACCACCAGCGCACCCAGGGCAGCGGTCGGGAAGTTCGCCAGCACTCCGCGCCCGGCCACCATCACAACGAGCACGCACGCCAACGAGATCAGCGAGTACAGCTGGGTGCGGCCGCCCAGGGCGTCGCCGAGCGCGGTGCGGCTGCCGCTCGAGCTCACCGGGAAGCCCTGCAGCAGGCCGGCTCCCGCGTTGCACACCCCCAGGGCCCGCAACTCGGCGTTGGCATCAACCTGCTGACCGTGCCGGGCCGCGAAGGCGCGCGCCGTCAACACGTTGTCGGAGAAGGCCACGATCGCGATGCCCGCCGCGGGCAACACCAGCGCCGACAGGTCGGCCAGCCCGACAGCGGGCAGCGCAGCGGCCGGAAACCCGCTCGGGACATGGCCGATCACCCGGATTCCGCTGCGTTCCAACGAGAACACGGCCACGACGGCCGTCGCCAACAGTATCGCTATCAACGGTCCGGGCAGTCGCGGCGTCACGCGGGCAAGGACGAGCAGGATGGCGAGCACCGCAGCCGCCAACACCGCCGTCGGCCAGTGCACACTGTCGACTTCGGCGAGGAACGAGCGCACCTGGTCGATGAATTGGTCGCCGGCCACGGACACGCCGGTGACCTTGCCGAGTTGGCTGCCGATCATGATGACCGCGACGCCGCTCATGTATCCCACCAGTACGGGGCGCGAGAGCAGGTCGGCCAGAAAGCCGATGCGCAACAACCCGGCGATCAAGCAGATCACGCCGACGAGCACCGCCACTGCGGCGGCAAGGGCGGCGTAGCGGGCGGGGTCGCCCAGCGCGAGCGGCGCCAACGCCGTCGCCGTCATCAGCGCGGTGGTCGACTCGGGCCCGACAGACAATTGGCGCGACGAGCCGAGCACGGCGTAAACGGCCAACGGCGCCAGCGCCGCCCACAGCCCGACGACCGGCGACAGCCGCGCCACCGTCGCGTACGCCATCACCTGCGGGACGAGGTAGGCCGCAACGGTGACCCCGGCGACGACGTCGCCGCGCAGCCATTCCCGCCGATAGCCGCGGAACTGTTCCAACCCAGGCAAGATACTCATCGTGATACCGCTGACATGGAAACACGTGGAGGCGCAGGCTGACCCGGACTTTGTCGTCGCACCCCACGAGCGGCTGGACTGGGCGCGCACGGTGGGCATCGGCGCTCAGCACGTGGTGGCGATGTTCGGCGCCACGTTCCTGGTGCCGGTGCTCACGGGATTTCCGCCCGCGACCACGCTTCTGTTCTCCGGCGTCGGCACGGTGCTGTTCCTGATCATCACCGGTAATCGGCTGCCCAGCTATCTCGGCTCGAGCTTCTCGGTGATCGCGCCGGTCACCGCGGCGGTCGCCGCTAACGGCAGCGGCAGCGCCCTCGGCGGCCTGGTGGCCGTCGGTGTCGCATTGATCGTCATCGGCCTCGTGGTGCACGTCGCGGGCACCCACTGGATCGATGTGACCCTGCCGCCCGTGGTCACCGGCGCGATCGTCGCGCTGATCGGCTTCAACCTCGCGCCCGCGGCCAAGGCGAACTTCGAGAAGGGCCCCGTGGTGGGGCTGGTCACCCTGGTGCTGCTGGTGGGGACGCTGGCGTTCTTTCGCGGCATCATCGGCAGGCTGGCGATCTTCCTGGCCGTGGTCGCGGGCTACCTGCTGGCGCTGATCCTCGGCGAGGTCGACACCTCGGGCATCGCGTCGGCGGCGTGGATCGGGCTGCCCGAGTTCCAGGCGCCCACCTTCACCGTCGCCGTGCTGCCGATGTTCCTGCCCGCCGTGATCGCCCTGATCGCCGAGAACATCGGCCACGTGAAATCCGTCGGCCAGATGACCGACACCGACGTCGACCCGGTGATGGGGCGGGCGCTGGCCGCCGACGGTATCGCCACCACGCTGGCCGGCTTCGGCGGCGGATCGGCAACCACCACCTACGCCGAGAACATCGGGGTGATGGCGGCGACGCGCATCTACTCCACCGCCGCGTACTGGGTCGCAGGCGGAGTCGCCATCGCACTGTCGTTGTGCCCCAAGGTCGGTGCGGCGATATCGGCCATCCCGCCGGGTGTGCTCGGCGGCGCCACCGTGGTGCTCTACGGGCTGGTCGGCATCCTCGGCGTGCGGATCTGGCTGACCAACGACGTCGACTTCGGCAAGCCGCTGAACCAGATGACCGCCGCCATCCCGTTGATCATCGGCATCGCCGACTTCACCTGGAAGTTGGGCGATTTGACGTTCACCGGGATCGCCTTGGGCTCCATTGCGGCGCTGGTCGTCTACCACGGGATGCGGCTGCTCGGGCTGCGAAAGCAGTCGTGATGTTCGACAGGCACGCGTTGGTACGACGGCCGTCGCCTCGGCTGGCGGAGGGGTTGATCACCCACATCGAGCGAAGCGCCGAGGTGGACGTCGAACTCGCACAACGGCAGTGGGAGGGCTATGTCGCGGCGTTTCGCGATGCGGGCTGGAGCACGCACGAGGTGGCCGCCGCACCGGACTGCCCCGACTCGGTCTTCGTAGAGGACACCGTGGTGGTGTACGGCGACCTGGCCGTCGTCTGCCGCCCGGGCGCCGACGAGCGGTGGCCGGAGATCGCCGCGGCCGAGGACGCGGTTCGCGCACACCGCTACCGCGTCGTGCGAATCGAAGCGCCCGGCACGCTGGACGGCGGCGACGTGCTGAAGCACGACGGCACCGTCTGGGTCGGCGTCGGCGGGCGCACCAACGCCGAGGGGGTCGCCCAGTTGCGGACCCACCTCGAGCAGTTCGGCGCCGACGTGGTGGCGGTGCCCGTCACGAAGGCGCTGCACCTGAAGTCGGCGGTGACCGCGCTTCCCGACGGCACGATCATCGGTTGGGCGCCGGTGGTCGACGATCCGTCGGTGTGGGGCGAGCGGTTCGTCGCCGTGCCCGAGGAACCTGGTTCGCACGTCGTGCTGCTCGAGGACGACGTGCTATTGATGTCGTCAGCCGCGCCGTATACGGCGAAGGCATTCGAACGGCGCAGCTATCGCGTTGTCGCCGTGGACATCTCCGAGTTCGAGAAGCTCGAGGGCTGCGTGACGTGTCTGTCGGTGCGGCTGCGGAGCCGTCCAGGAGCCTAGCGGCCCTGCAGCACCGCCGAGGGGCCGCGGGTCATCATCTGGCGAGCGACGATGACGCGCTGGATCTCGCTGGCGCCCTCCCAGATTCGCTCCACGCGCAGTTCGCGGAACATCCGCTCGGCGACGTTCTCGCGCATGTAGCCGCGGCCGCCGAACACCTGCACGGCGCGGTCGGCGACGCGACCGGCCATCTCCGAGCAGTAGAGCTTGGCCATCGAGGCCTGGCCGTGCAGAATCTTGCGGTCCAATCCGGCGTCGATGGAGCGGGCCACCTCGTACAGCATCGAGCGCGCGGCGAACAGTTCGGTCGCGCTGTCGGCGAGCATCCCTGCCACCAACTGGTATTCGCCCAAGGGCTTACCGCCGACCTCGCGAGTCTGCGCGAACGCGGTCATCTCGTCGACAAGGCGCTGGGCCGCCCCGACGCAGCGGGAAGCCACCATCATCCGCTCGAAGCGGAACCAGTCCTGGGTGAAGGTCATCGGCTCCCCCTCGGCGCCGACGAGGTGCGACACTGGCACCCGCACGTCGTTGAAGGCGACGATCGGGTGCTCGTCGGCGATGTTGTGCGAATAGTGTGGTGTGCGAACGACTTCCATGCCGGGCCACGGTGCGTCCACCACCAGCAGCACATGATCGCCGGCGTGCTCGCCGGTCATCAGCACGGCCTCGACGAACACGTAGTCGGCCAGGTTGAACGACGTCACGTGCCACTTGACGCCGTTGATGACATATTCGTCGCCCTCGCGATGCGCGGTGGTCTGCAGCTCGGAGACGTCGGACCCGGCGAACTCCTCGGTGATCGCGTAGGCCTCGTGCTTCTCACCGCGCACCGACGGCAGCAGCCACCGCTCGAGCTGGTAGTCGGTGGCCACGTCGGGCCACCACTGCGGTGGCGTCGCCATCACCCAGGCCAGCCCGTTGGTGACCCGCCCGCACTGCTCCTGAACCAGCACCTGCTGCAGGGCCGTGCAGCCGGGACCGCCCACCGACGCGGGCATGTTCGTGGCGTACAGGCCGAGCTCGATGGCGCGCCTGGAATGTTCGGCGGTCAGCTCCTTGGGCAGCAGGCCGCCTGCCAGCTCGGCCTCCACTTCGTGTGGCATCAGCGACTCCACGAAGGCCCGCGCCGTGTCCCGGATCCGCAGATCGTCCTCCGTGAGTCCGTACATCTTGGGCTGCTCCTCGCTCTTGACTGAGCGTTCAGTCTATGCCAGCGTTCCAGGGTATGACCAGTGCTGACGTTGTAGTCGTCGGCGGCGGAACCGTCGGAGCGTGGACCGCCGTCATGCTCGCCGAACGCGGTCTCGGGCACGTGGTGTTGCTCGAGGCACTGACCCTGGGCGATGGCGCCAGTAGCCGCGCCGCCGGCATGGTGCGCGCGCAGGGCGGCACCGAAGCCCCCATCGTGCTCGGCATGCGGACCCAGGAGTTCTACAAAGCCAGCGGCGACCGGTTCCCGCTCGACTGCGGGTTCGTCGCGCAGGGCTATCTGATGCCGTGCTTCACCGACGCCGAGGTGAGACAGGCGCACGACCGCATCGCGCTGCAGAAGAGCCTGGGCCTGAACGTCGAGTGGAAATCCGGGTCGGACATCGACGACATGAACACCGGTATCGCGGCGGGCGCGACCCTCGGCGCGTCGTACGCGCCCGGCGACGGCTACATCGACGCACCGCGCAACGTGCTGGCATACACCGCGGCACTGACCGCGCACGGGGTCGAGGTGCGGGAGCGGTGCAAGTTCACCGGGTTGCGCACGTCCGGCGGGCGGGTGGTCGGCGTGGACACCTCCGACGGCCCGATCGACACCGAGCACGTGGTGCTGACGGGCGGCCCGAAACTGGGCAAGGTCGGCGCGACGGCGGGCGGGCGGATACCCGCGGGCGGTTCGCGCCATCAGGTCGTGGTGACCGCCCCCGTCACCGCGTTCGACGTGCACCAGGTGCCGATGGTGTTCGATCTGACTTCTGGAATCTACTGGCGCCCAGGCGAAGCCGGCGGTCTGCTGTGGGGCATGAGCAATCCCGACGAGGCGCCAGGCGTGGCGGCCGACTTCGACGAGACGTACTACCAGAAAGCGCGCGACCGGATCGAAGAATTACTGCCGGGTGTGCGCGGACTCGGTTTGCGCAGGACATGGGCGGCGACGATCGACTACACGCCCGACCATCTGCCGATCCTCGGTCCGCTGCTCACCGACGACGGGCCCGTCGAGGGCACCGTGGTGGCAAGCCCGGCCGGGCACGGCATGATGTGGGGCCCCGCAGTGGCGGAGGTCGCCGCCGACCTGACGATGACCGGCCGATGCGACTGGCTGGACCTGACCGACCTCGGGCTGGACCGCTTCGACGCCGACGGCAACAGTCGCCTTGCCCCCGAGCCGATTTCCCTGCCCTTCCCCGAGAAAGCAGCGCTGTGAACATCATCGACACCGCGATCCTGGCGCAGGCCGCCAACGCAGGACTCGAGGACTGGGGTCCGCTGGAGGAGGCCATCGGCGATCCGATGGCCACCCACGGGCTGGAGATGTGGGTCGACGGCGACAAGTCCGCGGGCATCTGGCAGTGCACGCCGGGACCGTCGTACTGGGTGCAGGACGAGAACGAGGTCATCTACGTGTTGTCCGGCCGGATGACGGTGACACCGGACGGCGGTGAGCCCGCCGAGGTGAAGGCCGGCGACATCGCGGTGTTCCCCATCGGCTGGAAGGGCACCTGGGACATCCACGAAACCCTGCGAAAGGTCTACTCGATCTTCTGATCTCCCATCGCGAGCCGGCCGTAACTGTGCATCTCTATTCGGTCACCGTCGTGCAACAGGTCGTGCGGCAGCGCAGTTCTTGCCGTCGCCTCGTCGAGAATCCGAGGCGTGACGCGAGAGATATCCCGTCAGACCTTCTTGCGCGGGGCGGCAGGGGCACTGGCGGCAGGCGCGGTCTTCGGTTCTGTGCGCGCCGTCGCCGAACCCCTGGCGTCAGGATGGGACGCTCTTTCCACCGCCATCGGTGGGCCACTCCTGCTGCCGAACAACCCGCAATTCGGCGCGGCGAAACAGGTTTTCAACACCAACTACAACAGCTCCACGCCCGCCGCCATCGTCACGCCGACATCGCTCGCGGACGTGCAGAAGGCGATGGCGTTCGCCGCATCGCACAAGATGCAGGTCGCGCCGCGCAGCGGTGGGCACTCCTACATCGGCGCGTCCACGGCCAACGGCGCATTGGTGTTCGACCTGCGCCAGCTGCCCGGCGGAATCAACTACGACGCCGCCAGCGGACGGGTCACGGCCACACCGGCGACCAGTCTATGGGACCTGCACCAGACGTTGGCCGCCTCCGCCCGGGGCATCCCGACGGGTATCTGCCCGACGGTCGGTGCTGCCGGGCACGCGCTGGGCGGCGGCTTGGGTGCTCAGAGCCGGCATGCGGGACTGCTCTCCGACGCGCTGACGTCGGCATCCGTCGTCTTGCCGGGCGGTCAAGCGGTCACCGCGTCCGCAGCCGAGAATCCCGACCTGTTCTGGGCGTTGCGTGGCGGTGGCGGCGGTAATTTCGGGGTGACGACGTCGTTGACGTTCGCCACGTTCCCGATCGCCGATTCCGACGTCGTGAACGTCCACTTCCCGACGGAGTCGTTCGCGGCTGTCCTCGTCGGCTGGCAGAACTGGCTGCGCACCGCCGACCGAAGCAACTGGGCGCTGGCGGACAGCACCACCGATGCGACGGGTACGCACTGCCGCATCATGGCCACCTGCCCCGCGGGGTCGGGTAACAGCGTGGCTGGTGCCGTCGCCAA
Organism: Mycolicibacterium moriokaense; assembly: GCF_003347205.1. Taxonomy (GTDB): domain Bacteria; phylum Actinomycetota; class Actinomycetes; order Mycobacteriales; family Mycobacteriaceae; genus Mycobacterium; species Mycobacterium moriokaense_B. Next base: position 215,894 of record NZ_QQBJ01000011.1, read on the forward strand.
AGCCGTTGGAGTGCAACCGACGGGGACCGATGTCCAGACGTTCAACTACCTGGACCTGGTCAAGTATCTGGCGGGCAACATGAACCCGGCGCCGTTGAGTTATGTCGGCGGCTCCGATGTGCTGCCGGACATCAACGCGGGCGCGGCCCAGGGCATCGCCGCGGCGGTCAACGCCTTTCCCGCGGGGGCGGGCCGCATGCTGGCGATCATGCACACTCTCGACGGCGCACTGGCCAGTGTGGCGCCGGGGGCCACCGCATTTCCATGGCGCAGGCAGTCCGCGCTGGTGCAGTGGTACATCGAACCGGCCGGGTCGCCGTCGGCAGCGGTCAACTGGCTGGCCACCGCGCACAAGGCGGTGGCGCCGTATTCGGTTGGTGGCTATGTGAACTACGTCGAAGCGGGCCAGCCGCCCGCGCGGTACTTCGGCTCGAATCTCTCGAAGCTCAGCGCCGTGCGGCAGAAGTACGACCCCGGCCGAGTCATGTTCTCCGGACTGAACTTTTAGCGATCGGAACAACCGCGTCGACCGCGTGCGGCACGATAGCGGCGTGGAAGAGTTGAGGGTCTCCAACGGCGACATCACCCTTCGAGTCGAAATCACGGGCGACGGGCCGACCGTGCTGTGTGTGTCGGGTTGGCCGGAACTCGCGAGTTCGTGGCACAACCAAGTCGAGTTTCTGTCGTCGCACGGCTATCGGGTTGCCGCACTCGACGTGCGTGAGTATGGGGGCAGCTCCGCCCCGACCGAGGTCGAGCGATACACGCTCCGAGAGCTCGCGGGCGACGTCGCCGCGGTTGCCGCCGAGCTTTCTGACGAACCGGTCGTGCTGATCGGCCACGACTGGGGCGCGCCGATCGTGTGGAACACCGCAATCCGTCATCCTGACCGGGTACGGGCGGTCGCAGGTCTCAGCGTGACCCATCTCCCGGCGACGGGGATGTCGCTGATCGATGTCGCCGATCAGCTCTACGCCGGCCGGTTCTTCTACATCCTCTACTTCATCCGTCCCGGCGCGCCCGAGGCCGACTTCAGCGCGGACCTGCGCGGCGCCTTGAAGCGGGTCTTCTATGCGCTGTCGGGCGATGCGCCGCTCAACAGTTGGCTCCCCGACGCGCCGCGTGAAGCGACGCTCCTGCCTCTGCTCCCCGACCCGCCCGACGGCCCGCTGAGCTTCATCACCGACACCGATCTCGACGCGCTGGCCGCGAGCTTCGAGCGCACGGGCATGGTCGGCGCGTTCAACCGCTACCGCGCGTTGGGTCTCGACGCCGTGGAGTCGACGGACATCATCGGCGCCCCGGTGACGCAGCCCTCGTGTTTCATTGCCGGCGAGCGCGATCCGGTGCGGCGGTTTATTCCGGGCATCGACAGCTTCGCGGATCCGGGGGCAGCGTGCACCGACTTTCGCGGCGGCACGATCGTGCCGGGTGCCGGGCATTGGGTTCACCAGGAGATGCCGGCCGAGACGAACGCCGCGCTGCTCGCGTTCCTTCAGTCGCTTGAATAGCGGCGCCTAACGCCGGTTGCGGAAGTACTTCTTGTAGGCCTCGGCCGAGGCGCGCAGTTCCGGGTCGGCCTCGAACTTCGGCTCGAACTTCGCCCAGGCGGCCTCGCGCTTGGCGGGGATGAACTCCGTCGGCCAGTACGGATGCTGCTGCGGCGAATAGTCCCGCAACACCCGCCGCGCGACGGTGGCCTTGTGCACCTCGTCTGCGCCGTCGGCCAGGCCCATCGTCGGCGCGCTCGCATACATCGCCTGCAGCGGGGTCAGGTCCGTCGTCCCCAACGACCCCAGGATGTGCAGCGCGTTGAACGACACCTCCTGCAGCACCTTGGCCATCGTGAACTTCACCGTCGCGATGTCCGTGCGCGCCTCTTTCGTGCTGGAATTGTCGATCTTCCACGCGGTTTCGAGCACCAGCAGCCGCAACATCCGGATCGCCGCATACGAGTCGGCGATCTTCTCCTGCACCATCTGATGCTCGGCGATCACCTTGCCGTGCGACTCGCGTGACAGCGCACGCTCGCACATCATGTCGAACGCCAGCTTGCACTGCGCGATCGTGCGCATCGCGTGATGGATGCGCCCGCCGCCGAGCCTGCGCTGCGCCAGCGTCTTCGCACCGTCCTCCGGCCCCAGCAGATGGTCGGCAGGCACTCGCACATCGCGATAGATGATGTGGTTGTGATTACGCGGCTCCGGCTGAATCTCCACACCCGGCGTCGTACGCGGCACCACGAACATGCCGTTGGTGCACATCACGAACAGGATGTCGGCGACGCGGCCCGCTGACGTGAACCACTTCTCGCCGTTGATCACCCACTCGTCGCCGTCGCGCACAGCCGTGGTCTTGAACAGGTTCGGATCAGAGCCGCCCTGTGGTTCGGTCATCGAATACGCCGAGAACATGTCCTGATTCAGCAGCGGCTCCAGCCACCGCTTCTTCTGCTCGTCGGTGCCGAACGCCGCAAGCATCTCCATGTTCCCGGTGTCGGGCGCCGCGGCGCCGAACATCTGCGGGGCGCCCGGATAGCGACCGATCACCTCGTTGAGCAGCGCCAGCTTCAGCTGGCCGAACCCGGGCCCGCCGAGTTCCTCGTCGAGGAAGATCGCCCACAGCCCCTGGTCCTTGACCTGCTGCTGCAGCCCCCGGACATAGGCCTTCACGTGCGGATCCGGCGAGCGCACCGCGTACGGGAAGACGTACTCGAGGGGTTCGACCTCCTCGCGACAGAATTCCTCGACCCAGTCGAGCTTTTTGCCGAAATCCGGATCAGTGCTGAAGTCCCATGCCATGCCTACCGATTCTGCACCTGGACCAGCGCGTCGACGGCGACGACCCCATTCGCAGACACGATCACCGGGTTGGCCTCGATGGCGTCCACCACGTCGCCCAGTTCGACCGCCATCTGCGAGAACGCGACGATCACCCGCGCCAGTGCATCCACGTCGACCCGCGCAGCACCTCGCCACCCGTCCAGCAGCGGCCGGACGCGCAGCCCGTCCAGCATCGCCAGAGCTCCCGCGAAAGACACCGGCGGACACGCCACCGCCCGGTCGGCCAACAACTCGACCAGCGTGCCTCCTGCCGCGACGATCAGCAGCGGGCCGAATGCGCGGTCCCGCACGATGCCGATCGAGATCTCGACACCGGCCTCGACCATCGGCTCGATCGTCACCGCCGGCCCCAACGCCGCCGACATCGACGAGTACGCCGACGACAGCGCCCCCTCGTCAGGAATGCCGAGCACCACCCCGCCCACGTCGCTCTTGTGCAGTGTGCCAACGGTTTTCAAGGCGACGGGATAGCCGACGGCTTCCGCTGCCGCCGCCACCCCGTCAACCGAATCGGCGGCCAGGACGTCCACCACCGGCACGCCGTAGTCAGCCAGCAACTCGAACGGCGCCGCATCAAGACGAGACGTCCACCGCGCCCGACGCGCAGGGTCGACCTCGGCGTCGACGCGCTCGACAGGAATCGGCCAGCGGGCCAGATGCCCCAGCGCCGCCAGGCCGCTGCGGGCACCTTCGAGAACTGGAATCCCGTTGTCCCGCAATCGCTCGGCCATATCCCTGTCGATCGCCGACGCCACCGAAGCCAGCACCGCGATCGGCGCTTCGGTGTCCTTGGCGACGTCGATCACCGCGTCGGTGTAGGCGGTGTCGCCGTCGTATTCGGTGACCAGGTCGACGGCCAGGGCCGTGACCGCGACAGCGGAATCGTCGACCATGGCCCGCAGACAGCCGCCGAACAGATTGCGGGTGTCGGCGCCCGTTCCCCAGACATCCAGCGGGTTCATAGGTACCAACCCGTCGTCGAGCATCCCCGCGATGGTGTCCAGCGTGTCGGGAGCCAACTCGGCGAACTCGACGCCCAGGTCGTCGGCGAGATCGGCGAACAGCGCGCGCTCGGCACCCGAGTCATGCACGGTCGCAACACCGCCCGACCCAGCAGCCCGCCGCCCCGCGCAGAACAGTTCGATGGTGTCGCTGAACTCGGCCAGGTCGCTGACGTGCACCGCGCCGGTGGCCGCGCAGAACGCCTTCCACGCGGCCTGCTCGCCGGCCAGCGCCCCCGAGTGCGCGGCCACCATGGCGCTCCCCCGCGGCGACCCGCCGACGGTCAAGACGACGACGGGTACGTCCTGCTCGGCGGCGCGCAGCAGCATTGCACGCAAGCGGACAACATCGCGCGGCGTCTCCAGAAGCAGCCCGACGAGCCGTGTCTCGGGGTCGTCGAGTGCGTAGGAGACATAGTCGGCGGTGGTGGTGACGAGCTCCTGACCGGACGAGACCGCCAGCCGGAAGCCGAACCCGCGGCGCGCCCGCAGCAGCGTCGAGAACGCGGACCCCGAGTGGGTGACCAGGCTGACGCTGCCGTCGGGCAACGGATCCGGCTCCAGATATCCCAGCGCCCGCACGCCCAGCGCGTTGTTGACGAACCCCATGCAGCCCCCGCCGCACAACGCCATTCCGGCGTCGGTCGCGATGCGCGCGATCTCCTCCCGATAGCCGTGCGCGGATCCGAACACCACCGCCGAGCGCGCTCCCCGCTGCGCCGCAAGCTTCAACTGCGCGGGCAGCGCCGCGTCGGGCACCCCGAGCAGTACCACGTCGACGGCCTCGTCGACATCGGCCAGCGAAGGCACGCAGGGTAATTCGCCGATCCGGTCGTACCGGGGGTTCACGAGGTGAAAGCGCGCCGATCCCCGCTGCGCCTCGACGATCATCCGCGCGCCGAAGCTGTCCTGACGCGGGCTGGCACCCACCAGCGCCATCGACCGCGCGCCAAGCATCGCGGCCACAGCTCTGGATGTCACGAGCGGCGGAACCGCTTCAGCCCCCGGTTCTTGTCCGCGAGCGCCGCGCGCGACGCCTGCCAGCCGGGGATGCCGCACACGCCGCCGCCGGCGTGCGTGCCCGAACTGCCGTTGTAGAGCCCGGCGATCGGCGTGCGGTAGTCGGCGTAGCCGGGCGCGGGCCGCATGTGGAACAGCTGCTCCAGCGACAGTTCACCGTGGAAGATGTTGCCACCGATCAGGCCGTACTCCTGCTCCATCTGATGCGGTCCGACGACGTCGCGATGCGTGATCGATGCCTTGAAGCCGGGCGCCACCTGGTCGTAGGTGTCGATCACCCGGTCGGCGTAGGCGTCGAGTTCTTCGGTGTGCGGCGCCTCGCTCCATTCGGCGGGCACCCACTGCGTGAACAGCGACATGATGTGCGTGCCATCGGGATTGAGCGTCTTGTCCAGCGTGGTCGGAATGACGCCGTCGCTGAACGGCAGCGTCGCCGGCTTGCCGACGCGCGCCTCCTGAAACGCGGTCTCCAACCAATCGATCGTCGGGGCCATCTCGATCGACCCGGTCAGGTGCTCGGCCATCCCGGAACTCGGGTTGGCGGTGAAGCTGGGCAGTTCGGAGAGCGCGACGTTGACCTTCACCACGCCGCTTCGCGTCTTGAAGTGTTCGATGTCGCTGACGAAGTCGTCGGGCAACTCGGCGCGCGAAAGGTGTTCGAGGAACGCGGTCTTCGGATGCAGGGTGGTGACCACGACGGGCGCCTGGATCTCGTCGCCGTTCTCCAACACCACGCCGTGCACGCGGCCGTTGCGCACCAGTGTGCGCGACACCCGCGCGTTGGTGCGGATCTCCGCGCCGAAGCTACGGGCCGACTTGGCGATCGCCGCGGACACGCCGCCCATGCCGCCCTCCGGGAATCCCCAGCTGCCCAGTTGGCCGTCGCCGACGTCGCCGATCGAGTGATGAGCCATCACGTACGCGGTGCCCGGCTCGCACGGACCGGCCCATGTGCCGATGATTCCGTTGACGGCCATCAGCCCTTTGACTTGCGGTGATTCGAACCAGTCGTCGAGCAGGTCGGCGATGCTCATGGTCAGCAGCCGGGTGATGTCGGCGGTCATGCGCGGGGTGATCTTGTTGCGCATCGGCCAGGCCAGCTTCGCCAGGTCGAGCAGATCGCCCGGCCGCTTCGACCCGATGTTCGGCGGCACCTCGGTCAGCAGCGGTCCCATCACCTCGGCGATCCGCCCGATCCAGTCGTAGTACTCCGGCAGCGCGTCGGCGTCCTTCTTGGAGAACTTGGACAGCTGCTCGTGGGTGCGCTTGGGGTCGTCCTCGTAGATGATCAGCGAGCCGCCCTCGGGAAACGCCTGGTAAGACGGGCCCATCGGATGCACCTTGTAGCCGTGCCGCTCGAGTCCGAGTTCGCGCACGATGGTCGGCGGCATCAGGCTCATCACGTAGGACAGCCGGGTGACGCGCAGGTGCGGGGCGTCCTCCCACGGCGCTTCGGTGGTGGCGGCGCCGCCGACCGACCCGCGGGACTCCAGCACCAGCGTCCTGGCGCCCGACCGGGCCAGATAGGCCGCGGAGACAAGCCCGTTGTGGCCGCCGCCGATGACGATGGCGTCGTACGTGTTCGACATGGAGGCCCCTACTTTCGCGCCGTGCCCGCATCTTTGACTGACTGTTCAATCTAATGAAGTGTTAGGCTTTAAACAAGTGGCAGCGCTGCGACGACGAGGGGGAACATCAGGTCATGGCGGATCCTGCACCGGCGACGGAGAACAACGAGCCCCGGCGCATCGAGATGCTGCGCGCCGCGGCGGAGCTGATCTGCGAGCGGGGCTTCGGGGACACCCGCATCGCGGACGTCGCCAAACGCGCCGGCGTCAGTTCGGCGCTTGTCATCTACTACTTCGGCACCCGCGACCGCTTGCTGGTCGACGCACTGCGCTATTCCGAGGAGTCGTTCTACGAAGCCGGCGAGAAGATGCTCGCCGAGACGCCCTCCGTGCGCGAGCGCCTTTCGTTGCTCATCAAATGGACATGTGTGCCGCAGTCCGCAGGCGAGATCCCCGGTGCGTGGGGATTGTGGTTCGACCTGTGGGCGCAGGCATTCCGGCACGACGAGATAAAAGCGGGCAGGGCCGAACTCGACGCACGCTGGCGCGCCATGATCATCGATGCCATCAAAGCCGACGAGGTCGATTCCGCGGTAGACGCGAAGATGTTCGCCCTGGAGTTCTCCGCGCTGCTCGACGGCCTGTCCATCCAGGTGGCGCTCGACGACCCCGAAGTCGACTCCGCGGTGGCCTACGACATCGCGATGCGGTTCGCCGAACGGGAACTCGACCTGCCCGCCGAGAAGAAGCGTCCGGTCAAGAAACGCTGAGTGCGCCAGCGAGATTCGTGCCGTCAGCCACCGGGTCGGAGACCAGCGGCGCCGCGCTTCGGTGCAGCACCCGCACCGCGTCATGCGTGCAGACGCAGTTGACCCGCTCGCCGGGCCGATGGCTCACCGAGGCGGGGCCGGACTGGTTGGGCACCTCGACGATCAACGCCGTCGATGCCCCGACGTCGACGTGCACCTGCGTGCTGTGGCCGAGGTAGACCATCTGTGACACCACGCCGGGGATCGCGTTGTGCCCCTGCGCGACCGGCTCATCGGCACCTTGCACGGTGATCCGTTCCGGCCGGATGACGATGGCCGCGGCACCGGGTTCGGCGCCGTTCTCGACGGCCGCACCCAGGCGGGTGTCGAGCGCCGAGCACACCGCCGACCCGTCGGCGGCCTCGAGCACCTCGGCGTCGAAGATGTTGGCGGCACCCAGAAATCCGGCCACGAACGTGGTGGCGGGTGCGGAGTAGATCTCCTGCGGCGGGCCCACCTGCTCGATCCGGCCTTCGGCCAGCACGGCGATCTGGTCGCTCATCGTGAGCGCTTCCTCCTGGTCGTGCGTGACGTAGACGAACGTGATGCCCACCTCGCGCTGCACGGCACGCAGCTCCAGCTGTAACTGCTTGCGCAGCTTGGCATCCAGCGCGCCCAGTGGTTCGTCGAGCAGCAGCACCTTGGGCTGCAGCACCAGCGCGCGTGCCAAGGCGACACGTTGCTGCTGACCGCCGGACAGTTGCGCGGGACGCCGTTCGGCGAACTCGCCCATCCGCGCCAACTCCAGGGCGTCGCCGACCCGCCGCTTGGTCTCCTGCTTGGACGCCTTCTGGTAGCGCAGCCCGAAGGCGACGTTGTCCCACACCGTCATGAACGGGAACAGCGCATAGGTCTGGAAGACGGTGTTGACCGGCCGCTTGTGCGGCGGATCGGCCGCCACATCACGGCCGTCGAGTTCGATGCGCCCGGAGTCGGGCTTCTCGAAGCCGGCGATCATGCGCAGCGTGGTGGTCTTGCCGCAGCCGGATGCGCCCAGCAGCGAATAGAACTGGCCGGCCGGGATGTCCAGGTCGATACCGGTGACCGCGGGCACCCCGTCGAAGGACTTGACCAGCTTCTCCAGCCGGATCGCGCCGCCCTTCATCCCGGCAGGCCCATCACCGGGCCACCGCCTCCGCGAACCGCGCGAAGTTGGCCGCGAACCGATCGACGTCGTCGCGGTCGTGCTGAACCGACAGCAGCCACTGCTCCACCTTGCCCCATGGCGGCAGGAACACACCGCCATTGTGCTGCATCAGCCAGTGCAAATGGCCGAGTCTGGCGTCGATCTGCAGGAAGTCGCGGAACTCGCGCACCGGCTCACGGCGGAAGGTCACGCAGCCCTTGGCACCGACGGACACCACATGCCAGCCGAATCCGTGCCGGGCGATGGTGGCCTCCAACGACGCGCGCAGCCGGGTGGCCAGGTCGTCGAGGTGCGCGTACGCCTGCGGGGTGAGGACGTCGGTCAGCGTCGCCCTGGTGGCGGCCATCGCCAGCGGGTTGCCGTTGAAGGTGCCCACCTGTTCGTAGCGGCCGTCGGCGATGGCCGACATCACTTCCTCGGTGCCGCCGATCGCCGCGACCGAGATGCCGCCGCCGAGCGCCTTGGCCAGGCACACCATGTCGGGCACCACGCCGCTGCGGGCGGTGATTCCGCCTGGCCCCGTGGTGAACCCGGTCTTCACCTCGTCATAGATCAAGAAGGCGCCCTCGCCGTGCAGCAGATCGCGGATGACGGCCAGGTAGCCGTCGCCGGGCGGGATGATGCCCGCGTTCATCATCACGGGCTCGGTGATCATCGCGGCCACCTGCCCGCGGTGTTCGGCAAGTGCGCGGGCCACCGCGCCCGTGTCGTTGAACGGCACCACGATGACCAGATCGCGGATCGCGGCGGGAATGCCGGAGTTGCCGGGCACCCCGGTCGGCTTCTCCCGCGGTCCGACCTCGTCGGCCTCGGGCAGCACCGAGACCTGCACCGAGTCGTGGTGGCCGTGATAGCAGCCCTCGACCTTGATGATCAGATCGCGGCCGGTGAGCGCGCGGGCCAGGTGGACGGCGTCCATGGTGGCCTCGGTGCCGGAGTTGGCGAACCGCCACAGCGGCAGCTCGAACCGCCGGGACAGCTCGTTCGCGATCCAGATGGCGTCCTCTGTCGGCTGCGCGAAATGCGTTCCGCGCCTGACGCGATCGCTGACCGCGGCGACGATCGCCGGATGGGCGTGCCCGGCGATGGCGGCGCCGTAGCCACCGTGCATGTCGACGTATTCGGTGCCGTCGACGTCATACACCTTCGAGCCGCTGCCATGGCTCATCCAGACCGCCTGCGGCTCGGCGATCTGCCAGTTGGATGTCGCGCCCCCGGCGAGGTGCGCGCTGGCCTCGGCGATCAGCTCCGAGCTTCGCGGCTGCCGGCGCAGGAACACCTGCTCCTCGTCGGCGATCAGTTGGGACACGGCGTCGGCCACTGTGCTCAATTTTTTGCCCGACGCCACCGACGAAGACACGGGGAAACCTCCAGTCCAGAACGGTTGACTGAGCATTCAGTCTATGCGAGAGTCCTACCAGCGACAAGCCGCGAAATCAACGGGGAGGCCCAGATGCCAGCACCCAACGGAGCGCACCGTAACGGTCCGACCCGCCGACAATTCCTCACGCGAGCAGCGATTCTCGCCGCGGCGGCGCCGACGTTGCCCGCCTTTCTCGCGGCCTGTTCGAAGGGCGGAGCGCCCTCGGCAGCGCCGACGCTGACGCTCGCCTCGCCGGACAGCCCGGTCAAGTGGGACATCGCCGACGACAACAAACCCATCGCCGACGGCCTCGCGCCCGAGAAGGGTGCGACACTTCAGCTCTACACCTATGCCGACTACACGAGCCCTGACGCCGTGAAGGCATTCGAGGACAAGCACGGCGTGAAAGTCGAGATCTCGACGTTCAACGACACCGACGAGGCGATCACCAAGATCCGCGGCGGCAGCGTCAACTACGACCTGTACTTCCCCAGCTATGACCAAATCAGCAGGCTGGTGACGGGTCAGCTGATACAGCCGCTCAACCACAGCTACATCCCGAACATCTCGAACGTCTGGCCGAGCTTCACCAACCCCTGGTACGACCAGGGTTGGCAGTACAGCGTGCCCTACACCGTCTACACCACCGGCATCGGATGGCGTAACGACCAGGTGAAGACCGACATCCCGAAGATGCAGAACCCCTACGACGTGTTGTGGGATCCGCAGTACAAGGGCAAGACCGCGGTCATCGACGACTGGCATACCGCAATGTCGATGGTGCTTCTGCAACAAGGCATCACCGACGTCAACACCTCTAACGCCGACGATCTGAAGAAGGTCGGTGACCAGCTCAAGGCGATGGTGGCGGCGACGTCACCAAAGGTCACCATCACGATGTACAACGACCTGCCGGCCGGCCAGCTCGGGGTGTCGCAGATGTGGTCGGGCGACATCATCAACGCGCAGTCCTACCTGCCCGAGGGCACCTCGACGGACATCCTGCAGTACTGGTTCCCGCAGGACGGCAAGGGGCTGGTGGACAACGACCTGATGGTGGTGCTCAAGAGCGGCAAGAACCCAGTGCTGTCCCACCTCTTCATCAACCACATGCTGCAGCCCGACGTGGCCATGCAGAACTTCAACGCCATCGGCTACCAGCCGCCGCAGAACTCGATCACCGCGGATTCCCTTGTCAAAGAGGAGTTCATCCCCGAGAACCTGCGCACCGCCATCGTCAAGCCGGAGTACTTCGACGCCGGCTACCGGCTGCTCGAGCTCGACACGGCCAACCAGGACGCGTGGCAGAAGGTGTGGCAGGCGTTCAACGCCGGCGGGTCCTAGTCGGCCGTGGCGGTCCCGGTAGTCGACGCGCCCGCGCAGGCGCCACCGCCGACGCGCGAGCGGCGCAACCGGCTGTGGTCGGTGCTGGCCGCTCCCGGAATCTTCTGGCTGGCTTCCTTTTTCGTCTTCCCGCTCTATGTGGTGTTGTGCATCGTCTTCGGGCAGATCGACCCGCTGTTCCGCACGCCCATTCCGGTGTGGAACCCGCTGCAGTGGGACCCGACGCAGTTCACCTACGTGCTCACCCACATCGTCGGCGAGAACGGCGTCTACGGGCCCGCGATCGTTCGCACCTTCATCTATGTGCTGGTGGCCAGTTGCCTGTGCCTGCTGATCGCCTTCCCCGTCGCCTACTACGTGGCCCGGCTGTCCGGTAAGCGCAAGGGGCTGCTGCTGGCACTGCTGATCGCGCCGTTCTGGATCAGCTACATGATGCGAATGTTTGCGTGGGTCAACCTCTTACAGGATGACGGTCTGTTCAACAAGGTGCTCGGCGTAGGCGGGTTCTTCACCCCGGACGTCAAGTGGCTGACGGGCCAGCCGATGGTGGTGATCCTCGGGCTGGTGTACGGCTACGTGCCCTACATGATCCTGCCGCTCTACGCCGGGCTGGACCGGCTGTCGCAGCCGATGCTCGAGGCGTCGCGAGACCTTGGCGCCGATCGGTTCTCGTCGTTCTGGCGGGTGACGCTGCCGCTGTGCAGGCCGACGATCGTGGCGGCCGTGCTGCTGACGTGTCTGCCCATGCTCGGCGACTACTTCACCAGCGACATGCTCTCGGCGTCGCCGAAGACCACGATGGTCGGCAATCTGATCAACGACAGCGTGCAGTCGCCCGGGCAGACCGGTCAGGCAGGCGCGTTCGTGATGCTGGTCTTCCTGGCCGCGCTGCTGCCGATGCTGTACTACATCCGGGTCACCTCGAAGCGCGACGAGGTGTCGGTGTGAAGGGTCCCATCGGTTGGTGGAACAACCCGTGGCGGCCGCCGCGCTTTCTCGTCGCGATCACCGTCGGCTACCTCGTGTGGTCACTGCTGCCGGTGCTGATCGCGGTGGCGTACTCGTTCAACGACGGCAAGTCCCGCACCACGTGGCAGGGCTTCTCGTTCCGCTGGTACTGGGGTGATCAGACGCTGTCGGTCTGGCACAACGACGCGTTGCACACCGCGCTGCTGCAGACGTTGAAACTGGGCGTGATCGCGACGCTGATCACCGTGCCCCTCGGCACGCTGTTCGCGATCGGCATCGACCGCTGGCGCGGCAGGCTGCCCGCGGGCGCGAACTTCCTGATGCTGTTGTCGTTCGTGCTGCCCGAGGTGCTGCTGGCCGTCGCATTGTTGTTCGTGATCACCAGCGTCGCGGTGCCCGTCTCGCTGGGCACCACCGCACAGGTGATCGGCCTGATCACCTTCCAGGTGTCCTACCCCGCGGTGTTGGTGCGCGCACGCCTTGCGACCATCGGGCCGCAATACGAAGAAGCGGCAATGGATCTGGGCGCTTCGCCGCTGGACGCGCTGCGCCGGATCATCCTGCCGATGCTGCTGCCCGCGATCTTCGCCAGCACGGTACTGGTGTTCGCCGACGTCATCGACGACTTCGTCCTCGTGCGGTACCTGTCCGGCGACGCCTCCACCGAACCGGTGTCGGTGAAGATCTACAACACCGCCCGCGCCGCGCCCACCCCGGCGCTCAACGCGCTCGCCAGCCTGCTGTTGTTCGCGGCCCTGGCCGCCGTCGTCATCGGGTTCCTCGTTTACCGGCGGATGACCCGCGGCGACACCACGGCCGACCGCGGCATCGGCGGCTTCACCGGCGAGGCGTAGCCCTCTCCCGCGAAACTACGCAGTAGACCGGCGCGGCTGCGCAGACTAGGCTGACTGTATGTTCAAACAGCATCCTCCGGCGCCTCTTCCCGCCGCCGGCGTGGCTGCCGCGCTCGCGCCGTTCGGACAGTCGAGAATGCTGCCGCGGGAGGCCTACGTCGACCCCGCGGTGTTCGAGTGGGAGCAGCAGCACATCTTCTCCGGCTGGACCTGCGTCGGCCACGCGTCCGACCTGGCCGGCGTCGGCGCCCAGAAAGCCGTGGGCAGTGGTCGCAACGCGGTGCTGCTGGTCCGCGGCGAGGACACCGTGCGCGCGTTCGCCAACACCTGCCGACACCGCGGCCACGAACTGCTGGCGTGCAACCAGAGCACCCGCGGCCGCAGCATCGTGTGCCCGTACCACTCGTGGTCCTACAAACTCGACGGCAGCCTGCGCAACGCGCCGCACTTCTCCAAGGTCGAGGGCTTCGACGCCGACCAGTTCGGCCTCGTCGAACTGCGGTTGGTGGACTGGCACGGCTGGCTTTTCGTGGACCCGAGCGGCGAGGACGGCGACTTCGCCGAGCACGTCGCGGGCTGGGAGGACGTCGTCGCGCCGTATCGCCCGGAAGACCTGGTGGTCGTCGACCGGCACTCCTACGAGCTGGCCACCAACTGGAAGGTCATCGCCGAGAACTACCAGGAGTGCTACCACTGCTCCACCATTCATCCCGAGCTGTCCCGGATCAGCCCGCCGACCAGCGGCGAAAACCTGCACACCGAGGGCTCCTGGATGGGCGGCTGGATGTCGATCATCGAAGGCGCCCAGACGATGTCGCTGACCGGGGCCAGCGGCGGCGTCGCCATCAAGGGACTCTCCGAGCACGAACTGCGCACCGTGATGTACGTCGTCGGCTATCCAAACCTGTTGGTGAGCCTGCACCCCGACTACGTGATGACCCATCTCATGACGCCGCTGGCGGTCGACCGCACCCATGTCGAGTGCGCGTGGGCCTTCCCCAAAGAGGTTGCCGAGCAGCCGGATTTCGACCCGTCCTATGCGGTCGAGTTCTGGGATCTGACGAATCGGCAGGACTGGGCGGCCTGCGAGTCGGTGCAGCGCGGCCTCGCCTCACCGCACGCAACGCCGGGCCCGCTGGCCCCCGACGAGGACGGCGTGTACCAGTTCGTGACGCGGGTGGCTAAGGCGTATTCCGGCGGCGCTGCTCGCGGGTAGGAACACCGTTGGCGCCCTCGATCGAATGGGCATAGGTGCCGACCGCGAACGCCACGCCGGGCCCCGTCACGGCAAGCGCGTCACGACTGACGTTGTCGACGGTGTCACCGGGCAGTCGGTAATTGCGGTCGAACGCGACGCCTGCCGTGCCACCCCAGAGCCGGGCCTGCAACGTCGTCTTACGCTGCGCCGCACCGGTTGTCGTGCCGCCGATTGGTACCCCCGCCTCGAGGAAGGGCGTGTAGTCCGCGCTGCCCAGCGGCATGTCGGCTGGCCGCACCCCGGCCAAGTTCAGATAGCCGGCGAGCGTGCGTTCGACACCCGCCGAGCCGATCGGAACGGTGTCGGCGGGCACGGCCGGGTTGGCCTGACCGGACTGATCGCCGTCATAGGTGAAATAGCCCGCGTTGGGCGACCCCAGCATGTCGAAGTCGAGGTACAGCGCGATGTCGTTGAGGCCGTCGCGGTCCAGGCCCTCGACGTAGTTCATCGACCCGGCGGGCACCGACTCGTCGGAACCCCAGAAGGCGAACCGTACCGCGTTGGCGACGGACGGCCGCGCGCCGAGGGCGGTCGCGGTCTCCATCAGCGCGGCCACCCCGGTCCCGTCGTCGTTGATACCGGGGCTCTTCGCTGCGCTCGCCAGATGCGCGCCGACCATCACCACGTTGTGCGTGTCACCGGTCTTCGTCTGTGCCAGCACATTTCGCGACTTCACCATGGCGGCCTTGGCGTCGAGCGTCAGCAGCACCGGCGCCGTCGTGCGCCGCAGCGCCGCGTCGGTGTCGGCGTCGATCACCGCGACCGGCACCGTCAGCCCGCGGTAGTAACCAGGGGCGAACAACCCTGCGGAGCGCGTCGACGCGCCCGCGCTTGCCACGAGCAGCCCGACGGCGCCGCGCGCGACGGCGGCGTTCTGCTTGTCGACCACCGAGCAACCGCTGTCGTCGACGATGGCGATCGCACCCTTCATCTTCATGTTGCCGTAGTCGGCGGCCGCGCACCCGGCGGGCTTCTCCGGGCGCAGCGTGACGGCCCGCAGGCCGCCCGACTTCGTCGGCGCCAGCAGCGAGGCCTGGTCGACTGGATAGGTGCGGCCGAGAGCGGTCAGAGTCGGCTTTCCCGGCGAGACCACGTCGAGCCGGTCGAACTCGGGCGTCTGGACATCTAAACCCTTGTCCCGCAGCGCTTGCGCGACGTAGTCGACGCTGGCGTCGTAGCCTGGGGTGCCGACCGCGCGCGACCGGCCGTTGGCGTCGGCGATCTCCTGGAGCTTGCGCAGGTGGACATACATGCCGTCGACACCCACACGGTCCGCCAGGTCGCGCGCCGGATCCTTCGGCGGCGCTGGCGGCGACGAGCAACCGCCGAGCGCCATGGCCGCGACCGCCAGCACGACGCCCGTGGTCCGATGTCGCCGCCGGTGCGGCTCCGCGGCCCGATGTCGCCGCCGGTGCGGCTCCGCGGCCCACCGCCGCGTCATGACTTGCCGAGTACGTGGCGGGTGCGGTCGTCGCGGATCGGCACGCCGTTGCGGCCGCTCTCATCCTGCGCGTAGATGCCGACACCGTAGGCGACCCCGGAGCCGTTGATCTCGAGGGCTTTTCGGTCGACGTGGTCGATGGTGTCGGTCTTCTTGTGATAGTTCGGGTCGAACGGCTCGTCGGCCTTGCCGCCCCACAGCTCCGCCTGCTGCTCCGTCATCTTCTCCTCGGCGCCGGAGAACAGGCCGCCGGCCGGGACACCGGCCTGGGTGAAGCCGTCGTAGTCGGAACGGCCGTCGAACCCGGTGTCCTGCGCCGTCTCACCCGCATCCTTGAGGTAGGCCACCAGCGTGCGTTCGATGCCCGCCGAGCCTTCGGGCACCCGCGGGTTGGGCTCGCGCGGGCCAGGCGGCAGCGACTGGTCGCCGTCGTAGGTCAGGTAGCCGGGGTTCGGCGAGCCCAGCATGTCGAAGTTCAGATACAGCGCGATGTCCTTGAGCTGGTCTTCGTTCAGCGACTGGACGTAGTTGTTGGAGCCCTTCAAACCCAGCTCCTCGGCGCCCCAGAAGCCGAACCGCACGGCGTTCTGCACCTGCGGCGACGGGCCGAGCTGCAGCGCGGTTTCCAGTACGGCGGCCACACCGGAGCCGTTGTCGTTGATGCCGGGGCCTTCCGGCACGCTGTCCAGATGCGCGCCGACCATCACCACGTTGGCGGTGGAACCGGTCTTCGTCTGGGCGATCACGTTGTGGGTCTTCTCCACCCGCACACCGGCGTTGAGCTTCAAGGTGGTCTCACCGGGTGCGCCGCGCAGCCGCTCGCCGGTGGCCTTGGTGACGCTGACGACCGGGATCTTCGGATTGGCGTCCTCGCCGAGGGTGCCGCCCATCTCGTCGCCGTCCTCGTTGTTGGCGACGATCAGCGCGACGGCGCCGCGCTCGGCCGCCACCGACTGCTTCTGCGAGAACTGGCATGTGCCGCGATCCACCAGCACGACCGCGCCCGCGACGGGCAGCCCGTCGTAGTCGGACGCGGTGCATCCCGGCGAATCCTCGACGGGCGCGGCGACCAGCGGACCGGAGACGCCCGCGTCGGGGGTGCCGATGGTGAACTGCAGCGGTTTGGCCTCGATCGCGGCGCCGCCGACGGTGAGTTGCGGGTCATCGGCGAATGCCAACCGCACCTCGAACTCCGGGGTCTGCACGTCGAACCCCTTGTCACGCAGCGCATTGGCCACGTAGTCGGCGCTGGCGTCGTAGCCAGCGGTGCCCAGCGCCCGGTTCCCGTCGTGGGCGTCGGCGATTTCCTGCAGTTTCTGCAGGTGCGCCATCATCGCGTCGGCGGTGACCCGGTCACTCAGCGTCGCCGCGTATTCGGCCGCCGCGGCCGAGGCCGCCGGCGACGAGGGCGGATTGGCGGCCTCCTTGGCGGGCTTGCCGCCGCAACCGCCGAACGCGGCGACGGCCACCACCGCCAAGACCCCGGCCGATACCCGGCGCAATCTGTGCCCCATCGCGCCCACGTTAGCCGCTGCCGCTCATGATTCGATGATTCGCTTGCAAGCGACGCTCATGCGTCCCGCCGATTAATCGTGACCAGCGCCGCGACGAACACCGCGACCACCACGACCGCGAAGTAGACGATCGATCCCGCCGCGCCCCACGTCATGGCGTAGTAGGGATAGAGCCATTGCACGCCGGTGAACGTGAACGCGTTGCCGAACGGTAGGTACGGCCCCACCTGCTGACCGATGTTGGGCATGTTGCCCAGCAGGGGCTCGGTGACCAGCGGCCACAGCAACAGCAGCGCCACCGCGCCCGCCGAGGCCCGCAGCAGCGCGCCCACCGCGACTCCGAGCACCGCCGCCAGCGCCGCATACAGCGCGATGGCCCCGGCCAGCCAGACGTCGACGGTCGAGCTTGCCACCAGCATCGAGGCCAGCACGATCACCGCAGCGTAGGCGCTGGAGAACGCAGCTGCGACAACCGCTTTGGCGACGAGCACCAGCGTGCGGTTCGGCACCGCCATGAAGGTGGTGCGGATCAGGCCGCTGCGGAACTCGTTGGTCACCGTCAGCGCCGACAGGATCATCAGCACGGGCACGCCGAAGACGGCGACGCCCATCGCGGCCCGCTGCGGCTCCAGCGGGCCCGGACCGTAGAACGCCGACGCCTGCATCGCCGCCAGCCCCAGGCTCAGCACCGCCACCGCGAGCGCCGACCACATCGGCGAGCGGGTGGTCGACAGCTTGATCCGTTCGGCGTTCAGCACCGCCATCGCGCTCATGTCGCCGCCCGGTACTGCACAGCGTCCTCGGTCAGCTTCAGGTACGCGTCCTCCAGCGACACCTGCTCTGTGGCCAACTCGTGCAGAACGATTCCGTTGCGGGCCGCCAACTCGCCCACCACCTCGCTCGCCGCGCCGCGGACCATCAGCACCGACGCGGCCGCGTCGTCGTCCACCTCGATGCCCGCCTCGGCCAGCACCGTGCGCAACATGTCCAGTTGTGGGCTGCGCACCCGGACGGCGTCGGCGCGGCCGACGAACTCGCCGACCGTCGTCGATGCGATCAACTTGCCCCGCCCGATCACCACCAGCCGGTCGGCCGTATTGGCCATCTCGGCCAGCAGATGGCTGGACACCAGCACGGTGCGGCCTTCGCCGGCGAGCGTGCGCATCAGCGTCCGCACCCAGCGGATGCCCTCCGGGTCGAGGCCGTTGACCGGCTCGTCGAACAGCAGCACCGGCGGGTCACCCAGCAGCGCGGCCGCGATGCCGAGTCGCTGGCTCATGCCCAGCGACAGCGTGCCCGCCTTCTTGCCTGCGACCGCGGCCAGCCCGACCATGTCGAGCACGTCGTCGACCCGGCCGACCGGCAGCCGGTGCGTGGCCGCGATCCAGCGCAGGTGCGCGCGCGCCGACCGGTTGGGATGCGTCTGCCCCGCGTCCAGCAGCGCACCCACCTGCCGCAGCGGGTCGTCGAGCTCGCGGTACGGCTTGCCTTCGATCGTCGCGGTGCCCGCAGTCGGCCGGTCCAGTCCGAGGATCAGCCGCATCGTCGTGGTCTTGCCCGCCCCGTTGGGGCCGAGAAACCCGGTGACCACGCCGGGCTCGATGGAGCAGGTCAGGTCATCCACGGCGCGGGTGCCGCCGAATACTTTGGTCAGCCCGGCCAATTCGATCATCGGTTTCCATACTGTCACCCTGTGGCGACGTACGACTTCATCGTGGTCGGGGCGGGCTCTGCCGGCTGCGCGGTCGCCGGCAGGCTGGCCTCGGAGTCGTCGTCGACGGTGCTGTTGATCGAAGCGGGCGGCACTGGCCGGAGCATCGCCGTTCGGGTGCCGCTGGCCTCCGTGCGTCAATGGGGCACGTCGATGGACTGGGCGTACGAAACGGGCCCAGAGCCTGGCATCGACAACCGCCGCATCGCGGCGCACAGCGGGCGCATGCTCGGCGGCACCAGCGCGATGAACGGAATGGCGTGGGTCAAAGGCAGCAGCCTCGACTACGACGGCTGGCGGCTGCCCGGCTGGTCGTGGCACGACGTGGCGCCGGTGTTCGCGCGGATCGAGCGCGGGCCGATGCGGGTCGGCCCCGTGCCCTTTCCCGACGAAGTGTCGAAACGTTTCGTCGCTGCGGCGCGGGCCGCCGGTATCGCGGCGACCGATGACATCAGCGGACCTGAACTCGACGGCGCGGCGATCACCCCGGCCACGATCCATCGCGGCGAGCGATGGACGACTGCACGTGGCTACCTCCACGGCCAGAAGAACCTGAAAGTGATCACCAAGGCCGAGGTACTTCGCCTGACAATCCGGCACGGCCGGGCGGTCGGTGTCGAGTATCGCCGGGGTGGCCGGGTGTACGAGTCCCTCGCCGACCGTGAAGTCGTGGTGAGCGCGGGCGCTTTCGGCACGCCAAAGCTATTGCAGCTGTCGGGTGTCGGACCGGCGGACCATCTTCGCCGGGTCGGAATCACCGCGCTCGTGGACAGCCCGCGGATCGGGCAGGGGCTGACCGACCACCCACACGTATGGGCGATCTACGGCCTTGCTCGCGGCCACCCCGGGCTCGCTGACGCGGGCAATCCGAAATGGTTGCTGCAGTGGCTGTTACGCCGCACCGGCAAGCTTGCCAATAGCGGCGTGGAGGCGTTGGCCCATATCCGGTCCGCACCCGACGCCCCAGACTGCGACGTCCAATTGATCGTCGTTCCCGGCGATGCCTCTGCAGATCCGCGCAGCCGGAAACTTCAGCCGGCGTTGTCCGTCGGGCATTCGTACTGGACGCCCAAGAGTCGCGGCAGCGTGATGGTTCGCTCATCCGATCCCTCGACGCCACCCGCGATCCGGTTGAACATGCTCACCGAGCGTTCCGACATCGATGCGCTCGTCAGGGCAATCGAGCGTACGCGCGAGATCACGAAGACCGAGCCACTCGCATCCGCTGTCGAGGACGAGCTGGTCCCTGGTTTCGGGACGGACGTGGAGGCGTGCATCAGAGAAACGGCGATCACGACATTCCATCCGTCCTGCAGCGTCGCGATGGGCAGCGACCCCGAAAGCGCGCTCGACGAAACGCTGCGTGTGCGCGGCGTCGAGGGGCTTCGCGTCGCGGATGCCTCCGCGCTGCCGGTGATCCCACGCGCCAACACCAACGCGCCGTCGATCATGATCGGCGAGCGGTGCGCGGATTTTCTACTCGCTCGATGATCAGGTCGGCGCCCGCGCCCAATACGCGACAAGAAAGCGGCAAGGCCATGCCTAGAGTCGCGGTCATCCGGGTACTCGATGCGCTGATCTGAGCTCGACGCAAGTGAGGCCGGCCGCGGTGGTCGCTACGTCACACGTCGTGAAAGCCAACCGCTGGACCGGCCACACGGGTCCACCCGGGTCTTCAGGAGGGAAAACTCGTCGTGACGAATGGATCTACCCGCACGTTCGCCCGCAGTTTCATGGGCTACTCTCCCGCCGCGGTTGACGCCGCCCTCGAGGCGCTCACCGCCAAGCAGCAGTTCCTGGTCAACGATGTCGAGAGCTTGCGAGCTCGGCTGGGGGAACGTGACCGAGAAGTCGGCGTGCTGCGCACGGAGTTGGCTGACCTGGTCGAGACCTCACCGTCGCCGCACGCCGTGCAACGCCGGATGGCCGATATGCTGCGCCGCGCCGTTGATGACGCCTCCCAGATGCAGGCCGACGCACGAACCGAAGCACAGGCGCTGATCGCCGAAGCGAAGGAGGAGGCCGAGGCCGAGCGGCGAGCGCACCAGGAGGCGGTGGCGGACCTGACCGCCGAGCGCGACGCCCTCGCGGCGCAATACGAGCAGACCAAGAAGGACCAGGACGCCGAATTGGCCGGGATGCGGGCCGAGGCCCGCTCAGAGCTCGACGGGGCGCGACACGACGCCCAAGAAGCGCGTGAGCAGCTCATCGCCGACGCCAAGCAAGAAGCCGAGTTCTACCGCGAGCAGGCCCAGCGGGCGGTGCACGAGGCGCGCCAGACACGGATCAAGGTTCTCGAACAACTGATGAGCGTCTATCGCGACCTGGACAAGGTCCCCGCCGCTCTCGAGGCGGCCTATCGGGAAGCAGAAGATTCGTCGGAGGCACACGCCGAGGCGCTGCCGGATCGCGAGGCCAAGGCCGGCTGACGTGGTGTCAGGCCACTTGCTCGATGATCAGGTCGGCGACCGCACGCATGCCCGCCGCATTGGGGTGCGCGGGGAAGGGCCGGCCGGGGATCGGCAGCCCGCAGCGCGACGGCTTGGTGGTCCACGGGTCCGCCGACCATGCGTGGTGCTCACGGCTGGCGTCCGCGGCACGCACGACATCACAGCCCGTCGCCGCGGCGGCTTCCGCGGTGAGGCGCTCGAGCGTCGCCGCGATCCGCCGGCCCAGCGCGGCGTCGGCACCCGACAGAGGCGAGGCGTCCTCGCCGGCGGGCGGCAACACCGTCAGGTAGTCGACGAAGAGCACCCGCGCCCGCGGCGCCCGCTCCCGCACTGCCCGACCGACCGAGTGCAGCGACGCCTCCAGCAGCACCAGCGCGCGGTCGCGGGCGGCCGGGTCCAGCAACTCGCGCAGCGTGCCGCCGAGCACCGGCACCGACCGCAGCGCCGAAGGCAGGGCCGCGGCCGTCAGCAGCGGGATGTAGCCGACGTCGTTGCCGCCGATCGTCACCGTCACCAGCGCCTCTGAGCCGTCGAGGGCACTCACCTGCGGCGGCGCGTCGTACTGCCGCTCGGCCAGCACCTCCGCGGTGGTGGCTCCGGAGTACGTGACGTCGACGAGGTCCAGGCCCAGCCGCCGCGCCACCAGGTGCGGGTAGTTGGCCATCGACCGGCCGGCCCGCCGCGGCGCCTGTTTGTCGCGGGGCCGGATACCCGGGCCTGCGGCCATCGAACTGCCAAGCGCCACATATCTTTGCGTCATAGAGCAGGGCTCGACGGCTGCGCCCAGAATCGCTTCGGGATGCGGCCGGCCTGACGCGCGAGGTGCCCGGCGGTGACGGCGGCGGCCATCGCGGCGGCCATCACCGGCGGGTCGGCGGCCCGGGTGACCGCGGTCGCGAGCAGCACCCCGTCGCAGCCCAGCTCCATCGCCTGCGCGGCGTCGCTGGCCGTGCCGATGCCCGCGTCCAGGATGACGGGGACCCCCGCCTGCTCGACGATCATCTCGATGTTGTGCGGGTTGGCGATGCCCAGGCCGGTGCCGATCGGCGAGCCGAGGGGCATCACCGCGGCACAGCCGGTGTCCTCCAGCCGCCGCGCCAGCACCGGGTCGTCGTTCGTGTAGGGCAGCACGACGAACCCGTCGTCGACCAACTGCTCCGCGGCGCGCAGCAACTCGACGGCGTCGGGCAGCAGCGTGCGTTCGTCGGCGATGACCTCCAGCTTCACCCAGTCGGTCTGCAACGCCTCGCGGGCCAGTCGCGCCGTCAGCACCGCCTCGGCGGCACCCCGGCAGCCCGCGGTGTTCGGCAGCGGCGTGATGTTCAGCCGGTTCAGCAGACCCAGCACCCCCGTGCCGCCGTCGGCGTCGACGCGGCGCATCGCGACGGTGGTCAGCTCGGTGCCCGAGGCGACGAGCGCCTCCTCCAGCACGGCCAGGTTGGCGGCGCCGCCGGTGCCCAGGATCAGCCGCGAACCGAACTCGCGGCCCGCGATCGTCAGCTTCTGATCAGCCACCCTGCACCGCCGTCACCACGTCCAGCCGCGCGCCGTCGGTCAGCGGGCTCTGCCAACTCGACCGCGGCAGCACCGTCGCGTCCACCGCGACCGCGATGCCCTTCTCGCCGAAGCCGAGCCGCTCCAGCAGGCTCGCCACGGTGGTCTGGTCGTCCACTTCCACGTCCTTGTCGTTGACGGTGACTTTCATCGCACCTCCAGAAGTTCGGCGTCGGCCAGCGGTGCCCCGTTGAGTTCGGCCGCGATCGCCTCGGCCGTCCACGGCGCCAGCAGGAAACCGGACCGGCCGTGGCCCGCGGCCACCAGCGTGCGGTCGTCCAGCCGGCCGACGATCGGCAAGTTGTCGGGTGTCATCGGGCGAAGCCCGGCCGCGCATTCGGCCAGTTCGTATTCGCCGAGCGCGGGCACCACCGCGCACGCATCGTCGAGCAGTTCCCGCACGCCGGTGACCACCGGCGCGGTGTCGCGGCCGTGCTCGTACTGGGTGGCGCCGACCACGACACCGTCGGGCCTGGGCACCAGGTACACCTGCCTGCCGTGGATCCGGGCGCGAATCACGCGCTGCGGCACCGGCATACAGCCCCTGCGCCAGCGCAGCCGCAACACTTCACCCTTGACGGGGCGCACCGCCAGGCCGGGCCAGAGCGCCGGCGCGTCGATCCCGTTGGCGATCACCCGCACGTCGGCGTCCACCGCCGCGAGGTCGTCCACCGGCGCGGCCCACTGCACGCCCAGCCGCTCGCAGTGCTCGGCCAGCGCCGCCACCACCGCGCGGTTGTCCACGGCGAGTTCCGTCTCGGCCACGAAGCCGTGCCGAATGCCCTGGGCCAGCAGCGGTTCGACATCGCGCGCCGCCGACGTGGGGTTGACCGGATGTCCCTGCGCGGCCAGCCACTCCCCGACCGTCTTGAGATCGGCGACGTCGGCGCGGTCGACGGCCACCACCAGCGATTCGCGCGCCGTGATCACGGAATCTCCCAGCCCGTCGAGGAAATCGCCGTGCCAGCGCTGCAGCGATGCCAGGCCGAGCCGCAGCAGCCGCTCCTCGCGCGGCCAGCCTTCGCTGTGCGGCGCGAGCATGCCGCCCGCCACCCAGGACGCGCCGTGCTCGGTGCCGCGGTGCACGCGCACCGCCCAGCCGTCGAGAGCGGCGCGGCGCGCGACCGACAGGCCGATGACGCCGCCGCCGATGACGGCCACTGTGCGGTTGGACATTTATCTCCCTCCCTTCGCCGGCATGACCCGGATCAGGTTCGACGGTAAGGACAGGTGCATACACCCTGTGTGCCCACTCTCAGCCCGCTCTCCGGACTCCCGTGTCGAGCAACCACACTACCCTCGCGGTGTGCCCCAACCCCGAGATCGTCAGGCCCGGCTGGCCCGGCTCGCTTCGGCGTCGCTGTACCTGTGCACCGACGCCCGCCGGGAGCGCGGTGATCTGGCCGCGTTCGCCGACGCGGCGCTGGCCGGCGGCGTGGACCTCATCCAGCTGCGCGACAAGGGCTCGCCGGGCGAAAAGCAGTTCGGGCCGTTGGAGGCGCGCGACGAGCTCGCCGCGCTCGGGGTGCTCGCCGACGCGGCACGTCGCCACGGCGCGTTGCTCGCCGTCAACGACCGTGCCGACATCGCGGTGGCGGCGGCGGCCGACGTGCTGCATCTCGGCCAGGACGACCTGCCGTTGGCGGTGGCCCGCGACATCGTCGGGCCGGACACGCTGATCGGCCGCTCAACACACGACCGCGACCAGGTCGCCGCCGCGGCGGCCGAGCCGGTGGACTACTTCTGCGTCGGCCCGTGCTGGCCCACCCCGACGAAGCCGGGCAGGCCGGCGCCGGGGCTGGACCTCGTCCGGGCCGCCGCGTCGACCGATAGCGCCAAGCCGTGGTTCGCCATCGGCGGCATCGACCAGGAGCGGCTCGCCGAGGTGCTCGCCGCGGGCGCGCGCCGCGTCGTGGTGGTTCGCGCGATCACCGCCGCCGACGATTCGCGCGCGGCGGCGCAGCGGCTGAAGGAGACGCTCACCCGGTCGGGTTGACCAGCAGCGGGATGTCGGCCGCCACCGCGCGCAGATTCGCCCAGCTGGCGGCGAACCCCGGGTGCAGCGGCAGCGTCGCGACCTCGTCCTCGGCGACCCAGCGCAGTTCGGCGCTCTCGCGGTTGGGCACCGTCTCGAGCAGTTCGTGCGTGTCGGCGATCACGGTGGTGTAGCTCCAGCGTGAGCCGCCCGACCCCGAGATCTCGGCGGTGACCACAGTGGTCCGCACCACCAGCTGGTGAGCGGCCAGGCCGGCCTCCTCGTGCGCCTCGCGGACGGCGGCCTCTTCGGCGCTTTCGTGGCTGTCGCGCGCGCCGCCGGGCAACCCCCAGGTGCCGCCCTGATGGCTCCACGGCGCCCGATGCTGCAGCAGCACGGCGGCCGCACCGTCGGCCCGGGGCGCACGAAGAAGCAGACCCGCGGCGCCGTGCTTGCCCCAGTAGGCCGCTCCGGTGTCGGACACCACCCAACCGTCGCCGTCGCCTCGCACGCGTTCAGCTTAAGGAACACTCGCCGAGGCGGTGGGGCCCAATCGCCGGTCGGAATGCCCACACGTCACTCCAACAACTCTTAGACTTCTTTTATAGAGTTGGAAGCAGGTCGGAAAGATAGCCGTAAAGCGTTGTGAATTGATGGAGTCCGGGCACCCGTGACAGTGGAGCTGGCGCACCCGTCGACCGAACCGCTTGCATCGCGGTCGCCGACAACATCAGCGCACCCGCGCTGGTGGTTTCTCTGGACCACTCCCGGCCGGATCCTGACCATCGGCGTCGTGCTGTCCGCGTTGGTGATCGCGAGCGCGTTCGCCACGTCCACCGCCGTCAACGACCGCCAGCGCGCGCTGACCGCCGTGCTCGACCACACCGAGCCGCTGGCGTTCGCCGCGGGCCAGCTCTACACCACGCTGTCGGTCGCCGACGCCGCCGCGGCGACGGCCTTCATCGCGGGCGCCGAACCGCGCGACGTCCGGCAGCGCTACGAGCAGGCGATCACCGATGCCGCGGGCGCGGTGACCAGGGCATCCAGCGGGTTGACCGACGAGGCGCTGGTGCAGTTGCTCGGCCGGATCAACGCCAACCTGGCGGTGTACACCGGGCTGGTCGAGACGGCGCGCACCAACAACCGGGCGGGCAACCCGGTCGGTTCGTCGTACCTGTCGGAGGCGTCGGCGCTGATGCAGCAGACAATCCTGCCCGACGCGCAACACCTCTACGAGCAGACCTCGGCGCGGGTGGACCAGGAGACCACGGCGTCGACCCGGATCCCGGCGCCGGTCATCCTGGTGGTGCTGGCGACGCTGTTGTTCGGCGCGTTCGCCAACCGCTGGCTGGCCCGCCGCACCCGGCGCCGCGTCAACATCGGTTTCGTGGCGGGCGGGATGGCCGTGCTGATCATGCTGCTGTGGGTGTTCACCGCGCTGGTGATCTCGACCATCGACAGCCGAAGCGCCAAGAACACCGCCGCGGAGTCCCTGAAGACGGTCACCTCGCTGGCGATCACCGCGCAGCAGGCGCGGGCCGACGAGACGCTGTCACTGATCCGGCGCGGCGACGAAAGTGTCCGCAAGCAGTCCTACTACCAGCGCATCGACACCATGCAGCAGCAGCTGTCGGAGTACCTGGACCGCGAGGACGCGATCGACAAGGGCGACCTGTCCGACGCCGAGCAACTGCTGCGCCGCTGGCGCGCGGCCGACGACCGGATCAGCAGCTACATCGCGGTGGGCAACTACCAGGCCGCGACGCAGGTCGCGCTGGGCCGCGGCGAGGATGATTCGACGCCTGCCTTCGATCGGCTCGACGACGCGCTGAACAAGGGCATCGCCGAGAGCCGCGAGCAGCTGCGCAACGACATCGTCAACGCCCGCCGGGTGCTGTCGGGCGCCACGGTCGGCGCAGCGGTGCTGTCCATCGTCGCGGCCATCGCGGTGGCGTTGGGGCTGTGGCCGAGGCTGAGTGAGTACAGGTGATGCGTATCAGGCTGTTCTGCATCGCGCTCGCCATGGTGGCGGTGCTCGCGGGATGCGGCCGCGCGGTTGGCGTGACGCCCACGCCGAGCCTGACGCTGCCGCCGCCCACCCCGGCGGGCATGGAGGAACTCAAGCCGGAGGTGGCGCCGGTTCCGGAGAACACCGACGACAGCTGCGACCTGACGGCGAGCCTTCGCCCGTTCCCCAACCGCGCCGAGGCAGACGACGCCGTCGCGAAGATCCGGGCGCGGGGGCGGCTGATCGTCGGACTCGACATCGGCAGCAACCTGTTCAGCTTCCGCGATCCGATCACCGGTGAGATCACCGGCTTCGACGTCGACATCGCCGGCGAGGTCGCCCGCGACATCTTCGGCACCCCGTCGCAGGTGGAATACCGCATCCTGTCGTCGGCCGACCGCATCAGCGCGCTGCAGAACAACCAGGTCGACATTGTCGTCAAGACGATGAGCATCACCTGCGAGCGCAAGAAGCTGGTCAACTTCTCGACGGTGTATCTGGTTGCCAACCAACGGATTCTGGCGCCGCGCGACTCGACCATCTCGCAGGCCAGCGACCTGTCCGGCAAGCGGGTGTGCGCCGTGAAGGGCACCACGTCGCTGCAGCGGATCCAGGAGATCGCCCCGCCGCCGATCCTCATCCAGGTCGTCACCTGGGCCGACTGCCTGGTGGCGCTGCAGCAGCGGCAGGTGGACGCGGTCAGCACCGACGACTCGATTCTGGCCGGGCTGGTGGCGCAGGACCCCTATCTGCACATCGTCGGGCCCTCGATGAACGAGGAGCCCTACGGCATCGGGATCAACCTGGCCGACACCGGGCTGGTCCGGTTCGTCAACGGCACGCTGGAGCGCATCCGCCGCGACGGCACCTGGAGCACGCTGTACCGCAAGTGGTTGACGGTGCTGGGCCCGCCGCCCGCGCCTCCCGTCCCGAGGTATTCCGACTGATGTCCACGGCGTCACAGCAGCCAGAAGAATTCGACGGCCCCGGCACCCAGCCCGCGGCCCTCGATGACCTCGACATGGATTCCGTGGCGACGATGCGGCCGATGGCCACGCAGGCCGTCTTCCGGCCGCACTTCGACGACGAGGACGGCGACGGCCTCTCGGTGGGCACGGCCGACACCGAACCCGAAGACCACACCACGACGATGACGCGGGCGCTGTCGCCGACCAGGCGGCTCGGCGGCGGGCTGGTGGAGATTCCGCGGGTACGCGAGATCGATCCGCTGTCGGCGTTGATGACCAATCCCGTTGTGGCCGAGTCGAAACGGTTCTGCTGGAATTGCGGGCGCCCGGTCGGACGGTCGTCCGCAGACGGCAGGGCGCTGTCCGAGGGCTGGTGCCCGCACTGCGGAAGCTCGTATTCTTTTCTGCCGCAGCTGGTTTCCGGCGACATGGTCGCCGACCAGTACGAGATCAAGGGCTGCATCGCGCACGGCGGCCTCGGCTGGGTGTATCTGGCCTTCGACCACAACGTCAACGAGCGGCCGGTGGTGCTCAAGGGCCTGGTGCATTCCGGCGACGCCGAAGCGCAGAAGATCGCGATGGCGGAGCGGCAGTTCCTGGCCGAGGTGACGCACCCGGGAATCGTCAAGATCTACAACTTCGTCGAACATCCCGATCAGCACGGCAACCCCGTCGGCTACATCGTGATGGAGTACGTCGGCGGAAAGTCGTTGAAGCAGGCCAGGACCAGCAAGCTGCCGGTCGCCGAGGCCATCGGCTACATGCTCGAGATCCTGCCCGCGCTGGGCTATCTGCACTCGATCGGGCTGGCCTACAACGACCTCAAGCCGGAGAACATCATGATCACCGAGGACCAGCTGAAGCTGATCGACCTCGGTGCGGTGTCTCGCATCAACTCGTTCGGATACCTCTACGGCACACCGGGTTACCAGGCGCCGGAGATCGTGCGGACCGGGCCGACGGTGGCAACCGACATCTACACCGTCGGGCGCACGCTGGCCGCGCTGACGCTGAACCTGCGCACCCGCAAGGGCCGCTTCGTCGACGGCCTGCCCGAAGACGACCCGGTGCTCGCCGAGTACGACTCGTTCGGCCGGCTGCTGCGCAGGGCGATCGACCCCGATCCGCGCCGCAGGTTCGGCAGTGCCGAGGAGATGACTGCCCAGTTGCTCGGCGTGCTGCGCGAGGTGGTCGCCGCGGATGTCGGCTCGCCGCGGCCCGGCCTGTCGGCGGTGTTCAGCCCGTCGCGCTCGACGTTCGGCGTGGATCTGCTGGTCGCGCACACCGACGTATACCTCGACGGGGAGGTGCACTCGGAGAAGCTGACGGCCCAGGAGATCGTCAAGGCGCTGCAGGTGCCCCTTGTCGACCCCACCGACATCGGCGCTGCGGTGGGCTCGGCGACCGTGCTGAGCCAGCCGGTGCAGACGCTGGACTCGTTGCGGGCGGCACGCCACGGCGCACTGGATTCCGAGGGCGTCGACCTGTCGGAGTCAGTGGAGTTGCCGCTGATGGAGGTGCGCGCGCTGCTGGACCTCGGCGACGTCGCCAAGGCCACCCGCAAGCTCGACGACCTCGCCGACCGCGTCGGCTGGAGGTGGCGGCTGATCTGGTTCCGCGCGGTTTCGGAGATGCTCACCGCCGACTACGACTCGGCCACAAAACATTTCACAGAGGTGCTGGACACGCTGCCCGGTGAGCTGGCGCCAAAGCTGGCGCTGGCGGCGACGGCCGAGCTGGCGGGCAACTCCGACGAGCGCAAGTTCTACAACGCGGTGTGGAGCACCGACAACGGCATCATCTCCGCCGGCTTCGGCCTGGCCCGGGCCCAGTCGGCCGAGGGCGACCGCGACGCCGCCGTGCGCACCCTCGACCAAGTGCCCGCCACCTCAAGGCATTTCACGACCGCCCGGCTCACCAGCGCGGTGACGCTGCTGTCCGGCCGGTCGATGAACGAGATCACCGAGCGCCACATCCGCGACGCCGCCAGGCGAGTGGAGGCGCTGCCCGACACCGAACCGCGGGTGCTGCAGATCCGGGCGCTGGTGCTGGGCACCGCGATGGACTGGCTGGCCGACAACACCGCCAGCACCAACCACATTCTCGGTTTTCCGTTCACCGAGCACGGCCTGCAGCTCGGCGTCGAGGCGTCGCTGCGGGGGCTGGCCCGGGTGGCGCCGACGCAGGCGCACCGCTACGCCCTGATCGACCTCGCCAACAGCGTGCGGCCCACCAGCACCTTCTAGACTCGGCGCGTGCAGACGTTCAAGCGTTACCTGGTCTTCCAGGGGATGACGTTCGTCTTCGGAATAGTCGGGCCGATCTTCCTGAGCGTCTACTTCCTCTCGCAGCCCGACCCGACGCTGAAGTGGATGTACTGGTGGGGGCTGTTCATCACCTTCGCCGACGTGCTCGTCGCGCTGGGCCTGACCAGCAGCAGCCAGGTGAAAAGTCCGCTCAGGACGAGGGATTCCGGATAACCGACGCGCAGGCCCGGGCAATGGCCAGTTCCTCGTCGGTCGGCACCACCAGCACCGTCGTCGGCGATGTGTCCGCCGAGATTCGGCGGGCGCCCTCCTCGCGGGCATCGTTGCGGCGCTGGTCCATTTCGATGCCGAGGCCGATCAGACCGGCGAGCGCGTCGCGCCGGACGGCCGCGTCGTTTTCGCCGACCCCGGCGGTGAAGGTGATGACGTCGGCGCCGCCGAGCAGCGCGAGGTAGGCGCCGACGTACTTGCGCAGCCGGTGGATGTAGACGTCGTAGGCCAATTGCGCTGCCGCATCGCCGGATTCGATGCGCCGGTGCAGAACGCGGAAGTCGATCTCGCCGCCGAGTCCGAGCACACCCGAGCGCCGGTCGAGCATCGACTCGATGTCCTCGACGCTCATCCCCGCGGTGCGCGACAGATAGCTGACGATGCCGGGGTCCACGTCGCCGGACCGGGTGCCCATCACCAGGCCCTCCAGCGGGGTGAGGCCCATGGACGTGTCGACCGGCCGACCCCCGGCGATCGCCGACGCCGACGCGCCGTTGCCCAGGTGCAGCACGATCTGGTTCAGCGTCTCCAGCGGTCTGCCCAGGAACGCCGCCGCCTGTTCGCTCACGTACTTGTGCGAGGTGCCGTGAAACCCGTAGCGGCGAATGTGCCACTGCCTGGCCACGTTTCGGTCGATCGCGTAGGTGGCCGCCGCGGCGGGCAGGTCGTGGAAGTACGCCGTGTCGAACACGGCGATGTGCGGCAGATCGGGTAACAGGTCGCGGGCCACCTCGATGCCGAGCACCGTCGGCGGGTTGTGCAGCGGCGCCAGTGGAGCGAGTTCCTCGAGCCTGTCGATCAGCCCGTCGTCGATCACGGTCGGTTCATAGAGATCGGGCCCGCCGTGCACGACGCGGTGGCCGACGGCGATCAGACCGAACGATTCCAGCGCCTCACCGTTGTCCGTCAGCCGGTCGAACGCCTCGCGCAATGCCGCGGCATGGTCGACGACCGGCGGTTGGCCGATCCGTTCGACGATTCCTTCGGCGACCATTGTTCCCGAGTCGGGTTCCACGACGGCGTATTTCAGCGACGAGGAGCCGGAGTTGATCACCAGCACCGTCTGCTGCGGCGGTGCCATCACTCGGCCACCGCGCGGTGGAAACAATCGTCATGTCCGAAGCCCACCGCGAGAGTCTATGACGGTCAGGCCAACCGCTCAGCGCGGTCGTCAACCTCCTCGGTGAACAGGTCGTGCTTGCGGATGGCCAGCGTGCAAACGGCACTGATCACGCTGACGATCACGACGTAGCCCACGATCAACGACACACTGCCGCCCGCCGAGCGCAACAGATAGGCCAGGATCAGCGGAGTCAGACCGGACGCGACCACACCCGAGAGTTGGTAGACGACCGAGATGCCCGTGTAGCGGACCCTGGTCGGAAACAGTTCTGCGAACAGCGACGCCTCGGGTGCGTAGACCATGGGATAGATCACGCCGAGCACGATCACGATGGTCACCACGATGACAGCCGTGCTGCCCGTGCCGATCAGAAGCAGCGCCGGCAGTGCGCTCACCGCAAGCAGGACGATGCCGGCGGTATAGAGGTGTCGACGGTCGAAGCGGTCGGACAGCCGCCCGAAGACCGGGATGAAAAAGACCATGGCGGCCGCGGCGGCCATCACCGCCAGCAGGATCGGCTGCTTGCCGAGGTGCAGAGTCCCGGTGCCATAGGAGATCGTGAACACGGCCCACATGTTGAAGGCCACGCCCTCGGCCCATCGACTGCCCATGCCCAGCACCAGATGTCGACGGGACAGCCGGTCCTTGATCATCTGCGCGGCGGGGATCGTGGCCTTCGCTTCGGCCTGCTCCAGCTTGCGGAATGCGGGCGTCTCCATCACCTTCAGCCGGATGTAGAGGCCCACGCTGACCAGGATCGCGCTCAACATGAAGGCGATGCGCCAGCCCCAACTGAGAAACGCCGAGTCCGACAGCGTGAAGCCGAGCAGGGCGAAGACACCCGTGCTGAGCATGAGGCCGATCGCGAGGCCGATCTGCGGCATGCTGCCGTAGAGCCCACGTTTCCCGCGCGGGGCGTATTCGACGGCCATCAGCACCGCGCCGCCCCATTCCCCGCCGACCGCGATGCCCTGGGCCACCCGCAGCGCCACCAGCAGGATCGGCGCGGCGACGCCGATGGACGCATGCGATGGGATGACACCGATCAGGAAGGTGGCCACGCCCATGATCAGCATGGTCGCGACCAGGGTGTTCTTCCGCCCGATCCGGTCGCCGATGTGTCCGAAGATCAGGCCACCCACCGGCCGCGCGATGAAGCCGACGGCGAAGGTGGCGAATGCCAGCAGGGTGCCGATGGCCGGCTCGTCGCTGGGAAAGAACAGTTTCCCGAACACAATGCCTGCCGCCGTGCCGTAGAGGAAGAAGTCGTACCACTCGACCGTGGTGCCGACAAGGCTGGACAGCACCACCGTCCGCAGCTCGGACTTCGAGACTTCCCCGATCGCGTCGTCCTCGGTCTTCTTGCCCTCGATCGTCATAGCGACTCCCGGAAGATGCCCGTCAGCGCGTCGCGCGTGACCGGTCGCGGGACCACCGCGAGTTGGCGGGTCTGCTTCAGGGTTCCGTCGACGAGAACCTCAAGATGCGACTCGTCGTAGCCGAAGCTGCGCAGCCCGGCGGGCATGCCGATGTCGGACATCAGCTCGCTGAGCACGTGGGCCAGCGCGTCGGCACCGTCGGTGCCGGTGAAGGTCTGCCCGGTCAGCAGTTCCGCCGCTCGCAGGTGCCGCGCGGGATCGCCGGGATAAGTCCATCGGAAGACGGCCGCAGCGGTGGACGACACGGCCTGGCCGTGCGGCACCATCGGCATCTCGGGATAGCCCTCAGCCCGGTAATTCTCGACTGCGCCCGCGACGGGGTAGGCGTTGGCGTGCGGAAGGTGCGTTCCCGCGTTGCCGAAACCGGTTCCGGCCGCGGTGGAGGCCAGGGCCATGTGATAGCGGGCGTCGAGGTCGCGGCCGTTCATCACCGCGCGGCGCAGGTATCGCCCGACGAGTGTGAGGGCCTGCTCGCACCAGACGTCGCTGATCGGGTTCGAACCGCAGAACGCAGGACGCTTGGTCGGGTCCTCCGGGGCCGGTTTGGCGTCGAACCGCACGCTCGTGTAGCTCTCCAGTGCGTGTGAGAGCACGTCCATGCCGCTGGCCGCCGTCACCTGCGCGGGCAGCGAGATCGTGGTCAACGGGTCGACGACGGCGAGGCTCGGGCGCAGCTTCGGGTGGCTCACGCCGGCTTTGAGGTGCAACCCGAGGAAGTCGACGACGCAGATGGTGGTCGACTCCGAGCCGGTGCCCGCCGTGGTAGGCACTGCGATCAGCGGCTTGACGGGCAGCCACGGCGCCTTCCCCGCGCCGATGGGCGGAGTGACGAAGTCGAGGAGTTCACCGGGATGGGTGGTCAGCAGGTTGACCGCTTTCGCGGTGTCGATCGCGGATCCGCCGCCGACCGCGATGAAGCAGTCCCAGTCCTGTTCGCGGGCCCACGCCACGGCCTCTTCGATGCTGCGGTCGGTGGGTTCGACGGCCACCCGGTCGAAGACCTCGGCCTTGATGCCCGCGGCTACGACCTGGGCGTGAATGCGATCGGGCACCCCGGTTTCGCGGACCCCCGAGTCGGTGATCAGCAGGCACGAGCGCGCTCCGGTCGCAGCGACCTCGGCGCCGATCTCGTCGATGGCGCCGACCCCGAACTTCAGGGGCGGTGCCGCCCAGGTGAAAACGCTTTCGTTGGGATTTCCGTCATACATCGCAGGGCTCCTTGTACCGGGCTGGAGGGGCTGAAGAGGGTGGAGAAAGACGAAGGCGGCGCGCGGCCCGTGGTTCCGTCGATTCGGCGCCGACTGGTGCTTGTCATCGGCGCGCGCGGCGATGACGGTTGGGTGCGGCGTGATGGCGGAGGGGGACGGTGGATGGGCGCGACGGTGTGGAGCCTGCCGCCGCTCGCGTGGGTGGTGGTCGTCGCCGTCGTCGTGGTGGGCGGCGTGGTCCGCGGGTTCGGCGGCTTCGGTGCCTCCATGGTGTGGGTGACCGGGCTGTCGCTGGTGCTGCCGCCGTCGTCGGCGATTCCCACCGCCTTCGTCCTCGAGGTGCTGGCGAGTGTGCAGATGCTGCCCGGCGTCTGGCGACAGGTGCACTGGCGATCGCTGCGCTGGCTGCTGGCGGGGGCGGTGCTCGGCACGCCGGTGGGCACCTGGCTGCTCGGGGTCGTCCCCGTCGAACCGATGCGAATCCTGCTGGCCTGCGCGGTGCTGGCGGCCGCGATCGCGATGGCGTCGAAGTTCCGGGCCGCGCAGCTACCGGGCCCCGCGGCCACGACCGCCGTCGGCGGTGTGTCCGGCGTGCTCAACGGCGCGTTCGCGATGGGCGGGCCGCCCGCGATCCTGCTGTATTTCTCCAGCCCGGCCGCGGTGGCGGCGGGCCGGGCCAGCCTGATCGTGTACTTCCTCGGGACGGACCTGTGGGCGACGGCCAGCGCCGCCGCGGGGGGCCTGATCACCGCCCCGCTGGTCGGACAGATCGCCGTGCTGTTCCCGGTGTCGCTGGTCGGCGTCGGTATCGGCGCCCTGCTGTTCAAGCGCACCCCGTCGACGGACTCGCAACGGTATGCCTTGTGGCTGTTGGCCATCCTGTCAGCCGCCGTGCTGGTGCAGGCGGTGTGGCAGTAGCGGTGAGCTCGCATGGGTTCCGTCATGTCGTGATCAGCACCAGCGCAAGGCCGAGGGTCACGGCGGTGAGCCCGGTGAGAGTGGGTACCGAGCCGACGGAGACCGTCGGTTGGTTACGAGGGACCTTGCGGATGGTGGCGTGGTAGCGGCCGACGCCGAGCAGATAGGTGGCAGGGCTCCGGCCGCCCCGAAGGACAACGCGGTTCGCGACCAGGCCAACCGGGTGCGCTCTGCCTGTAGACCGCGGTCGATCACCGGCCGCGGTTGGCTTCGGAGTCCGTCAGCCACTGACGATCACCAGGAGCAGGGCGACAAGCGCGACCGGGGTCAGACCGGCGGCCAGCAGCCGGGGAATCAGTGACGGCTGCAGGGAGCGACCCAACCGCACCGCCCGCTCGTTGGCGCCCCACCGCTGATAACTGCCTGCGGCCACGCCGCCTGCGAGCAGGGCCAGCGCCGTGCGGATCCATGCGAGAAACGTGCGTTCGTTGGCCAGCGAGAAGCGGTAGTCGGGGTCCTCCCCCACCGAGTTCACCGGCGGCCAGCGATCGCGCATCCGGTACAACAGGCCAGTGGGTGCGTCGCCCCGGTCGCCGTCGTACGGGTGTGTCACTGCCAAACTCCTTGCCGCCTGCGTGCCGACTACCAGTGTGTCCGAAGTCACGAGCCGATTACATACAAGTTCACTTTGTATCGGTACAAGCCTGATTTAGATGTTTGCCCAGGCGATCGCGACTAGATTTCCCATCATGGAAGAGGTGGCGCAACGCCCCGCCCGGTGGCTGAAGGTTCTCGATCAAACCAGATGTATTGGCTGTCATGCCTGTACAACGGCGTGCAAGAGCGAGAACGAAGTGCCGGTCGGGGTGACACGCACCTACGTGAAGTCTGCCGACGTCGGCACGTTCCCCCAGGCGCGCAGGGCGTTTCAGGTGACGCGCTGCAACCAGTGCACCGACGCGCCCTGCGTCACCGCCTGCCCGACGGAGGCGATGTACCGGCGGCCGGATGGCATCGTCGACTTCGACAAGGAGATCTGCATCGGCTGCAAGGCGTGCATGGCCGCCTGCCCGTACGACGCGATCTTCATCAACCCCGAGGATCACTCGGCCGAGAAGTGCAACATGTGCGCCCACCGGATCGACGCCGGCCTGGAACCCGCATGCGTCTCGGTGTGCCCGACCGAGGCGATCATCGTCGGCGACGGCAACGACCCGACATCGAAAGTCGCGCAACTCGTGCAGCGCCGTCCGGCGCTGGTGCGACGGCCGGAGAAGGAGACGGGGCCCGGGGTGTTCTACCTCGGAGCGCACCAGGCCACTCTGGACCCGCTCGGAGCGGCCCGGCCCGAGGGCGGCCTCTACGCGTGGGCGACCCAGGGCGCGCCGGACCCCCAACTTGTGACGGCCGGGCATCCGGAAGGAGCCAGGTCGTCGGCGGCGGCACTGCTGTCCTATGACATCCCGCACCACGCCCCGTGGGGCTGGCGGGTCAGCCTCTACACGTGGACCAAGAGCATCGCCGCGGGCGCCTTCCTGCTGGCCGTCTTGCTGGCCCTGACCGGCCTGCTCGACTGGTCGGGCGGAGTCACCAAGTGGGCGGCTCCGGTGCTGGCGCTGGTGTTCCTCGGCATCACCGGCGTCCTGCTCATCTGGGATCTCAAGCATCCGTTCCGGTTCTACTTGATCTTCACCAAGCGCCACTGGTCGAGTTGGTTGGTCAAGGGCGCGTTCATCATCGGTGCATACGGCGGGATCGTCGTGCTCTATCTGGCCGGTTCGGTGTTCGATTTAACTGTGGTGCAACAGGTCTCGGGTGTGATCGGGATCGCGCTCGCCCTGGCGACGGCGTGCTACACCGCATACCTGTTCGCCCAGGCGAAGGCCAGGGACCTCTGGCAGAACCCGCTGCTGCCCGCTCATCTGGCCGTGCAGGCGGTGTTGGCCGGAGCGGCGACGCTGTTGCCGTTCGCCGTGTGGCTCTCGCCCGCCCGGGGCGTGCACGCGGTCGAGGTGGTGCTCGCGGTCGCCGCGGCGGCCCATCTCGTTCTCGTCTGGACCGAGGTGAGCCTGCCGCACGTCACCGCCCACGCACATCTGGCGACCCGGGAGATGGTGCGCGGCCGGTTCGGGCTGCTGTTCAAGGCGGGCGTCGCCGCGACGGCCGTCTCCGTCGCGGCACCGTGGATCGGTCTGGTCGCCGTGCCGTTCGCCCTTCTCGGGCTGCTGGCGCACGAGCACGCCTACGTGCAGGCCGGCCAATCCGTCCCGCTGGCCTGAGGAGATCTGATGGCATCGTTTCTGTCCGCCCGCGCCAAGCGAGTCTCGGCCGCCCGCAAGGACATCGAAGCTCGTGGCGAAACGTTCTACCAGGGCCCGAGCGGCGTTCATCTGTCCGCCTTCCCGCCCAAGGAGCGCTGGGACGACTGGGTCGAGGTGAGCTCGCGCGCCTGGCCGCGGCGCGAAGAGCACCACTACATGCTGGTGCCGACGACGTGCTTCAACTGTGAGTCGGCGTGCGGGCTGCTGGCCTATGTCGATCGCGACGACCTGCACGTGCGCAAGTTCGAGGGCAACCCCGAGCATCCCGGGTCGCGCGGACGCAACTGCGCCAAGGGGCCGTCGACCATCAACCAGGTGACCGACCCCGACCGCATCCTCTACCCGTTGCGCCGGGTCGGGAAGCGGGGTTCGGGCCAGTGGGAACGAGTCAGCTGGGATGACGCGCTCGACGCCATCGCGGCCCGGATCCGGGCGGCGATCATCGAAGAGCGGCAGAACGAGATCATGGTGAGCATCGGCAGGCCCGGCGAGGACGGCTTCACCGAAAGGGTGCTCGCCAGTTGGGGTGTGGACGGGCACAACTCGCACACCAACGTCTGCTCCAGCGGCGGGCGCACCGGATACCAGTTCTGGATGGGGACCGACCGGCCCAGCCCCGACCACGCCAACGCCAAGGTGATCTACCTGATCAGCTCGCACCTGGAGACCGGCCATTATTTCAATCCGCACGCGCAGCGCATCATCGAGGCGAGGGCCAACGGCGCAAAGGTGATCGTGCTCGACACCCGGCTGTCGAACACCGCCACCCACGCCGACCACTGGCTCTCGCCGCAGCCCGGCAGCGAAGCCGCGATCAACCTGGCCATCGCGCGCCACTTGATCGTCACCGGCCGCTACAACCGCGACTTCGTGCGCGATTGGTGGAACTGGCAGGAGTACCTGCAGACCTGCAAGCCCGAATTGCCAATGGAATTCGCCAGCTTCGAGGCCGAGTTGGCCACGCTCTACGACGAGTTCACCTTCGACTACGCCGCCGCCGAGTCAGGCATCGACGCGGCCACCCTCGCCGAGGTCGCCGAGACCGTCGCAGGCGCCGGCACCCGATTCTCCTCGCACTGCTGGCGGTCCGCCGCCGCCTCGAACCTCGGCGGCTGGCAGGTGTCCCGCACCCTGGTGCTGATCAACGCGCTGCTCGGGTCCATCGGCACCGAGGGCGGATTGTTCGCCAACTCCTGGAACAAGTTCGTGCCCAAGCCGATTCACACCCCGCCGCATCCGCACGTCTGGCAGGAACTGACGTGGCCGATCGAGTACCCGCTGGCGCAGAACGAGATGTCGTTTCTGCTCCCCGACTTCCTCAAGGAGGGCAGGGGCAGGCTCGACACCTACTTCATCCGCGTCTACAACCCGGTGTGGACGAACCCCGACGGCCTGTCGTGGATGGAGGTCCTCACCGACGAGGAGATGGTGGGCTGCTTCGTCTCGCTGACGCCGACGTGGAACGAGTCGGCCTACCTCGCCGACTACGTGCTGCCCATGGGGCACAGTTCCGAACGGCACGACACGCACTCCTACGAGCAGTACGACGGCCAGTGGCTCGGGTTCCGTCAACCGGTGCTGCGGGCGGCGCGAGAGCGCCTCGGCGAGAAGATCACCGACAGCCGTCAGGTCAACCCCGGCGAGGTGTGGGAGGAGAACGAGTGGTGGATCGAGTTGTCGTGGCGCATCGACCCCGACGGCTCGCTGGGCATCCGGCAGTATCACGAGTCGCGGGCCCACCCCGGCGAGAAGCTTTCGGTCGATGAGTATTACGGCTGGATGTTCGAGAACTCGGTGCCCGGGCTGCCCGAGCGCGCGGCGAAGGAAGGCTTGACGCCGCTGGAGTTCATGCGTCGCTACGGTGCGTTCGAGATCGCCAAAGGCCTTGGCGCGCAATACACGTTCGAGGTGCCCGCCGAAGAACTGGCCGACGTCAACACCACTGCCCTCGGCCGCGTGTACACCTCCACGCCGAAACCGGCCAACCCCAACATCGTTCCGATGGGTGCGCCCGAGCCCGACGAGACCGGCCGCAGGGCGGTCGGCGTCGACGTCGACGGCGTGGTGCGGCGGGGCTTCCCCACCCCGTCGGGCAAGCTGGAGTTCTACTCCTCGACCCTGGCCGGCTGGGGTTGGCCGGAATACGCGTTGCCCGGCTACATCAAGAGCCACGTGCATCCCGACGCGCTCGCCGATGACCAGATGGTGCTGCTGTCCACCTTCCGGCTGCCGACCCAGATCCACACCCGGTCGGCGAACTCCAAGTGGCTCGACGAGCTGGCCCACACCAACCCGGTCTGGATCCATCCCACCGACGCGCGACGGCTCGGCGTTGAGCACACCGGTGACCTGGTGCGGGTGCAGACCGACATCGGCCACTTCGTCGCCAAGGCCTGGATCACGGAGGGCATCC
Source organism: Mycolicibacterium moriokaense (assembly GCF_003347205.1). Taxonomy (GTDB): domain Bacteria; phylum Actinomycetota; class Actinomycetes; order Mycobacteriales; family Mycobacteriaceae; genus Mycobacterium; species Mycobacterium moriokaense_B. The sequence goes on from NZ_QQBJ01000011.1 coordinate 255,650, forward strand.
GCCCCGGCGTCGTGGCCTGCAGCCACCACATGGGCCGCTGGCGCACCGCCGAGCAGCAGGGCCACGTCAGCGGCATGATGGCCACCGTCGACCTGCGCCACGACGGCGACGACTGGACGATGCAGCGCACCGCGACCGTGGCGCCCCACGCCAGCAGCGATCCCGACACCCAGCGCATCTGGTGGAGCGACACCGGGGTGCACCAGAACCTGACGTTCCCGGTGCATCCGGATCCGATCTCCGGCATGCACTGCTGGCACCAGGCCGTCCGGGTCGTTCCCGCCGGGCCCCAGGACCGGGCGGGAGACATCTCCGTCGACACGGGCAAGGCCCGCCAGGTGTACGCCGAGTGGCTGAAGATGACCCGCCCCGCGGGCTGGTCATCGCCGCAGGGCATGCGCAGGCCGACATGGCTGATGCGCCCACTGAAACCCGCCGCCGAGGCGTTCCGCGTAGGGAGTCGTGACCATGCCCGTCGCACCTGAGCTCCGCTCGGATCCCGCCGATCCACACACCGACGAGGTCGGGTGGGAGCTGTTCCGCTCGCTCGGCGCGGTGGTCCTCACCCCGCCGCCGGGCAACGGCGCCCTCTGCGAGGCGCTGGACCTGCCGAGCCCCACCGGCGTCGAGCACACCGATGCCTTCGTGCTCAGCGCGCCCCCGCATGCGGCCATCCACCTCGGCCCCGAGGGCAAGCTCGGAGGCGAGGGCCTGGACAGGATCGCGGGCTTCTGGCGAGTCCTCGGCCTGCGCCCGCCGGAGGACGCAGACCATCTCGGTGCGCTGCTCATGCTGTATGCGGAGCTCGGCGAGGCCGAGGACAGCGTGGCGGACGGCCCGGGCAAGGCCTCGCTGCGCCGGGCCAGGGCCGCCCTCTTCCACGAGCACATCTGGAGCTGGGCCCCCGGCTATCTGCTCTCCGTCGCCGGGCTCGGCATCGCCTCCGTCACCGCATGGGCGCGGCTGACCGAGGAGGCACTGCGCACCGAGTACGCGAACCTGGGGTCCGCCGAGATGCTGCCGCTGGCGCTTCGCGCCGCCCCACCCGGGATGGACACCGCGGACTCGCTCGACGAGACGCTCGACGCGTTGGTGGCCCCGATCCGCTCCGGCGTCATCCTCACGTATCGCGACCTCGCGGCGTGCGGCCATCAGACCGGCGTCGGCCTGCGGCGAGGAGAACGCCGATTCGCCCTGCGGGCCATGCTGGAGCAGGATGCGCCCGCCACGCTCGGCTGGCTCGCCGAGTGTGCCGGGCACCAGTCGCAGCGTTGGCCGTCGACGCAGGACACGACGAACGACCCGTGCACGTGGTGGTCGCACCGGGCAGCCGGGACCGCACGGGTGCTGCAGACCTTGGTCGCGGACGGGACGGGCTCGCTGTGTTAGGCGTCAGGCGCGAGCCCATGGACCTGGCCGCCGTGCGCAGTGCCGTCGACGCGGTGCAGGATCCCGAACTCCACCGCCCCCTCGGGGAACTCGACATGGTGCGCGCAGTGACCGCGGACCGCCGTGGCCGCATTGAAATCGAAGTCGCGCTGACCACGGCCGGCTGTCCGATGACCGATCGGCTGGCCCGCGACGTCACCGCCGCGGCCGAGGCCGTGCCGCGGGTCGGCGACGTACATGTCGCGTTCACCGTGATGTCCGAGCCGCAACGCCGCGCGCTGGCCGACCGGTTCCTGGCCTCCAGGCCGGCCGGTGGCGCGTCAGCGGCCACCGACGTCTACGCCGTCGCCAGCGGCAAGGGCGGCGTCGGGAAGTCCTCCGTGGCCGCCAACCTGGCCGCGTCCCTGGCCAGGGAGGGCAAACGGGTCGGTCTGCTCGACGCCGACGTATGGGGCTATTCGGTGCCGCAGCTGTTCGGGGTGCGGCGCAGCCCAATCGCCATGTACCAGACCATGTTTCCCGTCCAGGCCCATGGCGTCGCGCTGATGTCGCTCGGTTTTCTGGTCGACGACGAAGAGCCGATCGTCTGGCGCGGTCCGATGCTGCACAAGGCACTCACTCAGTTCGTGCACGAGGTGCACTGGGGCCCGCTCGACGTCCTGCTGCTCGACCTGCCGCCGGGCACGGGCGACGTGACGCTGTCCGTGTTGGAGTTGCTGCCGGAGGCGTCACTGCTTGTGGTCACGACACCGCAGCAGACGGCGAGGGCCGTGGCAAGCCGGGTGGGCGTGATGGCCCGCGACGTGGGCATGCCTGTCGCCGGGGTGGTCGAGAACATGTCCGAGTTGATCTGCCCGCACTGCGAGGGCCACTCGGCGCTGTTCGGCGCGGGCGGCGGGGAGCGGCTCGCGGGAGAGTTGGGCGCACCGCTGCTCGGACAGGTGCCGTTGGATATCGCGCTGCGCGAGGCCTGCGACGCCGGCGAGCCGGTGGTGGCCAGGGCGCCCGAAAGCCCTTCGGCGCGGGCCTTGTCCGGTGTGGCGGCGGCGTTGCGGCCCGCGCGCCGGCCCCTCATCGGTCGAGCGCTCGGAGTTCAACCCGTCGGCTAGTTACAAGTGTCGCTTGTGAGTCGCTACCTTGGTGTGGTGTCGCTGAGCCCGCGGATGCCCGAGTTGGGTGCGCTCGAGGTGCTGCTCGCGGTCGCCCACACCGGCAGCCTGAATGCCGCCGCGCAGGAGGTGGGTGTCACCCAGCAGGCGGTGTCGGCGCGGATCTCGTCGATCGAGGCGCAGACCGGTGTGCAGTTGGTGATGCGCACCAAACACGGTTCCACGCTCACCCCCGCCGGGGTGGTGGTGGCCCAGTGGGCGGCTCGGCTGCTCGACGTGGCGGGCGAACTGGACGCCGGGCTCGCGGCGCTGCGCCATGACCTGCGGATGCACGTGCGGGTGAGTTCCAGCCTCACCATCGCCGAACATCTGCTGCCGGGCTGGCTGGTGTCGCTGCGGGCGCTGGCGAACAGCCGCGGGGAGGCCGCAGAGGTGGTGCTGACCGCGGCCAACAGCGACACCGTCGTGGAGCAGGTCCGTCAGGGCGAGGCCGACGTCGGGTTCATCGAGGGCCCCTATGTCCCGCGTGGGGTGCGAAGCCGGGTGATCGCGCGCGACGAGTTGGTGGTCGTGCTGCCGCCCGATCACCCGTGGGTGCGCAAGCGGCGGGTGCTGTCCGCGGCCGAGTTGAACGAGATTCCCCTCGTCAGCCGCGAAGAGGGATCGGGCACCCGCTACGCGTTGCGCGCCGCCCTCACCGCGGCGCTCGGTCGGCACAGTGTGCAGGCGCCGCCCGCGCTCGTGCTGTCCACCACCGCCGCGGTCCGCACCGCAGTGCTCGCCGGCGCGGGGCCCGCGGTGCTCAGCGAACTTGCGGTGGCCGACGACCTCGCCAGTCACCGGCTGGGCCGGGTGCAGGTCAGCGGGATCGACCTGCGCCGCCAGCTGCGGGCGATCTGGATGGGCCCCCGCACTCCGCCGGCCGGGCCGGTCCGCGACCTGGTCGCCCACATACTCAGTCAGCCGCAGCGGAGGCGTTAGCGGACAGGTCGGGCAGCCGCTTGGTGGGATTGATCCACAGCGCCGCCAGACCTCCGACCACCAGCAGTGCGGCAGACAGCGCGAAGGACGCGACGAAGCGGCCCGTGACATCGATCAGGTGGCCGAAGACGATCGGCGAGACGATGCCCGCGATGCCGAAGCCGGTGTTCATCAGGCCGCCCGCGGTGCCCGCGTGGTTGGGAGCGATGTCCATCGGGATCGACCACAGCACGGGGTTGGTGAGCTCCAGGAGGAAGAAGGCGATCCCGAGGCAGATGGTGGTCAGCGCAAGATGGTGCACCAGCAACGTCGGCACGATGAACACGAAGGAGCCCAACAGCCCGACGACGAGCACCCCCCGGCGGGCGACCTTGAGGCTGCCGGTCTGGCGAAGCAGGTAGTCGGACAAAATGCCGCCGACCGTGTCGCCGACCACACCGCCGACCAGCACCAGCGCCGAGAACAGCGCGAACTTCTTGAGTTCCAGGCCATAGCTGTCATGGAAGTAGGACGGGATCCAGGTCAGGTAGACCCACAGCATCCAGCCGTAGCAGAAGTCGACAAAGGTCACCGGCAGGATCCGGGCGAACAGCATCTTCCAGGGGACCGGAGGACGGGCGTCCTTCCGCTGGTCGGCGCTCAGTTCGGCCAGTTCCTCCTCGGTCATCTTGGGGTGGTCGGCGGGCCGGTCCCGGTAGTAGAACGCCCAGGCCAGCATCCAGAACAAGCTGATGACACCGAAGACGAAGAAGGCCAGTCGCCAGTTCCAGAGGGCTATCAGGCCCGCGACCGCCAGCGGCGCGATGGCATTGCCGATCCTGGCGAAGGCGTGCGTGATGCCCTGACCGAAGGCACGGCGGTCGATCGGCAGCCACTTGGCCATCGCGCTGGTGGCGGTCGGGAATGACGCGCCCTCGCCGAACCCCAGTGCGAGGCGGGCCGCGAACAGCGTCACCAGTCCCGTGGCCAGACCGGTGCACAAGGTTGCCAGCGCCCAGATCGCCCCGACGACAGTGAGGACTTTGCGCGGACCGAACTTGTCGCCCAGGATGCCGCCGAAAATCTGGAAGAACGCGTACGGGATCGAAAAGGCCGCGAGCGCCAGCCCCAACTGTGTGTTGTCCAGCCCGAGATCGGTCTTGATGAACGGGGCCGCCGTCGAGATGTTGACCCGGTCCATGTAGGTGATCAGGTACATCAGGCACAGCAGCACGAGGATCTTGGACCGCACCCTGTGGCGCATTGATTCGAAGAGTGTCCGGCGGGGCGCTCCGGGGTGGACCGTGCGGGTCGTCCCGGGTGACGACTTCGGATTCTTCGGTGTCTGCTGGGCCGTTGCGATTCGGGTCTGTTGACCCCGCCCGCCTTCTGCGACTGGTCCCGCCATACCCTGCCCGCTTTCCAAAATATGGAATGTAATACCAAATTGACCGTAAGCATTGAGGCCGTCCGTGTCAATGGTCACAGGTGATGTGGATCATCCACGAAGAACGGGGTCATAGAACTACCAGGTCATGTGGAAGCTAGTACCATATAATGAAATTCTTGCGGACCTTGATGACGACGGCGGATGGGTCACGCGGGCGCCATCGCCACGGGCAACCGCGGCAGCGGGCAGTCCAAGGTCGACGCGCTGACCGCGGCCGGCGTCACCGTCATCGACGTCCCCAGCCAGGTGGCGCACGCCCTGCAGGGCTTCGGCGTCGCGCCTTCGAATCGTTCGAAACGCTGCCCACAATCCCTATCCGCTCTTGTTAGATTGCGGTGACCATGTGGGAAAGGGGACACGCGTGAGCACGGCGGCAGAGCCGCCCCGAAGTGAACAGGTCGCCGGGACCCAAACGATCGCACGGGCACTGTCAGTGCTCGGCGTCCTGCGCGACGCCCGGGGCGACGTCGGAGTCATCGAGCTCGCGCGAGCACTCGACCTGCACGCCAGCACCGCACACCGGATCCT
>NZ_QQBJ01000075.1 GCF_003347205.1 Mycolicibacterium moriokaense
TTCTCTTACTGTCATGCCATCCGTAAGATGCTTTTCTGTGACTGGTGAGTACTCAACCAAGTCATTCTGAGAATAGTGTATGCGGCGACCGAGTTGCTCTTGCCCGGCGTCAATACGGGATAATACCGCGCCACATAGCAGAACTTTAAAAGTGCTCATCATTGGAAAACGTTCTTCGGGGCGAAAACTCTCAAGGATCTTACCGCTGTTGAGATCCAGTTCGATGTAACCCACTCGTGCACCCAACTGATCTTCAGCATCTTTTACTTTCACCAGCGTTTCTGGGTGAGCAAAAACAGGAAGGCAAAATGCCGCAAAAAAGGGAATAAGGGCGACACGGAAATGTTGAATACTCATACTCTTCCTTTTTCAATATTATTGAAGCATTTATCAGGGTTATTGTCTCATGAGCGGATACATATTTGAATGTATTTAGAAAAATAAACAAATAGGGGTTCCGCGCACATTTCCCCGAAAAGTGCCACCTGACGTCTAAGAAACCATTATTATCATGACATTAACCTATAAAAATAGGCGTATCACGAGGCCCTTTCGTCTCGCGCGTTTCGGTGACGACGGTGAAAACCTCTGACACATGCAGCTCCCGGAGACGGTCACAGCTTGTCTGTAAGCGGATGCCGGGAGCAGACAAGCCCGTCAGGGCGCGTCAGCGGGTGTTGGCGGGTGTCGGGGCTGGCTTAACTATGCGGCATCAGAGCAG
>NZ_QQBJ01000076.1 GCF_003347205.1 Mycolicibacterium moriokaense
TTGTTTCGGTGGTCATATGGTTGGGCCCTTTCTGGAATCGGCGATATCCACGCGGAGGTGGTGAGGGGAGCTGGCCCTACAGGAATACCGACAGGTTGTCGATGGGCAACGTCGAGTGGTCGAGCAACACCTCGCGCCGAGCCAGCCGCAGCGAATCGTCGGTCCGGCGCAACACGTCGACGCGTTCGGCCGACAGCAACTCCCAGCGGCCGCTATCTCCGCGGCTGCGAAAGAACAACAGATTTGAGCGCACGGTCAACTCATCAGTCCCCGGTCCGGCAGTCGTGCGAATGTTGGACACGAAGTGCCGGGTCCGCGACCGAGGTGACTCGGCCCACGAGAAGTCCGTCTCGCCGCGAAGAACCCGCATCTCCAAACCCGTGTAGTCGTCGTTCCAATGCGCGATCGCGCCCACCCAACCCGCGGAGTCCTCCCTCGTGGTGCGCACCGGAACCACATACCGAATGTCGGGGTCGAGCAGACCCAACCATTCCCGGAACTGCCCCCCATCGAGTAGCTCCGCCTCCCGAAACATGAACGCCTCGACAGCCTCACGGGTATCGCGATCGACCCCGACCGCATTCATCACACCGAACTCCTCGACCAACCCGCCAACACTCACTCTCTATTCTGCTGAACAGATGCGTCCTCCGCTGTAGAGAATGCTAGATACGTCACACCGGCCCGTCAAGACAACATCTCCGAATGGACCA